>CAVSWF010000007.1:0-388529 GCA_963731645.1 uncultured Thermoleophilaceae bacterium | reverse complement strand
ACCGCCAGAAGCTGGCCTTCGTGCCGCTCGGCCAGGGGCGCCCGCGGTGGGTCGACGACCCCCACCTGAACCTCCGCTACCACGTGCGCGCCACGGCGCTGCCCTCCCCCGGCTCCGAGGACCAGCTGCGCGCCCTCGCCGGCCGCGTCTTCGCCCAGCAGCTCGACCGCGACAAGCCGCTGTGGGAGATCTGGATCGTCGAGGGCCTCGAGGACGACCGCTTCGCCGTGCTCTCCAAGACCCACCACTCGCTCGTGGACGGCATCTCGGGCGTGGACATCCTCACCGTGCTCTTCGACACCTCGCCCGAGCCGGCCGCCCCCACCGATCCGGGCCGGCGCTGGCTGCCGCGGCCGCTGCCCTCCGGCGCCCAGCTGCTCGGCGAGGCGCTCGTCGAGCGCGCCACGATCCCCGGCGAGGCGGTGCGCACCGTGCGCTCGCTGCTGCGCGCGCCGCGCCAGATCGCCTCGGGCGTGGTGCACGCCGCCGCCGGCGTGGGCGCCATGGCCTGGGCCGGCATGAGCCCGGCTCCCCCCAGCCCCTACAACGCGCCGATCGGGCCCCACCGGCGCTTCACCTGGGTGCGGACCGACCTCGCGGACGTGAAGGCGATCAAGAACGAGCTGGGCGGCACGGTCAACGACGTCGTGCTCGTCGGCGGTGGCGGGCGCCCTCGGTCGCCATCTGCGCCGCCGCGGCCAGCGCACGGACGGTCTCGAGCTGAAGGCGATGGTGCCGGTGAGCGTGCGCTCGGACGACCAGCGCGGGGACCTCGGCAACCAGGTGGCGGCGATCTACGCGCCGCTGCCGGTGTGGTGCCAGGAGCCGGTGGCCCGCCTGGACATCGTGCGCGAGCAGATGAAGGGCCTCAAGGAGGGCGGCCAGGCGGTCGGCGCCCAGGTGCTGACCGACCTGTCGGGCTTCGCGCCGCCCACGGTGATGGGCCAGGCGGCGCGGCTGATGAGCCGCCAGCGCTTCTTCAACCTCGTGGTGACCAACGTGCCCGGGCCGCAGTTCCCGCTCTACCTGATGGGCCGCCGCGCGCTGGACCCGTTCCCGATGGTCCCGCTGGCCAAGAACCAGGGCCTCGGCATCGCGATCATGAGCTACGACGGGCAGATGAACTTCGGCCTCGTGGGCGACTACGACGTGCTGTGGGACCTCGACGACCTCGCGCACGACCTCTACGAGTCGCTCGCCGAGCTGGCCGACGCGGCCGGGGTCGAGCTGTCCACGGCTCCCCCGCCCGAAGTGCGCGACGAGACCGCACGGGTCGTCTGAGCGCCCGGTGCGCGACAAGGTCATCGACGCGGCGCGCGAGCTCGGGCTCGACGTGGAGGTCCAGACGCTCGACCGCTCGACCGCCACCGCCCAGGAGGCGGCCGGCGCCGTGGGCTGCGACGAGTCGCAGATCGCCAAGTCGCTCGTGTTCCTGGCGGACGGCGACCCCGTGCTGTGCATCGCCTCGGGCGCCCACCGGGTCGACCCCTCCCGGCTGGCCGACGTGCTCGACGCGGCCGAGATCACCCAGGCCAGCCCGGACCAGGTGAGGGCCGCCACCGGCTTCGCGGTGGGCGGCGTGCCGCCCTTCGGCCACGGGCTGCCCGTGGTGCTCGACGAGTCGCTCCTGCGCCACGAGCAGGTCTGGGCGGCCGCCGGGGACGGTCACAGCCTGTTCGCCGTGGACCCGCGCGAACTGGTCCGCTGCACGGGCGCGACCGTGGCCGACGTCGGGGACTAGCGCAGTGCTCCGGGCGCTGGCCTGGATGGGCGCGATCGCGCTGCCTGGGCGCCGGCGGGGCGGCCACCGCCCTGGCCGCGCCGGACGAGGCGGGGGGCCCCGCCCACCGCCGCGCGGGGCTCGTGGACGTGCACCGCTACGGCCCGGGCGTCAGCCCTCGACATCCGCTACGCCACCACGCGCAACGTGACCGGCAGGCGCCTCCCCGGGTACTGCCGGCCGTGGGCGCTGATGCGCGAGCCCGTCGCCCGCGACCTGGGCCGGGTGCAGCGCCGGCTGCGCCGCCGCGGGCTGGGCCTGTCGATCTTCGACGCCTACCGCCCGCGCGCGCGGCTCGCGCGCGCTGGTGCGCTGGGCGCAGCGCACCGGACGCGGCCACCTGGTGGGCACCTACATCGCGCGGCGCAGCAACCACAACCTCGGCAGCGCCGTGGACCTCACGCTCGTGCGGCGACGCGACGGAAAGCGGCTGCGGATGGGCCCCTACGACGACCTGGGCCCGCGCGCGAACACCCTCAACGCGCGCGGGCGGATCCTGCGCAACCGCCTGATCCTCGTGCGCGCCATGGAGCGCTTCGGCTTCACCAACTACCGCCGCGAGTGGTGGCACTTCGACCACCGGACAGCGGCTCGCGCTACCTGGACCTGACCCTCGGCTGTTGACCCAGAATGGGAGCGATGAGCACGCCGCCCGAGCCCCTGCGCGTCGCGCTCGCGCAGATCAACCCCACGGTGGGCGACATCGCCGGCAACGCCAGGCGCATCTCCTCGCTCACCGCGCAGGCGCGCGACGCCGGCGCACCGCTGGTGGTCTTCCCCGAGCTGTGCCTCACGGGCTATCCGCCGGAGGACCTGCTGCTGAAGACCCACTTCCTCGACGCCGCCGGCGCCGCGCTGCGAGGAGCTGGCCGCGGGCGTGCACGGCATCGTCGCGCTGGTGGGCTTCCCCGAGCGGGCGGACGACGTGTACAACGCCGCGGCGGTCCTCGCCGACGGCCAGGTGGCCGCCGTCTACCGCAAGTGCACCTGCCCAACTACGGGGTGTTCGACGAGCAGCGCTACTTCCAGGCCGGCGCCGCCCCGCGCTGATCGAGCTGAACGGCATCCCGATCGGCCTCACCGATCTGCGAGGACATCTGGGAGCCCGGGCCGCCCGCCACCTCCGAGGCGCTCGCCGGCGCCCAGATGATCCTGAACCTCTCGCGCCTCGCCCTACCACGCCGGCAAGGGCATCGAGCGCGAGCGGATGCTCGTGCAGCGCGCCCGCGACAACATCGCGTCGGTGCTGCTCTGCAACACGGTCGGCGGCCAGGACGAGCTGGTGTTCGACGGCCACAGCGTCGTGATCGACCAGGACGGCGAGGTGCTGGCCCGCGCGCCGCAGTTCGAGGAGGCGCTCTCGCTCTGCACCGTGGACCCGGGCGCGGTCGACGCCGCCCGCCTGCGCGACCCCCGCCACCGCGCCGCGGTGCTGCGCGGAGCGCTCGGGGCGCGCCGGGCCGCGACGCTGGGCTCGTTCACCGTCGAGACGCGCCCCGAGCGAGGTGGGCGGCCCGGTGGCCGAGCTGCTCGGCGCCCGAGGAGGAGGTGTACGCCGCGCTGCGCACCGGCCTGCGCGACTACGTGCGACAAGAACGGCTTCGACCGCGTGGTGATCGGGCTCTCCGGCGGCATCGACTCCGCGCTGGTGGCGCTCGTGGCCGTGGATGCGCTGGGGCCCGAGCGGGTGACCTGCGTGACGATGCCCTCGCCCTACTCCTCCGAGGGCACGCAGGCCGACGCCCGGGCGATCGCCCGCAACCTCGGCGCCGAGCTGATCGAGCTGCCGATCGAGGAGCCGATGGCCAGCCTACGAGGGCCTGCTGAGCGAGGCGTTCGCCGAGCACGACACCGACCTCACCGAGGAGAACCTCCAGGCGCGCATCCGCGGCAACCTGGTGATGGCGCTGTCCAACAAGTTCGGCTGGCTCGTGCTCACCACCGGCAACAAGTCCGAGCTGTCGGTGGGCTACGCCACGCTCTACGGCGACATGGCCGGGCGGCTTCGCGGTGCTCAAGGACGTGTTCAAGGAGTGGGTCTACCGCCTGGTGCGCTGGCGCAACGAGCACGAGGGACGCGAGCTGGTGCCGGCGTCGGTGCTCGAGCGCCCGCCGTCCGCGGAGCTGCGCGCGGAGCAGCTCGACGACGACTCGCTGCCCCCCTACGAGGTGCTCGACGCGATCCTCGCCGGCTACGTGGAGCAGGACCTCGACGCCGCCGAGCTCGTCGCCCGGGGCCACCGCGCCGAGGAGGTCGAGCGGGTCATCCGGATGGTCGACCGCGCCGAGTACAAGCGCCGCCAGGCCCCGCCGGGCATCCGCATCTCCACCAAGGCCTTCGGCCGCGACCGGCGGCTGCCGATCACCAATCGCTACGAGACGCGCGCCCAGCCGCCGCCCGAGCGCCGCCTCCGGGCTGCTGACCGGAGCTAGCCGGCGGCGCCGGCACCGCCATCGTCACGCGCGAGATCGCGCACAGCCGGCCCTCGTCGTCGGTGAAGTCGACGTCCCAGATCCAGGTGGTGCGCCCGCGGTGGCGGCGCCTGCCCTCGGCGTGCACCGTCCCCTCGGCGACCGGGCGCAGGAAGCTCGTGTGGTTGGACTGTCCCACCGCGATGCTCCCGTCGGGCTGGACGTGCAGGTAGGTGGTGGCCGAGGCCATGCGTCTCGGCCATCGCGGCGTAGGCCCCGCCGTGGACGATGCCCATCGGCTGGCGCACGCGCGTCGATCACCTCGAAGCGCCCGCGTGACGCGGTCCTCGGAGGCCTCGATCAGCTCGAAGCCGAGGGCGCCGTCGAGCGTCGTCGCCCATGCGCGAGGCCAGGTCGGACGGTTCCGTCATACGGGCAGGCTATCTTTCCCCGCTCATGGCCACCTTCGACCAGCTCTCCGCCGAGCAGCGGGCGATCATCGAGCTCGTCCTCAAGCAGGGGCAGAGCTACGACCAGCTGAGCGACATGCTCGGCATCTCCACCACCCGCGTGCGCGACCTCGCCCGCGCAGGCGCTCGTGCGCCTGTCGCCGGTGAGCGCCGCCGCGGTGGACGACGACTGGCACGGCCAGCTCGCCGACTACCTGCTCAACCAGCAGTCCGGTCCCGAGGTCACGGCCACCCGCGGCCACCTGCGCCGCTCCGAGGCCGCCCGCGGCTGGGCCCGCTCGGTGCTGGACTCGCTCGAGCAGTTCTACGGCGAGAAGGACATCCCGACGATCCCCGAGGGCGACGGCCGGCCCGAGCGCAAGCGTCGCGAGCCGCGCGAGCCGCGGGAGCCGCGCGGGAGCGCCGCGCCACGCGCGCGAGCTCTCGCCCGAGGCGCAGGCGGCCGTCAAGCGCCGGCGGCTCGTGGGCCTGGGGGCGGCGGCCGCGCTGCTGCTCGCCCTGGTCGTGTTCGTCTGGCCGGTCGGCGTGCTGACCGGCGACGACGACTCGGAGGCCGCGTCCTCCGGCGGCGGTGCGGACACCCAGGGCGCCGGCCAGCGCAGGCCCGCCTCGTCGGCCAGCTGCCGCTGAGGCCGGTCGAGGCCCTCGAGGGCGACGCCAACGCCACGCGGCCAGGCCGGGATCGTGGCCAACGGAGACGTCCTGCAGCTCGTGGTGCAGGCGCGCCTGCCCCAGAACGAGCGAAACGAGGCCTACGAGGTCTGGCTCTACAACTCCGACGACGACGCGCTGCTCGGTCGGCGCCCAGGTGGCCGACCGCCAGGGCGTGTTCACGGGGCGCCAGGAGCTCCCCGACGGCTTCGAGAAGTACAAGTTCATCGACATCTCGCGCGAGCCGGTCACCGGCCCGAAGGAGCACTCGGGCGACTCGGTGCTGCGCGGGCAGCTTCGACGAGTTCACGAGGCCGAGCCCGAGGGCGCCGGCACCACCACGGGCAGGCGCCGCAGCCGGCGCCCGCAGACCGAGACCGCTCCCTGATCAGGCGTCCCTCGGGCAGCAGCTTGCCCGGGTTCATGATCCCCGACGGGTCCACGCGTTCCTTCACGGCGCGGAGCACGTCGATACCGAGCGCCCCCACCTCGGCCTCCATCCACGGGGCGTGATCGCGCCCCACCGCGTGGTGGTGGGTGATCGTCCCGCCGTGGGCCATGATCGCGTCGCCGGCCGCCTGCTTGGCGGCGCGCCACTGGTCGAGCTCCGAGCCTCGCTCCTGGCGGGCGATGTAGGTGAAGTACAGCGACGCCCCCGAGGGGTAGAGGTGCGAGACGTGGCACATCACCGAGCGGCTGCGTGCCGCGCGCGCCGAGGGCCTCGCGCAGCGCCTCGCCGACCGCCTCGTAGAGGGCCGGGAGGGCGCTCCAGGTGGTGGCCGTCTCGAGCGTCTCCACCATCACGCCGCGGTCGAGCAGGTCGTCGCGCAGGTACGGCGCCGCGAAGCGCCCGCGCAGCCAGGCCCGTCCGGGCCGCTCGCCGAGCGAGAGCCCCCCGGCGGCGCGCAGGAGCTCGGCGGCGCGGCCGCGGCGGCGAGCCACGTCGTCCGGCTCGCCCTCGAAGCCCGTGAACGCGAGGCAGGCCTGCCTCGTGGCCGCGCAGGCCGAGGTAGCGGTTGCCGGCCTTCTCGGCCAGGCTGCCGCTCGAGCCCAGCGCCTTCGTGAGGCGCGTCTCCTCCTCGTCCGAGAGGCGGGCCACGTCCGGGGAGGCGCCCGCCTGCTCCATCGCGCGCAGGGCCTCGACGCCCTCCTCGAAGGTCTTGAACGACCAGCCCTCGTAGTGGCGCTGACTCGGGCGCCGGGCGGACCGCGAGCGTGGCCGAGGTGATCACGCCGAGCATGCCCTCGGAGCCCACCACCAGCTCGCGCAGCGACGGCCCCGCCGCGGAGGCCGGCACGTCGCGGGTGCCGAGCGGGCCGGCCGGGGTCTGCATCTCGACCGCCTCCACCAGCTCGTCGATGCGCCCGTAGCCGGTGGAGGCCTGGCCGGCGGAGCGGGTGGCCACCCACCCGCCCACGGTGGAGAACTCGAACGACTGCGGGAAGTGCCCGAGCGTGAGCCCCTCCGCGGCCAGCCGCTGCTCCAGCGCGGGCCCGATGATGCCGGGCTCGAGCGGGGCGGTGAGCGACGTGCGGTCGAGCGCCGAGTACCGCGTCCATCCGCCGCAGGTCGAGGGAGACGGCCGCCGCGTGGCGCGCCGCGCAGCGCCTCGACCCCGCCCACCACGCTCGTGCCCCCGCCGAACGGGATCACGGCGACCCCGGCCTCGGCGCAGGCCGCGAGCACGGCCGCCACCTCCGGCGCGCCGACGGGGAGCACCACCGCGTCGGGCGCGCCCGAGCGCGTCGCCCGAGCGCACCCGCACGAGGTCCGGGTAGCTCCTGCCGGCGGCGTGGCTCACGCGGCTCAGGTGGTCGTCGCGCACGTCCCTCCTCTCCCACGGCCTCGCTCGAGGCGCCGGCGGGCGGCGTCGCCGAGCGCCGGTCGGCGCAGGCGCACCTCCTCCAGCTCCACCCGCTCGCCGCTCTCCGAGCCGTCGAGGCCGAGCTCGGCCCGCAGCATCGACGCCGCCGCGTCGGGCAGCGTGATGGCGCCGGCGTCCTCGCCCCACCCCCACCAGCTCACCGCTCGGCCCTCCAGCCCTCGGCCAGCTCGGCCAGCCCGTGCAGGGCGCCGTCGAACTGGCGCCGGGTGGCGCGGCTCACCTGGAACCCGCCGAAGCGGGAGAAGCCGCGCAGGCCCAGGTGGGCGGTCAGGCGGACCTCGGTCTCGCCCGGCTCGGCGGGCTCGAGCTCGAGCTCGGTGACCGACGAGGACAAGATGCGCTCGAACGGGCGACTCCTCGACCTCGTGGCGCCAGCGCAGGCGACGCGGATGGTCCGACGTCGACCAGCGTGTAGTCGGCGCGCAGGGTGCGGCCGCCCTTGGGGCTCGTGAGCACGGCGGTCCAGGCCTCCCGTGAGGCGTCCTCCACCCGCGTCCACGTTGGGCCACCAGCTCGGCCAGCGCCAGGGATCGGCCACGACCGACCAGATGCGCTCGGGAGCGGCGGGGACCGTGCGCGAGCGGCTGATCATGGGCATCCCAGCTACTCCTCGGCGTAGGAGATGAGGCTGTGCACGTCGTGCGGCGCGAGCCGGTCGCGGCCGCCGAGGAAGTCCAGCTCGACGACGAAGGCGCAGCCGGCCACCTTGGCGCCTGCCCCCTCCACGAGGTCGCACAGCGCCCCGGCGGTGCCACCCGTCGCCAGGAGGTCGTCGTGCACCAGCACCCGGGCCCCGCCGCGCAGGGAGTCGCTGTGCATCTCGAGGGTGTCGACCCCGTACTCGAGCTGGTACTCGACCGAGTCGGTCGTCGAGGGCAGCTTGCCCGGCTTGCGGGCCAGGATGAACCCCGCGCCGGTCTGCACGGCCACGGCCCCGCCGAGCACGAACCCGCGCGCCTCGGCGGACACCACGAACTCGGCCTCGCACCGACTCGGCGTAGTCGGCCAGCGCCTCGGTGGCGTCGCGCAGCGCCTGCGCGTCGAGGAACAGCGGCGTGATGTCCTTGAAGACGATCCCCGGCTTGGGGAAGTCGGGGATGTCGCGGACGTGGCCGCGGAGGGCCTCCGCGACTGTCCTGCGGTCACTTCGCGATCTTGCGCAGGTCGCGGATCAGCAGCAGGTGCTTGAGGTAGGAGGCCGTGGTCGCGAGGTCCTCCAGCGCCTGCATCGCCTCCTTGCGGCGCTCGGGGTTGCGGGAGCGCAGCGACGGCGCGAGGATCTGCTCGAGCAGGGCCGCCTCGCGGTCGGCCGAGGTGCGGAACACCCGCAGGTTGCGTCCCCCCACGCCGAAGCGCTTGAGCTCCGCGGTGGCCCGCACGATCTCGCGCTCGGTGTCGTCGTAGAGCATCTCGCCGTCTCGCTTCTCGCCCTTGATCACGCCGTACTCCTCCAGCTCCTTGACCAGCGCGGCGTCGGCGCCCGTGTCGTCGAGCACCTCCTCGAGCCGGTAGAGCGAGCCCCCCGAGCGCATGTTCACCGTGGCCCGGCGCAGCGCGCGGGGCTCCGACGCCGTCCCCCTCGGCGATGTCCTCGGACTCGGCGCGGCCGGAGGCCAGCTCCTGGCGGATCACCCGCAGCGGCAGGAACTCGTCGCGCTGGAGGCGCAGGATCGTGCGCAGGCGCACCACGTCGGCGGGGGCGAAGAGCCGGTAGCCGCCCGCGGTGCGCCGTGGGGTGAGCAGCTTCTGGTCCTCGAGGTAGCGGATCTTCGAGATCGAGATGTCCGGGAACTCGCGCTCGAGCTGCTTGCAGACGGCGCCGATCGTCAGCGCCTTGCCGCTGCACGGCGCCGCCGGCCTCGCGGGCGGCGTCCAGATCGGGATCGGCGCTCATCGCTCCAGGTAGGTGAGCTTGTACTTGCCCACCTGCAGCTCGTCGCCGCTGCCGAGCTTGTGCGATTCGATGCGGCGCCGGTTCACGTAGGTGCCGTTGAGCGAGCCGAGATCGTCCACGTAGAGGCCGTCGCGGCGGCGGACCAGCAGCGCGTGGTTGCGCGACACGGTCACGTCGTCGAGGAAGACCTCGGCGTCGGGGCTGCGGCCGATGGTCATGCGCTCCCCGCCGACCTTGAAGACCTCCCCCGCCCGGCCGCCACCGGAGCGGATCGCGAGCGTGGCGCCCTCGGCCGAAACCTGCTCGATGTCGACCGGCTTGAGCTCGCCGGTCTCGTCGAGCTCGTAGGCCGCGGTCGTGTCACCCTCGGCCGAGGCGGCTGCGGCCAGGAAGGAGCCGCACTTCTGACAGTAGTTCGCGCCCTCGGCGTTGGCGAAGCCGCACTCGGGGCAGTGCACGGGAAGCTACCCGGCCTCGGGGTCCCCGGGGATCGCCTTGCCCGAAAGGATGTCGGTGAGCTGCTGCACGTCCGCGCCCGTGATGGCCGACTCGCCGTCCTCGTGCTTCTTGCGCAGGCGGTTCACCAGCTCCGCGCGCAGGATGTCGATCTTCCCGTGAAGGATGCGCCGCTGGTAGGAGACCTCCTGCTCGTCCTCCGTGAGCTGCTGAATCATGTCCTTCAGCTCGAGGTCGGAGAGCGCTCCGAGGTCCGGAAAGGTGTCCATGGCGGTAGGGCGAGTCCTTTCGGCGATTAGGTGGGGCTCACGGCAAGAGCAGCGAGTATAGACCGAGCCGTCAAGTCGAGCTTGAGGGTCTTGTCTTCGCCCGCGAGAAGCGTATCCCTGCCCGCACGTAGATCGCGGTGGCTGCAAGCGTCATCCCGAGACCGATGTAGAGCGAGACCTCGGCCACCCAGGTCTCGGTGAGCAGCGTGAGGAAGACGGCGAACATCACGGGCCACACCGCCCAGCGGCCGATCATGTTGATCTGCAGGTCCATGCCGTGGCGCAGGCCGTACTGGCTGAGGCCGAGCATGAACAGCTCGCGGGCGGCCAGCACGAGCAGGGCCCAGCGCGGAAGCAGCTCGAACTCGAAGCACACGATCACGCCCGCCAGCACCAGCGCGCGGTCGGTCAGCGGGTCCAGCAGAGCGCCCAGGCGGCTGTACTGCCCGGTGAGGCGGGCGAGCAGGCCGTCGAGCTGGTCGCCCCACGCCACGAGGAAGTAGATGACGGCGGCGCCCACGTCCCGCCCGTCGGAGGCGTAGGCGACCACCATGAACACGGGAATCAGCGCCAGTCGCAGGTAGGAGACGGCGTTGGGGATCGTGAACGGCCGCAGCGGCTCACCCCTCTGGGTGCCCGGCGGCGGCCCGCCGGAACGGTCTATTCCAAGCAGGCGCTTCTTGGTCAGGGCAGCTCGCGCCATAGGTCGAGGGTACCTTGCGCCGCCTCCGAGAGAGGCAAGGAACGCTTCTCCCGGCCCCTTCGGACCTGCGCCTCGAGCTCCCCCGATTCGAGGCCGCGGCGACCCACGGTGAGCCGCAGCGGACACCCCAGGAGCTCGGCGTCGGCGAACTTCTCCCCGGCGCTCGCGGCGCGGTCGTCGTAGAGCACGTCGAGGCCCTGATCGCGCAGCTTCGAGTAGAGGTCGTCGGCCACCGTGCGCGCCTCCTCGCCCTCCTTGCCGAGGGTCACCAGCTCCACGTCGAACGGCGCCAGCGACCGGGGCCACGAGATCCCCGCCTCGTCGGCGAACTGCTCCACCGCCGCGGCGATGATCCGGGCGGGCCCGATGCCGTAGGAGCCCATCCAGATCAGCTTCTCGGTGCCGTCCTCGTCCAGGTAGGTGGCCCCGAGCGGCTCGGAGTAGCGGGTCCCGAGCTTGAAGATGTTGCCCACCTCGATGGCCGGCTCGATGCGGATGGTGCCGCCGCCCGGGCAGGTGTCGCCCGCCTCGACCGTCCTCACGTCGGCGAAGCGGGCCTGGAAGTCGCGCCCCGCCTCCACGCCGCGCAGGTGGCGATCGGGCTCGTTGGCGCCGGTCACGAGGCCGGCCGCCCCGCGCAGGGCGTCGTCGGCCAGCACCTCCACGCGGGCGCCGACGGGGCCGATGAAGCCGGCGGGCGCCCCGAACAGGCCCTCGACCTCGTCCTGGGAGGCCGCGCGCGCCGGCTTTCCCAGCGCGTTGGCGAGCTTGATCTCGTTGAGCCGGTGGTCGCCGCGCACGACCACGAGCAGCGGCTCGCCGCCCTCGACGACCATGGGCAGCGCCTTCACGAGCGCTCCGGGCGGCACGCCCAGCTGCGAGCAGACCTGCTCGATCGTCCTGGCGCCCGGCGTCTCGACCGGCTCCGGCGCGGCGAGCGCCTCGGGCGCTCCCTCCACCGCCTGCGGCGTGGCGCTGGCCACCTCCACGTTGGCCGCGTAGCCGGCGTCCGAGAGCGCCACGTCGTTCTCGCCCGCCGCGCACGGAGCCATGTACTCGTGGGCCCCGATGCCGCCCATCATCCCCACGTCGGACTCCACGCTGTACCACTCCAGCCCGGAGCGCTCGAAGATCCGGTCGTAGGCCCCCACGTGCTTCTCGTACGACGCCGCCAGGCCCTCCTCGTCGCGGTCGAAGCTGTAGGAGTCCTTCATGATGAACTCGCGCGTGCGCAGGATCCCGGCGCGGGGCCGTGGCTCGTCGCGCTCCTTGACCTGGAAGTGGTAGAGGATCAGCGGCAGGTCGCGGTACGAGCGCACCTCGCGCGCCACGTGGAAGGTCAGCGCCTCCTCGTGGCTGAGGGCGAGCACGTGCGGCGCGCCCTTGCGGTCCTCGAGCTTGAAGAGCTCGTCGATGGCGTAGCGGCCCGGAGCGCTGCCACAGCTCCGCGGGCTGGAGCACGGGCATGAGCATCTCGTGGCCGCCGATGGCGTCGATCTCCTCGCGCACGATCTGCTCGGCCCTGCGGTGCGCCCGCCAGCCGGCGGGGAGATAGGTCCACATGCCGGCGCCGAGCTGGCGCGCGAGCCCGGCGCGGACCAGCAGCTTGTGCGAGAGCGCCTCGGCGTCGGCCGGGGCCTCCTTCTCCGTGGGCAGGAGGTAGGTGGTGAGCCGGGTCACGGCGGCGAGTCTAGGGGCGAGGGGGGCGAACCAGCGTGCCGTCCTGGCTTTAGGGGCTGGTGGCCCTACAAGGCAGGACGGTAGAGAGGATTCTCGGGGAGTTGGCGTCCGCCTCACATGGGGTGGTGACCCGGGCGCAGGCCCTTGCCGCCGGGCTCACCGCAGACGAGATCCAGCATCGGCTCGCCTGCGGGGGACTCGTCCGCGTGCACCGCGGCGTTTACCGCGTCGGGCATCGCGCGCCGAGCCTGGAAGCCACCTACCTCGCCGCAGTACGAGCGTGCGGCGACGGCGACGCGCTCTCCGGCCAAGCGGCTGCACACCTGTACGGCCTGGTCAAGGGCTTGCCGCCTCAACCGGAGGTCACAACCCGGACCGAGCGGCAAGTGAGAGGGGTCAACGACACGGCGTTCGCGCACGCTCGAACCCCGGGACACCACGACGTGGCGCGGCATCCCGATCATGACCGTCCCATACGTGCTCGTAGACCTTGCGGGCCGGCTCTCGGAGGAAGACCTGGCTCGCGCGTGCCACGAAGCCGGCGTTCGGTACCGGATCACCCCGGCTCACGTCGAGGCGGTGCTCGCGCGCCGTCCCAAGGCGACCGGGGCGGGCACGCTACGGAGGGTCCTGCGGGGCGATGTCAATGTCACCCTCAGCAGGCTCGAGCGAGCCTTCTTGCAGCGGCTCCGGGACGCCGGCCTCCCGTTGCCGCGGACCAACCGCAGGGAGGGCGGCTACCGGGTCGACTGCCGCTGGGCCCGCTACCGCCTCACTGTCGAGCTCGACAGCTATCGCTACCACGGCTCTCGCCACACCTGGGAGCGCGACCACCGCAGGGCGCGTGATGCCAGGGCCCGCGGCGACGAGTTCCGCCGCTACACCTACGGCGACGTCGTCGAAGACCCCGCGCCAGATGCTGGCCGAGCTGCGGGAGCTCCTCAGGCGCGCGTGAAGCGCCGGCCCGCCGTGGGCGAGGCGCCCTCGTCGAGCTTCGTGCGCTCCCGGGCGGCCTTGGGGGCCGCCATCGGCAGCTCGGTGGCGCCGGCGAGCGCCTCGTCGGTGGCCGCCTTGGCCTCGAGGGCGGCCATCCGCTCGGGCGTCATCTCCCCCGCGTTCTCCTCCTCGATCTTGGCCAGCCAGGCGGCGCCCTCGGCCACCTCGGCCTCGTCGCGCTCCACCCGCCCGATCTTCAGCGAGCGGTCGATCTCGGCGAACAGCGCGTCCACCAGATCGTCCTGGGGGACCTTCCTCAGCGGCTCGCCGTGCGCGAAGATCAGGCCCTCGTTCTTGGCGCCCGTGATGCCGAAGTCGGCGTGGGAGGCCTCGCCGATCCCGTTCACCGCGCACCCGAGCACGGCCACCTCGATCGGCTCGTCGTAGGCCTCGAGGCGCTGCTCGATGTCGGCCACGACCGTGTCCATGTCGAACTGCAGGCGCCCGCAGGTCGGGCAGGCGATCAGCACCGGGCCGCGCTCGCGCAGCTTGAGCGCCTTGAGGATCTCCCAGGCCACCTTGACCTCCTCCTCCGCGTGGAAGGTGGAGAGCGAGATGCGAATCGTGTCCCCCACGCCGTCGGCCAGCAGCGTTCCGAGCCCGACCGCCGACTTGAGCGATCCGGTCCACTTCGTCCCGGCCTCGGTGATCCCCAGGTGCAGCGGGTAGTCGATGCGCTCGGAGAGCAGCCGGTTCGACGCGATCGTGTTCGGCACGCTGGTGGACTTGATCGAGACCTTGAAGTCCTCGAAGTCGAGGCGCTCCATCAGGGCCACGAACTCCGTGGCGGCGGTGACCAGGGCCTCGACCGGGTTCTCGCGCTCGAGGTCGTGCAGGTGGCGCGGCAGCGAGCCGGAGTTGACGCCGATGCGCATCGGGCGTGCCCGCGGCCCTGGCGCGCTCGGCCACCTCCCCCACCTTCTCCGGGCCGCCGATGTTGCCCGGGTTGAGGCGGATGCAGTGGGCGCCGGCGTCGATGGCCTTCAGCGCGAGGGTGTGGTTGAAGTGGATGTCCGCGATCACGGGTATCGGCGACTCCACGACGATGCGCTTGAGGGCGTCGATGTCCTTGTCGCGCGGCACCGCACAGCGCACGAGGTCCGCCCCCGCGTCCGCGATGGCGCGGATCTGGCGCATGGTGGCCTCGAGGTCGGCCGTCTCGGTCTTGGTCATCGACTGCACGGCGACGGGCGCTCCGCCGCCGATCTTCACCCCGCCGACGTCGATCTGCCGCTTGGAGGCCATGCCCTGAGGGTATCGGGCGCCTGGCGGCTAGCCGTTCTTCTGCTGGCCCGGCAGGCGGCCGGCGATGCGCCCGAGCGGGCCCACCGCCTCGTGCAGCGTTTCCACGCTCGAGGACAGCTGGTCAACGGACCCCAGGAAGCGTTCGAGCAGCTTGGTGAGCTCCTCCATCCGCCCCTCGAGGCTCTCGAGCGCGTCGGGCACCCGCGCCAGGTGCTGCTGCACCTCCACCAGCACCGGCATGGCCTCCTCGATGTTCGCCATGCGGCCGTCCATCGGCTCGAGGACCGAGGTGGTCTCGGCGACGCGGGCCATGTCCTTGCGCAGCTCGGGCAGCGCGCTCGTGTCCGCGGCCACGCTGTCCATGGTCTTCGACATCTCCTCGAGCACGGCGGTGTGCTCCTCCATGGCCGCGGTGCGCTCGGCGAGCTCGGGCAGGACCCGGAGCACGGCCAGCAGCTCGGCGGGCAGGCCCACCAGCTGGTCCAGCGGAGTGGGGATGCGGGGTGTCACCGGATCGCCGGGCGGCGGGCGCCGCCCGGCAGCGTCGCCCCGCCCACGCTCCTACTCGCCCGACTCGTACTTGAACGAGATCGCCAGGCGCACGCGGTAGTTCACGACCCCGCCGTCCTGGATCGTCACGTCCTGGCGCACGACCTCGGCCACGCGCAGGTCGCGCACCGTCTTGGCGGCCGTGGCCACGGCGTTTGCGGCCGCCTCCGCCCAGCCCTCGCTGCTCAGGCCGATCACCTCGGTCACGCGATACACACCACTGTCAGCCATCGCTTCTCCTCCTCCGTCGATTGACTACTCCGCGTACAGCGCCTCTATCTCCTTCTCGTACTTCTCCCCGATCGGCTTGCGCTTGAGCTTCATCGTCGGGGTCAGCTCGTCGCCTCCCGGCTCCCACTCGGTGGGCAGCACCTTGAACTTCTTGATCTGCTCGACCCGCGCGAGGCTCTCGTTGGCCGCGTCGATCCCGCGCTGGACCTCCTCGATCACCGCGTCGGACTGCGCCAGCGACTCGGACGAGGCGTCCTCGATCCCGTGCTGCTGGGCGAACCCGGGCGCGAAGTCCGAGTCGAGGGTGATGAGCGCCACGTTGAAGGGACGGCGGTCGCCGATCGCGATCGCCTGGCCGATCAACGGGCTCCCCGACTTCACGTGTGACTCGATGTTGGCCGGGGACATGTTCTTGCCCGCCGCGTTGATGATCAGCTCCTTCTTGCGGTCGACGATCTTGAGGTAGCCCTCCTCGTCCCACTCGCCGATGTCGCCCGTGAGCAGCCAGCCGTCGTCGGAGAAGGTCTCCTTCGTCTTGTCGGGCAGGTTGCGGTAGCCCGACATGACCACGCCGCCCTTGACCATCACCTCGCCGTCCTCGGCGAGCTTGATCTCGACCCCCGGCGTGGGCGGGCCGACGGTGCCGATGCGGATCTTGTCCGGCGGGTTGATGCAGCCGGCGCCGCAGGTCTCGGACATCCCCCACAGCTCGGCCAGCGGCACGCCGATGGCGTGGAAGAACTCGATCACCTCGGGCGGCGTGGGCGCCGCCCCCACGTTGACCGACTCGGCCCTGTCGAAGCCCAGGCGCTCGCGGACCTTCGAGAAGATCTGCTCGTCGGCCGCGGCGTACTGCTTGGCCATGTCCTCGGGGATCTCCTCGCCGGCCTGCTCCATCCTCACCTTCTTCACGCCGAGCTCGATCGCGCCCTGCATGGCCTTCTTCTTGTCCTGGTCCTCCTCGTGCTCGATCCCCGCCTCGATGGCGGCCTTGAGCTTCTCCCAGATGCGCGGAACGGCGAAGAACCAGGTGGGCCGCACCTCGGGCAGGTAGGCCACCACCTGTCGCGGGTCGGGGCAGTCGGTGGTGGTGAAGCCGAGCACGATCGGCAGGTAGTGGCTGCACGCGCGCTCGGCGATGTGCGCGTAGGGAAGCCAGGAGATCACCCTCCCCTCCTCGGGGAAGTCGATCATGTTCTCGATGCCCTTGACCGCGCTCACCAGGTTCGCGTGGGTGAGCTGCACGCCCTTGGGGGGCCCGGTGGTGCCCGACGTGTAGATCACGGTGAGGATGTCGTCCGGCTTCACCGCCTTCCAGCCGGCCTCGTAGTCGAGGTCGGGGTCGCCCTTGGCCTCGACGTCGTCGAGGGTGAGGGTGTCGTCGGAGCCGTCGCCGTCGACCACCACCACGTGCTCGATCCCCTCGACCTTGTCGCGCACGGCGAGGATCGTGTCCAGGAAGGCCTTCTCGGTCACCAGGATCGAGTTGCCGGCGTCGCCCACCAGGTACTCGATCTGCTCGGCCGTGTAGGTGTTGTAGATCGAGAACGGCGCGGCGCCCAGGTGGATGGCCGCCGAGTCGACGGCGTGGAAGGCCGGGCGGTTGGTGAGCATGATCCCCACGGTGTCGCCGTGGCTCAGGCCGAGGCCGGCGAACCCGCGGGCGAGTCGCTCGACCTTGTCCGCGTACTGCGCCCAGGTGTAGCTCTGCTCGTCGTCCTTGGTGCGCACGGCCACGGTGTCGGCGTTGTCCTCGACCGTGATCTGGAATGCCTCGACGATCGTGCCGGCGTCGAGGCCGCGCGGGCGGTGCGTGCGGGTGGTCGTTGCGCTCTCCATTGCTCTCCCTCTTCTCTGGTGGAGAGACCCTACCCCGCGGAGAGCTCTTACGGCACCTGGAATCCCTCGCCCGTCAGCCGCCCGATGTCGTTGCTCAGGCCCAGGATGAACAGGCCGATCACGAGCATGAAGCCCACCACCCCGGAGCGCTCCATCACGGCCAGCGGCACCGGCCTGCCGCGCACCTTCTCCACGATCGCCCAGAAGATGTGCCCTCCGTCGAGCGGAAGGAAGGGGAACAGGTTCACGATGGCCAGCGAGAGCGAGATCAGGGCCAGGATCAGGATGACCCTCGGAGATGTCGTTGAGGATGGTCTGGCGAGTGACCTCGTACGAGCCCACGATGCCCGAGATCTCCTTGCGCTGCTGCGCGTCGAAGAGCCGTGCGGGCAGGCTCACGGTGGCCTTCGTCACGTACCAGAACTGGTCGAGGCTGAGGCTCGAGCCGCCTCGCCGATGGGCAGCGGCTCGCGGGGGCCGGCCGCGAACCGGAAGCCGAGGCGCGGACGCTTGTTCGACGCCGTCGTAGACCGGGCGCACGGCTGATCGGGACTGCGGCTCGCCGTCGCGCTCGACACGACCATGCGCGCGGGCTCGGCGGCCCGGCAGCCGTCGCGCTGGGCGCCCGCGCACTGGTGGGTCGCCGATCTGCTTCGACAGCGTCGGCCGGGTCGCCGCTCACGCCGTCCACGGAGATCAGGCGGTCGCCGGGCTTGCAGCGTCTGCGCGGCCGGCGAGCCCTTCTCGATGGCGGTCACGCGGTCGGTGCTCGTGCGGATCGCCCGATCGCGACCGCAGTAGACGAAGAACAGGATCAGGGCGACGAGCACGTTGACCGCCGGCCCCGCCAGGATCACCACGATCCGCTTCCAGGGCTTCTGGGCGTGGTAGGCGCGGTCGCGAACCTCCTCCGGCAGGTCCTCGTCCGGGTTCATCCCGGTGATCTTCACGTAGCCGCCCGCGGGGATCGCCCCGATCGCGTACTCGGTCTCCCCGCGCGTTCGGGAGAAGATGGTGGGTGGGAAGAACAGCGAGAACTTCTCGACGCGCATGCCCACGAGCTTGGCCACCGTGAAGTGCCCCAGCTCGTGCAGGATCACCAGGACGATGAATCCCAGCGCGGCGAGGATCACGCTGACGAAGGTCACGCATTCACCCCCGCGGCCAGCTCGCGTGCGACCTCGCGGGCGTGGGTGTCCACCGCGATCAGGTCGGAGAAGTGCCCGACGGGCGCCACCGGGATGGCCTCGAGCGAGCGCTCCACCACCTCGGCTATCCCGGTGAAGGGCAGGCTGCCGCGCAGGAACGCGTGCACCGCGATCTCGTTTGCGGCGTTGAGCACACAGGGCGCCGTGCCCCCGGCGCGGCCCGCGTCGATGGCCAGGCGCAGGCACGCGAAGGTCTCGAGATCGGGCTCCTCGAAGGTCAGGGATCCCAGCGCGGGGAGGTCGAGCGCCGCGACCGGCACGTCGGCCCGCTCGGGATGGTGCAGGGCGTAGGAGATCGGCACGCGCATGTCGGGGTTGCCGAGGTGGGCGAGCGAGGCGCCGTCGTTGAGGGTGATGAGCGCGTGCACGGTCGACTGCGGGTGCACGACCACGTCGATGGCCTCGTACGGCAGGCCGAACAGGTGATGCGCCTCGATCACCTCGAGCCCCTTGTTCATGAGCGTCGCGGAGTCCACCGTGATCTTGCCCCCCATGTCCCACGTGGGGTGCGCGAGGGCGTCCTCGGGGGTGATGCCCGAGAGGTCGGTGCGGCCGCGGAACGGCCCGCCGGATGCGGTCAGCACGAGGCGATCGACGGTGCCGGGTGCCTGCCCGGCCACGAGCTGGAAGAGGGCCGAGTGCTCGGAGTCCACCGGAAGGATCTGCGCGCCCGTGGCCTCGGCCAGGGCCGTCACGAGCTCGCCGCCGACCACGAGGCTCTCCTTGTTGGCGAGGGCGAGGTCGATGCCCTCCCCGAGGGTGGCCACCGTCGGGCCGAGCCCCGCGGAGCCGACCAGGGCGTTGAGCACGAGGTCGCACTCGGCCTCGGTGATCAGCTCGATCAGGCCGTTCGGGCCCGAGAGCACGCGCCCGGCGGTCCAGCGCTCGGAGGCGCGCGCGGCGGCGTCGGGGTCGGCGAGCGCAACGCGCTCCACCCCGTGGGCGTCCGCCTGTTCGAGCAGCAGATCGGCGTTGGAGTGGGCGGCGAGCCCCACGACCTCGAGCGTCTCGCTGCGCGAGATCACGTCGAGCGCCTGGGTGCCGATCGACCCCGTCGAGCCGACTATGAGGATCCTGCGCACCCGTCTGAGTGTAGGAGGGGGACTACGTCAGGAGATCGGCTGGACGGGCCCCTTCGAGCCGCGCGTGGAGGCCCGCCGCGTGCAGCGCCTGACCGACCTGGTTGGCCACCATCCGCGCGAATGCCCCGTCGTCGGCGTCGAACGCGTCCACGGACGGGTGGTGCATGTCGATGGCTCCCCACAGCTCGGCGCCGGCGAAGAGCGGAATGCACATCTCCGAACGCGTGTCCCGGGTCTCCTCCGTGACGCGGTAGTCCGGCTCGCTGCGCACGTCGCTGACGCAGACCAGGTCGCGCTCTCGCAGGGCCCGACCGATCAGGCCGAGGCTTGCGCGCTGGGTCCAGGCCTCATCGCGAAGCCTCTCCGCGGCGTGCCCGCGAGCCGCGGCGATGACGAGCTCGCCGGCCTCGTCGATTCGGACCACGCTGCACATCGAGATTCCGAGCGCGCGTGAAGAGCCCGTCCACGGTCGCCTCGGCGATCGCGTCGGTATCCACCAGCCCGGCCAGTCGCTCTCCGAGGGCGGCGCTCACCACGAGCTGGTGCGTGTGCTTCTCGAGCTGGTCCGTGCGCTCGGTCCTGCCCAGGGGCCGGCCGGTCGCGGCGCGGCTGAGGAGGGACAGGCGCACCCGGGCGATCGGCAGGTCCGCCGTGTCGGCGTCGGCGTAGAGCTCGAGGAGGTAGACGCCGTCGAGGTCGGATACGGCGGCCGCCACGACAGAGGAGAAGCCCAGCTTGGCGAGCAGCGCCCGCTCGGCGGGGTCCGCGGCCCGATCGTGGCGGTCCACCAGGAACGTGCCGGTGCCGGCGCCCACCAGCGCGGCCGTCGGCGGGTAGTCCGCGAGGTTGTAGACCTCGTCCTCGAGCCCCACCCGTACTCCCCTCAGGTGGTTGTCGCGGTCGTCGGAAGCGCAGATCGACTGGATCACCGGGCTGCCATGGAGGGCGAACGAGATCGTCCAGGCGGCCGCGTTCATGGCCTCCGCGACCCCGGCCATCACCACCTCGAGCCGGTCGAGGGTAGGGCTCCGCGCGTACTCGCCGTCGAGGCGCTCCATCAGCTGCGCGGTGGCTCGCTCGAGGCGATCGGGGGCCCCCCGCCGCGTCTTGCGCCGGGGCCCTTGAACCGGCTCGGCAGCGGCCCCTGCCGTGCACAGCTGTCCCCCGCCTCGGCGCTTGGCCGCGTACTGGGCGGTGTCGGCGGCCCTCAGGAGCCCCGCGGCCGTCTCCGCGCCGGGCACGGCCATCGCCGCGCCGCAGGAGAGCGAGATGGCCACGTCGCGGTCGCTGCGACAGGATGGAGAGCGCGGTGGCGCTGAGATGGCGGGCGGCCTCGAGCTTCGACCCCTCCATGAGGACCGCGAACTCGTCGCCGGAGAGCCGCCCGACCAGGGCCGACGGGAGCGTCGCGCTGGCGGCCACGAGCGCCTCGCCGACCCGGCGGAGCGCACGGTCGCCCGCCTGGTGCCCGCGGCCGTCGTTGATGGCCTTGAGGTCGTCCACGTCGCACAGCATCAGCGTCAGCGGAGCCCGCGAAACGCGCGCCCGGGCCACCGCACCCTCCAGGCCCTCCTCGAAGGCCCGCCGGTTGCTGAGGCCGGTCAGCGGGTCCTCGTAGGCCAGCCGGGAGACCTTGGTGAACAGCTCGGCGCGGCCGACCACGGCGGTCAGCTGGCCGGCGATGGCCTCCAGGAAGCGCACGTCACGACCGCGGAAGCGCGGGGCGCCGGGGCAGGTGCTCGCCCAGACCTCTCCCCACACCTCGCCGTTGACCACGATCGGCACCCCGATCTCCGACTCCTTGCCGAGGCTCGAGAGCAGGGCCACGGAGGTGGGCGGCGCGTCGGGGTCGTCGATCGAGTTGAAGTACGGCTTGGCGTCGCGCAGCAGGGTCTCGATCATCGGGTTGTCGCGCAGGGCGTAGGTCTCTTCGGCGGGAAAGCGCTCCTCCCATGGACCGAGCGTTCCGACGTTGATGAGGATCCGCATCCGCTCGGTGTCGCGCTCCCAGCGGCCGATGGACAACGACCCGGCGCCGATGGCCTCGCAGGCCGCGTCGGCCACCAGCTCGATCACGTCCTCCAGGCCGTTGGCGCCCGCCGCCGCGGCCGCCACCCGGACCAGGGTGTCGCGCTCGGATTCCTCGCGTGCGCCAGGGTCGCCCGCCCGCGCGCGTGCGAGGCGGTCCAGCGCTATATCGCGCTCACCGTCCATGGATCCGGGCCGTCGACGCGCTCCGTGCGTCGCGGTGCGCTCTTGTTGCGTCACCTACCGGATATCGGCTTGCAAACGCCGGTTCTTGAGCGGCTTGAGCCCGGTGCGGACCGCCAGTACGATCGTCGCGGCCCTCGGTCCCACCATGCGCTTCGGCATCTTCTACGAGCATCAGAACCCGCGTCCGTGGGAGGGCGAGCGCGACGAGCACAAGCTGCTCAAGGACGCCCTCGACCAGATCGAGATCGCCGACCGGGTGGGCATCGACTACGTCTGGGAGGTCGAGCACCACTTCCTGGAGGAGTACTCGCACTCCTCGGCGCCCGAGGTCTTCCTGGCGGCCGCCTCCCAGCGCACGCAGAACATCCGCCTGGGCCACGGGATCGTCCAGCTGCCGCCCGGCGGTGAACCACCCCGCCCGGGTGGCCGAGCGCGTGGCCACCCTGGACCTGGTGTGCGACGGCCGCCTCGACTTCGGCACCGGCGAGTCCTCCTCGGCGGCCGAGCTGGGCGGCTTCCTGGTCGATCGCGCGAAGAAGCGCGAGATGTGGGAGGACGCCATCGACGCGATCACGCGGATGCTGGTGGAGGAGCCGTTCGCGGGCTGGGACTCGGAGTTCATCCGCATGCCGCCGCGAAACGTGGTGCCCAAGCCGCTGCAGAAGCCCCACCCCCCGCTCTGGGTCGCGTGCTCGCGGCGGGAGACGATCCACTTCGCGGCCCGCAACGGGATCGGCGCGCTCTCGTTCTCCTTCGTCGAGCCCGAGGACGCGGGCAAGTGGGTCGCCGAGTACTACGACATCCTCGACTCGGACGAGTGCGTGCCCGCGGGGTTCGCGGTCAACCCCAACGTGTCGGTCGTGCTTCCCATGATGTGCCACGCCGACGAGCAGACGGCGATCGACCGCGGCATCGACGGCGCTCATTTCTTCGGCTACTCGCTGGCCCACTACTACGGGATGGGCGAGCAGTCCCCGGGCGTGACGAACATCTGGGAGGAGTTCGGCAGCCAACCGCGAGCTGAAGGGCTTCTCGCGCGAGATCATCGAGGCCGACGACGCGCCCCTGGGCGTCAAGCTCATGCAGGAGGGGCTGGGCTCCCTGCGCGGGGCGATCGGGACCCCCACCCAGATCACCGATCTCGTGCGCCGGTACGAGGCGGTCGGGGTCGACCAGGTGGTCTTCGTGCTCCAGGCGGGCGCGAACAAGCACGAGCACATCTGCGAGGCGCTGGAGCTCTTCGGCTCGGACGTGCTGCCCGCCTTCGCGGCCGAGCGCTCCGACCGCGAACGCGAGAAGGCCGAGCGCCTCGCCCCGGCCGTCGAGCGGGCGCTGGCGCGCAAGGAGCGGCCCGCGGCCCCCTGTGCCCGGCTACGTGATCGACGAGCCGGCGGAGATGGCGCGGGCCGAGCGCGCGGCACGTCCTTCCGTTGGGGTTCGGTCGCGCGCTTCGGATCTCGTCGGGGAGGCGGCGCAAGCGTTCCAGGGGCTGGCCAAGGAGGGGTTGGCTCGGCTTGGTGCGCGGCGCCTCCGATGCGCAGCTCGAGCGGCGCTTCGGCGCGTCCTTCGTCCAGCGAGCCCTGTTCAGCGGGATGGCCCGGTCCTTCGACCCGCAGTTCGCCTTCGGCTTCGAGGGCGACATCGTCTACACGCTGTCGCACCACGGAAACGGCCGGGCCCCGGACCGCTGGACGGTGCGGGTCGCCGGCGACTCCGCCTCGGTGGTGCAGGGCGCCAACGGCGACGCGGCGGTCACGCTCTCCCTGAGCCTGCCCGACTTCGTGCGCCTCGCGGCGGAGGAGATCGACCCCCAGGAGCTGCTGTTCACCGGGCGCTTCGACATCGAGGGCGACCTGCACCTGGCGGCGCGGCTGTCGGAGATGTTCGGCGGGCCGGCGCAGTTCTAGCCGGCTTGGGCCGGCGCTCAGGAGAAGCCGAACGCCAGCGCCCCGTAGTAGGCGACCACGACCGTGAAGAACACGGCGTCCAGGCGGTCCAGCACCCCGCCGTGGGGCCCGAAGAGCTTGCCGGTGTCCTTCACGTCGAGGTCGCGCTTCAGGGCCGACTCGAACAGGTCGCCCAGCGGCGCGGCCAGCGCCACGAAGAAGCCGATCGCCAGGGCCTCCCAGCCGCCGAGCCAGTCCTGGTAGAGACCCGCCGCCCAGAAGGCGAGCGTCCCCCCCACCAGGCCGAAGACCAGGCCCTCCACGGTCTTGTTCGGCGAGATGTCGGGCGCGAGCGGGCGCCGGCCGTAGGCGCGGCCCCCGAGGTAGGCGGCGGAGTCGCCGAGGAAGGTGCCCACCAGCACGTCGATGAGCAGGCCGTCGCCGTGATCGAGCTCGCGCAGGAACACCGCGTGCACGAGGGCCAGGCCCACCCACGTGACGCCGAGCATCGTGGCCGCCACGCCCCACGCCACGTTCTCGAGGCTCGGGCGGGTCAGGGCGAGCAGGAACACGACGGGAAAGGCCGCCGCCATGGCGATGAGCACGTCCTCGCGCTCCGAGAAGGTGGCGAGGAGCACCATCGCGATGATCGTCAGGTAGCCGCCCAGGTCGATGGGCCGGCCCCGCCTCATCAGCGTGTACAGCTCGCGCAGCGCGAGGATCCCGAGCAGGATCAGCCCGATCGCGAAGATCGTGCCCCCGCTGAGGACGATGAACAGGGCGAAGGCGATCGCCGGGATCGCGAAGAGGATCCGCCGCCCGAGGTCCGATGCGCCTCTGGGGGGACGCGCGCTCACCGGGCTCCGTAGCGCCGCTGCCTGCGGGCGTACTCCGCGAGCGACTCCTCGAAGGCCTCGCGGGTGAAGTCGGGCCACAGCTCGTCGCGGAACACGAACTCCGAGTACGCGCACTGCCACAGCAGGTAGTTCGAGATGCGCTGCTCGCC
Source organism: uncultured Thermoleophilaceae bacterium (assembly GCA_963731645.1). Classification (GTDB taxonomy): domain Bacteria; phylum Actinomycetota; class Thermoleophilia; order Solirubrobacterales; family Thermoleophilaceae; genus JAAYBF01. Next base: position 364,072 of record CAVSWF010000007.1, on the reverse strand, counting down.
GCTCGTGCGTATGAGGAGGTCGGGGTCGTGCATCTCGGGGGCGTAGAGGCCGCGGCGGAACTCTTCCTCGGTCTCGCCGGAGAACCTTCTCGCCGCGTCCACGATCTCCGCCCTGCCGCCGTAGTTGAAGGCCACGAAGAGGGTGATGCGGGAGTTGTCCGAGGTCACCCGCTCCGCCCAGTCCATCTTCTCCTGCAGCTCTTCCGCGACGCCCGCGCGCCGGCCGATGAAGCGCATGCGGACCCCCTCCTCGTCGAGCTCGGGGGTCTCGCGGTCGATGCGCTCGCCGAACATCGCCATGAGCCCCTCCACCTCCTCCGGCGAGCGGCTCCAGTTCTCGGTGGAGAACGAGTAGACGGTCAGCTCGGCGACCCCCAGGCGCGCGGCGTCGCGCAGACGCTCCTTCACCACGTCGGCGCCGGCCTGGTGGCCCTCGATCACCGGCAGGTCGCGGCCCTGGGCCCAGCGGCCGTTGCCGTCGGTGATGATCGCGACGTAGCGCGGCGCCACGTCGGCGTGGCCACTCACACCTGCAGGATCTCTTCTTCCTTGCCGGCCAGCAGCGAATCGATCTCGCCCACGCGCTGGTCGGTGAGCTTCTGGAGCTCGGTCTCGGCGCGGTGCTCGTCGTCGGCGCCGATGTCGCCCTCCTTCTTGAGCTCGCGCAGGTCGTGCATGACCTCGCGCCGGGTGTTGCGCACGGCCACGCGGCCCTGCTCGGCCAGCCCGTGCACGACCTTCACCATCTCGCGGCGGCGCTCCTCGGTGAGCTCGGGGATCGTGAGCCGGATGAGGTTGCCGTCGTTGGAGGGCGTCAGCCCGACGTCCGACTCGAGGATGGCCTTCTCGATCGCCTTGATCGAGGACTTGTCGTAGGGGGTGATCGTGAGCAGGCGGGCCTCGGTCGCGGAGATGTTCGCGAGCTGCCGCAGTGCGGTGGTCGTGCCGTAGTAGTCGACGTCCACGCGGTCGAGCAGGTGGGGCGAGGCGCGTCCCGTGCGCACGCTCGCGAACTCGCCGCGGGTGGCGTCCACCGACTTGGCCATGCGCTCGGCGGCGTCGTCGAGGAACTCCTTTACGAGGTCGTCATCCATTGCTCGTCACTACCGTTCCGACACGCTCGCCGCACACTATGCGATCGATGTTGGCTTCGTCGTCCATGTTGAAGACGTGGATCGGGAGGTCGTTGTCCATGCACAGGGACAGCGCGGTGGAGTCCATCACCTGCAGCTGGCGCTCGATGGCCTCGCGGTGCGAGATGGACTCGATGAACTCCGCGTCCGCGATCTCGCGGGGGTCGGCGGTGTAGACGCCCTCCACCCCGTTCTTGGCCATGAGGATCACCTCGGCGTGGATCTCCAGCGCGCGCAGGGCGGCCGCCGTGTCGGTGGTGAAGAACGGATTGCCGGTGCCGGCGGCGAAGATCACCACCCGGCCCCGCTCGAGGTGGCGGATCGCGCGGCGCCGGATGTAGGGCTCCGCCACCTCCGAGATGGTGATGGCCGACTGGGTCCGGGTCACCGCGCCGGCCTTCTCCAGCGCGTCCTGGAGCGCGAGGGCGTTCAGCACGGTGGCGAGCATCCCCATGTAGTCGCCGGTGGCGCGGTCCATCCCCGCCGCGGCGCCGGCCAGCCCGCGGTAGATGTTGCCGCCGCCCACCACCACCGCGACCTCGACGCCGCGGTCGGCCACCGCCTTCACCTGCTCGGCGATGGCCTTGATCCGGTCGGGGTCCGCCCCGTACTCGAGCGAGCCCATCAGAGCCTCGCCGGAGAGCTTGAGCAGGATGCGAGAGAACTTGGCGCTGCCGTCTGAGACCACGCCGTTGGCGCCCTCGGACACCGGCCTATTCCCCGATCTGGAAGCGGGCGAAGCGACGCACGACCACATTCTCCCCGGTGCCGGCCGACAGCGCCGCCCGCATCTCCTCGATGGTGCGGCCGTCGTGCTTGTCGGCGTTCACGTGTCGCTGGTTGAGCAGCACGTTCTCCTCCAGCCACTTGCGCATGCGCCCCTCGGCGATCTTCTGCTGGACGGCCTCGGGCTTGCCCTCGGCCCCCGCCTGGTCGGCGAACACGCGCATCTCGGCGTCGCGCACGTCGTCGGGCACGTCCTCCTCGGAGACGTAGAGCGGACTCGCGGCCGCCACGTGCGAGGCCACCTCGCGGGCGAAGTCGACGAAGTCGTCGTTGCGGGCCACGAAGTCGGTCTCGCAGTCCACCTCCACGAGCGCGCCCACCTTGCCGTTGTGGTGCACGTAGGAGTGCACGAGACCCTCGCTGGCGGCGCGCTCGCCGCGCTTGGCGGCCTTGGCCTGGCCCTTCACGCGCAGCAGCTCGATGGCCTTCTCCATGTCGCCGCCGGTCTCCTGCAGGGCGGCCTTGCAATCCATCATGCCGGCGCCGGTGCGCTCCCGGAGCTCCTTCACGTCCTTCGCGGAGATGGTGCCGCTCACGACGAGCCCTCGTCCGGGTCGAAGGTGCGCTGCTCGCCCGCGGGCGGAGCGGGTGCCGGTGGCGGCGCGGCGGCGGCCGGCTGGGGCTGCTGCGTCTCGCCCGCGGCCTCCTGGGCCTCGCGGGCCGCCTGCTCCTCGGCCTCGCGCTTGGCGGCCTCCTCGGCCTCGCGGCGCTCGCGCTCCTCGGCCTCACGCCGGGTCTGCTCCTCGGCCTCGCGCCGGGCCGCCTCCTCCTGCGCCCTGAACTGCTCGCGCTGCTCGCCCACCACGCCGGCGATCGCCTCCACGATGAGCTTGCAGGAGCGGATGGCGTCGTCGTTGCCCGGGATCACGTAGCTCACGGGATCGGGATCGCAGTTGGTGTCGGTCAGCGCGATGATCGGGATGTTCAGACGCTGGGCCTCGCGCACCGCGATGGTCTCGGTCTTCATGTCGACCACGAACATCGCGTCGGGCGGGCGCTGCATGTCGCGCACACCGCCGAGGTTGTATTCGAGCTTGTCGCGCTCCTTCGTGGCCGCGATGCGCTCGCGGGTGGGCAGCAGCTCGAGAGTGCCGCTCTGCGTCCAGTCGGTGAGCTCGTGCAGGCGCTTGATGCGCTTCGACACCGTCTGGAAGTTGGTGAGCAGGCCACCGAGCCAGCGCTGGTGCACGTAGGGCATCCCCGCGGCGGTGGCCGCCTCGGCGATCGTGTCGCGCGCCTGCTTCTTGGTGCCCACGAAGAGGATCGTTCCCCCGCGGCTGCCGACCGCCGAGGCGAACTCCTGGGCGCGCGCGAGAAGGACCTCCGTCTTCTGCAGGTCGATGATGTGTATCCCGCTGCGCTCGCCGAAGATGAACCGGCGCATCTTCGGATTCCAGCGGCGCGTCTGGTGGCCGAAATGCACGCCGGCCTCCAGCAGCTCCTTGAGTGTCACTTCAGCCAACTGTTGCTCCCTTTTCGGTGCTGCGGAATATCCACGCCGGCCGCTGCACGGACCCGAGGCTTCGTGGCTTCGGGCAGGGCCGTGCCGGCCCGGCGAGGTTCGGATTGAGCCCGGAGCATAGAGGTCCTCGTTCGCGCTGAGCCGAAACGGAAGCGGGGCGGCCGTCGTGGCCGCCCCGCGTTCCTTTCACCGCGGACCGGACCACCGGAGGTAGGGGAAGGGAGGCCGGCCCGCTGGGGACTACAACGCGGGCGGGCGGCGATCCTTGCTGAGGAAATTCGGTCCGAAAACGAGGCGAGGCGACTCGAAGGTCGCCCCGTCTCTCCTTCTGATCAGCCTCCGTCTGGCCCGTCGGAGGCTGGCTCCCACCGTGCCGCGTCGAGTGCTCGACGCAGATCGATGGGTGGTTTGGACTCGCACAAAAAGGGTTCCCCTGTGACTGGATGACTAAACCCCAACTCGCTCGCGTGAAGGAACTGGCGCCGTAGCCCCAGCCGGCGTCCGCATCCGGCGCCCCCGTAGCGCGGATCGCCGCACACCGGGTGGTCGATCGCCGCCAGGTGAGCGCGTATCTGGTGCGTGCGCCCCGTCTCGAGCGTCACCCTGAGGAGGGTCGTTCGCGGGAGGGCCTCCGCGATCTCGAAGTGGGTCACGGCCTCGCGGGGTTGGTCGGTCTCGGTGGACACGACCGTGCGCCGGTGTCGGTCGCGGCCGAGGGGGGCGTCGATGGTGGCCGTGCGGGCTCCCGGGCGCCCGGTCACCAGGGCCAGGTATCCCCGCTTGACGCGCCGCTCCCGAGATGGCGACGCCCAGCGCCTCGTAGGCGGCCTCGGACTTCGCCACGACCAGCAGCCCCGAGGTGTCGCGGTCGAGCCGGTGCACGATGCCCCTGCGGTCGGGGTCCGGGCCCCCTGCCGCCCGCCCGGCCAGGGCCTGCGCGAGGGTTCCGTGACGCCGGCCGGCCCCCGGGTGGACCACGAGTCCCGCCGGCTTGTCCACCACGAGCAGGTGCTCGTCCTCGAAGGCCACGCCGAACTCCACCTGGGGCTCGTCGTGCGGCGGCTCGGGCTCTGGCGCGGCGGCGACCTCCACGCTCTCCCCCTCGGCCACGCGGTGCGACTTCGCCCTGGCGCGCCCGTCCACCGTCACCAGCTCGCGTTCGAGCAGCTTCTGCGCCGCGGAGCGACGTCGGCGCCGCCCCGCGGGCCACGAGCACGGCGTCCAGGCGCATGCCCGCCTCGCTAGCCGTGGCTTGGAAGCGCATTCCTCGGCCTGGCGTCGGCCACGTACAACAGCGCCAGCACGCCGATGACGATGGCGGCGTCGGCCACGTTGAAGGCCGGCCACGCGACCGGGTCGATGAAGTCGATCACCGCTCCCTCCCGGGCCCGGTCGATCAGGTTGCCGAGCGCCCCGCCCAGCAGCAGCCCGACCGGCAGCCACAGGAGCGGCCGCGAGGCGTGCAGCGTGAAGTACACGGCGAGCACGCCCAGCGCGACGGCGATCAGCACCCCCAGCACCACGTCGTTTCCCTCCAGCAAGCCGAACGCGACACCGCGGTTGCGGGTGTTGGTGAGCTCGAGCCCGAAGAACACGTCGACGCTCTCGCCGCGCCCGATCGAGTTGACGGCGATCTGCTTCGAGATCTGGTCGAGCGCGATCACGGCGGCCGTGGCCGCGCCCGCGCGAGCCCAGCCCGCGGCCCGGCCCACGGCGCTAGCCCCGGATCGCGGCGGAGACGAGGCCGCCGACCACCAGCAGCACGATCGTGCCCACCATCGGGCTGAGGTCGAGCGCGCCCGGGCCGACCCTGACCATCGGCAGGAAGCGCCTGAAGATGCTCAGGTACGGATTGACCACGTCGCCGACGAATCCCAGCACCGCGCTCAGGTAGCGGTTGTAGGGCATTCGCGGGATGAACGAGACGATGATCTGCACGAAGATCAGGACCACGAAGACGATCACGAGCGTGTCCACGTAGTCGGCCACGTCCCCGCGGTCGATCGCCGCCGAGATCACGGTCACGCCACCGTCTCCTGCACCACGAGGTCCACCGCCGCGCCGAGCGCCTCGGTCAGCCCCTGCTCCGTCGAGCACGCCGAGGCCCTTCTCGGTGAGCCCACCGGGGGTGGCCACGCGCCGGCGCAGCGCGGCCGCGTCGAGATCGTTCGTGTCGAGGTGCGCGGCCGTGCCGGCCATCGTCTCGACCACCAGGCGGGTCGCCTGGCGGGGGTCGAGGCCGTGGCGGGCGCCCGCGTCGGCCAGGGCCTCGACCACGAGCGCGAGAAAGGCCGGTCCGCAGGACATGAGCGCCATGGCGGGCTCGAGCAGGCGCTCCTCGAGGGGGATCACCACTCCGCACCGGCCGAAGAGCCGCATCACCTCGTCCTCGGGGCCCTCCTCCGCCAGCTCGCCCGGGGCGTAGCAGATGACCCCCCGCCCGACCTCGACGGGGATGTTCGGGATGAAGCGGTAGACGGGGGTGTCCGGATAGGCGTTCTCGAGCCGCTCGGTGGGCACGGCGGCCACGATGGACGCGATGACCCGGGCCTCGCCGCCGGTCTCCGCCGCCACCTCGTCGAGCTGGGCCGGCTTGTGGGCCAGCACGACCAGGTCGGCCTCGCGGGCGAGGTCGGCGTTGGACCCGGCGACCGTGCCCGAGATCTCCGCGGCGAGCTTGCTGGCGCGCTCGGTGTCGGGGTCGTAGACGATCGCCGGCTCCCCGAGCCCACGAGCCAGCGCAGTGGCCATGCTGCCCGCCCCTATGAACCCCAGCTTCATCCGCCGCAGCCTAGACGGGCGAGGCTTCAGCTCTGGTTGAAGAAGCCCTTCTCGATCAGACGCGCGCGCTCCTCGGCGGACACGTCGACGTTGCGCGGGGTGAGCAGGAAGACCTTGTCGGCGATCCGCTGCATCCCGCCGTCGAGCGCGTAGGTGAGGCCCGAGGAGAAGTCGATGAGGCGCTTGGAGAGGTCGGCGTCGATGCCCTGGAGGTTGAGGATCACCGGGATCGAGTCCTTGAACTGATCGGCGATCTGCTGGGCGTCGTTGAAGCTCTTGGGCACCACGAGATGCACCTGGAGGTCACCGCCCGAGCCGTTGCCCGAGCCCTCGACGGACCGCAGTACGCGGGTCTCGTTGCGCGCTTCGCGGGGAGAGTCGTCCGCGAAGATGTCGTCGAACTCGTCGCGCCGGCGGCGTTGCAGCCTGCGCACGTTGGGACGCTCGCGGTAGCGGTCCTCCATCTCGGATTCCGGCTCCGGCTCCGGAACCGATTCGTAGCGCGGCTCCTCCTCCTCGGCCAGGCCGAAGTAGACGAGTGCCTTGTGCCAAGTGTCGCTGACGGCCATTCGGGGTGCAGTTTCGGGAACGGAGGCTAAAACCCTTTGCCACAAGTTATCGGTTAGGACCCCGGTTTACACCTGCAATGAGCCACTCCTTCGACATCAAAGAGACCGGCCTGAGCGGCGAGGTGGCGGGCGAGGGCGAGCCGATCCTCCTCCTGCACGGACTGACCGCCACCCGCCGGTACGTGCTGCAGGGCTCGAGCCTCCTCGCGCGCAGGGGGTTCCGCCTCGCCTCCTACGACGCGCGCGGCCACGGCGAGTCGGCGCCCGCACCCGACCCCGCGGCGTACGAGTACGCCGACCTCGTGGACGACCTGCGCTCGGTGCTGGCCCTGCTCGAGCTGGAGCGCCCGGTGCTGGCCGGGAGCTCGATGGGCGCCGCCACGGCGCTGGCGCTGGCCCTCGCAGGAGCCCGACCGGGCTTCGGCGCTCGTGCAGATCACGCCGGCCTACGACGGCTCGCCCCGGTCGGACCCCGGCGACCTCGAGGAGTGGGAGGCGCTGGCGGGCGCCCTCGACGAGGGCGACATCGGGGCCTTCGTGGACCTGTCGGGAGTCAACGAGATTCCCGAGCGCTTCCGGGAGACGGCCCGGACGGCGGTCCGCCAGCGCCTGGAGCGCCACGCGCACCTCGGCGCGGTGGCCGACGCCCTGCGGGTGGTCCCCCGCTCGCCCGCCTTCGAGGGCCTGGAGGGCCTGGACGGGCTCGACGTGCCCGTGCTCGTGGTCGGCAGCCGCGACGACACGGACCCCGGCCACCCGCTCGCCGTGGCCGAGGAGTACGCGAGGAGGCTGCCCCGGGCGCGCCTGGTCGTGGAGGACGAGGGCGACTCGCCGCTCGCGTGGCGGGGGTCGAGCCTGTCGAAGGCGATCGCGGAGTTCCTCGCGCGACCCGCCGTGAGGTTCACTCGTACAGGGCCGACCCGATGCGCACGATCGTCGCTCCCTCCTCGACGGCCACCGGGTAGTCCTGCGTGGTGCCCATCGAGAGGCGCGCCAGGCCGTGCTCGGCGGCCAGCTCCGCCAGGCGGGCGAAGTGGCGGCGGTTGTCCTCGGCCCGCTCGACGAAGGGGGGCATCGTGGCCAGGCCGCCCACCGGCACCGGACAGCGGGCGATGAAGCCGCCGAGGTCGGCGGGGGCGATGCCTGCCTTCTCCTCCTCCCCCGCCACGTTGACCTGCACGAGCACCTCGCGGGCCGGGTGCCTCTCGAGCTGTGCCAGGACCGAGTCCGAGGCCACCGAGTGGATCAGGCGCACCGCGGGCGCCACGTCGCGCACCTTGCGGCTCTGCAACGCCCCGATGAAGTCCCACTCGAAGAGGTCCGCGTGCGCGTCCTGCTTCGCCAGCAGCTCCTGGGCGCGGTTCTCCCCCACCAGCGTCACCCCCGCCTCGGCCAGCGCGGGCAGCTCGGCGGCGTCCACGTACTTGACGGCCGCGCAGATCTCCACCTCTGCCGGGTCGCGGCCGGTGGCGGCGATCGCCTCGCGCACCCGCTCCAGGTTGGCGCGCACGGCGCCGGGATCGAGGTCGCGGAACTCGCGGGTCATCCGGTGAGCCAGACCATGCCGCACTGGCGTCCCGTCACGCCGGCGTCGCGGCGGTGCGAGAAGAAGAGGTCGGGATTGCACGATGTGCAGAGGTCGGTGTGGACGATGCTCTGCACCCCGCACGCCCGCAGCCTCGCCTCGGCCACCGCGCGCAGGTCGAGCATCCGCCCCGCGGCCGCCCCCTCGACGTCGGCGAAGGCCTCGAGCACCTCGGGCCCCACCTCGTAGCAGCAGCGCCCGATGCCCGGTCCGACCGCGGCCGCGGGAGGCTCGCCGAAGAGGCTCGACTCCGCGCTCGAGGATGCCGCCGGCCAGGCCGCGCCAGCCGCAGTGGAGCATCGCCACCCGGCCGCCACCCGAGAGGGCGACCGGCAGGCAGTCGGCCACGAGCACGAGCAGGCCGAGATCGCGCTCGGTGGTGGTGTGGCCGTCGACCTCGGACAGCTCGGCCCCCGGATTGGCGTAGCCGTCGCGGCCGGCGGGCGGCGGCCCGGGCCACGTGGCGATCTCGGACGCCGTGCTTCTGCCAGCCCATGGCGACGCGCGCGGGGTCCAGCCCGGACTCGCTCCGCGAGCCGCCGCCGGTTCTCCGACACCCGCTCCGTCTCGTCCCCGGTGAGGATCCCCAGGTTCAGCGACTCATACGGCCCCTCGCTGACGCCGCCCCGGCGGGTCGAGAAGACGGCCCGGGCGCCGGGCAGATCGACCCCGATGGCCAGCTCGGCGGCACGCGCTCATGCGCGTGCCAGCTCCAGCGCCGTTCGCAGCTGCTCGTCCCGGCCCGCCACCTCGCCGTCGAGTGTCCGGCGCAGCGTCTCCTCCAGGGCGCGGCCGATCGCCGGCGAGGGCGGGACTCCGGCGGCGGTGAGGTCGTCGCCCGTGATCTCCAGCCGCACGTCGCGCAGGTCCGAGAGGAAGCGCAGCACGGACTCGCCGGGGGCGCCGAGGCCGAGGGCCAGGGCGAGGGACTCGGGTGGCTCCGGGGACAGCAGCGCGTACAGCTCGGAAGCCCGCAGATCCGTTCGCAGGGCGCGGGCCAGCTCCGGCCCGCGCCGCGCCGCGCGCATCACCGCGTCGCGGTCGGCGGCGCTCAGCGAGAGCCCGCCCACGAACTCCTCGACCTCGTCGGGGGCGTTCCGGCAGAGCGCGGCCAGGGAGGCCAGCGCGGGGTTCGCGCCCGTCTCCGCCGCGCCCAGGGCCGCGCCCGCGACCGTGTCGGGATCGGTGTCCAGGGCGGGATGCAGGGCCGCGGCCACGCCCAGATCGCCCAGGCGGGCCACCGCCGCGGGCGCCTCGGGCTCGGCGAGGAGGTCGATCAGCTCGTCGCGGACGCGCGGCGCCCGAGACCGTGGCCAGGGCCCCGGCCTCGGACGCCTCCCGCGCCAGGCGCTCGGTGTCGGGGTCCAGCGCGAATCCCAGCCGGGCCTCGTAGCGCAGCGCGCGCAGGAGCCGTGTGGGGTCGTCGAGGAACGAGCGGTCGTGGAGGACCCGGATGGCCCCGGCTTCGAGGTCCCGACGCCCCGTCGAGGGGGTCGTGGAGCGTGCCGAAGTCCGGCCCGGTCAGGGCGACGGCCATCGCGTTCACGGTGAAGTCGCGGCGGCGGAGGTCCTCGGCGAGGTCCGCGGGCTCCACCTCGGGCAGGGCGCCGGGGCGCGGGTAGCGCTCGCGCCGCGTCGCGGCCAGGTCCAGGACGACGTCGTCGGCGCGCACGGTGGCGGTTCCGAAGCGGTCGTGCGCGACGCCGGAGCCGCCCAGGCGCTCCGCGAGGCTCTCCGCCACCGCCGGGGCGTCTCCCTCCACCGCGAGGTCGAGGTCGAGCGAGGCCTCTCCGCGCAGCAGGTCCCTCACCGCCCCGCCCACCAGGTAGGCCGGCGCCAGGCCCTCCAGGGCGGGGAGCAGGACGTCCATGCCGGGCAGCGCTGCCACCCGCGCGCCCAGATCGGTGACCTCCAAGCCCACGGCCCTAGGTTCGCACCGGGATCCCGGCCGCCTCCATGCGCAGCTTGGCCTCGCGGACCGTGTGCCGGCCGTAGTGGAAGATCGACGCACACAGGACCGCGTCGGCGCCGCCCTCGCCGATCGCGTCCACCAGGTGGTCGAGCGTGCCGGCGCCTCCCGAGGCGATCACGGGCACCCCCACCGCGTCGGCGACCCGGCGCGTGAGCTCCAGCTCGTAGCCGTCCTCGGTGCCGTCTCGGTCCATGCTGGTCAGCAGGATCTCCCCCGCGCCGCGCTCGACCCCCTCACGGGCCCACTCGATCGCCTCGCGCCCCGTCTCGGTGCGTCCGCCGTGGACCACCACCTCGTAGCCGTCGTCGCCGCGGGCGGCGCCGCGCGTCGATGGCGAGCACCACGCACTGGGCGCCGAACACCTCGGCCATCTCCCCCAGGAGCTCGGGCCGGGCGACCGCGGCGGAGTTCACCGAGACCTTGTCGCAGCCGGCGTCGAGCACCGCCTGCGCGTCCTCGGCGGAGCGGATGCCGCCGCCGATGGTGAACGGGATGAAGACCTCGTCCGCGCACCGCCGCGCCAGGTCGGCCACCGTCTCGCGCCGCTCGTGCGAGGCGGTGATGTCGAGAAAGACGATCTCGTCGGCGCCCTCGTCCTGGTAGCGGGCGGCCAGCTCGACGGGATCGCCCGCGTCGCGGATGTCCACGAAGTTCGTGCCCTTGACCACCCGGCCCTTGTCCACGTCGAGGCACGGGATGACCCGCTTGAGGATCACTGGGCCCCCGGCGACGGCGGGGACTCGAGCTCACGGCGACCTTCGGCCACCGTGAAGCGGCCCTCGTAGAGCGCCTTGCCGGATATCACCCCGGCCAGGTTCGCCAGGCCCATCTCGCGCAGGGTGCGCAGGTCGGCGAGCGAGCCCACGCCGCCGGACATGATGAAGCGCTCGCGCACCACGCCCGCGATGCGGCGGACCTCGTCCGGGTCCACGCCGTCGAGCATCCCGTCGTGGTCGGCGTTCGTGTAGACGAATGAGGCGGCGCCCTGGTCCTGCAGGCGCTCGATCAGCTCCTCGGCCGTGACCCTCGTCTCCTCGGTCCAGCCCGAGACCGACACGCGCCCGCCGCGGACGTCGACCCCCACGAGGATGCGCTCCCCCCAGCGTTCGAGGGCCTGCGCGAGGAAGTCCGGGTCGTTGTAGGCCGCCGTGCCCACCACCACGCGCTCGGCTCCGGCGGACAGGGCCCCGTCGACCGAGGCGACGGAGCGCAGGCCGCCGCCGTACTGGACGGGCACCCCGACCTCCCGGGTGATCCGCTCGAGGTGGTGGAGGTTGGCCGGCCGGCCGTCGCGCGCGCCGTCGAGGTCCACCACGTGCAGGTGACGAGCTCCGGCCTCCACGAACGAGCGGGCGGCCTCGAGCGGATCGTCGGCGTACACGGTCTCGTCGTCGAAGCGGCCCTGGCGCAGGCGCACCGCCCTGCCGTCGCGGATGTCGATCGCCGGATAGAGAATCATGGAATCTCGTCGGTGCTCGCCCGAACTACGATCGGGCTGCGCGCCTCTCGCTGAGCGCACCGGCGCAGACCGTGGCGAAGTTGCGCAGCAGGGCCAGCCCGTCGGGGCCCGACTTCTCCGGATGGAACTGGGTGCCGTACACCCGGCCGCGCTCCACCACGCTCACGAACTCGGTTCCGTAGGAGGCCGTGGCGGCGATGTCCTCCTCGTCGGCGGGCCGGGCCGCGAACGAGTGCACGTGGTAGAAGGCGCACGGATCGGGAAGTCCCTCCGCCAGGGCGGGTCCTCCCCGCCACGCGACGGGATTCCAGCCGATCTGCGGGATCTTCAGCCCGGGGGCCTCGAGCGCCTCCACCCGCCCCCGGAGCAGCCCGATGCCGGCTCGCCCCGCCCAGCTCGGTGGTGCTGTCGAAGAGGAGCTGCATGCCCAGGCAGATGCCGAGGATCGGCACGCCCGCCTCGTGGCGCTCGTGCAGCAGGCCGTCGAGCTCGAGCGCCCGGACGGCCTCCATGGCCCGGGGGAAGGCGCCGACGCCGGGCAGCACCACGCCGTCGGCCTCGCGCACGCGGTCGTGGTCGCTGGTCACCTCGATCGCCGCGCCCACGTGCTCGAGGGCCTTCGCCGCCGAGCGCAGGTTGCCCATCCCGTAGTCGAGGATCGCCAGGCGCGTCACAGCAGCCCCTTCGTGGACGGCACGCCCCGCTCCGCGGGATCGATCGAGACCGCTTCGCGCAGCGCGCGGGCGAAGGCCTTCATGGAGGCCTCGATCATGTGGTGGGCGTTGGTGCCGCTCTCGATGGTCACGTGCACGGTGAGCCTGGCGCTGTTGGCGACCGCCCGGAGCCACTCCTCCAGGAGGTCCGCGTCGAAGTCCGAGACCGCCGTGTCGGGCAGCGGCTCACCCTCGAGGCGCGCGTACGGCCGCCCCGACACGTCCAGCGCGCAGGAGGCTCTGGCCTCGTCCATCGGCACGACCGCGTGCCCGTAGCGCCGGATGCCCGCCCGGTCGCCGAGCGCCTCGTCGAGGGCGCTGCCCAGCGCCAGTCCCGTGTCCTCGACCGTGTGGTGGGGTCCGGTCTCCAGGTCGCCGTCCACGGACACGTCGAGCTCGAGCGCCCCGTGGCGGGCCAGCGCGTCGAGCAGGTGGTCGAAGAACCCGACCCCGGTCGAGCGCTCTCCCCCACCCTCGCCGTCCAGCTCGAGCGAGAGGCGGATGTCGGTCTCGTTCGTGGTGCGGGAGATGTCTGCGCGACGGCTCATGCGCGGCGCTCCATGGACTCGGCGTGGACGGGAAAGCCCTCGGCGCGCGCCACCGCCGCACCGGCCGGGGCCAGCCTCGCGCCGGCACCCTCGGGAAACGATACGCGCGCCATCCGGCGCCTGAAGGTGGAGGCCGAGAGCGCGGACTGGAAGCGCGCGGCGCCGCCGGTGGGCAGCACGTGGTTGGAGCCCGCCACGTAGTCCCCGAAGGCGGTCGCGGCGCCGGCGCCCACGAACAGGCAGCCGGCCCTCCGGACCTCCCCGGCGAGGGCCTCGACGTCGGCCCCCACGAGCTCCAGGTGCTCGGGGGCGAAGCTCTCGGCGATCCCCAGCGCCGCACGCGGCCCCTCCGCGTGGGTGACCCTCAGCTCGGCGTCGGCCACCGACGGCCGCTCGGGGGCCAGGCGCTCGACCCACTCGACCACCCGCTCGAGGAGCGCCGAATCGGTCGCGATGAGCCCGAGCAGGGAGTCCGGTCCGTGCTCGCCCTGCGCCAGCAGGTCGAGGGCGATCAGCTCGGGGTCCGCGCCCGGGCCCGCGACCACGAGGAGCTCGCTCGGGCCCGCGATGCCGTCGATCCCGACCTGTCCCGCGAGCTGGCGCTTGGCCTCCTGGACGTAGGGGCTGCCGGGCCCGGCGATCACGTCCACCGCACGCACGGTCTCGGTGCCGTAGGCCAGCGCGGCGATGGCCTGGGCGCCCCCCATGCGAAAGACCTCGTTGACCCCGCACAGCGCGCACGCCGCGAGGATCACCGGATGCGCGTCGCCGCCGGGACCCGGCGGGGCACACACCGCGATCTCGGCCACACCGGCCGCCTTCGCGGTCACCGCGCCCATCACCACGCTGGACGGATACGCGGCACGGCCGGCGGGGGCGTAGATACCGACACGTGTGACCGGGACCTCGACCACCTCCACGCGGTGGCCCTCGGGAAGGTCCACGGCCACCGGGTCGCGCAGCTGCGCCACGACCACGGCGCGGACGTTCGCGATCGCCGTCCGGAGACCCTCGAGCACCCCGGGCTCGAGCACCCCGATCGACGACTCCACCTCGGCGAAGGGCACCTGCAGCTCCCGGGGCCCCAGCTCGGCCTTGTCGAACTGCCGCGTGTAGCGCAGGACGGCGCGGTCGCCCTCGCGCCGCACGTCGCTCACGATCTCCCGCACCTGCTCGCTGTGGGTGGGCCGGTCGAGCCGGCTCGGCACGTCGCGCACGACCCTCACAGGGCTCTCACCCTCTCCACCAGCGAGTCGATCTCGGCCGCCTTGAGCTTGTGCGCCACGGGGTTGGCCACCAGGCGCGCAGTGCACGTCACGATCTCCTCGACCACCGCGAGGTCGTTCTCGGCCAGCGTCTTGCCGGTGGCGGTGAGGTCCACGATCCCGTCGACCAGCCCCGTGAGCGGCGCGAGCTCGACCGACCCCTTCACCCCCACGATCTCGGCCTGCCGCCCGGTCTCGGCGAAGTGGCGAGCCGCGATCAACGGGTACTTGGTGGCGATCCGAACCCGGCCCAGCCGTCTCAGGGCCTCGCCCAGAGGGTCGTCGTCGCGGCGGGCGGCCACCACCATCTCGCATCGCCCGTAGCCGAGGTCGAGCAGCTCGTAGACCGCGCGCTCGGGCTGCTCGAGCAGCACGTCCTTGCCGGTGATCCCGATGTCGGCGGCCCCGTGCTCGACGTAGGTGGGCACGTCGGAGGGGCGCATCGTCACGATCCCGACGTCCTCGAACAGCAGCTTGCGGTCGTTCTCGCGCACCTCGGCGGTGTCGATGCCGAGACGGTCGAGCAGGTCGAGGCTGTCGGCGAACAGCGCGCCGCGCGGGACCGCGATCGTCAGGGCGCTCACCGGAGCTTCTCCTCCTCGGCCTGGGCGATGTGCACGCGCTGCACGTCGAGGGCCATGCCACACGCCGGCCGGGGCGCCCCGAAGCGCCCGATCAGGTCGTCGTAGCGCCCCCCTCCCCCCAGCGTGAAGCCCACCGCGGGGTCGTAGACCTCCCAGACCGCGCCCGTGTAGTAGCCCGAGCTCGCGGACCAGGCCGAGGTCGAGGATCACCCGGTCGGCGACCCCGCGCTCCTCCAGCGCGGCGTACAGGGTCCTGAGGCCGTCGAGCGCCTCGGAGGCCGGGCCGCCCCGCTCCCCCTCCAGGATCTCGGGGCCGCCGCGCAGCTCGGGAAAGCGGACCAGCATCTCGTAGGCGTCGCCCGTGAGCCCGATGCCGCGCACCAGCGCCTCGAGCGTCACGAGGTCGCGCCGCGCGAGGCTCTCCAGCAGCCGGCCGCGCAGGTCCTCGGGGACCTCCAGGGTGGCCAGGAGGGTGCGGTACAGCGCCCCGTCTCCGAGCCCGACGCGGTGGCGGGCCAGCCCCACTTCGTCGAGTGCGGCGAGGGTCAGGGCGATCACCTCGGCATCGCGGTCGGCCCCGGAGACGCCGATCAGCTCGATCCCCGCCTGCAGCAGCTCGCGCTGGTGGCCGGTGCCCAGCTGAACGGCGCGGTAGGCGTTGCCGAGGTAGCTGAGGCGCAGCGGCTCCCCGTCGGTGCGCCGGTAGCGGGTGGCCACGAGGCGGGCGATCGGGATGGTCATGTCCGAGCGCAGCGCGAGCACCTGGCCGCGCTCGTCGAAGGTGCGATAGCCCGCCCCGGCGGCATTGGCGTCGCCGGTCCTCAGGACCTCCTCGTACTCGAGGGCCGGCGTGGCGACCTCGCCGTAGCCGGCCCTCTCGAAGGTGGCACGGAGCCCCTCGCAGATCGCGCGCAGCTCGCGCATCTCGTCGGGCAGCACGTCGCGCGTGCCCGGTGGGATCGGGTGAATCATCGGTCTGGTCTCCGATGACAGCGCTCTAGACCGGCAGCGGACGCGGCTCGGTCGCGATGCGCTCGATGCGGGCGCCGAGGGAGCGCAGGCGCTCGTCGATGCGCTCGTAGCCGCGGTCGATCTGGCGGATGTTGCCGATCTCGGACCGGCCCTCTGCGCACAGCGCCGCGATGAGCATCGCCATGCCCGCGCGGATGTCCGGGCTCTCCATGCGCTCACCGTGAAGCCGGCTCGGGCCGCTGACGACCGCGCGGTGCGGGTCGCAGACGATCACCCGAGCGCCCATGGAGACGAGCTTGTCGACGAAGAACAGCCGGTTCTCGAACATCTTCTCGTGGATGAGGACCATGCCCTCGGCCTGGGTGGCCATGGCCAGCGCGATCGAGGTGAGGTCGGCCGGGAAGGCGGGCCAGGGCCCGTCCTCGATCTTCGAGACCGCGTCGCCCTCGTCGTCGCGCACGCGCAGCTCCTGGCCGGCGGGGATCACGAGGTCGTCGCCGTCGAGCACCATCTCGCAGCCCAGACGCTCGAAGGCCAGGCGGGTCATGCGGAGGTCGTCGGACACGACGCCCTCGATCCGCAGCTCCCCGCCCGTGCAGGCGGCCAGCGCGACGAACGACCCGATCTCGATGTAGTCCGGGCCGATCGCGTAGTCGGCGCCGCCCAGGCGGTCGCTGCCGTGCACGACCACCACGTTGGAGCCGATGCCCTCGATCCGGGCGCCCATCGCCAGCAGCAGCCGCGCGAGGTCCTGAACGTGGGGCTCGGACGCCGCGTTGTGGATCACGGTGGAGCCGGGCGTGAGGGCGGCCGCCATGAGCGCGTTCTCGGTGGCCATCACCGACGGCTCGTCCATGAAGAAGTCGCACGCCCGTAGGCCGCTCGCGGGAGCCACGAGCTCGTACGAGCGGCCCGCGTTCACCGTGGCGCCCAGCGCCCGGAAGGCGTCCAGGTGGGGATCGAGGCGCCGGCGGCCGATCACGTCGCCCCCGGGGGGTGGCATGTCGGCGCGGCCGCAGCGCGCCAGCAGCGGTCCGGCGAGGAGGAAGGACGCGCGGATGCGGTCCGAGAGCGCGGGGTCGAGCTCGGTCTGCGTGATCTCGGCGGCGCAGACGGCCACCACGTTCTCGTCACGCCACTCCGCGGTGACCCCGAGGGCGCGCAGGAGGTCGAGCATCGCCTCCACGTCGCGGATGCGCGGGATGTTGCGCAGCACGACCTCCTCCTCGGTGAGGAGGGTGGCCGCCAGCGCCGGCAGAGCCGCGTTCTTGTTGCCGGCGGGAACGAGGGTGCCCGACAGCGGCTGACCGCCTTCGATTACGAACTTCTCCATGCGGGGGGCCGTCGTCTCGGGGAAGCCGGACGGCTCGATGAGGGTATCGAAGGCCATCTGTGCCGACCCGTTTCGATTCGGCCCCCCGATACCCTGCCTCCGTGCCCGCACCCACGCGAGACGAGGCCTGGGAGCTGTTCTGCGAGTGGACCGAGTCGGACTCGCTGCGAAAGCACGTGCTGGGCGTGGAGGCCGGGATGGTGGCCTACGCCCGCAAGTACGGCGAGGACGAGGAGCTGTGGGCCGCGACGGGGATCCTGCACGACCTCGACTACGAGAGGCACCCGGACCTGGAGACCGGCCACCCGCGCATCGCGCTCGAGCTCTTTCGGGAGAAGGGCTACCCCCCGGAGCTGATCGACGCCGTGGCGGGACACGCCGACTTCCTCGGGGTCCCGCGCGAGACCCGGATGGCCAAGGCCCTCTACGCGGTGGACGAGCTCTCGGGCTTCGTGGCCGCGTGCGCGCTGGTGCGCCCGACCGGCATCGAGGGCATGACGCCGAAGTCGGTCAAGAAGAAGCTGAAGGCGCCCTCCTTCGCCGCGGCCGTGAGCCGGGACGAGGTGCGCCGCGGCGCGGAGGAGCTGGGCGAGGACTTCGACTCGCATCTGGCGCTGCTCATCTCCGCGATGGAGGAGCGAAAGGACGAGCTGGGCCTCGCGGCCCCCGAGAACGGCTGACACGCCGCCCGGCGCGGCTTCTCAGCGCTCTGCCGGGGCCTTCGTCTTCGTCTTCTTGCTGTGCCGGCTCTGGCCGAGCGGCAGGCCGGCGGCCCCGCGCGCCGGGTCGGAGAGGTGCTTGACCCGGCGGGTCACGTAGTAAGCGCCGCTGCAGGTAGAGGGTGACCACGCCCGCGACCACGATCGCCACCAGGTTGATGGCCAGCTGCGCCGCCGCCCCGCCCGCCTCCCCCCAGGCCCCGAGCGCGCTCGCCACGCCGACGTTGGCGGCCGCGGGGATGGTCGTCACCGACACGAGCACCCCGATCAGGGCGCCGGACTTGGCGGACGTCAGCGAGAGCATCCCGGCCACCCCGGCCACCAGGGCGACGAAGGCCGAGAAGAAGTCGGGGTTGGAGACGAAGCCCGTGAGCGGGTGCTCCTCCGGGTCGAACTCACCCGGCACGAGGTCGAGGCCGTCGAAGATGCAGCGTGGCGACCACGGTGAGGACCATACCCACCGGGAACCCCACGAGCAGCGCGGCGAGCGAGCGGCGGGCGAGCCGGCCGCGCTTCTCCACCACCGCCACGCAGAGCCCGGCCAGCGGGCCGAACTCCGGCCCCACCACCATCGCCCCGACCAGCAGGACGGGCTGGTCGAGCAGGATGGCGACGGCGGCCAGCAGCATCGAGGCCGACCATGAACAGCATGAACGTGAGCGAGAACTCGGTCATCTCCTCGCTTCGGCTCTCCACGTCCTCCCAGATGACGGCGTCGGAGGGGAGCCCGGGGGCGTGCTTGACCGCCCGTTCGGCGGCGTCCGATATCTGCGTGTCGATGTACTCCATCGAGATCGACCCCTCCTTGGGAATGCCGAGCTCGCGGAGGTCGTCGATCACCACGCTGGCGTCCTCGCGGGCCACGTCGGCGAGGATCACGTCGCCGGCCGGCTTGCGCGCGGCGCCCTCGAGCATCACCACGTTGGTGACCGAGCCGAAGCCCTCGAGCAGCTCGAGCGCGTGCGCGGCCTGGCCCTCGGGCGCGACGATGCGAAGGTGGACCACCTAGGCGATCGCCTCGGGGGCCGGCTCGCGCAGGTGGCGCTCGAGCCCCCTGCGGACACGGTCGGGGATCTCGACCTTGCCGCTGCCGTCCGTGGCCACGAACACGTGGCGGATCTCGACCTCGGCCAGCAGGGTGTCGCCCCGCAGCATCCGCATCGCCATGGTCATCCCGGTCGAGCCGAGGCGGGTGATCGACGTCTCGGTGTCCACCTGGTCGTCGAAGCGCGCGGGCGAGCGATAGCGCACGGTCGCCTCCGCCACGACCACGTCGGCGCCGGCCGCGACCATCCCCTCGTAGCCGCCCTCCAGCGCCTCGCGCCAGAGCTCGGTGAGCACGAGGTCGGCGTAGGCCAGGTAGTGGGCGTTGAAGACGACCCCCTGCGGGTCGCATTCGGCGTAGCGCACGCGAAACCGGTGACGGAAGGGCTGGCTCACCGCCGCCGAGCGTACCGTGGGACACCGGCTTCGCTACTTTCGCTCCTCGCGGCGGTTGGTACGGCTGCCGCGTCCTCTGCGCTCCTCAGATGTCTTCCGCCACCACACACTCCCCTGCGCGCCGCCGGACCGGCCTCCTGGCCGGATTCGTGGCGGTGATCGTCCTCGCGCTGCCCCGCCGCCGCGAGCGCCGGCCCGCGCATGGAGATCTCGATCATGGACGACCAGCTGCTGCTGGGCGCCTCCCAGGCCCGGATCGACAACAACATGTCGATCTTCCGGGCGTTCGGGGTCGACCGCCTGCGGGTCTCGGCCTTCTGGAACCAGATCGCCCCCGACGAGGACTCGCGCTCGCGCCCGGCCGCCTTCGACGCGTCCGACCCCAACGAGCCGCGCTACCGCTTCGCGGCGCTCGACCGGGTGGTGGACTCCGCGGCCCGGCACGGGCTGCGGATCATGGTCTCGATCTCCACCCCCGCCCCCGTGTGGGCCAGCCGCGACCCGCGGCGCGACAACAAGCTCTGGAAGCCGAGCCCCGCCGAGTTCGCATCGTTCACCGAGGCGGTCGTGCGCCGCTACGCGCCGGGTGGTGGACCACTGGGGCATCTCCAACGAGCCCAACCAGGGCGTCTGGCTGCAGCCCCAGAGCGACCGCGTGGGCGCGGTCGCCCCCCACCTCTACCGGGCGCTGGTCCAGGCCGCCTACCCGCGCATCAAGGCGCTCGACCCGGACTCGGTCGCGCTGGTGGGCGAGCTGGCCGCCAGCGGGCCGGCAGGGCCGGGGCGACGTCGTGCCGCTGCGCCCGCTGCGCTTCCTGCGCGCGATGGCCTGCCGCGACTCGCGCTACCGCCCGATCCGGCGCGGGCGGTGCCGGAACTTCACCCCCGTGCCGATGGACGCGATCGGGCACCACCCCTACCAGCTGCTGCTCGCGCCCGGCGTGCGCTCGAGGAACCGAAACGACGCCGCGATCAGCGACGGCCGGCGCCTCCTGCGGGTGGTCGACCGCCTCACCGAGCCTGGGGGCGTTCGAGTCCGGGGACGGTGAGCCGCTGAGCGTCTACTACACCGAGTTCGGCTACCAGACCAACCCGCCCGACCCGTTTGCCGGCGTCTCGCTGAGCGCAGCAGCGGCGCTACCTCCAGCAGGCGGCCTACATCGCCTGGGCGCACCCCGCGGGTCCGCGGCCTCAACCAGTTCCGCCTCACGGACGGCGCCCTCTCGGGAAGCGGATCGCAGCGCTTTGCGGAGTTTCAGTCCGGTCTGCTCTTTCGCAATCGCCGGCGCAAGCCCGCCTACCGGACCTTCGCCCACCCGTTCGTGATCTCCGGGGACCGCTTCTGGGGCCACGTGCGCCCCGGCGGCCGCCACTCGGTGCGGGTGGAGTACCGCCCGCGCGCCGGCGCGCGCTTTCGCCGCGTCGCCCAGGTGCTCACGAACGCCCAGGGCTACTTCGCCTTCCGCGCTCCGCGGCCGCAGGCCGGGCCAGTACCGCTACCGCTACGTCGACCCAGCGGGCACGTCCGGGCATCGTCACGCGTCCGCCGCTGAGGCGCTGCAAGACTTCTTGCAGCCCAGGGGGCCTTCCGTCCGCCCGCCCTGCCTAGCTTGACGAACACATGTTCCCGCGACTCAAGCAGCGATTCGGGGCCGCAGTCCTCGACCGGGTCGACCTACTGGTCGAGCTCTCGACCCTCGGCGAGTACGGGCTCGCCGAGGACGGGTTGCCCATGCCGCTGCAGTGCGCCGAGCCCCGGCGGCCGCCCATCGCACGCACCCGCGACGACTGCCCGCGGCGCGGCGCGCCTAGCGCAACGTGCCGCGCCTCCGCAGCTCGTCCTTGAACCATTCGACGGGCGCCGGGCTCCTTGCCCTCCGTCGAGCCGTCGAGCTCGACGAAGCGCACGAACAGCGACGAGGTCGGGGAGCCGCTCGACCAGCTCGTCCACCGCCGCCTCCTGGGGATCGCCGCTGCGCCGCATGCGCTTCCAGATCGAGTAGGGCCGGTCGTGCAGCTCGACGGTGGCCAGCAGCCGCTCGTCGCTCGGTGTAGCTCCTCCGCGAAGCGCCGAGCGCGCATGGCGTGGTGGTTCTCGCCGGTGCGCGGCCGCCACTCCCTGACCTCGTTCTTCAGCGCGTCGTGCACGAGCGCGAGGAAGCGCAGCTCGGCACGGCGCGGGCCGGTCTCGTCCCAGGCGTCGATCGTCCGCAGCAGGTCGGCCACGTGCGCGCCCACGGTGCCCTCCGGGTGCCCGTAGCGGGGCTTGCCCCAGGCGAGCCCCTCCAGCAGCACCGGCTCGCTCGCCAGGCGTTGCTCGAGGGCGTTCTCGGGCACGAAGCCGGGCACGAGTCCGCGAGCGCAGGCGCCTCGTCCGCCTGCGCCGGGGCGTCGATCCCCGGCGTAGGCTGCCGCGGTCGGGCTCAGCCGACTTGCTCGGCTATCCAGCCGGCTTCGCTGCGCGCCAGCACCACCGGGACGCGACCGTCGGCGCCCACGGCCTCGAAGTGCGCTCGATCCTCCTCGACCCCGGGGCGGTCGTCGACCAGCACGAGCTCGAGGTCGTGGAAGCTCGACGCCCGGCCGGTTCTCGGCCAGCGCGGCGCGCGCCACCTGCTCCATCACGCTCGCGGTCCCAGCCGCGGTCGCTCGCGCGGGCCTGCTCGAGCGCGTTGGTCGGCCTCCCGCAGGTGCTGGGCGTAGGTCGGCGCCTGCGCGCTCGTCGCGGCGGCGCGCGCCGAGCAGGCCGCCGATGAAGGCGAGCAGCACGATCGTCGCCAGGACGATGAGGACGATGGCCAGTGTGCTCACGGTGGGCTGGAGGTTAGAGATGCAGGCGAGCCGCCCCGGGCGGGGCGGACTCTGATTCCTCGAAGTAATCCGGCGGCGACCTACTCTCCCAGGCCCTTTCAGGCCAAGTACCATCGGCGCAGAGGGGCTTAACTGCTCTGTTCGGAATGGGAAGAGGTGTATCCCCCTCGCTCATGCCACCGAAAAGGTGCGAGACCGGGCCCTCCGCCGGGCCTTCAAAACTGCACAGTTGGCTGAATGGGCACCACTCTCCCACGCTTTGCGAACGCGGGAGTCACAAAACTAACCGTCAAGCCCTCGAAGCATTAGTACCGGTCTGCTAAGCGCGTCACCGCACTTACACATCCGGCCTATCACCTGGTGGTCTTCCAGGGCTCTTACTCTCTCGAAGAGGTGGGAGAGCTCATCTCGAGGTGGGCTTCCCGCTTAGATGCTTTCAGCGGTTATCCCATCCGGACGTAGCTAACCAGCAATGCCCTTGGCAGGACAACTGGTACACCAGAGGTCCGTTCATCCCGGTCCTCTCGTACTAGGGACGACTCCTCTCAACTCTCCAACGCCCACGGCAGATAGGGACCGAACTGTCTCACGACGTTCTGAACCCAGCTCGCGTGCCGCTTTAATGGGCGAACAGCCCAACCCTTGGGACCTACTTCAGCCCCAGGATGCGACGAGCCGACATCGAGGTGCCAAACCGGGCCGTCGATGTGGACTCTTGGGCCCGATAAGCCTGTTATCCCCGGAGTACCTTTTATCCGTTGAGCGACGGCGCTTCCACTTGCTACCGCCGGATCACTAAAGCCTGCTTTCGCACCTGCTCGACGTGTATGTCTCGCAGTCAAGCTCCCTTGATGCTTTTGCACTCTGCGCACGATTTCCAACCGTGCTGAGGGAACCTTTGCGCGCCTCCGTTACATTTTGGGAGGCGACCGCCCCAGTCAAACTACCCGCCTGACACTGTTCACTCCCCGGATTCACGGCGGAGTGTTAGAAGCCCAAAACACCAAGGGTGGTATCTCAAGGGTGGCTCCACGCCAGCCGCAGCCGGCGCTTCAAAGCCTCCCACCTATCCTGAACGAGATGCCTCGAACTCCAATATCAGGTTGTAGTAAAGGTTCACGGGGTCTTTCCGTCTAGCCGCGGGTACTCGGCATCTTCACCGAGACTGCAATTTCACCGAGCCCATCGTTGAGACAGCGTCCAACTCGTTACGCCATTCGTGCAGGTCGGAACTTACCCGACAAGGAATTTCGCTACCTTAGGACGGTTATAGTTACCGCCGCCGTTTACCGGGGCTTAGTTTCAGTGCTTTGCCGTCCGAAGACGGCTAACACTTCCACGTAACCTTCCGGCACCGGGCAGGCGTCAGCCCCTATACGTCGTCTTGCGACTTAGCAGAGACCTGTGTTTTTGGTAAACAGTCGGTTGGACCAATTCACTGCGGCCCCCTCGGGCTCCGTCCGCGAAGGACTTCACCCTACCGGGGCGCCCCTTCTCCCGAAGTTACGGGGCCATTTTGCCGAGTTCCTTAACGATGGTTATCTCGATCACCTTAGTATTTTCTACTTGTCCACCTGTGTCGGTTTGGGGTACGGGCACGCGCATCCTGCCTAGAGGCTTTTCTTGGAGGTATGGCGTCGGGGACTCGCCGGCCTTCCGGCCAGCTGGCATCGCACCTCGCATCAACGGACGCCCGGATTTACCTGAGAGACCTAGCTACATGCTTACCCCTGGGCGACCTTCGCCAGGGATCCCTTAGCCTTCCTCGTCCCCCCATCGGTCATAACGGATGCGACGTGGTACGGGAATATCAACCCGTTGGCCATCGGCTACGCCTTTCGGCCTCGCCTTAGGTCCCGACTGACCCTGAGCAGACGAACTTTACTCAGGAAACCTTGGACAATCGGTGGAGGGGATTCTCACCCCTCTTTCGTTACTCATGCCGGCATTCTCACTTCTCGAGCCTCCACGGCTGGCTTCCGCCGCCGCTTCACGGGCGCGAGAACGCTCTCCTACCGCGTACGGATCCCGAAGGACCGTACACCCGCAGCTTCGGTGACTAGCTTGAGCCCCGTTGAATTTTCCGCGCTCGAACACTTGACCAGTGAGCTGTTACGCATTCTTTTAAGGATGGCTGCCTCTAAGCCAACCTCCTGGTTGTCTGGCACTCGAACATCGTTTCCCACTTAGCTAGCACTTGGGGACCTTAGCTGGCGGTCTGGGCTGTTTCCCTTTTGCCTACGAAGTTTATCCCCCGCAGACTGACTCCCAGGGTAAACGTAATGGTCTTCGGAGTTTGCCTGAAGTCGGTAACCTGGTAGGGCCCCTAGTCCAAACAGTGCTCTACGGCCAATACGCAATTTCCTGAGGCTATACCTAAATATATTTCGGAGAGAACCAGATATCTCCGAGCTTGATTAGCCTTTCACTCCGACCCACAGGTCATCCGCCCAGTTTTCAACCTAGGTCGGTTCGGTCCTTCACGAGGTCTTACCCTCGCTTCAACCTGCCCATGGGTAGCTCGCTCGGTTTCGGGTCTACCGCCACTGACTGAATCGCCCTATTCGGACTCGCTTTCGCTGCGGCTCCGCTCATCGCTTAACCTTGCCAGTGACGAGTAACTCGCCGGCTCGTTATGCAAAAAGCACGCCGTCACACCCGAAGGTGCTCCGACCGCTTGTAGGCACGCGGTTTCAGATACTATTTCACTCCCCTTCCGGGGTACTTTTCACCTTTCCCTCACGGTACTAGTCCGCTATCGGTCATCAGGGAGTACTTAGCCTTGGAGGGTGGTCCCCCCAGGTTCAGACCGCGTTTCACGGGAGCGGTCCTACTCAGGAAAGGATCACGGGAGGTCTAACGCTTTCGCCTACGGGACTGTTACCCTCTTTGGTATCTGAGTTCCACTGTTCTTCGGCTAACGCGTAGACTTTGTAACTCCCGCCGTGCCGGACACGGCACGGAAGAACACTCCTACAACCCCCAACAGGCAACGCATGTCCGCTTACACCTGCCGGGTTTGGGCTGAGTCCCCTTTCGCTCGCCACTACTCGGGGAGTCTCGGTTGATTTCCTTTCCTCGGGGTACTGAGATGTTTCAGTTCCCCCGCTTGCCTTCCCGGAGCCTATGTATTCAGCTCGGGATGACGCCGCATTACCGGCGCCGGGTTGCCCCATTCGGGAATCCACGGGTCAAAGGCTGTTCAACACCTCACCGTGGCTTATCGCAGTCGTCCACGCCCTTCATCGACTCCTGATGCCTAGGCATCCACCGTGTGCCCTTACTATCTTGACGGTGATCTAGAGCCCAACGGTCCGAACCTCCTTGCGCGAGGCTCGGTGATACCCAATTGAGCCCGAGACGCTTATCGATGCCTCGGACTCGTTGGCCAACTGTGCAGTTTTCAAGGTCCGGCAGAGGGCGCAACCGCGAGCGCTGGTGGCCGATCCGCACGGGCCCACAGCAGGGCGTCGCGCAGAAAGGCCGGCTCGCGGCCGGTCTCTCAAAACTCAACAGCATGTGCTGCTCCGCACGAGCGCTCGGACGGTTTCGGCCAGGCTCGGTCGACATGCTAAGGACGCCTCGAGGCACATAAGTCCTCGGGACGGACTCCTAGTTAGGAGCTCCCTAGAAAGGAGGTGATCCAGCCGCACCTTCCGGTACGGCTACCTTGTTACGACTTCACCCCAATCACGAGCCCCACCTTCGACGGCTCCCTCCCGTAAGGGTTGGGTCACCGGCTTCGGGTGTTGCCCGCTTTCGTGGTGTGACGGGCGGTGTGTACAAGGCCCGGGAACGTATTCACCCCGGCGTTGCTGATCCGGGATTACTAGCAACTCCGACTTCATGGAGGCGAGTTTCAGCCTCCAATCCGAACCGAGACCGGCTTTTTGGGATTCGCTCCACCTCACGGTATCGCAGCCCTTTGTACCGGCCAATGTAGCACGTGTGTAGCCCTGGACATAAGGGGCATGATGACTTGACGTCATCCCCACCTTCCTCCGGTTTGTCACCGGCAGTCTCGCATGAGTCCCCAACTAAATGCTGGCAACATGCGACGGGGGTTGCGCTCGTTGCGGGACTTAACCCAACATCTCACGACACGAGCTGACGACAGCCATGCACCACCTGTGATCCTGCCCCGAAGGGAAGACGTGTTTCCACGCCGGTCAGGAACATGTCAAGCCCAGGTAAGGTTCTTCGCGTTGCGTCGAATTAAACCACATGCTCCGCTGCTTGTGCGGGCCCCCGTCAATTCCTTTGAGTTTTAGCCTTGCGGCCGTACTCCCCAGGCGGGGCACTTAATGCGTTAGCTTCGGCACGGAAGGAGTCGACACCTCCCACACCTAGTGCCCATCGTTTACGGCGTGGACTACCAGGGTATCTAATCCTGTTTGCTCCCCACGCTTTCGCGTCTCAGCGTCAGTACCGTCCCAGCGAGCTGCCTTCGCCGTTGGTGTTCCTCCTGATATCTGCGCATTTCACCGCTACACCAGGAATTCCACTCGCCTCTTCCGGACTCTAGCCCGACAGTATCCGCCGGCATTCGAGGGTTGAGCCCTCGACTTTCACAGCGGACTTACCGGGCCGCCTACACGCTCTTTACGCCCAATGATTCCGGACAACGCTTGCCCCCTACGTATTACCGCGGCTGCTGGCACGTAGTTAGCCGGGGCTTCTTGTGAAGGTACCGTCATGCAGAACGGCTATTCACCGCCCGACACTTCGTCCCAACTGAAAGGGGTTTACAACCCGAAGGCCTTCTTCCCCCACGCGGCGTTGCTGCGTCACGCTTTCGCGCATTGCGCAAGATTCCCCACTGCTGCCTCCCGTAGGAGTCTGGGCCGTGTCTCAGTCCCAGTGTGGCTGATCGTCCTCTCAGACCAGCTACCCATCGCAGCCTTGGTGAGCCGTTACCTCACCAACAAGCTAATGGGCCGCGGGCCGATCCCGATGCGGAGGCCGAAGCTTCCTTTACACACCTCACTCGCGTGAGGGGGCATATCCGGTATTAGCCCGGGTTTCCCCGGGTTGTCCCAGTCATCGGGGCACGTTACCCACGTGTTACTCACCCGTTCGCGGCTCTGCCCCAGGGCAAGCCCTGGTTCGTCGCTCCACTTGCATGTGTTAAGCACGCCGCCAGCGTTCGTCCTGAGCCAGGATCAAACTCTCCGTGAAAGACTTGCGTGTCAATCCCAGCGCCCGAAGGCTGCGGGTTTTCACTGTCTTCATGGAAAGCTGTCGATATCCGTACTGTATGGGCCGGCAAACGTACACCTTGCGCCGGCCCGCGGATCGACGGGTTTCTCTACTTACTCAGTTAAGCCCTCCGCCCCACGGCGAACCGTGCGCGGAAGGTCGAACCTGGACGCGACCACGAGCTCCGAAGAGCTCTGGTCGCACATGCTGTTGAGTTTTCAAAGACCGCCGCACCCTCGGGGCGGGGATTCCGCCCGATCCGATGCTCCGCAGGCGGAGAGGCCCCTCGAGAGAGGCATCGCCGCGGGACCGGGCAGTATAGCGCTGCTCGGGCGCGCCGGCACGGAAAATCCTCAGCCCAGTCGCACGCGGCGAAAGCGGCGCTTGCCGGCCTGGACCACCGACACCGTCGAGCTGGTCGGGCGCGAGGTCGAGCACCCCGTCGCCGACGCGGCTCGCCGTCGAGCTTCACCCCGCGCTGGGCGAGCAGCCGCCGGGCCTCGGAGGTCGAGATGTCGAAGGCGTCGCGCAGGAGCGCGGGAAGGTGGATCGCGCCGTCGACGGCGGTGATCACGCACTCCTCGACCTCGTCCGGGAGCTCGCGGCGCACGTGCAGGCGGTCGAAGTGCCGCCTCGGCCGCGGCCGCGGCCTCCGTCGCCGTGGAAGCGAGCGGTCAGCTCCCCGGCCATCCGCCGCTTGGACTCCACGGCGGGGCGCGCCGGGTCGGGCGCGCCGTCCAGCAGCAGCTCGTAGTAGGTGTCCATGGCCGTGTCCGGCACCCGCATCAGCTTCCCGAACATCTCGTCGGGCGGGTCGGTGACGCCCACGTAGTTGCCGAGCGACTTCGACATCCGCTGGACGCCGTCGATGCCGGGGAGGATCGGCATCGTGAGCACCGACTGCGGCGCCACCCCGTAGGCCGCCTGGATGTCGCGGCCGAGCAGGAGGTTGAACTTCTGGTCGGTGCCCCCCAGCTCGACGTCGGCCCGGACCGCGACCGAGTCGTAGCCCTGGAGCAGCGGGTAGAGCAGCTCGAGGATCGAGATCGGCTCGCGGGCCTCGTAGCGGCGGGCGAAGTCGTCGCGCTCGAGCAGCTGGGCCACGGTCGAGGTCCGGGCCAGCCGGAACAGCTCGTCCATGCGCATGTCGAGCCACTCGCCGTTCATCCGCGTCTCGGTCCGCTCGGGGTCGAGGACGGTGAAGGCCTGGCGCCGGAAGGTCTCGGCGTTGGCGTCGATCTCCTCCCCGGTGAGCACCGGGCGCTGCGACGAGCGCCCGCTGGGATCGCCCACGCGCGCGGTGTAGTCGCCGACGATCAGGACCACCGTGTGCCCGAGGTCCTGGAACTCGCGCAGCTTGCGCAGGACCACGGTGTGCCCGAGGTGTATGTCGGGCGCGGTGGGATCGATGCCGAGCTTGACCCGCAGCGGACGACCCTCGCGAAGCTGGCGCTCCAGGGCCCCCTCCGGCAGCGCGTCCACCGAATTGCGGGTCAGATGCCGGGCGTCGGTCACGGGGCCCGATGCTAAACTGCCGCCGGTCGCCAGCCGGGTCTGAAGGGATCACCGCCCGCTGTGCCGCGACCCTGACGCAACCGCCCTCAGAACAGGGCCCTTCAAGATTCAGGCGCCGCCGAAAACCCCGCCCTCGCACGTCCCCGCTGCAGATGCCACGGGGCCGACCGGCGGGCCCCAGGTGGCCAAGCCCAGGGTCAAGAAGCTCCGGCTGGCCCTGATTCTGGCCGGCCTCTCGGTGCTCGCGATGGTCTCGACCGTGTTCGGGATGATGATGGCCGTAGCGAGCGATCTGCCCCAGCTCGAGAACAAGGCCGAGTTCAAGGCCGCCAAGAACTCGGTGGTGGAGACCTTCGACAGCGACGGCGACGGCGAGCCCGACGAGCTGGCGAAGCTCACCGGCAACCGCAACCGCATCCTCGTCGAGGCGAAGGACATCTCGCCCAACATCCGCAACGCGGTGATCTCGATCGAGGACAGCCGCTTCTACGAGCACGAGGGCGTGGACTACCGCGGCATCGGACGCGCGCTCTACCAGGACATCCTCAAGCGAAGCGCCGCCCAGGGCGGCTCGACGATCACGCAGCAGTTCGTGAAGAACGCGCTGGCGGCGCAGGGCAACCGCTCGGTCTTCCAGAAGCTGCGCGAAGCCGCACTGGCCTACCACCTCGAGCGCAAGTGGACCAAGGAGAAGGTGCTCACCCAGTACCTCAACAGCATCTACTTCGGCAACGGCGCCTACGGGATCGAGGCGGCGAAGCGCACCTACTTCGGCGAGGACGACCCCGACGCGAGCGCGCCGACCACCCCGACGCCCGGTGTGGAAGTGGAGGAGGCCGACGCCGACGACGACGTCGACGCCCGCTCCGCGCGTGAGGCCTCGCCGGCCGAGGCCGCGCTGCTCGCGGGGATGATCGCCTCGCCGAGCCTCTACGACCCGGTCCAGAACCCGAAGACCGCCACCGAGCGCCGGAACCTCGTGCTCGACCGCATGCTCGAGCAGGACTTCATCACCCGGACCGAGTACGACGACGCCCTGCAGGAGGAGATCCCCGACGAGGACGACGTGGATCCGCCCGCAGCCCGACTCCGAGCAGCCCTACTTCACGAGCTGGCTGACCCAGCAGCTGGTGGACCGCTACACGGCTCCCGCGGTGTTCAGCGGCGGCCTCAAGGTCAGGACCACGCTCGACCCCGAGCTGCAGCTGGCGGCCGAGCAGGCGATCGACGGACGGCTCGCGCGGCGTCGGGCCGAGCGCCTCCCTGGTCGCCATCGAGAACAAGACGGGCGAGGTCAAGGCGATGGTGGGCGGCACCGACTTCGAGAGCCGTCCCTTCAACCTGGCCACCAACGGGCACCGCCAGCCCGGGTCGGCGTTCAAGCCCTTCACCCTCGTCCGCGCGCTGGAGGACGGCGTGAGCCCGGACGCGACCTACGCCTCCCAGCAGAAGCTGTTCGACGTGCCGAACTCGAAGGGCAAGGAGAAGTTCGTGGTGAACAACTACGACGACTCCTACGCGGGCATCGCGTCGCTGCGCTCCGCCACGGCGACCTCCGACAACTCCGTCTACGCCGAGCTCGGCCTCGACGTCGGGCACGAAGCGGATCGCCGCGCTGGCCAACCGCATGGGCATCCGCACCGAGATCTCGACCAACCCGGCCATGACGCTCGGCGGTCTCGAGCAGGGCGTGACCCCGCTGGAGATGGCCTACGCCTACTCGACCATCGCCAACAAGGGCATCAGGATCTCCGGCTCGCTGGCCGCTTCGAAGGGCGGACCGGTGGCGATCGAGAAGGTGTCGGGCGGCGACCGCAAGGAGAAGAACAAGAAGACCACCGAGCGGGTGTTCTCCGAGGAGACGGGCGAGACCGCCCAGGAGCTGCTGGCCGGCGTGGTGCTCGGCGGCACGGGCAAGTCGGCGCAGATCGGCGAGTTCGCCGCCGGAAAGACCGGCACCACCGAGAACTACGGCGACGCGTGGTTCGTCGGCTTCAACTCCGAGCTGACGGTGGCCGTCTGGGTCGGCTACCCGGAGGGCGTGAAGCCGATGCAGACCGAGTACGCCGGCGGGCCCGTCGCGGGCGGCACCTACCCCGCCGAGATCTGGGGCGACCTCATGCGCACGTGGATCGGTATTCGCGATCGCCGCGAGGCCGAGCGCGAAGCGGAGGACGGCGACGACGACGCGGAGGAGGTGGTGCCGGTCGCGCCCACCGAGCCCGTCGCGCCCGCGGTCCCGGAGGAGCCCGTCGACCCCGGCGCTGCCGAGCCCGATCCCTCCGAGGGCCGAGGCGCCGGCGCCCGAACAGGACGCCCCGGCGCCCGCGCCGACTCCCGCCCCGGCGCCCCAGCCCGCGCCGACTCCCGCGCCGGCGCCGGCGCCGGCCCCCGCGCCGACCCCCGGCGGCGGCGGGGGCGGCGGCGCCGCGCCCGAGTAGGGACCTACCGCCTCGCCCTGCGCATCGCCGGCGGGCGCGGTGGCGACACGCAGCGGCTCGTCGCGTCGCAGAAGCGCCACGGCAGCTCCACGGCCCTCGTGATTCCGATCCGTGTGCCGACCACGAGCTCCGGGGGCCGGTCCTGCGGCGGGCGGGCAAGGATCTCGATCGGCTCGCCCAGCGTCGTGCGGTTGAGCTCGAGCCCGATGCCCAGCGCCTGGGTCAGCTTCCCGGGTCCCGAGCACAGATCCTCGGGCCGCTCGAGGCCGCGCCGCTCGCGCATCGCGTCGAGGCCGTCGACGGGCTCGAGGGCGCGGATCAGCACCGCGGCGCCGACCCCCTCGTCCTCGCACACCGCGTTGAGCAGAGCGTGGACGCCGTAGGAGCGGTACACGTACGCGGTGCCCGGCGGGCCGTAGAGCACCTCGGTCCGCGGGGTGAGCCCGACGTAGGCGTGACAGGCCGGCTCGGTCGCGTGGTAGGCCTCGGTCTCGACGATGCGGCCGCTCGAGCCGCCGAAGCGCAGCAGGCAGCCCACGAGGTCGGGCGCCACCTCGAGGACAGAACGCGCGTAGAAGGCGGCGCCGGCGGGGTCGGCCGCCATCAGGCCGGCTCGGCGTCTCCCAGGATGTGGCGGGCCTGAGCCAGCTGGTCGCGTACGCGCGCCAGCGAGGTGCCCCCCTCGGAGACCTTCGACTCGATCCAGCCCTGCTCGCGCAGGAGCTCGTGGTACTCGTCGCCCAGGTCCGGGGCCAGCTCGGCCAGCTCCTCGCGGGTCAGCTCGGAGAGCTGCTTGCCGCGCTCCACCGCGCCCCGCACGAGCCCGCCGACGACGCCGTGGGCCTGGCGGAAGGGCACGCCGCGCTTCACGAGCAGGTCGGCCACGTCGGTGGCGGCCTGGAACTCGTCGGCCGCCGCGGCGGCCAGGCGCTCGCGGTCGAAGGAGATCGTCTCGAGCATCCCCGTGGCCACCGCCAGGCAGAGCTCGACCGTGTCGATCGCGTCGAAGAGCTGCTCCTTGTCCTCCTGGAGATCCTTGTTGTAGGTCAGCGGGAGCCCGTGGAGCACCCCGTGCACGGTGACCAGGCGGCCCGCCACCCGCGGCGCCTTGGCCCGGAGCAGCTCGGCGGCGTCGGGGTTCTTCTTCTGGGGCATCAGGCTCGAGCCGGAGGCGAACGCGTCGGCGACCTCGCAGAACCCGAACTCCTCGCTCGACCAGAGCACGATCTCCGCGCCCAGCTGCGACAGGTGGGTGGAGCAGGTGGCCGCGGCCGAGAGGTAGTCGAGCACGAAGTCGCGGTTGGACACGGCGTCGAGGGAGTTCTCGGCGATCCCGCCGAAGCCGAGCTCCTGGGCCACGAACATCCGGCTCGTGTCGAAGTTGACGCCCGCCAGCGCACCGGCCCCGAGGGGAAGGTCGTCGGTGGCGGTCAGGCAGAACGAGAAGCGCTGGAGATCACGCCGGAACTTCCAGAACCAGGCCAGCAGGTGGTGCGAGAGGTACACCGGCTGCGCGCGCTGTAGGTGGGTGTAGCCGGGCATCGCCCAGTCGAGATGGCGCTCGGCGAGGTCGACCACGACCCGCATCAGGCCCTCGACCAGACCCTGGGCCTCGAGCGCGTGGGCGCGCACCAGCATCGCCACGTCGGTGGCCACCTGGTCGTTGCGCGAGCGGGCGGTGTGCAGGCGCGCCCCGGCGTCGCCGGTGAGGTCGGTCAGCCGGCGCTCGATCGCCATGTGGATGTCCTCGTCGTCGGGGAGGACCTCGAACCTGTCCTCCTCGACCTCCGCGCAGATCTCCTTCAGGCCCCGCTCGATCTCCGCGAGGTCCTCGGCGCTGATGATCCCGCTGTGCGCCAGCATCCGCGCGTGGGCGAAGGACTGGTCGAGGTCGTAGGGAGCCAGGCGGAAGTCGAACGAGATCGACGAGTTCAGCGCCTGGAACAGGGGGTGCTGTGGCTCCGAGAAGCGGGACATAACCCGCCGCAGACTAAGGCAGGGGGTTGCAGGCGGGTCACTGCGGCGACCTGGCTGGCGATGGCGAAGCCGAGCACGTAGAGGCAGATGCCCCATGCGGAGTAGGCGTTGCGGCTGCGCGGGTAGAGGCGGCTGTTCGGCAGGCGGCCGATCGACACCACCACCGGCAGGAAGAAGATCAGGCCCAGGGCGATGAGCAGGTATCCGGTCCAGCCGCTCAGGTAGTCGATCTCGAGGCGAAAGTCGCGCGCCACCGATTCCATCGCGTGATGCCACAGCAGGAGCGGCAGGGCGGCCGCCGCGAGGAAGCCGCCCGCGCCCAGCATCCGCTGCCCTGCACTCTCGAGACACGATCTCTCGATCCCCGGCCGGCCGCTACACGAAACCCGGCGACCGTAGGATGGCGGCGTGCTGCCGACGGTCCGGCCCTTTCGCGAGGACGATTCGGCCGCGACCGCCGCGCTGCTGTACGAGAGCTCGGGCGGGCTGTACGACCGCTACGCCGGCAGCCGCCGGCTCGCCGAGCGGGCCCTGCGGCGAGCGCTGTCGGCCGAGGGCACGGCCGCCAGCGCCGACGTGGTGAGCGTGGCGGAGCTGGACGACCGGCTGGCGGGAGCCATGGCGGCCATGCCCTTCCGCGAGTGGACCCCGCGGGCCAACGCCTTCCTGCGCCTGACCCTCCGCTCGATCCCGCCGTGGCGCTGGCCCCGGGCGCTGTGGCTGTACCGGGCGAGCGGCCGGACGGCCCCCGAGCCGCCGCCCGCCTCGTTCTACGTCGACTCGCTGGCCACCGACCCGCGCCTGCGCCGGCGCGGAGTCGCCCTGGCGCTGCTCCGCGAAGCCGAGCGCCTCGCCCGCGAGCGCGGCCTGAGGTCGGTCTCGCTCGACACGTGGGCCGACAACCAGGCCGCCCGGGCGCTCTACGCCCGGGCGGGGTTCGAGGAGATGGCCCGCACGCCCCCGGTGGCCGGCCTGCCCGGCGGCGTGTCCATGCTCAAGGAGCTCTGAGCCCGGCTAGGCGGAGAGGATCGCCTCGAGCGCGCCCGCCACCCGGTCCACCTCGCCCTCGGTCAGCTCGGGGTGGAAGGGCAGGGCCAGGGAGCGCTCGGCCACGTCCTCGCACACCGGGAACTCGCCCTCGCGGTGCCCGAGGCGCTCCCGGTAGAAGCTCATGAGATGGATCGCCGGGAGGTAGGGCTTGGAGTCCACCCCGCGCTCGCGCAGCGCGCGGATCGTCTCGTCGCGGTCGGTGCCCCTCGGCAGCTGGACCACGTAGACGAACCACGAGCGCGCGTCCCCGCCCTCGTCGGCACACGGCAGGTCGAGGCCCTCGATCCCGCCGAGCGCCTGACCGTAGAGCGCGGCCACCCGCGCACGGGCGGACAGCATGTCGTCCAGGCGCTCGAGCTGGGCCAGGCCGAGGGCGCACGCAAGGTCCGAGAGGCGGTAGTTGAACCCGAGGCGGTCGTGATCGAGCCAGTCCAGGTTCGGGGCGCGGCCCTGGTTGCGCTCGCTGTCGACCCGCTCCTTGATCTGCGCGGTGGGGCTCACCAGGGCACCCCCCTCACCGGTGGTCAGCTGCTTGTTGGGGTAGAAGCCGAAGGTGGCGAGGTTGCCGCGGGCGCCCACCCGGGGTCCGTCGCGCGTGCACCGCCCCGAGCGCCTCGCACGCGTCCTCCACGATCCACAGCCCGCGGCTCGCGGCAAGCGTCTCGAGGGCCGGCATGTCGGCCGGGTAGCCGAAGATGTGCACCGGCAGCAGTCCCGTCGTGCCCTCCCCCACCGCGGCCTCGGCGGCCGCGGGGTCGATGTTGAGCGTTCGCGGGTCGATGTCGCAGAACACGGGCCTGGCGCCCTCGTAGAGCAGGCAGTTGGCCGAGGCCACGAAGGAGAACGGCGTGGTCACCACCTCGTCCCCCGCCCCTACGCCCGCGGCGCGGACGGCGAGGTGCAGCGCGGTCGTGCCGCTCGAGACGGCGGAGACGTGGCGGGCGCCGATGTGGGCGGCCAGGGCCTGCTCGAAGGCCGGCGCCTGGGGCCCGAGCGACAGGTGGCGGGAGCGCAGCGTGGCGAGCACCAGCTCTTCCTCGCGCTCGCCGATCACCGGGCGCGCGAGGCCGATCCGCTCGCTCACCGGCCGGTCAGCGGCGTGACCGCTCCACGCGCGCGCACGTGCTCGGCGCGCCCGGGGAGCATCCCCGCCTCCAGCGAGTCCACCAGCGCGTCCCAGCTCGCCTCGATCACGTTCTCCGACACGCCGATGGCGCCCCAGGTCTCGTGGCCGTCGGTGGCGTCGAGCAGCACCCGGGTCACCGCCGCGGTGCCCTTGCGCTCGTCCAGGATGCGGACCTTGAAGTTCACGAGCTCGATGTCGTGCAGGTGCGGGTAGGTCTCGCCGATGGCCGCCCGCAGCGCCGTGTCGAGCGCGTTCACCGGGCCGTTCCCCTCGGCGGTGCGCACGTAGCGCTCGCCGTCGACCCAGATCTTGATGGTGGCCTCGGTCTCGACCCGGCCGGTCTCGCGCTTCTCCACGATCACCCGCCAGGACTCGAGCCGGAAGAGGGGCACGTAGTCGCCGGTCTCACGGCGGATGAGGAGGTCGAACGAGCCGTCGGCGGCCTCGAGGTGGTACCCGCGGTGCTCGAGGTCCTTGACCCGGTCGACCACGCGCGAGGCGCCGGCGTCGTCCAGCGTCACGCCGGTCCGCTCGGCGCGGTCGGTGATCGTGCCCTTGCCCGACAGCTCGGACACCAGCATCCGCCGCCCCGCCCCCACCTCGGCGGGATCCACGTGCTCGAAGGTGCGCGAGTCGCGGCTGACGCCGGCCACGTGCATCCCTCCCTTGTGGGCGAAGGCGTTGGCTCCCACGTACGGCTGGTTGGGATTCGGGGTCACGTTGCAGAGCTCGTCGACCAGGTGCGCGGTCTCGGTCAGGCGGGCCATCCGCTCGGGCGCCACGCACGAGTAGCCGAGCTTGAGCTGGAGGTCGGCGAGGAGGGTGGTGAGGTTGGCGTTGCCGCAGCGCTCGCCGTAGCCGTTCATCGTGCCCTGCACGAGCCGGGCGCCGCGGTCCACGGCCACCAGCGTGTTGGCCACCCCGCAGCCGGCGTCGTCGTGGGTGTGGATGCCCACCTGCACGTGCTCGCCGAGCTCGGCGACGACGCGCTCGGTGGCCTCGCCCAGGGCGCCGGGAAGCGTCGCCCCGTTCGTGTCGCACAGGGTCACGTTCTCCGCGCCGGCCTCGACCGCCGCCCGCAGGCAGCGAAGCGCGTACGCCGGGATCGTCGCGGTAGGCGTCGAAGAAGTGCTCGGCGTCGTAGATCACCCGCTTCCCCTCGGCCACGAGGTAGGCCACGGAGTCCCCGATCATGCGCAGGTTCTCCTCCGGATCGACCCGCGTGACCTTCTCGAGGTGCAGCGACCACGTCTTTCCGACCAGCGTGCAGACCGGCGCGAAGCAGCCCGCCAGCACCGCCAGCGACGGGATCGTCCTGCGCGGCGACGTCGCGCCGGCGGGTCATCCCGAAGGCGGCTATCTCGGCGTGCTCGAAACGCTCTCGCTCCAGCACCTCGAACAGCTCGACCTCCTTTGGATTGGAGCTCGGAAAGCCTGCCTCGACGTAATGCACGCCGAGGCCGTCGAGCGCGTGGGCCACGCGCAGCTTCTCGTCCACGGACAGGGACATGCCCTCGCCCTGCATCCCGTCGCGGAGGGTGGTGTCGTAGAGGTGGACCTGCTCTGGCCATTGGGGTGAACGCCTTTCTACTGCTGGTGATTCGAGGAAAGTGGGCAGGCGCCTGCGTGCGCTGTCGAGCGCTCGGCGCCTACCTAATTCGCTCGAACCGCGCTGCGTTCACGCCTTCGATGGTACAGCGACCCGGTCGAGCCACTTCTCGTAGCGCGGGTCGCGGCCGTGCAGGGCGTCGTCGTAGATCGACTGGACCTCGCGCGTGAGCGGGCCCGGCGGCCCGATCTCGATGTCGTCGATCTCCCGCACCGGGGTGAGCTCGGCGGCGGTCCCCACCAGGAACACCTCGTCCGCCAGGGCCAGCTCCGCGCGTGCCACGTCGCGCTCGACGACCGGGCGGCCCAGGTCGTCGCAGATCTCCATGATCGACTTGCGGCTGATGCCGTCGAGGATGCTGGCGGTCTGAGGCGGAGTGACGATCTGGCCGTCCTTGACCACGAACACGTTCTCGCCCGAGCCCTCGCACACGCGCCCGTGCTCGTCGAGCAGGATCGCCTCCTCGTATCCGGCGCGCTTGGACTCGATCTTGGCCAGCACGGAGTTGAGGTACTGCCCGCCGGCCTTGGAGTGCGGCATGAGCGACTGTGGCGAGATCCTTCGCCACGAGGACACCTTGGCGCGGACCCCGGTGCGCTTGGCCTCCTCGCCGAGGTAGGCGCCCCACTCCCAGACGGCGATCATCGCCTCGACCGGGTTCTCCTCGGGGTCCAGCCCCATCGGGCCGTGACCGCGGTAGATCAGCGGGCGGATGTAGCAGCTGGAGAAGCCGTTGCGGGCGATCAGCTCGTGGGTGGCCTCGCGGATCTCCTCCTTGGAGAACGGCAGGTCCATGTAGTAGAGCTTGGCCGAGTTCTCCATCCGCTGGAGGTGGTCGTGGTGGCGGAAGATCGCCGGTCCGCGCGTCGGTCTCGTAGGCGCGCTCCCCCTCGAAGACGCTGGTGCCGTAGTGCAGGGCGTGCGTGAGTACGTGGACCTTCGCGTCCTCCCAGGCGACGAACTCCCCGTTCAGCCAGATGAGATCCGCGGTGCTCACGTCAGACGCCCTCCTTCCTCAGAGGTGCGAGAGGACGGCCTTCGTGGCGTCCTCGGTGGTGGCCTCGCCGCCGAGGTCGGCCGTGCGCAGGCCGTCCTCGAGTGCGCTGTCGATCGCCGATTCTAGACCGGCGGCGGCCTCCTCCGAGCCGAGCCCGTGGCGGAGCATCAGCGCCACCGAGCCGAACATGGCCAGCGGGTTGGCCCTGCCGGTGCCGGCGATGTCCGGCGCGGAGCCGTGCACGGGCTCGAACACGCCCGGGGCGCCGGGCTCGCCCGAGCGAGGCGCTCGGGAGCATGCCGAGCGAGCCGGTGAGCATCGCCGCCTCGTCGCTGAGGATGTCTCCGAAGAGGTTCTCGGTCACGATCACGTCGAAGTCCGCCGGGCGGCTCACGAGCTGCATGGCCGCGTTGTCCACCAGCAGGTGGTCGAGCGCGCACCTCGGGAAACTCCTCGGCGCCGATCCGGGTCACGGTCTCGCGCCACAGGCGCGACGTCTCCAGCACGTTCGCCTTGTCCACGCTCGTGACCTTGGCGCGCGCCGCTGCGGAAGGCGACCCGGGCGATCCGCTCGATCTCGCGCGACGCTGTAGGCGCAGTCGTCGTGGGCGGTGTCGCCGTCGCGGCCCGAGTCGCCGAAGTAGATGCCGCCGGTGAGCTCGCGCACCACGAGCAGGTCCGTGCCCTCGATGCGCTCGCGCTTGAGCGGGCTCGCGTCGAGCAGCGCCGGGCTCGGGCGCACCGGGCGCAGGTTGGCGAACAGGCCGAGGCCCTTGCGCAGGCCGAGCAGGCCCTGCTCGGGCCGGGGCGCGGCGGGGTCCCTGGCCACCTCGGCGTCCCACTTCGGGCCCCCCACCGCGGCGAGCAGCACGGCGTCGGAGTCGCGGCAGGCGCTCGAGGACCTCGTCGGTGAGCGCCGTGCCGTGGGCATCGATCGAGGCGCCGCCGACGAGCTGCTCGTCGTAGGTCGAAGTCACCGAGGCGGTCGAGGACCTCGGAGCGCGGCGCTCAGGATCTCCGGGCCGATCCCGTCGCCGGGCAGGGTGACTATTCGCTGGGCCACGGGGGCGCACCGTACAGGTGCGCCCCGTCCCAGGTCTAGCCGGCGCCGGCGATGGCGCCCGACGACGTCGGGCGTGAACGGCTCGGTGCCGTTCACCAGCGTCGCCGGGGTGCCGCTCGCGGCCGCGTAGTTCGAGCTCGCGGCCGAGGTCGCCCACTCCGTTCGAGCCGGCGAGCGGGGCGATCGGCCACCGTGCGAGAGGGTGCCGATGGCGCCGCCGGAGTCGTTCAGGAAGCCGCTGCCCGAGTCACCGGGGATGCCCGGCGTGACGGTGTAGACGGTGCGGCTCCAGCCGTTTCCGGCGGTGGTGCACGACCTTGCCCTGCTTGGGGCTGAGGTAGGTGACGCCCGAGGCGCAGCGACGAGTTGCCGTAGGAGAACACGTCGTCGCCGGTCGCCGAGGGCCCGCCGAGGCCGACGGGGCCGCCGAAGCCGGGAACCGACGGGTTCACCTTGTCGACGTCCGCCGGGTCGATCTTCACGAGCGCGAAGTCGTTGTACTCGCAGGCGTCGGCGTTGGTCTCGCCGCGCTGCTGCATCGCGATCCAGGAGCTGTAGGCGAGGGTGCCGGGCCTGCTGGCGCCGTCGATCTCGACCGGCGTGCCGAGCGGCAGGGTGCCCGCGTCGCAGCCGTTGGTGTCGGTGGCGGCGCCGGTGCCCGAGCAGTGGGCGGCCTGGCCGATGTAGGTGTTGCCGCCGCCCGTGAAGATGAAGTTGGCCGTGCACTGGCCGCCGTCGGTGAAGGTCTGCACGCCGGGGTGGATGGTGGCCTGGTCGGCGGGGGCCCACGCCGAGGCCGTGCTGGGAAGGAGGGCCGCGGCGGCGATGACGAGGCCGACGGCGAGGACGCTTCGCTTCATATGTAGAGAGTCTCCTGCTGCTGAGGGTTCTGACCGGTCGCCCGGCCTATCCCCCGTCCGGGGGAAGAACGAAACACGGGAGCGCTCGGTCAGGCGGCGGACGCGGTGATGTTCAGCCGCACGTAGTCCAGCTCGACCGGCTGCCCGCAGCGCTCGGCCACCGCGCGCACGTAGTCGTCGCGCAGGTGCTCGGGCAGGCGCTCGAGGTGGTGGCCGAGGCACACCGTGCGCAGGTACTCCTCGGTGAACTCGGGCACCACCGGGTTGGGCTCGAGCCAGACCTCGCACGTCGCGGAAGCCCGCCGCGCGCCAGGCGCTCGCGCGGTCTCCTCGGCGCCGGCGAAGTTCCACGGGCCCGTCCCAGCCGCTCGAGGTGCTCGGCGAAGGGCTCCTCGGCGCCGACCTCCGCGCGCCGTCGGCGTGGAAGCGCTCGACGTTGCCCGCCCCGCCGCACTGGGCCGACAGCCGCCCGCCGGGCCGCAGCGCGGCGTGCGAGGCGCGGCGAAGAGCGCGTCGTGGTCGCGCACCCAGTGGAAGACGGCGTTGGAGAACACGGCGTCGACCTGCTCGTCGAGCTCCAGGGCGGTCAGCTCGGCCTGGCGCACCTCGGCC
This sequence comes from uncultured Thermoleophilaceae bacterium, assembly GCA_963731645.1. GTDB lineage: Bacteria > Actinomycetota > Thermoleophilia > Solirubrobacterales > Thermoleophilaceae > JAAYBF01. The sequence goes on along the minus strand of CAVSWF010000007.1, from coordinate 323,491 downwards.
CGCTCGCCGAGCGCCGCGCGCGCGACCTCGACCATCGAGGGCGCGGCGTCGACGGCGATCACCCGGCCGCGCGGGCAGCCGCTCCAGCAGCAGGCGCGGTCACGCGGCCGCTGCCGCAGCCCGCGTCGAGCACGGTCTCGTCGCCCGTCGAGGCGCGAGCCGGTCGAGCACCGCCTCGGCCCACGCCACCTGCGGCCCGGAGACGCGGTCGTAGCTCGCCGCGTCCCAGTCCCGCGGAACGCTCGGACGTCAAAGGCTCGTGGTCACGGGGCCGCTGCGCTCGCGCTCGGCCTCGTAGGCGTCGATCGCGTCCTCGGACTGGAGGGTCACGCCGATGTCGTCCAGGCCGCCGAGCAGGCGCCGCCTGGTCTCGGGATCGATCTCGAAGGCCACCTCGCGGCCGTCGAAGCGCACGACCTGCTCCTCGAGGTCGATCTCCGCCTCGGTGGCGTCCATCAGGGCGTCCACCTCCGCCTCGGCGAGCGGCACCGGCACCAGCCCGATCTTGGTGCAGTTGGAGTAGAAGATGTCCGCGAACGAGGGCGCGACGATGCGCCTTGAAGCCGAAGTCCTCGAGCGCCCAGGGCGCGTGCTCGCGCGAGGAGCCGCAGCCGAAGTTGCGGCCGGTCACCAGGATCGGGTTGGGGTCGAGGTCCCAGCCGGGCTCCTTGGCCCAGTCGTAGAAGAGGAACTCGCCGAAGCCGGTGCGCTCGACCCGCTTGAGGAACTGCTTGGGGATGATCTGGTCGGTGTCGACGTCGGAGCGCCGGAGCACCGAGATCGGGCCCTTGATCTTGGTGACCGGGTTCACGCGCCCTCCCACTCCCTGATGTCGACGAACCGGCCCTCGATGGCCGCCGCCGCGGCCATCTTCGGGCTCACCAGGTGGGTGCGCCCGCCGCGGCCCTGGCGGCCCTCGAAGTTGCGGTTGGACGTCGAGGCGCAGCGCTCGCCGGGCGCCAGCGTGTCGGGGTTCATGCCCAGGCACATCGAGCAGCCGGCCGAGCGCCAGTCGAACCCCGCCGCGCGGAACACCTCGTCGAGCCCCTCGCGCTCGGCCTGGGCGGCCACCTGCTGCGACCCGGGCACGACCATCGCGCTGAGCGTGGAGGCCACCTTGCGGCCCCTCACGATCTCGGCGGCCTCGCGCAGGTCGCCGATCCGCGAGTTGGTGCAGGAGCCGATGAAGACGCGGTCCAGCTCGATCTCCTGCATCGGGGTGCCGGCCTCGAGCGCCATGTACTCGAGCGCGCGCTCGTCGCCCTCGCCTCGCGGGCTCGGGCACCGCGGACGGTCACGTCGGTGACCATCTCCGGGGTCGTCCCCCAGGTGACCTGGGGCGAGATCTCCGAGGCGTCGATCGCGACCTCGGTGTCGAACTCGGCGCCGTCGTCGGTCGCGCAGCGCGCGCCACTCGTCGAGCGGGAGCTCGCTCGGCGCCGCCTCGCGGCCCTCGACCCACTCGAAGGTGGTGTCGTCGGGGGCGATCATCCCCGCGCGGCCGCCGCCCTCGATCGTCATGTTGCAGACCGTCATCCGGCCCTCCATCGAGAGCGCCTCGATCGGCGGCCCGGCGTACTCGATCACGTGGCCCACGCCGCCGTCCACGCCGATGCGGCCGATGGTCCCGAGGATCAGGTCCTTGGCGCTCACGCCGTAGCCCAGCTCGCCCGAGTAGAGGATGCGCATCGAGCGCGGCTTTCGCTGCTGCAGCGTCTGGGTGGCGAGCACGTGCTCCACCTCGCTCGTGCCGATGCCGAAGGCCAGCGCCCCGAACGCGCCGTGCGTCGAGGTGTGCGAGTCCCCGCAGACGATCGTCATGCCCGGCTGGGTGACCCCCAGCTCGGGGCCGATCACGTGCACGATGCCCTGGCGCGCGGAGCCGATCGAGTACACCGGCACGCCGAACTCCCGGCAGTTGCGCTCGAGCGTCTCGACCTGCACGCGGCTGAGGTGGTCGGCGATCTGCGCCGCCACCTTCGAGCCGTCGGTCGGGCACGTTGTGGTCGGCGGTGGCGAGCGTGCGGTCGGGCCGGCGCACCCTGCGCCCGGCCAGGCGCAGGGACTCGAAGGCCTGCGGGCTCGTGACCTCGTGCACCAGGTGGAGGTCGATGTAGAGGAGCGCATCCGCCACCTCGTGGGCGCTCCAGATCTTGTCGAACAGCGTCTCGCGGCATCGCGTCAGGACCTCCTCAGGCCGGCGGCGACGACCGCGAAGAAGCGGGCCTCGGTCGTCGCCGGGGTTCTCGAAGTGGTGGGGCAGGTCGGCGTCGAAGGTCACGGCGTCGCCCTCGCCCAGGTCGTGCGCGAGCGCCGTCGCAGACGAGCCTGAGGCGGCCCTCGGTCACGGTCGCGGTCTCGCGGCTGCCGGGCTCGTGCATCGGCGGGTCGTCGGGGCCGCCGGTCGGCCGCCCCGGGTCGAGCGTGTGCTCGGTGACCTCGGCGCGCTGGCCCGGCACCGGCGGCGTGAGGATCTCGTAGGAGTGGCCGCCGGCGGGTCGGGCCCCCCCGCAGGCGGTCGTCCGCGCGTCACGACCGTGACGCCCGTGCCCTCGTCGAGGCGCAGCAGCTGGGAGAGGGTGAGGTCGAGGCCCCCGGCGATGCGCGCGGCCACGGCGAGCGTCGGGCTGGTCTCCCCGCGCTCGACCTGGGAGAGCATCGGCGCGGAGACGCCCGGCTGCGCTCGGCGAGATCGCGCAGCGAGAGGTCCATCCCGTCGCGCAGGGCCTTCATGCGCGGGCCCACGGCGGGCATCGGGGAGGAGGCGGCGGCGGCCACGCGTGCGTACGTTATCACGTACGCCTGTACGTCAGACTCAGCGGGCCTGGCCCGTCGGCCGCACCAGCACCTCGTTGATGCACACGTGGGGCGGCTGGGAGATGGCGTAGAGGATCGACGCCGCGATGTCGCTCGGCCTGGAGCGCGTCGCCGATCTGCTCCTGCATCTTCTCGATCGCCTGCTTGACCAGCGGGTTCTCGTTGTGGCCCTGCAGCTCGGTCTCCACGAAGCCCGGCTCGACGCAGGTCACCCGCACGTTGGAGTGCAGCGCCTCCTGGCGCAGCGCCTCGGAGAAGCCGGTGACCCCGAACTTGGTGAAGTTGTAGACCGCCGCCCCGGCGCCGGCGTTGCGCCCGGCCACCGAGGACACGTTCACGATGTCCCCTCCCCCGGCCTGGCCGATCAGCGGGAGCGCGGCGTGGGTGCAGTACAGGAGGCCGAGCACGTTCACGTCGATCATCCGGCGCCACTCCTCGGTGTCCGATCCCTCGACCGGGCCGAGCAGCATCAGGCCCGCGTTGTTGATCAGCCCGTCGAGCCCGCCGAGCTCCGAGCTCGCCTGCTCGATGAAGCCGCGGGCCTGGGCCTCGTCGCCGACGTCGACCTCGATCGGCGACCGCCTTGGCGCCGCTCGTGCCGATCCGCTCGGCCAGGGCCTCGATCCGGTCGCGGCGGCGGGCGCCCAGGGCCAGCGCGGCCCCGGCCTCGGCGAGCGCCTCCGCGGTGGCCTCTCCGATGCCCGAGGAGGCGCCGGTGATCGCGATTCGTCGTCCTTCCAGTGCAGGCATGGCTCGACCCTACTCCTCGCGTTCGAGCACGACGACGGGAATCTCGCGGTCGGTCTTCTTCTGGTAGTCGTCGTAGGCGGGCCACGCCGCGGTCATCGTCTTCCACATCTCGGGCTTCTCCTCGGCGTCGGCCACGCGGGCGCGCGCGGGGAAGCGATCGGCCTTCACCTGCACCGTCACCTCCGGGCTGCGCCTCGAGGTTCTTGAACCAGGCGGGCGGATCGTCGGAGCCGCCCTTCGAGGCCACCACGAGGAGGTGGCCGTCGTGCTCCTGGTAGATCAGCGGGGTGCTGCGGTCGTCGCCCGACTTGCGACCGGTGGTGGTGAGGATCAGGGCGGTCGTGCCCTGCCATTCGTGGCCCTCTTCGCCACCCGTCGCCACGTAGCGGTCCACGTGCTCCTGGCCGAACAGCATTCTCGGTCGCTCCTCCTCCGGGTACCCCGCCGAGACTAGAGGGCGGCGCGAACCAGCGACCGGAGGTCGTCGACGTCACCCCGCCCGGCGTCGCCGCCACCCCGGGATGGTGCAGCGCGGCCGACGCCACCTCGTCGACGCGCGACGGCGTCGAGGCCGAGCTCGCCCAGGGAGGTCACGACGGCTCGGGCGCTCAGGCGCGGCGATCGCGGCCGCCGCGTCGCGGGCACTCGAGCGCTCGCGCCAGCGCCTCGATCTCGCGCGGGCGCGCGGTCGGCCATGAAGGCCACCGAGTGCGGGAGCATCACCGCGTTGGTGGCCGCGTGCGGCGTGCCCGCGGTGCGCACGATCGTCTGGCAGACCGCGTGGTGCACGGCGAGGCCGGCGGTGCCGACGGCGTAGCCGCCCCAGGACGGCCGCCTCGGCGAGCAGGCCTCCGCTCGGGCTCGGCGTCGCGAAGGCCCGCCGGCCATCAGCCCGGCGGCGCGAAGGGCCGCGCCCTCGGTCACCGGGTTTGGCCCCGGGCGCGTAGAGGGCCTCGACCGCATGCGCCAGCGCGTTCATCGCGGTGGCCGCCAGGCCGGGCATCGGCGCGGAGGCCATCAGCGCCGGGATCGCACACCGCCAGCACCGGACGGGTCGAAGCCGTAGCCCTCGACCCCGGCGGGCATGCGGTGGAAGGGCGTGAAGGACGAGCCGGCCAGGCGTGGTGGGGATCGCGCCGACCGTGCAGCCCGTCGGCGCCGCGATCGCCTTGGCGGCGTCGACCACCCGCCCGCCTCCGAAGGCCACGAGCGGGCGCTCTCCGACCCGGCCGCGGACCGCCGCGGCGGCCTCGGGCACCGGGCCCGCGCGGGACGTGGAGGACGGCCTCGGCGCCCTCCTCGAGGCAGGCCGGCGCGTCGCCCAGGGCGCGCTCGGTGGTGAGCAGCGCGTAGCCGGCCGAGGCCCTGGGCCTCGATCAGCTCGGCGCGCGTCCGCGAGGGCGCCGGCGCCGAAGCGGATCAGCCGCTCGCCGTCGCGGAAGGTGAAGTCGCCCGACGACCTCAACGGTGCCTAGGAGACCGGGGCGTCGGCGGCCTCGGGAGCCGGCGTCGGCGGCCGCTGCCTCGGTCGGGTTCTCCGGCGGCCAGGTGGAGCGCGGAGTGGTCGAGAGCGCGTTGGCGATCGCCCGCAGGTACGCCCGGCCGGAGGCCTCCATGGTGTCCGGCGAGACGCCCTGGCCCTGCGCGCTGACGCCGCCGAGCTCCACCAGCACGGTGACCTCGGCGAGGGCGTCGCGCCCGGCCGTGACGGCCGACACGTGGTACTCCTTCAGGCGCCCCTCCTGGCCGGTGGCGGCGTTGAGCGCGCTGAAGAGGGCCTCCACGGGACCGTCGCCGGTGAAGCTCCCCGACCCGGTCTCGCCGTCGGGCAGGCGCACCGTGGCGCGGGCGAACGGCGACGCGCTCCGAGCCCGCCTCGATCTCGAAGGACTCGAGCTCGTAGGCGCTCGCCGACTGGCGCATCTCGTCGGAGACGATCGCCTCCAGGTCGAGCGCGGTGACCGTCTTCTTGCGGTCGGCCACCTCCTTGAAGCGCTTGAACGCGGTGTTCAGCGCGGCGCCGTCGACCTCGAAGCCCAGCTCCTCCAGCGCCTTGCGCAGGGCGTGGCGGCCGGAGTGCTTGCCGAGCACGATCGAGTTCTGCTCGAGGCCGATGGTGGTGGCCTCCATGATCTCGTAGGTGGTGCGCTCCTTGAGCACGCCGTCCTGGTGGATGCCCGACTCGTGGGCGAAGGCGTTGCGGCCCACGATCGCCTTGTTGGGCTGCACCGGTAGCCGGTCAGGCGCGACACGAGCCGGCTGGTGCGCGCGATCTCCTCGGTGTGCACCCCGGTCCACAGCCCGTGCGCGGCCTCGCGCACGCGCAGCAGCATCACGATCTCCTCCAGCGAGGCGTTGCCCGCCCGCTCGCCGAGGCCGTTGATCGCGCACTCCACCTGGCGGCAGCCGGCCCCGACGCCCGGCGAAGGAGTTGGCCACCGCCAGGCCGAGATCGTCGTGGCAGTGCACGGAGGTGGTCACGTCGGCCAGGCCGGGCACGAGGCGGCGGAGCTCCGCGAACATCTCCGCGTACTCGTCCGGCATCGAGTAGCCCACGGTGTCGGGCACGTTGATCGTGGTGGCGCCCTCCTCGAGGGCGATCGCGATCACCTCGGCGGTGAACTCCAGGTCGGCGCGCGTGGCGTCCATGGGCGAGAACTCCACGTCGTCGCAGTACCGGCGGGCGTGGGCCACGGCCGCCCGCGCCTGCCCCTTCACGTCCTCGCGCGTGGTGCGCAGCTGGTGCTCGATGTGGATGTCGCTGGTGGAGATGAACGTGTGGATGCGCGGGCGCTCGGAGTCCTTGACCGCGTTCCAGGCGGCGTCGATGTCCGGCCACCCCGGTGCGGGCCAGGCCGCAGATCACGGGGCCCTGCACCTCGCGCGCGATCGCCTCCACCGCGGCGAAGTCGCCGGGCGAGGCGATCGGGAAAGCCGGCCTCGATCACGTCGACGCCGAGGCGCGCGAGCTGCTGGGCGATCTCCAGCTTCTCCTGCTTGTTCAGCGAGATGCCCGGGCGACTGCTCGCCGTCGCGCAGGGTCGTGTCGAAGATCCGTACCCGCTTCGCCTCGTCCTTCATGCCGTTCCTACCTTTCTCTACTCGACCTGCCTTCTCCTGTGCTTTGCGGCTAGGCGGCCGCCACGCGATGTCAGCTCCCCGAGGGGAGCAGGAGGAGAAGTCGGAGGTCGAGCAGGCGCGGCATCGCTGCGTAGGGTACCAGCGTGCTACAGGCAGACGTCCGCCCCGCCTCGAACCCGTCGCCGGCCACGAGCGCGTCGACCACCTCCTGGGGCACGCGCGAGTCCGCGGTGACCACCATCACGCCTCGCCGTCCTCCTCGGGATGGCGGCCGACGGCCGCCGAGACGATGTTGATCGAGGCCTCGCCGAGCGCGGTGCCGACGCGGCCGATCACGCCGGGGCGGTCGGGGTAGCGAAACACCGCCAGGTGGTCCTCCAGCTGCACGTTGAAGCGCGAGCCCCAGGCCTCCAGCAGGTGCGGGCGGTGGCGCTGCCCGAGCACCGTGCCCACGACCCTGGTGCGCTCCTCGCCGCTCACCACGGTCACGCGCACGAGGTCGGTGAAGTCGCGGGCGGTCGGGGTCCGCGATCTCCGTGAGGGCGATCCCGCGCTCCTCGGCCAGGCCCGGGGCGTTCACGTCGTTGACCGCCTCCTCGGTGTGCCCGGCGAGCGCCCCCTTGAGCACCTGGACGGTGAGGAACCGGGTGTCGCGCTCGGCGACCTTGCCGAGGTACTCGACCTCGAGGGCGTCGACCGACGTGCCCTCGGCCAGCGCCACGGCGATCCGGCCCGAGGCTCTGGCCCAGCCCCAGGAAGGGCCCGAGCGCCTCGGCGTCCTCGCTGGCGATGGTCGGGCACGTTCACCGCGCTGGTCACCACGCCGCCGGTGAGCGCGGCCACCACCTGCTCGGCGGCCTGGTAGCCGGCGCGGTCGGTGGCCTCGGCCGTGGACGCGCCCAGGTGGGGGGTGACGACCACGCCGGGGTAGCCGAACAGCGGGTGGTCGGTGATCGGCTCCTCGCGGAACACGTCGAGCGCCGCGCCCGCGACCTTGCCCGAGTCGAGCGCCGCCTTGAGGTCGGCGTCCACCACCAGCGGCCCGCGCGCCACGTTGAGGATGCGCACGCCGTCCTTCATCTTGGCCAGGGCCTCCGCGTCGAGCCAGTTCTCGGTCTCGGCGGTCTTGGGGAGGTGCAGCGTCACGAAGTCCGCCTCGGCGTACACGGCGTCCGAGCTGTCGGCGCGCTCCACGCCCAGCTCGCGGAAGCGCTCCTCGGCCACGAAGGCGTCGAAGGCGAGCACCCGCATGCCGAAGGAGCGCGCGCGGGCGGCCACCAGCTGCCCGATGCGCCCGAAGCCGAGCACGCCGAGCACCTTCTCGTGCAGCTCGACGCCGCTGAACTTGGAGCGGTCCCAGCGGCCCTCCACCAGCGAGGCGTGGGCCTGGGGCACGTTGCGGGCCATCGCCAGCAGCAGCGCCATCGTGTGCTCGGCGGCCGTGATCACGTTGGACTGCGGCGCGTTGGCCACCACGATGCCGCGCCGGGTGGCGGCGGCCACGTCCACGTTGTCGACGCCGACGCCGGCACGGCCGACCACCTTGAGGTTCGTGGCCCGGTCGATCAGGTCGGCGGTGAGCTTGGTGGCGGAGCGGATGAGCATGCCGTCGAACTCGCCGATGCGGCGCTCGAGCTCGCCGTCCTCCCAGTCGGCGCCCAGCTCGACCTCGAGCCCGGCCGCGCGCAGCAGGTCGACGCCCGAGTCGCCGATCTTCTCCTTGACGAGCACGCGGGCGCTCATGCGGCCACCCGTTCGGCGTTCTCGACGACCCAGTCGATGCACGCCGTGAGCGCCTCGACGTCGGCCGGCTCGACGGCCGGGAACATGCCGACCCGCAGCTGGTTGCGCCCGAGCTTGCGGTAGGGCTCGACGTCGACGATCCCGTTGGCGCGCAGCGTCTTGGCCAGCGCGGCGGCGTCCACCGAGTCGTCGAAGTCGATCGTGCCGACGACCAGCGAGCGCTTCGCGGCGTCGCCCACGAACGGGGTCGGCGAAGGACGCCGCCTCGGCCCAGCCGTAGAGGTGCGAGGACGACGCCGTGGTGCGCTCGCACGCACCAGTCGAGGCCGCCGCCGGCCAGCATCCACTCGATCTGCTCGGCCAGCATCATCAGCGTCGCCACCGCCGGGCGTGTTGAGCGTCTGGTCCTTCCGCGAGTTCTCGAGCGCGGTGGCCAGCGACAGGAACGACGGGGTCCAGCGGTCGCCCGCGCCGTCGAGCTCGGCGACCCGCTCGAGCGCGGCGGGCGACATCAGCGCGAGCCACAGCCCGCCGTCGGACCCGAAGGCCTTCTGGGGGGCGAAGTAGTAGACGTCCGCCTCGGCCGACGTCCAGCGGGAGCCCTCCCGCCCCCGACGTGGCGTCCACCAGCACCAGGGCGTCGCCGGCGTCGGCCGGACGGCGCACGGGCACCATCACCCCGGTCGAGGTCTCGTTGTGGGCCCAGGCGATCACGTCCGCCGCAGCGTCGGCCCGCGGCTCGGGCGCGTCGCCGGCCTCGGCCTCCACCACGACCGGGTCGGCGAGAAACGGGGCGCCGCGCGGTGACCGTGGCGAACTTGCGCGAGAACTCGCCGTAGGCGAGGTGCAGCGCGCGCTCGCGCACGAGGCCGCACGCCGCGGCGTCCCAGAAGGCCGTGGTGCCGCCGTTGCCCAGGACGCACCTCGTAGCCCTCGGGCAGCGAGAAGAGGTCCCGCAGGCCGCCGCGGACGCGGGCCACCACGTCCTTGACCGGCGCCTGGCGGTGAGAGGTCCCCATCGGCGAGTCCGGGGCGGCCAGCGCGGCCACGGCCTCGGGGCGCACCTTCGAGGGCCCGCAGCCGAACCGGCCGTCGGCGGGCTTCAGCTGCTGGGGAATCTGCGGCGTGGCGTCGGTCACTCAGAGAAAGACTGACAGCGCGCCGCGGGTGAGCCGGAGCGCCACCACCGCGAGGAGGATCGTCGAGCTCTGCGTGTCCAGCTCGAGCTCGCGCTCGAGATCCTCCTGGAACTCGTCGTTCGTGAGGTACAGGATGAGGATGGCGCCGTAGGCCAGCGTGGCCAGCACGGCGAGCACGAGGGAGACGATCCCGATGATGAAGCCGGCCTGGGCGAGCCCGCGGTGCTTGGGCGTCTCGCCGCGGTCGACCCGCCTGCGGCCCCGCACCGAGTAGAAGATCCCCACCGCGGCGCAGACCACCGACACGATGGTCGAGAGCCCGCCGGAGACGAGCAGCAGGCCTCCGCCCGATGAGCGAGAGGACGAAGCCGGCCACCGCCGAGCCGTTGTCGGGCACCTGCGGGCTGGGGGCGTAGACCCACGGCTGCTGGGGCTGCGGCTGCTGCCATTGCGCGCCGCCCTGGGGCGGCTGCTGCGCCAGGCTGGCTCGCGCGGCTGCCGGCGGCGCGGTGCCCGCCTGGCGGCGGCGGCTGGCGGCCGGGGTCGGGCGGCTCGGGCGCCGGCGTCGCCGAGATCGGGCTCGCGACCCGACGGCTCGGGGGGAAGGTAGCCGCCTCCCTGGCCCTCGCCCTCCATCAGAACTCCTGGTCGATCCAATCCATCATCGAGCGCAGCTCCTTGCCCTCGCGCTCGATCTGGTGGTCCTGGCCCTCCTTGCGCATGCGCTGGAAGTTCTCCTGGCCCGCCCTGTTCTCGGCGATCCACTCGCGCGCGAACTCACCCGACTGGATCTCGGTGAGCACCTGCTTCATCGCGTCGCGAGTGGAGTCGGAGATCACCCGCGTCCCGCGCGTCAGGTCGCCGTACTCGGCGGTGTTCGAGATCGAGTAGCGCATGCCGGTGATGCCCTTCTCGTACATGAGGTCCACGATCAGCTTGAGCTCGTGGAGGCACTCGAAGTAGGCCAGCCGGGGGTCGTAGCCGGCGCCCACGAGGGTCTCGTAGCCCGCCCGCACCAGCTCGGTGACGCCACCGCAGAGCACGGCCTGCTCGCCGAAGAGGTCGGTCTCGGTCTCGTCCTTGAAGGTGGTCTCGATCACGCCGCCGCGGGTGCAGCCGATGCCCTTGGCGTAGGCGAGCACGAGGTCGCGCGCGGCGCCCGACTCGTCCTGGTGGATGGCCATCAGGCCGGGCACGCCGTTGCCCTCGGTGAACTGGCGGCGCACCAGATGCCCCGGGCCCTTGGGGGCGACCATGCCCACGTCCACGCCCGGGCCGGGCTCGACCTCGCCGTAGTGGATCGAGAAGCCGTGGGCGAACAGGAGCAGGTTGCCGGGCGCGATCCCGTCGCTGATCTCGGACTCCCACACGTCGTGCTGGCGCTCGTCGGGCAGGAGCACCATCACCACGTCGCCGCGGCGACGCGGCGTCGGCGACCGAGGCCACCTCGAGCCCGTCGCCCTCGGCCTTCGCGACCGACTCGGAGTCGGGTCTGCAGGCCGACGATGACGTTCACCCCGGAGTCCTTGAGGTTCAGAGCGTGCGCGTGGCCCTGCGATCCGTAGCCGAGGATGGCCACGGTCTTGCCCTCGAGCCGCGCGAGGTCAGCGTCGTCGTCGTAGATCATCGGCGCGGGACTCTAGCCAGCCGCGCCCCGCAGGAGCTTGCCGAGCGGGCTCCGGGGCAGCGCCGCCTCGCGGTGGATCTCCTTCGGGACCTTGAAAGGGGCCACCCGGGACGGCAGTGCGCCAGCAGCTCGGCGTCGGTGGCCGCCTCGCGCAGCACCACGAAGGCCACCACCCGCTCGCCCCACTCCTCGTCCGGCGCGCCCACCACCCCGGCATCCGCCACGGCCGGGTGGGAGCGAAGCGCCTCCTCCACCTCCGCCGCCATCACGTTCTCTCCGCCGGTCACGATCACATCGCCCTTGCGGCCGGCCACGCTCAGGCGCCCGCTCTCGTCGAGCGCGCCCAGGTCGCCGGTGTGCAGCCAGCCGTCGCCGGCCACCGACGCGGGCGCCACCATCGGCCCGCGCACGAGGATCTCCCCGTCCGGGGCCACGCGTAGCTCCACCCCCTCCAGCGGCTGCCCGGCGCGCGCGCCGCGAAGCGCCTCCGCGGGGGGCACGGTCACGATCTGCGAGGCCGTCTCGGTCATGCCGTAGGTGGGCGCCACCGGGAGCCCTGCCTCGCGCGCCCACGCCAGCAGGCCCGCGGGAATCGGCCCCCCGCCGAGCAGGATGGCGCGAAGGCCGGGCGTGGCGCCCAGGCCCGCATCGCGCAGGCGGTGGAGCATCGTGGGGACGAGCGAGACGAGGGTCACATCGCCGCCCCCGAGCTCGGCCAGGACCCGCTCGGCGTCGAAGCCGTCGTGCAGCACCACCGTGGTCGCGCCGATCGCCGCGCGCAGGACGATGGCGAGCCCGCCCACGTGGAAGGGCGGAAGCACGCAGAGCCAGCGGTCCTCCTCGAGCGAGCCGAGGTTCGCGGCGGAGGCGGCGGCGCTCGCGGCGTGGTTGCCCACCGTGAGCTCCACCGCCTTGGCGCGCCCCGACGTGCCGGAGGTGAACAGGACCGAGTGCACGGCCGCGGGGTCCAGCTCGGTCAGGAGCGCGGCGTCGCTCTCGGCGCCCGCGAGCGGCTCGGCGACGGTGAGCCGGGCCCCCGCCATGCGAGCCTGCTCGCGCAGCTCGGACTCCGCGAGCCGGGTGTTCAGCGGGACCAGCGCGGCGCCGAGACGCGGAGCGGCGTGGATCAGGGCCGCCAGGGCCAGCCCGGGCGCAAGCGTGGTGGCCACCCGGTCGCCCGCCCGCACGCCGAGCGCGGCCAGGCGCCGGGCGCAGGCCGAGGCCTCCGCATCGAGCTCGGAATAGGTCCTGGCGCCGTCGGGCGCCACGATCGCGGGGTGGCCGGGGCGCCGTCGCGCCGCGGAGGAGAGCCAGTCGTCCAGGGCCCCTATGGTAGGACGGCCCCATGGCCGCCCCCGACTGGACCGCCGAGCAGCAGCGGCGCTCGATTGCGCCCGGCGCCGACTGGCGCCCCTCGGGCGACTTCGAGGACATCCGCTACGAGACCGCGGAGGGGATCGCCAAGCTGACCATCACGCGGCCGGAGGTGCGCAACGCCTTCCGTCCGCAGACCGTGATCGAGCTCTCGGAGGCCTTCGAGCTCGCCCGTGAGGACACCTCGGTCGGGGTGATCGTGCTCACCGGCGAGGGCCCGCTGGCCTTCTGCTCGGGCGGCGACCAGCGGGTCCGCGGCGACTCGGGCTACATGGAGGAGCCGGGCGGCACGCGCGGTCGGGCGCTTCCACGTGACCGACCTCCACGTGCAGATGCGCCGCCTGCCCAAGCCGATCGTGGCGATGGTCGCGGGCTACGCGATCGGCGGCGGGCACGTGCTCCACATCGTGTGCGATCTCACCATCGCCGCCGACAACGCGCGCTTCGGGCAGACGGGGCCGATGGTGGGCTCGTTCGACGGCGGCTTCGGCGCGTCGCTGCTCGCCGCGCAGGTGGGACAGAAGAAGGCCAAGGAGATCTGGTTCCTGTGCCGTCGCTACGGGGCCGCGGAGGCGCTCGAGATGGGCCTGGTGAACACCGTGGTCCCGCTCGAGGAGCTCGAGCGCGAGACGGTCGCGTGGTGCCGCGAGATGCTGGCCCTCTCGCCCTTCTCGCTACGGCTGCTCAAGGCCAGCTTCAACGCCGCGGAGGACGGGCTGACGGGCATCCAGCAGCTCGCCCACGACGCCAACCTCCTCTTCTACGGGACCGAGGAGGCGGGTGAGGGGCGCGACGCCTACCAGGGGAAGCGCCGGCCGGACTTCAGCAAGTTCCCGCGCCGGCCTTGACGGCGGCGCGAACGGCCTCGGCGCCGAAGCCGGGCCTGCGGCTGTTCCTCATGGCCTCGCGTCCCCGGACGCTGCCCGCCGCGGTGGCGCCGGTGCTCGTGGGCACCTCGCTGGCGATCTCCGACGACGAGTTCCACGCGCTCGCCTTCGTGGCCGCCCTGGTCGGGAGCGTGTTCATCCAGATCGGCACCAACCTCGCCAACGACTACTCCGACGCCAGGCGCGGAGCCGACACCGAGGACCGGCTGGGGCCGGTGCGGGTCACGGCGGGAGGCCTCATGCCCCCGCGGCGGGTGCTCACCGGGGTCTACGTGTCGTTCGCGGTGGCGGTGCTCGCGGGGATCTACCTGGCCGCGGTCGCGGGCCCCGAGATGCTGGCGGTGGGCGCCGTGTCCATCCTCGCCGGCGTGCTCTACACCGGCGGTCCCCGGCCCTACGGCTACGCGGGGCTGGGCGAGCTGTTCGTGTTCCTGTTCTTCGGCCTGGTGGCCGTCGCCGGCTCCTACTACGTGCAGGCCGAGGAGCTGCCCTGGGAGGCCTTCGCCCTGTCCGTGCCCGTCGGCCTGCTCGCCGCCGCGATCCTGGTGGTGAACAACGTGCGCGACGTGGACACCGACCGCCGCGCCGGCAAGCGAACGCTGGCCGTGCAACTCGGGCGACCGGGCGCGCGGCGGCTGTTCGCGGCGATGCTGCTCGTGACCTTCGCGGCGCCTGTGGCGATCCCGCTGGCCGGGGGGCTCTCGTGGTGGGTCACCCTCGCGCTCCTCTCGGCTCCGCTTGTGCCGCCGCTCCTGCGCACGGTGCTCACCCGCACGGACGGCCCGGCGCTGAACGGCGCGCTGGCCGACACGGGCCGCCTTCTCGCCGTCTTCTCCCTCCTCCTGTCGGCGGGCGTGCTGCTCTCGTGAGGCGCTCGCTGCTGAGGCTCTCGATACCGCTCCGCGAGCCGTTCGTGACCGCGGGCGGGGTGGTGTCCGCCCGGGAGCTGGCCGTGATCCGGCTCGAGGACGACGACGGCACGCTCGGCTGGGGCGAGGCCGCGCCGCTCGAGTCCTACGACGGCGTGGGCGTGGACGACGTGGTCGAGGCGCTGCGCGAGGGCCCTCCCGCCCGCGGGGCCCCGCCGCCCGCCCGCGCCGCGTGGGAGCTGGCCGAGCTGGACCTCCAGGCGCGGCGGCGCGGCAAGCCGCTCGGCGAGCCGGGGGCCGACGCGATCCCCGTGAACATGACCCTGCCCGCGGGACCGCCCGACGAGGTGGCCGCGGCCGCCAAGCGGGGTCTGCGCCAGGGCTATTCGTGCTTCAAGGTCAAGGTCGGGCTGCCCGACGACGCGGAGCGCGTGGCGGCGGTGCGCGAGGCGATCGGGCCGTGGCCCGCGCTGCGCCTGGACGCGAATGGCGCGTGGGCGCCCGGCGAGGCGGTCGAGATCCTCACCGACCTCGAGGCCCACGACCTCGAGCTGGTCGAGCAGCCGTGCGCGAGCCTCGAGGAGATGGCCGAGGTCCGGCCGCGGGTCGGGGTGCCCCTGGCCGCCGACGAGTCGATCCTCGGCGCGGCCGACGTGCGCGCCGCGGCCGAGCTCGAGGCCTGCGACGCCGTGAACCTCAAGCTCTCGAGCAGCGGGGGCTTCGGACCCGCTCGCGAGGCTCTGCGTGCCGCGGCCGAGAGCGGGCTGGCCGCGTGGCTGTCGAGCACGCTCGACGGCCCCTGGGGCATCGCCGCGGCGCTGCAGCTCGCGGCCGGGCAGCACCTGCCCCTCGCGTGCGGGCTCGCCACGCTCGACCTGTTCGACGCCTCGATCGCCCGCGCCCTGCCGAGCCCGTCGGCGGGGCTCATGTCCGTGCCGCGGGGCCCGGGCCTCGGCGTGGAGATCTCGGACTCAGACCTGGCCGAGGTTCTGGTCGAGGAATTCGAGTAGCAGCGCCGCCACCTCCTCCGGGCGCTGGAGCTGAGGCGGCGTGCCCCGCTCCCTCGACGATCTCCGCGCGCCCCCGGGGCGTCTCGCGCGCCAGGCGGCGGGCGGCCTCGGAGTAGCGCCGGTCCAGGGCGCCGGCGATCGCAAGGAGCGGAAGCGGGCCAAGCTCGGGCAGACGCCCCCACACCGGCTCCAGAGCGCCCTGGCCGGCCGTGCGCAGGAGCAGGGCGAGGTCGCGCGGGTCCTGGAGCAGGCGTCCCGGCCCGCTGGCGCTCGACCAGCACGTCCGACTGGTCGGCGAACAGCGGCTGGCGCTCCCAGACGGCCACGATCTGCTCGATGTCCTGGGTCTCCGTCCAGGCGGCCAGCTTCTCGTCGGCCTGGGCGCGGGCCGCGCGGGTGCCGGACGGCTCGATGCCGGCGGAGGCGCCCACGGTCACCACGCCCGCGTAGCGCTCGGGAGCCCGCAGCGCGGCGTGCAGCGCGAGCCGCCCCCCGAGCGAGTAGCCGCAGAGCACCGCCCCCTCCCCCGCCGCTGCGATCTCGGCGAGCCGGCCCTCGAAGGAGTGCTCGGCGTGATCGAGGAGGAGGCTGGGGTAGCGTTCGGGCAGCCGCTCGGCCACCGGCGCCCACGCGTCGCCCGGCTGCATGAAGCCCGGGACGAAGACCACCTCGGGACGGGCGCCGGCCGGTCGCATCCACCCATGATCCCGATCAACCGCACCTTCGCCCCGCTCCAGGCGCTGGTGGACGAGCTGGCCCGGTGCGGGATGCGCCACGCCGTGACCTGTCCCGGGTCGCGCAACGCGCCCATCGCGCTCTCGCTGGCGGCCGAGGAGCGGATCGACTCGGTCTCGGTGATCGACGAGCGGGCCGCCGGCTTCATGGCCCTGGGGATGGCCAAGGCGAGCGGCCGTCCGGTGGCGGTCACCTGCACGTCGGGCACCGCCGCGGCCAACCTCGCCCCCGCGGTCTACGAGGCTGCCGAGGCGCGCGTGCCCCTCGTGGTCCTCACCGCCGACCGACCGCCGGAGCTGCGCCAGGTGGGCGCCGGGCAGGCCATCGACCAGATCAAGCTCTTCGGCTCGGCGGCCAAGTGGTTCGTGGAGGTGGGCTCCCACGAGCCCGGGCGCGGCACCGCGGTGCACCACCGCGCCCTTGGCTGCCGTGCCTACTGGACGGCGCTGGGCGGCCGGCCGGGACCGGTGCACCTGAACCTCGGGCTCCGCGACCCCCTCCACCCCTCCCCGGAGGATCTCCCTCCCGCGGACTGGGAGGGCCGGGCGGACGGCCGTCCGTGGACCGAGGTGCGCGAGCACCCGCCGGCCCCCGCGGGCGACGACATCCAGGAGCTGGCCGCCCGGGCCGCCGCCGCGCCGCGCGGCGCGATCGTGTGCGGCGCCACGGCCGAGCACGTGGCCGAGCCGGTGGCACGCCTGGCCGCCGCCGCGGGCTGGCCCGTGCTGGCCGAGCCGACCTCCGGGGTGCGCTGCGGCGAGCACGACCGCTCCCACGTGGTGGCCCACTACGACGTGCTGTTGCGCGACGAGGGCTTCGCGGCCGACAGCGTTCCGGAGCTGGTGCTGCGCGTGGGCGACACACCCACCTCGAAGCCGCTGCGGGCGTGGCTGGCCGGCGTCCCCCAGGTCGTCCTCGATCCCCACGGCGCGTGGCACGAGCCCACCCGCGCGGCCGAGCTGCTCATGCGCTGCGCGGCGGCGCCGGCGTGCGACGCCCTCGCCGCGGCGGTCGAGATGCGGGCCGAGGGCGTGGGCGGCGACTGGCTCGCCACGTGGCGCGCGGCCGACGCCGTGGTTGCGGATGCTCTCGCGGCCGCTCCCGGCGACTCCGAGCCGCGCGTCTATTCGTCGCCCAGCGGCGTCGTGGGGGACGACGCGCTGGTCTGGCCGGCGTCGTCGATGCCGGTGCGCGACGTGGAGGCCTTCTGGCCCGCGGGCCACGAGCGCGTGCGCTTTCTCTCCAACCGCGGGGCCAACGGGATCGACGGCACGATCGCCTCGGCCGCGGGCGCCGCCCGCGCCACGGGCCGGCCCGACCCTCGTGCTGCTGGGGGAGCTGGCGCTGCTGCACGACCTCGGCGGCCTGCTGGCCGCCCGCAGGGCCGGGATAGACCTGACCGTGCTCTGCGTGAACAACGGCGGCGGTGGCATCTTCGACTTCCTGCCCGTGGCCGAGAGCGCCGATCGCGCCGCCTACGAGGCGCACGTGGCCACGCCGGCCGACCTCGACCTGGCCGCCGTGGCGGCGCTGGCGGGGATGGACCACCGGCCCTGCGCCGATGCGGACGACGTGCGTGCCGCGGTGCAGGGCGGCCCGGGCCTGATCGAGGTCCGCACCGACCGGCGCGCGAACGTGAGCGTCCACCGCTCGATCGTCGAGCGGGTGAGCGCGCAGCTCCCCTAGGCACTAGGCCAGCAGCGGCAGCAGCGCCTGGAGCTTGACCTCGGTCTCGGCCAGCTCCTCGGAGGGCACGGAGTCGGCGACGATGCCGCAGCCGGCGTACAGGTGGGCCACCTCGCCCCGCAGCAGCGCACAGCGCAGGGCGACGCAGAACTCGCCGTCCTCGGCCAGATCGGTCCACCCCACCGCGCCGGCGTACCAGCCGCGATCGAGCCCCTCGAGGGCGGGGATCATCGGGCCGGCGACGTCGCCGGGCTCGCCGCCCACGGCCGGGGTCGGGTGCAGGAGCCCCGCCAGCTCGACCGCCGACACCGAGTCGGCGAGCTGCGCGCGGATCGGCGTGGCCAGGTGCTGCACGTTCTGGACCTTCACGAGCACCGGCTCCTCCGCGGCCGCGACCCAGACGCTCACCGGGTCGAGCACGCGCTCGATGCGCCGGCTCACGATCACCTGCTCCTGGCGGTTCTTGGGGCTCTGGAGCAGCTGCTCGCCCAGGTGGGAGTCCACCGCGGGATCGGCGCTGCGGCGGGTCGTGCCCGCCAGGGCGACGGTCTGGACGCGGGCGGCGTCGCGGCGAACGAGCAGCTCGGGGCTCGCCCCCACGAACACCCCCTCGGCCGAGCCGACGCAGTAGCAGTAGCACTCCCCGAACACCGAGCGCAGGGCGCCGACCACCGGCGCCGGATCGATGTGGGCGCCCGCGTGGACGCGAACCTCGCGGGCGAGCACGATCTTCTCGAGCCGCTCGGCCCGGATCTGCTCGACCGCTCGGCGGACCGCCTCCTCGTAGTGCGCCGGGGCCGCCGCCCCGGCCACCCGCGGGCGCGCCACCGGGTCGGGGTCGATGAGCGGCATGGAGGCCGGGCGCAGCCCTTCCAGGCGCCCCTCGAGGCGGGCACGCACCTCGGCGGGATCGTCGCCCGCCTCGACGAGCGCGTTGACGGTCATGCGCGCCTCGCCGCCCTGACGCGCGAAGGCCAGCTCGGGGAGGACCAGCTGGGCCGGCGCGAAGGACGACCACTCGGGCGTGCCGCCGCCGTGGGCCGCGAAGGCGAACCCGCCCAGGAAGACCGGTCCGGCGGCGGGGGGAGCGAGGCTGTCGAGCGCCACCTCGTCCGCGAAGGTCCGGGCCCCCAGGGCGCGGCAGCGGGCGGCGGTCTCCGCGAACCGCCCGGGCCCGCGGGCCTCGACGGTCGTGGCGGAGCCGAGGCCGCAGACGGCGTGCCCGTCGCGATCGGGCTGCTCGAGGCAGAAGAAGCGCTCGCCCGCGCGCCGGGCGGCGAGCACCATCGCCGAGAGGTCGAGCTGAGCCGGCACGGGCACGGTCACGCTGGCCACCGCGACCTCGCCGTCGCGGCGGGCCAGGTTCACGGCCCGCGCTACGTGGCGCTCGAGCCGGCGTGCGGCCTCGAGCGGCAGGCTGAGTCCCTGGGGGGCCTCGCGAACGGGCACGCTTCGAGGATAGGCCGCCGCCGGCTAGGGCGTCGGCCGGACGCAGTGGAAGACGGTCTCGTCCTCCAGGAGGCCGTAGCGATCGGCCGCGCCGGCCGGAAGGGCGTCCACGATCGCCACGGCGCGCACCGCCAGGCCCGCCTGCCGGAGGCGCTCGGCGATGTCCGGCGAGTACAGCCGCACGTGGTCGTGCTGCCAGAAGGCGCGCTCGCGGTCGCCGGGGTCGACGATCGAGGCGTCCTCGTAGGTCGCCGGCAGCGACGGGTCGATCGGCACCATCACGGCCGCCCAGCCGCCGGGGCGCAGCACGCGGCGAAGCTCGCGCATCGCCGCGCGGTCGTCGCCGACGTGCTCGAGCACGTGGCTGCACACCACGGCGTCGAAGGAGGCGTCCGCGAAGGGCATCGCGGTGATGTCCACCGCACGGTCCACGCCCTCGCCGTCCAGGTCGGCGGTGATGCGCCTCAGGCCCTCGATCCCGGAGAGGTTCATGTCGAGGGCGTGCTCGGGAGCGAAGTGCAGCATCTCCAGGGGCCGCTCCCCCACGCCGACCTCGTCGCGCAGATAGAGCCACAGCGCGCGGTGTCGCTCGTGGGAGCCGCATCCGGGACAGACCGCGCCGGGGCGGTTCCAGTCGGCGGCGAACGCGGCCCAGCGCCGGCCGCAGCACGGGCACTCGACGGCGTCGCCGCGGTGGCGCAGCCGCAGCCAGCGCCGCCGCGCCGCGGCCTCGAGCCGGCCCGGGCGCCGGGCCGTCGAGCGGCTGTCGACGGCGGGCCGTCCCCGCTGCGGGAGGGCGAGCAAGCCTGCCTAGCTGGCCATGTCCGCGGGAACCCGGGCGCCCAGCACGCGTTCGAGGGCGTCGGCCCCCGCCGCGGCGCCGCCCGCGTCCGCGAAGGCGGCCTGGATGCTCCGCGCTCCGTGGGCCATGCCCATGGCGGCGCGCACCCTCGCGCGAAGGCGGTCGGGCCGCAGCCTGGCCGCCCTCAGGCTGGTGCCCGCGCCCGCGACCACCACTCGCCTGGCCACCTCGAGCTGGTCGCGCCCGAACGGCACGGCGCACACGGGGACGCCGGCGGCGAGCGCCTTCTGGGTGGCGCCCATACCGCCGTGCGTGACGGCGCACGCGGCACGCTCGAGCAGCGCCGCGTGCGGCACGAACGGGAGGACGGTGGCGTTGGGGCCGGCCTCGAACGCCCGCGGGTCGGCGGACGGGAGGGTGGCGACCACGTGCACGTCCTCGTCGCGCATGGCCTCGAGCGCGACCGCGACCAGGCGCCCGTCGTCCTGGAACTCGGAGGAGGTGGTCACGAGCACGATCGGACGGTCGATCCCGGCGAGCCAGGCCGGCGCCTGCGCCGGCGGGTCCCAGGTCCCCGGCCCGATCATCACGATGTTCGCCGGCCAATCGGTGCGCGGGTACTCGAAGGGCTCAGCCGTGAGGTAGAGAAGCGCGGGCGGCCGCGTGAACAGCTCATCCGCTCTCGCGAGGGGGCCGAGCCGCAGGCCGGCACGCACCCGGTTGAGGGGCGGCAGCATGGCGGCCTCGAAGGAGCGGCGAAGCAGAGGGCTCAGGGCCCGGTCGCGCAGCCGCCCGGCGGGCCCGCGCGCCGGGGGCAGGCCGGGGCCGAAGGGCGGGACCTCGGGTGAGGAGAGCGGGATCGGGTAGGGCAGCCAGGCCGCCCACGGGCCGCCCCACGCCTCGGCGGCCGCAAGCCCGCCCCACGCCTGCCCGTCGACCACGAGCAGGTCCGGCTTCTCGGCGGCGAGCGCGGACTGGAGGTCGGGGACCTCGTGCCCGGCCCGCTTCGCGAACAGGACGATCGCTCGCTTGAGCGCGCCCTGCGGCGTACGCGCGTGGAAGTCGTCGTGCTCGATCGCCTCGATGGCCGGGGCGATCGGGGCCGCGTCGAACCCGCGGTCGCGCATCGTCTCGACCTGGGACGACAGGGTGCGCAGGGCGACGTGATGACCCCGGCGGCGCAGCTCGTCGAGGGTCGGGGTGATCGGGTAGAGGTGCCCGCGGGCGGGCGTCGTGTACACCAGGACCCTGGCCATCAGCTCCCCTCCAGGCCGAGGCCCCTCAGGTGGCCGAGCGGCCGCGGCTCACGGCGATCTCGCCGGTGCGAACCATCTCCACGAGCCCCAGCGGGCGCACCATCTGCTCGAAGGCCTCGATCTTGCCGTCGCCGCCGGTGACCTCGACGGTCACCGAGCGCTTGGACACGTCGACGATCCGGGCGCGGAAGATGTCGGCGTACTCCATCACCTGGCCGCGCGTGTCGTTGTCGGCCGACACCTTGAACAGCGCCAGCTCGCGCGCGACCGCCTCCTCGGGCTCCAGGTCGCGGATCTTGATCACGTTGACCAGCTTGTGGAGCTGCTTGGTGACCTGGTCGATGGGGTGCGCCGCGCCGTCGACGGTCAGCGTGATGCGCGAGATCGTGTCGTCGTCGGTGGGGCCCACCGCCAGCGAGTCGATGTTGAAGCCGCGCCGGGCGAACAGGCCGGCGATGCGCGCCAGCACACCCGGCTTGTTCTCCACCAGCAGCGACAGGATGTGCCGCCGCCCGGTCCTGAAGCCGCTGTGGGCGTGCAGCTCGTCGAGGTCGAGCACTTCCTTGGTGCCTGGCTCGCCCATGCCTCAGCCCACCATGTCCCGCGCGGCCTGGCCGGCGGGGATCATCGGGTAGCAGTTCTCCTCGCGCGAGACGCGGACGTCGCACACCACCGGGCCCTCCATCGCCAGGGCGGCGTCCATGCCCTCGCGCAGCTCGGCCTTGTCCTCGATTCGCATGCCGGTGGCCCCGAAGGCCTCGGCGAGCGCGACCCAGTCGGGGCTCGCGCCCATGTCGACCGCGCTGTAGCGGCGGTCCCAGAACAGCTCCTGCCACTGGCGGACCATGCCCAGGTAGCCGTTGTTCATGATGAAGACCTTCACGGGGATCTTCTCGGTGACGCAGGTGGCCAGCTCCTGCACGTTCATGATCACCGAGCCGTCGCCGGCCACGCAGACCACCTGCTCGTCGGGCATCGCCACCTTCGCCCCCATGGCGCTCGGCAGGCCGAACCCCATGGTGCCGAGGCCGCCCGAGTTGATCCACCTCCGGGGCTTGTTGAAGTGGTAGTACTGGGCGCACCACATCTGGTGCTGGCCCACGTCGGAGGTCACGATGGCGTCGCCGCCCGTGGCCTCGTAGAGGGTCTCGATCATGCTCTGCGGCTTGATCTCGGCGTCCTCGGAGGGCTCGTAGCCGAGGGGGTGCTTCTCCTTCCAGCCCCCGATCCGCTCGACCCAGCCGTCGAGGCGCGCCGAGTCGGTCTCCAGCGCCCGGTACTCGGCGGTGAGCTTGGGCAGGATGCGCTTGGCGTCGCCCACGATCGGGATGTGCGCGGGCACGTTCTTCGAGATCTCCGCCGGGTCGACGTCGATGTGGATGAACTTCGCGCGCGGGGCGAACTCCGAGAGCTTGCCCGTGATGCGGTCGTCGAAGCGCGCGCCGATGCAGCAGATGAGGTCGGCCTCGTCCATCGCGTAGTTGGCCGCGCGGGTGCCGTGCATGCCCAGCATTCCGAGCCACTGGTCGTGCGGAGCCGGGAAGCCGCCGAGTCCCATCAGCGTGCAGGTCACCGGGAAGCGGTCGGAGACGCAGAGCTCGACCAGCTCCTTGGAGGCGTCGGCGTTGATCACCCCGCCGCCGGCGTAGATCACGGGACGGCGCGCATTGGCCAGCGCCTTGGCCGCCAGGCGGATCTGCTTGGTGTTGCCCTCCTCGGTGGGCTGGTAGCCGGGGAGGTGGACCGCGTCGACCGGCTCGTAGGAGATGTCCGCGCGCGACAGGTCCTGCGGGATGTCCACCAGCACCGGGCCGGGGCGGCCGGTGCCGGCGATGTGGAAGGCCTCGTGCATGGCCTCGGGGATCTCCCGCGGGTCCTGGATCATCAGCGAGTGCTTGACGATCGGCATGGTGATGCCGGTCACGTCGGCCTCCTGGAAGCCGTCGGTGCCGAGCAGATCGGTGCGCACCTGGCCGGTGATGAACACCGTGGGCACCGAGTCCATCATCGCGTCGGCGATCGGCGTGACGAGGTTGGTCGCGCCCGGGCCGCTCGTGGCCAGCGCGACGCCCACGCGTCCGGAGGCCTTGGCGTAGCCCTCCGCGGCGTGGCCGGCGCCCTGCTCGTGGCGGCACTGGATGTGGCGGACGCCGGCGTCGTAGATGGCGTCGTAGGTGGGGAGGTTGGCCCCGCCGGGGATCCCGAACACGTGCTCGACGCCCTCGGCCTTGAGGCATTCCATGATGGCGTCGACTGCTCGCATCGTGCTCCTTTCCCGGGATCTTCCGGGGGTGTGGCGAGGAGCGGAGCCCGACCGGTGATCGGGCGAGCACCGCAGCTCTTTTGTCCCTCGACGTGGTGGTCGCCAGGGCCGACCGGCGATGTTACCAGCGGCGCCCGGCCGTTCGGCGCGGTTGCAAGAGACCTTGGCTACCGTGATCACATGCGGTGGCGGGCCCTTCCCCTGGTCGTCGGCGTCGCGCTGCTCGCCGCGCCGAACGCCGCGGGGGCGCGCACGCTGGAGCTCGAGGCGGGACAGGTCGCCGGAGCGCGGGCGCTCGTGGTCAGGGACGGTCAGGCCCGGGGAGGCCGGGCGGTGTCGCTGGCCGGCCGCGGCTTGCTGCGGCGCAGCTTCCTGGTCCGCTCACCGGTCCGCGCTCGCTGATGGTCCGCGTCCGCGGGCTCGCCTGTGCCGGAGCCCCCCGCCTGGGCGTCCGCGTCGACGGGCGGGCGGTGATCCGCGGCCGGGCGATTCGCACGCGCCGCTACGTGCGCCTCCGGGTCCGGGTGCGCCTGGCCGCCGGTCGTCACAGCCTGCGGCTGAGACTGGTCCAACCCCCGCCGCGCGCGGTCCTGCCGGCGGCGCGTGCTGCTGGACACGCTGGGGGTGGGCGATCGGCGCGTCAGCCCCACCCCGAACGTGCGCAGCACACCGCCGGCCACACGCCCCCGCCGGCCCCTCCGCCCACGGCGCCGGACACGCCCGAGAGCAGGCCCGAGCCGCCGCCGCCGACCCCCACCCCCGAGCCGCCGCCCCCGCCCCCCTCGGCGAGCTACCGCAATCCGGTCTTCGCCGCGCCCGGCGCCCCCGACCCGATGGTGCTCGACGTGGGCGGCGCCCACTCCGAGTACCTCGCCTTCTCCACCGGCGAGCGCTTCCCGATGCTGCGCTCCACGGACCTGCGGACGTGGACCGAGGTGGGCGAGGCCCTCGCCGGCCGTCCCTCCTGGGCCGCGCAGTCGGGCGACTGGAACCCCTGGGCGCCGAGCGTGATCGAGCGCTCCGGGCCCTGCCCCGGCTCGAGCCGGGACCCGCTGCTTCGTGCTCTTTCACGTCTCGCGTCACGGCACGCTGTCGCCCACCACCAACTGCATCGGCGTGGCGGTCTCGCCCGAATCCCGGCGGGCCCTACGCGGAGCTGGGTCCGCTCGCGGCCTCGGACGGGTCGCTCGACCTGAGCGGCCGGCCTCCCGGCTGCGGCGACGACGCGGGCTACAGCAACATCGACCCGGCGCCGTTCGTGGACTCCGACGGCACGCCCTACCTCTACCTCTCCACCACCCGGCGCTGCCCGGTTCCGCCGACGCCGGGCGCGGTCTGCGAGCCGGGGCGGGCGATCTCCGTGCTCGAGCTCAGCCCCGATCTGCTGACCGCCGCGGGCCCGCGCCAGCCGCTGTTCGAGGGCGACCCGAGCACCTGGGAGCTGGCGGCGAACTTCCAGCCCCCGGCCCCGGTGGTGGAGAACCCCTGGCCGGTGAAGCGGGGCGGCACCTACCTGCTGCTCTACTCGGGCGGGGCCTACAACGGGCCCTACGGCGGGGGCTACGCGACCTCGACCTCCCCCACCGGCCCGTTCGCGAAGGCGGCCGAGAACCCGTTCCTCCGGGAGGCCAACCCGGTGCTGAGCGTGGGCGGCGCGACGGTGGCCACGGGCCCCAGGGGCGGCGACTGGCTGATCTACCACGGGCGCGAGGGCGGCTACGGCAACCCGCGCCAGCTGCGCATCGACCCGGTGCGCTATCCGAGTGCGACACCATCGCCGTGGACGGGCCGACGAGCGCGGCCCAGACGGCGGAGCCGTAGCGGCCGCCAGGCCTCGAACAGCCGCCCCTGCCGCGCTACCGGCTCGGGCCGTCTCGGGGAGTACTCCGGGAACTCGAGGTCGGCGCCGCAGCGGCTGCACACCTGGTCGTGGATCGGGACGAGGTTGGCGCAGTCCGGGCAGTGGCGCAGGGGCACGTCGCGCTCGCTGCGCGAGAGCAGCGCGGCCAGGGTGCCGAGGAAGGGCAGGAAGAAGCCGATCAGGAACCAGAGCACGAACGACGACCCCTTGATCTTTCCGATCGCCCCCGCGGAGAGGCCGAAGAAGAAGAGGATTACGAGCAGCTCCACGCCGCCGGCTCCCCTCCCCTAGAGGACGCGGATCGCCCAGACGATGCCGATGACCGCGATCACCGCGATCGCGGCCCACACGAGGCCGGTGACGAAGCCGATCACGACCTTCAGCAGGACGTAGGCGGCGCCCGCCAGCACCAATACCGCCAGGAGCTTGCGACCGGCCTCGGAGACCTGCTCACCCATGGGGTGAAGCCTAGCTACAGCAGGTGCGGCGGGCGGGTCGGCAGGTAACGGTCCAGCCCCGGCAGGGGAATGCTGCACAGGACCCAGCTGGGCCACCACACGCGGAAGCCGAGCTGGCGCAGCCGGCGCAGGATCCACCAGCTGTCGGTCGCACAGAAGACCGCGAGGGACGGGGGCTCCAGGGTCTTCGCCACGCGGTCGAGCGCCTGCAGCACCACGGGGACCAGCCCCTCGGGAGTGGAGGCCACGGCCGGACCGATCTCCCCGTCGGGCCCGATCCAGCACAGGGCGGAGGCCTCCCCCGCGCTCGCGTCCATGATCGCCAGACAGGTGCGGGTGCGGCCGAAGAACTCGTGCAGGAGGGGGCGCCGGTGTCCGATCGCCGGGGGCTCGAGGCGCTTCCACTCGGCCACCGCGCGATCGGGCCCGAGCACCACCACGGCGGGCTCGGTGGCGTCGATCTCCTGCGAGCGCCGCTCGAGGTAGTCCTCGGTTCGCGCCCGCATGTGCCAGTGCCCGGCCACCGGCATCACGCCGTAGTCGGAGTACAGCGTGAGGTCGGTGGCGGAGCCCGCCGCGACCACCACCCGGCCGAGCTCGGGCGAGGGATCGCCGGGCCACAGCCGGTCGAGCAGCGCGCGGCCGATCCCGTGCCCGTGGTGGCTTGGCAGGACCATCAGCTCCGCGAGCTCATCCATCTCTCCGAACCGGCAGACCCGGCCGTGGCCCACGAGCCGTCCGTGCTCCTCGCAGACCCACACCGAACAGCCCGACTGTGCGGCGGTGAACTCGAGCAGGTCCCGCCGTCGGCCCCAGTCACGCTCGATCTGCTCCGAGGACGGCGGTGGGCCCTCCACCACCCCGGCTCTCCGAGCCGTGTGGTGCACCGCGATCTCGGAGACCCCGAACGCGGCGCGCAGGTCCCGGGCCGTGCCCTCCCGGAACGAGAGCTCCGGCTCCGGAGCGCGCTCGGCGGTCATCGCGACACCTCCGCGACCTCGTCGTCCATCATCTCCTGGCCCAAGGGCACGGGATGGCCGAGCTGACCGAGCCCGGCGGACGCCCGCCCGAAGAAGAGGCCCACGGTCCAGTCGGCCATGAGGCGCAGCCGGCGGGCGTGCGCCCGGCATCGCGATCAGGTGATAGGTGCGCGCGGCGAACCAGGCGGGGAAGCCGCGCAGGGGGATGCCCAGCATGGTGGCCACCGCCTTGTGGTGGCCCATGTCGACGAACACGCCCAGCGTGCGGTAGCGAAAGCGCCGCAACCGGCGTCCCGCCAGCGCGGCCGCCACGTTGTCGCCCACCACCCGGCCCTGGCGGAGGGCGTGCTGCGCGGTGGGCGGGCATGGACGCCGCCTGCGGGCGGCCGGATCGGGCACCGCCGCGGCGTCGCCGATCGCCCAGACGCTGTCCAGGCCCCGCACCCTCATGTGAGCGTCGACCTCGATGCGCTCCGTCATCGGTGAGCGGCAGGCCCAGCTCCCGCACGACCCTGGGCGGCCGGACCCCCGCGGTCCAGCAGAGCGTGCGGGTGGGCACCTCCTCGCCGGTGGAAAGGCGCACGCTGGTGGCCGTGACCTCCTCGATGCGCGTGTTGGTGAGGATCTCCATGCCCCGTCCCCGCAGCTGATCCGTGGCGAACCGGGCGAGCGGGGCCGGGATCTCGCCCATCACCCGGTCGGCCGCCTCCACCAGCAGCCAGCGCGTCCCGTCGAGGCTGCAGCGGGGGTAGCGGTCGAGCATGTCCGCCACGTAGTCCTGCAGCTCGGCGGCTCCCTCGAGCCCGGCGTAGCCGCCGCCCACGAAGACGAAGGTCAGATACGACCGGCGCTCCGCGGGATCGTCGAGTCCCTCGGCCACCTCCAGGTGCTGTACCACCCGGTTCCTCAGGGCGGTGGCCTCCGCGAGCGTCTTGAACCCGATGCCGTGCGCGGCGAGGCCCGGGATGTCGAGCACCCGCGACACCGATCCGATCGAGACGATCAGCTGGTCGTAGGGGATCTCCTCGTCCTCGCCCCGGGGAGTCCGGATCCGGAGCACGCTTCGGCCCGGGTCGGCCCCGGTCACGGTGGCCAGGCGCAGGTGGGTCCATTCGAGCTCCTCCCGCAGCGGGATGACCACGTGGCGCGGCTCGAGCGAACCGCCCGCGGCGCCCGGGAGGAGCGGGGTGTAGAGCAGGAAGTTCTCGTCGCTCACGAGGGTGATCCGCGCGCTGTGGCGCTGGAGCCTGCGCTCGAGGCGGCGCGCGGCGTACAGGCCGCCGAACCCTCCCCCCGCGATGACCACGTTCCACGCCATGCGCGGCGAGGCTACAGCCGGGCTGTGACGGGCGCGTTCATGCAGCCCTGGCCCGTGCGCGGGCGGCGTCGAGCGCCGGCCGCATGGCCTTGGGGAGGCGCCGGCGCACCCTCCAGGGAGCCCCGCAGAAGGCGTGGTTGGCCACCGTCGCGAAGCCCTCCTCGTCGGTCCGGAGCGCCAGCAGCAGGTGCGCGATGCGGTCCGAGGGGGGCAGCGTGCGATCGGTGGCCCCGACGCAGAAGCAGTGGACCCGGCGGCCCCCCGGCGGGAGGAGCACCGCCCCCTTCTCCCCAACCAGCCACACCCCGAGACCGCCGGACTGCAGCGCCAGGCCGGTCGACCGCTGGAGCTCGCGCGGCTCGTGGTCGAGCAGATCGCCGAGAAGTCCCTGGGCCACCGGCTCGGAACGCGCGTTGCGAGGCCCCTTCGGGCGCAGCACGCTGGCCCCGCGGTACGCATAGAGCTCCGGGATGATCCAGCCGTGCGCGAGGCACGCCAGCGCCACCGGCAGCGCCAGGGGCTCCACCAGCACGAGGCCAACGGCGGCGGCCGGGAACGGGATCGCGTACAGCAGCGTCCAGAACGTCCACGTGCGCGCGCAGCGGCGCAGGTAGCGCTGGTCGGTGCGAGCGCGCCAGGGAACCGCCCCGAGCTCGGGGAGGACCCCCTCCGCGGCGGGCGCCTCCGCGGTCAAGGTTGATCAGCCGCCGGCGATGGGACGCCGCATGATCACGAGCCCGGCGTCACGAGGCAGCTCGCGCAGCTGCTCGGCCTGGCCGCCGCCCTGGTCGTGGACGGCGATGTAGCCCTCGTCGAGACCGAAGCGAAACTGCTCGACGGCCGAGTCGAACGCGGCCTGGTCGGCGCTCGTCCACTCCGCCAGGGTCGTGTGGCCGGTGTGGTCCATCCTGATCAGTCTTGACATGGCGGCACGTCCCTTTCTCGACGGATGCGTGTCCGCCCATGGTACGCCCCTCGGTGTCAGAGTCGCTCACGAATCAGGCGCTGCACCTCGGCGCCGTCGGCGCGGCCCTTGGTCTCGCGCATCACCGCTCCCATGATCGCTCCGATGGCCTTCTCGTTGCCCTCGCGAACCTTCTCGACGGCGTCGGCCTGTTGCTCCATCGCCCGCTCGACGATGCCCGCCAGCTCGTCGGCGCCGGCCCGGCCGAGGCCCTTCTCCTCCACGATCTGCGCGGCGTCGCCTCCCTCGGCCACCAGCGCGGCGAGCACCTCCTTGGCCGCGGACCCCGCCACGGCTCCCTCCCCCACCATCGCCACCAGGTCCGCGAGCGCCCGCGGCTCCAGCTTGCTCTGGGCGGGATCGGTGTCACCCAGGTTGGCCACCAGCTCGCCCGTGACCCAGTTGGCGACCGCGCGGGGATCCGCACCGTCGCCGCCGGCCTCGACCGTCGCCTCGAAGAAGTCGCCGAGCTCGGTGCGAAACGCGAGCAGCTTGGCGGCCTCGGGGGTGAGGCCCAGCTCGCGCTCCAGGCGCTGCGCCCGCTGGGCGGGAAGCTCGGGCAGGGCCCCGCGGGCGCGCGCGAGCATCTCCTCCGTGGGAGACACGGGCACGAGGTCGGGCTCGGGGAAGTAGCGGTAGTCGTGGGCCTCCTCCTTCGAGCGCAGCGAGGAGATGGCTCCCGTGCGGGTGTCGTAGTGCAGCGTCTCCTGCACCACCGATCCGCCGTCTCGCAGAATCGCCTCCTGGCGGGCGATCTCCGCGTCGATCCCGCGTTCCAGGAAGCGGAAGGAGTTCATGTTCTTCAGCTCGGCCTTCGTGCCCAGCGTCGCCTCGCCCGCGGGCCGCAGCGACACGTTGGCGTCGCAGCGCAGCGAGCCCTCCTCCATGTTCACGTCGGACACCCCGAGGCGGCGCAGGGTCACCCGCAGCAGGCGCAGCCACTCGGCCGCCTGGGCGGCGGAGCGCACGTCGGGCTCGGTGACGATCTCCACCAGCGGGGTGCCGCCGCGGTTGAAGTCGACCACGCTGTCCCGCGCCGAGTGGATCCGGCCCGACTCCCCGGCGTGCACGAGCTTGGCGGCGTCCTCCTCGAGGTGGACGCGGTGGATGCGGATGTCACCCAGGCGCCCGTCGCGCGCCAGCGGCACGTCGTACTGGGACACCTGGTAGCCCTTGGGCAGGTCGGGATAGAAGTAGTTCTTGCGGTGGAAGATCGAGCGCGGGGCGGGCTCGCACTCGAGCGCCATGCCGATCATCAGCCCGTAGTGCACGGCCTCGGCGTTGACCACCGGGAGCGTGCCGGGCAGCCCGAGGCAGACGGGGCAGGTGCGCGTGTTGGGCTCCTCGCCGAAGGACAGCGCGCACGAGCAGAACATCTTCGTGCGCGTGGAGAGCTGCACGTGGATCTCCAGGCCGATGACCGGCTCGTAGGCGCGCTCGGCCGCGGCTTCAGGCATCGCGTCCCGGCGTGTCGTCGAAGTCGATGGCCTGCTCGAGCGCGTACGCGGCGTCGAGGATCTGCGGCTCGCTGAACGCCGGCCCGGCGAGCTGGATGCCCACGGGCAGCCCCTCGGAGAGGCCGCCGGGGATCGAGATGGCGGGGATGCCCGCGAGCGGCATGGGGACCGTGCAGAAGTCCGACAGGTACATGGCGAGCGGATCGTCCGTGCGCTCGCCCAGGCCGAAGGCGACCGTGGGCGAGGTGGGGGTCACGATGAGGTCCACCCGCTCGAACGCGGCCCGGAAGTCCTCGGCGATCTTGGTGCGCACGCGCAGCGCCCTGCCGTAGTAGGCGTCGTAGTAGCCCGACGAGAGCGCGTAGGTGCCGATGAGGATGCGCCGCTTGACCTCGGCGCCGAAGCCGCGCTCCCGGGTCTCCTCGTACATGGAGAGGAGATCCGAGTCGTCGGCGCGGGAGCCGTAGCGCACACCGTCGAAGCGCGCGAGGTTGGCGCTGGCCTCGGCGGGCGCGATGAGGTAGTAGGCCGAGATCGCCTCGTTGGAGTGCGGCAGCGCGACGTCCACCACCTGGCCCCCCAGCTCCTCGATGTGGGCCAGCGTCCGGTCGAACACCGAGCGCACGCCCGGCTCGATGCCCTCCCCCGAGAGCTCGGGCGGCACGCCGAAGCGCAGGCCGTCGAGGCGCTCGGCGCTCGGCGGCCGATGGTCTCCCGGGAACTCCAGCGAGGTCGAGTCGCAGGGATCGCGGCCCGTCATCTGGGCGAAGAGCAGCGCGCAGTCGGTCACGTCGCGCGTGAGCGGGCCCGCCTGGTCGAGCGACGAGGCGAAGGCGATCATCCCGTAGCGCGAGCAGGCGCCGTAGGTGGGCTTGAGGCCCACGATGCCGCAGAGCGAGGCCGGCTGGCGGATCGAGCCCCCGGTGTCGGTGCCGATGGCCCACGGGGCGAGGCCCGCGGCCACCGCGGCGGCCGAGCCGCCGCTCGACCCCCCCGGCACCTTCGTCCGGTCCCAGGGGTTGCTCACCGGCCCGAAGCCCGAGTTCTCGGTGGAGGAGCCCATGGCGAACTCGTCCATGTTGGTCTTGCCGAGCAGCGGCGCCCCGGCCCGCGCCAGGCGCTCCACCACGGTGGCCGTGTACGGGGGCCGGTAGCCCTCGAGGATGCGCGAGGCGGCCGCGCTGGGGACCCCCTCGGTGCAGAAGAGATCCTTCACCGCGAGCGGGACCCCACCGAGTGGCCCGTCGGCGGCGATGTCACCGGGCGCCTCGTCGGCGAGCCACAGGTAGGCGTTGAGATCGTCGGCGCCCGCCCGCTCGCGCCACGCCGCGAAGAGCTCGGCGGCCGACACCTCCCCGCCGCGAACGCGCTCCGCGGCGCCCGCCGCGGTCAGCTCCAGCAGCTCGTGGCTCATGCGCCCGGGCTGGGCACGCGGAAGCCCTTCTCGTCCGCGTCGGGCGCCTCGGCCAGCGCGACCTCGCGCGGAAGGCTGGGCCGCGGCTCGTCGGGGCGAAGCACGTTCTCGAGCTCCACCACGTGCGAGGTGGGCTCCACGCCCTCGAGGTCGAGCGCCGAGATCCGCTCGATGTGGTCGAGGATCGAGGACAGCTCGCCCGTCATCCGGTCCACCTCCTCGTCGGAGAGGCGAAGGCGGGCGAGGCGGGCCACGTGCAGCACCTGTTCCCGGTCGATCATCGCCGGGCGATTCTATGGAGGCCTACGCGGCGGAGGCCGCCGGCTCCTCGGCCTCGTCCCACGCGGTGCCCTCCTCCTCCGCGCGCATCGCCGAGCGCGCGGCCAGGGCGATCACCGCCAGCGCGATCAGAGCGAGCGGTGCGCCGGCCTCGACGGTGTTCACGCTGTCGAACCCGGGCTCCTGCAGGGTGCGGTAGGCCACGAGCAGGGCGGTCACCGTCGCCGCGACGGCCGTGAGCGCACTGGGGGTCAGGGGCGGCTCGAACCGCTTGCCCGCGGCGCGAATGTAGACGGTGCCGATGGCGAGCGCGAAGGTGGCGAGAAGCCCGAGAAGGATGATGCGGTCGATCGCACCGGACTCCTGCCAGGCGTTTCGCTCCTCGCCCTCGGCCACTATCTCGGCCTCCTCCTGCTGGACGCGCTCGGGCTCGCCCGCCGCGGCTCCCTCCGGCTGTGCCTGCTCCTGCCGGAACCGCGCGCGCTCGCCGGTCGCCGTGCTGTACCAGTCGACCGCCATCACGAAGAGCAGCGCCACGGCGGCGATTGCCGCCACCACGTCGCCGCGCACGAGGCGGTCGAAGCTCACGAGGAGGTGGCGCGCGGGGGCGCCGGAAGCTGCTCGATCTCGGGGGGCGCCTCGACGGGACGGCCGGTGCCGTCGGTATGGCTCTCCCCCTTGGTCGCCCGCTCGTCGCGCATCGACACCACCGCCCCGACCGCCACCCCCACCGCGGCGAGCGTGCCGAGGAAGGAGAAGAACGCGCGCCCGGCGTTCAGCTCGTCGGCGGATCCGGGCAGGTTGAGGAAGCGCACCAGGGCGATGAGGGCCACGGGGATCGCCACCAGGAACAGCAGGGAGTCGGCGGCTATCCCCACCGCGGGCGTGTCCTGCGAGGCCGTGACGAACAGCAGTGCGATCGCCAGGACGCCCCAGGATCAGGAAGACCACGTCGAGGATCGCGAACGCCTCCCACCCCGTGAGTTCGAGGCCGCCCACCCCGTACCAGGGTCCGAACAGGCACAGGATGAGCACGACGCCGGAGGCCGCGGTCACGTACTCGCCCACTCTCAGCCGGCGGAAATCCATCGATGGCACCCTAATCGGTTGACCAGGTCAGGAGGCCGCTCGGCGAGCGGCCTCCACCGTGTTCGAGAGGAGCATGGCGATCGTCATCGGCCCCACGCCCCCGGGCACGGGCGTGATGGCGCTCGCCCTCTCCGCAGACCGAGGCGAAGTCCACGTCGCCCACCAGGCCGTCGGCGCGTGCGGTTGGTGCCGACGTCGATCACGACCGCGCCCTCTCGCACCATGTCCGCGGTCACCGTGCCGGGGCGTCCCACCGCCGCCACGAGGACGTCGGCCTCCCGGCAGACCGCGGGGAGGTCGCGGGTGCGCGAGTGACACTGGGTCACCGTCGCGTTCGCGGCCAGGAGGAGCTGGGCCAGCGGCTTGCCCACGAGCTGCGAGCGCCCGAGGACCACGGCGCGGGCGCCCTCGAGCTCGACGCCCTCGTGTGCCAAGCAGCTCCATCACGCCGGCGGGCGTGCACGGCACGAGCCCGGGACGACCCTGAGCCAGCATCCCGGCGCTCACCGGGGTCAGCCCGTCCACGTCCTTCTCGGCGGCGATGGCGGCGGTCAGCTCGCCGGCGTCGAGGTGGCCGGGGAGCGGAAGCTGCAGCAGGATGCCGCTCACCGCGGGGTCGGCATTGAGGCCCTCGAGGAGCGCGCGCAGGTCCGATGCGCTCACGTCCCCGGGGGGCTCGTGGTGCACGGAGGCGATGCCGACCTCCTCGCAGGCCTTGCGCTTCATCCGCACGTAGACCTCCGAGGCGGGGTCGTCTCCCACCAGCACCGTCGCGAGGCCGGGATGGACGCCGGCGGCCCGCAGCTCGCGCACCTCGGTGGCGACGCGCTCGCGCACCGCGGCGGCCACGGCCTTGCCGTCGATCACACGGGCGCTCATCGGCGCTTCAGAGGCGCGAAGTCGGCCATGAGCTTGCGCTCGGTCCCGTCGCCGGCGAAGCGCACGACCACGAGGCCGCCGGGCTCCATCCCCACCACCACGCCGTCGCCGAACTTGGCGTGCGTCACGTCGTCGCCGAGGGAGAAGCTCGCCGCCGGCCGCGGGAGCCTCCGAGGCGGCCGGCGAGCCGCCGCCCGAGGACCAGCTGGTGGCCGGCTGGGACCAGGTGCCCGCGCGTGCCCGGGCGGAGGGCTGTGAGTCGGCGTCCGTCAGCTCGGCGGGGATCTCGGCCAGGAAGCGGCTGGGCACGTTCCATTCGCGCCCGCCGTACATCGCCCGCGTGCGCGCGTGGGTGAGGAAGAGCTCGCGGCGCGCACGGGTGACGCCGACGTAGCAGAGGCGGCGCTCCTCCTCGATGTCGCCCGCCTCGATCGAGCGGGAGTGGGGAAAGATCCCGTCCTCGCAGCCGATGAGGAAGACGATGTCGTACTCCAGGCCCTTCGCGTTGTGGAGCGTCATCAGCGTCACGATGCCCTCGTCCTCGGTCAGCACGTCCTGCTGGGAGAAGAGCGCGACCTGCTGCAGGAACTCCTCGACCGAGGGCTCCTCGCTGGAGGCGTCGTACTCGCGGGCCACGCTGACCAGCTCCTCGAGGTTCTCGAGGCGGCCCTGGGACTCGATCGTGCGCTCGGCCTCCAGGGCGGCGATCACCCCCGCGCCGTCGAGCGTCTCCTGGAGCAGGTCGCCCACCGACGAGCCCTCCGCGCGGTCGCGCAGGTCGGCCATCGTCTGCATGAAGCGCCCGACCGCCTTCACCGCGGCCGCGCCGAGACCGGGCACCTCCTCGGGGCGAAGCGCAACGTCGAACACCGCCTCGCCGACCGTGTTCGCGTGGGCCACGAGGCGCGCCTGCGACGTGTCGCCGATACCCCGCCGTGGCGAGTTGACCGCCCGCTGGAAGGACACCACGTCGTGCGGGTTGACCAGCATCGTGAGGTAGGCGAGGGCGTCGCGGATCTCGGCCCGCTCGTAGAAGCGGGTGCCGCCGATGACCTGGTAGCCCACGCCGTAGCGCACCAGGGTGTCCTCCAGCACGCGGCTCTGGGCGTTGGCGCGGTAGAAGACGGCGACGTCGTCGCGCGACCCGCCGCCGTCCACGTGGCGCTCGATCTCGCCCGCCACGAAGCGGGCCTCGGCATGCTCGTCCTCGAGCTCGCGGACGTGGATGGGCTCGCCCTGCCCGCGGTCGGTCCAGAGGTGCTTGGGCTTCTGGTTGCGGTTGTTGGAGATGAGCGCGTTGGCGCCGTCGAGGATCGTCTGGGTGGAGCGGTAGTTCTGCTCGAGCTTGACCGTCGTGGCGTCGGGGAAGTCGTGCTCGAACTCGAGCAGGTTCCGGATGTCGGCGCCACGGAAGGCGTAGATCGACTGCGCATCGTCGCCCACCACCGCCAGGTTGCGGTGCTCGTCGGTGAGCAGCCGCAGCCAGCGGTACTGCGCCCGGTTGGTGTCCTGGTACTCGTCGACGAGCACGTGCCGGAACGCCCGCCGGTAGCGCTCCAGCACCTCGGGGAAGAGCTCGAACAGGTTCACCGAACGGAAGAGCAGGTCGTCGAAGTCCATGGCGTTCATCGAATGGATCCGCTGCTCGTAGAGCTCGTAGACGTCCGCCGCGGTCTGCTCGAAGTAGGAATCCACCTTCAGCCGGTAGCCCTCCGCGTCGAGCAGCGTGTTCTTGGCGTCGGAGATCTGGCGCTTGAGCCCGCGCGGCGGAAAGCGCTTGGGGTCCACGTCGAGCTGCTCGGCGCACTGCTTGACGAGCCGCACCGAGTCGGCCTCGTCGTAGATCGTGAAGCCGCGGGTGTAGCCCAGGCGCTCGGCGTCCGAGCGCAGGATCCGCGCGCACGCCGAGTGGAAGGTCATCACCCACATCGCGCGCGTGCGCTGCCCCACGAGCTGCTCCACGCGCTCGCGCATCTCCGTCGCCGCCTTGTTGGTGAAGGTGATGGCCAGGATCTCGCTCGGGCGAGCGGCGCCGGTGCCCACGAGGTAGGCGATGCGGCGCGTGAGCGCGCGCGTCTTGCCCGAACCCGCGCCGGCGAGGATGAGAAGGGGTCCCTCGCCGTGTGTCACCGCCTCCCGCTGGGGCTCGTTCAGACCCTCGAGGAGGGCGTCGGGCGCGACGCTGGTGCTCACCGCTTCGAGGATAGGGGTGGGTTCGGCGGTCGGCCCCGGCGTGGCACCCTGACCCGGTGGGACTGCTCGACCGGGTGAGACGCAGCTGCGCGGAGGTGGCGGCCGGGGCGCGCTCGGTCTCCATCGACCTCGCGCGCGTCGACGAGGTGGAGATCGGCCCCGAGCCGCGGCTCGACCCCGAGCGCCACTTCCTCGAGGGCTCCCGCGAGGACGTCGCCGAGCTTCTTCCTCACGCTCGACTCGATCAACTTCGGGTCGGGCTGGTTTCCCACGCTGCGCAAGCGGCCGGGATGCTCGGGGTACTTCACGGTGGCCTCGGCGCTCACGGACCGGTTCCGCGCCGAGGGGCCGTGGTCGGCGGCCGAGCTGGCGGCGCTCGACGGCCCGGCCGTCGCACGAGTGCTCGGACAGGACGAGGGGCACGAGCTGATGGCGCTCTACGCCCAGGCCCTGAACGACCTCGGCGCCTTCCTCGGCGAGCGTACGGCCGTGGCTGCCGTCGAAGCGGCGGGGGGCTCGGCGGAGCGCCTGGCCGAGCAGCTGGCCGCCGGCATGCCGTTCTTCGACGACCACGGGTTCTACAAGCGCGCCCAGATCGTGTCGAGCGACCTCGCCCTGGCGGGCGTGGCCGAGTTCGGCGACCTGGACCGCCTCACGATCTTCGCGGACAACCTGGTGCCGCACGTGTTGCGCGTGGACGGGGTGCTGCGCTACGAGCCCGCGCTGGCGGCCCGCATCGACCGCGAGGAGCTTCTGCCTCCCGGCCGCGAGGAGCGCGAGATCCGGGCCTGTGCCCTGCACGCGTGCGAGCTCGTCTCGGAGCGCACCGGCGTGGCCCCCAAGGCGATCGACAACTGGCTGTGGACCCGCGGCCAGGAGCCGCGGTACAAGGCGGTGCCGCGCCACCGCACGCGGACGGTCTTCTACTGAGAACCTCGTTCGGTGCTCGCCCGATCACCTATCGGGCTGCGCGCCTCTCGCTCAGCTAGCCGCCCGCGGGGTCGCCGCCGCCCCGGCGGCGCAGCGGGCGCACGTCGCCGCCCTCCGGCCGCTTGCCGGTCGTGTCGGCGATCAGCGCCTCGAGCTCCGACACCCTCGCCGCAAGGCCGCGCAGGGCGTCCGCCACCGGGTCGGGGAGATGGGCCCAGTCGGCGTCGGGGCCGTCGGGTCGCTTGCCGTTCACCCGCACGGGATGGCCGGGATTGCCGACCACGGTGGAGTCGCTCGGCACGTCGTGCACCACCACCGAGTTCGCGCCGATCTTCGCGCGCGCGCCCACCTCGATCGGCCCCAGGAGCTTGGCGCCCGAGCCGATGATCACGTCGTCGCCCACGGTGGGATGGCGCTTCCCGCGGGCAAAGCCCGTGCCGCCCAGGGTCACACCCTGGTAGAGCGTCACGTCGCGGCCGATCTCCGCGGTCTCGCCGATCACGACCCCCGCCCCGTGGTCGATGAACAACGCCTCGCCGATCTGCGCCGCCGGGTGGATCTCCACCCCCGTGCCCACTCGGGTTGCGTTGGCGATCATCCGCGGCAGGAGCGGAACACCCACCTCGTGCGCGGCGTGGGCCACGCGGTGGGCCAGCAGAGCCTGCACGCCCGCGTAGGTGAGGAGGATCTCCGTACGGCCCACCGTGCGGGCCGCGGGGTCGCGATCCTGGGCGGCCGTGAGGTCGGCGCGCAGCTCGCGCGCCACCCGTGTCAGCGTTCCGAGTCCGAACATCACCCTGATGATGGCGCAGAGCTGCACCTGGGCGCAGGCGGAGCAGTCCGGGCGCCGGCTGGTGAGCACGACCGTCTGCCCCATCTCGTGCCCGTCGATCTGCAGGATCCGGTCGAACAGCGGCTCCCCCACCCCGCTCAACACCTTCAGCGCCTCGAGCGCCTGGATCGACCCCACGATCCCCGCCATGGCGCCGAGCACGCCCGCCTCCCGGCAGGAGGTCCTCACGGCGGCGTCCGGCGCGGTCGGGAAGGCGCAGCGATAGCAGGCCGAGCGCCCGGGGCGGATCGTCATCACGAGACCCTCGAAGGCCACCACTCCTGCCTCCACCAGATCGACCCCCGCGGCGCAGCACGCGTCGTTGACCGCGTAGCGGCTGTCGAAGCTGTCGGTGCAGTCGACCACCACGTCCGCGCCGGCGACGATCTCCCGGGCGTTGCCGGCGTCGAGCATCGTCTCTCGCGCCCTCACGCTCACCTCCGGGTTGAGGACGGCGAGGCGCTCGGCCGCCACCTCCGCCTTGGGGCGGGCGACGTCGGCGCTCGTGTGCAGCGGCTGGCGGTGGAGGTTGGAGACCTCGACCCGATCGCCGTCCACCACGTCGATCCGGCCGACCCCCGCGCCGGCCAGGTAGACCGCCACCGGGCTGCCGAGGGCGCCCGCCCCCACGATCACGGCCCGGGCCTCGCTCAGGCGCTCCTGGGCCTCCCCGCTCCACTCCGCCATCAGCAGCTGGCGCGAGTAGCGCTCGAGCTGGGCGGCCGAGAGGGTCACGAAGGGGCGAAGAAGGGGGTGCTCACGTAGCGCTCGCCCGAGTCGGGCAGCACGACGACGATGCGCTTGCCGCGCATCTCCTCGCGCGAGCCGACGGTGATCGCCGCGTGCAGCGCGGCCCCGCACGAGATCCCGGCCAGCACGCCCTCGCGCCGGGCGCAGCGGCGGGCCGTCTCGATGGCGTCCTCGTCGCCGACGGCGATCACCTCGTCGACCACCTCCGGGTTGAACACCGCGGGCACGAACCCCGCGCCGATGCCCTGGATCTTGTGCGGGCCGGCGGCGCCGCCGGACAGCACGGCCGAGCTCGCCGGCTCAACCGCCACCACGCGCAGGTCGGGGTTGCGCTCCTTCAGGCGCTCGCCGGCGCCGGTCACCGTGCCGCCCGTGCCCACCCCGGCCACCAGGACGTCCACCGCGCCGTCGGTGTCCTGCCAGATCTCCTCGGCGGTGGTGCGCCGGTGAATCTCGGGATTGGCTGGGTTCGAGAACTGGTCGCAGATGAACGCGTCACCGTGATCGCGGGCGATGCGCCGGGCGGCCTCGCACCGCCTCGTCCATCCCCCCCATCGACTCGGTGATCTCCACCCGCGCGCCGTAGAGGCGAACGAGCCCCTCCCGTTCGCGGCTCATGCCCTGGGGCATCGCGAGCACCAGCTCGTAGCCGCGGGCGGCGCACACGAAGGCCAGCGCGATCCCGGTGTTGCCGGAGGTGGCCTCGACGATCGTGGTGCGGCCCGGCTCGATGCGCCCCTCCGCCTCGGCCGCCGCGATCATCGCCACGCCGATGCGGTCCTTCACGCTGCCCCCGGGGTTGAGCGCCTCGAGCTTGCCCACCAGCTCCGCCCCGCACTCCGGGGCCAGGCGGGAGAGGGTCACCAGCGGGGTGCGGCCCACCAGCGCGGACGGATCGCTCGGTATCACGCCGGTCAGGGAGCTCGAGCCCACAGCCCAACCGTACCGGCCGGATCAGCGGCCGATGCCGGTGGCGGCGCGTTCCACCGTGTGTTCTAGAGTCGCGCCGTGAGAGGCCCGGTCCCCTCGACCCGCCCTTGCCGTCGCTCGCTGACCTGTCCTGGCGCTCGCTCCCGCCGCCGAGCGCGCGCCCCGTGACCGAACGCATCACGAACGGGCCCACGGAGGTCGAGTTCACCTACGAGAAGCGCAGCGCCTTCCCGCAGTACTCGAAGATGCGGATCCGCATCTCCCGGGACGGCACCGAGCTGGTCGACCAGGCGGTTCCGCGCTGCGACGTGGGCTGCATCCCCGCCGCCCGGTTCCAGCGCAAGCTCGCCGTGCGGTTTCGCGACCTGGACGAACAGGGCGAGCCGGAGGTGCTCCTCACCATCTTCACGGGAGGGGCCAACTGCTGCATCAGGTCGTTCCTCTACGACTACCGGGACACGACCGAGTCCTATCGCCGCATCGTCATGGACTGGGGCCGGCGGGGCTACAGCCTGCGCGACTTCAACCGCGACGGCATCGTCGAGTTCGACGGCGCGGACATCCGCTTCGACTACAACTTCAGCTGCACGGCGTGCAACATCTCACCGCTGCGCATCTGGCACTTCCGGCAGGGCAGCTACCGCGACGTGACCCGCCGCTTTCCCCGGCGGATCGCCGCGGACCTCAAGCAGGTCAGGCGCCTCTACCTTCGCTACCGAGACGACGGCGGGTTCGCGGTGAGGGGCATCCTGCCCGCGTACGCCGCCGACCAGTGCCTGCTGGGGCGCTGCGAACGGGGATTCCGCGTGCTCGAGCGCGCGGCGCGACGGGGCGAGTTCGATGAGAAGGAGGGGACCTTCGGCCCCTCGGGCCAGGCCTTCGTGCGCAAGGTCAAGCGCTTCCTCAGGCGCGCGGGCTACGTGCGCTGAGCTCCTCCTGGGCCGCTTGGCCGCCCCTCCCGCAGGCGGCCGAGCCCTGACCTCTAGGTGACCAGGATCACGATGATGATGATCACCAGAAGCGTGCCTAGTCCGATGCCGATCTGCATGGGTCCTCCCTCCTTTACGAATCGCTGGAGGGTGGGTACCCCGCAGGCGGATATCTAGCCGCGGCAGATCTAGACGACGGCTCCCTCCAGTTCCTTGAGTCCCTCGCGGATCGAGTCGCGCAGCTCGGGCGTGTCCTCGTGGCTGTGGACCGCAACGGCGTGCTGCACCGCAGCCTCCACGACTTCGTCCTCGGAGTCCGCGGCGATGGCAACCGTGCAGTTGCTCTCGCTCGGCATCTCGCGACAATCGACGAACTTGCGAGCCATTACGTGCTCCCTTCGGGTCGCTTGTGCCCAGGGTCCTCCCGCGAGGGGCCCATGTCAACCGCGCGACGACGTTCAGTCGTCGTCGGGCCGGCGCCTGTCCCAGCGGACGGCGTGGAGCTCGTGCTCGCCCTTCAGCCCCTTCAACGCGAAGGACCCCCGTGGCGCGTACCGGAAGGTCGGATCGGTCTCCGTGTACTGCCTGAGGTCCGACGACACCAGGATC
This sequence comes from uncultured Thermoleophilaceae bacterium, assembly GCA_963731645.1. GTDB lineage: Bacteria > Actinomycetota > Thermoleophilia > Solirubrobacterales > Thermoleophilaceae > JAAYBF01. Next base: position 282,131 of record CAVSWF010000007.1, on the reverse strand, counting down.
TCGCCGCCGTCGGCGAGGTCCGCGATGCGTGCCGCCAGCACCACGTTCCTGCCGAAGAAGTCCTGCTCGTCGGCGATCACCCTTCCGGCGTGCAGGCCGATGCGGACCCGCAGCAGCGGGTCCGCCCCGGAGTCGCGCCTGCGAGCGAAGGCGCGTTGAAGCTCGATCGCGCTGCGCAGGGCGGCGTGCGAGCTCTCGTAGGCGACCATGTATCCGTCACCGCGCGACTTGATGATCGTCCCGTCGAACCACTGGACCGTCTCGGACACGACCATGTTGTGCTCGCGCAGGATCGCGAACCATCGCTCGTCTCCGACCTCCTCGAGGATCTCGGTGGAGCGCTCGATGTCGCTGAACAGGAGGGTCACAGCCCCGTCCGGCGAGGAATGCTGTCCCACGTCGAGGTCCTCGGCCTGAACCGCTGAGGCAACGACATCGATCGACGATGACCGGGACATCGCCGGCCCATCCTATGACGTGTGGGATGCCCGCTCCGGCTCAGGAGAGTGACTGGGCACGAGCTCGTCGTCGACACGGCGACCATCTCGATCTGCGGACGGCGAGTCGTGCGCATGCAGGGGTACATGACCCCGCCGAGGCCCTCGAAGCCGCCGGGCTGTAGCGTCCTCGGGATGGAGCGACCCTCTCGACGGCTGCTGTACATCCTCCTGGCCGTCCTGCTTGTCCTGTTCCTCCTGGAGCTTCTGGTCTCCGGATTCATCGGCGTCCTGATCTGGTTCGCGATGGCCGGGATCGGGATCTACTTCGGCGTTGTCGCGTACAGGGACTTCGAGCGGACCCGCAATAGCTAGTCGTCGCACGCGGGCGGGATACTGGGCGAGCGGTGTCCCAGGAGAACGTGGAGATCATCAGACGAGGCTGGGAGCACTGGGTGGCCACCGGTGAAATCCGCGCCCATGCCGATTTCGTTTGGGATGTGTCCCACCTCGGCTGGCCTGACCAGCAGATCTACCAGGGAGCCGAGGGCGCCAGGCAGTTCCTCGCCGAGTGGGCCGATGCCTGGGATGACTGGGAGCTCGAGGTCGAGGATCGCATCGACGCCGGGGACCACGTCGTCGCCATCATGACCCAGCGGGGGCGTTCGAAGGCCACGGGAATTCCCCTCGAGATGCGCTTCGCTCAAGTGTGGACGCTCCGGGACGGACAGGCGATCAGGATGCAGATGTACGCGAGCCCCGAGGAAGCCCTCGCGGCTGTGGGGCTGTCGGAGTAGCCCAGACGTAGTACTAGGTCGTCGCTTCGGCGCGCTGCCGGGTGGCCTGGTCCTCCGGCCCCTTGTTCTTCTCCCACCACGCGTTGACCGCCTCGATGGCGGGGGCCATGATCAGGTTCTTCTGGAAGTTCTCGGTGTCGTTGACGTTCGGGACGGGTCCGTCAGGGACGTCGACGTCGAGGAACTCGCAGAGCGGGTCCCACCCGTCCTTGGGCTCCCACACCAGCAGGCGCTCGGACGGGACCGTGTCGATGACCTCCTGGTTCCAGCGCTCGAAGCCCTTGGCCATCTCCTCGCGGTCGCCGCCGCTCGGCACCATGATGTCCGCCTTGGTCCACATGTCGTTGAGGACGTCGAGCCACGAGGCGTACACCGGGTCGACCTGGTACTGCGCCATGGCCAGGTGATGCATCAGGTTCTCGCCGTACCAGATGGCGGCGATCGTGTTGTGCATGCTCTCGACCCAGCTCTCCGCCGAGCGGACGCTCAGCAGGACCTTCGCGTCGGGGTAGACGTCCATCAGCTCACGCCAGTGGTACGCGCCGGGCCAGTCGACGATCGACTCCTTGCCCTCGAAGAGCTCGTCCCAGGGGCCGTTCCCCTCGAGCGCCTGGCGCCACTGCGGGACGCTCTTCGTCAGGTCGCCCATCATGTCGCGCATGTGGTAACAGGGCAGGCCCAGCATCTCGAGCGCGATCAACTGGGTGGTGGTCGCCGTTCGCGGCAACCCGGCTCCGATCACTTTCACGCGATGTCCCCCTTTTGGGTGGTCAGCAAGCGGCGATCCACTCGGCGCCGGACCTGCTTCCGCCGACGGGGTCGCATGAGTCTTCCCGGGCTGCGTGACCGTTGAACTGAGCTTCGCTGTCTGCTAGCGTGAGGCGACAGTGCCGTTCGCCCTGCGTGGTGTCACGGTCGCTCTGTCGCTCGGTCGGCGTCTCTCGCGCCCGCCGACACGTGCCGCTCGCCGGGCCGGCCGCAGGGGGCTCCGAGCGAGGACGACGCCCCGCGTGCCGGACGCCCGCAGCGGCGAAACTCCTCGGCGTGCGGCGACGAGCCGAGGAGGCCGGCTCGACGCGGCGCGGGGCGTCGGAGTAGACGGACGTCTCCGCGGGACGTGGCGAACCTGGTTGCCCGGGCCTAGCCCCATCTCGCCTTCGCCTACAACCTGACCGTGCCGACCAGGGAGACTCGACGCGAACCGTGCTGGACGGCCGCGGCGCTGACCTACGTCATTCTCCGACGCCGCCGTCGGCGACGTGCTCCGGCCGGCCGTGACGACTTCGCGCCTGCGAATGACATCTGGGGGCCTGGACGAGGCTCTGTCCGCATCCGGGGGCGCGCGACCCCGAGCTGGTCCGGAGGCTGCGTCCGAGGCCGACCGATGCGGTAGGCGATCGGCTGCGAGCACGCGTCGTCGGTGTGGCCGGTCGAGGAAGCTCTCGCCGCGAGCCCGCCAGGTATCGGTGCAGCGGTCGATGGCCGCCCAGGTGTCGGGTCGGCTTCACCGGCCCGCCGACGTCGCCGCTCGACCGCGGAGCTGTGGTGCGCGGATCATCGGCCGGCCGAACAACCGGTCCGTCCCGCCCGCGGGCGTCTGAGCGGGTCGGCCGGGGCGTCAGCTCGCCGAGGTCGAGCGGTTTGTCCGCTCTGCCCCTACCCCCCGTCTAGATGTAGTACATCGGCCCCGCCGCCGACTGGCTCTCGCGCTCCGCCACGTCGGCGATCGTCGTTCGACCCAGCACCGCCCGGACGGCTTCCACCGCGTCGGCCCACACGTCCCCCGAGTCCTCGGAGCCGAGATCTCCCTCCAGCACCTCGACCACCTCGAGCACCGTGATCTGGTCGGGCTCGCGGGCGAAGAGGTAGCCGCCCTTCACCCCTCGCTGGCTCTGCAGGATCCCCGCTCGGCGCAGCGCGGCGAAGAGCCCCTCCAGGAACTGCGGGGGGATGTCGCGGCTGCGGGCGATGTCCCCGATCGGGACCGGCTGGCTCGAGCCCCGCCGGGCGAGCTCCGAGAGCGCGCGTACCGCGTAGGGGGACTTCGAGGTGATGGCCAGCATCGGGAATAGCTTATGACCATGCCCAGAGCCGTTCGCATCGCGTCGCTGTGGGGACCGCCGCTGGTCCTGATGGCCCTGATCTTCGCCCTGTCGGCGATGCCGAGCGACGACGTCGACCGCGGGTGGCTGGTCGTGGCCCTGCGCAAGCTCGCGCACTTCACGGAGTACGCGCTGCTGCTCCTGCTGTGGTGGAGAGCGCTGCGGTCGAGGCTCGCGAGCAGAACGGCTCTGGGCGTCGCGCTCGCCATCACCATCGCCTACTCGGTCACCGACGAGTTGCACCAGACACAGGTCGACGGGCGCGTCGGCACCCCGCGCGACGTGGCCATCGACACGGCCGGCGCCCTCGTGGCCGCGGGCCTCGTCCTGTGGAAGGGAGATCGCGCGGCCTCCCGGAGGGCAGCGGCGTGACCGGCGGCGCGGCACTTCGGCGGCTTCCGATCGACTCGCAGCGCCCTGTCCTCGTCTTCGCCTGGGCGCGCCTCGGTCTGTGCCTCGTGGCGGTGACGCTGGTGGCCGCGCTCGAGCTTCCCTACTCGGACCGGCTGGCGATCGCTGGTCGCCGTGGTCGTGCTCCCCTGGTGCATCGGCTGCCTCGTGCTCGCGCGGCGCTCGCGAGAGCTGGCCATGAGCCCGCTGGTCGCGACCGGGGACGTGCTCATCCTCGCCGCCATCGAAGCCGTGGCCCCGGAGACCTACGGGGCCGTGCGCTTCATGGCGCTGACCTTCCTGGCCGTGCACGCGCACCTCCAGGGTGAGCGGATCGGACTGGCGCTGGCCGGCCTGAGCGTGTGCGTGCTCGTGCCCACGGCGCTGATCGCCGGCACGGACGGCGTCGCGCACCGCGTGCTGGCCCTCTACGAGCCGATGTTCGCGGCCGCCGCCCTCACCACGGTGGCGCTCGTGGGCGGCTTTCGCACCGCGGAGTCGGCGTCACGCCTGCGCGCGCGCGAGCTCACGCGGCGCACCATGCGCTCGGAGTCCGAGGTCCGCCGGCGCGTCTCCGAGGCACTGCACGACGGGCCCGTCCAGGAGCTGATCGGCCTCGACATGATCCTGGCGGCCGCTCGGAGCGCCGCCGACGACGAGGGGGCCTCACGCGCCGCCGGCCTCATCGACGAGGCCCGCGAGACCGCGTCGCGCAACGTGGTCGCCCTCCGCGACGAGATGATCGATCTCGGGCCCCACGCGTTCGAGGAGCTCAGCTTCGAGGCGGCGTGCGAGCGGTGCGTGCCCACCTGGCAACGGCGCTACGGCCTGGAGACCCGCCTCGACGTGAAGGCCGGCGCCCTCCCCTCGGAGGCGGAGGGCGATCTCTTTCGCATCACGCAGGAGGCGGTGGTGAACGCGGCCAAGCACGGCTCCGCGTCGCTGGTGGAGATCTCGCTCTCGGTGGCCGCCGACCGGCTCGAGCTGAGGATCCGCGACGACGGCGGCGGGTTCTCGGCGTCGGACCCGTTCGCCGCGACCGAGCCCGGGCACTTCGGCCTTGCGGGGATGCGCGAGCGCGCGGAGCTGCTGGGAGGGCAGCTGAGCTTCGAGAGCACGCCCGAGGGCACGACCGTCTCGGTGACCGCGCCCGTCCCCGAGGAGGAGAAGGCCGGCGCCGTCTAGGTCAGAGCCAGCCGCGGTCGGCGGCGATGAGCACGGCCTGGGCGCGGTCGTTGGCGCCCAGCTTGGCGTAGGTGTTGTGCAGGTGGGTGCGCACCGTGCTGGTGGACAGCGAGAGGTCCTGGGCGATCTGCTTGTAGACCTTCCCCTCGGCCAGCTTCTTCAGCACGTCGAGCTCGCGTCCCGAGAGCGGACACGGATCCACGTTGCGCTTGCCGTTGCCCGAGTACGGGAGGTCGTACATCAGCTCACGCAGAGCCTCCGGGGTCATCGCGAGAGCGCGCGCGGACTCGATCAGCGAGGCGCGGTCCACGAGCTGGGCGTGGCCGTAATGGGCGAGCATGTCGGCCAGACGCACCATCGCGGCCTGACCGTCGGCGTCGTCGGAGTGGTGGCGCTCGATGGCGGTCGCCAGGCTGTTGGGCAGGCCCCACCGGCGTGCCAGCACGCCCCCCACCAGCGCGTGATCCACGCCCAGCTCCCGGCGCTCGCGGTGGATGCGCGCCTCGGGCGTGCGGGCGTCGCCGTGGATCTGCTCGGGATAGGCCGGGTAGGCGTGGGTGAGCACGAGCTTGCCGATGTCGTGCAGGAGGGCCGAGGTGAGAAGGTCGTCGCGGTGGGGGTAGTCCAGCTCGCGGGCCAGGCGATCGGCCGCGGCCTGCGTGGCCACCGCGTGCAGGCGAAACTGCTCGGGGAGCGCGTCCCAGCCGGGGGTGCGCTCGAAGAAGTCGAAGACGCGGGCACGCGCGGCGAGCTGCTCCACCCCCTCCGGGGTCAGAAGCTCGACCGCCTCGGGCACTCCGGAGATCTTGCCCTTGCGCTTGGACGACAGGCGGTTGGCCATGCGCAGCACGGTCGTGACCAGAGCCACGTCGGACTCCACCGCGGCGACCACCTTGCCGTTCGAGGTCCGCTCCTCGCGGACGAGGCGCAGTACGCGGTTTCGAGACTCCGCCAGCGCCGGAAAGGCTTCGAGGGCCTCGAACGCAGCCGTTAGGCGGCGACCGTGGCCTTCACTGCGGCGCCCCATGGCGCCTACGGCATTGGCTGCAGTCTTCGTGACGAGTTCTTGCACGTGGGTGGCTTCCCTGCCTGTGAGAGGGGTGACCTGAGCTTTATCGGCAGCCCAGGAGGAAGGTTGAACCCTGCTAGGCCTCTGCAGCGAGGCGGGCGAGCGCCGAATCGACCCGCGCGAGGGTGTCCTCGCGCCCCAGCGCGGTGGCTGACTCGAAGATCCCGGGCGAGACCGTGCTCCCCGCGATCGCCACCCTCAACGGCTGGAAGACCTCCCGGGGCTTGGCCTGGAGGGTGTCAACCACCCCCCTGAGGGCCTCCTCGACCGCCTCCGAGGTCCAGGGATCGTCCAGCCCTGACAGGGCGTCACGAGCCGCGCCAAGGCGCTCACGGGCACCGTCGTCCATCACCTTGGCCCAGGCCTTCTCGTCGGTGGGCTGGGGCTCGACCAGAAAGCCCGCGAGCGGCCAGAAGTCGGCCAGCGTCTGCATCTTCTCCTGGGCGACCGACGGCGGCGGGCTCCAGCCCGTCGCGGCCCGTGAGGGCCTCGAGGCGTGCGGCGAGCTCGGATGTCGCCAGCTCGCGCAGGTAGCGGCCGTTCATCCAGCGCAGCTTCTGCTCGTCGAAGACGGCCGGGGACTTCGAGACCCGGTCGAGGGAGAAGCCCTCGACCAGCTGGTCTGTCGACATGAAGGTGGTCGAGGCGTCGAGGCCCCACCCCAGCAGGGCGATGTAGTTGCGCACGGCCTCCGGGAGGTAGCCGGCGTCGCGCAGGGCCTGGACCGACGCCGCGCCGTGGCGTTTCGAGAGCTTCTTCCCGTCGGGGCCGTGCAGGAGGGGAAGGTGGGCGAAGACCGGCGGCTCGGAGCCGAGGGCGTCCATGATCATCGCCTGGCGGGGGGTGTTCGACAGGTGGTCGGCGCCCCGGATGACGTGGGTGATCCCCATGTCGAGGTCGTCGACCGACACGGCGAGGTTGTAGAGCGCGCTGCCGTCCGAGCGCGCGATCACGAAGTCGTCGATGGAGTCGTGAGGGAACGCGATCTCGCCGCGGATCTCGTCGCGGACCACGGTCTCGCCCTCGGCGGGGACCCGCAGGCGCACGGCGCCCTCGTCCTCGTAGGCGCGGCCGTCGGCCAGGAGGCGGTCGATCTGCTCGCGGTGGCGCCCGGCGCGCTCGGCCTGGGAGATCGGGCCCTCGTCCCAGTCGAGCTCGAGCCACCGGAGCGCGTCCAGGATCTGCGCCACGTTCTCGTCGGTCGAGCGCTCGCGGTCGGTGTCCTCGATCCGCAGCACCATCGTCCCTCCGTGCCGGCGCGCGAGAAGCCAGTTGTAGAGTGCCGTCCGCGCGCCGCCGATGTGCAGCGCCCCCGTCGGGGAAGGCGCGAACCGCACCCTGATGTCTCTCGGGCTCCACACCTCGATGCTAATCGGCGCCCACGTCTCCACGGCGGGCGGGCTCGTGAACGCCCACGGCCGAGGGGTCGAGATCGGAGCGGAGGCGATCCAGGTGTTCAACCAGTCGCCGCGCATGTGGAAGCCGACGCGCTGGAAGGACGCCGACGTGGCCGAGTTCCGCGAGCTGATGGCCGACGGGCCGATCCGCTCCGTGGTGGTCCACGCCGTCTACCTCCTCAACTGCGCCTCGAAGGACCCCGAGATCCGCGAGAAGTCGCACGCCTCGCTGGTGCACTCCCTGCGCATGGGCGAGTCGATCGGGGCCGAGGGCGTGGTGCTCCACCCCGGCTCGACCGTCGGAGAGCCCCACGGGGAGGCGCTCGAGCGCGTGGGGCACGCGCTGCGGCGGGCCCTCGACGAGACCGAGGGCTGCCCGCTGCTGCTCGAGGACACGGCCGGGGCCGGCAACACGCTCGGCCGGACCTTCGAGGAGCTGGCCGAGCTGGTCGAGCTCGCCGGCGGCGACGAGCGGCTGGGGATATGCCTCGACTCCTGTCACCTGCTGGCGAGCGGCTACGACGTGCGCACCGCGGACGCGGTGGCCGAGACGATGGACGCCTGCGAGCGTGCCCTCGGAAAGGGGCGGCTGCGCTGCCTGCACGTGAACGACTCCCAGACGCCGCTCGGCTCCAACCGCGACCGCCACGCCCCTCTCGGCGCCGGCGAGGTGGGCGCCCGGGGCTGCGGGGCCTTCCTCTCCGAGCCTCGCTTCGAGGCCCTGCCCGCGCTCTTCGAGGGGCCCGGTGTCGCGGGCAAGGCCCCAGCCGCGGAGGACATGCGGCGCGCGCACGAGCTGCGCCGCAACGGCCTGCGGGCGCGAGCCAGGCGCCGACCCTGAGGCTTATGGCTTTCGGTCCACCGGGCCCACGTCGCCCTCGAGCACCAGCCGCCGCGCCTGACGCGGCCTTCGGGCTGAATACTTCCACCAGGAGATCCGCGCCCGGATAAGCGACGTAGACGCTGCTCGGCCGCCTGTCGCTCCACACCGCGAGACCCCCTCCCGGGGCTGCCGCGCTGTCCATGCCCTTCTGCTGCGCGGACTCTTCGGTCGCGGCGTAGGCTCGCGGATAGGGATAGGTCCCCACGGTGAGGTAGTTCGGTCGCTTGTCGGCGACCTTCACGCCGGCCGGCAGGTAGCGCACGAAGAACTTGCCGCGCCGTGTCTGGGTGACCTCGAAGCGGGTGCCTGGAGCGGTGCCGGCCCAGTAGACCGGCGTGGTGGAGTGCTCGGCCAGGGTGCGCAGCTGGGCCACCGTGGCCTCCCTTGGCGTTCCGGGAGGCGACTTGGGCGGCTTGACGTCCTCGCTGAGCAGCAGGTAAACGGCGCCGGCAGCCGTCAGCGCGAGGCTTGTGAGCACCAGGAGCGGCAGGGTTCGTGCGAGCAGGAAACGGAGCGGTCCCGAGGGTGAGCGCGTGGGGGCCCGGCCCCGTGGCGCCTCCGCAACCCCGGAACTCGCCATCAGCCGCTCACCGCTGTACGCGACGCGGTGTCCACCTTGATCGCGATGATCTTCGTCTCCCGCGCGACCACCGGCTCGTTTGGATTGCCGAACGCAACCTCCGTGTTGCGGCAGCGCAGGACGAACGAGCCCGTGGCGCCGAGGTTCGTGGTCACCTGCGTGTGCAGCGTGGCCCGCCCAGTCTCGGAGAAGCCGATCTCGTTGTCCTCTCCGCGCCCGAGCTCAACCTCGGCCCAGTCGTCGGTCGCTGTGTTGCTCACGGGATCGCCGTTCAGCGTGCAGCGCGCGGGGAGGTTCGTGCCACCTCCGGACTGTGCCGTGATGGTCTGCACGAGCGTGGTCTTGGCCATCACCACGTACGCGCCGGGCGCGACGTTGGCCATGGTCGCGAGGGTTACGGTGGTGGCGCTCGGGAGAGTGACGTCTCCGTCGCGATACACCTCCACCGCGCTCGACGGACCGGCCGGGCCCTGCGGCCCCTGTGGGCCGGCCGGGCCCGGATTGCCCTGGGGGCCCTCTGGGCCGGCCGGGCCCTGGGGACCGTCAACGCCGTCGGCGCCATCGGCGCCGTTAGCGCCATCCGCGCCCGCCGGACCCGGATCGCCCTGAGGCCCGGCGAGCCCCTGCGGACCCTGTGGCCCGGGGGGTCCCTGCTCGCCCTGGGACGCCCTGAGCGCCTACCGGGCCCTGCGGACCCGGGTCGCCCTGCGGACCAGCGACGCCGTCGGGCCCCTGTGGACCGGCGGGCCCCTGCTCGCCCTGCGCCCCGGTCTCGCCCTGCGCGCCAGCTTGTCCCGCCGCCCCGGCGAGGCCCCGGGTGCCGATCTCTCCTCGCGCTCCGTCCTCGCCGCGCGGGCCCTGCTCGCCGCGCTCGCCCTGGGAGCCCGTCGCGCCGCTGTCCCCGGGCCGGCCGGGAGCACCCGGACTGCCCGGCTCGCCGGCGGGCCCGGAGGGGCCCGTCGGCCCAGCTCCGCGCGATGCCGACTTGCCCTGGCTGCCGGCCGGACCGCGCGGTCCGTCGCGCCCGTCCGTGCCTGCCTCGCCTCGGCTTCCGTCGTTGCCGACAGGGCCACGCAGGCCGCGAGGTCCGCGGGGTCCGCTCGACCCCACGTCGACCCGCGTGTCGCGGACTATCCGCTCCGACTCGCCGCCGGTCTGCACGACCCCGTGGGTCCCCACGGAGAGGGCCCACACGGCGAGCAGCAGCGCGATGACGGCCGCGACCGTCATCGCCGTTCGAGTCCTATTGTGTCGTTGCCGGTCCATGGCCTGGGTGTCGGTCCCGCCAGCCCATGTGCGCCCACGGACAAAGCAGGGCGTTCCTTCTTATCGGCACGTTTCCCCGGTGCTTGATCTACGCGACGCTGGGTGCGGATTCGGAGGCCGGCAGAGGCACGCTCACCGGCTCGACGGACCCGGTCGACGGCTGGACCCGGTCCCTGGCCTCCGAGACGCGCTCGCCCTGGGCGAGCGCGTGGGCCACGTCGGGCTCCACCGGGGGCCACAGCGGCCCGGGCCGGCCGAGGCGGAACCCCTGGCCGAGATCGACCCCGAGCTCCGCCAGCGTGTCCAGCTCGGCATCCGACTCGATGCCCTCGGCACAGACCTGTGCATTGGTGCGGCGGGCGAAGCCGGTGAATGACTCCAGCAGCGCCACCTTGCCCGGATCGGAGTCGACGTCCTCCACGAGAGCGCGATCGAGCTTGATCACGTCGGGCCGGATCAGGGTCACATGCCTCAGGCCGGCGTACCCGGCGCCGGTGTCGTCGAGGGCGATCCGTGCCCCCCGGGCGCGCAGCGCGCGCCAGCTGCTCGGCGAGGTGGTCGTGGTCGGAGATCAGCTCCTGCTCGGTGACCTCGATGAGGATGTCGCTGAGATCCTCCGGCAGCACCTCCTCGAATGCCGCGGATCCCAGTGAGGACGGCTCGAGGTTGATCGCGAGGTAGGTACCGGCCGGGCGGCCCGGCACGGCCAGAGCGCGCGCGGCGGTCAGGGCCTGCAGCTGGCTGCCCAGACCGCTCAAGCGGGCGAGGGTGAACCACTCGTGGGGAGTGCGGTCGGCCTTGTCGTCGAAGCGCGTCAGCGCCTCGTAGCCCACGAGCCGACCGTCGGCGAGCGAGACGATCGGCTGGAAGACGGAGCTGATGCGCTCGGGCTCGGACAGCAGCTTCTGGACTGCCTCCCGCGCCTGGTCGGGCGAGAGAATCGTGACCCCGCGGGCGTCGAAACGGCGCGTCTGGCCGCGTCCCGCGTGCTTGGCCATGTACAGCGCGGAGTCGGCGAGGGACAGCAGCTCGCGCCCTCGGAGCGTGTCGTCGGGGAAGACGGCCACGCCGGCGGAGCAGCCGATCGCCGCCCCCGGCAGGTCGATGTCCTCCACGGCCAGTCGCGCGCGCTCGGCCACCTCCTCGGCCAGCTCGGCGCCCGGCACCGGGCAGGAGGAGCGCGAACTCCTCACCGCCCACCCGTCCCACCAGGTCGGTCTCGCGGACCGCCTCGCGCAGCCGGGCGCCGACCAGACGGAGGACCTCGTCGCCGTAGGCGTGGCCGTGGGCGTCGTTGAGCGACTTGAAGTGGTCGAGGTCGAGGACCACGATGCGCGAGGGCCTCGGCGTCGCGTTCCGCGATGGCCAGGGCGTGGCCGAGGGCATCGTGGAAGCTCCGGTGGTTCGCGACCCCGGTCAGGTGGTCGGTGGCGGCGAGGTGCTCGAGCCTGCGGTTCTGGGCTCCCACCGTCGCGGTCATCTCGTTGAACCCCTCGGCGAGGAAGCGAAGCTCCTCAGCTCCCTCGACCGTGACCCGGGTGGCGTGTTCGCCCTCCCTGACGCGCTCGATTCCGCCCGCGAGCCTTCGCACCGGCGAGACCACGGACTTGCCCAGCAGAAGCTGGAGGAAGCCGAGCAGCAGCATCAGCACCAATATCCCGGCGCCCCCGGTGACCATCAGGATCGACCATGTGGCTGCCGAGAGGCGGCGGCTGGACATGCTCACGAGCAGACGGGCGCTGCCGCCGTCCGGATCGGAGAGCTTCAGGGGCGCCGCGACCGTGCGCGTACCGTCGTCCTGGAGCGACCCGGCGCGCCGCAGCTGCTTTCCGGAGGCCGTCTTCGTCTCGACGTGGAAGAGCACGCCGAGGGAACGCTCGACGGGGGCGAGGAGGTCGCGGTCGATCGCCCGTCCCAGCATGATCGTGCGCTCGCCGTCCGGGCTGCGCACGTGCGTGGCCGCCAGGATCAGCGGCTCCCCGCGGTCGGACACGCCGGTGGCGGACGCCGGGGAATGCCTGGCGGCGCGCTTGCGGAGCCTGGCCGCGAGCGGGAGCTTGACCCAGTCCGCGCGGCCGTCGCCGCCCATGACCCGCCCGTGGTCGTCCACGAGTGAGACGTGGGACAGGTCCCGCTCCACCGAGAAGCGCACGACGCGATTCTCGAGCTGTCGTTTGGTGGCGCGCTCGGTCAACAGGCGCCCGAGGAGCAGGGAGTCGCCGGCCAGGCGGTCCTGGGTCCGCCGGAGGGTGTCCTGGCCCAGCTCCTGGGCTCGCTCCGCGCGAGCGCTCAGCTCATCGTTCGCGGCCCCGCGGGCCGCCAGCACCGAGCCCACACCGATGGCGATCGCGAGCGCGGCGAGCCCCCCGGCGAAGGGCAGCAGGAGCTGTCGTTTGATGGATGAGCGCACGCGCTTTGGCTCTGCTTCTGATTCTGGATGGGGAGACCCCTTGGTTACCTCGACTCCCCGAGGCGTTCCTTGAGGAAGAGCGGCCTGCGCTCGACGAGAAGGAGGGGCCGCTAGAGCGAGTCGCGCAGGTCGAACTCGGCCTGCGCCACGAGCGGCTTCGTGAAGAAGCCGGGGTTCACGCACTCGAAGGGCTCGTCGTATCCGTCGTAGGCGCGCTCCACCGAGCTGCGGCACTGGGGCAGCGCGAGCCCGCTCATCTTGACCCCGCCGAACCCGTGGCGCGTGCGCTGGGCCTGCTCGAAGGCCTCCACGTCGATCTCGGCTCGGAACACCTTGTTCATGCACCCCATGTAGCGCGTGCCGGTGTCCTCGTCGTCGAACAGATAGAGGAACTCGCAGCCCGACTCGATGCACCCGGACGGGTGGACGACGCGGTCGCAGAACGAGCAGCACTGCCTGCATTCGTGCAGCTCCTGTGCGTTTACCGCAGCACTCTCCACCCCGCGCAGTGTAGACCTCCTGGGCGGCCTCAGGCGGCCAGGCGACGCGCGGTTCCGGGCAGCTGCTCGAGCTCCGCGAAGCATGCTCCGGTGGCGGTCACGCGGTACTGCTCACCGAGCACGAGCGTGCGCCGGCCGACCACCAGGACCAGCTCGTGCTCGCCCGGGTTGTTGGCGCAGACCTCCTTCAGATCGTCGAGAAAGGAGTCCGGCACTCCCGGCTGGACGTCGATGGTCACGCGCTTGATGACCGGCTCGGCGGCGGCGAGGGCCTCGGCGGCGGCGACCTCCTCGGGTGTCGGCTCGAAGGCCACCACCTCCTTGGCCACGAGCTTGACCTCGCCGGCCTCCTTCAGCTCGACCCGGCCGGTGACGATCACCACGCGATCGGTCGCCACGGCGTCGCCGCTGGCGGCCAGCGCGGTGGCGAAGACCACCAGCTCCACCGAGCCCTCGAGGTCGTCGAGTGTCGCGAAGGCCATGGCCTCGCCCTTGCGGGTCCGGATCTGCTTGCACTCGGTGATCATCCCGCCGACCGTGACCTGTTCCCCGTCCTTGCGCTCCCCCAGCTCGCGAACGGAGAACTGGGCGCGGGCCTTGAGCGCGGCGCGCACCTCCTTGAGCGGATGGCTCGAGAGGAACAGCCCGAGCGTCTCCTTCTCCCAGACGTTCAGCTGCGATCGCTCGTCGGGCAGCGGGGGCACGGGGAGGTCGGGCTCGCCTGCACCCGAGTCCCCCGCGCCGGAGGCGGCGGGCTCCTCGAGGTCGAAGATCGAGGACTGCCCGAGCAGGACGTCCTGCTGGGCCTTGTTGCCCGCCGCCTGAGCCTGTTCGAGAACGCTGAGCATGCCGGCGCGCGTGGCGCCCGTGGAGTCCAGGGCGCCGCACTTCACGAGCGCCTCGATGCCCTTGCGGTTCACGCAGCGGCAGTCGACGCGGCGGCAGAAGTCCCAGATCGAGGTGAAGCGCCCGGCCTCCTCCCGCGCCGCGATGATCGCGTCCACCGCCGCCGCTCCGATCCCCTTCACCGCATCCAGCCCGAAGCGGATGTTGCCGGCGCTGACCACGAAGCGGTGGCCGCACTCGTTCACGTCGGGCGGCAGGACCTCGATGCCCATCTCCTCGCAGCACGAGACGAAGAACGGCACCTTGTCCTTCGTCGACATGACCGACGAGATGAGCGCGGCCATGTACTCGGCCGGGTGGTTGGCGCGCAGCCACGCCGTGCGGTAGGCGATCAGCGCGTAACAGGCGGCGTGGGAGCGGTTGAACGAGTAGTCGGCGTTGGCCTCGTTGACGGCCCACAGGTGGTCGATGACCCGCTCCGGGGTGCCGCTGGCCCGTGCCCCCTCGAAGAAGCGCGGCTTCATCTTCGCCATCGCCTCGCGGTTCTTCTTGCCGATCGCCTTGCGCAGGTCGTCGGCCTCCGCGCCCGAGAAGCCGGCCACCGCCTTGGCGATCTGCATCACCTGCTCCTGGTAGAGGATCACCGAGTAGGTGGACTCGGTGATCGGGCGCAGGCGCTCGTCGGGGTAGGTGACGCCGTCGGGCATGCGCTTGTTGCGCGCGTAGGTGTCGATGAACTTCATCGCGCCCGGGCGGTAGAGCGCCACGAGCGCCACGAGGTCCTCGAACTCCGACGGCTTGACCTTGCGCAGCGCGTCGCGCATGCCGTCCGACTCGAACTGGAACACCCCGACCGAGTCGCCCCGGGCCATCATCTCGTAGGTCTTCGGGTCGTCCAGCGGCAGCGTCGACATGTTCAGGCGCTCCCCCGAGGAGCGCTCGAGGATGTCGAGGCAGTCCTCGATCACGTCGAGGTTGCGCAGGCCGAGGAAGTCCATCTTCAGCAGGCCGATCTCCTCGATCGGCTTCATCGAGTACTGGGTGACCGTGCGGAACGCCCGCTCGCCGTCGACCGCCGCGCCGCGGTCCTCCATGAGCTGGAGCGGGACGAGGTCGGTGAGCGGGCGGTCGGCGATCACCACCGCCGCGGCGTGTATCCCCGCGTTGCGGACGATGCCCTCGAGCCCCCGCGCCGTGTCGATCACCTGCCGGGCCTCGGGCTCGGTGTCGTAGGCCCGCTTGAGCTCGGGCTCCTCCTTGAGGTAGACGTCGAGGGACTTCGAGCGTCCCATCACCGGCTCGGGGATGAACTTGGCCAGCCGGTCGCCGGTGCCGTAGTCGAAGCCCAGCACGCGAGCGGCGTCGCGGGTGGCGTTGCGCGGCAGCATCTTGCCGAAGGTCACGATCTGGGCCACCGACTCGCGGCCGTACTTGTCCGCCACGTAGCGCATGACGCGGTCGCGGCCCTTCACCGAGAAGTCGATGTCGATGTCCGGCATGGACACCCGCTCGGGGTTGAGGAAGCGCTCGAACAGGAGGCCGTAGGCCAGCGGGTCGACCTCGGTGATGTCGAGGGCGTAGGAGACGATCGAGCCCGCCGCCGACCCGCGCCCGGGGCCGACCGCGATGCCGTTGTCCTTCGCGTACTTCACGAAGTCCCAGACGATCAGGAAGTAGGCGTCGAAGCCCATCCGCCCGATCACCTCGAGCTCCATGTCGAGGCGCTCGAGCGCCTCGGCGGGCGGCGGGTCGCCGTAGCGCCGGCGCAGGCCCTCCTCGGCCAGCCTGCGCAGGTACGCGGCCTCGGGGACCCCGTCGGGCGTCTCGTAGCTCGGGATGAGCATCTTGCCCAGCTCGATGTCCACGTTGCAGCGCTCGGCGATCTCGAGCGAGGTGGGCACCGCCTCCGGCCACGCCGCGAAGGCCTGGGTCATCTCCTCGGTGCTCTTGAGGAAGAACTCGTTGGTGTCGAAGGTGAGCTTCGGCTCGGCGATCGTGCTCTTGGTCTGCACGCACAGGAGCGCGGAGTGGTTGTGGTAGTCCTCGCGGCCGAGGTAGTGCACGTCGGCGGTGCCCACGAGCGGCCGGCCGACCTCGCGGGCGATCCGCGCGATGCCCTCGTTGGCCTTGTCCTGGGGCGCCAGGCCGTTGCTCTGGACCTCGAAGTACACGTTCTCGGCGCCGAAGACCTGCATCAGCTCGTCCGCGTGGGCGCGGGCCTCCGCGGGGTTGTCGGCCACGAGGCGCTGGCAGAAGCGCGACTGGAGGCAGCCGGTGAGCGCGATGACGCCCGCCGAGTGGCGCGAGAGCAGCTCCATGTCCACGTTGGCCTTGCCGCGCTTGTAGCCCTCCATGAAGCCCGCGCTGGTGAGCTTGACCAGGTTGCGGAAGCCCTCGTCGTCGCGCGCCAGCAGGGTCAGGTGGTTGCGCTCGTAGCGCACCGCCTCGGTCCGGCGGTCGTCCACGTAGTAGGCCTCGAAGCCCATGATCGGCTTGATCCCGTGCTTCTTGCACGCCTTGTAGTGCTCCACGGCGCCATTCATCACCCCGTGGTCGGTGAGCCCGAGGGCCGGCTGGCCGAAGGAGGCCGCCCGCTCGGCGAGCGAGTCGATCTTGCAGGCGCCGTCGAGCAGCGAGTACTCGGAGTGGACGTGGAGGTGGGCGGCGGACACGACGGGACCGAATATACGATCGGGGTCCGACGCTCAGGCCCGATCGGCCAGGACCTCCGCAAGGTGCGGTCGGGTATAACCACCGCGTGCTCAGCGAAGGCCCCATTCCCTCTTCGTGCACGGGTGATCGAGTACGCGGGGGCGCCTTCGTGGTGCGCCTCTGATCTCCTACGAGTCCGACGCCGCCACGGCGGTCTCGATCCTGTGGGCCTCGTGATCCTGGTCGTCGCCGCCTCCACCGACGGCCCACGAGCCTCGTGAACTCGATCCCCGTGCCCGCGCACGTGGTGCTCGACTACGTGCTGGCCGCGCTGCTGTGGCGCTGCCCTTCATCGCGGGCTTCTCGGACGAGACCGCGCCCACGGCGTTCTTCATCGTCCTGGGCGTCGCGCACCTCTGATCACGATCGGCACGCGCTTCCGGCCCCAGCGCTCAGTGCTTCTTGACGGCGTCCGGACCGGACTCGCGGGCCGCGAGGACGCCACCGATGAGCACGAGCCACGAGGCCGGCGGCGCCCAGCTTGCCCGTCGCTTGGCGACCTGGGCTGACAGAGCTGCGATCTGCCACACGATCCAACCGAGAATGCTGTACCTGCGTGAGATCATTTGGGCCCCTTACCCCGGTTGCGGATGCCGTAAGCCATCCGCGACTGCAGGCTCCAGAGCTCGATGAAGCCCGGGCTCGCCTGCTGTGAGAACAGGCCTCCGGACTCGCTGAACCCGGCCAGCGCCGGGTCGTAGAGCGCGTTGGGCGACGAGCGCGAGACCGCGACCGCCCGGCCCTTGTACAGGCGCATGACGACCTCGCCGGTGACCTGGGAGCTCACGCTGTCCATGTAGGCGTTGAGGTCCTGCAGGAGCGGCTCGTACCAGAGCCCCGCGTACACGAGGAACGCCCACTGCTCCTCCAGGGCCGGCTTGAAGCGGTTCTGGTGGATCGTGCCGACCAGGTGCTCGACCTCGCGGTGGGCGGTGAGGATGATCTCGGCCGCGGGCACCTCGTAGAGGTCGCGCACCTTGAGGCCGACGATGCGGTCCTCGATGTGGTCGACCATCCCCACCCCGTGCCGCGCCCCGGCCTCGGCGCAGCGCTCGATCAGCTCCACCAGGCCCAGCCGCTCGCCGTCCACGGCCACCGGCACCCCCTGCTCGAACTCCAGGCGCAGGTCCTGCGGCTCGTCGGGGGCGTCGCGGGCGTAGGACACGATCTCGAAGACGTCGTCGCGCGGGGGCTCTGTGAGGTCCTCGATGGGCCCGCCCTCGGAGGACCGGCCCCAGATGTTGTCGTCGATCGAGTAGGGCGGCGCCTCGGTGCCGCCCTTCACGGGGATCCCGTGCTCGCGCGCGTAGGCGATCTCCTCCTCGCGCCCCATCTGCCATCCCCGCACCGGGGCGATGATCTTCATCTCGGGGTCGAGCGCCACCACGGTGGACTCGATCCGCACCTGGTCGTTGCCCTTGCCCGTGCAGCCGTGGGCGATCGTGTCGCATCCGGCCTCGCGGGCCTTCTCGACCGCGAGCTTGGCGATCAGCGGCCGCCCGAGCGCGGTGAACAGCGGGTACCCGCCCCCGTAGAGCGCGTTGGCCTTGATGGCGGGCAGGACGTAGTCGCGCGCGAACTCCTCGCGGGCGTCGATCACCTGGCAGTCGAGCGCCCCGAGGTCGAGCGCCTTGCCCCGCACGACGTCGAAGTCCTCGCCCGGCTGGCCCAGGTTCACCGTGAGGGCCACCACCTCGGCGTCGTACTCGTCCTGGATCCACTTGAGCATCACGCTCGTGTCCAGGCCGCCCGAGTACAGGAGCAGCACGCGCCCCACCTCGCCCGGGTCGGCCTCGTACGAGGCGGTGCGGTGGATGGTGTGGCGCTCGGCGTCGGGCATGGCGGCGCAACCTACCAAGGGCCGGTGGCCCGCAGGCGGCGCCGGGGTGCGGCTTCGGAGCTAGATCTCGCGCTCGCGCGCGAGCGGGCGCTCCTCGACCACGGTGCGGCGGCGGTCGCCGGAGCTGACCAGCAGGAAGAGCGATACCACGAGGCCGACCAGGCCGGCGACGATCAGGATCGTCCCCGCGGTCTGGATGTTGAAGCCGGCCACGGTCGCCGTGACGGCGAACCTGAGGATGGCCCCGAGGGCAAGGAGGAAATATGGATGTTCCGATGTACATGGGTCTCGTTATTTCGGCTGTCCAGCCCGAACCCTTTAGCCGTGCAAGATCGCTTGCATCAGCCGAGGGCGCGGCCGACCCGCGCCACCGCGTCGTCGACCTCCGCCTCGGTGACCGTGAGCGGCGGGAGCAGGCGGATCGTGTCGGGCCCGGTGGCGTTGACCACGAGCCTGTGCTCTGACAGGAGGCGCCGCGCCAGCTCGGGCGCGTCGGGCGCCGCGAAGGCGAGCATCAGGCCGCGGCCGCGGACGTCGAGGCCCAGCCCGCCGAGCCCCGAGGCGAGCTGTGCCCCCCGCTCGGCCACGCCGTCGAGGAAACCGTCGGCGCACACCACGTCGAGCACCGCGTTCGCGCCGGCCGCCACGACCGGGCCCGCCGGCGAAGGTCGAGCCGTGGTCGCCGGGCCTGAGCACGTCCGAGAACTCGGGCGAGGCCACGCACGCCCCGATCGGCAGACCGCCGCCGAGGCCCTTGGCCACGGTCATCACGTCGGGCGCGACGCCCGCGACTCCTCCCACGCCCACATGTCGCCCGGTGCGGCCCATCCCGCACTGGATCTCGTCGAAGATCAGCAGCGCGCCGTGCTCGTCGCAGGCGTCGCGCGCCGCGGCGAGCATCTGCGGGTGGATCGGGTGGATGCCGTCCTCGCCCTGGATCGGCTCGATCAGCACGGCGGCCGTGCGGTCGGTCACGGCCTCGACCAGCGGCAGGGGCGGCCCTTCGCGCGGAACCGCGCGGAAGCCGGGCACCAGCGGGGCGAAGGGCGCCTGCTTGGCCTCCTGGGGCGTGGCCGACAGCGCGCCCATGGTGCGGCCGTGGAAGGCGCCCTCGAGCACCACGAAGTCGCCGCCCGGCCGGTGCCGGCGCGCGAGCTTGAGCGCGCACTCGATCGCCTCGGCCCCCGAGTTGCTCGAGGAACGCCTTGCCCCCGAGCGACAGCTCGGACAGCCGGGCCGCCAGCCGGATGCCCGGCTCGGTGTAGTAGAGGTTGCCCGCGTGCATGAGCCGCGACGCCTGGGCGGTCACGGCCTCGACCAGGGCCGGGTGGCAGTGGCCGATCTGCACCACCGAGATGCCCGCGAGGAAGTCGAGGTACTCGGCGCCCTCGGCGTCCCACAGCCGCGTGCCCTCCCCGCGCACGAACTCGACCGGGTTGCGCGCGTAGGTGCCCATCACCGCGCGCGCCTCGAGCGCCTGGAGGTCGGCCAGGGCGGTCACGGCCACAGCTTGGTGCCGATGCCCTTGTCGGTGAACAGCTCGAGCAGGAGCGAGTGCGGGCGCCGCCCGTCCACGATGTGGGCGTTGCGGACCCCGCCGGCCAGCGCCTGCAGGCACGCCTCGAGCTTGGGCCGCATGCCCCCCGAGACCCCGGCCAGGGCGCGCTGCACGTCGCCCGAGGTGCTCTGGTTCACCAGCGTGCCGGGGTCGGCCGGGTCGGCCAGCCACCCCTCCACGTCGGTGAGGAACACGACCTTGTAGGCGCGCAGCGCGCTCGCCACCGCGGCGGCCGCGGCGTCGGCGTTCACGTTGTAGGAGTTGCCCTCGCAGATCGGCCCCCACGGAGGCGATCACGGGTATGTAGTCCTCGGCGATGTGGTTGAGCACGTCCGCGTCCACGCGCTCGATCTCGCCCACGAAGCCGATGTCGCGCTTGCCCGCCAGCTGCTTCTTGACCGTGAAGAGCATCCCGTCGTCGCCGCAGAGCCCGACCGCGGGCTGGCCGTGGCGGCCCAGGCGCAGCACGATGTCCTTGTTCTGCTTGCCGACCAGCACCATCTTCGCCACCTCGACCGTGGCCTCGTCGGAGACCCGCAGGCCGTCCACGAACTCGACCTTCATGCCCAGGCGCTCCATGTAGCGCGTGATGTCCGGTCCGCCGCCGTGCACCACGACGGGGTTCATGCCCACGTACTTGAGCAGGACCACGTCGCGGGCGAACTCCTCCCGCAGGGCGTCGTCGATCATCGCGGCGCCGCCGTACTTGATCACCACCGTGCGCCCGTGGAAGTCACGGATGTAGGGCAGGGCCTCGAGAAGGGTCTCTACGTCACGCATCAGGTGGAGTACTCCGAGTTGAGGGACACGTAGTCCGGGGTCAGGTCCGAGAAGAACACCTCGGTCTCGCCGCCCTCGCCGGGCACGGTGAGCTCGAACTCGACCTCCTCGCGGGCCACGCCGGCCTCCAGCGTCTGCCACTCCTGGGCGTCGAGGTCGAGGACGGTGCTGGCCGAGACCACCTGCAGCCCCTCGATGAGGAGGTCGACCACGAAGGCCGAGCGCCCGGCCAGGGCCTGGCCGGCCGCCTGCAGTATGCGGCCGAAGTTGGGGTCGGCGCCCAGCAGGGCGGACTTCACGAGCGGCGAGTCGGCCACCGCCCGGGCCACGGGCTCCACGAGCTCCTGGCCGCCGCGCACGATCACCCGCGCCACCCGGCTGGCGCCCTCGCCGTCGGCCACCATCTCGATGGCCAGCTGGCGCAGGAGCGCGTCCATCGCCTCGCCGAGGGCCAGCTCGTCGGGCGACTCGGGCTCGATCTCCACCCCCGAGGCCCCGTTCGCGAGCACGAAGACCGAGTCGTTGGTGGAGAGCTGCCCGTCGACCGAGGCCCGTTCGAAGGAGCGCCTGACCGTGACGCCCGTGAGGAGCTCCACGGTCTCGGCGGCGAGGGAGGCGTCGGTCTCCACGAAGCACAGCATCGTGGCGAACCGCGGCGAGAGCATCCCCGCGCCCTTGGCCTGGGCGGCCAGGCGCACGCTGGCGCCGGACGGGAGCGCGACCTCCAGGCAGGCGCTCTTCTGCCAGCGGTCGGTGGTGAGGATCGCCTCGGAGAAGGACTGGGCGTTGGGGCCGAGCGCCTCGGCCGCCCGCCGGATGCCGGTCACCAGCTTCGCGCGCGGGAGCTCGCGCCCGATCACGCCCGTCGACGCCACGGCCACGGACGCGGGCTCGAGGTCGAGCGCCTCGGCGGCGGTGGCCTGCTGCGCGCGGGCGGTGGCCATGCCGCGCTCGCCGTCCGACACGTTGGCGTTGCCGGAGTTCACCGCCACGGCGCGCAGGCCCGCCGAGGTCGGCCTCCTGGGAGACCACCACCGGCGCCGCGAGCAGGGCGCTGGCCGTGAAGCGCGCGGCGGAGACCGCCTCGCGGTCGGACACGATCAGCCCGACGTCGGGCCCCTCCGCCTTGATGCCGGCGGCGAAGCCGGCGGCTCGGAAGCCCTCGGGCAGGGCCGTCGGCCCGAGCTCGGTCACGTGCGGGGGCCGGTCGACCCAGCGGGAGCGAAAGAAGCCCTCCGGGCTGAGGTAGCCCTCCGTGCTCATTCGAGGCCCTCGGTCTCCGGCAGGCCGAGCATCAGGTTCAGGTCCTGGACCGCCTGGCCGGCGGCGCCCTTCCAGAGGTTGTCGATGGCGCAGAGCGAGAGCACGCGCCGGCCGGTCACCGTCACGTACACGCGGGCGTTGTTGGTGTGGCGGACGTCGGCGGTGTGCGGCGGGGCGTCGACCACCGAGACGAAGGGCTCGGCGGCGTAGGCCTCCTCGAACAGGGCGCGCGCCTCCTCGGCCGTGAGGCCGGGATCGGTGATCGAGTAGCAGCTGGCCAGGAGCCCCTGGTCGACCGGGATCAGGTGCGGCACGAAGGTGATGCCCACCCCCTCGCCGAGCTCCTGCTCGAGCTCGGCGCTGTGACGGTGCCCCTCGGTCTTGTAGGCGTTCACGTTGTCGGTGGCCGACACGTAGTGGGTCTCGCGGGTGGCCTCGCGCCCCGCGCCCGAGACGCCCGTCTTGATGTCCACGACGGCGTCGCGCAGGTGTTCGCGCAGCGGCCAGAGGGCCAGCAGCGCCGCGGTGGAGTTGCACCCCGGCCCGGCCACCAGGCCGGCGGCGCGGATCTGCTCGCGGTGGCCGATCTCGGGGAGGCCGTACACCGCCTCACCGAGCAGCTCGGGGGCCTCGTGGGGCTGGTACCAGTGCTCGTAGCGGGCCTGGTCGAGCCGGAAGTCGGCCGAGAGGTCCACGACCTTCATCCCGCGCTCGCGCAGCGCCTTGACGGCGGGCGCCGCGGCCTGGTGGGGGTAGGCCACGAACGCCGCCTCGGCGTCCTCGGCCAGGCGGTCGATGTCGGGCTCCTGGAGCTCCAGGTCGATGCCGTACCGCGGGTAGAGCTGAGAGTGGCGGCGCCCCGAGTCGGACCGCGCGGTGACGGCGGCGAGCTCCAGCGACGGATGCCGGTTGACGATGTGGGCGCACAGCGCGCCGCCGAAGCCGCCCGCCCCCAGCACCGCGACCCGAGTCCGATCAGCCACGCAGCCGCCCCCCCACCTCGGCCAGCGCCGCCTCGATCGCCTCGCGACGCTCGGCGACCTCCTCGTCGGTCAGCGTGCGGTCCGGCGCCCGGAACTCGAGGCGCAGGGCGAGCGAGCGGTTGCCCTCCCCCGCCTGCTCTCCCTCGTAGACGTCGAAGACCTCGGCCGAGGCGAGCAGCTCGCCCCCGCCCTCGCGGACCCGCTCCGCCACCTGCGCCGCGCTCACCCCGGCGGGCACCACCACGGCGATGTCCTGGCGCACCGAGGGGAAGCTCGTCACGTCCCGGAACGTGGGCGCGCGCCGCGCCTGCTCGGCGAGGGTCTCGGCGTCGAGCTCGAAGACCGCGGCCGCCTCCAGATCCCACTCGCGCGCCACCGCGGGATGCAGCTCGCCGACCCAGCCCAGCTCCGTCCCGTCGCCCTCGCTCAGCACGGTCGCCGCGCGCCCGGGATGCAGGAAGGGCAGCGTCGCCGGCTCCACCGCCACCGCCACGCCGGCCACCTCCGCGAGCGCCTCCACCAGCCCCTTGGCGGCGTAGAAGTCCCCGGGAGCGGCCGGGCTGCGCCACGAGGGCGGCCGGGCGCGCGTGAGCAGCGCCGCGAGGTGGTGGCGCTCGGTCGCCGGGGTCGCGCCCGCGGGGCTTGCCCTCGGGTGCCGTCAGCTCACCGTCGGGGCGGTAGGTGTGGGCCGACTCGAACAGCGCCACCCCGGCCGAGCCGTGCGCCGCGTTGTGGCGCGCCGCGTCCAGCAGGCCCGGCAGGAGCAGCGGGCGCATGACGCTCGCGTCCTCGCTGAGCGGGTTGGACAGGGCGAGCGCGCCCTCGGGCTCGACCCTCAGGCGCTCGAGTGCCTCGGGCGAGGTGAAGCTCCACCCCACCGTCTCGTACAGGCCGCGGTCGCGCAGGGCATCCTCGAGGCGCCGCCGCAGGCGCTGCTCGGGGGTGAGCCTCCCCACCGCGCGCCGGCGGGCCGGGAGGGTCGTGGGCAGCCGGTCGAGCCCGTAGATGCGCGCGACCTCCTCGATCAGGTCGGCCTCGCGCCGGACGTCGGCGTCGCGCCAGTACGGGACCGAGACCTGGAGATCATCCTCGCGCGGCCTGCACGCCGAAGCCGAGCGAGCCGAGGATCTGAACCACCTCGTCCTGCTCGATCCGATGCCCCAGCAGCCGCTCCATGCGGGCCAGGCGCAGCGTCACCGTGCGGGGCTCCGCGGGCCGCGGGTACTCGTCGATGGTGCCCGGCGCCATCCGCGCGCCGCACAGCTCGACCATCAGCTTGGCCGCCAGGCGCTGCGCGGCGATCGCCTGCTCGGGGTGCAGCTGCTTCTCGAACCGTGCCGAGGCCTCCGTCCGCAGGCCCAGGGCCTTCGAGGTCCTGAGGATGTTCGGCCCGACCCAGGTCGCGGCCTCCATCAGCACGCGCGTGGTCTTGTCGGAGACCTCGGAGATCTGGCCTCCCATGACCCCGGCGATGCCCGACGGCCCCTCGGCGTCGCACACCAGGGCCATGCCGGAGTCGAAGGTGCGCTCGACGTCGTCGAGGGTGACCATCGTCTCCCCTTCCCGCGCGCGCCGGACCACGATCCGCCCTCCGCGCACCTCGTCGAGATCGAAGGCGTGCAGCGGCTGGCCCACGCACAGCATCACGTAGTTGGTGATGTCGACCACGTTGGAGATCGGGCGCTGCCCGGCGGCGGTCAGGCGCTGCTTGAGCCACTCCGGCGAGGGGCCGATCGTCACGTCCTCGAACACACGGGCCGTGAAGCGCAGGCACACGTCGGGGTCGGCGATCTCCACGCCGGCCGCGCGCAGAGCCTCGGCGCCGGCGAGCGCCTCGGCGTCGGTCACGGTCGGGTCCTCGGCCAGCTGCGCCCCGGTGGCGGCGTGCACCTCTCGGGCCACCCCGTAGACCGCGAGGCAGTCGGGCCGGTTGGGGGTGATCTCGAGCTCGAGCACCTCGTCGGCGATGGGCAGCGCCTCGGCGAGCGGCGTGCCCGGCTGCAGGCCGTTCGTCCAGCACCATGATCCCGGAATGGCCGGAGCCGATGCCGACCTCGTCCTCGGCCAGGATCATCCCGCTCGAGCGCACCCCGCGCAGCTTGGCCTCGCCCAGCTGCGTCCCGTCGGGCATCACGGCGCCGGGCAGCGCCACGGCCACGGTCTGACCGGCCGCGACGTTGGGAGCGCCGCAGACGATCGTGCGGGGCTCGGACCCACCCGAGCCGTCGTCCACCGTGCAGACCGTCAGCCGGTCGGCGTCGGGGTGCGGCTCCGCCGAGAGGACCCGGCCCACCACGAAGCTCTCGGCGGAGCCGACCCCCACGCGCTCGATCCGCTCCAGCTCGGTGCCGGTGAGGTCGAGGCGCTCGGCGATCTCCGCCGCGGAGAGCCCCGGGTCGCAGTAGGAGCGCAGCCAGGCGAGCGGGACCCTCATGCCGCGAACTGCTCCAGGAAGCGCACGTCGTTCTCGAAGAAGATCCGCAGGTCGGGGACCTGGTGGCGCAGCATCGCGATCCGCTCGATCCCCATCCCGAAGGCGAAGCCCTGGACGCGCTCGGGGTCGTACCCGTTGTGCTCCACGAAGCCGAGCACGTTGGGGTCGACCATCCCCGAGCCGAGGATCTCGATCCAGCCCGAGCCCTTGCAGAGGTTGCAGCGCGAGCCGTCGCCGAGCCAGCCGGAGCCGCCGCACTGAAAGCACGAGACGTCGACCTCCACGCTCGGCTCGGTGAACGGGAAGTAGTGGGGGCGCAGGCGGATGTCGCGCTCGGGGCCGAAGATGGCCCGGGCGAACTCCAGCAGCACGCCCTGGAGATCGGCCAGCGTGATGTCCTCGTCGATCGCCAGGCCCTCCACCTGGTGGAACATCGGCGTGTGCGTGGCGTCGTGGTCGCGCCGGTAGACCTTGCCCGGCACGATGATGTAGATGGGCGGCTCCTGCTCCTCCATCGCGCGCACCTGCATGGGCGAGGTGTGCGTGCGCAGCAGCACCTCCTCCGACATGTAGAAGGTGTCCTGGAGCATCCGCGCCGGGTGGTTGGGCGGGTGGTTGAGAGCGGTGAAGTTGTAGTAGTCGAACTCCACCTCGGGCCCCTCGGCCACCGAGAAGCCGAGCCCGAGGAACACGTCCTCGATCTCGCGGCGGGTCTCGGTGATCAGGTGCAGGCGCCCGTTGGCGGCGGGAGGGTCGCCGGGCAGCGTGACGTCGATGGCGTCGCTCGCCAGGCGGTCGTCCAGCTCCGCGGCCTCGAGCGCCGCGGTGCGGGCGTCGATCTGCGCCTCGAGCGCCTGCTTGACCTCGTTTGCGCCCTTGCCGACCGGTCCCCGCTGTTCGGGGGGCAGGTCGCCGATCGAGCGCAGCATTCCCGTGAGCTCTGACTTGCGGCCGAGGTAGCGAACCCGCAGCTCCTCGAGCTCGGCGGCGGTGCCCGCGCTCGCGATGGCCGGCTCCGCCTCGCCACGGATCTCGCTGAGGCGGCCGGTGGCGTCAGGCATCGGTCGGCATCCTACGGGCGAGCTCGTACAGACCGATCGTGGCGGCCATGGCCACGTTCAGCGACTCCGGGACCCCCCTCCCGCACCGGGATCCGGGCCCGGTGCGCGGCGGCGTCGAGCACCTCGCCGGGCAGGCCCTCACGCTCGGCGCCCACGCACAGCACCACCGGGGTCTGCAGGCCGGCGACGTCGTCGCCCAGCACGGCGGCCGCGGCGGCGTCGAGCGCGACCGTGCGCCCGGCGAGATCGCCGAAGCCGGCCCGCGCCGGCGGGCGGGCGAAGGTGGAGCCCATTGCGGCACGCACGGCCTTCGGCGAGTAGGGGTCGGCGCAGCCGGGGCCCGAGCACCACGGGGCCGTCGCACAGCGCGTGGGCCGAGCGGATGATCGTGCCCACGTTGCCCGGGTCCCCCACGCCGTGCAGGTAGACCGACAGGCCTCCCGCGGGCTCGGAGAAGCGCTGGCGCGTAGACGCCGATCACCCGGCTGCCCGACCCCAGCGCGCTGACGCGGTCCAGCAGCGCCGGCTCCACGTCCTCCCCCGAGCGCAGCAGCACCTCGGGCTCCCAGCCGGCGGCCCGCGCCGCCTCGATCAGGTCCTCCCCCTCGGCGGCGAACAGACCCGTCTTGTCGCGCTCCTTCTTGCGCGCGAGGCTGCGGATGAGCTTGAGCTGGTTGTTGTCGGGTGAGGTGATCATTGAACAAAAAAGGGCGCCTCGCTGGGCGCCCCGGGAGAGTCGTTCGGTCGTCGCCTAAGACGCGTCAGGCAGCGGCCGCCTCCCGGGCGGTGTCGGCAAAA
This sequence comes from uncultured Thermoleophilaceae bacterium, assembly GCA_963731645.1. Classification (GTDB taxonomy): domain Bacteria; phylum Actinomycetota; class Thermoleophilia; order Solirubrobacterales; family Thermoleophilaceae; genus JAAYBF01. Next base: position 254,840 of record CAVSWF010000007.1, on the reverse strand, counting down.
CGTCGGAAGGTCTCCGGGTCGCGCACGGCGATGTCGGCGAGCACCTTGCGGTCCAGCTCCACGCCGGCCAGCTTCAGGCCGTGCATGAAGGTGCCGTAGGTCATGCCCTCGCGGCGCGCGGCCGCGTTGATGCGGGTGATCCACAGCCGCCGGAAGTCGCGCTTCTTGTTGCGGCGGTCCCGGTAGGCGTAGGTGTCGGACTTGAGCAGCTGCTCCTTGGCCCGCTTGTAGCTCGAGTGCTTCTGGCCGCGGTAGCCCTTGGCCCGCTCGAGAGTCGAGCGGCGCTTCTTGCGCGCGTGCAGGGAGCGCTTGACCCGGCTCACCTGCAGCATCTCCTTGATCCGCTTCTCGTCGGCCTTGGCCACAACCACGGGACGGCCGAGCTTGCGCTTGCGCCGCGCGCTCTTCTTCTCGAGGATGTGGCTCGTCATCGCGTGACTGCCGCGGAGCTTGCCGGTGGCGGTCTTGCGAAAGCGCTTCTTGGCGCCGGAATGGGTCTTCATCTTCGGCATGGGCAGCCGCCTATTGAAGCAGACCCCTCCCGGACGCTCAGTCGTCTAGCCCGACGAGGCGGCGTCCGGCGGCGGGCTCGGCCGGGGCGGCATCCGCCGGGGCGCCGTCGGATGCGGCGGCGCCGTTTGCCGGCGGCGCCTCGTCCTCGACCTTCTTCTTGGCGGGCGCGAGCAGCATCGTCATGTTGCGCCCGTCCTGGATCGGACGCTGCTCGATCGTCGAGATGTCGGCCACGTCCTCGGCCAGGCGCATCAGCAGGGCCACCCCGCGCTCGGGGTGGGTCTGCTCGCGACCGCGGAACATGATCGTGATCTTCACCCGGTCGTCGCCGGTCAGGAAGCGGACCACGTGGTTCTTCTTCGTCTCGTAGTCGTTGTCCGCGATCTTCGGGCGCAGCTTGATCTCGCGGACGTTCACGGTCTTCTGGTGCTTGCGGGCCTGCTTGGCCTTCTGCTCCTGCTCGTACTTGAACTTGGAGTAGTCGAGCACCCGGCACACCGGCGGCTTGGCCTCGGCGGCCACCTCCACCAGGTCGAGGTCGCGCTCCTGCGCGTACTTGAGGGCCTCCTCGATCGGCACGACGCCGATCTGGTTGCCGTCGTCACCCACGAGGCGGACCTCGCGGACACGGATGCGCTCGTTGGTGCGTGTCTCGTCCCGCTCGGGCGGGCGCCGATCGAATCTACGCGGGATCGGCACTAAGCGGCGGTGCTGTGGCTAGACGTCAGAGGCAAACGGTGAAAGTCTCGGGAGAGGGCACGGGCGCGTCAGCGGCTGGCGCGCGTGGTGTGGGTGCCCTTCATCTGCCGGCGAGTATAGCGGCGGGAGGGCCCTGTCAAGTGCTCTTTCGCTCCGCGACCTCCGTCGGCCACGCGGGCGACGAAGTCGCCGACGGGCGACGAGCCGAGGTCGCCCTCCCTGTGGCGGCGGACCGCCACCTCCCCGGCCTCGGCCTCGCGGTCGCCCACCACGAGCATGTAGGGCACCTTGCGCACCTCGCCCTCGCGGATCTTCTTGCCCACGGACTCGCCGCGGGCGTCGAGCTCCACGCGCAGGCCGGCCTCGCGCAGCTCGCGCACCACGCCGCTCGGCGTACTCGGTGTGGCGGTCGGCGATCGGCAGCACCAGCGCCTGCACGGGCGAGAGCCAGAGCGGGAACTCGCCCGCGTAGTGCTCGATCAGGATGCCGATGAAGCGCTCGAACGAGCCCATGAGCGCCCGGTGGATCATCACCGGGCGCTGATCGCTGTCGTCGGCCGCCTTGTAGACGAGGCCGAAGCGCTCCGGCATCGAGTAGTCGAGCTGCACCGTGCCCAGCTGCCACGAGCGCCCGATCGAGTCGGTCATGTGGAGGTCGATCTTCGGTCCGTAGAAGGCCCCGTCCCCCGCGTTGACCTCGTAGTCGAGCGCCTTGCCCTTCAGGGCGGCCTCCAGGGCGCCCTCCGCGCGGTCCCACATCTCGTCGGTGCCCACCCGCTTCTCGGGGCGGGTCGAGAGCTCGAGCCGTGGCTCGAAGCCGAACACGTCGTAGATGAAGAAGCCGAAGTCCAGGCAGCGGCCCACCTCCTCCTCCACCTGCTCCTCGGTGCAGAAGATGTGCCCGTCGTCCTGGGTGATGTGGCGCACGCGCAGGAGGCCGTGGAGGGTGCCGCTCGGCTCGTGGCGGTGCACGAGCCCGGCCTCGGCGTAGCGGATGGGCAGGTCGCGGTAGGAGCGGCGCTCGTCCTTGAAGAGCTGCACGTGCGCCGGGCAGTTCATGGGCTTGAGGCCCATCGGGCGGTCCTCGACGTCGGTGAAGTACATGTTGTCGCGGTAGACGTCCCAGTGCCCGGACTGCTTCCACAGCTCGACGTCGTAGAGGATCGGCGTGCGCACCTCCTCGTACTCGCGTGCCGCGTTCTCGCGCCGCCAGAAGTCCGTGAGCTGGTTCCAGATCTGGGCGCCGTTGGGCTGCCAGAACGGCGAGCCGGGCGACAGCTCGCTGAACATGAACAGGCTCGAGCTCCCGGCCCAGCTTGCGGTGGTCGCGGAGGCGGGCCTGCTCGAGGCGCTCGAGGTGGGCCTCGAGCTCCTCCTTGGACAGGAAGGCGGTGCCGTACACGCGCGTGAGCTGCTGGCGTGAGGCGTCGCCGCGCCAGTAGGCCCCGGCCAGGCTGGTGAGCTTGAACGCCTTGATGCGCTTGGTCGCGGGGGCGTGCGGGCCGCGGCAGAGGTCGGTGAACGGCCCGTTGCGGTACAGCGACACGGTCTCGACGCCCTGGTCGCGGACCAGGTCCTGGATCAGCTCGACCTTGTAGTCCTGTCCCTCGCGCGTGAAGCGCTCCAGGGCCTCGCCGACCGGCACGTCGCTGCGCTCGAAGGGCTCGTCGGCCTTGATGTGCTCGCGCATCTTGGCCTCGATCGCCTCGAAGTCGGCGTCGGAGACGGTCACGCCGTCCGGGAACTCGAAGTCGTAGTAGAAGCCGTTCTCGATCGGCGGGCCGATGGAGATCTTCACCCCCGGGTAGAGCTCCATGACGGCGGTGGCCAGCACGTGCGCCGCGTCGTGGCGGACCAGCCAGAGGGCGTCCTCGCCGCTGCGCGCGGTCACGATCTCGATCTTCCCGCCGCTCTCGGGCAGCGGCGCAGCGAGGTCGCGGAGCTCGCCGTCGACCTTCACGGCCAGCGCCGCACGCGCCAGACCCTCCCCGATCGAACGCGCCGCGTCGGCGCCTGTCGCACCGGGCTCCAGCTCGAGCGGAGTGCCGTCGGGTAGCTCGAAGGTCATCTGCCCGGGCACGCTATTGGACGGCGGCTTGTGTGATGGGCGTCACACATAGAACGTGTGTTCGCCCTAGCCTGTCTCTCCTTCAGCCGGTCCTAGGAGACCCCTCGCGGTCCCGCGCCGGCCACCCCTCCGGGCCTCACGTCAGGCCCGGCTGCCGGCGCCGCCGGCCATGCCCCCGACACGCAGAGGTGACATCGCGTGCGCAAGCTTTTCCTCGCAACCATTCCCGCCTGCCTGATCGCCCTTCCGGCCGCCGCCCTGGCTGCCGGCGAATACAAGCCCGAGGTGACCTCGGAGCGGCTCATCGCCGCCCCGCTGGCCTCCACCGAGCCGTTCGAGCGCCCCGAGGCCCACAGGGAAGTGAACAAGGCGGTCAAGCGCGCCAAGCGCGACGCGACGCCCGAGCCGAAGCCCGAGGCCCAGGCCGTGGCGGTGTCGCCGGAGCTCGAGGCCATCGCCTCGTGCGAGTCGGGCGGCGACCCCACGGCGATCGGCGGCGGTGGCCTCTACCGCGGCAAGTACCAGTTCTCGGTCGAGACGTGGCAGGCCGTGGGCGGCAGCGGCGACCCCGCCGCCGCGCCCGAGGCCGAGCAGGATCGCCGCGCGGCGATCCTCTACGAGCAGTCCGGCCCGGGCCAGTGGCCCGTCTGCAGCGCGGTAGCCCGTGCGACATCCATGTCGCACCCTGATCGGGTAGGCGCCGTCCCGGCGCCGACGGGTGCGGCTACGCCGCACCCTCCTCGCGCACACCTGGCTGCCTGGGACGATGTCGTCCTTGCCCGACTCGTCCCAGCGCACCCAGGCCTTGTGCCCGCCGTCGTAGTCGTCGCCCCAGAGGACGAGGGTCGCGGGCTCGTCCCAGACGGTGCACCTCTCCTCGCCCTCTGAGTCCAGGCCGCGCCAGAGGCGGATGAAGGCGTTGTTCTCCCATTCGTCGGCCACCGTGGTGGGGTCGGTGTGCCCGGGGCGCAGGCTGGTCGCGCCGTCGAGGCCCATCAGCACCTCCATGATCGACCGCCGGAGGTCCTCGAAGCTGGTGGATCCCGGCGCGCGCACGCCCCCCACCGACCGCTTGAACAGCGTGTCGCCGGTGAAGACCTCGGTCTCGTTGACCACGAAGTTCAGCATGCCGTCGGTGTGCCCCGGGGTGTGCAGGGCGCCGATCTTCAGCCCGCCGGCCTCGAGGATGCTCTCCCCCGGCTCGACCGTGCGATCCACGTCCAGCAGGCGCTCCGCCTCCAGCGGGTGCGCCAGGATCTCCACGCCGAAGCGCTCCTTGTAGACGCTGTTCTCGGCCACGTGGTCGGCGTGGTGGTGGGTCAGCAGGAGGTGCGTCGGAGTCACGCCGTGCTCCTCGATCTTGGCCAGCAGCTCCGCCGACGGTCCGCCGGAGTCGATCACCACCGCGGTGCCCCCCGGCTCGTCGGCCACGAGGTAGGCGTTGGACAGCCAGTCGGGGTGCATGGAGCGCTCGATGATCATGGGGCCTGAGCCTAGTATCCGGCCGGTGCTCGCCGACCTGCGAGCCGCCTTCCCGGTGCTGCAGAAGGTGGCCTACCTCAACGCCGGCTCGGTGGGCCCGGTGCCGCTCGGCGCCGTGGAGGCGGCGGAGCGCCAGCTGCGCCTCGGGTTGGAGGAGGGCCGCGCGTCGAAGGCGCAGTTCGACCGCCTGCTCGAGATGGGCGACGCCCTGCGAACGCGCGTGGCCGCGCGCCTCGGCGCCTCGCCCGGCGAGATCGCGCTGACCGGCGCCACCACCGACGGCGTGAACGCGGTGATCGGCGGGCTCGACCTCCGCTCCGGCGACGAGATCCTGACCACCGACGAGGAGCACCCGGGCCTGCTGGCGCCCCTGGCCAGCGCCCGGCAGCGGCGGGGCGTGCGGGTGAGGGTGGTCGGCTTCGAGGACATCGCGCGCGAGGTGAGCCCCGACACCCGGCTCGTGGCCTGCTCGCACGTGTCGTGGCACACCGGCCGGGTGGTCGACACGCAGGGTCTCGCCGCCTCCGGGGCGCCCGTGCTGCTCGACGGCGCCCAGGGGCTGGGAGCAGTGCCGGTGGACGTCGGCGCGCTCGGGTGCGAGTACTACGCGGCCTCGGGGCAGAAGTGGCTCTGCGGCCCGATCGGCAGCGGCTACCTCTACGTCCGCCGCGATCTGGTCGAGGACCTCGCGCCGCTGGCGCCGGGGTACGGCAGCCTCACCGATCCCGTCCGGGCGCTCGAGCTTCCCCTCCGGGACGGGGCGGGGCGCTTCGACTCGGGGCTGCCCCCCAGCCACCATCTGGCGTGGGCGCTGGCCGCGCTCGACACCCTCGAGGAGGCCGGCTTCGACGCCGTGCTGCGGCGGGGCCCCGAGCTCGCCGCGCAGCTCGCCGATCTGCTCGCCGGGCGGGGCCTCACGGTCGCGCCGCGAGGTCAGAGCACGCTCGTCTCGTGGGAGGCGGCGGACCCTCCGGCGGAGTCGCTGCGTCTGCTCGACGCCGGTTTCCTCGTGCGAAACCTCCCGGGCACGCCCTACGTCCGGGCCTCGGTGGGCGCCTGGTCGAGCGAGGAGGAGATGGAGGGCCTGGCGGCCGCGGCGGCCGCTACTTCTGGGTCATGACCACGATGCCGAACACCACCGCGGCCACGACGCCGGCGAAGGCGAGCGCCATCAACACCGCATAGGCGCTTGCCGCGACCGCGTGCCCGTCGCGGCGCAGGTCCATCGCCCGCGTGCCTCCGAGAATGCCGAGCGCGAAGATCGCGGTGACCCCCACTCCGGCGGCCAGCGAGGTCCAGATGACCTCCAGCACCGCGGACCAGTCCACCACCGGGTCGGCCACCGGGATCATCAGGGGCTCTCCGCGGCCGCGGCCGTGATCGGCGAGCCCTGCTGCACCCGTCGCGCGAACAGCGCGGCGCTTGCCAGGAGCAGCACCACCGAGATCACCAGGGGCCCTGCCGCACCCGTGCCGAAGATCCGGGTGGCGCCGTAGGTGAGGCCGCCGATGGCGGCGGCGGCGGGGAGCGTGACCACCCACGCGACCGCGATGTTGCCCGCCACCCCCCAGCGCACCGCGGAGAAGCGCTTGGCCGCCCCCGCCCCCATCACCCCGCCGGAGATCGTGTGGGTCGTGGAGAGCGGAAAGCCCACGTGCGACGCGGCCAGGATCACCGCCGCACCGCTGCCTTGTGCGGCAAAGCCCTGTGCGGTGTCCATCTTGATGATGCGACTGCCCATCGTCTTGATGATGCGCCAGCCGCCCATGTAGGTGCCCAGCGCGATCGCCGTGGCCGATGTGAGGATCACCCAGCTCGGCGGGTCCGCACCCTCGGCCAGGCTGCCGTTCGCGATCAGCGTGAGGGTGATCACGCCCATCGTCTTCTGCGCGTCGTTCGTACCGTGGGCCAGGGCCAGAAGGCCGCCGGAGATCACCTGGCCGGCCTTGAAGCTGCGGGTCACGGGGCCCGGCCTCAGCCGCCCGACGATCCGGTAGATCACGAGGATGGCCAGTCCCGCGACCACGAACGCCAGCGTGGGCGCCACCAGCGCGGGGACCGCCACCTTCCCGATCAGGCCGTCGCGGATCACAGCGTCGGCACCCTCGGCCACGAAAGCCGCTCCCACCACCCCGCCGATGAGCGCGTGCGACGAGCTCGAGGGCAGGCCGAAGTACCACGTGATCAGATTCCAGGCGATCGCGCCCACGAGGCCGCCGAAGACGATCAGCGGCGTGATGAGATCGGCCTCGACGATGCCGTTGGCGATCGTGGCGGCCACCGCCAGCGACATGAACGCGCCCACGAAGTTGAGCACGGCCGCGTAGCCGACCGCGAGCTTGGGGGCCATCGCCCGCGTGGAGATCGAGGTGGCCACCACGTTGGCGGTGTCGTGGAAGCCGTTGGTGAAGTCGAAGGCGAGCGCCGTCGCCACGACGATGATCAGGATGAGGTCGCTTTCCACGGGCGCGCGAGGGCGGGCGCTAGGAGTTCTTGATCACGATGCTCTCGAGGATGTTGGCCACCCGCTCGGTGGAGTCGATGGCGTTCTCGAGTCGCTCGTAGATGTCCTTCCAGCGGATCACGACCATCGGGTCGATGCCGTCGTCGAACAGGGCGGCTATCGCCTCCCGCGTGATCCGGTCCCCGTCGTTCTCGAGGCGGTTGATCTCCACGGTGTAGTGGCTCAGGTCCTTGAAGCCGCGCAGGCGCGGGATCGCCTCCGCGATCTGCCGCGTGCACTGCAGGAGCACGTGGGCCAGGCGCAGCGACTGCTCCATGGGCGCCTCGATCTTGTAGAGCCCGAGGTAGTCGGCCACCTCCTCGGTGTAGTCCACGATGTCGTCGAGGGCCGAGGCCAGCTCGTAGATGTCCTCGCGGTCGATCGGGGTGACGAACGTCTCGTTGAGGCGGCGGATGATGTCGTGGGTGATCCGGTCACCCTCCTGCTCGCAGATGAGGATGTCGCGAGCCAGGTCCTGGCCCTGGTCGGGAAAGGACCGCAGCATCCTGTCGAGCAGGTCCGCTGCACGCAGGATGTTGCCGCCGGCCTCCTCGAACAGGTCGAAGAACTCGCGGTCGCGGGGGGCTATGACGCTGGAGAGACGCACGCGCGAGGGCCGCGACGCTAGCAACTTGTAAAGACGGGAGGACGGCGGTCTAGGAGACGTCGGCCCGCGCCAGCTCGATGCGCCGCGCCGGCACCTCGCCGGCCTCGCCGAGGCGCTCGCGGACGGCGTCGGCGCTCGCCTGGTGGTCGTAGGCAACCCGCCGGTGCTCGATGGTCCCCGCGTCGGTCACGACCGCGTAGGCGGCGCGCGGGTCGCCGTCCCAGGGCATTCCGGCGCTGCCCGGGTTCACGAGCTCCAGGCCCCCGGAGGTCTCACGCCGGAAGGGCAGGTGTGTGTGGCCGAACACGAGCCGGGCGATGTCCGCGGGCGCGGTCGCGAGAAGCTCGTCCTCGTCGTCGGCCGGCTCGGGGAGGAAGCTGCGCACATCCGAGGCCGGCGAGCCGTGGCAGAACAGGGCATCGCCGTCGCGCCAGGACTCCGGAAGCGCGGCGAGCTCGGCCACGACGGAGTCGCCCAGCAGCTCTCGGTTGCGTTCGATCGCTCCCTGCACCAGGTCGGGCGCATCGCCCGGCGCGGCGGTCCAGCGGTCGACGTTCCCGCGGATCCAGACGGCGTCCAGGCCCCGCAGCCGCTCGACCGTCTCGGCCGGCCAGGCGCCGAACAGCGCGTAGTCGCCGCCGAGCACCCAGCGGTCGACGTCGGAGGCGTGGTCGAGCACCGCCTCCAGGGCCGGCAGGTTGCCGTGCACGTCGTAGAGCAGCCCCAGCACGGGGCCAATCTAAGCGGTTCCTAATACATCTGCCGAGGTGGGTTTAGCCCCCCCGCCACAAGGGGCAGGCGAAGAGGGAACCCGATTCGAGGAGGAGCTCATGTGCCCCACACCCAACTGGGAGCAGGCACGCGAAGCCGACACGAGGCGGGCCACCGGCCGGACTCGCGAGCGGCACCCTGATCGCCGCCGCCCACCGGGCGGTCCCCAGCCCGACCACAAGGCCACCGAACGGGCCGTCGAACGCCTGATGGCGGTGGTCGGCCGCTAAGGCCGTGAAGCATCCAGGGGAGCGCTATTCTCGGCGCTCCCGGGCCGTTAGCTCAGCTGGGAGAGCGCCGCCTCGACAAGGCGGAGGTCGCTGGTTCGAGCCCAGCACGGCCCACTCTCTCGTCCTGGGAGCGCCCCTGGCTGCGTCATCGGTCGCTTCGTGTGCTGGCACACTTCGCTTCCCTCTTCCTTGCCAGGACCCTCCCAGAACGAGAGTCCCTTAGACACGTGGTGCGTTCAGCGCGGCCGTGACGTCGGCACCCTCCACTATCTCGCGTCCGAACGGCCAGAGCGCGACTGGCACGAGTTTGAGATTCGCCACCGCGAGCGGCAGGCCGATGATGGTGATGGCGAGAGCGGCAGCGCTCACGATGTGGGCGAGTGCAAGCCACCAGCCGGCGAGGACGAACCAAAGCACGTTCCCGAGCACGGACGCCGCGCCGGCCTCCGGTCGCTTGACGACCGTGCGTCCGAACGGCCATAGGGAGTAACGCGACAGCTTGAAGGCTTGGAGGCCGAAAGGGATGGTCACGATCAGGATGAACATGACGACCCCCGCTATGGCGTATCCGAGCGCGAGCCAAAGGCCGGACAGAATCAGCCAGATGATGTTGAGCAGGACCCGCATCACTCTTTCGAAGCCCCGCGAGCCTACTGCGGCCCCTTCGCTAAAGGACTTTTCTCCGCTACCGATACCGGGACCAGAAGGCCGACGAACCAGCTAAACACTGACCTAGTTCTGGTGGAACGTCTTCGAGGTAGGGGGCCCCTCACGGGGCCCTTTTCCGTTCCGGGCCGGGTCGGGCGCTAGGCCCCGTCCTCCTCGTCCTGGCGCTCCTTGATCTTCTTCTCCAGCTGGCTCATCACGTCGGGGTCGCGCAGGGTCGTCACGTCGCCCAGCTCGCGGCCCTCGGCTATGTCGCGCAGCAGGCGGCGCATGATCTTTCCCGAGCGGGTCTTCGGGAGGTCGTCCGACCAGATCACCCGCTTGGGGCGGGCGAGCTTGCCGATGCGCTTGGCCACGTGCTCGCGGATCTCGTCGACCTGCTCGTCGCCGCCCTCGAGGTCGCCCTCGAGCGTCACGAAGGCGCAGATCGCCTGACCGGTGTCCTCGTCGGACTGCCCGATCACCGCGGCCTCGGCCACCTTCGGATGCCCCACGATCGCCGACTCCACCTCGGCGGTCGAGAGCCGGTGGCCCGACACGTTGATCACGTCGTCGATGCGCCCGATGACCCAGAAGTAGCCGTCGGAGTCCTTGCGCGCGGCGTCGCCCACCAGGTAGGTCTCGGGACCGAACTTCTTGAAGTAGGTCTCCTTGAAGCGCTCCTCGTCCTTGTAGAGCCCGCGGAGCATGCCCGGCCACGGCTTGCGCAGCACGAGCAGCCCCTGGCCGTCGCCGATCTCCTCCCCGTCGGACTCGCCCACCACGGCGGCGTCGACGCCGGGCAGCGGCTGGGTTGCCGATCCCGGCTTGCACGAGGTGATGCCGGGCAGCGGCGAGATGAGGATGTGGCCGGTCTCGGTCTGCCACCAGGTGTCCACGATCGGGCAGCGCCCGCCGCCGATCACCTTCCAGTACCACAGCCACGCCTTCGGGTTGATCGGCTCGCCAACCGAACCGAGCAGCCGCAGCGAGCTGAGGTCGTGCTTGTTGGGATGCTCGGCCCCCCACTTCATGAACGAGCGGATCGCGGTCGGCGCGAAGTAGTAGATGGTGATGCCGAGCTGCTCGACGAGGGACCAGTGCGCCTCTTTGTCGGGGTAGTCGGGCGGCCCCTCGTACATCACCGAGGTGGCACCGTTGAGCAGCGGCCCGTAGACGATGTAGGTGTGCCCGGTGACCCAGCCGACGTCGGCGGCGCACCAGTAGACGTCCTCCTCGGGACGTAGGTCGAACACGTACTTCTGGGTCATCGCCGTCCCGGTCAGGTAGCCGCCGGTGGTGTGGAAGATCCCCTTGGGGGCGGCGGTCGAGCCCGACGAGTAGAGGATGAAGAGCGGATGCTCCGCATCGAGCGGCTCGGCCTCGCATTCGTCGTCGGCCGCCTCGAGCACCTCGTGGTACCAGACGTCGCGTCCGTCCTCCATCGGGATGTCGTCCGCGTCGGCCGACTTCACGACGATCACCTTCTCGACGGTGGGCATCTCGCCCATCACCTCGTCCACCGCCGCCTTCACCGGCGCGATCTTGCCCTTGCGCCTGGCCGCGGCCGCCGTGATCAGGAGCTTGGCGTCGGAGACCTTCATGCGCTCCGACACCGATTCGGGCGAGAAGCCGCCGAAGACCACGTTGTGCGGGGCGCCGATGCGCGCGCAGGCCAGCATCGCCACCACCACCTCGGGGATCATGGGCAGGAAGATCCCCACCACGTCGCCCTTCTCGACCCCGTTGTCCTTGAGGGCGTTGGCCAGCTTCTGGACGTCCCGGAGCAGATCGGAGTAGGTGACGTCTCGCTCCTCGCCCCCCTCGCCGCGCCAGTGGAAGGCCACGCGGTCGCCGTTGCCCGCCTCCACGTGGCGGTCCAGGCAGTTGTACGAGGCGTTGATCTTGCCGCCCGTGAACCACTTGTAGAACGGCGGGTCGGAGTCGTCGAGCGCCGTGTCCCACTCCTCGAACCAGTGCAGGTCGCGGGCGTGCTTCTCCCACCAGGCCACCGGGTCCTCGGCGGCCTCCTCGTAGACCTTTGGATCGTTCAGCAGCGCGTTCTCGGCGAATCCCTCAGGCGGGTCGAAGGTCTCCTGGTCGAGCAGCTCGGCGATCTCCGCCTCGAGCTCCTCTCCCGACGGTGCGGTTCCGGCTTCCATGGTCTCCTCCTTTCGTAACGAGAGATTGCCTGAAAACGCACGGTCACGTGGGGGCGGGTGCCTTCTCCTCCTTCTCCCTGCCCCTGCCCGTCAGGCCCCGGCCCGTCCCGACCTCCGCGCCCAGGCCGGTCTCCGAGCGCACGTAGAGCTCGTCGAAGCCGCGCTCGGCCTTGCCCTCCTCCTTGGAGAGGATCGTGCCGAGGTAGCACGCCAGGAACCCGAGCGGGATCGAGACGATGCCCGGGTTGGCCAGCTCGAAGATGGCGTCCTCCTCGCCCATTGGCCCCTGGGGGCCGATGAGCACGAGCAGGATCGAGGTGACCACGCCGACCAGGACGCCCGCCACCGCCCCGGTCGTGTTGAACCGCCTCCACGTGAGCGCGAGCAGCAGCGCCGGGAAGTTGGCGCTGGCGGCCACCGCGAAGGCCAGGCCGACCATGTAGGAGACATTGAGGTCCTGTCCCCCGACCACCGCGATCAGGATCGCGATGGCGCCGATCGCCACCGCGGCGAGGCGTGCCACGAGCACCTCCTCCTTCTCCGAGTCCTCGCCCTTGCGCACGATGTTCGAGTACACGTCGTGCGCCACCGCCCCGGACGCGGAGATCACGAGGCCCGCCACCACCGCGAGGATCGTGGCGAAGGCCACCGCGGCGATCACCGCGAGGAAGAAGTCTCCGCCGAAGGTGCCGGCCCCGCCGCCGAGGTTCTCGGCCAGCAGCGGCGCCGTGAGGTTTCCGTTCTCCGCCCCCACCGCCTCCTTGGCGCCCTCGCCGAGGATCGCCCGGCCGCCGAAGCCGAGCATGGTGGTCATCACGTAGAAGGCGCCGATCAGGCCGACGGCCCACCCCACCGACGAGCGGGCCGCCTTGGCGTTGGGAACCGTGAAGAAGCGCATGAGGATGTGCGGCAGCCCCGCCGTGCCGAGCACCAGCCCGAGTCCCAGGGACACGGTGTCGAGCGGCTTGTCGAGGAACAGCCCCGGCTCGAGGTAGGCCTGGCCGTCGGGTGACTCGGCCTTGGCGTCGTTGAAGAGGTCGATCGGGTTGCCGCCGATCTCCACCAGCACGAAGATCGAGAGCACGGTGGCGGCCACCATCAGCAGCACCGCCTTGATGATCTGCACCCAGGTGGTGGCGAGCATCCCGCCCGCGATCACGTAGATGAGCATGAAGGCGCCGGTGATGAGCACCGACAGCTCGAACGAGATCCCCACGAGCGCCTCGATCAGCACGCCCGCGCCCACCATCTGGGCGATCAGGTAGAAGCCCGCCACGGCGAGGGTCCCCAGGGCCGCCGCGGCCCGCGCCGGCTTCTCGTTGAGCCGGAACGACAGCACGTCGGCGATGGTGAACTTGCCCGAGTTGCGCATCCGCTCGGCGAGCAGGAAGAGCACGGTGAGAAAGGCCACCAGGAAGCCGACCGAGTAGAGAAAGCCGTCGAAGCCGAACAGGTAGATGAGGCCGGCGATGCCGAGGAACGACGCCGCGGACATGTAGTCGCCGGCGATGGCGAAGCCGTTCTGGGCGCCGGTGATGCCGCGCCCGGCGGCCCAGAAGTCGGTGGCCGAGGTCATCCGCTTCGAGGCGAGATAGGTCACGAACAGCGTGATGGCCACCACCACGGCGAAGATGGCGAGGGCCTCGACCCTTACGTCTGCGGCGATGAGCGTCATCGTCCGGCCCTCCTCTCGCCCGCCTCGAACGCCGTTCTCGCCGCCTTCTCGGCCAGCGGGATCGAAGTCGCGATCGGCGCGCTTGAGGTACAGGTAGCTGAGCACCCAGACCATCACGAACTGGCTCAGCGCGAGCGCGTAGCCCACGGTGAAGCCCTCGTAGATCGACTCGCCCATGAAGCCCGGCGCGTAGCCGGCCAGGAGGATGAACCCGAAGTACCAGGTGAGGAAGAAGATCGTCGCGGGCAGCACGAAGCTGCGTTTCTTCGCGATCAGCTCCTTGAACTCGGGCGACTGCTCGGCCGCGACCCAGTCGATGTGGTCTCCGTCCCGGGCGGTCGGGACGCGGGGCTCTCGCTCAGGCATCTCTCCTCCTCAAGTCGTCCTCTCCTCCATTTCGCTACCTACCCCATCGGGTGTCAGACCAGTCGTGGCGCGGTTGCGACCTTGTGCCTCGTAGGGGGCCTTCCCTACGCTGACCCGCTTGCGCAAGGGCTCTCCCGATTCGCGTGGCTGGACTCTGGCGGCGATCCTCGCCGTGCTGGTGGCCGCCGCCATCAGCGCCTTCGCGCTGGCCGCGCCGGCCGGCGGCGGGCGCCAGCTGCAGACCTCCCGGCTCGAGGTCGTCTCCGCGAACATCGTGAGCCCAGGGCGGGGACACCGCCACCGTCGCGGATCTGCTTCGACGCAGGACGTAGGAGCGTCGGCTCCGGACGTCGGCGCGCCCGGGAGCGAGATCTACCTTCAGGGCTACGACGCCGGCGACAAGCTCAGTCGCACGCGAGCGCCGAGCACGATCGAAGGCGTTCCGCCGAAGTGCGTCCTGGCCGAGTTCTACGACGGGCTCCTCCAACGAGCGTGACACCCCGTCGCCCAACATCGGTCTGTACACGATCGCGGTCGTGCCCGGAGGACACCGTGGCGGCGTCGTCGACCACGACGCGGGCCCGTTCCGTCCAACGTCCAGGGAGCCGCGCGCCTCGACGGCAGCGCGGTGCAGCCCGCCTCGGGCGCACACGGCGAGCCCCAACCTGCTGCTCGACTTCCACGAGACCTGCTGGCAACACCGATCGACTACGTCTTCGACCGCGACGTCGACCACGCATCCGTCGACGCCTCCGCGTTCGGATTCTTCACCTCCTCCGGCAACTTCGGCGGCGGCCTCTCCCCTGCCCGTGGCGACTCCGCGACCGTCGACGGGAACGCCGTAACCGTCCAGTTCGACCCGGACGATCCCGAGGATCCGGAGGACTCGTTCGAGGACGTCTCAGAGGCCGAGCGCTACTTCGTGTGGGGCTCGGTGCCCGGGAGGGGGCCCGGCGCTCGGTCCCGGACGCAGAACGACCCGAACGCCACCCATAGCCTCGGGCGCGCGGCACCGACTCGCCCGACGTGACCGGGATCACCCGCGGCCCTCGCCGCACCCAGTACACGGTCACGTACGACGAGCGCGGTCGAGCCGTGACCGATCACACGCTCTTCTCGGCCTACACCGAGGACGGCACCCGGTACGCCGCGAGCGACGGCCGCTCCGGGCCGACCGCCTCGCAGCATCGTCGTGACCTTCGAGGACACGGACGGCTTCGAGGACAAGGTGGTCCGCGTGGCCGACGAGGGCTGCGCGGTCCGAACCGGGACGCCGCGGAGTGCAGCACGGTCGGCTCGGCCGCGGTTCGCACGGGCGGGCTGAGGCCGGGCTTCACCGACGGGCCAGACCTGCGCCAGATCGTGACGAGGACGACCAGCGGCACCGTCGGGAACGGACGGCGGACCGGAGCCGCCGACGGGCGAGGCCGTCTTCACGTTCGACCATCTGCTCGACGCCTCCAGGACACCCGCCGGGGGCTTGGTTCTGCTCGACGAGCAGGGCGATCGCCTGACGCCCTCGGGAGCGCCGTTCATCGTCGGTAGCGAGGTTCACGTGCCGTTACGACCCCTCCGATGTCGCCCTGGCCGTCGGCGGCACGGTGGACGACTGCGTCGTCTTCGACCCCGAGGGCAAGGGCGGGGACGGATGCCGACTGCAACCCGATCAACAGCCTCGCGCTCGGGGTCGCCCCCGCCGGCGGCGGGGCGGCGGCGGGCGGCTTCGACCCCCAGCACCGGCACGGGCGGGACGCCACCAGCGGCGATGGGAACGATCCCTTCCGACCCGGCGCGACGGGCGGGGGCGGAGGCGGCGGGTCGGGCCTACCGGGGCAGTCCACGCTTTTCCCGCCGGACGCCTACACCTGGCGCGGAGCGGCAGCGCGCCAGCGTCCGCGCCGCCGCGAGCCCTGTCCTCGTCCGGCTCACAGGCCGGCTCGAGGCCACCCCGGCGGAGTGCAGCGGAACGGTGTCGCTCGGCGTGACCTACCGGGGCAAGGCCCTCGCGACCGGCGTCGCCTCCCTGCGCGACGACTGCACCTACGCGACCACGCTGCGATTCAACTCGACCCTGCTCCCCCCGTCCCAGCGGGGCCGGGGCGCGCGGCCCGTGTTCACGATCTTCAGCCGCTTCAACGGCAACCAGTTCCTGCCTGCCAGCTCGGCCACGCCGCGAAGGACTCGCCTCCAGCCCCTCCCCCCGCCGGTGCTCGGGCGGACGGTGAACCTGGAGCCGCTCCGCGGCCGGGTCTCGGTGCGGGTGCCGAGGAGCAGCCCGTCCAAGGGCAGGCGCTTCGCCAGCGTGCGACGGCCGCGGCAGGTGCCGGTCCGGACGCTGGTCAACGTCAGGCGCGGCCGGGCCCGGCTCACCACGGCCACCGACTTCGCCGGCGTCCGGACGCAGTCCGGCGCGTTCTCCGCGGGCGTCTTCCAGTCCCTGCAGCGCCGGCGCACGCGAGCGGTCACGGAACTGCGGCTGAAGGGCGGGAGCTTTGCCGGCTGCAACCGCGGTAAGGCCCGCGGCATCCGGGCGGTGGCCTCGCGCAGCCGCACGATCCGCCGGCTGCGGTCCAACGCCCGCGGGCGATTCCGCACACGGGGACGCAACAGCTCGGCGCACCGTTCGCGGCACGGCCTGGATCACCGCCGACCGCTGCGACGGCACGCTCACGCGGGTCACCCGCGGGCGGGTCCTCGTGCGCGACTTCCGCCGCCGGCGCAACGTCCTGGTGCGCGCCGGAAGCAGCTTCCTGGCGCGCGCTCTGCGCTAGCCGACCTGGCAGGTCGAGCCCTTGCGCCATCCCCGCGCCGGGCGGTAGCGTCACCATGCATGCTGAGACGGGTTGCGGAGCTGATCTGCCAGTCGTGCGGCGAAGCGACCACCGGCCGTGTGCCGTCCTCCGCGGGGACGACGATGCCCCCCTGCGAGCAATGCGGCGGCAAGCGTCAGGTCGTCCGGATCGTCGCACCACCCCCGGCGTGGGAGGAGCGGGGGGAGCGGAACGCAGGCCAGGAGTCCCCGGACCGTTCCGACTGACGCGACGACGGCAGGCAATGTCGCCGAGCGACTAGTCCGACAGCCCCGCGGTCTTCGAGGGCTTCGCTCGCGGTCGCATGTAGGCGCTCATCTTCCGGATCAGGTGTCCGATCGAACGTCGACCACGTAGCCGACCCTGAGGCGGGATCCACGCCTGACTCCCCTTGCCCCTTATCCGCATTCCCCCAAGGGCGACGACGGTGTCGCCCAGGTCGCGAAAGTCCGAGATCTCGACTGGACAGCAATCCCAGCACGAGCTGCCATTCGTCCCAGAACCGGCGTATCTCTTCCCGCCCGCGCCACACGGTCTGAGCGCGCCTCCACCCGTCGCGCTACTGCGGAGGACCACTCAACGTCCGGGTGGGCGGACTCCAGCCAGGCATCGATGTCGCCGCGGTTCCAACCGTCCACAGCCCTTCGTGCAATCTCCACGTTCGCCCGCGACATCGCCCGCCGCAGTATCCCCGGCGCTAGCGGTGACCAAGGCGACGACCGGAATCGAACCGGTGTAAACGGCTTTGCAGGCCGCTGCGTAACCACTCCGCCACGTCGCCAGGAACCCGCTCCAGCGTATCGGTGATGCTCTATTCGACCGGCCGCCGCGCGCTACCTGCGCCCTTCATCGCCTCGGCCGGCCCCGGCCGTGCGAAGAGGAAGCCCTGCCCCAGATCGCAGCCGAGACGGGCCACCTCGAGCGCCTGGTGCTCGGTCTCGATCCCCTCGGCCAGCACCTCGAGCCCCAGGGCATGCCCCATCCCGACTATCGCCTCGACGATCGCCGAGGCCTCCGGCCGCTCACCCAGCTCGGCGATGAACGAGCGGTCGATCTTGAGCACGTCGACCGGGAACTGCCGCAGGTAGCTGAGCGACGAGTACCCCGTCCCGAAGTCGTCCAGGAGCACCTGCACGCCCAGCTCGCGTAGCGACGTGAGCGTCTGGGCGGGCTTGTCGGCGCACTCCAGCAGGGCCGTCTCGGTGATCTCGAGCGACAGGTCGTGCGCTTCGAGGCCGGCCTCCGAGAGCGCCTGGGAGATCGTCTCCACCAGGTCTTCCTGTGCCAGCTGGCGCGCCGGCGAGGTTCACGTTGACGGGCAGCGGCGCGGCCGGGCCCAGCTCGGCTCGCCAGCGCGCTCCCTGCCGGCAGGCCTCGCGCAGGACCCACTTCCCGATGTCGAGGATCAAGCCGCTCTCCTCGGCCAGCGGGATGAACTGGCCGGGCAGTATCAGGCCGCGATCGGGGTCCTGCCACCTGACCAGCGCCTCCACGCCGCGCAGACCGCGGTCGCCGAGCGACACCATCGGCTGGTAGTGCAGGCGCAGCTGGTCGTGGTCGATCGCGTGGTGGAGCGTGCGCTCCGTGCGCAGGCGCTCGAACACCCGCTCCCGCATCGGCTTGTCGAAGAGCTCGTGGCGCCCTCCCCCGAGGCCCTTGGCGCGGTACATCGCGGCGTCGGCGTTCTGCAGCAGAGCCTCGGCGTCGAGCTCCCCGCGGCGAGCCAGCGCCACGCCGACGCTCGCGGTCATCACGTACTGGTCGTCGCCGGCCAGCGAGAAGGGAGCGAGCAGCTCGAGGTGCATGCGCTCCGCCAGCCGCAGCGCCTCGCTCTCCTGCTCGAGCTCCTCGCAGAGGACGACGAACTCGTCGCCTCCCAGGCGCGCCACGGTGTCGCCGGGGCGCAGCGCCCGATCGAGCCGTCGCGCCGCCTCGATCAGGACGCGATCGCCCTCGCTGTGCCCGAGGCTGTCGTTCACGACCTTGAAACGGTCGAGGTCGATGAACAGGGCCCCGGTGAGCGACGGGGATCGCGCCGACCGCGCGAGTGCCGACCTCAGCCGGTCCAGGAGCAGAGCGCGATTGGGAAGGCCGGTGAGCGGATCGTGCAGCGCCTGATGGGCAATCTGGTCCCGCGCCCGCATGCGCTCGGCGACGCGCCCGAGCTGCGTCCCGATCTGCCTCAGCAGCGCGAGCACGCCGTCGTCGCGCTTGACCGCGCGGTCCGTGAAGAGCTCCACCATCGCGACGGCCTCGGCTCCCACCAGTACCGGAAAGCCGATCGCGGTCTCGACCGTGCCCGGTGCGAGCGCCGCACGGCGCGGAAACCGTGCGTCGCTCATCACGTCCTCGATCCAGACGGGCTCGCCGGTCGCCACGGTGATCCCCGGCAGCCCCTCCCCGGCAGCGAACGACCATCCTGCGCTCACCTGCCGGAGCTGCTCGAAGCGACCCGGGTCGTCCAGGTGCCAGATCCCCGACGACACGAGCCGCTCGTCCGGTGGCGTCGAGACGTACGCGTGGCCGACCGGCCAGCGGACGTGCGCGCAGATCCCGTCGATCGTCGCGCGGAGCACCTCCTCCAGGTTCGAGGCCTCGTTGGCCGCCGTGGCCACCGCCTGGAGCAGCTCCAGTTCCTCCAGGCGGCGCCGGAGGCGCTCGATCTCCGTGTTCTGCGGATCCATGTCGGCCTAGGCGGCGGCCCGGGCACTGGCGAAGTCGCGCAGGGAGTCGCGGGTGTCCTCGCCGTGTTCGCGGGTCACCAGCTGTTCGAGCAGATTGAAGACGATTCCCTTCAGCGAAGAACCTCCCTGGACACGGGGCGGGTATTAGGAGGCTTCGGCGCAATGGCGGGCGCCCTTGAGTTCTCTGGCGCTTCCCGGACCGCTCCCAGGGCGGCCGTGGCTAAGGTGGCTCGATGGCCCTCGAGTTGCCCAGGCCGGCTTTGCTGCCCGCCCTTCTGAGCGCCTGTCTGCTGGCCCTGGCGGCGCCGGTGGTCGTGGCGCCCCCGGCGCGGGCCGGGCTGGTGGGCTCGCCCGAGGTGGTGGTCGACGGGCTGGCACTGCCGTGGGAGGTGGTGCTGCTGCCGGACGGCAAGACGCTGGTCACCGAGCGTCCGGGCCGGGTCCGAGTGATCGAGGCCGACGGCAAGACGCTCCGCAGCCAACCCGCATACGCGGACGCGGCCGCCGAGAAGTTCCTCGGCATGACGCTGCATCCCAACTTCGCCACGAACCGCTTCGTCTACCTCTACGTGACCTACGCGCAGGCCCAGAATCCGAACGCCAGCCGGGTGCTGCGCTTCACGGTGGACCGAGAACGGCAACTTCACCGACCAGCAGACGATCTTCCAGGGCGGCATCCGAAGCGACGGCAACCACGACGGCGGACGCATCGCCTTCGGTCCCGACGGCAAGCTGTACGTGACCACCGGGGATGTGCACGATCCGAGCCTCCCCCAGAACCTCGACTCCCTCAACGGCAAGATCCTCCGGCTCGAGGCCCCCGGCGGCGCCGGCGACGGCGTCGCCCCGGCCGACAACCCGTTCAACTCGGTCGGCGAGACCCGGCAGCGGCGCTTCGTCTGGTCCTACGGGCACCGTCATCCACAGGGGATCGACTGGGACGTGTGCGGGCGCATGTGGGAGACCGAGCACGGCCCGAGCGGAGAGTCCTACACCGGGTCGATCCCCAACCGCGGCTCGCGCGACGAGATCAACGTGATCGACCGCGGCGCCAACTACGGCTGGCCCGTGATCGTGGGCAACGAGACCAGGGAGGGCATGCGCTCGCCGACGGTGTCGAGCGGCGACTCGACCACCTGGGCGCCGGGCGGCCTGGCCTTCGGTCCCGATGGGCGCCTCTACGCACCCCTCCTGGCCGGGCAGAGGCTGCTCGACTTCGGCACCGCGGGCGCCACGGTCACAGACCGTCGCGAGGTCTTCGGCGGCAGCGGCGGCTTCGGCCGCCTGCGCGACGCCACGGTGGGGCGCGGCGCGCTGTGGATCACCACCTCGAACTCGACCAGCTCGGCGACCGAAAAGGTGCTCCGCGTGCCGTTCGACGGCGCCGGGCCCTCAGCGGCGGCGGCCGACTGCTCGTCCGCGCCCCCCGGCGGCTCGAATCCGCCCGCCACCAACCCGGGGCCGACCGCGGAGCGTGCTCCCCTGGGATCGGTCCTGCGCCGCTGGAGCCGGCGGCTCAGGGCGGTCGGGCTCGTCCGGCTGCTGCGGCGCGGGTCGGTGACCCTCGACCTGAGGGGGCTGACCGGCGGGTCGCTGGCGCTGCGCCTGGAGCGGACGCGGCGAGGGGCGGCCCCGGTGCTGCTCGCCGCCGGGCCGGGGCACCGCCCTGCCCGCTGCCCGCAGGCGGACCGTCGTGCTGGCGCTGACGCGGGCGGGCCGGCGCGTCCTGCGGGGACGCCGCGGCCGCGATCAGGCTCGTCCTGCGCGCCACCTTCCGCCCGGCCTCCGGCCGGCGCACGCAGCGCGTCCGGGCACTGACGATCCCCCGCTGAGCGAGAGCGGGGTCAGCCGGGCGCGCCCGGGGGCCGTTCGGGGGGCGCCCCCGCACCGTCGGTCGCCGTGAGCCCGGGACAGGCGTCGTCGCGCGGACCGCGGGAGAAGCCGAGCGCAAGTCCGGCGTCCTGGATCGAGCACGCGACGTGGGTGCCGATCGTCGGCGAGACCATCAGCGTCCAGTGGTCCGGGCAGGCGGGGTCGTAGGGCGAGCCGGTCTGGACCAGCACCTCCTCCTCCGGACAGCCGATGAGGTAGCCCCCGCCCTCGGCCGCGACCTGCGGGTAGTCCGAAGCGGGACGCACCATGTAGCCGAGGAAGTCGTTCGTGGCGCCAAGGTGGAAGTGCATGCGCGCGCCCCCGACCCCGCCCTGGTCGCGCAGGTAGAACTGGACCTGCGGGAAGGGCTCCCCCGGCGAGAACCCGAAGAACACGTCGCCGATCCGCGCCGCGCCCGCGTAGGTCCCGACCAGGTCGCCCGTGAGCCACGGCGGAACGTTCGAGCGGTCGATGCTGATGTCGTAGCCGCCCGCGTCGACGGAGCCCTCGGGGGCGTTGAGCGCGAGCAGCACCGGCTGGGCGATCGGCTCCTGGAGGAACGTGGACCGCACGGCCACCCCGCGCTCGGGGGGCACCTCGGCGCCGGCCGCTGTGGCCTCGCCCATCAGCCGTCTCGAGCCGCGCCCGCGCCTCGGGCTCGCCGCCCTTGGCGCCGAAGTCCTCGCGCCCGAGCGTTCCCACCGAGCCGAGCCCGGTGCCGCCGTAGCGCGCCTCGGCCATCTGGGCCGCCCACTCCGGCCAGTCGCCCGAGCGCCAGCTTGTTGGCGCTCTTGAGCACGGTGGCGTGCGGCGAGTAGTTCGCGAAGGTGGCGATGCGCCGCCCGTCGCCGCGTCGCTCGGCCCACAGCAGCCGGAACTCGTCGTCGGTGCCGACGTTGGGCGGGCCCTGGTAGCTGGAGGTGATGCCCGGGCCGTTCGCCCGTCCCGGCGTAGACGCGGGCCGGCTCGCGCGCCCGCCACGCCTGCACGGCCGCGTCGACGGCGCCGTCCTGGAGCTGACGCAGGTAGTCGGGCGGCACTCCGCCCCAGATGCCGATCGTGTCCGGCCCCGAGTGCGAGTGGTCGGCCTGCACGATCACCTGGTCGGCCGCGAGCCCGGTGCGCCGGGCCACCTCCTGGCGCAGGTCGTAGATGCCGAGTCCCGGACGTCTTGTAGGCGCTGAAGAGCCCGATGTTCGTGGTGGTCACGATCACCATGCCGCGGCCCCCGGCGCCGACGGCCAGCGCGCGGGCGTAGAGCTCGTCCTTGATGCCGGTCATCGTGCGCCCGCCGCCGTTGGGACACGACCCGTATCCGCCGAGGCAGAGCCGTAGGCCATCGCGCGGACTGGTGGAGGCCTTGGCGGCGCCGACGGTGAAGGTGGCGCCCTCGCCCGGGCCGTCCGCGCCCGGGCCCCCTCCGCACCCGCGCTGAGCGAACCTGCGGGAACGTTCCAGCCGGGTCCGGTGGCGGCGCAGCAGCACCCGCCCGGCCCGGCGGCGCTGCACGACGCGCCGGGCGTGCAAGGTCAGTGCGCCCGCGGCGCACGACGAGAGCAGCCGCCGTCCGCGGGCGTTGAGAGCCAGGCGGATCACCCTCCTCCTGCCGGCGCCCACCCGCACCAAGCGCGGGCGCGTGAGCGCGGCGCGCGCGCGTCCTCGGGCCACGAGGCGCAGCCTCACCGGATGCCGGCGCACGCCCACCAGGACGCGCAGGCGGTCGCGGCGCAGCACGGCGGCGCGGCCGTCGGGCAGCACGCGCAGCTCGACGGCCGGCTTCGCTCGCGCGGAGGCACTCCCCGGCACGGCGCGGGCCGCCGGCACGACGCCCACCACCGCGCATGCCGCCGCCAGACAGGTGCACACCGTGGTGACGCGCAGCATCGCTCAGACCTCCCGGTCCGAGCCTAGCCCCTCTGGGGAGCGTCCGTCAGCGCTGCTCGAGGCGCTGCTCGAGCGCCTCCATGTGCTTCCGAATCGGATCCGGCAGCTTGTCGCCGAAGGTCGCCAGGTGCTCCTTGACCTGGGGCAGCTGCTTGCGCAGCCCCTCCAGGTCGGTGTCGAGCACCGTCGGCCAGCTCGGCCGGATCGATGTCCAGGCCCTCGGTGTTGAGATCGCCCTCGGCGGGCACGAGGCCGAGCGGGGTCTCCTCGGCCTCGCCCGCGCCGTCACAGCGGCGGAAGACCCACTCGAGCACGCGCGAGTTCTCGCCGAAGCCGGGCCAGAGGAAGCGCTTGCCCTCCTCGTCCTTGCGGAACCAGTTGACGTAGAACAGGCGCGGGCAGGTCGGCGCCCTCGCGCGCACCGATCTCGAGCCAGTGCTTCATGTAGTCGGCCATGTGGTAGCCGCAGAACGGGCAGCATCGCGAAGGGGTCGAAGCGCAGCTTGCCCACCTCGCCGGCCTGCGCCGCGGTGGTCTCCGAGCTCATCGTGGCGCCGAGGAAGACGCCGTGCTCCCAGTCGAAGGCCTCGGTCACCAGCGGCACCACCGTCGAGCGGCGTCCGCCGAACAGCATCGCGTCGACGGCGACGCCCTTGGGGTCCTCCCACTCGGGTGCGATCGCCGGGTCCTGGCCCGCGGGGGTGGTGAAGCGCGCATTGGGGTGGGCGGCGGGCGTGTCGGAGTCCGGTGTCCAGTCCTCGCCGTGCCAGTCGATCGCGTGCGCCGGCGGCTCGGGGGTCATCCCCTCCCACCACACGTCGCCCTCGTCGGTCTTCGCGGTGTTGGTGAAGATGCGGTTGGCCCGGATCGTGGCCATCGCGTTGGGGTTGGTCTTCTCCCCCGTGCCCGGGCGCCACGCCGAAGAAGCCGTACTCGGGGTTGATCGCGTAGAGGCGCCCGTCGTCGCCGAACTTCATCCAGGCGATGTCGTCGCCGATCGTCTCGACCTTCCAGTCCGGCAGCGTCGGGATGAGCATCGCCAGGTTGGTCTTGCCGCACGCCGAGGGGAACGCGCCGGTGATCACCTTGGAGCCGCCCGTCCGGCGCGGTGAGCTTGAGGATCAGCATGTGCTCGGCCATCCAGCCCTCGTCGCGGGCCATCACCGAGGCGATGCGCAGCGCGAAGCACTTCTTGCCGAGCAGCGCGTTGCCGCCGTAGCCCGAGCCGAACGACCAGATCTCGCGCGTCTCCGGGTAGTGGACGATGTACTTGTTGTCGGCGTTGCACGGCCACGGCACGTCCTCGGCGCCATCGGTGAGCGGCATGCCGACCGAGTGCACGCACGGCACGAACTCGCCGTCCTCGCCGAGCGCGTCGAGGGCGCCCTGGCCCATGCGGGTCATGATCCGCATCGACACCGCGACGTAGGCCGAGTCGGTGAGCTGCACGCCGATGTGGGCGATCGGCGAGCCGAGCGGGCCCATCGAGAACGGCACCACGTACATCGTGCGCCCCTCCATGCAGCCGTCGAAGAGGTCGCCGAGCATCTCGCGCATCTCGCCGGGCTCGCGCCAGTTGTTGGTCGGGCCCGGCGTCCTCCTCGGACTCCGAGCAGATGAACGTGCGGTCCTCCACCCGGGCCACGTCCCCGGGATCCGAGAGCGCGAGGTAGGAGTTGGGGCGCTTGGCGTCGGAGAGGCGCTCGAAGGTGCCCGGCGTCCACCAGTCCCTGCGCCAGCGAGTCGTACTCCTCGGCCGATCCGTCGCACCAGTACACGTCGACGGGCTTCGTCAGGGCGGCGATCTCGTCCACCCAGGACTGCAGCTTCTTGTTCTCGGTGCGCACGGTGGCTTGGCTCACGTTGGGTAGGGCTCCTCGGGTCGCGTCTTGCGTTTCGGGGGTCGTGACGGTACCGGACCGGAGCGATGCGACGCGACCGCCGGGCCACTACAGTGGATTCCGGGAGGCGCCTCACCCCAAGAGGAGGAATACCCCTGTAATGCCCATCGCCCGTCGCCTCGCTGTCCTGCTCACGCTCGCCCTGAGCCTGATGCTGCCCGCCGCCGCGAGCGCGAAGGAACCTCTGCGGCCCTACCTGGCGCTCGGCGATTCCCTCAGCGTCGGGGAGCAGCCGCTGGCCACGGGCGAGAGCGTGAACACCAGCCAGGGCTACGCGGCCCAGCTCGGGCGGCGGGTCGGGGACGTGAAGGTCGTGAACCTCGGCTGCGGGAATGCGACGACCGAGTCGTTCATCAAGGGCGACAGGCCGTGCCTGCCCGCCCGCGACCCCGGATACGCGAACACCTCCCCTCAGACCTCCCAGCTCGCCACGGCCGAGCGCTTCCTGCGCCGGAACCGCCGCGGGGTCAAGTTCGTGACCATCGACATCGGGGCCAACGACCTCCTGGCCTGCGCGCCCGGAGGGAACATCGACTTCGAGTGCGTCAACAAGAGCATCGAGCAGATCAAGAAGAACTCCCCGATCATCGCCCGCCGCCTGCGCCGCGCCGCGGGCCCGAACGTGGCGATGGCCGTCATGACCATCTACGACCCGTTCCTGGCGCAGTGGTTCAACGGAGACAGCGGGAAGGACATCGCCAAGGCCTCCGCCGACATCGCCAAGAACCAGGTGAACGCCGTGATCGCGAAGGCGTTCAAGCGCTACGGCTTCAGGGTGGCCCGGGTGGCCGAGGTCTTCAACACCTACAAGCCCTTCGAGGTGACCACCAACTACCGCGGGCAGAGGGTTCCGCTGTCGGTGGCCACCGTCTGCCGGCTCTCGTGGATCTGCGCGGCCGCGCCCCGCGGGCCCAACGTCCACGCCAACCGGGCCGGCTACGGGGTCATGGCCGGGGCGTTCCGGAAGGCGCTCGGCAGGGCGGCCGGCTAGTGCCCGACAGCCCCTCGCTGTTCAGCTCCGCCGGCGGGCGCCTGGAGGCCGCCGCGGCGTCGGCCGAGGTCTCCGACGACACGCTGGAGCGGCTGCGGCTGCCGAAGTCCGTGCTCAAGGTCTCGATCCCCGTGCGCATGGACGACGGCACGCTGCGCACCTTCCCCGGCTACCGCGTGCGCTACAACGACTCGCTCGGCCCGACCAAGGGCGGCATCCGCTTCCACCCGCAGGTCAACGTGGACGAGGTGCAGTCGCTGGCCTTCTGGATGACCTTCAAGTGCGCCGCGCTCGACCTCCCCTTCGGCGGGCGCGAAGGGCGGGATCACGGTCGATCCGAAGGAGCTCTCGATGGCCGAGCTCGAGCGCCTCTCGCGGGGCTACATCGCGGCCATCGCCGACTTCATCGGGCCGGAGGTCGACATCCCGGCGCCCGACGTCTACACCAACGCGATGGTCATGGGCTGGATGGCCGACGAGTACGCCAAGATCGCGCGCCGGCGCGTGCCCGACGTGATCACCGGCAAGCCGATCCCCCTCGGCGGGCAGCCTCGGGCGCGACACCGCCACCGCCGACGGCGCCTTCCACGTGATCTCCACGCTGATGCCCAAGCTCGTCGAGGCCGGCGAGCTGCCCGAGGCCGGGTCCGACAACGGCGAGGGGCCCACCGTCGCGATCCAGGGCTTCGGCAACGCCGGCGCGCGGCTCGCGGAGCTGTTCGCCGAGGACGGCTACCGCGTGGTCGCGGTGTCCGACTCCCGCAGCGCCCGGTACGACGAGGACGGCCTGGACGTGAAGGCGGTGCGCGCGGAGAAGCTCGAGAGCGGGTCGCTCCCCGGCGACGCCGGGGAGGAGCTCGACCCCGACGAGCTGGTGACGCTCGAGGTCGACGTGCTCGTCCCGGCGGCGCTCGAGAACGCCATCACCGCCGACAACGCGGGCGAGATCCGCGCGGGGGTCGTGCTCGAGGTGGCCAACGGCCCCACCGCCCCGGAGGCCGACGAGGTGCTCGCCGACGCGGGGGTCACGGTGATACCCGACATCCTCGCCAACGCCGGCGGGGTCACCGTCTCCTACTTCGAGTGGGCCCAGAACCGCGCGGGACTGCGCTGGAGCGAGGACGACGTGGCCCAGCGCCTCGAGGAGCGCATGGTCACCGAGACCGAGTGCATCTGGGAGCTGGCGCAGGAGCGGGGGATCACCCTGCGCACCGCGGCCTACACCCACGCGCTCCAGCGCATCTCCTCCGCCGCCGACGCCACGGGCTCGGCAGAGACCTTCCGCCGGGCCGACGACGCGGCCGAGGCTCTCTGAGTCCCCCGATCCCACAGGTCGAGGGCGTGACCCACGCCGAGCTCACGGTCCGCGGGCTGAGGCGTCACGTGGCCATGGCGGGGCCCGAGGACGGGCACCCCGTGTTCCTGCACCACGGCTGGCCGCAGCACTTCTACGAATGGCGCTTCCTCATGCCCGCCCTGGCCGCCGCGGGCTTCCGGGTGGTCGCACCCGACTCACGCGGCTTCGGGTGGACCGAGTACCCGCCGGACGACGACTTCTCCCACGCCGCGTTCGTGGAGGACGCGGTCGCGCTCTGCCGTGAGCTCGGCTTCGAGCGGATCCACTACGTGGGCCACGACTGGGGCGCCTTCTTCGGCTTTCGCCTCTGCCTCGAGTGGCCGGAGCTCGTGGAGCGCGCGGTGCTGATGTCCGCGCCGCACCCGTGGCCGCCCGAGCCGGCCCCCAACCTCGACACGCTCAGGCGGCTGTCCCGCCTGGCCTACCAGCTCCCGCTCGCCGCCCCGGGAGTCCCGCGGGCGGCCAGGCGCGCGCTCTTCCCGCTCTTCGCGCAGGCGGGCCACGAGGCCGGGTTCGAGGGATGGGAGCTCGAGGCCTACATGGCGCCGCTCCGGCTGCCGTCGCAGGTACGGGCGACCACCCTCCTCTACCGCAACAACCTGCTGCGCGAGGTGAGGCCGGTCGCCGAGGGCAAGTACCGCGGCCGCCGTCTCGAGGTGCCGACGCTGTACCTGATGGGCGAGAACGAGCCGATCATCGACGACGAGATGTTCCACGGGCTGCGCGACCACGGCGACGACGTGACGCACGCACGTGATCCCGGGCGCGGGCCATTTCGTGCCCGACGAGGCCCCCGAGGAGGTTCGCCGCCTCGTGCTCTCCCACCTGGGCGCCACGGCGGAGGTCGCTCACACCTCGGGCTCGAGCACCTCGTCGATGTAGCTGTCGCGGACCTCGTCGGACTGGCGCATCATCCAGATCTGGCCAAGCACCTCCGGATCGCCGGGCGCGTCCAGCACCTCGGCCACGTAGCTGCGCCTGACCTCCTTCGTCTGGGTGAGCATCCACCGCTCGCGCGCGCCGCCTGCGCGCCCCGCGGCGGCGCGCCTGATCCAGGCGGGCCCGAGGAGCACCCTCCGTTCCAGGTTCTGCCGTCCGGTGGCCATGGGGTCATGTTGGCGAAGTCGGCTCCGGACCGCGGCGCCCGGGACCGTGGCTATGATGTCCGATCGCGCGGCTGTAGCTCAGTTGGCTAGAGCGTCTGCTTGCCATGCAGAAGGTCGTGGGTTCGAATCCCATCAGCCGCTTCAGGAATGCCCCGCTCCGCGCGTGCGAGAATCGCTCCATAACGAGGCGCCCGTGAGGCGCCTGCGAGAATCGCTCCATGCACGACGGCTCGCGCTGACCGCGCTGCTCGCCGTGCTCGGCACCTGCGGCACGGCGGCGTCCGCTACGGCCGCCGAGACCAAGGATCACCATCCGCGGATCGGAGTTCGGCCCGATGTTGTGGGGCCCCAAGCGCCAGGCCATCTACATCTTCCAGCGAGACGAGCGCAAGCGCTCGCGCTGCTACGGCGCCTGTGCCGAGGCGTGGCCGCCCGTCTTCACCAGAGGCAGGCCGATCGCCGGCCGCGGGGTCCGGAAGTCGCTCCTTGGCGCCACGCGCCGTCGTGGCGGCAGACGGCAGGTGACCTACGCGGGCAGGCCGCTCTACTACTACGCGCACGAGGGACCTGGCCAGGTGCTCTGCCACAACGTGCACCTCAACGGCGGCCTCTGGTGGGTGGTCGGCCCAAACGGCAAGCGCCGCCCGTAGAGCTGCACGCAGCTTCCTGGCAATTCGGTGCAGGTGGCTCCCGCCCTGCCCACCGAGGCGCCGCAGGGATACGGTAGGCCGCGCGATGACCGTCCGTGTCGAAGAGTCGGTGCACATCGCCAAGCCGCCGCCCGACGTGTGGGACGCGATCGCCGACTACGCGTTCGACCTCGAATGGCGGAAGGGGCTGTCCGAGATGACTCCCGACCCCCCGGGACCGCCGGCGAAGGGAACGAAGGTCCACGAGGTGGTCCGAAACTCGGGGCGGGACTACGTGGCCGACACGGTCGTGACGGAGGTGGAGCCCGGCGTCTCCTACCGCTTCTCCGGGGCCGGCACGATCGGGGGGCTCAGCGGCGGCCGGGCCGTGCGAAACGACGCCGCGGGCGCGCGGTTCACGTACACCATCGAGCTGGAGCCCCAGGGCGGCATGCGGCTGTTGAGACCCGTTCTGGGCCCGATGGTCCGCTCTGGGCTGAAGAAGGACCTCCAGAAGCTCAAGACGCTGCTCGAAGGGGCCTAGGCCGCCGGCCGCAGCCGCTCGAGCCGGTGGCGGAGGTCGACGCCCAGCTCGCGGGCGGCAAGCCGCATCACCTCCGGGCGGTCGGCCCCGCGCCGTCCGAGGGCCCGTGCCGCCAGGCGCAGGCCGCGGCGCATCGTGAACACCTCCGCCGGCCGCCGCGAGCGCGAGAAGACGTCGAGCAGCTCGCGTCCGCGCTCCGGCCGGCCGTCGATCTCCCGGTAGAGCTCCGCCTCGAGGGGCGTCACCTCCTCCCCGCGGGCGAGGAGGTTGGTCCACTGGTAGGTCTCGAGGCACGCGCGGTCGCGCTCACGCTCCCATTCCCGTAGGGCGGTGTCGAGCGCGGGCGGCTCGTCGAGGACCGGGGCGGCGGTCTCGCCGAGCCGTCGGCCGAAGCGCAGGGCGTCGCGGATCCCCTGCGCGGTCACCGGGTCCTTGAAGTGCCCGGCGTCCCCGGCGAGGGCCCACCCCGGGCCCGCCGACCGCCGGAAGAACGACGGCAGGTCGAGGGCCCCCCGCACCTTGCCCTGCTGGCGACAGCCCCGCAGACGCTCCGCCAGAGCCGGGATCCGCGCGAGCGTGCTCTCGAAGACTCCCTGAGGATCGCCCCGCGACGCCCGAGCACCGTCCACCGGCGGCATGAGCAGCACGAGGACGAGGCCACCGTCGCACGGGAACGCGGTGCCCAGCTCGGCGCCCTCGCGCCACTGGGCGGCCACCCCGCGCCAGTCGGGACGAGCGTCCTCGAAGTAGGCGAAGAAGCACGCCCGCCCGTTGACGTTGAGCCGGCGGGGCTGCTCGGCCCCCACCAATCGGGCGACGAGCGACCGGCGGCCGTCGGCGCCAACCACCAGGGGGGCGCGCAGCTCGCGCTCGCCGTCCTCGCCGTTCACCCGCACCCCGGCCACCCGCCCGTCCTCGCGCACCAGCTCCGTGGCCTTCACGCCCTCCCGCACCTCGGCGCCCGCGGCCCGTGCGGTCTCCACCAGCGCGGCGTCGAGGCCGGGCCGCCGGACGCAGAGCGCGTAGTCGATACCGTCGATCGGCGTGCAGCGGGTGGTGACCCCGGCTCCGGCCGCGGCAACGTGGGCCTGCTCGAGACGCGGCGGCCCGAGGGCCTCCACGCGCCCCAGCGCGCCGAGCGCGTCGAGCTCGGCCACTCCGCCGGCGAAGAGGAGGTGGGTCGAGAGCGTGTCCGACGGAAACCGCGCCCGGTCGAGTGCGACCACCCGGCGCCCGGCGCGCGCGAGCCCGATCGCGGTGGCCGTTCCGGCGCATCGCGCTCCCACCACCACCGCGTCCACCCGCTCCGCCGCGGCGGGCGCGGGGGTCACGGACGGTCGTGGACGTTGGCGCGACCGGCGGCGAAGAGCTGGGCGTCGGCCCGCTTCTCGGCCTCGAACTCCGGCGGGTCGTAGAGCTTGTACATCGTGGGCGGCTTGGCCTTCGAGCCGGCGGCGTCCAGCAGGGCCCCCACCGCAGCACGGCCCGACTCGTTGGCCCCCTCCATCGTCGCGAGATCGATGTCGGTCTGCACGTAGTCGCCGGCGAGGAACAGGTTTCCGATCTTGGTGCGCGCCCGCGGCCGCCAGTCCCAGGAGCTCGCGGTGTTCACCAGCAGCGGCGTGTCGTTGCTGTTGCGGCGCCGCTTCGCAGACCACTTGATCCCGGGGTCGAGGAACCACGAGTGCAGCACGTCGTCGGGGAGCACCGACTCGCCGTTGTCCTCGAGGTGCGCCTTCATCTGCGCCCACACCTCGCGCTCGATCTGCCGGCGGGTGCACAGCTTGGCCGGCTTCTTGTAGAGGATGCCCGGCATGTCCCAGTCGGAGATGTCCACCGATAGGCAGTCGACGGCCGTGCCGTCCCCGTAGTCGCGGTCGAAGTCGCGCTTGTCCCAGAACTGCGCCTGCGTGAGAGCCGTGAGGGCCCAGGGGGCGTCCACGAAGGTGAGGTGCCCCCGCGGAAAGTCGACCGGCCGCCTCAGGTAGAACTGGATCCCGGCCATCCAATCGACCGAGAGCTTGCGCATGAGCTCCAGGCTGGGGTCGCGCGCGAGCACCTTGGGCGACCACAGCCGGCGAGCGCGTTCGACCGGCATGGCGCACACGAACCAGTCGGCGTCGATGCGCCGCCGCCGTCCGCGGCGGTCACGGACCCGGGCGGAGACCACGCGTCCGCGGCGCAATCCCAGCGCCTCGACCGTCTGCCCGACATGGAAGCGCACTCCCAGCCTGCGCAGATGATGGACCCACGGAACGATCCAGGCCTCGTTGGTCGGCGCGTTGAGCACGCGGTCCGGGGAGCCGTCGTTGCCCCTGCCCTGGATGTTCATCACGAAGGCCTCGGCCATGTTGCCGATCGTGCGCGTGCTGGCCACCGTCTCCTTGGCGGCCACGAGGCTGCGGGTCAGGCCCCGGGCGATGACCTTCTTGTACTCGTCCGACTTGCCCTCGGCCCGCACGAAGTCCCACCAGGTGGTGTGCTCCCACTGCCCGTAGCGGCGCTCCTCGCAGCTCGTGAGGAAGACCTGGAGGCGGTTGGCGAAGAACTCGGCCTCGTCGGGCCGCACGCCCTGCTGCTTGACCAGCTCCTCGACCACGATGCGCTGGAGCCCCTCGGGGGAGGCCGACGCCTCGGGATCCGGTGCCACCCCGAACAACGTGGCGTCCGCGCGGCCCTCCGTGCGGGGGGACTTTGTCTCGGTCGCGTCCCTGAAGTTGTCCCACACGCCGTTGGCGTTCCCGCGCACGGGTGTGCGGCGCATCGAGTCCGGCACGTGGTGGTAGAAGCCGGGGAAGAAGCGAAAGCCATGCTCGCCCGGGAGGGGGCGCCGGCCGCCGCGCGCGGTCTTCGGCACCCCGATGCTGCGCGCCTTGCCGCCGAGCGCCGTGCGCTCGTAGACGGTCACGCGAAAGCCCCGCTCGGCGAGCTCGTGAGCCGCGGCGAGGCCGGCCATACCGCCGCCCAACACCGCCACGTCACGCCGGCCGCCCCGCTTGCGCGCCACGGCGGTGCCGGGCGCGCCGGCCAGCCCGATCGCGGTCCCGGCGACGGCGGCGTCCTGCAGGAAGCGCCGTCTGGAGCTCCTGCGCGTCTCGAGCGTGTCGTCCACTGATCCCTCCCGAGGGTCGCGAGCGGCGGCGCGCCAACTCGCAGCCTGGCGACCGTACCACCCGGGGCTCGGGGTAGGTAGGTTCTCGTCCATGGGCCAATGGGCCGACGACTTCTTCCGCGAGTGGCAGCTGGCCTGGTCCACGGGCACCGACGCCGTGATGGCCCACGTGACCGACGACGTCGAGTACTGGGACGCCACCCTCACCGAGCCCATACGCGGGAGGCAGGCCTACGCCGAGTACGTGGACGGCTTCTTCGCCGCCTTCACCGAGATCGAGTGGTCGCTGTGCGAGCCGGTGATCGAGGAGGGCGACCGGGTGGCCGAGACCTGGCGCTGTCGCGCGCTGAACTCCGGCCCGCTGTGGATCGGCCTGCCCGCCACGGGCAAGCGGCTCGAGGCCACGGGAACCGACATCTTCGAGTTCCGCGACGGCAAGGTCTGCCGCGAGCACTCCTAC
Source organism: uncultured Thermoleophilaceae bacterium (assembly GCA_963731645.1). GTDB lineage: Bacteria > Actinomycetota > Thermoleophilia > Solirubrobacterales > Thermoleophilaceae > JAAYBF01. The sequence continues at coordinate 221,769 of CAVSWF010000007.1, read as the reverse complement.
TACGACATCCAGAGCTCCATGCGCCAGCTCGGCCTGTGGCCGCCGCACGGCGGAGCGGTCGAGCGCGCCACGATGAGCCTCGCCGGCCTCGCCGTCACCGCGCGGCGCGAGATCGGCACCCGGCTGCTGCGCTGAGACTGGCACGGGGGCGGGTACCCCATGTACCCTGGCCCGCTACCCCATCCATGCCGGTCCCTGATCCGACGGGAGGAACGTGACGCCCACCAAGCATCTGGCAATCCTCATCGCCCTCGCGGGCACCCTCGCCCTCCCTTCGAGCGCGCTGGCCGACAGCATCGTCTACATCAAGCGCGGGGACGTGTGGCTGGCCAGGGGCGACGGCAGCGGTCAGCGCGCCCTCACCAGGGACGGCACGCCCCGCAACTCCTACCGTGCCCCGAGCTACTCGAACGGCGGGGTCATCACGGCCCTGAAGGGCGAGCGCAACGTCTTCTTCCTCAACCGCCGCGGCAAGCGCCTGCGCAAGCCGCGCGACGTGATCGGCGGCCCCGTGCCCCCCTTCGACCCCATCGCCCTCGACACGCAGATCTCGCCCAACGGGAGGCTGCTGGCCTCGACGATGCTGCTGACCTCCCAGGGAGGTCAGCCCCGACCGGGCGCGCCGACCGGCTCTGACTTCGGCACGAGCGTGTTCTACACCCGGGTCTCCGACGGCCGGATCCTCGGCCAGACGCGGGACGGCCAGTACCCGTTCTGGCTTTCCAACAGCCGCCTGGTGGTGTGGGCGCCAAACGTGTTCGAGTCGGCCGACGCCTACTTCGTGAACGTCTCGAACCCGGACTCGGTGACCCCGTGGTTCCAGGACCAGAACCCGCCCCAGGCGGACTTCACCGACGGAGAGCCCCTCGACGACGGCGCGCTCACACGCTCACACGACAAGCTCGCCGTGGTGCGCGGCCCGAACACGACCGCCAGCTCGGCGCCGACCTCGATCCGGGTCTACGGAGTGTCGAGCCTGGACGGGCGCCCGACCGATCGCTGCGACCTTCGATCCGCTCCCAACGCCTTCTTCCAGCAGCCGACGTGGTCACCCAACGGCCGCCGGCTGGCCTGGAGCGAGCGGTCGGGGATCTGGGCGAGCCCGATCAGCAGCGGGAGCGGGCCCGACTGCGGCGCCGCACCCCGGCGGCTGATCGCCGGCGGGCTGCAGCCCGCGTGGGGGCCGGCCAACGCCCCGAGAAGAAGGCGCTAGCGCCCGCGGTCGTCCAGGGTCTCGTTCACCAGCTCGTCCGCGCGTTCGTTGGACTCCCGGCGCACGCTGCGGACGGTCCAGGAGTCGAGCTCGCGCAGGGCGCGCATGGTCTCGAGGTAGAGCGGCTTGAGCCCCGCGTGCTTGACCTTGTACTGGCCGCCGATCTGCTTCGAGATCAGCTCGGAGTCGTTGACCACCTCCACCTCCGACGCGCCCAGCTCGCGCGCGAGCTCGAGGCCCAGCAGCACCGCCCGGTACTCGGCCACGTTGTTGGTGGCCTCGCCGATGTAGACGCCGCGCTCGAGCAGCACCTCTCCCCCGTCGTCGGCCACCACCGCGCCGACCGCTGCCGGGCCGGGGTTGCCTCGCGCCCCCCCGTCCACGTGGACGACGACCTTCACCGGACTAGCGGTCGTGGACGGCGGCTCGATCGGCGGGAAGGTGCCCTTGACCCGCTGGCGGCGGCGGTCGGAGTGGGACTCGTGCGTGCCGGGCTCGCCGCCCTGGGCGCGGCGGTCCACGATCACCTCCACGTGGGGGTCGTCCTTGTAGTAGTCGGAGAGCCGGTCGAACAGCTCGTCCTCCAGCGCCTGGGGCACCACGCAGTAGATCATTCGGCCGTGGCTCCTATCACCAGTCGCCCGTCGTTGTCGAGCGCCGCGTTCAAGTCACGCAGCTCGCTCGTCGATGTCGTCGAGCTCGTCGCCCTTGCCCGGCTGGGCCACCGGCTCCGCCGCGTCGCCGAGATCCACGCGGTAGAGATACCACGACAGCTCCCAGGCCACGAGCACGGTGACCGTGCCGGGAGCGTCGGGATCGGGCATCGCCGTGACCCAGGGCTGGCCGAGCCACCGGGCGAGGCCGGCCACCGTGCGCTGGTGGCGCGACTCGTTGAACAGCGAGAGCGCGCGCTCCACCTTGACCTCGGCGGTGGTGGGCACGGCGCGCACGTGGCGCGGGCTCTGGGGACGCTCGCGCTTGCGGCTCGGGGTCGGGCGGAGCGGGAGATTCCCCGTTGGCGGCTCCGGGGTCGAGACTCGGGCTCGGGCTCGGGACCCGGCTCGGGCACGTCGTCCGTGCCGGCCGGCTCGGCGGCGCGGCGGCGCAGGCGGCCGAAGATCGGGCGGCGCTCCTGGGGCCGCGGCCCGCGCGCCGGGGCCTGGCCGTGGGCGGACTCGCGGATCCAGCCCGCGTGCTCGGCGCGCACGAAGCACAGCTCGCACACGCCGTGGCGCTCGCCCCCGGGGCCAGGTAGGCCTCGGTGCGCTCCCCCTTGAGGATCGTGCGCCCGCACACCTCGCAGGTCACGTGGTCGTGGAACGGGCGGAGCTCCTTCTTCATCTACCTTCAGAGTACTCAGGCCCTCACGGCCTCGCCGTCATGTTGGGCCGTCTCGACCACCGTGCGGCGATGTGGGCGGGCACCTCCTCGTAGCGCGCCAGCTCCATCGTGTAGTCGCCGCGCCCGCCGGTGATCGCGCGCAGGTCGGGCGCGTAGCTGAGCATCTCGGCCATCGGCACCTCGGCCCGGACCTCGGTCATCGCGCCCTTGGGCTCCATGCCCAGCGGGCGGCCGCGCCGGGAGTTGAGATCGCCGATCACGTCGCCCACGCAGTCCTCGGGCACCGACCACGCCGGCGGTCATGATCGGCTCGAGCAGCACCGGCTTGGCCGTCTCCATCGCCTCCTTGAAGGCCATCGACCCGGCCACCTTGAACGCCATCTCCGACGAGTCGACCGAGTGGTAGGAGCCGTCGTAGAGCGTGACCCGCACGCCCTCGACCGGGTAGCCCGCGATCACGCCGTGCGACATCGTCTCGACGATCCCCTTCTCCACGGCGGGGATGAAGCCCGACGGGATCACGCCGCCCTTGATCTTGTTCACGAACTCGAACCCGACGCCCGCGGGCAGCGGCTCGATCTCGATGTGGCAGTCGCCGAACTGCCCGCGCCCGCCGGTCTGCTTCTTGTAGCGCCCGTGGGCCTTGGCGGAGCCCTTGATGGTCTCGTGGTAGGGCACGCGGGGCGGCTTGAGGTTGACCTCGGCGCCGAAGCGGTCCCGCATGCGATCGACGATCACCTCCACGTGGATCTGCGTGAGCCCGGCCACGATCTCCTCGCCGGTCTGGGGGTCGCGGTGCACGTCGATCGTCGGGTCCTCCTCCTGGAGGCGGCGCAGCGCCGTGAACGCCTTCTCCTCGTCGCCCTTGGCCTTGGGCTCCATCGCGAACGCCATCACCGGCCGCGGCAGGTCGGGCAGGCGCAGGTCCACTCGGCTCCTCGCGCGAGCCAGCACGTCGCCGGCGTGGGTCTCCTTGAGCTTGGCCACCGCGCCGATGTCGCCCGGGCCGAACTCGTCGGCGTGCGTCGTGCTCCTTGCCCTGGGGCACCAGCAGCTGGCCGACCCGCTCCTTGTAGTGGGCGCGGCAGTTGAAGCACCTGGGAGTCGTGCTTCATCACCCCCTGGTAGACGCGGAAGAGGTTGATGCGCCCGGCGAACGGGTCGGCGAGGGTCTTGAAGACGAACGCGACCATCTCGGCGTCCTCGGTCGGGCTCGAGCGTCTCGCTCGCCCGCGTGGACCGGGCCGCGCTTGCCCGGGCGAGGGCAGGTCCTCCACCAGCGCGTCGAGCAGGCGGTCGGTGCCCAGGTTGCGCGTGGCCGCGCCGCAGGTGACCGGGAAGATCGTGCCGCTGGTGACGCCGGCCTTGAGCGCGGCCACGCATCTCCTCGTGGGAGATCTCCTCGCCCTCGAGGTAGTGCTCCATCAGCTCGTCGGAGACCTCGGCCACCTCGTCCATCAGCTTCTCGCGGTACTCCTGGGCCTGCGCGGCGCAGCTCCTCGGGGATGTCGATCTCCTCGGCGCTTGCCGCGTCCGGCGCCGTCGTAGCGGTAGGCCTTCATGTCGATCAGGTCGACCACGCCCTGCAGCTCGTGCTCGGCGCCGATCGGGATCTCGGTGGCCACGACGTGCGGCCCGAAGGCCTCCTTGAGCGAGTCGAGGGTGCGGAAGAAGTCGGCGCGCTCGCGGTCGAGCATGTTCACGTAGATCAGGCGCGACAGCCCGAGGTCGTGCGGCGCGCTGCCAGAGGCGGTCGGTGCCGACCTCCACGCCCATCACGCCGTTCACCACGAACACGGCGCCCTCGCACACCCGCAGCGCGGCCAGGGCGTCCGCCACGAAGCTCGGCTCGCCGGGGGTGTCGATCAGGTTGATCTTGCGGTCCTGCCACCGGAAGGAGGTGAGGCTCGACGCGATCGACATCTCGCGCGCCTTCTCGTCGTGCGCGGAGTCCGAGACCGTGGTGCCGTCGGCCACCGAGCCGAGCCGGTTGATCGCGCCCGCCTCGAACAGCAGGGCCTCGTTCAGCGAGGTCTTGCCGCTCCCGCGGTGGCCGACCAAGGCCACGTTGCGGATCCTCTTCGCACCGTCGTGTGGCATGACCGCTCTCCTCTCCTCGCGGATCTGTGCTCGAAGGGCGGAACCTACGCCGCGCGCAGCGCCGCGCAAGGCTCTCGTGCACCGGCGCCACGCTGCCCACGTCGGTGAGCGGTGAGCAGGCGCCGGAGCGGGCGACTCGTGGCGGCACCACCAGCGCGCAGCTCCTGACGCCGGCGCCCGAGCCGGCGCGAGAGCTCGAACAGCACCTCGATCGCCGCGGAGTCCAGGTACGCGGGTCTCGGACAGGTCGATCACCAGCGCGTGCGCGTCGTTGGGCACCGCGCTGGTGAGCTCCTCCCGCACGAACTCGGCGTTGGTCATGTCGACCTCGCCGCGCGAGGCGGGCCACGAGCGCGTCGCCCTGTCGCTCGACCGCGATGTCGGCGGCGGTGCTCACGCCGCGGCCCGCACCCCGGCGCCGGCGGGAGCGCGCGAGCCGGCGGCTCAGCGCGCACCGTGGTGCCTGCGAGGCTGGGGGTCACCTCCACCTCGTCCATCATGCCCTCGCATGATCGTCAGGCCGCGGCCGCGGTCGCCTTGCCGCCGCGCGCTGCTCGCGCCAGCGCCCCGAAGTCGCGCACCGTCACGATCAGCTCGCCGGCGCCGACTGCGCGAGCCTCGAGCTCGAACTCGGCGTCGCCGGGGCCGTAGGCGTGCTCGATCGCGTTCATCGCCGCCTCGCACACGCGTGAGCGTGATGTCGAAGCGCTCGTCCTCGGACGCCCCGGCGGTCGCGAGGAAGCGCCCGAGCCGCCGGCGCAGCGGCGCGAGGGCGGCGGGATCGGCCGGCAGGCGCATCGTGAGCGCGCCCTCGGGCACCGGCCTCGGGGCGCATGGCCAGCACGGCGACGTCGTCGGGGCGCGTTCAGGCCGCCGAGGATGCCCTCCAGCATCTGGTCGCACACGTCGCCGAGCTCGCCGTCGGCCACCGAGGCCACCGTGGCGCAGCTGGGCCAGGCGGTCTCCGAGCGACGTGTCGCGGCGCTCGACCAGGCCGTCGGTGTAGAGCAGCAGCGTCGACGCCGGGCTCGAGCCGGGTCACCGCGTCGCGGTAGGGGCACGGATCTCGGCGGTGCCGAGCGGCACCGAGCGGCCCTCCTCCAGGAAGCGCGGCCCCTCCCGCGCTCGATCACCAGCGCCGGCGGGTGGCCCGCGCTGGAGAACTCCAGCTCGCCGGTGTCGCGGTCGAAGATCACGTAGAGGGCGGTGGCCATCAGCGTCGCGGTCGTCCTTGGCGAGCAGCCGGTTGAGGCGCGCCAGGGTCTGCGGCGGGCGAGGTCTCGACCAGGGCGTAGGCGCGGAAGGCGTTGCGCAGCTGGCCCATCACCGTGGCGGCGCGCAGGCCGTGGCCCACCACGTCGCCCACCACCACGGCCACGCGGCCGTCGTCGAGCTCGATCGCGTCGTACCAGTCGCCGCCGATCGCCGTGCCCCGCGGCGGCCGGGAGGTAGCGCGCCTCGAGCTGCCACCCCGTCGATGCGGGGCAGGCTGCTCGGGCAGCAGCGAGCGCTGGAGCATCTCGGCCACCTCGTGGTCGCGGCGGCCGCGGCGGCGAGCTTCTCCTCCATCTCCTTGCGCTCGTGGATGTCGGTGGCGGTGCCGACCTAGCCCACGAGCTCGTCGCCGGCGAAGCGCGGCACCCCGCGGTCGACGATCCAGCGGTACTCGCCGTCGTGGCGGCGCAGCCGGTACTCGCGCTCCCACGGCACGCGGCGCCGGAACGCCCGCCACCAGGTGGACTGCGCACGCCCTCGGCGTCGTCGGGATGCACGCCGAGGATCCCAGGTGTCGCCCAGCTCCTCGTCGCAGCGGCCGGCCGGTGAACTCGAGCCAGCCGCGGTTGATGAAGTCGATCATCCCGCTCGGCGTCCGCCGTCCAGATGAAGCACCGGCGCGGTGTCGGCCATCTCGCGGAAGCGCGCCTCGCTCTCCGAGACGTGCCAGCGCCTCCTCGAGGCGGCGCTGCTCGCTGCGTAGCTCCGTCTCGGTGCGCTCGCGCTCGATGGCGGCCGCGAGGGTGTTGGCCACGCCCTGGAGGAAGTTGACGTCGTCGGCGCGAGAAGTCGTCGGCGCGCCGGCTGCTGGCCGCGAGCACGCCGAACGGCTGCGGCTCGCGACGCCGATCGGCACGCTCACGCTGCTGCGCACCCCGAGGTCGATCAGGCGGCGAGACGGGCGGAAGCGCTCCTCGCTGCTCGAGGTCGGCCACCACCACCGGCTCGCCTCGCTCCGGAGGGTGAACCCGGTCTGACCCTCGCTGCCCCGGGCGGCAGCGAACGGCTCGCCCGTCGGGCTCGGGGAGGCCGGCGCTCGCCCGCTCCACGAAGGCGCTGCTCGGCCTCCGCGAACTCGACGATCGACACGTACGGAGCGCCGAGCTCCGCGGCGACCACGCTGCACCGCCTCCTCCATCAGCTCGTCGAGGCCGGGCCCGGCCAGCGCGCGACGCCCGAACTCCGCCACCGCCGCCTGCTGGCGGAGTCGGGTGCGTAGCTCGTCCTCTCGGAACGGCGTTCGTGCATGGCCCCCGGGCGCTCGTCGACGCCGGCCCGCTCTATACGCGACTCCGTGAGCGAGTCGCCCTGCAGGCGAGACTTCAGCCGCAGCACGGCCTTGGTGTGCAGCTGGGACACGCGGGACTCGGTCACGCCGAGCACCTCGCCGATCTCGCGCAGGGTCAGGTTCTCGTAGTAGTAGAGGGCCACCACCAGCTTCTCCCGCTCGGGCAGCCGCGCGATCGCGTCGGCCAGCCGGTCCTTCATGTCGGTGAGGTCCATCTCCTGGGCGGGGTCGACCGCCGTCGGGTCCTGGATCGTGTCGAGCAGCGAGACCTGGTCGCCCGGAGGCGTCGGAGACCGTCCACAGCTCGTCGAGCGCGACCACCGAGGAGTTGGAGATCCGCACGAGCGACTCCTGGAACTCGTCGACCGTGGTCTCGAGCGCCTGCGGCCATCTCCTGGTCGGTGGGCGCCCGGTGCAGCTGGTGCTCGAGCTTGGCGTTGGCCCGCTCGATCTCGCGCGCCTTGGCGCGCACCGAGCGCGGCACCCAGTCCAGCGAGCGCAGCTCGTCGATGATCGAGCCCTTGATGCGGGTGATCGCGAACGTCTCGAAGCGGATCTCGCGCGCCGGCTCGAAGCGCTCGATCGCCGAGATCAGCCCGAGCAGGCCGTAGGAGATGAGGTCCGCCTCCTCCACGTGCGCGGGCAGGCCGCTCGACATGCGGCCGGCCACGTACTTCACGAGCGGCGAGTAGGCGAGCACCAGCCGCTCGCGAGCCCTCGGATCGCCGCTCGTCCTTGTAGCGACGCCACAGGTCCTTCAGCTCGATCGCCTTGAGGTTTGTCTCCATCCGTATCCCGTCCGTTCAGGCGCGGGGATGTGCCCGCGCGTAGGCCATTCTGAGCCGGCTCGACTCTACCCGAGTGTAGGTCTGGGTCGTGGATATGGACGCGTGCCCGAGCAGCTCCTGGATCGCCCGCAGATCCGCGCCGCCCTCCAGCAGATGGGTGGCGAACGAGTGGCGCAGCGTGTGCGGCGTGACGCCGGCCTGAAGCGCGGCCCGGCGGACGGCGCTGCCGAGGCGGCGCCGGACGTCGGACGTGGACAGCCTGCCGCCCGCTCTTCGAGAGGAACAGCGCCGGGCTCGGGTTCGCGGTCCGAGCGCGGGCCGCCCGCGCTCGAGGTAGGCCTCGAGCGCCTTCCACGCGGGCTCGCCGGCGGGCACGATCCGCGTGCGCCCGCCCTTGCCGTGCACGCGCAGCTCCTCGCGCGTCGGGATCGAGGTCGGCGAGGTCGAGGTTCACCAGCTCCTCGGCGCGCAGGCCGGCGGAGTAGGCCAGCTCGAAGATCGCCCGGTCGCGGAGCTCGAGCGGCGTCGGATGCGGGCATCCGGCTCGAGCAGCTGCGCCGCCTCGCGCGGGCTTGAGCACGGCGGGCAGGTAGGAGTCGCGCTTCGGGGCTCGCGACCAGGTCGGCGGGGTTGGACTCGATCTCGCTCGCGCTGGAGCAGCACGCGGTAGAAGGCCCGGATGGCCGCGAGCTTTCGCGCGACCGTGGTCTTCGAGGCGCCCCGCTCGGAGAGCACGCCCGGCGAAGCGGCGCATGGCCCGGTGGTCGAGCTCGGCCGGGCGCCAGCCCGTGCTCCGAGGCCCACTCGGCGAGCTGGCCGACGTCGACCCCGTAGGCCCGGCGGGTGCGCTCGGCCATGCCCTGGGTGCGCAGCGAGGAGTCGAAGAGCGCCAGCGAGGGCGCCCAACTAGGCTCGAGCGAGGGCGTGTCGAGGTTCTTCGTCAACACTCAGGACGGCCGGGTGGCGACCCGCTCCCAGCTCGAGGAGGCGGGCCTCCTGGACGACGAGGGCAACCCGGCCCGGCCGTGGTTCCGGATCCAGGGCCCGAGCGACGCCTCGACCATGTGGTACGCGGTGATGCGCAAGCGGGAAAGGGGCGTCTTCATAGGCACCCTGTGCATTCGCCACCTCGATCGCAAGGCCTCCCTGGAGGAGCGCGGCTGGACCGAGGTGCCCGTGGAGGCCATTGGCGTCTGAGGCCGGGGCGTCAGGCGATGTAGACCGGCGTCTTGACTTCGACCTGGTCGTAGAGCTCGATCACGTCCGGGATCGCCATCCGCACGCAGCCGTGTGAGGCGGCGGTGCCCGAGCGAGCCGATGTCGTCGGTGCCGTGGATCCCGGCGCCGTCGTAGATGCCCATCCAGCGCGCCTTGAGCGGGTTCTCGGGAACGCCGCCCGGGACCACCGTGCCCGCCAGCGAGCCCGCCCAGGCGCTGTTCGGGCACGCTCCACGCGGGGTTCACCGCCTTGTTCTGGACGTGGTAGAAGCCCGCCGGGGTCTCGAGGCCCACCTGGCCCACGGCGATCGTGTACTCCTTCTGCAGCTTGAGGCTCTTGTAGAGGCGCAGCCGGAACGCCGCCCGGTCGACGACCAGCAGGGTCGGGTACTTCTGCGGCCAGGTCCGCCTTCGTGACCTTGGCCCTGATCGTCTTGGTCGGGATGGAGATCCTGCGGTCGCCCGAGCTCACGAGCGCGGCGGCGATGTTGCGCTCGAGCTTGTCGGCCTGGACCTCGATGCCGTTCTGGGAAGCCACCTTGGTGAGCGCCGGGAAGTCGAGCGTGGCGTCGCGGGCGGGGCGCTCGACGCGCTTCGAGACGCGCTTCACGAGGCCACGGACCGCCTCCTTGGAGTAGCTCACCTGCGGGCTCGATCCGCGACGTCGGCCTCGCCGCCGGTGGCGTCGCGCCAGCGCGCGGCTGACGACGTTGCCCTCGCGGCTCTCGGCGAGCGCCTCGTCGACCATGCCGCCCACGTCGGCCTTCACGTCGGCGTCCTCGGCGGACAGCGTGAAGCGCTTCTTGCCGCGCTTGATCACGATCGGCCGCTCGAGGGGCGCGGCCACCTGCTCCTGGACCTCGGCGCGGGCCTGCGGCGGTGCTCATCCCCCCCACGTCGACCCCGGCGACCGTCACGCCCGCCGCGATCCGGTCCTCGTTCGAGGAGTCGTAGACGTAGACGCCGACGGCTCCCCCGATCAGGACGAGGAGCAGCACCGCGACGAAGATGAATGACCTCTGTCCCATGGTTCGCGCCGCAGGCCCCCGTCTGCGACGTTCAGTGTAGGGAGTGGCCCCGCCGTTCACAGAGCGTGCAACCGGTCTGTCAGCAAGGACTCTTACGCGCCAAGCGGGCGTTCGGATGCCTCCGAGCGGGCGATCATGGCGTCGATCGCCTCGATCACCGCCCGGCGGGCCGCGTGATCGCGCTCGTAGTCGCGCAGGACCCGGAGGTCCGGCGTCTCGAGCGAGCCGAGCAGCGAGACGATCTCGTCGCCCGAGAGGTCGTCGTAGTGGTCGACGGGCGCCCCGGCCTCCATCTGCTCGAGCCGTTCGCCCAGGGACGGGCGCCCGTTGCCCACTGGCGCCTGGCGACGCCGCACGTTGGGGCTGCGGCGCAGGAACTCCTCGACCTCGCGCTCGTAGCGGTAGGGCTCGCCTCCCCCGCGCAGGAGGGGATGCAGGCGCATGTGCTCGGCGAGGGCGATCACCGCCTCCCGGCTGGTGTAGCCGTACTCGAACCCGGCGGCCTTGAGCCGGCGGTTGTCGACCCCGCGGCCGAAGCGCAGCTGGGCGAGCATCTCCGGCGGGATGCGCCACCCCGAGCCGGCGAAAGACGCCCGCGGCCATCCCGGTGCCCCAGGGCGGGAGGACCGGGGCGTAGTGCTTGCCGAGCAGGCCGGCCACCTCCGACAGGGCGAGCACGCCGTCGGCCGCCACGTTGAACACCCCGGGTAGCTGGCGCTGGGAGACGTGCTCGAGCGCGTGGACCACGTCGTCCTCGTGCACGAACTGGTAGCGCGGGTCGAAGCCCAGGATCATCGGGACGGCCGGCAGCCAGAACAGCTCGATGTGCGAGGTGCGCACGTCGGGCCCGAGGACGTTGGCGAAGCGCAGGATCGTGACCGCGACGTTCGGGCTGCTTCTCGGCGAACTCCACCACCGAGGCCTCGGCCTCGACGATGTCGCGCTCGATCGGGGTGCGCGGCGGGTGCGGGCGCCCCATCGCCTCGTCGAAGAACGCCGGGTCGTCCTGCTCGGAGCCGTAGAAGTGCGTCGAGGACTTGAAGATGAGCTTGCGCACCGGAGGACTCCGGGCCGCTGCAGGCCGCCAGGATGTTCATCGTCCCGATCACGTTGTTCTCGTGGGCCTTGCGCGAGGTGGTGGTGGTCGAGTCGACCACCAGCCGCGTGTCCACGACCGTGTCGATCTCGGCGGCCTCGACCACCCGCCGCAGCAGCGCGTGCTGGGTGCCCACCTTCACGTACTCGGTGCGCTCGAGCTCGACGCTCGGCTCCTCGTTGTCGACCCCGATGATCGCCTCGATCGCGGGGTCGGACTCCAGCGCCTGGCCAGCCGCCCGCCCCAGTAGGTGGACAGGCCCGGTGATGAGGATCCGCTTCGAGGGCACGGCTAGCCGAACCAGACCGACTCGCGCTTGGCGACCATGTCGAACAGGTTCTCCTGGATCCGGGCGCGGACCTCGTGGGCGGTGCTCTGCACGTGGCCCTTGTCCTCGTGCTGGCCCTCCTCGTCGAACGTGAACGGCTCGAGGAAGCGCAGCTTGAACTTGGCCGGCAGGTAGCTGAGCATCCCCCCCAGCCCGAGGTGCGGGAAGGTCGGCGTGAGCGGGGTGTAGAGAAGGCCGGTCATCCGCTTGAGCAGGTTGAGCTGCGCGAACACCGGCATGGCCTCCTCGGCCCCGACCACGCACACCGGCACGATCGGGGCTCGCGCGCGCATCGCCGCCTCCACGAAGCCTCCGCGGCCGAAGCGGCGCAGCCGGTAGCGGTCCTTGTAGAGCTTCTCGGTGCCCTTGCGCCCCTCGGGGAAGACCAGCACCAGCTGCTGCTCGTCGTAGAGGAGCCGGTGCACGTTGGCGGGGTGGGCGGCCACGCAGCCGAGCTTCGGGAGCAGCATCGAGAAGCCCGGGTACCCCTTGAAGAAGTGCTCGACGGTGATGTTGAGGGCACGCGGATGCGGGTGCTCCTCGCGGATCGCCTTGCCGATCATCGTCGCGTCGGGCGGCAGCGCGCCCGAGTGGTTGCTCACCAGCAGCGCTCCGCCGGTGGCGGGCACGTTCTCGATCCCCTCGACCTCGGCGCGGAACCAGTAGCGGTAGTAGAACTCGACGAGCGTCCGGTCGAGCAGGCCCTCGATGCGCTCGGAGCGACCCCAGTCGGTGAGCCGGCGCTCGGGCTCGACCCCCGGCAGGTGCCGGCGCAGGTCCTCCTGGCGCACCGGAAGGGACGAGCTCCGGTCCCCCCGGCGCCCGGGTGGCTCGCGGACGCTGAGCGGGGTGCGAGCGGAGTCGGCCATCTGCGGCGATTCTGGCACGATGCGCCTCCGATGCGCACCAAGGACGAGGTACGCCGGGACGTATGGCGCGCGATGGATCGAGAGGGGGTCTCGCGCTTCCCCGGAGCCGAGGGGCGCATCCCCAACTACGCGGGCGCCAAGGCGGCCGCGGAGCGCCTCGCGCGCCACTCCGGCGTGGCAGAACGCCCAGACCCTCAAGGCCAACCCCGATTCCCCCCAGACCCACGCCCGCCGCCTCGCGCTGGCCGGCGGGAAGACCGTGGTGATGGCCGTGCCGCGCCTGCGCGACCAGCATCCGTTCCGGCTGCTCGACCCGCGGCAGGCTGACCGCGGAGCAGGTGCGCGAGGCGGCCACCATCAAGGGCGCCCTGCGCCACGGCGAGGTGATCGACCTCGACCAGGTGCCCGAGCTCGACCTCGTGCTCACCGGGTCGGTCGCCGTCAACCTCAAGGGCGCGCGGATGGGCAAGGGCGGCGGCTTCTCGGACCTCGAGTACGGCCTCCTGCTCGAGGCGGGCAAGATCGACCGCCGCACGGTCGTCGCCACCACCGTCCACCCGATCCAGATCGTGCGCGAGAACCTGCTGATGACCAGCCACGACATCCCCGTGAACCTCGTGGCCACGCCGAGGACGCCTGATCGAGGTCGACGGCGCCTACAAGCGCCCCGCCGGGATCCTGTGGGACCACCTGCAGCCCCCGCAGATCCACGAGATCCCGGTGCTTGGAGCGCTTCGGCTACGCGGGCTAGGACTCGTCGCAGTCTCAGCCAGCGGCCTCGTCGATCAGCGCCTCCAGCCGCGGCCAGTCCCTCGCGCCGATCACGCCCGTCCTCGCCGATCAGCCCCTCGTTCCAGGGGTGGACGATGGTCGCCGCCAGGATCCCGGCCTCGCGGGCCCTCCTGATGTTCACCGGGCTGTCGTCCACGAGGATGTCGATGTCCAGCTCGACGGCAGCGGGTGATCTTGTCGAAGCGAGCAGTGCAGGTCGTCGTAGGGGATGTCCTGCGCCTCGAGCCAGCGCCTGGTGGCCGGGGCGCAGGACTCGCGCCGGTGGCTGGTCACGTGGATCCAGTGGCCCGCCCGATGCCAGCGGCGCACGGCCTCCGCCGCGCCCTCGTAGGGCTCGGCCGCCTCGATGTTCTCGTCGGAGTGGGTCTCCTGCACGGCGGCGATCAGCTGGTCGCGCTCGAGCTCGGTGATCCCCCAGTCGCTCTGCTCCGAGTAGGGCAGCGCGCACCCCGAAGCGCTCGATCGAGATCCGCTCGAGCAGGTCCCAGTAGTGGTGCAGGGTGGAGTCGATGTCGAGGGCGATCCGGGCCACGGTCGGTACGGTATGGCCTGCCTCATGCGGAACGTGCTTCCCGAAGACGTGCAGAAGAAGCTCCCCGTGGTGGTGCCCCCGGCCCGCCTCAAGGCCGGCGCGCTTCGCGGGCGACGACTACGGCGTGACCGACGCGCCCGACTGGCGCGGGATCGACTGGCCCGCGCACATGCACCGCATCGAGATCGCCGGCGCCGAGGTCAACTACGTCGACATCGGCGAGGCCGGCGGCCACCGCCCGATCGTCTTCGTGCACGGCCTCGCCGGCCAGTGGCAGAACTGGCTCGAGAACGTGCCGCGCTTCGCGCAGATCGCGGCGCGTCGTGGCCGTCGACCTGCCGGGCTTCGGCCTCTCGTCGATGCCGGACGAGAAGATCTCCATCGAGCTCTACGGCCGGGTGATGGCCGAGCTGTGCGAGCGCCTCGACCTCGCCCCCGCCGTCGTGGTGGGCAACTCGATGGGCGGCTTCGTGTCGGCCGAGCTGGCCATTCAGAGTCCGCAGTCCGTGGAGCGGCTGATGCTGCCTCGCCTCCGCGGGCGTCTCCCAGATGGAGGTCGCCAAGCGCCCCGTCCTGGCCATGGCCAAGGCCGCGGCCACTCATGGCGAACGCCAACGCCGCCCAGCAGCGGTGGGCGGCGCGCCGGCCCGCGCTGCGCCACGCCGTGCTCGTCCGTGGTCGCCCGCCATCCCAGCCGCCTCGAGCGCGGACCTGACCTTCGAGGCGCTGATGAAGGGCGCCGGCAAGCCCGGCTTCGACGCCGCGCTGCGGGCCTGCCTCGAGTACGACTTCCGCGAGCGCCTGCCGCAGATCGGCTGTCCCGTGCTCGTGCGTGTGGGGCGAGAAGGACGCGATCATCCCCGTGCGCGACGCCGACCGGTTCGTCGAGCTGATCGACGGCGCCCGCAAGGTCGTGATGGAGGACACCGGCCACGTGCCGATGATCGAGCGCCCGCGGACCTTCAACGACCTGCTCGAGGAGTTCCTCGAGCACGAGGTGGTCGAGGACGAGCTGGAGGGCCGGCTGGCCGAGCCGCGCGAGGCGCCCTCGGGGGCCTACCCGAGCACTTCGCAGCTCAGGTCGTGAGGGCGCCCTGGGCGGCCGAGCCCACGTGGCGGGCGTACTTGCCGAGGACGCCCGGGTGTACTTGGGCGCGGGTGGCTCGTAGGCCTCGATCCGCTCGGCGATCTCCTCGGCGGAGAGCTCCACGTTGAGCTCGCGGCGCTCCACGTCGAAGACGATGGTGTCGCCGTCGCGCACCGCGGCGATGGGCCCGCCCTTGGGCGCCTCGGGCGCCACGTGCCCGGCCATGAACCCGTGGGTGGCGCCGGAGAAGCGCCCGTCGGTGAGCAGCGCGACGGAGTCGCCCAGGCCCTCGCCCCTGGAGCGCCGCCGTGACCGCCAGCATCTCGCGCATCCCGGGCCCGCCGGCGGGTCCCTCGTTGCGGATCACCACGATCTCGCCCTGCCTTCACCTCTCCGGCCTTCACCGCGGCGAACGCCTCCTCCTCGGACTCGAAGACGCGCGCGGGCCCGCGCTGCTCGCGGCGGCCGTGCCCGGCCAGCTTCACGACGCACCCGTCGGGGGCCAGGTTGCCGCGCAGGATCGCGAACCCGCCGTTCGGCGCCAGCGGGTCGGCGAGCGGCCTGACCACGGGCTGGTCCTCGGCCTCGGTCGCCGACGGCGGCCTCCTCCCCGATGGTCCGCCCGGTCACGGTCATGGCGTCCGGCGTGCAGCGCGCCGGCCTCGTGCAGCCGCGAGGCCACCAGCGGCACGCCGCCCGCACGCCAGAGGTCGGGCGCCACGTAGCGTCCCGAAGGGCTTGAGGTCGGCCAGCAGCGGGGTCTTCCAGGCGATGCGGTCGAAGTCGTCGATGTCCAGCTCCACACCGGCCTCGCTGGCCACCGCGAGCAGGTGCAGCACGGCGTTGGTCGATCCGCCGGTCATCGCGACCCCGGCGATCGCGTTCTCGAGCGAATCGCGTGTGATCAGGCGGCTGGGGCGCAGGTCACGCTCGAGCACGTCCATCACGAGCCGTCCGCACTCCTCGGCCACCTTGCCCTTCTTGCCCTCCTCGGCCGGGACCATCGAGGAGCCCATCGGCGAGATGCCGAGCATCTCGAAGGCCATCGCCATGGTGTTGGCGGTGAACTGGCCGCCGCAGGCGCCCGCTCCCGGGGAGGCCACCGACTCCAGCTCGGCGAGGTCGTCGTCGGACATGTTGCCGGCGGCGTGCGTCCCGACCGCCTCGAAGACCTCCTGGATCGTCACGTCCTCTGCCCTTGAAGCGAGCCCGGCGCGATCGACCCGCCGTAGAGCATCAGGCTGGGCAGGTCGAGCCGGGCCAGGGCCATGACGCAGCCGGGGATCGTCTTGTCGCAGCCCGACAGGGCCACCACGGCGTCGAAGAGGTGCCCGCGCGCCACGAGCTCGATCGAGTCGGCGATCACCTCGCGCGACGACCAGGGAGGTCTTCATGCCCTCGGTTCCCATCGTGATGCCGTCGGAGACCGCGACCGTGTTGAACTCCATCGGGGTGCCCCCGGCGGCCCTCACACCCTCCTTGACCTTCTCGGCCAGGCGGCGCAGGTGGAAGTTGCACGGCATCACCTCGGTCCAGGTGTTGGCGATGCCGACGATCGGGCGCGAGAGGGCGTCGTCGTCGTAGCCGATGCCCTTCAGGTACGCGCGCGCGGGCGCGCGGTCGGGCCCCTCCAGCTGCGATCCGGCTGCGTGCCCGGGGGTCGAGGTGGGCTGCGCGGCTCCCGCTGGTGTCACGCCCGGCGAGCTTCCACGGAGCCGCGGTTGCCGCGGCGCCGCTCCCACTCCGACAGGCGCCACAGGTCGCGGCGCACGCGCGCCGGGTCGAGCTGGCGTCCCGACCAGGTGCATGTTCGCCCGGCCGATCACGCGGGTCTCGTCCGAGGTCAGCGCCATCCACTTGGCCAGGACGTCGTCGGAGGCGGGCAGCCGCGTGGCTCCCCCGGTGAGGTCGGGGAACTCCACGCAGTACTCGCGCAGAGCAGCTGTCCGCTCGCCGGCACGTAGGCCAGGATCGGCTTGTGCGGGTACACGAGGTAGGCGTAGGGCGGCGGACCCGCCGCCGCGCGCAGCGGGCGCTTCTTGCCCTCGACCCTGATGAAGCCGAGGTCGCGGTACATGCCCCACTCCTCGTCGTTGACGCAGGACCGCAGGAGCTGGCGCGCGCGCTGCTCGGCGCGGCGTTCCCGGCCGGGGTCGTAGTCGAGCGGCGAGCTCGGCCTGGCGCGCCTCGGCCGCGCGCCGACCCTGCGTGCGCGGGCGGACAGGGCGCGGACCACCACCGGGGCAGCGAGGGTCGCCGTGATCAGGGCGAGGACAAGCAGCGCCAGCAGCATCGCGACCGGCGGCTCAGCCGCCGGCTGCGCGCGGGAAGAAGATGACCCGCTCGGCCTCGGGCGGGATGTCCGCGTAGTCGCGCACCATCTGTGCCTCCCGGCGGCCGCTCCCGCGGTTCTCGGTCGGCACCGCCGCCCACATGCCCTCGTCGAGCTGGCGGCGGAACTCCTCCACGAGGCGCTCGTGCTCGTCGCGAACCCGCGGATCCCCCTCCGTCAGGAGGACCTCGCCGTGGCCCGGTTTCATGCGTAGGAACTTGATCTCGATCGCCTCTCGTGCGGCTCGCCCGCGCAAATGGAGCGCGCGACCGCCCCGCGATTATGCCAGAGCGCCCGCCGGAGCCCCGCCGGTACGGGCGCCGGGGCCTCGATACGCGTTCGAGCGGGTCAGGCGACGCCGAGCACATTGACCGGTCCCGCGCCCGAGCCGATGTCGCGGTGTCCGGCCCGAACGGCCTCCGAGGCGATCTCCTTCGCGTGGCGGGCAGCCTCGAACGGCCCGAGGCCTCGCGCCAGACCCGCCGCCAGCGCCGAGGAGTGGGTGCAGCCCGATCCGTGGGCGCCTCCGCCGGGGTGCCGCTCCCCGGGGATCTCCCTGACCTCGGCCCCGTCGAAGAAGACATCGACCGCCTCGTCGCGGTGGCCGCCGGTCACCACGACCGCCCCGCAACCGAGGCCGTGGACGGCACGGGCGAGATCGTCGATCGCCTCCTCCTCCCCCGCGCCCGCGAGCACCCGCGCCTCGCCGACGTTGGGAGTCATCACCGTCGCGCGCGGACCCGAGCTGCGTCCGGAGCGCGTCGATCGCCTCCTCCTCCAGCAGGGTCGCGCCGCTCTCGGAGACCATCACCGGGTCGATGACCACCGGGGCGTCGCCCACGAGGTCGAGCGCCCGCACCACCGCCTCGATCGTCGCCACGTCGCCGAGCATCCCGATCTTCACCGCGTCGATCCCGATGTCCTCGGCGACGACCCGGACCTGGTCGACGATCACCTCCGGGGGAACCGGATGCACGCTGGCCACCCCGACGGTGTTCTGAGCCGTGATGGCCGTGATGGCGGTCATGCCGTGCGCTCCGCAGCGGGCGAATGCCTTCAGGTCGGCCTGGATTCCCGCGCCGCCTCCCGAGTCCGAGCCGGCGATGCTGAGGAGGCGGGGAGGCCGGCCGGGCACCCGTCCATGCTATTGCGCCTCGCACTAGATGCCGCCCGCGCCGCGCCGTGTGGCCAGCGCCCGGTGATAGGACCCGAGCGCGTCGCGTCGCACGAGCCCGGCGGCCTCCAGGCGCGAGAGGCCGGCGCGGGCCTCGTGGACGGGCAGGCCGGCGTGTGCGCAGATGCCGCCCACGCCCAGCCCCGCCTCCACGGCTTCGAGCAGCAGCGACTCGACGGGGTCCTCCGGGCGCCCGCGCGCCGGGAGGTCAGCGGACGGGGCCGGCCGGCCGTGGCCGGTGCCGAAGAGCTCGTCCAACAGGTCCTCCGGGCTCGTGACGAACAGCGCCCCGTCCTTGAGCAGGGCGTTGGTGCCCGCCGCCCGGGACGAGGTCACCTGTCCGGGGACCGCCGCCACGGTCCGGCCGAGCCCGCCCGCGAAGGTGGCGGTGATCATCGACCCGGACGGGTCCGATGCCTCCACCAGCACGGTGACCCGGGCCAGGCCGGCCATGATGCGGTTGCGAGCGGGAAAGCTCCAGCGAAAGGCGCGCTGCCCGGGCGGCAGCTCGGAGACCACCACCCCGCGTTCTCGTATGCGCCGGTGGAGCGCGCTGTTCGCGCGCGGGTAGGCGATGTCGGGACCGCAGGCGAGCACCGCCACGGGCGTGCCGCCGCCGTCGAGGCAGGCGTGGTGCGCCGCGGCGTCGACCCCCAGCGCCATGCCGCTCACGACCGTCACGCCCGCCGCCCCGAGTCCGCGACCGAGCTCGCGCGTGACCTCGAGCGCGTAGTCCGACGCCCGGCGCGCGCCGACGATCGCCACGGCCGGCTCCGCTCCCGCCGCCTGGGCCAGGTCGCCGCTCCCGGTCATGAAGAGCACGGCGGGAGCGTCGGGGAGCTCCTTGAGCTGGACGGGGTAGCCGGCGTCGTGGCGGCAGGCGGCCCGCGCGCCCGCGCGCCTCGACCTCGCCCCGGGCCGCGCCCGCATCGAAGCGCTCCAGGAAGCCGTGAGCCTCGGCCGCGCCGTCCCCGGCGACGGCCGCCACCAGCGCCTCGTCGTCGAGGGCGAGGAGGCCCGGGACCCGCCGGCGCGACGGGGCCAGCAGCGCCGCGATGCGGCCGGCCAGGTGCCCCACGAGGAATCCCCGCCGCAGGCAGGCGTCGCAGGCCTGGGTCATGCCGCCGCCGCGATCGGCGAGGTCAGGCGGTAGCGCGAGCGCCTCGTCGAGATCATCGTCCGAGACCTCCTCGCGGCCGGCGAGATCGGCAACCGTGCGCGCCAGCCGCAGCACCCGGTCGTGGCCGCGCCCGGTGAGGCCGCCCGACTCGACCGAGCGAAGCAGCCGCTCCAGCGAACGGCCGCGGAGCTTCACCTGACCGCGGGTGTGGCGACCGTCCATGTCGGCGTTGCACAGCAGGCCGGTCCCGGCCAGACGTCTGACCTGGCGCTCGCGCGCCGCCACCACCCGCGCCCGGATGGCTCGCGAGCGCTCCAGCCCCGCCCCGGCGGACACCAGCTGGGCGGCCGGCGGTGTCTGGGCCTGACAGACGAGGTCGATCCGGTCGAGCAGCGGTCCGCTGAGGCGCCGGCTGTAACGGAGGCGATCCACCTCGTTGCACCGGCACTCGCCGGGCGGGCGCGCGCACGGACACGGATTGCAGGCCGCCACCAGGATCGTGCGGGCGGGAAACGTCAGGGAGCGCTGGCTGCGGGTGATCTCGGCGAACCCGTCCTCGAGCGGCTGGCGCAGCGCCTCGAGGGTCGCCGCGGGAGAACTCCGCGACCTCGTCCAGGAACAACACGCCGCGGTGGGCGAGGGTGATCTCCCCGGGCGCGGGGCAGCGAGCCCCCGCCGACGAGCCCCTGGGGCGAGATGGTGTGGTGGGGCGCCCGGAAGGGACGCTCCGCGGCCAGGACGCCGTCGCCCAGGCCCGCGGCGCCGTGGATCCGCGTTATCTCCAGGGCCTCGTCGAAGGACGGCGGCGGCAGGATGCCGGGCAGCCGGCGAGCCACCATCGTCTTCCCCGCCCCCGGCGGGCCGACCATGAGCACGTTGTGGCCGCCCGCGGCGGCGATCTCCAGGGCTCGCTTGGCGTCCGCCTGGCCGCGGACGTCCGCGAAGTCGGGGAGCGCCGCGGTCTCGGCTTCGCGCCGCGCGAGCGGCCGGGCGCGGTCCGGTCGCCAGCGGCCGTGCAGCAGGTCCGCCAGGCGCGACAGCGAGTCCACCCCGAGCACCTCCACGCCCTCGGCCAGTGCCGCCTCGGCGGCGTTCTCGGGTGCGACCACGAACCGCTCGTAGCCGCGGCGCCGAGCGGCCAGGGCGGCGGCGAGGGCGCCCCGCACGGGCCGCAGCTCCCCGCCCAGCGACAGCTCCCCGCACAGCGCCGTGCCGCCGAGCGCTTCGGCCGGAGCCTGTGCGCTGGCCGCGAGTACCCCGCCGCCAGGGCGAGGTCGAAGCCCGGCCCGGCCTTTCGCAGCGACGCCGGGGCCAGGTTGGCGGTGAGGCGCTGCATCGGGAAGTCGAGCCCGGAGTTCAGGAGCGCCGCCCTCACGCGCTCGCGGGACTCCCTGACGGCGGTGTCGGGCAGGCCGACGACCGTGAACGCGGGCAGGCCCCGGCGGACGTCGACCTCCACGGTCACCTCGTGGCTGTCGACCCCGATCAGGGTGAAGGTGGCGACACTGGCGAGCACGCAACCAAGCTAGGTCGCCGCGACGCACATGTGTGGTCGGCCAGCGGGTCCCGTGTGACAAGCCGGCGTCTCGGTTTTCGCGGAGTCGTCACACACGTCACCCACGGGTCAGCCGCCGGCACCTAGCTTCCTCGCATGACCTCCCCCACCGCCCGCGACCCCCGGCGCGGACTCGGCGCCCGCGGCGAGCGGCTGGCCGCCGAACACCTCGAACGGGCCGGCTACACGCTGATCGAGCGCAACTGGCGTTCGCGGTTCGGCGAGCTCGACATCGTGGCCACCCGCGGCCGGGCGCTGGTCTTCTGCGAGGTCAAGACGCGGGTGAGCGGGGGCAGCCGCGGTCCCGCGGGGCCGCTCGAGTCGATCGGGATCTCGAAGCGCCGGCGGCTGCAGGCGCCTCGCGCGCGAGTGGCTCTCAGAGCACGCCGGGCGGCGGCCCGTGACCACCGACCTGCGCTTCGACGCGATCGGGGTGACGGTCGATCGCGCCGGCGCGCTGCTCGCGCTCGAGCACGTCGAGGAGGCGTTCTGACCGTGGGGGCGGCGCCGCGAAGGCTCGCCGCTCAGGGCGCCAGGCGCAGCTGGGTGTAGGCGATGGACTGGAACGACATCCGGTGCAGCGGCGAGACGCCGTGCTCGGCGATCGCCGCCCGGTGCTCCGGTGTCGAGTAGCCGACGTTGGTCGCGAAGTCCCACTTCGGGTGGACCTCCGCCGCGCGGCGCATGTACCGGTCGCGCGTGACCTTCGCCAGGACCGAGGCGGCCGCGATCGCGGCACTGCGGCAGTCGCCGTCGATCACGGCCCGCTGCTCGTGCTCGAACGGGGGGACGTGGAAGCCGTCGACGAGGCAGACCGTGCCCGGGCGCGCCACCCGCCTCAGCGCGGAGCGCAGGGCGTCGAGGTTGGTCACGTGAAGGCCGCGGGAGTCGATGCCGCGCACGCAGCGAGAGACGATGGCCGTCGCGCAGGCGGCCCGCATCACCAGCGGGTAGAGCTCCTCGCGGGCCTCCTCGGTGTGCTGCTTGGAGTCGTTGAGGCGAGACAGCGCGCGCCGGTCCGAGAGCGTCAGCCGCTCGAGGTCGAACAGCACGGCGCCCGCCACGAGCGGTCCCGCCAGCGAGCCGCGGCCCGCCTCGTCGGCTCCGGCGACCCAGCGCGAGCCGATCTCCCGGTCGAATGCGAACAGGCGCCGCCCGCTGTGGGATCGCCGCCTGCGGGTGCGCCGGGCGGCGCGGCGCGCCGGCTTGCCGGCCTCCTCGCCCGGGCTCGCCGCGGCCTCTGTGCTCTCTGCGCCCACGATCCGCGGCGGATCATAGGCAGGGTTGCGGCGGAACCGGCGCGGGGCGCCGGCGGGGCGTCCCTACAGGCCGCCGATCTTGTCCGGCGGCCAGTAGGTCACGAAGGCGTTGCCGATCAGCCACTTCTCGGGCACCGGCCCCCACTCCCGGCTGTCCGCGCTCTCGCCCCGGTTGTCGCCCATCATGTAGACGCTGTCCTTGGGGATCGTGATCTCCCTGGGCAGGTTGCAGGTGGCGCAGTCCTCGTTGGGCCGGATCCACTTCGCCTCCTCCTCCTGAAGCTTCCCGTCGATGAAGACTCGGCCCTTCTTCACCGAGAGCCGGTCGCCCTCGACCGCCACCACCCGCTTGATGAAGTTCATCTCCGAGCGCTGGGGGGTTCCCTGGGGACACGGCGTCCGCGAGGGCTGGCGCACACCGCACTGGTTGTCGTCTGCGCCCTTCGGGGGCTTGAAGACCATCACGTCGCCGCGGGACGGGTCGGTGAACCTCGGGGTCACCCGATCCACCAGCACGCGCTGGCCGACGGCGAGCGTCGGCACCATCGACTCGCTCGGGATCCGGAAGGGCTTGATGAGGAAGGCCTGGATGCCGAGCGCCAGGCCGAGTGCCACGGCGACGATCGTCACCAGCTCGATCAGGGATCCCGCCGCGCTCTGGTCGGAGCCGCCCGCCACCGTCGTTCTACCCGTCCGAACCGGTGCCGCTAGGCGTCGGAGTCCTCGGTGGAGCTGGCCGCCTCGTCCGCCGGCGAGCTCTCCGAGTCCTCTGGCTCGGCGGCCTCGGCCTCCACGACCTCCTCGACGCCCTCGTCGCGTGGGTCGGCCACCGGGGCGCCCTGCTCTGCAGCGTCCGGGGAGTCGGCCGCGGCCACCGCAGCCGCGTCGGCCTCGGGCGGGGGCATGACGCCCGCATCCGCCTCGGGGGGCGGCATGACGCCCTGATCGGCGTACACGTCCTCCTCGTGGCCGGCGAAACGGCGCTCGCGCACCCGGGCGCTTCGGCCGACCCGGTCGCGCAGGTAGTAGAGCTTGGCGCGCCGGACGTCCCCGCGGGCGGCCACCTCGATGCGCTCGATCTTGGGGGAGTGCACGGGGAAGGTGCGCTCCACGCCCACTCCGAAGGACTGCTTGCGCACCGTGAACGTCTCCCGTGCGCCCCGGCCCTGGCGCTTGATCACCACGCCCTCGAAGACCTGCGTGCGGCTGCGGGTCCCCTCCACCACCTGGAAGTGAACGCGCAGGCGATCGCCGGCCTGGAAGACCGGGACGCGGCGCAGTTGCGCACGCTCAATGCTGTCGATCACACCGCTCATGGAAGAAGGAGCGCCGCCGTCTCTGGGGAGGGCCGCGCGGCCGGGAATGGTAGCGAAGGCATCTCGCCCGGCCCCGCGGTCATCCGCTCGGAGGCGCCCCGGCGCCGGCTCTGCTCGAGCCGCCACTCGCGCACCCGGGCGTGGTCGCCCGACGCGAGCACCGACGGCACGCCGTGACCACGCCATCGCGCCGGGCGCGTGTAGTGCGGGTACTCCGGCGCGCCCCCCAGGGCCGGGCCGAACGACTCCTCGAGCGCACTGTCGGGATGTCCGAGCGCGCCGGGGAGCTTGCGCAGCACCGCGTCGCAGACCACCATCGCCGCCAGCTCACCTCCGGCCAGCACGTAGGGGCCGATGGAGACCACGTCGGTGGCCAGGTGCTCGTGGACGCGCTCGTCGAAGCCCTCGTAGCGTCCACAGAGCAATGCCAGCTCGTCCTCTGCGGCGAGCTCCGCCGCCAGGGCGTCGTCGAAGGCCCGCCCGCCGGCGGCGAGCGCCACCACGCGGCGGGTGCCGCGCTGCTCCACGGGATCGGCGCCCCATCGCCGGGCCAGGGCGGCCTCGACCACGTCGACCCTCACGACCATCCCGGCCCCGCCCCCGTAGGGCGTGTCGTCCACCCGCGCGCCGCGCAGGGGTGTGGTGGCGCGCAGGTCGATCGCCTCCAGCTCGTGGCCGAGCGCCCGCGCGTTCACCACGTGCCGCTGCTCCATGAACCAGTCGAACCAGCCCGGGAAGAGGGTGAAGACGTCGACCTTCACGGCTCGAGACCGAGGAACGCGCGGTTCACCTCGATGCGGCCCTCCGCAGGGGCGACCGAGGTGACCGCATCGGAGACGAGGGGCACGAGGGCGCCGTCCTCGAGCTCCAGCACGTCACAGGATGGGCCGGCGACCACCTTCACCACCGTTCCCAGGCCCTCTATCCGGCACCCGACGAGGTCGCCCGCCAGCCACTCGCCCTCGCCCAGGGGCGCGTCGTCGGCCGGGACCAACAGGTCCTCGCCGGCGATCTGAGCGACGGCTTCGCGGCTGTCGAGTCCCGCGAGTCGCACGAGCGGGCGCGCGGGGGTGCCCGCCAGTCGCTCGACGCGCCGCTCGCGTCCGCCGACGTGCACGTCGCATCCCCACCGCGAGGGCGCCCCGGGGCTGCTGCAGCACGAAGGTTCCGTCGAGGCCGTGTGCCCGCCCGACCCTGCCGGCGGTCGCGAGCATCGCCTCGCCGCCGACCCGCTCAGTCGTTGTCGATCACGTCGACGAGCACGCGGCGGTTCT
Organism: uncultured Thermoleophilaceae bacterium; assembly: GCA_963731645.1. GTDB lineage: Bacteria > Actinomycetota > Thermoleophilia > Solirubrobacterales > Thermoleophilaceae > JAAYBF01. The sequence continues at coordinate 196,784 of CAVSWF010000007.1, read as the reverse complement.
CCTTGACCGAGGCCGCCTTGACCACCGTGCGGAGCGCCGCGATCGTGCGGCCACCACGGCCGATCACCTTGCCGGCGTCTCCGTCGGCCACCTCGAGCTCGAGGACGAGGGTCCCGTCGTCCTCCTCGAAGGACTCGACGGACACCTTCTCGGGCTCGTCGACGATCGAGCGCGCGAGGTAGGCCAGGAGGTCCTCCACCCCGGCCTCCTCAGGAGTCGTCGCCGGAGGCGTCGTCCACCGGAGGCTGATCCTCCGAGGGCTCGACGGCGGCGCCCGAAGGGCCCGCCTCGGCCTCGGGCCGCGGTGCCGGCTGGTGCCGCCTCGCCCTCGGTGGGAGCCTCGGGGTCCTCCCCGGTCTCCACCGGGGGCGGCGTGCCGGCCTCGCCGGCCTCGACCGTCTCGGCCGCGGTCCGGCATCCGCCTCGGCATCCGCCGCGTCGGCGGCCTCGGCAGCGTCTGTCTCGGCGGCGCGGGCGTGGCCGCGGACGGCTGGGACGCGGGCGCCTCGGTGGCCACGGCGTCGGGCGTGGTGTCCGGGGCGCGCATGAGCTTGCGGACGGTGTTCGTGGGCTGGGCGCCCAGGTCGATCCAGTGCTGGAGGCGGTCGCGGTCGATCACGATCGTCGAAGGCTGGGTCTGCGGGTTGTAGTGCCCGATCGACTCGATGATCCGCCCGTCGCGCGGCGAGCGCTGGTCGGCGACCACCACCCGCCAGATCGGGTTCTTCTTCGAGCCCACGCGGGTGAGCCTGACTCGTACGGACATAGGCGCGAGAGGTTAGCGGCCTGTCGTCGGAGCCCTCCGGCTCAGCGCCCGCCGGCGAGCTGCTGCAGATTCGGCATCTTGCCCTGCGAGACCTGGCGCATGATCTTCTGCATCTGGGCGAACTGCTTCACGAGCTGGGACACCGCCTGCACGTTGGTCCCCGACCCGCGTGCGATCCGCCGCCGGCGCGATCCGTCGATGATCTTGGGGTTCGCCCGCTCGGCCGGCGTCATCGAGGTGATGATGGCCCCGAGACGGTCGAGCTCGCGGTCGTCGACGTTGAGGCCGCCGAGCTGCTGGCCGACCCCGGGGATCATCTTCAGCAGCCCCTGGAGCGGCCCCATGCTGCGGACCTGCTGCAGCTGCTCGAGGAAGTCGTCGAGGGTGAACTGGTTGCGCTTGATCTTCTTCTCGAGCTCGACGGCCTTGCGCTCGTCCATCCGCGACTCGGCCTTCTCGATCAGCGTCATCACGTCGCCCATCCCGAGGATGCGCTGGGCCATCCGGTCGGGGTGGAAGCGCTCGAAGGCGTCGAGCTTCTCGCCGGTCGAGGCGTAGAGGATCGGCTTGCCGGTGAGCGCCTTCACCGACAGCGCGGCGCCGCCGCGGGCGTCGCCGTCGAGCTTGGAGAGGATCACGCCGTCGAAGTCGGTGGCCTCGGAGAACGCCTCGGCCACGTTCACGGCGTCCTGGCCGGTCATGGCGTCCACCACGAGCAGCACGTCGTGGGGCTTGGTGCGCTTCTTGATCTGCGGCGAGCTGCGGCCATCAGCTCCTCGTCCACGTGCAGCCGGCCGGCGGTGTCGAGGATCAGCACGTCGCGCCGGTCGGCCTTCGCCTGCCCGAGCGCCCACTCGGCCACGTCGACCGGATCGCGGCCGGTGCCCTGCTCGTAGACCGTCCGCCCCGGCCTGGCGCGCCCACCGTCACGAGCTGGTCGACCGCGGCGGGACGCTGCAGGTCGCAGGCGGCCACGCGCGACGTCGAGCTTCTTCTCCTCGCGCAGGTGGCGGGCCAGCTTGCCGCAGGCGGTGGTCTTGCCCGATCCCTGCAGGCCGGCCATGAGGATCACCGTCGGCCCGCTCTTGGCGAACACGAGGTCGCGCCCCGAGCCGCCCATGAGCTGGGTCAGCTCCTCGCTCGACGATCTTCACCACCTGCTGGCCCGGGTTGCAGCGACTCGAGCACGTCCGCGCCCAGCGCGCGCTCCTTCACCGCGCCCGTGAACTCCTTGACCACCTTGAAGTTCACGTCGGCCTCGAGCAGCGCGAGGCGCACCTGGCGCATCGCCTTCGCGATGTCGTCCTCGGTCAGCTTGCCGCGCGAGCGAACGTCGCCGAGGGCGTCCTGGAGGCGATCTGAGAGCGTGTCGAACACGGACTGGTGAGGCTAGACGGCTGGGGGCCGCGGCGGGGCGGGCGCGCCGCGGCCGCGTCGCCGTCGCCGGGCGACAACACCGAGCCGAGCTGCCCGAGCGCCTGGGTGAACTCCGACGGGATGATCCAGATCTTGTTCGAGTCGCCCTGCGCGATCTGGGGCAGCATCTGCAGGTACTGGTAGGCGAGCAGCTTGGGGTCGGCATCGCCGCGGTGGATCGCGTCGAACACCGTCTCGATCGCCTTGGACTGGCCCTCGGCCTGCAGGATCTGGGACTCGCGCTGGCCCTCGGCGCGGAGGATCGAGCTCTGCTTCTCGCCCTCGGCGGTGAGGATCTGCGACTGCTTGACGCCCTCGGCGGTGAGGATCGCGGCGCGGCGGTCGCGCTCGGCGCGCATCTGCTTCTCCATCGCCTCCTGGATCGACGGGGGCGGGTCGACCGCCTTCAGCTCCACGCGGTTGACCCGGATGCCCCACCGTCCGGTGGCCTCGTCGAGCACGACCCGCAGCGCGGCGCTGACCTTGTCGCGCGAGGTCAGCGTGTCCTCGAGGGTCATCCCGCCGCACACGTTTCGCAGGGTGGTGACCACGAGCTGCTCGATCGCGGCGATGTAGTCGTTGATCTCGTACGTGGCGGACTTCGGGTCGGTGACCTGGAAGTAGATGACGGTGTCGATCTGGATCGTGAGGTTGTCCTCGGTGATCACCGGCTGGGGCGGGAACGACACGACCTGCTCGCGCATGTCGATCAGCGGCTTGACCCGGTCCACGTAGGGCACCACCAGGGCGAGCCCGGGGTCGAGCGTGCGGTGGAAGCGCCCGAGGCGCTCGACGATGCCGGCGCGCGCCTGGGGCACGATCCGGACCCCCTGGGCGATGGTGACCAGCACGACCACCGCGATGACGATGAGGACGATGAGTGCGGCCATGGGCTTCTACCTCCTGGAGGGCTCAGTCGAGCCCGTTGGACACGAGCGCCGTGGCGCCCTCGATCTGCATCACGCGCACGCGCTGACCCGTCTCGATGACCTCGTCCTCGTCGAACGACCGCGCGGTCCACAGCTCCCCGCTGAGCTTGACCTGGCCGCCGTGGCAGTCGACCCGGTCGGTGACCAGGGCGGACGCCCCGACGAGCGCGGCGGTCCCGGTGCGCAGCTGGGCGGGGGTCCGCAGGTGCCGGCGCGCGATCGGGCGCAGGAACAGCAGCGACGCGAGCGAGGCGACGGTGAAGACGGCGATCTGCACGGCCAGGCCGGCGCCCGTGGCCGCGACCCCGGCGGCGACCACCGCGGCGATGGCGATCGGCCCGAGGAAGAACGACAGGCGTGACCATCTCGCCCACCGCGAGCACCCCGGCGGCGATCATCCACACGACCCAGTCGGGCATGTGCCCAGTCTAATCCGGCGGGGCCTACTCCAGAATCGCGCGGGCGAAGTCCTCGGGGTCGAACGGCCGCAGGTCCTCGATGCCCTCGCCGATGCCGATCAGCTTCACCGGCAGGCCGAGCTCCTGGGCGATCGCGAGCGCGATCCCGCCCTTGGCCGTGCCGTCGAGCTTGGTGAGCACGATGCCCGTCACGTCGGTGACCTCGCGGAAGAGCATCGCCTGGCGCAGGCCGTTCTGACCCGTGGTGGCGTCGATCGTGAGCAGCGTCTCGTGCGGCGCGTCGGGGATCTTGCGCGCGATGACCTTGCGCACCTTCGCCAGCTCCTCCATGAGGTGCTGCTGGGTGTGCAGGCGCCCCGCCGTGTCGCAGACGATCACGTCCACCCCGCGGGCCACGCCGGCCTCGACCGCGTCGAAGACGACCGCCGCGGGGTCGGAGCCCTCGGCGCCCCGCACCAGCTCGCACCCGGCGCGCTCGGCCCACACCTCGAGCTGCTCGCCCGCCGCCGCGCGGAAGGTGTCCCCCGCGCCGAGCAGCACCGAGAGGCCGAGCTCGCGCTGGAGGTGCCAGGCGATCTTGCCGATCGTCGTGGTCTTGCCCGTCCCGTTGACGCCCACCACGAGGATCACGGCGGGGCTCGCGCTCAGGTCGATCGTGTCCCGGTCGGACCGGGCGGTCTCCGCCAGCAGCTCGCGCAGCCGCCGGGTGAGGTCCTCCCCGCTCGCCAGCTCGCCGGAGCCCGCCTCGGTCTCCAGGCGCTCCACGATCGCGGCGGTGGTGGGCGCGCCGACGTCGGCGTAGATGAGCGCCTCCTCCAGGCGCTCGAAGGCCTCGTCGTCGAGGCTCTCGAACATCGTGGCCTGGATCTCCGCGCCGAGCGCCTGGCGCGTCTTGGACATGTTCTCGCGCAGGCGGCGAAAGAAGCCCTGCCGGCGCTCGCCCTCCGGCGCGGCGTCCTCGGCCGGCTGGTCCGTGCCCACGGCGGGCTCGCGCCCGGTCACGAACAGCTCGTTCCACTCGCGCGCCATCGGCGCGTGAGCTTAGTTGCGGCGCTGCGTCAGGCCCCGGCGGCGCGCTCGGCCTCGACCGGCGCCTCGTCGGCGGCCAGCTCGCCGAACGCCCGCCCGCCGAGCTTGCGCGAGACCACCCGGGAGACGCCGTCGCCGCCCATGCTGACCCCGTACAGGCAGTCGGCGGCGTCCATCGTGCGCTTCTGGTGGGTCACGACGATGAACTGCGCGCGGTCGGAGTAGCGGCGGACGAGCTGGAGGAAGCGGTCGATGTTCAGGTCGTCGAGCGCCGCCTCGACCTCGTCGAGGATGTAGAACGGGCACGGGCGGGCGAGGAAGACGGCGAACATGAAGGCGAGCGCCACGAGCGACTTCTCGCCGCCCGAGAGCAGCGACAGGCGCTTCGTCGACTTGCCGGCGGGGGTGACCTCGACCTCGACGCCCGGCTCCTCGGCGCTCTCGTCCGCCTGCGGCTCGGGGCTCTCGCCGTCCCCGTCGTCCCGGCCTCGGGCTCGGCCCCGCCCAGCACCGGCCGGGGGGTCTGGTCCGGGCGCACGAGGCGCAGCCGGCCGCGGCCGCCGGGGAAGAGATGGGCGACCACCTCCTCGAAGTTGCGGGCGGCGGCCTCGAAGGTCTCCTCGAAGCTCTCGCGGATGCGCCGGTCGGTCTCGCGGATGAGCCCCTCCAGCTCGGCCAGGGCCCCCTCGAGGTCCGAGCGCTGGCCCTCGAGCTCCTCGACGTGGGCCACGGCCTCCTCGTACTCCGCCGCGGCGAGCGGGTTCACGGGACCGAGCTGCTCGCGGCGCCGCGCGAGGCGCTCGACCCGCGCCCCGAGCTCCTCGCGCCGCTCGGGCTCCAGCGCCTCGCTCGCCGGCTCGGGCTCGAGGCCGAGCCGCGTGGCGATCTCACCGAGGGCGTTCTCGGCCTCGGCGCCCGCGTCGCGGGCCTGCTGGGCGGCCACCTCGACCTGGGTCACGCGCTCGCCGGCGGCGCGCAGGCGAGCCTGGAGCTCGGCCTCCTCCGCGCGCGCAGGAGCGCAGGGTGGCCGCGGTGTCCTCGCCGGCCTCCGTGCCCGCCGCCCGCGCGCGCTCGAGCTCGGCCGCCGTGAGCCCGACCGCCTCGGCCGCGGACCGCAGCGCGACCGCGGCCCGCGCGCCGCGCGCCGGCCAGCTCCTCGTCGCGCTCGATGCGCTGCGCGAGGACCCGCGCGCGCTCCTGACGGCCCGCGCGCTCGCGCCTCGCCCCCTCGGCCAGCCTCCGCTCGCTGCGCACCTCGGCGGCGAGCTCGGCGCGGCGCACCGCGTCGGGGCCCTCGTCGGGGGCCTCGCGGCGGCGCTCCATCAGCCACTCGGCCCGGTTGACCTCCTCGGCGGCCTCGTCGACCTCCCGCATCGCGCGGCGGAGGGCGACCTCGGCCTCCTCGCGGGCGGTGTCGGCGGCGGCCGTTCGCCGCCCGCCTCCTCCAGCTCGGCCTGCGCCCGGGCCTCCGCGCGGACGGCCTCCTCGGAGGCGGCGACGAGCCCGGCGCGCCGGTTGCGCTGCTCGAGCACGCGCTCGGGCCCGCCCGCCGGCGGCTGGCGCAGCTCCCGCGCGGCTCCGGACCACACCCGCCCCGCCCGCGTGACGGCGAGACCCCGGAACGAGGCCGCGATGCCGTCGAGCGAGGCGACGACCCACACGTCCGCGAGCAGCCGCGGCGCCACCGTCGGCGGCGGGGCCCTCGGCCCGGACCCGGGCGAGCAGCGGCTCGGCTCCGGGCGGCCGGCGGGCTCGCCGGGCCCGGCGCCGGGGCTCGCCGCCGGCCACGAGCACCGCGCCACCGTCCTCGCCGAGGCCGTCGAGCAGCTGCTCGCCCTGGGACATCCCCTCCACGACCGCGGCCGCCAGGCGGGGACCGAGCGCGGCGGCCAGGGCCGTCTCGTAGCCGGGCTCCACGTCGAGCTGATCGGAGAGCGCCGCGCGGCCGCCGCCGGGCCCGGCGGTCGCGGCGGTGCGCAGGAACTGGTTCAGCGCCGCCAGCTCCGCCCCGGCGGCGGCGGCGGTGGCGCGCGCGGCCTCCACGGTCCGCTCGGCCTCCCTGCGCTCCTCGCGGGCGGCGCGGGCCGCCGCCTCGGCCTCCTCCATGCGCGACCGCATGGCGCTCGCCGCGCGCTCGAGCTCCTCGCGTCGCGCCGTCGCCTCCGCGCGTTCGCGCTCCAGCCGGGCCAGCGCCGTCGCGCATCCGCGCGTCGCGGGCGCCGTCGAGGGCCTGCAGCTCGGCCTCGAGCCCGGCGATGCGCTCGTCGAGGCCCTCCGCCGGGTCGTCGGTCTCCGCCAGCTCGCGGCGCAGCAGCTCGAGCTGCGCGCCGCGACGCTGAGCGCCCTCCGTGGCGGCGCGGGCCTGGTCCTCGGCCCGCTCCAGCCTGAGGCCGATGCGCTCCGCGGCCGACCGGGCGGCGAGGAGGCGCCCGGAGAGCTCGTCGCGCTCGCGGGCGATCGCGGCGAAGGCCTCCTCGGCCTCCGCCCGGCGCCCGGCGACCGCGTCGAGGAGGCGCTCGGCCTGCGCCCGTTCGCCCCGCGCCCCGGCGGCCTCCGCCTCGGCCTGGGCCAGCCGCGCCCTCGAGGCGCGGACGGAGTCGCGTGCCAGCTCGTAGCGGGCCTCGTCGCTCTGGCGCCGGAGGCGCTCGTGCAGCTCCGCGGCCTCGGCCTGGCGCTTGAGGGGACGCAGGCGCGAGCGGGCCTCGCGCTCGACGTCGAGCGCCCGCGAGAGGTTGTCCTGGGTGCGCTCGAGCTTGAGCTGGGCGCTGCGCCTGCGCTTGCGGTGCTTGCCGAGGCCGGCGGCCTCCTCGATCAGCAGCCGCCGCTCACGGGGCCGCGAGAGCACGATCGACTCCACCCGCCCCTGCGAGACCACCGAGTGCATCTCCTTGCCGAGGCCGGTGTCCGAGAGCACCTCGACCACGTCGGCGAGCCGGCACCTGGCGCCGTTGAGGCGGTACTCGCCCTGCCCCATCCGGTCGAGCCGCCGGACGATCGAGATCTCCGAGAAGTCGCTCTCCACCCGGCTGTCGGAGTTGTCGATCACCACCTCGACCTCGGCGGCGCTCGAACCCTGGACGCCGTGGCCGCCGGCGAAGATCACGTCCTTCATCGTCTGCCCGCGGACGGCGAGGGGCGACTGCTCGCCCAGCGCCCAGAGCACGGCGTCGGTGATGTTCGACTTGCCCGACCCGTTGGGCCCGACGACCACCGCGACCCCCGGGGAGAACTCGAGCTTGGTGCGGGAGGGGAAGGACTTGAAGCCCTTCATGGAGATCGAGCGAAGGTGCATCAGGCGTCGGCCTCCATGGCCTCGAGCGCCCGCTCGGCCGCCGCCTGCTCGGCCGCCTTCTTGGTCTTGCCCTCGCCCCGGCCGATCTCGCGCCCCTCCACCTCGGCCGCGGCCACGAAGCTGCGCTCGTGGGGCGGGCCCTCCTCCGAGTCGATCCGGTAGGTCACGACCTCGGCGCGGCGCGCGAGGCGCTCCTGCAGCAGCGACTTGAAGTCGACGGGGTTCTCGAGCGACTCCTCGATCGCGTCGTCGAAGGCGGCCACCACGGCCGGCGCGACGCGCTCGATGCCGAACGCGATGTAGGCCGCGCCGATCACCGCCTCGCACACCGACGCGAGCACGCGCTCGCTGCCGGCGAGGACCGCGTGGTTGCGCCCGGTCCCCTCGGGCGCGGCCGCGGCGAGGCGCTCGGGCACCCCGAGCGCGACCGCGACGCGCGCGCAGGAGGCCCCGCTCACGGCCTGGGCGCGCACCTTCGTGAGCCGCCCCGCGCCGTAGCGCTCGAAGCGCGGAAAGAGGTGGGTGGAGACGGCGAGGCTCAGGACGACGTCCCCGAGGAAGGCCAGGCGCTCGTACGACTCGGCGCGGTGGTCGGCCCAGGAGGAATGGGTGAAGGCCTGGCGGGCGAGCTCCGGGGGCAGTTCGCCGAGGAGCTCACGGAGGGGCTCGACTCCATCACTCTCCGTCTTCGACATGTGCCGCGACGAAGTCGGCGGCCTGACCCACCGTGAGGATCTTTGCCGCCTGCTCGTCAGGAATGCGGATGCCATAGGTGTCCTCGAGCTCGACGGTGAGCTCCACGAGGTCGAGCGAGTCGGCCTCGAGGTCCTCCTTGAAGCGCGTGCCGTCGGAGATGATCGCCGGGTCGACCTCGAGCTCGGTGGCCAGATGCTCTCGGATCCGCCCGAGCACGTCTTCGCGGGTCATCGGGAGTCGAAGCTACCAGCGGGTGCGGATCGCATCGCTCCGGCCGTCTGGAGCGCCGCGGCGGTGCGCTCGACCATGTGCTCGTCCACGGCGCGCCGGGCCATGGAGACCGCGCTGGCGATGCCGTCCGGCCCGAACGAGCCGTGGGCCACGACGACGGGCTTGCGCAGCCCGAGGAGGATCGCGCCCCCCACCCGCTCGGGGTCGAGCTCGGCCCGCAGCCGCCCGACCGCGCGCCGGATCAGGAGGCCCCCCACGGTGGACACCGGCCCGGAGCGGATGGCCCCGCGGATGCCCTCGCCCACGGCCTTCGAGGTGCCCTCCATGACCTTGAGGGCCACGTTGCCGGTGAAGCCGTCGGTCACCACGACCCGCACGCCGGCGGAGGGGATGTCGAACCCCTCGACGTTGCCCACGAAGTTCAGCGGGCCGCCCTCCAGGCGCTCGCGGGCGGCGAGCACGTCGGGCGTGCCCTTGCCCGGCTCCTCTCCCGACCGAGAGCAGGCCCACGCTGGGTCGCGCCTCGCCGGTCACCGCCTCGACGAACGCGGCTCCCATGTATGCGAACTGGACGAGGTGCTCGGGGCGCACCTCGGTGTTGGCCCCCACGTCCAGAAGGACCACCGGGCCGTCCGGCACGGGCAGCACGATCGCGAGCGCGGGCCGGTGGACCCCGCGGATGCGCTTCACCGAAAGCGTCGCCGCGGCCATCGTGGGACCCGTGGAGCCGGCGGACACGAGCGCGTCGGCCCTGCCCCTCGGCCACCGCCTTCGCGGCCTGGACGATCGAGGCCTCGGGCTTCGAGCGCACGCCGCGGACCGGCTCCTCGTCGGCCGAGATGCGCACGGGCGCGTCGACCACGTCGTCGTAGCCGGCGAGCTCGGCGGCGGGGCCGAAGAGCAGCGCGCGCTCGCCCGAGCGGCGCGCGCCCTCGGCGACCACGGCGGGTCCGCCGTCGGCGCCGTTGCAGTCGACCGCGATCACGGTCGCGGGCTCGCTACTCGTCGTCGGTGTCCGGCGTGCGCACCACTACCTCGCGACCGGCGTAGGTGCCGCAGTCGCCGCACACGCGGTGCGGGATGCGCGGCGCGCCGCAGCGCGGGCAGACCGCGAGTGCGGGCGCGGAGATCTTGTGCTGCGAGCGCCGCTTGTTGGTTCGCGAGTGCGACTGTCTCTGCTTGGGGACGGCCATGGCGGCGGCGAAGGCTAGCAGTGGGCCCGCCGCTCGGAGTCAATCCAGCTCGAGCTCGGAAAGCTTGGCCCACCTCGGGTCGGGCTCGGACTCGTGCTCGTGCCCGGGCTCGGCGTTCAGGTCGGCGCCGCACACCGGGCACAGCCCCCGGCAGTCCTCCTTGCACACGATCTGCACGGGCAGGGCCAGGACGAGGGAGTCGCGGGCCCAGGCGCGCAGGTCGAGCTCCTGGTCGTCGAGGTAGGGCGAGCTGAGGTCGTCGTCGCCCGCGGCGGGCTGGTCGACCTCCCGCGCGTCGACCTCGACCAGCGCGCCGGCGTCCTCGAGGCAGCGCATGCACGGGCCCGGACAGGCGCGCGTCGAAGCGCAGCCGCAGCGAATGCCCCTGCCCCGTGGTGCGCGACACGTCGAGGCGCACGTCGACCAGGCCGTCCTCGGCGGTGTAGGTCTGCCCCCCGAACTCGAGGGCCTCCACGGCCACGATCAGCTCGGCGGAGGTGGCCTCGCCGGACGAGAGGTGGAGCCGGCCGAGGTCGAAGCTGTCGGCGCGCGCCGCCACCCGTTCGACGATAGCGTCGGGCCCGCCGTAGGGTCCCGCGCCGTGAGCGACTCCAGAACACGACTCCGGGCGCCCGCGGCGGCCCTGGCCCTCGCCCTTGCCATCGCCGTGACCGCCTGTGGTGACGACGAGAGCTCGTCCACCACGACCGTGACCCGAGACCAGCGCGCGAGACCGACCGAGCCGCGGCCGACTCGCCGTCGCTCGACACCGTGCTCTCGTGCCTCGAGGACGCGGGCCTCGACGCCGAGGACCAGAGCAGCAGCACCGGCGACAACGTCGGCATCGACTACCCGGGCGGGCGCACCGTGATCTCGTTCGAGGAGAGCGAGGACGACGCCGAGACCGCCGAGTCGGTCGCGGAGAGCGACCCGACCTACGAGACCTTCCGCGAGGGCCTGATCGTGGTCACGATTCCGGACGACCCGGACGCGACCGGCGACCGCTCGGCGATAGAGACCTGCGTCTCTAGCTGACTTCGGCTTCTTCGCGGCCCTGGAGCCGGTCGCGGCCGCGCTGCACGGCCGCGATGAACTTCTCGAGGTTGACCTCGAGGGTGTTGAGGATGTCGTCGGCGTAGTCCTCGGCGCCCAGGCGGATCTCGCGCTCGCGGGCGCGGGCGTCCTCCACGATCTCGTCGGACTGGCGCTCGGCCTGCTTGACGACCTCCTCGTCGCCGATCAGGCGCGTCTGCTCGTCACGGGCCTCCTTGATGATCCGCTCGGCCTCGCGCTTGGCCTCGGCGAGCATCTCCTGACGCTCCTTGACGATCCAGCGGGCCTGCTTGATCTCCTCGGGGATCGTGGCCCGCATCTGGTCGAGGATGTCGTAGATCTCCTCCTTGTCGACGCGCACCTGGTCGGTGAGCGGCACGGGCTTGGCGTTGTGCACCGTGTCGTCGAGCTTGTCGATGAGGACTAGGACATCCATGCGTTGGGCTCCAGTTCGCTAACGCTTGAGCGCTTCCTGCAAGCGCTCAGCCACTACGTCGGGGACGAGACCGCTCATGTCGCCACCGAACATGGCGAGCTCCTTGACCCCGCTCGAGGATAGGAAGCTGTATTCGGGGGCTGACATGAGGTACATGCTCTCGATGTCCGGGGCCATCTTGCGGTTGAGCTGGTTCATCTCGAACTCGTACTCGAAGTCGGAGATGGCGCGGAGCCCCTTGACGATCGTGCGGGCCCCGTTCTCCCGGGCAAAATCGACGAGGAGCGTATCAAAGGTTTTTACCTGCACATTCCCGAGTTTCGCAGTCTCGGCCTCGATGAAGCCGGCTCGCTCGCTCGCGGTGAACACCGTCTTCTTCTTGCGGACGGGCTGATCGACGATCCCGACCACCACCTTGTCGAAGACCCGCGCGGCCCGCGCGATGATGTCCAGGTGCCCGATCGTGACCGGGTCGTAGGAGCCCGGGCACACCGCTGTCCCTCCATTGCTAGCGGTCACCGGCGACCACGGTGGACGGCGATGCGGGTGTCGCCGTAGGTGCGCTCGCGCACCAGCTCGAGGGGGAGCACGAGCGGGGCGCGCTTGTCGGATTCGGTCACGATGTGGGCGTCTTCGGTGAGGATCGGCGGCAGGCGCTCGGCGAGCGGGCCCGCGAGGCCGACCGCCAGATCATAGGGCGGGTCGCAAAAAACGAGCCCGAACGGGGCCCCGTCCCGGGCTCCGTCGAGCCACGCGAGCGCGTCGCGCCGGTGCACCTCGGCCTCCAGCCCGAGCGCCTCGAGGTTGGCCCGGACGCCCGCCACGGCCCGGCGGTCCGAGTCCACGAACACCGCCTCCGCGGCGCCGCGCGAGAGGGCTTCGATCCCCAGCGCCCCGGAGCCGGCGAACAGGTCGAGCACACGAAGCCCGGACACGTCGCCGAGGATGGAGAAGAGCGCCTCGCGCACCCGGTCGGCCGTGGGACGGATGCCGCCGGGCGGCGCCTTGATGCGCCGGCCGCGCAGCTCGCCCGCCACCACCCTCACGCGGGGATGGGGTCGAGGTCCGAGCCGAAGCGCGCGAGCACGGCGTCGCGCAGCAGCGCGTGCTCGGGCAGCGCGAGCTCCGGGTCGGTCTCGAGCAGCGCGTCCGCCCGCTCCCGCGCCCGCTCGAGCAGCTCGGCGTCGTCGGGCAGCCGCGCGACGCGGAACTCGGGGAGGCCCGACTGGCGCGTGCCGAGCACCTCGCCCGCGCCGCGCAGCTCGAGGTCCACCTCGGCGAGCTCGAAGCCGTCGCGCTCCCCGGCGATCGCCTCGAGGCGCGGGAGCCTCGGGTTTCCGAACAGGATGCACAGCGACTCGTGCCCACCCCGGCCCACTCGGCCGCGCAGCTGGTGCAGCTGCGAGAGCCCGTAGCGCTCGGCGGCCTCGATCAGCATCACGGTCGCGTTGGGCACGTCGATGCCCACCTCGATCACGCTCGTGGCCACCAGCACGTCGGCCTCCCCGGCCGCGAAGGACCGCATGGCCTCGGCCTTCTCGGCCGCGGGCATCTGCCCGTGGATGAGGGCCACGCGCTGCTCGGAGAACTCCGTGGCCGCGAGCCGCTCGGCCTCCACCGTGGCCGCCTTCGCCTGCAGCGCCTCGGACTCCTCCACGAGCGGGCAGACCACGAAGCACTGGCGGCCCCGGGCGATCTCCTCGCGGATGCGCTCGTAGGCGCGCCTGCGCGCGCGCACCCCGTCCACCACGTAGGTCTCCACCGGGCGCCGGCCCGCCGGGAGCTCTCGCAGCACGGTCACGTCGAGGTCGCCGTAGGCGGTGAGCGAAAGGGTGCGGGGGATCGGCGTCGCGGTCATGTGCAGCACGTGCGGGGCGAGGTCCCCGGGCGCCTTGGCGTCGAGCGCGGCGCGCTGGCGCACCCCGAAGCGGTGCTGCTCGTCGACCACGCAGACCGCCAGGTCGCGGAACTCCACGGGCCCCTCGACGAGCGCGTGCGTGCCCACGACCAGGGACAGCTCGCCCGAGCCCAGCCGGCCCAGGAGGTCGCGCCGGCGCCGCGCACTCGTGGAGCCGGTGAGCAGCTCGACGGAGGCGAGGCCCCCCAGGAGCCGGTCGAGCGTGAGCAGGTGCTGCTCGGCCAGCGTCTCCGTGGGCGCCATCAGAGCGGCCTGGCGTCCGTTCTCGGCGGCCCGGAGCATGGCGTGGACCGCGACGGCGGTCTTCCCGGAGCCGACCTCACCCATCAGCAGCCGCTGCATCGGCCGCTCCGAGGCCAGGTCGGCGTCGATCGCCTCGCACGCCGAGCGCTGGTCCTGTGTCAGGTCGAAGGGAAGCGACGAGAGCCACGGCTCCACCAGCTCGCCGCTCGGAGCCAGGGCCGTCGCCCGCCGGCCCTCGCGGCGGGAATGGCGCCGCCCGGCGAGGGCCACCTGGAGGAGAAAGAGCTCCTCGAAGGCCAGGCGGCGGCGGGCGGCGGTCTCGTCGGCCTCCGAATCGGGGAAGTGGGTCGCGGCCACGGCCGCCGGCCGGTCGGGAAGGCGCTCGGCCACCCGGAGCGCCGAGGGCAGGGGCTCCACGACGTGGCGCGCCTTGGGGTAGTCGCTCCAGACGAGCTTGCGCAGCGTGACCGCCGACAGGCCGTAGGTGGCCGGGTGCACGGGCACGAGGCCCACGCTGTGGCCCGCATCGGCGCCGCGCGCCGATGCGCTCGTGCTCGGTCACGTGGAACTCGTTGCGCTTGCGCATCTTTCCGTGGAGCACGATCTGAGAGCCCTCCGAGAGCTCCTGCGCCACCCACGGCCGGTTCCACCACACGGCGACCATCGGCCCGGTCTCGTCGGCGACGCGGGCCTCGACGCGCTTGCGGCGGCGGTCGCGCATCGGCTTGACCGAGACGCTGCGCACCGCAACCGCCACCGTGGCCTCCTCCCCCACGCCGACCGACGCGATCGTGCGCGTGTCGCGCCGGTCGCGGTGGGAGTGCGGAAAGTGCTCGAGCAGGTCGCCGTGGGTGTGGATGCCCAGCGAGGCGAGGCCCTTGGCCGTCTGGCCCTTGGCGTCGAGCGGACGGGCGAGGACATCCGGGCGCGGGATGGAGCGCACGCCGGCGTCGCGGGCGTCGGTCAGCGAGAGCTCGTCGGAGGTGGCGAAGAAGGTGGGGATGCGTGTGGTGTAGACGGTGGAACGGACGGCGGCGCGCTCACTCCGCGGACAGCAGCCACCACCACGACGGCTGACCGCCGTCGTGTATCTCGAGCTCCACACCGGCGGGAAGCGCCGCCTCCACCGCGTCGCGACCCAGCGGCGCGCCGGCGCCCTCGAGGCAGGTCACGAGCTCCGCGCCCGCCGCCACGCTCGCGAGCGTGGCCCGCAGGGTCTCCTCCGGGTCTCCGAAGGCCACGAGCTCGCCGCCGGCATAGCCGAGGGCGTCGCCGGAGGCGAAGCGGCCCTGCGGATCGGCGCGGGCGGACTCGGCCACGGCCCCGAGGCTGAGGCCGCGGGCGGCGTCGGCCACCGCCTCGGCGTTCTCGGCGGCGGAGCGCTGCGGGTCGAAGGCCAGCAGGGCGCTGAGGCCCTCCTGCTGCGCGCGGGTGACCACCACCCGCGCCGGCTTCTCGGACAGCGCCGCGGCCTCCTCCGCCGCCATCACGACGTTGGGGGAGTTGGGGAGCACGATCACCTCGTCGCCCGGGGCCGCGTGGATGCCGGCCAGGAGCTCGTAGGTCGAGGGGTTCATGGTCGCGCCCGCCGTCCACCACCAGAGTGCCCAGCTCCGAGAAGAGGCGCACCAGCCCGGGGCCGCTGGCCACCGCGACGACCGCGCACCGGCCCTGCTCGACGCCGGGGCCGTGGTCCCCGTCGAGCCGGGCGCTGCGGGCCGCCATCTGCTCGTGCATGTCGGCCACGTCGAGCCGCGAGACCTCGCCGGCGCCCTCGAAGAGGGCAAGCGCCGCCTCGGGCGTGTCGGTGTGCACGTGCACGCGGATGGTGCGCTCGTCGCCCACCACCAGCACGCTGTCCCCCAGCCCCTCGAGCGGCGCGACGAACGAGTGGCCGTCCAGGCCCCGCCCCGTGACCGCGAAGTTGGTGCAGAAGCGAAACTGCGACGAGTGGTGCTCGGGCAGGTGACCCGACCGGCCGGGAGCGACCTGGTGCGGCAGGTCGGGGCTGTCCTCGCCCCGCAGGGCGGCGACCATGCCCGCGACGACCACCGTCAGGCCGTACGCGCCGGCGTCCACCACGCCGGCCTCCTTCAGCACCGGGAGCTGGTCCGGCCCGCGCTCGACCGCCTCCTGGGCGGCGGCGAGCGCGCGCTCGAGCACCTCGGCGATCAGCTCGTCCTGCGCCGCGGGCGTGGCGTCGAGCGCCAGCCGGGGGGTGTCGAGGTGGGCAAGGTCCTGAGCGACCCGGTGGGCCATCGCACGCACCGCGCTGAGCATGGTTCCCTCCGCCGGCTCGCGCACCGAGTCATAGGCGGCGTCCACCGCTCGGGCCAGCGCCGCCGAGACGAGCACCGGGTCCACCAGCTCGCCCGGGCGCGACACGAGCTCCTCGGCGGCGCCGCGCACGATCTGCGAGAGGATCACGCCGCTGTTGCCCCGCGCGCCCAGCAGCGCGGCGCGGGCGACCGCGGACACCACCTCGTCCCGGCCGATCTCGTCGATCGAGCGGTCGTTGAGGCCGTCCAGCTCCGCGAGCACGGAGCGCATGGTCATGGCCATGTTGTCGCCCGTGTCGCCGTCGGCGACCGGGAACACGTTGAGGTCGTTGACCTCCGAGCGCCGGCTCTCGAGCTCGGCCAGCGAAGACGCCACCACGTTGCGGAACCGGATGAGACTCTCGTCGGGCACTAGGACCCTCTACACCGATGCGCCCGCGGGTTTCGGGAGCGAAGTTCGCGCGGAGCGGCTTCGGCTCAAGCGGCTTTGGTGACTTTGCCGGCCTTCAGGCAGCGGGTGCAGACGTATTCCCGCGTGGGAGTTCCGCCCACGTCGATGCGGACCTTCTGCAGGTTGGGGTTGAAGCGGCGCCGGGTGGCGACCATCGAGTGGCTG
Source organism: uncultured Thermoleophilaceae bacterium (assembly GCA_963731645.1). Classification (GTDB taxonomy): domain Bacteria; phylum Actinomycetota; class Thermoleophilia; order Solirubrobacterales; family Thermoleophilaceae; genus JAAYBF01. The sequence continues at coordinate 180,268 of CAVSWF010000007.1, read as the reverse complement.
CGGCTGTTGCCGAACGCCGGACCCTTCTTGCACGAGTAGCAGACCTTTGGCACGGCCGGTGAGGCTAGCAACCGAGCACGCCCGCGCAGGCGGCGAGGGCGCGCTCCACGCCGGGTCGATCCACGTCGAGGTGGGTGACCGCCCGCACCCGCCGGGCGCCCAGCGCTCCCACCTGCACCCCGTGCTCCGCCAGCCCGGCCGCGAGCCCGGCGGCGTCGGCCACCTCGAAGATCACGATGTTGGTGTCGACCGTCGCGGGGTCGATCTCCACCCCCGGCATCTCGGCCAGTCCCTCGGCGAGCGCACGCGCGTTCGCGTGGTCTGAGGCCAGGCGCTCCACGTGGTGGTCGAGGGCGTAGTGGCACGCGGCGGTGAGCACGCCGGACTGGCGCAGCGCGCCGCCGAGCATCTGCTTGTAGCGCCAGGCCTCGGCGATCAGCTCGGCGGAGCCCGCGAGCACGGCGCCGACCGGGGCCCCGAGCCCCTTCGAGAAGTCCAGCCAGGCGGTGTCGAACCCCGCGGCGAACGCGGCGGGGTCGTCGCCCGAGGCCACGGCGGCGTTCATCAGGCGCGCACCGTCGAGGTGGGCCCGCAGCCCGTGGGCGCGCGCCGCCTCGAGCACGCCGCGCACGGCCGCCAGCGGCCACACGCGTCCGCCGCCCATGTTCGTGGTCTGCTCGACCGACACCATCCGCGAGCGCGGCGCGTAGCGATCGGCGGGGTCGCGTACCGCGGCCTCGACGTCCGCGCCCTCGAAGATCCCCGTGGGGGCGTCGAGCTGCCGGGTCATCGCGCCGTTCACGGCGGCCGGGCTGCCCGCCTCGAAGCCCACCGGGTGCGAGTTGGCGGCCAGGATCGCCTCGTCGCCGCCCGGGCGCAGGTGGAGGCGGAAGGCGATGAGGTTGCACATCGTCCCGCTCGGGAGGAAGAGCGCGGCCTCGTGCCCCAGCAGGTCGGCCACCCGCTCCTGGAGGGCGAGGGTCGTGGGATCCGCCAGCTTCTGCTCGTCGCCCACCTCCGCGGAGGCCATCGCACGCCGCATCCCCTCCGTCGGACGCGTCTGGGTGTCGCTGACGAGGTTGACCGCAGGCACGGGGCTCAGCCGGCCAGCCCGCGCCGCAGCGCGGCCATGGCGAGCACCGCCTCGGCCGCGTCCACGCCCTGGTGGCGCTTGGCGCCGCCCGCCCGGGCCAGCGCCTGCTCCATGGTGTCGACGGTGAGCACGCCAAAGGAGCACGGCACGCCGGTGTCGAGCGACACCCGCGCTATTCCACGCGCCGCCTCCGCGCACACGTAGTCGTAGTGGTCGGTCTCCCCCCGGATCACCGCGCCGAGGCAGGCGACGCCCTCGTAGCGCCCCGAGGCGGCGCAGTAGGAGGCCGCCAGCGGCAGCTCGAACGCTCCCGGCACGTCGTGGACCTCCACCCCCGCGCCGGCGTTCTCGAACGTCTTCACGGCCCCCTCCACCAACGCCAGGGCCAGGTCCTCGTAGAAGCGCCCCACGGCGATGGCGTAGAGGTCAGGCACGCTCGTCCTCGGCCTCCTCGGGCCGGCGCTCGACCGGGGTGTGGCCGCCCGCCCGCTCGCGGTCGATGCGCCGCTCGGCCTGGATCAGCTCGTCGTCGAGGCCGAGGCCCTGGTGGTGCAGCAGGTGGCCGAGCTTCGAGGCCTTCGTCCGCAGGTAGGCGCGGTTGTGGTCGCCGGGGGGGTGCTCGATCGGGATCTGGTCGGTGACGCGGAGGCCGTAGCCCTCGAGGCCGACGATCTTCTTCGGATTGTTGGTGAGCAGCCGGATCGAGCCGAGACCGAGATCCACCAGGATCTGCGCTCCGATCCCGTAGTCGCGCAGGTCGGCGGGCAGCCCCAGCTGGAGGTTGGCGTCCACCGTGTCGAGACCCTCCTCCTGGAGCCGGTAGGCCTTGAGCTTGTTGAGCAGGCCGATCCCGCGGCCCTCCTGGGCGAGGTAGACCAGCACCCCCCGGCCCTCCATCTCGATCCGAAACAGGGCGTCCTCGAGCTGCTGGCCGCAGTCGCATCGCAGGGAGTGGAAGACGTCGCCGGTCAGGCATTCCGAGTGCATGCGCACGAGCACGTCGTCCTCGCCGTCGACCTCCCCCTTGACCATCGCCACGTGGTGCTTGTCGTTGACCAGGGTGCGGTACCCGACGACGTTGAAGTCGCCGAACGCGGTGGGCAGCCGGGCCTCGACCACTCGCTCCACCAGCTTGTCGTTGCGCCGCCGGTAGGCGATCAGGTCCGCCACCGTGATCATCTTCAGGCCGTGGCGCCTGGAGTACTCCTCCAGGTCGGGCACCCGCGCCATCGTGCCGTCGTCGTTGAGGATCTCGCAGATCACCGCGGCCGGGGTGAGCCCGGCGAGCCGCGCGAGGTCCACGCCCGCCTCCGTGTGCCCGGTGCGCTCGAGCACGCCGCCGGGCTTGGCCTTCAGGGGAAACATGTGCCCGGGCTGCTGGAGGTCCTCGGGCTTCGTGCGGGGATCGATCGCCACCTGCACCGTGCGCGCCCGGTCGAGGGTGGAGATGCCCGTGGTGACCCCCTCCCGGGCCTCGATCGTGGTGGTGAACGCGGTCCCGAGGCCGCTCTCGTTCTTGGCCGGGAGCAGATCGAGGCCCAGCTCGTCGCAGCGCTCGGGGGTCAGCGCGAGGCAGATCAGGCCGCGCGCCTCCTTGGCCATGAAGTTGATGGCGTCGTGGGTCGCGAACTGCGCCGGCAGCACGAGGTCGCCCTCGTTCTCGCGGTCCTCGGCGTCGCAGACCACGATCATCCGCCCCGCGCGGACCTCCTCGAGGGCCTCCTCGATGTCGCTGAAGGGAGGGCCGCTCACCGGACCGCCCCCGCGGTGTGGGCCATCAGCTTCTCCACGTACTTGGCCAGCACGTCCACCTCCAGGTTCACTTCGGTGCCGGGCTCCAGACCGCCGAGGGTGGTCTGCTCGAGCGTCTCCGGGATGAGGGATACGCAGAACGAGAGGTCATCGACGCTCACGACGGTGAGCGACACCCCGTCGACCGCGATCGAGCCCTTCTCGACCACGTAGCGCAGGGTCTCCGGCGCGGCGGCCACGCGAACGAGGCGGGCAAAGCCCTCGTCCTCGAGCGACTCCACGGCGCCGACGCCGTCCACGTGACCCTGGACGATGTGCCCGCCGAGCGGGTCGCCGACCCGCAGCGCCGGCTCGAGGTTCACCCGTTCGCCCTCGCTCAGAGCGCCCAGCGCGGTTCGGCGGAGCGTCTCGGCCATCACGTCGAACCCGAGGCCGTCGGCGCTGTCGCCCGTGACCGTGAGGCAGACGCCGTTCACCGCCACGGAGTCGCCCCTGGCCACGGCGAGCGCGGGCTGCACGTCCACGACCAGCCGGCCGCCGGCGAGCGATGCGACCGTGCCCGTCCTTTGCACGAGGCCGGTGAACACCGGCTACCAGTCCCGCAGCCTGGAGGTGATGAGCACGTCGTCCTCGATGAGCTCGACGTCGGTGGACACCGCCCTCGCGGCGTCGCGGATCCACTCGACTCCCTCGCCCTCGATGGCGGCCTTCGCGTCGCGGCCGCCGACCAGCATGGGCGCCACGAAGATGCGGGCCTCGTCGATCTCGCCGGCCTCGAGGAACACCCCGGCCAGATGCGGGCCGCCCTCCAACAGCACCGACTGCACGCCCCGCGAGCCGAGCTCGCTCAGCGCGTAGGTGACCCGTGCGGCCTCGTTCTGGCCGGAGGCCACGATCACCTCCACCCCGGCGTTGCGCAGCGCGTCGGTGCTCGTGCGGCTGGCCGCTCGTGAGCACACGAGGATCACCGGCACCTCGTCGGCGCTCTTCACGAGCTTCGAATTGAGCGCGAGGCTGGCCTCGGAGTCGAACACCACCCGCCGCGGCTGGCGCGTGACGCCCTCGAAACGCGCGGTCAGCCGCGGGTCGTCGGCCACCGCCGTGTGGATGCCCACCGCGACCGCGTCGGACTCGGCCCGCCACCGGTGGGCGCGCTCACGGCTCGCCTCGCCCGAGATCCACTGCGAGTCCCCCGTGCGGGTGGCCGCCTTGCCGTCGAGGGTCATCGCGGACTTGAAGACCACCAGGGGCCGGCCCGTGCGCGCGTGCTTTCGAAACGGCTGGTTGAGCAGGCGGGCGGCGTCGGACACCGCGCCGTCCACGGAAGCCACCTCGATCCCCTCGTCGCGCAGGACGCCGAACGACCGTCCCGAGGCCTTCTCGGTCGGGTCGTCGGAGGCGATCACCACGCGCGCGATGCCGGCCTCGACGATCGCCTCGGTACAGGGAGGGGTCCGCCCCTGGTGGGCGCAGGGCTCGAGCGACACGTACAGCGTGGCGCCGGCCGGGTCCTCGCTGCAGGACGCCAGCGCCATGCGCTCGGCGTGGGGCTCACCCGCCCGGGCGTGGAAGCCCTCGCCGATCGTTCGGTCCCCCTTGACCAGGACGGCGCCCACGAGCGGGTTCGGAGAGGTCTGGCCCCGCGCGGTCTCGGCCAACTCGATGGCTCGCAGGAGGTGGCGCGTATCGCGCTCTGTGGCCGAAGGTGAAGCCATGGTTCGGAGGCGCGAAGCCGGATATTGACTCGCGAGTCAACCTTACCAGCGCGCCTCCCGCGGGCCCGGCCCTCGAGCCTCGCGCGGGGGTCCGGGGGCCGGTGACCCCCGGCGGGGGTGTCCGAGGGGGGCAGAGCCCCCCTCGGCTTACCGATACCAGTCGGCGCCGCGCACCATCTGCAGCGCGCGCTTGAGCCAGAACGCGCCCGACGCGGGCCGGGCCGCCACCGCAGGCGCCGTTGGAGTAGCCGGGGCGCTCGACCCACATGTAGGCGTCGACCTTGCGGATGGGCGGTGTTCGTGGTCGGACGTGCGCCCGCCGCCACGTTGGGCGGGTTGCAGGTGTAGACCTTCCCGTTGCGCCTGAAGTTGCCGTTGCCGTTGTGCGAGGTGTTGATGATGAAGTGCTTGCCGCCCAGGTTCCGCGAGAGCCTGAGCGCCGTACCTGATGTTGTTGCGGGTGGTGTCCTGGTGGGTCGCGTTGAGCATGAAGCCGCGCACCCGGCGGACGCCGAGCGCGCGCAGCTTGCGGGCGACCGTGGGCACGCCCTGCCAGTCGGACGCCGTGGCGTCGATGTACACCGTGGCGTTGGGAAGCCTGGACAGCACCCTCACGCCGTAGGCCAGGGTGCGCAGGCGCGCCCTGGCGCCGGCTCTTGGCGAGGCACTTGGTCGTGCCCGTGGCGTCGGGCTCGAAGGCGAGCACCACCTCGCGGCGGCCGACCGCCCTCGCGAACTGGCGGATGTATCCCTTGTAGCGGCGGTCCTCGGCGCGGCCGCCGCCCTGGTAGCTCGGCGAGCAGCCGCGGCCCTCGTGGAAGAAGACGGCCATGAGGGGCACCTGGCCGCGGCTCCTGGCGGTCCATCGTCTGGAAGCTTCCCCTGATCTTCGACACCAGCGGCTTCTCGTAGCGGCCCCACCAGCGGAACTGGGGCTGCTCGGCCAGCAGCTTGATGTCGTTGGCGTCACGGCGTCTTGCCGCGGGCGCGCAGGCCGCGGTAGACGCTCCAGGTCAGGTTGTACTCGGTGTTCTGGTCCCACCACTTCTGGCCCATCGAGGGGGTTGGGGGCGTTCGGGCTCTTGGCCTGGCCTCCGGAAGCGAGCGCGGTCGGGGCGGTCGCCGCCGCCAGCGCGCACAGCGCCGCGATCGTGACCAGCCACGTGCGAAATCCTCTGCCCTGACCTTCCGAACTCATTGCATCCCCCATATCGGTCGTCTTGCCGCGCTCAGGGTAGCGACGGCGTCACGACAGCGGCGGCAGGTCCTCGGCGGCTGTCCCTACCACTTGGCCAGACGCGCCATCTGGAGCGCGCGATCGCGCCACCAGGCGCCCACCCGGGCCGGACCGCCGTTGCAGGCGCCGTTGGAGTAGCCCGGGCGCTCCACCCACATGTAGGCGTCCACGAGGGGGTCCGCCGTCGACGTGGTGGGCGGCACGCCCGCCGCGGCGTTCGGCGGGTTGCACCACTCGGTCTCGATCCGCCACAGGTTGCGCTTGCGGCTGATCCAGACCTTCCTGTGCATCGGGCCGTTGCCGTTGTGGGACGTGTTGATGATGAAGTGCTTGCCGCCCAGGGCCTCGGGAGAGCCGGCGGCCGTACTCGATGTTCCCGGCGGTCCAGGCCTGGTGGGTGGCGTTGAGCATGAAGCCGCGCACCTTGTGGATCCCGACGCGGCGCAGCTTGCGCGCCATGAGCGGGACGCCCTGCCAGTCCGCCGCCCCGGCGTCGACGTACACGGTGGCGTTGGGGAGCTGGGAGAGCACGTCGATCCCGTACGCCAGCGTCTGGTAGCGCGCCTTGCGGCGGCGCTTGGCCAGGCACTCGACGGTCCCCATCGAGTCCGGCTCGAAGGCGATCACCACCCGACGGTCGCCGATCGCGCGGGCGAAGCCGTCGATCCAGCGCCGGTAGAGCGCGTCCTCGCGCGCACCTCCGGCGAGATAGTTGGGACTGCAGCGCTGCCCGAGGTGACGCATCGACACGAGCAGCGGCACCGCGCCGGGCGCCTGCTCGTCGAGCACGGCGAAGGTCGCGTGGAGCTTGCGCTCGGGGCTGCTCACTCCCTCCCAGCGGCCCCACCAGCGAAACTGGGGCTGCTCGGCGAGCTTGCGCACGAGCGCGGCGTCTCCCGTCCTGCCCTGGGACATGAGGCGGTGGTAGTCGATCCACCGGGGGTCCCACTTGGGATCCATGGTCCACCACGTCTGCCCGAGCAGCGGGTTGGGGTCGGTCGCGTCGGGGCCCTGGGCGGGCGTGTCGATGGCCGAGGCCCCGGGAGCGGCCACCGCGAGGAGCAGCAGCGTGCCGAGGGCGGCGAGAGAGCGTCGCATACCGGCTGTTATCGGATTGAGCGCGTTGAGCATGAAGAGTCGTTCCCCTGTCTTCGACACACGAGAGCGAGTTACCTCACGCTTTGACGCGCCAACCGGCGCGGCGGCTCAGAATCTGGCCGGATGTCCTAGGGACGGCCGCCCCGGGCTCAAGCCCAAACGTCTAGGAGTGCAGCGGCTCCTTCTGCGCCTCGGTCTCCGGAGCCTCGATGTAGGGCTGCTGTTCGTCCTGCTCCTCGGTCTCGTGGTAGACCGACTCGGCGTTGACCGCCCAGATGTCGTGGTCGGTGCCCTTCACGAGGTTGTCGACCGCGCGCATGGCGGTGAGCATCGAGTGGTCGGAGTTGTTGTAGCGGTGCAACCCGTTGCGCCCCACCTGCTGGAGGTTCTCGATGCCGTCGAGCCAGCCCCGGATCGCGGCGATGCGCTCGGCGTAGTCCATGTCGTACATGGGGTAGGCCTTGGGCACCCGGGTGGCGAAGCCGAACTCGAGCATCTCGGGCTTGGCGAGACCGAGCTGCTCGAGCTCCTTCATCCCCAGCTCCACGAGCTTGTCGTCGTCCATGTTCCACAGGTCGTCGCCCGCGAAGCAGAAGTACTCGAGGCCGACGCAGGCCTTGCTCGGGTCCGGGACCATCCACGGGCTCCACGAGCGGAAGTTCTGGATGCGGCCCACCTCGACGTCGGGCTCGTGGATGTAGATCCAGTTGTCCGGGAAGAGGTCGTCGCCGTCGAGCACCAGCGAGACCGTCAGGAAGTCGCGGTAGCGGATGCCCTTGGCGGCCGAGACAACCTCGGGCTTGGGGTGCGGGTCGGACATCCCGACCACGTTGCGCAGCGGCAGCGACGAGATCACGTAGTTCGACTCGTAGGTCTTCCCGCCGGCCACCACGCCCGACACCCGGCCGTCCGAGATCACGAGCTTCTCCACGGGCGTCTCCATGAGGATCTGCCCGCCGAGGTTCTGGATGTCCTCGGTCATCGTCTCCCACATCTGCCCGGGGCCGTAGCGGGGGTAGTGGAACTCGCCGATCAGCGTCTTGATCTCGTTGCCCTTGTTGCCGAAGAACGCGGCCTTGGCGGCGCTGAAGAACGACAGCCCCTTGATGCGCTGCGCCGCCCACTCGGCCCGGATCTCGGAGGTGGGCACGCCCCACACCTTCTCGGTGTAGGAGCGGAAGAAGAGGTCGAAGAGCCGCTTGCCGAAGCGGTTGGAGACCCACTGCTCGAAGGTGTCCTCGCGCCCCTTGGGCTTGAGCTGGGCCCAGAAGTAGGAGAGCGTCGCGCGCGTGAGCTCGATCGGGCCGAGCTTCTTGATCACGTCCGGGCCGCGCAGCGGGTAGTCGAGGAACTTCTTGTTCCAGTAGATGCGCGACATGCGCGGGCGCTTGAGGAACTCCTCGCGCATGATCTCGTGCCAGAGGTCGTCGACCTCCTTGACCTTGGTGAAGAACCGGTGGCCGCCGAGGTCGAAGCGGTACTTGCCGCCCGGGCCGTCGCGGACCTCGGTCTTGGCGATGCCGCCGACCTGGTCCTCGGCCTCGAAGATGATCACGGGGAAGCCCTGCTTGGCCAGCAGGTAGCCGGCCGTGAGCCCCGCGGGTCCCGCGCCCAGGATCAGCGTCGGGCTCTCGCGCAGGCCCGGAGTGGCGGCCTCCACGGTGGGGGCGGGCTTGGTGGTGTCGTTCTCGCTCATGTCAGTTCTTGACTTTCCGGTAGGGGACGCCGCGCACTCCGATACGCCCCGCTCGGCGGTAGAGCTCGGGCACCGCGGCCTCACGCACGAACCGCTCGTCCAGCTCCATCGCCCGGCCCCACTGGGCCGCTCGACGCCTCACGAGCTCCGTCCAGGGCGCGTCCCAGTCCCCGATCTCGCTGGTCACGGGATGCACGAGCAGCACGCGCCGGCCGACGGAGAGCCTATCAAGCAGCGGTGTGAGGTTCTTCTCGGGCGTGGCCGCCTCGAGGCGCTCCTGCGCGTCGCGCCAGTCCATCACGCCCTGGGTCTTCACCTCGCCGAGCTGGGTGGCCTCGTCGAGGCCGGGACGCAGGGAGTAGTCCATCAGCGGCGCCTGCTCGGGCTGGAGGGTGACCACGAGATCGCCCGGCTTGAGGATCTCCTCGGTCGCCGCTCCGAGGTCGGCCACGTTGGACTTGTTCTCGAGACTCCCGGTCTTGGGGACCGCCCAGATCGCGAGCACGATGACCAGTGCGGCGATCCCCAGGTTCCCCGCGCGGGCGAGGCCGAGCGCGGCGAGCAGCAGGATCGGGCCCGAGCGCGGCGCCGAGGTAGCGCGTGGTCCAGGCGGGCGAGACCTGCGAGAAGAGCCACGCGATCGCGAGCGTGCCCACCGCGACGGCCGCGATGGTCAGAACCGCGTTCGCGTCGCGGCCCTTCGAGCGGGCGGCGAACACCGCCGCTATGCCCGACCCGGCGGCGAGCAGGAGCGAGGCGGTGACCGTGCCCCCGCCGAGCAGCCCGTCGGCGATCTGCAACGGCACTCCGAGGCGCGGGGGGTCGAGCCACGGCGCTCCGGTGTGCGCGGTCTGGTAGAGCAGCGTGGGAATCCACGGGACGTAGAGCAGGAACGCGGCGCCGTAGGCGATCGCGGCGTCCTTGAGGTACGCGCGACGGTCCTCGGAGAAGCGCATGGCGACGATCGCGGCCACCACCGTCCCGGCGGTGAAGAAGATCCCCCAGCTGTGGGTGTAGAGCATCGCGGCGAGCAGCACCACCAGAGCGGGCAGGTAGTTGCGCCGCCGGTACACGAAGACGTGCAGGAAGGCCGCGGTGGTCAGCGAGGCTCAGGACCACCATCAGCGAGTACATGCGCGTCTCCTGCGCGTAGTAGGTGAGGAACGGGTTGAAGGCGCAGAGCGCGGCGCAGATGAGGCCGGCCCGGCGGCCGAAGAGCGTCCAGCCGGCCCACAGGCCGCCCGGGATCGCGAGGAGCGAGATCGCCACCGACAGGCCCTGGGTGTCGGCGGGGCCGCGCCCCACGATGTCCATCCACACGTGGAGCATCAGGTAGTAGAGCGGCGGCGAGCCGTCCTGGCGCAGGACCCCGGGGATGTCGAAGAAGGGCTGGGACGCGATGCCGATCGAGAGGCCCTCGTCCATCCACAGCGACGCCCCCAGCGCACGGGTGCGCAGGAACAGGGAGATCAGCACGAGGCCTCCGACGAGAGCCACGATCCCGGGGAGTCCGGCGCGCCGGGCATCGAAGCGCGGCAGAGAGCGCGCGCGGGCAGTGACCGTGGCCATCACGGAAACATAGTCAGGGGGCGGCCTGCGCACCCCTCGCGGAGGTGAGCTCAGGCGTGTAGTCGCGGGCGGGCGCCCGGGGGGCGTCGGGGCTCGCGGCGGGGCAGGTGCGACCGAACGCGTCGTCCCTCGGCGCCGTGGCCACCGCCCAGCGGCGGTTGGACGTGACCCTGCGGAAGCGGTCATCGGTGATCTTCACCACCAGCGGGCCGTCGGGGATCGTGTGGGTCTGGAAGGCGACGCCGGGTGCGGGCGTCTGCAGGGTGCCGACGTTCTCGCCGTGCAGGTCCAGCGCGTAGGCCACCATCTGGGTCTGGAAGGGGCCGCTGTAGACGCCGCCGCAGCGCACGAGGCCGTCACGGCCTCCCGCCTTCTCGATCACGTCCGGCAGGTCCGCCCACAGCGAGGCCTCGTAGCCGAGCTTGTCGACCACCCGCTCGGTGTTGTCCACCTTGTCCCGGATCACGGGGATGAGCGCGACACAGGTCAGGCCGAGCACGGCGGTCGCGCCGGCGAGCCCCACCCGCGGGCTTCCGGAGAGGCGCTCGATCGCCATTCCGGCACCCTGGAACATCCGCCCGACTCCGATGCCGCCGAGCACGCAGATCGCCGCGGTCGTGACGATGAGGTAGCGCTGGTTGCCCGCGTAGCCCTGCTCGGTCATGAGGCAGACCAGGAGCAGCCACGCGAGGCCGACGCCGAACAGGAAGAGCGTGGGCCGCTGGGAGCGCGACCGGAAGAACCCGAACAGCGCCACGAACAGGCCCACGGCCGCCGTGGCCTGGATCGTCCAGATCGTCCGGGTGGTGAAGCGATAGGCCACCTCCAGCCCGGGGTGCGCGGCGAAGGCCGCGCTCTGGGGGTTGGGGTCGTTGGCGCGCGTCGAGGCTCGCAGCGCGTCCCCGGAGCCCCAGACCTCGGGCAGGAACCACAGGACCGGGATGAGCAGGCCACAGGCGACCACCGGCACGCGCATCCGGGGCTCCTTGACGAGCAGCCACAGCCCGTAGAGCCCGATGAACGGCCACGCCTCGGGGCGCAGCAGCGCCACCGCGAAGCCGAGGTAGAACGCGTGGTCGCGACGCCCGTCGAGGTGGCGCTCGAAGGCCCACAGCGCGAGCGCCGCGAGCAGGGGCTCGGAGTTGCCGAGCGCGGCGTCGCGCGCGTAGTTGTAGCCCGTGGCCAGGAAGACCGCGGCCACCACACCGCCCACGATGCCGGTCGCCCTCGAGAGCCGGCGTCGCCTCCCCGGTGCGCCGGCGAGGAGGCGCCGCGCGAGGCGGAAGGCCATCACGAGCGAGAGAAAGCCCCCCGCCCGGGCGATCCACAGCCACAGCAGCGGGGCGGCCTGATCGCCGAAGGGGGCGAAGAGCGTGGTGAAGATCACGGGCAGCGGCTTCCACGAGGGCCCGCCGGTGGTGACGAGGTCGAGCTGCGTGATCTCGCGGCCCCAGAGGATCCACGCCCACGGGTCGTAGGTCGGGGTGGCGGGGAGCAGCAGGCTCAGCGCCGACAGCGCGAGACACCCCACCAGCAGCGGCCAGATCCGGCGGGCCGGACGGCCCTCCCGCTCGTCGGCGACCGGCTCGGCGGCCCGGACGTCGGCCTCGCCGCCCGTCTCGCTCTCGGGGCCCCGCCCGCGAAGGCGCAGCGCCAGCGGCTGTGCGGCGAACAGGCGCACGGTCTCTAGGCCCGGCTCGTCTGAAGCCGCGCCGAGCGCAGCGCGGCCAGCCCGCCGTAGCGCACGAGCAGCACGACCAGCCCGACGATGGTGATCGGCACGTAGAGCACGAAGCGCAGCAGGATCGCGTAGGAGAACACGAGCGCCTCGGCGCCGCCCAGGGCGCGCGCCCCGAAGATCACCGCGGCGTCGAAGGTGCCGATCGAGCCGGGCGCCGCCGGCACCGCCGCGACGAAGTTGGTGAGCGCCACCAGGTACAGCGCCCCCGTCGCGCTGATGTCCAGCTCGATGGCGCGAGCCACGGCCAGGTAGACGGCCCCCTCGAGCGCCCACAGGACGAAGGTGCCCGCCAGCAGGAGCGGCGCCGGGGCGCGACAGCAGGGCACGCGGCGCGCCGGCCAGCGGGCGGGCGAAGTCGCGCAGGCGCTCGAGCGCGCCGCGCTTGCGCAGGACCGCACCGGCGACGCCCAGGGCGACGAGAAGGGCGAGCGCTCCGCCGGCGATGAGCAGCGGTCGATCCGTGGGCAGGATGTCGCGCTCGGACAGCACGCCGTAGGCGGTGCCCATGATGATCACGCCGAGCACGATCACGTCGAGCAGCCGCTCGGCGACGATCGTGCCGAGAACCGTGCGCTTGCCCGCCTTGACCTTCGCGTCGAGCAGGACGACCCGCAGCGCCTCCCCGGCGCGCGCGGGGAGCACGTTGTTGCCCATGTAGCCGACGGCGGTCAGGCTGTAGCAGTCGGCGCGGCCCGCGCGGATCCCGATCATCTCCAGGATCCGGTGCCAGCGCTCGGCCCGGACCGCCGTGGCCGCCGCGTACAGGCCCAGCGCCCCGGCCATCCACGCGATCGCCGTGCCGTTCGTCGGGATCTCCGGGGGGTCCTGGTGAGAGGCCCACAGGACGACCGCCGCGAGCGCGACGAGCGAGAAGGCGGCTTGAAGTAGCGCGAAGCGTCGGTTCATCGGATCGGGCTTCCGGCGGGCGCGACTGCACGAGGCCTCCCTCAGATACACAGTCGGGCGCTGAGGGGAACAGCGGACGGGCGCCAAGGCCGGTGGGCACAAGGCCACCCAGCGACGCGGCAACGGTAGCAGGCGCGGGGCGCTCGTTAGGGGGATTTCGGAGCCGGCGGCTACCCTGCCCGGCGATGAAGACGCGAACCTCAGCCGTCGCCGCCGTGTGCGCGTTGCTGTGCACGGCCGCGGGCTGCTCCTCCGGCGGCGGCTCGGACTACTCCGGCCTGAACAACACCGGCGAGCGCCAGGCCGCGACCGTGAAGTGCCTCGCAGGAGGCCGGCTTCGAGGCCCGCGCCGAGGGCACCAGCCATCGAGATCGACGGCCCGGACGGCCCCCGCGTCGAGTACAACATCTCCGGCGGGGAGTCCGAGACGAAGGCCTTCAAGGGCGAGGCCCAGGGCGCGATGCAGATCGGCACGACGCTCGTCTACGTCGGCCCGGCCGGCGACCCCGAGCTGGAGAAGATCGAGGACTGCGTGATCGGCTAGGGCTCTGCTGCCGCCCATGCTGCGCAGCTCCGAGCCGCCGGTCACCTCGAACACCTCCACCGAGTTCTCGCCGTCCCGCAGCGCGCTCGGGGGGACCATCACGGAGAAGATCTCGCCGCCCCCGGTGGCCAGCTCGAAGGTGTTTCCCACACCGCGAACGGTGCCGTTCACCGAGATGGCGATGTCGCGCTTGGGGCCTCCCCCGCCCGACACCCGGCCCACGATCCAGTTCGGCAGCAGCGGGCCGGCGGTGTCCACGTCGGCGAAGGCGCCGGCGTCGACGAGGCTCGCCTTCCCGGAGGAGTCCTCGCCGCTGTCGAGATCCGCGGCCTGGCGGCCGAGCAGCCGGAGGTTGGGACCGACGCGGTAGATCCGCTCGGGGGGATCGGCGCCGGTGCCGAAGAGCCGCAGCTTGGCCTCGAGCGCCGCCTGGCGCTCGGCGTCGAAGTCGTCGCTGCTGAGGCGGATCGTGTCCTCGAGGCTGCGCTCGAAGACCTTCACCTCGTCGCGGTCCTCGACCTCACGGCTGAAGGCCGACCTGCCGTCCATGCCCTTCGGCCGGTCGACCCCGAGCACGTCGAGGATGGTGGGGACGACGTCGGTGGTCTCGACCACGGAGTCGTCGATCGCTGCCCCTGCGCTGGCCCGGCTTCTTCACGAACAGCGGGACGGGCGCTATCTCGCCCACCGTCTCGCGGCTCGCCCGGCGGCGATCGAAGCGCCCGTCGGTGAGCACGACGCCGTGATCGGCGGTCACGACGATCACCGACTTGTCGTAGAGGCCGGTCTCCTTGAGCCGGGCGATCAGCTCGCGAAGCTCCAGGTCCGCGAAGCCGAGCTGGAGCAGGTGCCGCAGCTGGAGCTGGTCGAACTGGGCCTCGTCCTCGTAGGACTGGCGCGAGAGGTTGGCGATCGGATCGTTGGCCTGCCGGCGGTACAGGCGCCCGTCGGGGAGGTACTGCCACGGGACGTGCGGCAGGAGGGTGTGCTTGAAGTTCAGCGAGGGCTTGCTGCCGGGCTCGATCGCCGCCACCCAGTCGTCGAAGCGCTTGCGGCGGTTGCGGTTCAGGTTCGCGCGCGTGTTGGGCTCGGAGTCGCCCGACCCCGCGCCCTCGCCGGGAGCGCCCTTCGCCTCGCCGCCCTCGCCGCCGCCGAAGCCGCCCCAGGTGTCGGACACGCTCGGCAGGTCCTCCTCGAGGCCCGGCGGTGCGACGACGTGGGCGTACACGAGCCCCAGGTCCGAGGTCATGGAGCCCAGGCGGCTGAAGAGCGGCTCGTCCAGGCGGGTGTCCTCGCAGAGGTCGCGGGGGCAGACGCTGGTGGCCTCCTCCGAGACGTTCATGCGGTGGCTCTTGCCGAGCACCGCGAAGATGGAGTTGGGGTGCTCGGCCGAGGTCGGCAGCTCCTCCTTCTCCGGATAGGTCCCGTCCATGATCGCGGGCACCGCGCGGCTGGTGGAGTCGTAGATCGCGTGCGCGCCGCGGAACCAGGTGGCGTCCGCGGCGAGCGCCGCGAAGCCGGGGTAGCGCTCGCGGTCCACCCGCCGGTCGCCGTCCATCAGCGAGAGGCTCGGCAGCTCGTCGAACACCACCATCACGACCGGCACCCGCGGGATGTCGCCGATCGACTTGGCCTCGGCCTCGCCGGCCAGCGTGATGCGCGAGACGGGCGAGATGAACAGGAACAGAACGAGGAACACGATCGGCGCGGGCGTGAGGACGCTCACGAACGAGCGCACCGGCTCGGCGCGCGCGTAGGCCAGCGCCGCCCCGATCCCCGAGCGCGAGCGCCAGGACGTATGAGCACCGCGTCCGGCGCCTCCAGGGCCTTCTTCAGCGCCTGGACGAAGACGATGGCGGCCAGCGCCCCCATCAGCACGACGTGGGCGACCCTCCGCGGCCGGGCGCCGGCGAGCCCCACCAGGGTCTCCACCAGCAGGAGCACGAGCGGCGGCACCAGCACCAGCAGCAGCGCGAAGACGACGATCTCGCCCGGGGTCGAGCCCCGCGCCGCGAAGAACTCCGGGTTGTCCGAGAGCAGGTCGAAGAGCGGCTGGGCCAGCGCGAACGTGCAGAGCACCGCGAGGTGACCGAAGGCCAGCAGCGCCTCCTTCGCGCCCGGCAGTCGCTCGTGGAGCGCGGCGGCCTCCGGGCCGCCCATCTAGCCCTCGGGGGCGGTGAGGTCGATGGGGCTGCCCGCGCCCTTGGGGCGGGCGAAGTAGAGCAGCCGGGTGCCCGACTCGAGGCGCTCGCGCCGCTCCACGTCGAAGGCGCCTGACAGCGCGCGCTCGAAGCTCTCGCGCTCGTAGTCCGGGTGCAGGCCGTCGCGCTTGGGGGCCAGGAGCTTCTTCACCATCGGGTCCTCGCGCGTGGGGAACTCGATCACCAGCGAGGTGCCGAGCGACGCGAGCCAGCCGACGAACTCCGCGACCGGGACGTTGGCCGCGATCGTCACGTGGTGGATGAGCGCCAGCGCCAGCACGAGGTCGGGCGCGCCGCGCTCCGGCAGCGCCTTGCGCTCCAGGCCCCGCCAGCCGAGGTTCGGCGACGGATCGGCCAGGTTCATGGTGAGGCTCAGGATGCGCTCGTCGCCCTCGTCGCGCAGCGAGCGGTAGAGCAGCTCGATCGGCCCCTGGTCCGCGTCCACCGCCAGCACCGAGCGCGAGCCCTCGGCGGCGATCCGGGAGTAGCGCCCGTTGTTGGCTCCGATGTCCCAGGTGAGGTCCCAGGGCTGGGAGGTGGCCACCTCGCGCACGAACTCGTCCTTGCGCCGCGCGTCGTCGTCGGTGTAGCTGTTGCGCTCGCCGTAGGACACCCACACGCCCTGGGGCGGGCTCCACTCGAGCCGCTCGACCGTCTTGCGCATGCGGCGCACGTTGGCCACGATCAGCTCCTTCTTGAAGCCCGCCTTCTTGACCTCCGACTTGACCTCGCCTCCGCGGTCGGCGTGGCGGCGCTCGAGCTTGGAGTGCAGGAAGACGTTGAGGTAGAAGCCCTTGCGGAAGCGGTCGCGGTTCGACACCAGGCCGCGCATCTGAGCCGGGGTGATGCCGTCGATCGCCCCCCTCAGGAAGGGGTGGAACTCCACGTCCTTCACCGCCTGGAGCATCAGCGGGTAGAGGTAGAGCATGCAGAACTGCCGGTAGCCGACCCACGGCTCGCCGTCGCGCAGCCGCTCGAAGGAGCCCAGGTCCACGAACACCGGCTTCGAGCCCTTGAACTGCACGTTGTAGGGCGACGAGTCCTTGAGGATCATGTCCTCCTCGAGCGCCGCGAGGAGCAGGTCGAGCTGCAGCAGGGCGGCGTCCTTCAGCATCGAGAAGGGCCACTCGTAGGGATAGGAGACGAACGGGATGCGCTCGTGGCGCAGCACGCCGGCGCTCTCCTTGACGAAGGTCTGCGGAGCTTCGCCGCCCGGCACGAGCTCGGTCTTCACGAGCCGGCCGTCGGCCATGAAGCGCTCGTAGAACTTCGTGGACGCGAGCGCCTCGAAGTCCTCGAGGCCGTCGGCCGACAGCGAACGCAGGACCTCGTCCCCCGAGTAGAAGACCCGGCTCTCGGGGTCCCGGAAGGAGCCCGGTTCGAGGCGGGGGCTCTGGCGAGGGGTCTCGGTGGGAGTGGACATGCGTGTGGTGGCGCCCGCCGACAGGCGGCGGTGGTTCATGCTAGG
The DNA here is from genome assembly GCA_963731645.1 of uncultured Thermoleophilaceae bacterium. Classification (GTDB taxonomy): domain Bacteria; phylum Actinomycetota; class Thermoleophilia; order Solirubrobacterales; family Thermoleophilaceae; genus JAAYBF01. The sequence continues at coordinate 163,248 of CAVSWF010000007.1, read as the reverse complement.
CGCTGCTGGGCGGGCGGCGTCCGGGCCGCCCTAGGGCCGGCGAGCGATCAGGCGGAGTCGGTCTGCTCGTTCGCGCGGACGTTCTCGTCCTCGGGCTTGCGAATGCGCAGGAACCGGAGAATGCGCGCCCAGTAGAGCTTCGCGGTGACGGCCACCGCGGCCAGCCCTCCGGCGAGGATCTGCAGGATCATGCTGCCGCTGCCGGGATCGAGGTAGGCGAGAAGGTCCATTATCAGCGCGAACTCCAGTGAGTCGGGGAGGGGGAACGACCGCCGCAGGCTAGCAGGTGTGACCGCGCTTTCAGAGCTTTTTCGCCCGCTTTTACATCCCTTCGCGAGTCCCTGCGTCGCCCCGCCCGGCTAGCCTGTGGTGGCCGCGATGAAGCTGATCATCCAGATCCCCTGCTACGACGAGGCCGAGTTCCTCCCGGCCACGCTGGCCGACCTTCCGCGCGAGCTGCCCGGCTTCGACCAGGTCGAGTGGCTCGTGATCGACGACGGCTCGCAGGACGACACCGTGGGCGTGGCACGGGCGCACGGCGTCCACCACGTGGTGCGCCTCACCAACAACAAGGGGCTGGCCGCCGCCTTCCAGGCCGGCCTCGACGCGTGCCTCAAGCTCGACGCCGACGTGATCGTGAACACCGACGCCGACAACCAGTACTTCGGCGGCGACGTCGCCAAGCTCGTGGCGCCGATCCTGGCCGGGCAGGCCGACATGGTGGTGGGCGATCGCGAGACCGACCAGATCGAGCACTTCTCCCCCCTCAAGAAGCGCCTCCAGCGTCTGGGCAGCGCCGTGGTGCGGCGCGCCTCGGGCACCACCATCCCCGACACCACGTCGGGCTTTCGCGCGTACAACCGCGAGGCCGCCCTCCAGATGCAGGTGGTGTCGAAGTTCACCTACACGCTCGAGACGATCATCCAGGCCGGGCAAGATGCTGGTGGCCGTCGAGCACGTGCCGATCCGGACCAACGACAAGACGCGCGAGTCGCGTCTGTTTCCCTCCACGTGGGCGTACGTGCGCCGCAACGCCGGGGCGATCTTCAGGGTGTACTCGCTCTACGAGCCGATGCGGGTCTTCTTCATCGCCGCGGCGGCGGTGGCGCTCCCCGCGGCTGTCATCTGGGCCCGCTTCCTCTACTTCTTCTTCTCGGGCGAGGGCCAGGGCCACGTGCAGTCGCTCATCCTCGGCTCGACCCTGATCGTCATCGCCGTCCAGCTCGCCGCGCTCGGCGTCCTCGGCGACATCCTCGCGGGGAGCCGTGTGCTCCAGCAGCGCATCCTCGAGCGGGTGCGCCGGGTGGAGCTCTCGCTGGAGATCGAGCCCTCGCACTACGAGCCGGCGGCGGAGGCGACCGAACAGCCGCGCACCACCGGCGCGGCCTCGGGCCCGGCCACGGGCAAGAGCGAGGAGCGCGAGCCCGCCGCGGCGGGTCGCTGATGGCGCAGCACGCGCCGCGGGCGCCGGTGGCCCCGGCGGCCGGGGCCGAGGCGGTTCCCACCGGGAACACCTTCGACAAGTACGGCTCCACCAACCCCGTCGTGCGGCGTCTGATGAGCTCGTTCCACGCCACGCTCGACGACCTCTGGGGCATCGCGGACCCCCAGAGCGTTCTCGACGTCGGGTGCGGCGAGGGCGTGCTGACCTACGAGTGGGCCGAGCGCCTGGGCGACCGCCGGATCGTCGGGATCGACCTCGCGGACTCGAAGCTCCAGTCCGAATGGGCGGGGCGGCGCCGCGCGAACCTGGAGTACCGCGTGGAGGAGGCCACCCGCCTCTCCTTCTCCGACGGCGAGTTCGACGTGGCCACCGCCATCGAGGTCCTCGAGCACGTGCCCGACCCCGAGGCCACGGTGGCCGAGATGGCGCGGGTGGCCGAGCGCTGGCTCCTGGTCTCGGTGCCGCGCGAGCCGCTGTGGCGGGGGCTCAACATGGCGCGGGGCGCCTACTGGGGCTCGCTGGGCAACACCCCGGGGCACGTCAACCACTTCTCCAAGCGCTCCTTCTCGGCGATGCTGGCGCGCTACGGCACGGTCGAGGAGGCCCGCTCGCCCTTCCCCTGGACGATGCTGCTCGTCCGGCTGTAGATCGGCGTCCGTGGCGGACCCTCCCCGCGGATACGGCCGAGGCGCGGCGATCCTCTCGGTGGGCATCGGCGCCACCGGCCTCGTCACCTACGGCTACTTCTCGCTCGCCAGCCACTCCCTGAGCGAGAGCGACTACGGGGGCATCACGCTGCTGTGGTCGGCGGTCTTCATCACCGTCTCGGTCCTCTACCGGCCGGTGGAGCAGCTCCTCTCGCGCACGATCGCCGACCGCGACGCCGCGCGGCGAGCAGGGCAGCGAGCACCTGCGCGTGGCGGGCACCATCCAGCTCGCGCTGGGGCTCGCGTTCGTCGTCGCGGCGCTGGCGCTGCGCGAGCCGCTCGAGGACGACCTGTTCGAGGGCTCGAGCACGCTCTACGCGATCCTGATCGTGGCGGTGCTGGCGTACGCCGTCTCCTACTTCGCGCGCGGCTACCTCGCGGGCTCGCGGCGCTTCGGCCTCTACGGCGGGCTGGTGCTGATGGAGTCGGGCTCGCGCATCCTGTTCGCGCTCGCGGTCGCCGTCGGGATCGCCTCCGGGCAGTCGGTGGTCGCCCTCGGGCATCGCGGCCGCGCCGATCGCGTCGCTCGCCGTGGTGCCGTTCGCCGCTCGGGCGGCTGTCGAGGCGCCCGCCGCGCCGCAGGCGCCGCGGAGGCGGAGCCGGCGCGCGGAGACCGAGTTCACGCTGGCCCACGGCTCGGGGTTCGCGGCGGCGGTGCTCGCGATCATGCTCGCCGAGCAGACCTTCCTCAACGCCGGGCCGCTGCTGGTGAAGGCCACCGAGGGGGCCGCGGGCGCGGCGCTCGCGGGCTTCACCTTCAACGTGCTGCTGATCGCCCGGGCGCCGCTGCAGCTGTTCCAGGCGGTGCAGACCTCGATCCTCCCCCACCTCACGCGGCTCGGCGCGCGCGGGGAGACCGATCCCTTCCGTCGCACGGTGAACGTGACCCTCGCTGGCCATCGCGGGCTTCGCGGCGGTGGTGGCGCTCGTGATGCTGGTCGCCGGGCCCTGGGTGATGGACCTCGTGTTCGGCGGCGACTTCGACTACGACCGCGCCGGGCTCGTGCTCATCTCCCTGGGGATGGGGCTCTACCTCGCCGCCGCGACGCTCAACCAGGCGCTGCTGGCGCAGGGCCGCGCGCCGCAGGCGTGCGCGGCCTGGCTGGCCTGCGCGACCGGCTTCGTCGTCTTTCTCCTCCTGCCCGGCTTCGACGACCGCGTGCTGCAGGTCGAGGTTGGATACCTTGGAGCGGCGATGGTGCTCGCGGGCTCGTTGTACGCGCTCTACCGGCGGCCGCGACCCGTTCCAGACCGAGGAGGCAGTTGACATGGCGAAGGACCCCGACGTGGGCGACGAGGCCCCGGACTTCGAGCTCGAGGGCACGCACGGCACCTTCCGGCTCTCCGAGCACCGGGGCGAGAAGGTGATGCTGCTCTTCTACCCCGGCGACGAGACCACCGTGTGCACCAAGCAGTTCTGCTCCTACCGCGACAACGCGGAGGCGTTCGGCTCGCTCGGCGTGACCGCCGTCGGCATCTCCGGCAAGGACGTGGACTCCAAGCGGCGCTTCGCCGACAAGAACGACCTGGGCAACGTGCCGCTGCTGGCCGATCCCGACTTCGCCGTCGCCAAGGCCTACGACGCCTACGCCGGCGTCGTGAAGACGGCCAAGCGGGCGGTGGTCATCGTGGACGAGCGGGGCCGGGTCGCCTACCGCCACGACCACGCGCTGGGGCTCGACTTCCAGACCGTGGCCGATCTGAAGGAGGCCCTGGAGGACCTGCCCGCCGCGGCTTGACGGCGCTACGCATCCCCGCCCGCTTCAACGGACCGCCCGGCTCGGCCAACGGCGGCTACACCTGCGGCCTGGTCGCGGGGCTCCTGCGAGCGGAGCCGTGCGAGGTGAGCCTTCGCGCGCCGCCGCCGCTCGAGCGCGACCTCGAGGTGGAGCGAAGCGAGGGCACGCTCGTGGTGCGCGACGGCGCGACGGTGGTGGCCGGGGCCCAGCCCGGCCAAGCTGGACATCGGCGACGTGGAGCCGGTGTCGCCCGAGAGGGCGTCGGAGGCGGCCGCCGCCGGTGCGGAGCGCTGGGGCGCAAAGCACCCGTTTCGCACCTGCGTGGTGTGCGGGCCCGACCGCGAGCCGGGCGACGGCTTCGGGATCTTCCCGGCCCCGATCGACGGCGATCGCTTCGTCGCCGGCTGGACCCCCGACCGCTCGCTGGCCACGGCGGACGGCGTCGTGCGCCCGGAGTGCGTCTGGGCCGCGCTCGACTGCCCGACCAGCGCGCCGCTGGCCAACTGGGGCGAGGGGCCCCCGATCGTGCTGGCGCGGCTCACGGCATCGATCGCGTCGCCGGTGGCGGCCGGAGAGCCTCACGCCCTCGTCTCCTGGGAGCTCGGCCGCGACGGCCGCAAGCGCGAGGGGGCCTGCGTGCTCTTCGACGCGAGCGGCCGGGCGCTCGCCCGGTCGCGGGCGTTGTGGATCGAGCTGCGCGAGAGCTAGGCGCGAGCCGGCGAGGAGTAGGCTCACCGCGATGGCCGTGGGCACGGAGCACGCACTACCGCACATGTCCGTTCTGCGAGGCCACGTGCGGCATCGAGGTCACGATGTCCGACGGGGAGCCCGTCGGCGTCAGGGGCGACGAGGAGGACGTGCTCAGCCACGGCTTCCTGTGCCCCAAGGCCACCGGCCTCGAGCACCTGCAGCGCGACCCCGACCGGCTGAGGACCCCGCTGGTCAAGCAGCCCGACGGGACCTTCGCCGAGGCCACGTGGGAGGAGGCGCTGCGCGTGGTCGACGAGCGCCTCTCCCCCATCCTCGCCGAGCACGGCCGCGACTCGGTGGCCGTCTACATCGGCAACCCCAACGCGCACAACCTCTCCGCGCTGCTCTACGGGCCGGTGTGGCTGCGCGCGCTCGGGTCGAAGAACGTGTTCACCGCGAGCACGGTCGACCAGATGCCCAAGCACCTGTCCGCCGGCCTGATGTTCGGCGCGCCGCTCTCGATCCCGATACCGGACGTGGACCGCACCCAGCACCTGCTCATCCTCGGCGCCAACCCGCTCGTGTCGAACGGCAGCCTGCTCACCGCGCCGGACATGCGCGGCCGCCTGCGCGGCGATCCGCGAGCGCGGCGGCAAGGTCGTGGTGGTCGACCCGCGGCGCACCCGCACGGCCGAGGCCGCCGACGAGCACCACTTCATCCGGCCGGGCGCGGACGCGCACCTGCTGCTCGGCATCGTCCACACCCTCTTCGAGGAGGAGCCTGACCTCCCCCGGCCGTCTGAGCGAGCACCTGAACGGGGTGGAGGAGATCGACGACCTGGCCCGGGGCTTCGCGCCCGAGGAGGTGGCGCGAGGCCTGCGGGATCGACGCGGACGAGATCCGCCGGATGGCGCGCGAGCTGGCGGCCGCGGAGAGCGCCGCCGTCTACGGGCGCGTCGGCACCTGCACGCAGGAGTTCGGGACGCTCGCGTCCTGGCTGGTGGACGTGATCAACGCCCTCACCGGCAACCTCGACCGCGAGGGCGGCGCCATGTTCACCCGAGCGGCGGCCGGGCAGCGGAACTCGTCGGGCGAGCCCGGCAGCGGGCCGGGGCTTTGCCCACGGGCGCTGGAAGAGCCGGGTCCGAGGGCTGCCCGAGGTGATCGGCGAGCTGCCCGTGTCCACGCTTGCCGACGAGATCGAGACGCCGGGCGAGGGGCAGGTCCGCGCCCTGATCACCGCGGCCGGCAACCCGCTGGTCTCGACTCCCAACTCCGAGCGCCTCGGTCGCGCGGTCGAGGGCCTCGACTTCATGCTCTCGATCGACATCTACCTGAACGAGACGACCCGGCACGCGGACGTGATCCTTCCCGCGCCGGGCCCGCTCGAGAAGCCGCACTACGACATCGCGCTCTACCAGCTCGCCGCGCGCAACGTGGCCAACTTCTCGCCCGCCGTGCTTCCCGCGAACGGCGTGCCCGAGGAGTGGGTCACGCTGGCGCGCCTCGCCGGAATCGTGACCGGACAGGGTCCGGCGGCCGACCCCGAGGCGATCGACGAGACGGTGATCGCGACCATGGTCAAGCGCGAGCTGGGCGGGTCGCACTCGCGCATCGCCGGCCGCGACGAGTCGGAGATCCTGGCCGAGCTCGAGGGCCGCCGCGGGCCCGAGCGGATGCTCGACCTGCTCCTGCGCGTGGGCCCCTACGGCGACGCGTTCGGGGAGGACCCGGACGGCCTCACCCTCGCGCGGCTCGAGGAGAGCCCGCACGGCATCGACCTCGGGCCGCTCGCGCCCCCGCCTGCCGGAGTTGCTGCGCACGCCCTCGGGGAAGGTCGAGCTCGCCCCGGAGGCGATCGTGGCCGACGTGCCGCGGCTGCGCGCGACGCTCGAGCGCCCTCCCAACGGGATGGTGCTGGTCGGACGCCGCCAGCTGCGCTCGAACAACTCGTGGATGCACAACCTCGGCCCGCTCGTGAAGGGCAAGGACCGCTGCACCGCGCACGTGAACCCCGCCGACGCCGAGCGCCTGGGCCTGACCGACGGCGCCACCGCCGTCCTGCGCTCGCGGGCCGGTGAGATCGAGGCGCCCGTGGAGATCACCGACGCGGTGATGCCCGGCGTGGTGAGCGTGCCGCACGGCTGGGGACACGACGCCCCCGGGATGAGGATGCGGGTGGCCGCGGAGCACGCCGGGGTCAACTCCAACGTGCTGGCCGACGAGTCGGTGGTGGAGCCCCTGTCGGGCAACGCGGTGCTGAACGGAATCCCCGTCGAGCTCGCCCCGGCCGTAGACCTCAGATCGCGCGCAGCATCCACGCCCCGCAGGCGTTGCAGTGCAGATCGGAGGTGTGCGACATGCGGGCGATGGTCATGTGCGCGTGGCAGTCGGGGCACTCCGAGCGGATCTCGAAGCGGTGCAGGCAGTTGACGCAGCGGTAGCGGCCCGGAAGGACGCTGGCGCGCAGCCAGGGCTCGCCGCACGACGGGCACTCCATCCCCAGCTCCTTCTCGTCCTCACCCACCGGATGACCTCTGCGCCGCCAGGGGGGCGCGACCGCGCACGTAGGCGCCCGCGTCCATCGGCCGCCCGCCCGCCGGCTGGACCTCCAGCAGCTCCAGGGCCGAGCTCCCGGCGCCCAGGAGCAGCGCGCCGTCGCGGACCTCGAGCCGGCCGGGCGCCGGGCTGCGCGAGCCGGTGAACACCGCCGCGCGCCTGACCCCGAGCCGCTCGCCCTCCGCCGGCTCGGCGTAGGCGCCGATGTGCGGGGTGAGCGCCCGGACCAGGCGCTCGAGCTCCTCGCGGCTCGCGGGAGGTGTCGAGCCTTCGCTCGTCGCGCTCGATCTTCGCGGCGTAGGTCACCCCCTCGTGCGGCTGGGGCTCGGCCGGGGGACGGTCCTCGAGAACCTCCACCAGGAGCTGCCCGCTCAGCTCGGCGAGACGCGCGGAGAGCGATCCGTAGTCGTCGTCGGCGTGTATCGGCTCGGTGCGCTGGGCGAAGACCGGCCCGGCGTCGAGCTCCGCCACCGGGCGCATGATCGAGACGCCGGTCTGCGGATCGCCGGCCTCGATGGCCCGCTCCACCGGCGCCGCTCCGCGCCACCGCGGCAGGAGCGAGGGGTGCACGTTGAGCATCTCGTAGCCCGAGAGAAGCGGCTCGCGGATGAGCGCGCCGTAGGCGCAGATCAGAACGGCGTCCGGGCTCGCGGAGTCCACCTGACGCCGGCCGTCGTCCGAGCTCACGTCGTCGGGCTGCGCCAGCTCGATGCCCAGCTCGCGGGCGGCGTCGGCCACCGGGGGGCTCTGCACGCGCCGCCCGCGGCCGCGCGGGCGGTCCGGGCGGCTGATCACCAGCGCGGGCGAGTGCCCGGCGGCGGCAAGGCGTGCGAGCACCGTCGCGGCGAAGGCGGATGTGCCCATGTAGACCGTGCGCACCCCAGTCACCCTACGTCACTCAACTTTGGGCCCGAGGCCACCGAATAGGGTTGTCAGGTGGACCCCCTCCGTCACGAGTCTCGGGATCTCGTGTCCGGCTACGCGCGAGGCACGGCGTACCGCAGGCGAATAGGCGGCGCCATGCTCGTCGCCGGGGGCGCGCTCGCGTTCCTCACCCTCGCCGTGCCACACCCCGCGGCCAACGACGAGACCGGCGCGATCATCGCGGGCGCGGCGGCGGTCCTCATCGGCGCCGTCCTCATGTTCCGCCCCGCCGTGGGCGCCCGCCTGGGCCACCCCGATCTTCGTGGCGCTGGGAACCGTGCTCATCACCCTCACCACGCGCGTGGCGGGGGTGGACGGGACCCGCGGGGCCGACAACGAGGTCCTCTACCTCATCGTCGTCATCTACGCCTTCTACTTCCTGCCCGCCAGGCAGGCCTTCGTGCAGCTCGGCCTGATCGCCGTCGCCTACGGCCTGCTGCTGCTCGACGCGACTGCCGCTGGAGATCGCCTTCTCGCGGTGGGGCGTCACGCTCGGCACCCTGTTGGTGGCGGGGATGCTCGTGCGCTCGCTCAACGAGAGGGTCGAGGGCCTGATCGCGGAGCTCGACGTCACGGCTCGGCACGATCCGCTCACCGGGACCCTCAACCGCCGCGGGCTCGACCGAGCGCTTCGAGATCGAGCTCGCCCGGGCGCGGCGCACCGGCGAGCCGCTGACGATCGTCTCCGCCGATCTCGACGGCCTGAAGGAGATCAACGACCGCCACGGTCATCCCGCCGGCGACAGCGCCCTGGAGATGACGGCCGACGTGATGACCCGTGCGCTGCGAGACGTGGACGTGCTCGCGCGGCCGGGTGGCGACGAGTTCGTGCTCCTCCTCCCCAGCTGCCTGCCCGAGAAGGGGCTCCAGATCGCCGAGGGCCTCCGGCAGCGCCTGAGCGACTGTTCGGCCGGCTCCGTGCCGCTCACCCTCAGCGTCGGCGTGGCCGGCGCTCCGCCGTTTCCACTGGAGTCCGAGATCCTGATGAGGGCCTGCGACCGCGCCCTCTACCGCGCCAAGTCGGAGGGTCGCGATCGCGCGGCGCTGGCCGCACCGCACGAGATCGAGCCGATCCTTGACCGTGACTGAGCGGCCGCCGCCCGCCCCGTGCTGAAGTACGGCGTGTGAACGCCGATCTCCTCGCCGAGCTGCGGGTCGCGTGCGGGGACGATCACGTGCTCACGCACCGCCATCAGCTGCGCACCTACGAGTCGGACGGCCTGCTCCAGTACGCCGCCCTGCCCTCGGCCGTGGCGCTGCCGGCCGACGCGCGCGAGGTGCAGGAGTGCGTGCGGGCCTGCCACCGCGCGGGGGTCCCCTTCGTGGCGCGAGGGTCGGGCTCGGGCCTGTCGGGCGGGGCGATGCCGGTGGAGGAGGGCGTGGTGATCGCGCTCTCGCGCCTGCGGCGCATCCTCGAGGTGGACATGGCCAACCAGCGCGTGACCTGCGAGCCCGGCGTGACCAACATCGCGATCTCGGAGGCGGTCGGCCCGAGCCACTTCTACCCGCCGGACCCCTCGAGCCAGATCGTGTGCTCGATCGGGGGCAACGTGGCCGAGAACTCGGGCGGCGCGCACTGCTTCAAGTACGGGTTCACCACCAACTACGTGACCGGGCTCGAGCTGGTCCTGCCCGACGGCGAGATGGTGCAGCTGGGCGGCAAGCACCTGGACTCGCCGGGCCTCGACCTGGTCGGGACCTTCGTGGGCTCGGAGGGGACCCTCGGCATCGCCACGGCGATCACGGTGCGGGTCGTCCCCTCACCCGAGACCACCCGGACGCTCGTCGCCTTCTTCGACTCCACGTCCGAGGCGGGCGAGGTGGTGTCGGCGGTGGTGTCCGAGGGCATCGTGGCCGGCGCGATGGAGATGATGGACAACCTGTCGATCCGGGCCGCCGAGGGCGCGACCCACGCCGGCTATCCGCAGGACGCGGGCGCGGCGCTCGTGGTCGAGCTCGACGGCTCGCAGACCGAGTGCGAGGCGCGCTTCGACCAGGTCGTCGAGCTCTGCGAGAAGGGCGGCGCCTGGAAGGTGCGCGTGGCGCAGGACGAGGCCGAGCGCGCGCTCATCTGGAAGACCCGCAAGGCCGCCTTCGCGGCGATGGGCCGCATCGCGCCCAACTACTACGTCCAGGACTCGGTGATCCCGCGCACGCGCATGGCGGCGGTGCTCCGGCGCATCGAGGAGCTCTCGCAGGAGTACGGCCTCAAGGTGGCCAACGTCTTCCACGCCGGGGACGGCAACCTGCATCCGCTCGTGTGCTACGACGGCTCGGTGGAGGGCGAGCCCGAGCGCGCGGAGAAGTGCGCCGGCGAGATCGTCAAGGCCTGCGTCGACGAGGGCGGCTCGATCACCGGCGAGCACGGCGTGGGGGTCGACAAGAAGCGCTACATGCCCCAGATGTTCGGCGAGGACGACCTCGCCGCGTTCCAGCACCTGCGCTGCGCCTTCGATCCGGGGGGCCTCTGCAACCCCGGGAAGGTGATGCCCACCCCCCGCCTGTGCGGCGAGGTGCCCGGTCCCTACCGCCAGCACCCGCTGGAGGCCGCCGGCCTCGCGGAGCGGATGTGAGCGCCGCCGAGCGTCTCCGCGCCGCGTCGCTCGAGGGCAGGCCCGTGCGCTTCACGGGCGCGGGCACGAAGCTCTCCTGGGGAGCGGCGAGCGGTGACTTCGAGCCGGTCGAGATCACCGACAGGACCATCCACGAGCACAACGAGGGCGATCTCACGGCCGTGGTCGACGCGGGGGTGCGCCTGCGCGACCTCCAGGAGACGCTGGCCGGAAGTGGACAGATGCTCGCCCTCGACCCTCCGCTCGGCCCGGACGCGACCGCGACGCTGGGCGGCATCGTCGCCACCGGGGACTCCGGCCCGCTGCGCCACAAGTACGGATCGGCGCGCGACCTCGTGGTGGGCATGACCGTGGCGCTGTCCGACGGCACCGTGGCCCAGTCGGGCGGCAAGGTGATCAAGAACGTGGCCGGGTACGACCTCTCGAAGCTCTTCATCGGCTCCTACGGCACGCTGGGCGCGGTGCTCAAGCTCTCCGTTCGCCTGCACCCCGTGTCGCCCCGCAACGCCACCGCCGTCGGGCGCTCGGGCGACCCGGCCGCGCTGGCCGGCGCCGCGGCCGAGCTCAGCCACGCCCGGATCGAGCTGCAGAGCCTCGACGTGAGCTGGGAGCGGGGCGCGGGCGCGGTGCTGGCGCGCTTCGGCGGAGCGGACGCGTCCGCTCCCGCCGGCCGCGCCGCCGCGACCGATGGGCTCTCACGGACTGGACACCGAGGTGCTCGAGGACGACGCCGAGGTCTGGGGCGCGCAGCGCGAGGCCCAGCGCTCGAGCACGCGGCGTGGTGGTGCGTGTCTCGGGCCTGCAGACCCAGCTCGCCGACCGTCCTGCGGACCGCCGAGCGCCTGGGCGCTCGCGTCGTGGGCCGCGCCGGCCTCGGCCTGTCGTGGGTCACGCTGCCCGCCTCCGGCGACGCCGGTGCGTCGGTCGAGGCGCTGCGGGCCGCGTTGTCGCCCGTCACCGTGCGTGGTGCTCGACGCCCCGCCCGAGCTGCGCCGGAGCCTCGATGTATGGGGCCCCCGCGACCGGGGCGCGACGGCGCTGATGGCGCGGGTCAGGGAGCGCTTCGACGCCGCCGGGGTCTGCGCTCCCGGGAGTGCTCGCATGAGCGACGGGCCGATCCGCCTGGCCGACGGGCCGCCGCGGGCCGCGGCCTGGGACTCCACCCGCCCGCCCGAGCCCGCCCTGATCGACGACTGCGTGCACTGCGGCTTCTGCCTGCCCACCTGTCCCACCTACGTGCTCTGGGGCGAGGAGGCCGACTCGCCCGCGGGGGCGGATCGTGCTGATGAAGGAGGGCCACGAGGAGGGCTCGGAGCTGTCGGCGCCGATGGTGCGCCACCTCGACAACTGCCTCGGCTGCATGGCCTGCGTGACCGCCTGCCCCTCGGGCGTGCAGTACGACAAGCTCATCGAGGACACGCGCGGGCAGGTGGAGCGCAACTGGGAGCGCGACGCCGGCGACCGCTGGTTTCGCCGGCTCATCTTCTCCCTGTTCCCCTACCCGCGGCGGCTGCGCGCGCTCACGCCGCTCATGCGCCTGGCCAAGGTCACCGGCCTCGAGCGCCTGGGCGCCCGGCTTCCGCTCGGGCGGATGGCCACGATGGCCGGCCTCGCGCCTCCGCTCGCCGCGCCGGATCACCGTGCCCGAGCGCATCGCCGGCCGCCGGCGAGTCGCGCGGCACCGTGGCGCTGCTGCAGGGCTGCGTCCAGCGGGTGTTCTTCGCGCACGTCAACGCGGCCACCGCCGCGCTGCTGTCCGCCGAGGGCTACGAGGTGCACACGCCCGAGGACCCGCAGTGCTGCGGCGCGCTCGAGCTGCACTCGGGATCGTCGGACGCCGCCCGCGAGCGCGCCAAGCTCACCATCGCCGCGCTCGAGGGCTACGAGACGATCGTGACCAACGCCGCGGGCTGCGGCTCGGCCATGAAGGACTACGGCCACGTGCTGCGCGACGACCCGGAGTGGTCGGAGCGCGCCGCCGCGTTCGCGGCGAAGGTGCTCGACGTGTCGGAGCTGCTCGCCGGAGATGAGCCGCGCGCCGCGCGGCATCCGCTCGAGATGCGGGTGGCCTACCACGACGCCTGCCACCTCGCCCACGCGCAGAACGTGCGCGAGCAGCCCCGCGAGATGCTGCGCTCGGTGCCCGGCCTGGAGATCGCCGAGCCCGCCGGCTGGGAGATCTGCTGCGGGTCGGCGGGCATCTACAACATGGTCCGGCCCGAGCCCGCCGCCGAGCTGGGCCGGCGCAAGGCCCAGGCGCTGATCGACACCGGCGTCGAGCGTGGTGGCGGCCGCCAACCCCGGCTGCGCGATCCAGATCCAGGCCCACGCGCGCGCGCTCGGTCACGAGCTGGAGGTGGTGCACCCGGTCGAGCTGCTCTGGCGGTCGGTGTCCAACACACCGGGAGGCGCGCGTGACGGATCGAGATGCGAGGCCCGCGGCTGCCCCGCTCGGACGAGGTCCTGACCCCGGAGGCGCTCGACCTCGTGGCCAAGCTCCACCGCGAGCTCGACCCGCGCCGCCGCGAGCTGCTCGCCGCGCCGGGGCGAGGTCCAGGCCGAGCTGGACGCGGGCGGCACGCTCGACTTCCTCGACGCGACGCGCGCGGATCCGCGAGGGCGACTGGACAGGTCTCCCCTCCCCCGCCCGCCCTGCGCAACCGCCGCGTGGAGATCACCGGGCCCACGTCCGCCAAGATGGTGATCAACGCGCTCAACTCGGGCTCGACCGGCTTCATGGCCGACTTCGAGGACGCCAACTCGCCCACCTGGCAGAACATGGTCGGCGGGCAGGCGAACCTGATCGACGCCGTGCGCGGCACGCTCGAGCACCGCGAGGGCGACAAGGCACTACCGCCTGGACGAGCGAGACGGCCACCCTGCTGGTGCGCCCGCGCGGGTGGCACCTGATCGAGCGCCACCTCGAGGTGGACGGCGCGCCGGTGGCCGGCGGGCTCTTCGACTTCGCCCTCTATCATCCACCACAACGCGGCCGCGCTGCTCGAGCGCGGCAGCGGGCCCGTTCTTCTACCTGCCGAAGATGGAGTCGCACCTCGAGGCGAGGATGTGGCGCGACGCGTTCGTGCTGGCCGAGGACCACCTCGGCCTCGACCGCGGCACCGCGCGCGGCACGGTCCTGATCGAGACGCTTCCGGCCGCGTTCGAGATGGACGAGATCCTCCACGAGCTGCGCGAGCACTCCGCCGGGCTCAACGCCGGCCGCTGGGACTACATCTTCTCGGCCATCAAGCGCTTCCGCCACCGGCCGGAGTTCGTGACGCCCGACCGCGCGGCGGTCACGATGACCGTCCCGTTCATGCACGCCTACTCCGAGCTGCTGGTCAAGACCTGCCACCGGCGGGGCGCCCACGCGATGGGCGGCATGTCGGCGGTGATCCCCGTCGCGGACCGACGAGGAGGCCGCCGAGCGCGCGCTCGACGCCGTGCGCTCGGACAAGCGGCGCGAGGCGGCGGCCGGGCTTCGACGGCACCTGGGTCGCCCACCCCGACTCGGTGGAGCCCGCGATGGCCGAGCTCGACAAGGTGCTCGACGGCCGCGACAACCAGGTCGAGCGCGGGCGCGACGACGTGGCGGTGTCGGCCGCCGACCTGCTCGCCGATCGGCGACACCGAGGGCGACATCACCGAGAAGGGCCTGCGCTCGAACGTGAACGTCGGCATCCAGTACATCTCGTCGTGGCTGCGCGGCAACGGCGCCGCCGGCATCTACGGGCTGATGGAGGACGCCGCGACCGCGGAGATCTCGCGCTCACAGGTGTGGCAGTGGGTGCGCCACGAGGCGCAGCTCGACGACGGCCGCACGGTGACTCCCGAGCTGGTGCGCGAGCTGGCCACCGAGGAGCTCGAGAAGATCCGCGGGGAGATCGGCGACGACGAGTGGTTCGAGCGCGAGGGGCGCCCGCGGCAGTCGCGCGAGGTCTTCGAGGAGGTGGCGCTGTCGGGCGCCGAGGAGTTCGTGGAGTTCCTCACCCTCCCGGCCTACGAGCGCCTCGAGCGCGACTGACGCCGCGGCTAGGAGCCGACCTCGTCCACCAGGTCGGCGATCGAGTCGACCACCCGCGAGGCGCGGTAGGGATGCAGCTCGGCGTCCTCGCGCGAGGTGAGCCCGGTGAGCACGAGGATCGTCTCCATCCCCGCCTCCATGCCGGAGACGATGTCGGTGTCCATGCGGTCGCCGATCATCGCCGCGGTCTCGGAGTGGGCGTCGATGGCGTTGAGGGCCGAGCGCATCATCAGCGGGTTGGGCTTCCCCACGAAGTAGGGCTTGATGCCCGTCGCCTGGCTGATCAGGGCCGCCACCGAGCCCGTGGCCGGCAGCGGCCCGTCCGGGCTGGGGCCCGTGGCGTCGGGGTTGGTGGCGATGAAGCGGGCCCCCTCCGCGACCAGGCGGATGGCGTGGGTGATCCGCTCGAAGCTGTAGGTGCGGGTCTCGCCCAGGACCACGTAGTCGGGGCTGCGCTCGGTGAGGGTGTAGCCGGCGTCGTGCAGGGCGGTGGTCAGGCCGGCCTCGCCGATCACGAAGGCCGAGCCGCCGGGTCGCTGGTCGTCGAGGAAGCGCGCGGTGGCGAGCGCCGAGGTCCAGATGGCACTCCTCGGGCACGTCGAGCCCGCTGGCGCCCAGCCGGGCCGCCAGGTCCCGGCGGCGTGTAGATCGAGTTGTTGGTGAGCACGAGGAACGGGATCCCGCGCTCGGTGAGGCGCCCGAGGAAGCGGTCGGCGCCGGGGATCGCCTGCTCCTCCTGGACGAGCACGCCGTCCATGTCCATCAGCCATGAGTGGATCTCGCGCGGCATCCACGTCAAGCCTAGGGCTCCTGCGATTAGGGTCGGGGGAGAGCCACGGGGCGCCGGGATGCCGGCGCGGAGAGGAACCAGCATGGGACAGCGCGGTAGTCCACTTCGAGGTCATCGGGAAGGACGGCGACAAGCTCAAGAGCTACTTCGCCGACCTGTTCGGGTGGGACGTCAACTCGGACAACCCGATGAACTACGGGACCGTCGATCGCGACGCCAACGTCACGCCCGAGGGCATCGGCATCGGCGGCGGCATCGGCGCGGCGACGGAGGGCTCCCCCGGGTACGTGACCTTCTACGTCGAGGTGCCCGACATCGAGGCCTCGCTCGCGAAGGCGGAGGAGCTCGGCGGCACGCGGATGATGGGCCCGATGGAGGTCTACGAGGGGCTCGAGATCGGCCAGTTCCAGGACCCCGAGGGGAACGTGATCGGCGTCGTCAAGACCGACGCCGTGACCGGGCACGGCTCAGGCCCTGACGAGGCGCTTGTACTGGATCCGGTGCGGGCGGTCGGCCTCCGCGCCGAGCCGCTCGTGCCGGTGCTCCTCGTAGGCCTCGAAGTTGCCCTCGAACCAGCGCACCTGCGAGTCGCCCTCGAACGCGAGCACGTGCGTGGCCACGCGGTCGAGGAACCAGCGGTCGTGCGAGATCACCACCGCGCAGCCGGCGAAGGCCAGCAGCGCCTCCTCGAGCGCGCGCAGCGTGTCCACGTCGAGGTCGTTGGTGGGCTCGTCGAGCAGCAGCAGGTTGCCGCCCGAGCGCAGCAGCTTGGCCAGGTGCAGCCGGTTGCGCTCGCCGCCCGACAGGGCGCCCACCTTGCGCTGCTGGGTCGAGCCCTTGAAGTTGAAGCCGCTCACGTAGGCGCGCGAGTTCATCTCGCGGTCGCCGACCTTGATCTGGTCGTAGCCGCCGGAGATCTCCTCCCACACGTTCTTCTCCGGGTCGAGCGAGTCGCGCGACTGGTCCACGTACGCCAGCCTCGACGGTGTCGCCGACCCGCAGCACGCCCGTCGTCGGGCTGCTCGGAGCCGGTGATCATCCGGAACAGCGTGGTCTTGCCCGCGCCGTTGGGGCCGATCACGCCGACGATGCCGGCCGGCGGCAGCGAGAAGGTCAGGTCCTCGATCAGCAGCTTGTCGCCGAAGCCCTTGCGCAGCCCCGTCGGCCTCGATCACCACGTCGCCGAGGCGCGGGCCCGCCGGGATGTGGATCTGGACGTTGTCGAGCTTCGCGTTGCGGTCCTCGGCCAGCAGGGCCTCGTAGCGGGCGAGGCGCGCCTTGCGACTTCTTGCGCCGGCCCTTCGGGTTCTCGCGCACCCACTCCAGCTCGGCGGCGATCGTGCGCTGGCGCCCGGTCTCCTTGCGCTCCTCCTGGGCCAGGCGCTCCTGCTTCTGCTCGAGCCACGACGAGTAGTTGCCCTTGAAGGGGATGCCGCGCCCGCGGTCGAGCTCGAGGATCCAGCCCGGCCACGTTGTCGAGGAAGTAGCGGTCGTGGGTGACCGCCACGATCGTGCCCTTGTACTCCTCGAGGTGGCGCTCGAGCCAGGCGACCGACTCGGCGTCGAGGTGGTTGGTGGGCTCGTCCAGCAGCAGCAGGTCGGGCGCGCGCGAGCAGCAGGCGGCACAGCGCCACCCGCCGGCGCTCGCCGCCGGAGAGCGTGGTCACGTCGGCGTCGGGGGGCGGCAGCCGCAGCGCGTCCATCGCCGTCTCCAGCATCGTGTCGAGGTTCCACGCGTCGGCGGCCTCGATGCGGTCCTGGAGGCGGGCGAACTCGTCCGCGGTGTCCTCCGAGTAGTTGGCCGCGAGCTCGTTGAAGCGGTCGAGCAGGTCGCGCAGCTCGCGCACCCCGTCCTCCACGTTGCCGCGCACGTCCTTGGACTCGTCGAGCTGGGGCTCCTGCTCGAGCATCCCGACCGTGGCGCTCGGATGCAGCTGGGCCTCGCCGCGGTAGTCGTGTGTCGACCCCGGCCATGATCCGCAGCAGCGTGGACTTGCCCGAGCCGTTGTAGCCCAGCACGCCGATCCGGGCCCCGGGGAAGAAGCTCAGGGAGACGTCGGTGAGCACGTTCTGGTCGGGCGGATGGGTCCGCGAGACCTTGTGCATCGTGAAGATGTATTCCGCTGACACAGCGGGGCACGATAGAGGGGCCGGGTATCGCCCGGCCCGGGCTACGATGGGCGCATGTGCCGGAACATCAGAACCCTCCATAACTTCGAGCCCCCCGCCAGCGAGGACGAGGTGCGCGCCGCCGCGCTTCAGTACGTGCGCAAGGTCAGCGGCTCGACCCATCCCTCCCAGGCCAACGCGGAGGCCTTCGACCGCGCGGTGGACGAGGTGGCGCGGACCACCACCGTCCTGCTCGACGCGCTGGTCACGTCGGCCCCGCCGAAGGACCGCGAGACGGAGGCGGCCAAGGCCAGGGAGCGCGCCGCCAAGCGCTACGCCGCCGCCTGAGAGAGCCTCAGGCGGCCTCTTCGGCGCGGCTGCGCTCGGCCTCGCGAAGCTCTCTCATCGCCTCCCGGCGCTGGTCGCGGCTGGTGCGGTCGAGGATCAGCACGCCCTCGAGGTGGTCGATCTCGTGCTGGATCACCCGCGCCTCGAGGCCCGAGGCCTCCACCGTGCGCCGCTCGCCCACCTCGTCGAGCGCGCGCGACCCGCACGTGCACCGCGCGCTCCACGTCGACGGTCACGCCGGGGATCGACAGGCAGCCCTCCTCCATGGTCTCGTTGTCGTCGCTCGACCACTCGACCTCGGGGTTGACCAGCGCGATGACCGGCGCGTCGGGGCCCACGCGGTAGACCAGCAGCCGCTGCGAGATGCCCAGCTGCGGGGCGGCGAGGCCGAGGCCGATCGCGTCCTGCATGAGGCCCGCCATGCGCGACACCTGGCCGCGCAGCGCGTCGTCGAAGCGGTCGACCGTGGTGGCCTTGCTCTTCAGGACCGGGTCGCCGAGGCGGCGGACGAACGACATGGCGGCGGCCCTTCGCGCCTCCACCTCCGGGTCGAGCGCGGGCGTGGCGTCCTCCACGTGCTCCTCCCGTTCGAGCAGCTCCCGCTCGTACTCGTCAGCCATGCGAGGATTGTAGAGGCGCCTTCAACCGCCGTGGGCGTCGTCATTGGGGGTCCACGTCGACCGCGTAGGAGGCGCCCTTGTGGGCCCGGTCGGCGGCCACCGTCTCCACCGCTCGGCGGACCGCGGCGATCCCCGCGGCGCGGTCGGCGGCCTTGACCACGAGCTGCGCGCGCAGGCGCCCGTGGCGCCGGAACAGCGGGCGCCGGGCCGAGCACCCGCGCCACCGCCGGGTCGATCAGCCCGCGGATCGCCTCCGCCGCGGCGGTCTCGGGCCCCGGCTCGGTGGCGGAGCACACCACGCGGATCAGGTTCCCGTGGGGCGGGTAGCCGAGCGCGGCCCGCCGCTCGAGCTCGCCGCGCACGAAGCCCTCCGAGTCGTGCGCGGCCGCGTGCTGGAGCGCCCGGGCGGCGGGGTCGAGCGACTGCACCACCACCCGCCCCCCGCGGCCGCCGCGGCCGCTGCGCCCCGCCAGCTGGGCCACGAGCGCGAACGTGCGCTCCTCCGCGCGGAAGTCGGGGAAGCGCAGGGTGGCGTCCGCGTCGAGCACCACGCCGAGCGTCACGTCGGGGAAGTCGTGGCCCTTGGCCACCATCTGCGTGCCCACCAGCACCCCGGCCGGCGGCCTGGTCGAAGCGCTCGAGCGTGGCGTCGATCCCGTCGCTGGCCGCGGTGTCGGCGTCGAGGCGGAACACCGGCAGCGGGGTCCACGAGCGGCTCGAGCTCCGACGTGGAGCTGCTCGGTGCCGAGCCCGTGGCGCGACACCGACACCGAGCCGCAGTCGGGGCAGCGATCCGGCACCCGCTCCGAGTGGCCGCAGTGGTGGCAGGCCACCCGTGCTCGGACGCGGTGCAGCACGAGCGTCACGTCGCAGTCCGGGCAGTCCCACGCGCGCCCGCACTCCCGGCAGGCCAGGAAGTTCGACCAGCCGCGGCGGTTGAGCAGCACGATCGCCTTCTCCTCGCGCCGGCGGACCTCGTCGAGCGCCTCCCGGGTGCGCGGCGTGCAGCGGCCCGGCCGGCCGGCCATGTCCACCAGCTCGACCGGCGGGAGCGCCCTGCCGTCGACGCGCTCGTCGAGCACGAGGCGCTCGTGGCGCGGCACGCTCTCCGGGCCGGGGCGTGGCGCTGCCCACCAGCAGCACCGCGCCGCAGCGCCGGCGGCCCGCCGCTCGGCCACGTGGCGCGCGTCGTAGCGCGGGTCGCCCTCCTGCTTGTAGGAGCCGTCGTGCTCCTCGTCGACCACGATCAGCCCCACGCCGGTCAGCGGGGCGAACACCGCCGAGCGCGGGCCCACGCACACCCGCGCCTCGCCCGAGCGCAGCCGCGACCACTCGTCGAAGCGCTCGCGGGCGGTGAGCCGCGAGTGCAGGATCGCCACCGTGTCGCCGAAGCGCTCCACGAAGCGCCCGGCGGTCTGGGGCGTGAGCGCGATCTCGGGCACGAGCACGATCGCCGTCCGGCCGCGCTCGAGCGCCGCGGCGGCCGCCCGCAGGTAGACCTCGGTCTTGCCGCTGCCGGTGACCCCGTGCAGCAGCAGCCGGCGCTCGGCGTCGCGCCGGCGCGTCCATGCGGCCCACGATCTCGTCGAGCGCGCGCTCCTGGGGGCCGGTGAGGGCCGCCACCTCGCGCGTGGCGCCGATCTGCCGCACGGTGGGCCGGCGGCCCGGCTCGATCGAGCGCTCGAGCGCCACGAGGCCGCGGCGCTCGAGCCGGCGCATGCCGGCGTGGTCGATGCCGGCCTCCCGGGCGAGCGAGCTGACCCGCCGGGGGCCCGCCGCGAGCGCCTCGAGCGCGGCCCGCTGGCGCTCCCCCAGCCGCTCGCCCGGGTCGCCGAGCGCCGCGCGACCCGCCTCGGTGAGCGAGGCGGCCAGCGAGCGGCGCGGAGCGATCGGGCGGCCGGCCCCGGTGCCCGTGCCCGGGCGGCAGCACCAGAGCGAGCCCGCGCGCCGGGGTGGACACGTACTCCCGCGCCACCCACAGCCCGAGCCGCACCAGCTCGGCGCGGCACGTCGGCCTCCAGCGCCGAGAGCGGCTCGGCCAGGCGCTCGGGCGGCAGCTCGCGCTCCTCGGCCACCTCCACCACCACCCCGAGCATCCGCCGGCTGCCGAAGGGCACCACCAGCATCGTCGCCGACCCCGACGCCCTCGTGGGCCCCGGCCAGCAGGTAGTCGAACGGCCCCCGCAGGGCGCGGGCGGAGGTGAGCGGCTCGACCTTGGCGATCACCCGGTCGACGGTACGGCCGGCGGCGCGGACGTGGGTCCGCGTGAGGCCGGTCAGGCGGCGCACGAGCAGGGCCGCGTAATGGAGCGTGAAGGTGCGCTCGGCCACCTTGGGTGCGGCTGTAAACAGCCCGCGGCGCACGGCCGCCTTGACCGAAGCCCGCGCCCGGGCCCCGGCCGTGTCGGCCCAGAAGGCGTGCACGGCCCGCGGGAGCGGGTCGGCCAGCTCGGCCCGCACCTCGAGGCCCGCCTCGCCGCGCCAGCGCCCCCACCGTCGCCGCGCGAGAAGCGGTGCACGTGGCCGAGCGCCTCCCGCGCCCGCTCGCGCCGCGGGCCGCGAGGCGGAGCGGTTGTCCTCCAGCGGCACCTCGACCACCAGCGCGCGGCACGCCCGCGCCGCCTCGCGCAGCAGCGGCACCGGGTCGGGCACGTGCTCGAGCACGTGGGACAGCACCCCGAGGTCGTAGGCGCCGTCGGCGCACGGGCAGCGTGCGCGCCGTCGAAGCGCTCGGCGTGCGTCGACCTCCGGCCCGCGCCGCGCGCCAGCGCCACCGCGCTCGCGGAGATGTCGAAGCCGTGGAGCTCGGTGCCGACGCGCCGCGGCGGCCAGCGCGGTGAGCAGGCCGCCGTCGCCGCAGCCGATCTCGGCCACCGTCGCGGGGGGCGGGGCCAGCGCCCGGGCGAGCCGCGCCACGTGGTCGGCCTTGCCCTCGGCGCACAGCGCCCGCCAGCGCCCGTAGCGCGCCGCCTCCCCGGGCGGGGCGGTGTACTGCTCCTCGTAGACGTCGCGCAGCTCGGCCGAGCCGGCGGTCATCCCGCGTAGGCTAGCGCGCCGGGACCCGTGGCCATCGACTTCGAACAGGAGGGGCTCCTCGAGGGCCTCGAGGGCCCGGCCCGCGAGGCCCGCCTCGAGCTGCTCGAGCGCCTCGAGAGCGACGGTGTCGAGCTGGACGAGCTGCAAGCAGGCCGCCGAGGAGGGCCGGCTCGTGCTGCTGCCCGTCGAGCGCGTGCTCGCCGGCGGCGAGCCGCGCTACTCGGCCGAGGACATCGCCGAGCAGACCGGGCTCGACCGGGAGTTCCTCGAGCGCCTCTGGCGCGCGCTCGGGATGGCGATCGGCGACCCGGACGAGCGCCGCTTCTCCGACGCCGACCTCGAGGCCGCCGAGCGCGTGAAGTCGCTGCGCGAGGCCGGGCTGCCCGACGACGCGATCGTCGAGATCGGCCGCGTGATGAGCCGCGGCATGTTCTCGGTGGCCTCGACCATCCGGCGGGTGTTCGCCGAGACCTACCTCCGCGCGGGCGACGACGAGCAGAGCCTCGCCCTGCGCTACGCCGAGGCCTCGCGGGAGCTGACGCCGCTGCTCGGGCCGGTGCTCGAGCACATCCTCGGGGTCCAGCAGCGCAGCCTCATCCGCCAGGCGGCGGTCGACGGCACCGCGCTGCAGACGGGGCGGCCTGCCCCAGAGCGAGGAGGTCACGTTCTGCTTCGCGGACCTCGTGGGCTTCACCAAGCTCGGCGAGAGCGTCGACACCGCCGCGCTCGGCGACGTGGCCGCGCGCCTGGAGGAGATGGCGATGGAGGTGGCCGAGCCGCCGGTGCGCCTGATCAAGACGATCGGCGACGCGGCGATGCTCCAGTCCGCGGACACCGAGGCGCTGCTCGACGCCGCCCTGGCGCTCGTGGCCCGCGCCGACGACGAGGGCGAGGACTTCCCCCAGATCCGGGCGGGCGTGGCGCGCGGCGAGGCGCTCGAGCGCTCAGGCGACTGGTACGGGCGCCCGGTGAACCTGGCCAGCCGGATCACCGACATCGCGCGGCCGGGCTCGGTGCTCGCCGACGGCACCACGAAGGAGGCGACCGAGAACGGCCGCTACCGCTACTCCTTCGCCGGCAAGCGGCGCATCAAGGGCATCGACGGCGAGGTCGAGCTGCACCGCGTGCGCCGGCGACGAGCCCGGCGACGAGGACGAGCGCTAGGCCGGCGCTCACGCGGGCTCGCGGCCGTCGAGGCCCGCCGCCTCGCGCAGGGCGTCGGCGCGGTCGGTGCGCTCCCACGTGAAGTCCGGGTCCTCGCGGCCGAAGTGGCCGTAGGCGGCGGTCTTCTGGTAGATCGGCCGGTGCAGGTCGAGCTCCTTGCGGAAGGCGCCCGGGCGCAGGTCGAAGTGCTCGTCGATCAGCGACGCGATCGTCGAGCGCGAGACCTTCTCGGTGCCGAACGTCTCGGCCATCACCGAGACGGGGTGCGAGACGCCGATCGCGTAGGCCACCTGGACCTCGCAGCGGTCGGCGAGGCCGGCCGCGACCACGTTCTTGGCCACCCAGCGGGCGGCGTACGCGGCCGAGCGGTCCACCTTCGACGGGTCCTTGCCCGAGAACGCGCCGCCGCCGTGGCGGGCGGAGCCGCCGTAGGTGTCGACGATGATCTTGCGCCCGGTGAGCCCGCAGTCGCCCACGGGCCCGCCGATCACGAACTTGCCCGTCGGGTTCACCAGGAAGTCGTCGGCGGTGAACAGCTTCGACTCGTCGTAGAGCTCGGCGGGCAGGATCGGCGCGACGACGTGCTCCCACAGGTCGGGGCGGATCTGGCTCTGCGAGTCCACGTCCCCGCGGTGCTGGGTCGAGATGAGCACCTTCTCGATCTCGACCGGGATGCCGTCCTCGTAGCGCACGGTGACCTGGGTCTTGCCGTCGGGGCGCAGGTAGTCGACCGCCTGCTCCCGGCGGACCTCGGCCAGGCGCTGGGCCAGGCGGTGCGCGAGCGAGATCGGCATCGGCATCAGCTCGGGCGTCTCGCGCGTGGCGTAGCCGAACATCATCCCCTGGTCGCCGGCGCCGGCGACGTCGAGCTCGTCGCCGGTGCCGTTGGCCTCTCCGGCCGTGCGCGCCTCGAAGGCCTGGTCGACGCCCTGGGCGATGTCGGGCGACTGCTCGTCGATCGCGGTGATCACCGCGCAGGCGTCGGCAGTCGAAGCCGTAGGAGTGGTCGTCGTAGCCGATCCTGCGGATCGTCTCGCGGGCGATCTTCGGCACGTCGACGTAGACCTCGGTGGTGATCTCACCCGAGACGACCACGAGGCCGGTGTTGACCAGCGTCTCGCAGGCCACGCGCCCGGTGGGATCGTCGCGCAGGACCGCGTCGAGCACGCCGTCGGAGATCTGGTCGGCCATCTTGTCCGGGTGGCCCTCGGTGACCGACTCGGAGGTGAACAGGTACTCGTTGTCGGGAAGCTGTGTAGTCGCCATTGGCGCGGAAACCCTAGCTATCCACGTCGAGTTTCAGGCGTATCGGTCCCTGCCGGTGGTCTTGAAGTCGATCACCAGCGGCACCCCCTCGAGGCCGAAGCGCTCGCGCAGCTGGTTCTCGAGGAAGTAGGCGTAGTCGCGCTTGATCAGGCTCCGATCGTTCACCTGCACGGCGAAGCGCGGAGGCGCCGTCTCGAACTGGGCCATGTAGTACATCTTCAGCCGCTTGCCGCGGGTGGCCGGGGGCTGGCGGATGCCCTGGAGGTCGCCCAGGAAGCGGTTCAGCTCGGGCGTGGAGACGCGCTCGGCGGCCCGGTCGGCGATGGCCAGCGACTCGGCCATCAGGCGCCGCAGGCCGCGCCCGGTCTTGGCCGACACCGCCATCAGCCGCGGCCGCTGGCGCAGCTTCTGGGTCACCCGGGCCCGCGCGTCCTCGAGGTCGGTCTGGGTCTCGTCCCACTTGTTCAGCGCGACCACCGTGGCGCAGTTCTTCTTCATGGCCATCTCCGCGATGCGGAAGTCCTCGGTGGTGACGCCGTCGGTGGCGTCGCAGAGCACGATCGCCACCTCGGCCCGCTCGGCCGCGCGCTCGGAGCGCAGCTGGGCGTAGTAGTCCACCGTGCCCGCCACCTTGGTGCGGCGCCGCAGCCCGGCGGTGTCCACCAGGATCACCTGCCGGCCGTCGATCTCGATCCGGGTGTCCACCGAGTCGCGGGTGGTTCCCGCCACCGGCGGCGACGATCACGCGCTCCTCGCCCAGCAGCTTGTTGACCAGCGACGACTTGCCCGACGTTCGGGCGCCCGATCACCGCCAGGCGCGTGGCCTGCGCCTCCTCCGGCTCGGGCGCATCGGCCAGCAGCGACGCCACCCGGTCGAGCAGGTCGCCGGTGCCGAGGCCGTGCGCGGCGGACACGGCGACCGGGTCGCCGAGGCCCGAGCCCGTAGAACTCCGCCGCGCCGCCGGCCTGCAGCCCGCTGTCGACCTTGTTCGCCGCCACCACCACCGGCACCGGCCCCGCGCGCAGGTCTCGCGCCAGCTCGGCGTCCTGCTCGCGCAGGCCGGCCGCCGCGTCCACCACCAGCACCGCGACGGCCGCCTCGGCCAGCGCCGCGCGCGACTGGCGCTGCACGGAGCGGGCGAGGTCGTGCGTCTCGTCGAGGTCCACCCCGCCGGTGTCCACGAGCACGAAGGAGCGCCCGTTCCAGTCCGCCTCGACCTCCTTGCGGTCGCGGGTCACGCCGGCCTGCTCGTGCACCACCGCCTCGCGGGTGCCCGAGAGCCGGTTCACGAGCGTCGACTTGCCCACGTTCGGGTAGCCGATCACGGCCACCTTCTGGAGGGCCATGGGCGCTAGTCCCGCCGGGCGGCGTGCACGAGGGCGGTGATGCGCTCGACCACCTCGTCGACCGTCAGGCCGGTCGTGTCCAGCTCCACCGCGTCGGGCGCCGCCCGCAGCGGCGAGTGCTCGCGGCCCTCGTCCTGCGCGTCACGCAGCGCCTGGTCGCGCAGGACCGTCTCGGTGTCGGTGCCGAGCTCCGTCGCGCGCCTGCGCGCGCGCTCGGCGGGGTCCGCGACGAGGAAGACCTTGACCTGCGCGTCGGGCGCCACGACCGTGCCGATGTCGCGCCCCTCGGCCACCCAGTCGCCCTCGGCCATGCAGCGCCCGCTGCTTGCCCACCAGCGCGGCCCGCACCTTCTCGTTGGTCGCGATCCGCGACGCCGCCTCGGAGACCTCCGGGGTGCGGATGGCCTCGGTCACGTCGCGCCCGCCGGCCAGCACCCGCTCCCCCAGCTCGAGCTCCAGCTCCTCGCGCGCGCTCGGAGGCCGCGCCGCCCTCCTCGAGCAGCTTGAGGGCCGCCGCCCGGTACATCGCGCCGGAGTCGAGGAAGGTGAATCCGAGCGCCCGCGCCGCCGCGCGCGCGACCGTGCTCTTGCCCGCTCCCGCGGGGCCGTCGATCGCCACCACCATGGCGATTGAGGCTACTTGGGCTGCCAGGAGGGCTCTGAGAAGTCGATCGAGCCGCCGCTGTCGTCGATCACCCGCCGCACGAGCCGGCCGTCGCTCACGCGGACCGTCCTGCAGCCCCTTCAGGTCGATCACCAGCAGGCGGCCGTCGGGTGAGAACACCGGGGTCCGGCAGCCCGAGCAGCGCACGACGCGGCGCACGCCCCGGCCGTCGGCGCGGGCCACGTAGATGCCGCCGCCGCGCGCGAAGGCGATCGAGCGGCCGTCCGGCGACCAGCTCGGGTCGCGGCCGCCCGCCAGGCGCGTGCGACCGCCCCCGCCCGGCCGCACGGTGAAGATGGTCCCGCCGCGCGACGTACGCGATCAGCCCGCGCGCCGACCAGTCGGGCGCCGAGCCGCCGGCGGCCACCCGCCGTGCGGCGCCGCCGGCGGTGTCGCGGACGAACACTGCCCCGCCCGAGCCGGCGCGGCCGTGAAGGCGATCTGCCGCCCGGAGGGCGAGAAGGCCGGGTCGCCATCGTTCGCGCTGGAGCGGGCGAAGCAGGCGGAAGCCCGACTTGTCGGCGCTCGAGGAACGCGCAGCGACGCCCCGGCGTCGAACACGAGGCGCCTGCCGTTCGGCGCCCACGCGGGATCGCGGTACTCAGCGTCGCAGTCGCTGCCCTGCTGGGGCTCGCCGTTCATCCGGGCGCACTCGCGCAGGAACCTGGCGCCGCGGTCGCGGCCCTGCCCCTCCGGGGCGAGGGTCACGAGCGCCCTGGTCACGAAGCCCGTCGCCGTCGTCGACGGTGGCGGAGGCGGCGATGCGGCCGTTGGCGCCGGGGAGGGTGGCGTGGGCGGCGGGTGCGGTGGCCAGCACGACCAGCCCGGCGAGCAGGAAGGGACGCCTCATGCTCGCGTCAACCCTAGTGACGGCCGGAGGTTGCGCTCGGCGCGCTCAGCCGAGCAGCGCCGCCAGGTCCTCGTCGAACTCCGGGTAGGAGACCGTCGCGCTCTCCATGCCCGCGACCTCCACCCCGTCCGTCGCAGGCGAGGCCGGCCACCGCCCCGAGCATCGCCATGCGGTGGTCGCCGCGCGCGTCGAGCGCGCCGCCCTGGAGCGGAGCTGCCGTCGCCGCGCACGACGAACCCGTCGTCGGTTCCTCGATGTCGGCCCCGATCGCCGCCAGGCCCTCCACCAGCCCGTCGATCCGGTCGGACTCCTTGTGGCGCAGCTCCTCGGCGCCCGCGGACGACGGTCTCGCCGCTCGGCGAAGGCGCCGAGCAGCCCGACCAGCGTCAGCTCGTCGATCGTCATCGGGACCTCGTCCGGCTCCACCTCGGTGCCCTCGAGCGGGCTCGCACGCCACGTCGAGCTCGCCCACCGGCTCGTCGTCGGCCTGGGTGCCGGGCTCCTCGAGGTCGCCGAGGATCACGGCCCCCATCCGCTGGGCGATGCGAAAGAAGCCCGGTCGGGTCCAGTTGAGGCCCACGTTCTCGATGACCACCCGCGACCCGGGCACGAGGCAGGCGGCGGCCACCATGAACGCGGCCGACGACGGGTCGCCGGGCACCGTGATCTCGTCCAGCTCGAGCTCGTCGACCTCGCTCACGGTCATCGTCAGCCCGTCGCGCTCGAACGGCACCCGCGCGTCGGCGCAGGATCCGCTCGGTGTGGTCGCGGCTCTGGGTGACCTCGGTGATCGTCGTGCTGCCCGCCGCCAGCAGGCCGGCGATCAGCACGCAGGACTTGACCTGGGCGCTGGCCACGGGCAGCTCGTAGTCGATGCCCTGCAGGTCGGTGCCCCTCACGATCGAGCGGCGGCAGGCGCCCGTCGCGGGCCTCGACGCCCGGCGCCCATCATCGTGCAGCGGCTCGACCACCCGGTCCACCGGCCGGCGCCGGATCGACTCGTCGCCGTCGAGCGTCCACTCGCCGCCGGGCTGCCCGGCCAGCCATCCGGGCAGCAGCCGCAGCAGCGTGCCCGAGTTGCCCACGTCGAGCCGCCCGCCGGTGGCCTCGAGCGCGGCGTGCAGGCCCACCCCGCGGATCACCAGCGCGCCGGGGATGCTCTCCTCCTCCACCCCGGCGCCGAGCGTGAGCAGCGCCTCGAGGGTCGAGCGCGTGTCGGCCGAGTCGAGGTAGTTGCGCACCGCCACCGGCTCGTCGCACATCGCGGCGAAGAGCGCCGCGCGGTGGGAGATCGACTTGTCGGGCGGGGGCCGGAAGCGGCCCCGTGAGCGGGCCCGGAGGGCGCGAAGCGGCGCTCACGCCTGCGCGCTACGGGGAAGCCGAGGTCCCTCGATCAGGTCCGCGCGCGCGCTCGGCGTCCGCTCTCGCCGGCCACCACAGCGTCATGGCCCCGGAGCGCATGTCGGCCGCGGGGGCGAGGGCGAGATCGACGATGTTCACGCCTGCCTTGCCGAGAGCGAGAGCCACCTGCGCGACGATACCGGGGCGGTTGGGCACGGTCAGGCGAAGCTCGTGAACGGCGCCCCCGCGGCGAGTCCGGCCTGCGAGCAGGCGCCGGCGGTCGGCGGCCGGCCTCCTCGTTCCATTCCGTGAGCGCGCCGGCGTCCCCCGCCCGGAGCATCTCGCCGACGCGGCCGCAGGCGCTCGACCGCGCCGTCGATCTCGTCGGCGATGGCCTCGCGGTTGGCCATGTAGATGTCGGTCCAGATCGCCGAGTTGGCCCCCGCCACCCGGGTCGCGTCGCGAAAGCTCGGTCCCACCCGGGGCAGGTCGCCGCGCCCGGCGGCCTGCGGCCACGAGCACGTTGGCCGAGCACGTGGGGCAGGTGGCTCACGGCGGCGAGCAGGCGGTCGTGCGACTCGGGGTCGATGGCCACCGGCCGGGCGCCGAGGGCCGCCACCAGGCGGTGCAGGCGCTCGTACGAGGCCCCGAGGTGGTGTCCGACGGGGTCAGGTACCAGACCGCCCCGTCGAAGAGGTCGCCGCGCGCGTGCTCGACCCCGGCCGTCTCCGCCCCGGCCATCGGGTGGCCGCCCACGAAGCGCTCGTCGTGGACGCGCTCGACCAGCGCGCGCTTGACCGAGCCGACGTCGGTGACCACGCAGTCGGCCGGGGCCGCGGCCAGCGCGGCGTCGACCTGGCTCGGCGAGGGCGCCCACCGGGCCGCAGCAGAAGCAGACGTCCGCGCCGTCGAGGGCCTCCTCGAGCGAGCCGGCGGCGCGGTCGATGGCGCCCAGCTCCACGGCCTCGGGCCAGCCGCTCGGGCGAGCGCCCGAAGCCGACCACCTCGGCGCCGTCGATCCGCTCGCGGGCCGCGAGCCCGATCGAGCCGCCGATCAGCCCGACCCCGAGCACGGCGACCTTCATCGCGGCGCCACGCGCGCCGCGCCCGCACCGCCGCGGCGAGCCCCTCCAGCACCTCCGTCGGTGGTCTCCCAGTCCATGCACGCGTCGGTGATCGACTGCCCGTAGGTGAGGGGCCGCCCGCCGCCAGGTCCTGGCGGCCCGCCACCAGGAACGACTCGAGCATCAGCCCGACGATCGCGCGGTTGCCGCCCGCCACCTGGGCGCCCACGTCGGCGGCCACCGCGGGCTGGCGGCCCGGGTCCTTGCCGCTGTTGTCGTGCGAGGCGTCGATCACGAGCCGCTCGGGCAGGCCCGCGCCGCGCAGCCGCTCCAGGGCGTGCGGCCACCGCCGCGGGCGCGTAGTTGGGCTCGCCGCGACCGCCGCGCAGGATCACGTGGCAGTCGAGGTTGCCGCGGGTGTGGAGGATCGCGGGCGTGCCGCTGCGGTCCACGCCGGCGAACGCGTGGCTGGCGGCGGCCGCCCGGCACGGCGTCCACCGCGACCTGGACGTTGCCGTCGGTGCGGTTCTTGAAGCCGACCGGCATCGACAGTCCCGATCCGAGCTGGCGGTGGATCTGGCTCTCGGTGGTGCGGGCGCCGATCGCGCCCCAGGCCACGGTGTCCGAGATGTACTGCGGGGTGATCGGGTCGAGGAACTCGCAGCCCACCGGCAGCCCGAGCCCGAGCACCTCGAGCAGCAGCTCGCGGGCCATCCGCAGGCCGGTGTTCACGTCCCCCGAGTCGTCGAGGTGGGGGTCGTTGATCATGCCCTTCCACCCCGTGGTGGTGCGCGGCTTCTCGAAGTAGACCCGCATCGCGACGCAGAGGTCGTCCGCGCAGCTCCTGCGAGCGTCGCGCTCAGCCGGCGGGCGTAGTCCCGGGCGGCGGCGGGGTCGTGCACGCTGCACGGGCCGACCACCACGAGCAGGCGGTCGTCGGTGCCGTCGAGGATCGCCGCGACCTGCTCGCGTCCGCCCTGCATCACCACGTCCTCGTGCTCGGGCGGTGAGGGGGAGCTCCTCGAGCAGGCTGCGCGGGGCTCCGAGCGACTCGACGCGGTCGATCCGGCGGTCGCTGACCCCGTCGCGCTGCCGAACGTGGTCCACGGCGCGCCCGCTAGACGCGGCACGGCGAGCTTCTTGCCCGCGATCTCGGCCACCGCTCGACCTGGCGCAGGTAGCTCGGCGAAGTCGTCGGCCCGCAGCTGCTGCGGGCCGTCGCAGATCGCCTCGTCGGGATCGGGGTGCACCTCGACGATGATCCCGTCCGCGCCCGCCGCGGCCGCGGCCAGCGACATGCGAGGGCACCAGGTCGCGCCGGCCCGCGGCGTGGCTGGGATCGACGAGCACCGGCAGGTGGGTCAGCTCCTTGAGCACCGGCACCGCCATCAGGTCGAGCGTGAAGCGGTAGCGCGTCTCGAAGGTGCGGATGCCGCGCTCGCAGAGCATCACGTCGGTGTTGCCCTCCTTGAGCACGTACTCCGCCGCCATCAGGAGCTCCTCGAGCGTCGCGGAGAGCCCGCGCTTGATCAGCACCGGGCGCCCCGCGCGGCCGAGCTCGGTGAGCAGCGTGTAGTTCTGCATGTTGCGCGCGCCGAGCTGGATCACGTCGGCCACCTCGAGCACGGCGTCGAGGTCGCGCACGTCCATCACCTCGGTCACGATCGGCATGCCCGGTCTCGTCCTTGGCCTCCTGGAGCAGGCGCAGGCCCTCCTCGCCCAGCCCCTGGAAGGAGTACGGCGAGGTGCGGGGCTTGTAGGCGCCGCCGCGCAGAAGCTGGGCGCCGGCGTCCTTCACGGCGTGCGCCGCGTCGAGCAGCACGTCGCGCGACTCGACCGTGCACGGCCCGGCGATCGTCGCGAAGTGCTCGCCGCCGATCTTGCGCCCGTCGACGTCGATCACGGTGCGCTCCCCGTGGGTGACCTGCGCCGAGGCCAGCTTGTAGGGCCGCGAGATCGGCACGAGGTGGTCCACCCCGGCAGCCCCCTCGAGCTCGAGGTCGGCCACCGGCTCGCGGTCCCCGATGGCGCCGATCACGGTGTGGACCTCGCCCTCGATCACGTGCGCGCGGGCGCCGACCGCCTCGACCCGCTCGACGACCGACCGGACCTCGTCCGGTGTCGCCTCCTCTTTCATCACGATCATCATTTCTTTCCTTCAGCCTCTCAGAGATATGTACGGATCTGGCGGGTGTGGTGGCCTGGTTGCAGGCCGCTTTGCGGCGTCCGGGGGGGACTGTCTCTGCCGAGGAGCGGCAGGCTGCCGCGGCCGGACGCCTAGCTAAATCGCCAATACCACGAGGCACGCCGACGATCGCCGCGGGCAGCGGCGTCGTGAAGGGTCGGCGTGACGAGGCGGTGCATCGGCATCACTTGTAGCAGGAATCGGCAGGGCGCACAACGGGCTTGAGCGCGCCGGCCGCGGCCGGAAGCCGCCGGTTAGAGTCCGGCCGTGTGATCGAACTGCAATCGCACTCCACCGTCTCCGACGGGGAGCTGGAGCCCGCGGGCGTCGTGGAGGCCGCCGCCGCCGCCGGCGTCACGACCCTCTCCCTGTCGGACCACGACGCGATCGACGGGCTGACCGAGGCCTCCGAGGCCGCCGCGGCCGCCGGGATCGAGCTGGTGCCGGCGGTGGAGATGTCCTGCGGACATCCCGTGGCCGAGGAGCTGCACATGCTCGGGTACTGGATCGACCTCGACACGATCGCCGCGGCCTGCAAGCGCGCGCAGTCCGAGCGCGTGGCCCGGGCCGAGGAGATCATCGCCAACCTCAACCGGGCCGGGGTCGAGGTCACGCTGGAGGGGGCGATCGCCCAGGCGGGCGACGCGGCCTCCGTGGGACGTCCCCACATCGCCAAGGCCGCCGGCGTGACCGAGATGGGCCCGTTCTTCGAGAAGTACCTGATCCCCGGCACCCCCACCTTCGTGCCCCGGCGCTGGCCCTCCACCCCCGAGGCGGTCGAGCTCATCCACGCCGCGGGCGGTGCGGCCGTGCTCGCCCACCCCTTCTGGGACCTGGACGATCCGCAGACGGTCGCCGACCTGATCGACGAGCTGCCCCTCGACGGTGTGGAGGTCTTCTACCCCTCGCACACCCGGGAGCAGACCGAGTTCCTGGTCGGCTTCTGCCGCGAGCGCGGACTGGCGCTCACGGCCTCGTCGGACTTCCACGGTCCCGACCACAAGATGTTCTCTCGCTTCGGCGCCTACGACACCTTTGGCCTGGCCGAGCCGGAGGTGCCGGCGCGACCCGGTTGAGCGAGGTGGCCGTCCAGACGCCCTACGGCGGCGAGCTCGTCGAGCTGGTCGTGGACGCCGAGCGGGCGGCCGAGCTGCGTGAGGAGTCCCGCGACTGGCCCTCGTGGAGCCTGACCCCCAAGCAGCTCGCGGACCTCGAGCTGCTGCTGTGCGGCGGCTTCTCGCCGCTGAAGGGGTTCATGAAGCGCGACGACTACGAGTCGGTGCGGGACTCGATGCGCCTGACCGACGGCACGCTGTGGCCGATCCCGATCACCCTCGGAATGCCCGAGGAGATGGCGCAGCACCTCGAGCTCGGGCGACAGGGTGGCGCTTCGCGACCCCGAGGGCGTGATGCTCGCGGCGGTCTGCGTGCACGACGTGTGGTCGCCCGACCGCGAGCGCGAGGCACAGGAGGTGTGGGGCACCACCGATCCCCGGCACCCCGGGGTCGGACAGCTCTTCGAGGGCCGCGGTCGTCAGTACCTCGCGTGCGACCTCGAGGGGCTGGCGAGGCCGACCCACCACGACTTCACGGCGCTGAGGCTCGGCCCGGCCGACGTGCGGGGCGAGATCGAGCGCCGGGGGTGGGAGCGCGTCGTGGCGATCGGGACCCGCAACCCGATGCACCGCGCCCAGCAGGAGCTCACGCTCCGAGCGGCCGCCGAGCTGGACGCGCGGCGTGCTGCTGCACCCGGTGGTCGGGCCGCTGCGCACCGGGTGACGTGGACCACTTCACCCGCATCCGCTGCCTGCAGGCGCTCCTCGAGCGCTACCCGCCCGGGTCGGCGATCCTCGCCCTGCTGCCGCTGGCGATGCGGGCCGCCGGACCCCGCGAGGCGCTCTTCCACGCCGTGATCCGGCGCAACTTCGGCGCCACCCACCTCTTCGTGGCCGAGCACTACGCCGACCCCGGCGAGGAGGCCGGCGGGCCCTTCTACGGGCCGACGGACGCGCAGGACCTGTTGCGCGAGCACGAGGGCGAGATCGGGGTGACCATGGTGCCGTTCCGCAACCTGGTCTACGCGCCCGGCCGCCACGACTTCGTGGCCGAGGAGGAGCTGGCCGAGGACGAGCCCACCCTGACGATCTCCGACGGCGAGCTGCACGATCGCCTGGAGCACGGCCGCGAGCTGCCCGAGTGGTTCACGCCTCCCGGGGTGGCGCGCGAGCTGCGCCGCGCCCGCGCCCCCCGGTCGCGGCAGGGGTTCACGGTGTTCATGACCGGCCTCTCGGGCTCGGGCAAGTCGACGGTGGCCAACGCGCTGATGGCCCGGATCCTCGAGCTCGGCGACCGCCGGGCCACCCTCCTCGACGGCGACCTCGTTCGCCGGCACCTGTCGGCCGAGCTCGGCTTCTCACGCGAGCACCGCGAGATCAACGTGCGCAGGATCGGCTGGGTGGCCTCGGAGATCACCAAGAACGGGGGCATCGCCGTGTGCGCCCCGATCGCCCCCTACCGGGCGCTGCGCGACGAGGTGCGGCGGATGATCGAGCCCCACGGCGGCTTCGTGCTGGTGCACGTGTCCACCCCGCTCGAGGTGTGCGAGGGGCGCGACATCAAGGGGCTCTACGCCAAGGCCCGCGCCGGCGTGATCGACCAGTTCACCGGGATCTCCGACCCGTACGAGGAGCCCCACGACGCCGAGGTCACGGTCGACACCTCGCACGCCAAGGCCGCCGAGACGGCCCAGGCGATCCTCGACCACCTGGCGGCGGAGGGCTACCTGGAGGGCGCGCCGGGCTAGAGCAGCTCGTCGAGCGCGGCCAGGAAGCGGCGGTTCTGCTCGCGGGTGCCGTAGGTGACGCGCAGGTTGCCCGCCCCGCCGAGGGCGCTGCCCGCCCGCACGATCACCCCGCGCTCGGCCAGGCCACGGACGATCGCGTCCTCGTCGCGGTCTCCCAGCGAGACCCACGAGAAGTTCGCCTGGCTGTCGGTCGTCTCGAGGCCGCGCTCCTCGAACTCGGACTCCATGTGCAGCCGCTCGATCACCGTGTGCTCGATCCGGCGCTCGACCTCGTCGGTGTGGCGGACGGCCTCCGCGGCCGCGGCCTGCGCCAGCGCGTTGACCGAGAAGGGCTGGCGCACGCGGTCCACGGCCAGGCGGAAGGACTCCGAGCCGATCGCGTAGCCCGCGCGCAGGCCACAGAGGCCATAGACCTTGGAGAAGGTGCGCAGCACGACGAGGTTCGAGTGCCGGTTGACCAGGTCGATCGACTCGCTCGGGTCCTGGAGGAGGTTGAACTCCACGTAGGCCTCGTCGAGGATCACCGCCACGTGGCGCGGCAGGCCGGCCACGAACGCGTCGATCTCGTCCACCGCCACGGCCGTCGCGGTGGGGTTGTTGGGGTTGCAGACGATCACGAGCCTCGTGGCGGCGTTCACCTCGGCCGCCATGGCGTCCAGGTCGTGCACGCCGTTCGCGTCGAGGGGCACCGTCACGGCCCGGGCGCCCGACTGCGCGGCCAGGTGGGGGTACATCGAGAACGACGGCCAGGCGTAGATCAGCTCCGCCCCCGGCTCCAGCAGGGCGTCGGCGGCGGCGAGGAGGATCTCGCACGACCCGTTGCCCACCGCCACCCTCGCGGTGGGCACGTCGGCCCGCTCGGCGATCCGGCGGCGCAGCACCGACTTGGCGGGGTCGGGATAGCGGTTGAGGGTCTCGAGCTGGCCCTGGATGGCGCCGATCACCGCCGCGGGCGGCCCCCATGGCGTCTCGTTGGAGGCGAGCTGGACGAGGCCGGTGTCGTCGCCGTAGCTCTCCGCCGCCGGATAGACGGGGATGGCCTCGAGCCGGCGGTTGAACTCGAGCCCGGTCACTGAGCCCCCTCGAGGTCGCGCCGCAGGGCCACCGCCTCGCGCAGGTAGACGTGCTGCGCCGGCGACTCGGGGGCGGCGTAGCAGTGCAGCATGAGGCGGATCGTCCGCGGGAGCGAGCCCGGCACGGCGATCTCGCGCGTGCACAGCAGGGGGACGGCCCCGAGCCCCAGGTTCCGCGCCGCCACCGCCGGGAACTCCGCGTCGAGGTCGTCCGTGCAGGTGAAGATGCACGAGACCATGTCCTCGGGGTCGAGCCCGTTTCGGGCGATCACCGTGCTCACCAGCTCCTCGGTGGCCTCGAGGATGGCGCTCGCGTCGTTCTCCCGCACGGTGGTGGCGCCCCTGAGCGCTCGCAGCCTCATGTCACCGAATCCTGGCAGCCGTCGCCTCCCGCAGGCCCTCGATCTCGGTCGCCGTGAGCCGCCGCGACGCCCCCGGCGCGAGGTCGCCGAGGCGCAGCGGCCCGAAGGCGACGCGCTCCAGCGCGACCACGTGGTGGCCCACCGCCTCGCACATCCGGCGCACCTGGCGCTTCCTGCCCTCGGCGATCCGCACCTCGATCACCCCCGGCCCCGCCCGGCGCACCCGCGCGGGGGCGGTGCGGCCGTCCTCGAGGCGCACTCCCTCCCTCAGCGCTCGCAGCGCCCGCTCTCCCACCAGCGCCGGCTTGACCTGCACGCGGTAGGTCTTCTCCACGCCGTAGCGGGGGTGGGTGAGGCGGTCGGCCAGCTCGCCGTCGTTGCTGAGCAGGATCAGCCCGGTCGTGTCGGCGTCCAGGCGCCCGACCGGATACAGGCGCAGCTCGGAGTCGATCAGGTCGACCACGGTCGGCCGGCCGTGGGTGTCCTTCGCGGTGGAGACCACCCCCTTGGGCTTGTTGAGCGCGTACACCTCGCGGCGCTCGGGCGCGATCGCGCTCCCGTCCACGGCCACCTGGCTGGCCTCGTCCACGTCGCGGGCCGGGTCGGTCACCCGCTCGCCGCGGACGGTCACGCGGCCCTCGGCGATGAGCTGCTCGGCCGCCCGGCGCGAGGCGACCCCCGCGTGGGCCAGGTACTTGCCGAGGCGCATGTCACCAGCCTGCCAGACGGGTTCGATGCGCAAGACTGGCGCCAGGAGGAGCTGATGGAGACCCCCGCCGTCCGATACGCCCACAGCTCCGGCGCGAGCATCGCCTACCAGGTCGCGGGCGAGGGACCGCCCGACCTGGCCTTCCTCATGGGCCCGGCCAGCCACAGCGAGATGCTGTGGCCGGAGCGCCGCCCCGGGGCCTTCCTCGAGCGCCTGGCGAGCTTCTCGCGCCTGATCGTCCACGACCGGCGCGGCACCGGGCTCTCCGACCCGTGGGAGAGCGCCCCGATGTACGAGCAGCAGGTGGACGACCTGCTCGCCGTCCTCGACGCGGCCGGGGCGGAGAAGGTGGCGCTCTTCGGAACGTCCGAGGCCGGGCGGATGGCCGCGATCTTCGCCGCCACCTACCCCGAGCGGGTCGGCTCGCTCGTGCTGTTCGGCGTCGGGGCGCGGGGCGGCGCCGTCCTCACCCCCGAGGTCGTGGAGGCGATCCTCGACCTGGTCGACGACAACTGGGGCAGCGGCGGGACGCTCGACTTCTACGCGCCGTCACTGGCAGGGGACGACGACTTCCGGCGCTGGTACGGCCACTACGAGCGCGCCGCGTGCAGCCCCGGGATGGCGCGAAAGCTGGTCGACCTGACCGCGCGCAGCGACATCTCCGACATCCTGCCGGCCATCCGGGTGCCGACGCTGGTGCTCGGCCGCACCGAGGACCCGCTCGTCCCTCTCGAGGAGGCCAGGAAGTTCGCGGAGCTGATTCCCGGCGCCGACTTCCGGGAGCTGGGCGGCATCGACCACGTGTCCTACGGCTCGGGCGCCGGGGAGCTGCTCGACGAGGTCGAGGAGTTCGTGACCGGGCAGCGCCGCCCCGCCCCCGTGGACCGCGTCCTTACGACCGTTCTCTTCACCGACATCGTCGGGTCGACCCAACGGGCGGCGGCGGAGGGCGACGCGGGCTGGCGCAAGCTGCTCGACGGCCATGACGACCTCCTCCGGCGCCAGCTCACCCGCTACGGAGGCCGCGAGGTCAAGACCACCGGCGACGGTTTCCTCGCCGCCTTCGACGGCCCGGCCCGGGCGGTGACCTGCGCCCAGGCGGCGGCCGAGGGCGTGCGCCGGCTCGGCCTCGAGATCCGGGCGGGGGTGCACACGGGGGAATGCGAGCGCCGCGGCGACGACCTGGGCGGCCTCGCGGTCCACATCGGCTCGCGGGTGATGGGCCTGGCCGGGCCCGGCGAGGTGCTGGTCTCCAGCACCGTGAAGGATCTGGTGGTGGGCTCAGGCCTCGAGTTCGAGGACCGCGGCGAGCACGAGCTGCGCGGCGCCCCCGGCGCCTGGCGCCTCTACGCGGCGGGCTAGCCTCCAGGGACGGTGGACCTGGACCTGCTCGACAACGTGCTCGCGGAGGCCGGCGAGCCCCCCTTCCGCGCCCGTCAGGTGTGGGAATGGGCCGCGCGCGGGGCCGGCTCGTACGACGCGATGACCAACCTTCCCGAGGCGCTGCGCCACACGCTCGCCGAGCGCGTCCCGCTCTCCTGCCTCTCGGTCGAGCACGAGGCCCTGGCTGGCGACGGGACGGAGAAGGTGCTGTTCACCACCGCCGACGGGCGGCCGCTGGAGACGGTGCTGATGCGCTACCGCGACGGGCGGCGCTCCCTGTGCCTCTCGAGCCAGTCCGGCTGCCCGTTGACCTGCACCTTCTGCGCCACCGGAACGATGGCCTTCGGGCGCAACCTCACCGCCTCGGAGATCCTCGACCAGGCGCTGCACTTCCGCGAGGGACGGAGCCCGTGAACCACGCGGTCTTCATGGGCATGGGCGAGCCGCTGCTGAACCTCGACGGCGGTGCTCGGGCGCGTGCGAGCGCCTGCCCGACGATCGGCATCCACCCGTCGAGCACCACGATCTCCACGGTCGGCTGGATCCCGGGCATCGATCGCCTCGCCGAGCACGACGGACCCACGATCCGCCTGGCCCTCTCGCTGCACGCGCCCGACGACGCGCTGCGCTCGGAGCTGATGCCGGTGAACGACCGCTACCCGCTGGCCGACGTGCTGGACGCCTGCCGGCGCTGGCACGAGGCGCGCCGGCGCAAGGTCTTCGTCGAGTACCTGATGCTCTCCGGCGTCAACGACCGCTACGAGCAGGCGCTACAGCTCGCCGCGCGGCTCGAGCCGCGCGGCGCCTTCAAGGTGAACCTGATCCCCTACAACCCGACCGACTCGGGCTTCGAGGGGTCGAGCCGCGAGGCGATCGCCGCCTTCCGGCAGGCGCTCGAGGACCACGGCGTGCCCGCCACGGTCAGGCTGACGCGGGGGCGCGATATCCACGCCGCCTGCGGCCAGCTCGCCGTGAGCCGTTGAGCGCGGCACGCTCGAGCTGCTCGACCCGCAGCCCGAGCATCGCCACGGCCTCCGCCGTGCGCTCGAACGGATCGGCGAACGCGAACCTGCCGTCGAGCGACATCGCCGCGAGGAGCGTGTCGCCCGTCTCGGCCAGCAGCACCTGCGAGCCGTCGTAGAAGGTGGAGTCGAGCTGGGCGAGCCGCCCGAGGGCGACCGCGTCGGACTCGTGGGATAGACGGATGGTCAGGTTGGTCGTCATCGTGCCACCTCCGGGGTAGGCGTGGGGTGAGGTCGGACGGCCGCCTGGCGCCTACGCCACGGCAACCGCCCCTCGGCGGTCAGCCACGACCCGCCGACGATCATGATCAGACCGGCCAGCGTGGCCGGGCCGAACGGCTCGCCGAGCAGCGTGACCCCGTAGAGCACCGAGAAGCCCGGTGCGACGTAGGCCACCAGCGAGGCCTTCGTGGGCCCCACCTCGGCGATCAGGGTGTAGAAGAGAACGAAGGAGATGCCCGTGCCGAGCACCCCGAGGGCCGTGAGGGCGCCGACGGCCTTGGCGCCGGGCAGCTCGCTCGGGAGCGTGGCGAGCGCGAAGGGCAGCACCATCAGGGCGCTCGCGCCCATCGAGGCGGTGACCGTTCCGATCGCCTTGAAGCCGCCGAGATTGCGGCGAAGGTAGAAGGCGCCGAGCGCGTAGCCGAGCGCGGCGATCACCACGAGCAGGCCTCCGAGCAGGGCGGCGCCCTCGCCGCCGGTGTCGACGCCGAGCAGCAGCGCGACGCCGGTGATGCCGAGGATGACCCCGACGAGCCCGATGCCCCGCGCGCGCTCCTCGCGCTCGAGGCGGATCGCGAGCAGGAAGGTGAAGATCGGCGCGGTGGCCACGAGGATGCCGGCGAGCGACGAGGAGATCTCCTGCTGGCCGACCGAGATCAGCATGAAGGGGGCCGCGATCTGGAGGAGCGCGAGCACGGCCACCGTGCCCTTGCGGTCGCGCAGGCCGGCGAGGGCGTCCGTCCTGAGGGCGAGCGGAAGCAGCACCAGCGCGGCGAGCGCCGTGCGCGCGAACACCACGACCGGCGGCGAGACGTCCTCGAGCGCGACCTTGATGAACAGGTAGGACGCACCCCAGAGGGCGGAGAGGGCGGAGAACTGGATCCAGGATCGGCGGCTCATGATCTGCTTCGAATATCGCAGCGGACATCCATCAGTTCAAACGACGAATAGCGCCATCTGCGATAAGCTCCTCTAATGCTCGACGTGAAGCGCATGAAGGTCCTCCGCGAGGTCGCCGCCCGCGGCTCCTTCTCGGCGGCCGCGGAGGCGATGTCGTTTACACAGTCCGCTGTTTCACAACAGATCGCGGCCCTGGAACGTGAGACCGGAGCGACACTTCTCGAGCGGGGTCCGCGCGGCGTGCGCCTCACGGACGCCGGCAAGCGCACTGGTCTCCCACACCGACGCGATCCTCTCGCGCATCGACGACGCCGAGGAGGAGCTGGCGGCCCTCGCCGGGCTCCGAGGGGGCCGGCTGCGCCTGGCCTCGTTCCAGAGCGGCGGGGCGACGCTGATGCCCCGCGCCGTCAAGGCCTTCCACGACCGCCACCCCGGCCGTCGAGCTCTCGCATGGTCGAGGCCGAGCCCGAGGAGGCCCAGCAGCGCCTGCTCGGCGGGGAGACCGACGTCGCCGTGGTCTACGACTTCGAGCGGCTGCCGGGCTCGCTGAGCGCCGACCTGGAGCTCTCCCACCTGATCGACGACCGCTACGACGCCGTGATCGCGCGCGACCACCCGCTCGCCGCCCGGCGGCGGCTGGGGCTCGCCGACCTCGGCGACGATCCCTGGATCGCCGGCACCGGCAGATGCGGCTGCCGGGCGATCACCGACCGGGCCTGCGAGGACGCGGGCTTCGAGGCGCGGGTGGCCTTCGAGGCCGACGAGACCATGGCGGCGCAGGCGCTGGTGGCCGCGGGCGTCGGGGTCACGATCTTCCCGCGGCTCGCGCTGAACCCACTCCACCCCGGGGTGGTCGCCCGCTCGCTCGGGCGCGAGGCCCCGGTGCGACGCATCTGGGCCGCCCGGGTGGCCGAGGGCTACCGCTCGCCGGCCAGCGAGGCGATGGTCCAGATCCTGCTCGACGTGGCCGAGGAGTTCCGCGACGACGCGGCTCTGGCCGTCGCGTCCTGACCCCGCTCGCCGGCTCCCCTCAGGCGGATCCAGCCCTGGGCCAGCTCTGACGACGGGTCGCCGAGCTCGTCGATCTCGACCGGCAGCACGAACGCGCCGCGCCGTTCCAGGCGCGTGGCGACCGAACGGGGCACGTCGAAGGCGGCGCGGGCACGGTAGGTGGCGTCCGGGGGGATCGGAAACAGCCGTGAGCGCGGCAGGAAGACCGACGCCGGCGCCTCGTCGAAGACCCTGCGGCCCACGCGCAGCTGGGTGGTGATGGACCGGATCAGCGTCTTGGTCCGGAGGCGGTAGGTCACCACCACGAACGTCCCCCGGGCCCTCTCCGCCGGGAGATAGCGGGGCCGGATCCGGTCCCTCGTCTCGACCCCGCGGACCTCGGCGCTGAACGCGGCGGCGTCGAGCGGCTCGTCGCCGTCGACCACGGTGACCGGCAGCCCGCGCACGCTGCAGGCGCCCGCGCTCACCGTCAGGGGGTCGCGGGGACAGGGTCGCTCGGCGGCCGGGAGCAGATCGGGCCTGCCCAGGTAGGCGGCGCGCACCGCCCGCGCCAGGCGGCCCCACTGCGCGTTCGTCCGCCTGCTCTCGCCCCCGGTCCAGTCGAGCACGCAGATGGCCGCCGAAGGCCTTGACCGCCGAGTACGTGGAGCCCGAGCGCCGCCAGCGGATGCCTCGCGGCCCGGGGCGGCGCGCGCCCCGCAGCGCCTCGCGCCGATCCGAGGCGTCCTCGGTCCAGACGAGCGAGTAGGTGCCGAGGCGAGCGAAGCGGTTGGGCTCGGCCGGCACCTCGAGCCGGACGCCGACGAGGTCGTCCGGCGAAGGCGGTGAGGGCGACCCCGGTCAGGCGCGCGAAGCGCTCCGAGAACTGCCTGGGCGACGAGGCCGGCCGGGGCCCGTCGGGCCGGGGGTCGCCCCGCTCGTCGTCCCCGCCGCCGCAGCCGCAGGCCAGGGCCAGCGCCGCCCCGCACGCAGCGCCGAGGGGCCGAAGGCCCCCGGCGGCGGCGGGCATCAGGCCTCGGCGCGAGCCTCGCCCGCCTTGAGCAGGCGCTCGCGCAGCTCCCGCTCGTCCTCCGGCGAGGGGTCGAACTGGGACACGTCGGGCAGCGCGTCGAGCGCCTCGAGGCCGAACAGGCGCTGGAACAGCTCCGTCGTGCGGTAGAGGACCGCGCCGAAGCGCGAGCGCCCGGACTCCTCGATCAGGCCGCGCTCGAGGAGGGTGCCCACCGCGGACTCCGAGGCCACGCCGCGGATGCGGGCCACCTCCGGCCGCGAGACGGGCTGCAGGTAGGCCACGATGCCCAGGCACTCGGCCTGGGCCTGCGTGAGCGGCGGCGTGCGGGGCCGGGCGAGCAGGCGGCGGGCGGCGGTCTCCGCCACCGGGTCCGTGGCAAGCGTGAAGCCGCCGGCGATCTCGCGCAGGACCACGCCGCGGTAGCCCTCGGCGTAGTGCTCGCGCAGCCGGGCGAGCGCCTCCACGACCTCCCCCTCGGAGGACTCGCAGGCGTCGGCCAGGCGGTCCACCGACACCGGTTCCGAGGACAGGAAGAGCAGCGCCTCGACGATGCGGGCGAGCTCGTTCACGATGCCGACCCGGCCGTGACGGTGATCGGCCCGAAGGGCTCGGCCCTGCTCCCAGGCGGCCTCGCCCGACTTGTAGAGCTCGAGCAGCGCGAAGAGCGTCACGGCCTCCGTGAGGCGGTCGGCGCCGCGGACGGCGTCGTCGAACGCGAAGCGCCCGGCGCGCCCCAGCAGCTCACGCAGGTGCGAGAGGCGGGCCTCGATCGACACGTGGGGCTTGGCCAGGTGACGGATGTCGACCCGGGGCGGATGGCGCAGCAGGCCGCCGACGGCCTCGGCCAGCAAGTCGGGGGCGTAGGTGGCCTCGGCGGTCTCCACCGCCACCCGGCGCAGGGCCGGCGGCAGGGGCGCCGAGCGATAGCGGAAGCCCGACTCCGCGCCGAGGCGCTCCTTGAGGTGCTCGGCGGCGGTCTTGTAGCGGCGGTACTCGAGCATCCGGGCGAGGAGCTCCTCCGCCGCCTCGCCGGGCTCGATCGCGAGGTCCTCGCCGTCCTCGGAGGGGAGCATGAGCCGCGACTTGAGCTCGAGCAGCGCGGCAATCAGCATCAGGAACTCCGTGGCGGCCTCGAGATCGAGCTCGCCGGCGCGCTCGAGGTGGTCGATGTAGGCGATGACCACGTCCGCCAGCTGCACCTCGAGCAGGTCGACCTCCTCGCGGAGCACCAGGGTCAGCAGCAGGTCGAAGGGGCCGTTGAAGACCTCCAGGTCCAGCTCGAGGGCCGCGATGGACATCGCCGGGAGGGTAGTGCGCGGGGCGGTCGCGGGGCTGGGCGGTAGGGCTCGCCGCGCGAGGGCTCTGGCATCTAGGGGTCGGGATCGGCCGCATGGCGCTCGGACAGCGTTGGGCCGCTTTATGCGCATGCGCATCGACGCGGCCCAAACGCGCCGAGCCGCGAGCCCGCCACCGCGACCGAGCC
The DNA here is from genome assembly GCA_963731645.1 of uncultured Thermoleophilaceae bacterium. Classification (GTDB taxonomy): domain Bacteria; phylum Actinomycetota; class Thermoleophilia; order Solirubrobacterales; family Thermoleophilaceae; genus JAAYBF01. The sequence continues at coordinate 119,823 of CAVSWF010000007.1, read as the reverse complement.
CTGCCTCAGAACCGCGGCAGCCGCCGCCCGCCCGCGTCGCGGATCACCAGGCGCCACAGGCGCCGCACCACGTCGGGGTGCCGGGCGGCCACGTCGCGGCGCTCGTTGGGGTCGCGGCGCGTGTCGTAGAGGCGCTTCTCTCGCCCCTGGTTGTCGGAGATCAGCAGCCAGCGGCCGTCGCCGGCGCTCACGTACTCGCCGTAGCTCGAGGTGAACGTCTCGCGGCGCGGCGGCCGGCGGCCGGCGAGGAGCACCGAGAGGTCCACCCCGTCCATGCGGTCGGGCACGCGCCGGCCCAGGTACGAGAGCGCGGTCGGCGCGATGTCGTGCGTCGAGGCCCGGTAGCTCGTCCGCTCGCCCGCCCGGCGCCGGCCGGGGTCGCGGATCATCAGGGGGACGTCGGTCACCTCGCGGTGCATCTGCGAGGGCGCCTTGCCCACCTGGCCGCGCTCCCCCAGGAGCACGCCGTGGTCGGAGAGCACCATCACCACGGTGTCGCGGGCCACCGGGAGCTGGTCGAAGCGCGCGAGGAACGCCCCCATCCAGGCGTCGACCATCGTCAGCTCGGCCTTGTAGAGGTTGCGCACGGCGCGCATCCCGGCGCTCGTGAGCCCGAAGCGCCCGATCGCCCCTCCGGGCGGGATGAAGGGCTGGATCGGCTTGACCCCGCGGAAGCGGCCCCTGCCGTACATCCGCAGGTAGCGCTCGGGCGGGTCCCACGGCTCGTGGGGGTCGAAGGAGTCGACCACGAGCGCGAACGGCCGCGGGCCCGCGCTGGCCTCCTCCACCCAGCGCGCGGCGGCCGAGAACACGCGCGGCGCCAGGAAGTCCTCCTCGTGCTCCCGATTGGCGTTCGCGTTGAGGAACTCCCTGATCCGCCTCCGGGTGATCCTGTCCCGCAGGAGCGGCGGGAGCGCGTGGCGCCGGACGGCGCCTCGGGAGACGCGGGGCGGCGGGCTTCCCCGGAAGGGCACCTGGCCCTTCACCGTCGCCGGGTGCGTGAACCGCCCGCGGAACGAGTCGAAGGCGCCGGAGAGGATGTGCGGGTTGTCGGTCACGTAGCCCGTGCGATAGCCCGCCCTGCGCAGGATGTCGGTGAACGTCGGGATGTCGCGCGCGATTGGCTGCCACCCCGGCTCCTGCGGCAGCCCTGGCGTGGGGTTCCAGTTCCTGAAGGGGTAGACGCGCCTGCCGGTCATGATCGTCCGGCGGGCGGGGATCGTGGGAAACGCCTCGGGACGGAAGCGGGTGAAGGAGAGGCTCTGGCGCGCGAAGGCGTCGAGGCTCGGGGTCCGCACCCGGCGGCTCCGCACGTAGTCCGCCCGCACGTTGTCGAGCACGATGACCAGGACGTTGGTGGCCCGCGGAGCGGCGTCGAACATGGCCTCCCCGCTGCGCCCGAGCAGCGCGGCGCCCGCCGCGCCCCCGCCCATCTCGAGGAAGCGGCGGCGGGTGAGCTGAGCCGGGTCGCCGGGGGCGCTCAACCCGCCACCACGCCGGTGGGGCCGAACGTGGGGAGCGTTCCGCCGGCGTCGTCGAGCACCTCGGCGAAGAGCCGCTCGGTGATCTCCGGCCGCCGGCTCGCCAGGTCTCGGAACTCGCGGGGGTCGCGCTGCGTGTCGAACAGGCGCCGCTCCCCGCCGCTGTTGTCGGAGATCAGGAACCACCGGCCGTCGCCGGCCACCACGCTGTCGTCGTAGCTCGCGGTGAACACCGGGCGCGCGGGCGGCTCGCCGCCGTCGAGGATCACGCTGAGGTCCTCTCCCTCCATCCGCCCCGGCGGGGTGAGGCCGGCCGCCGCGACCACGGTCGGCGCGATGTCGTAGGTGGAGGCGAAGTAGTCGCTCGTGCGCCCGGCTCCCCGGCCCGCCGGGTCGCGGATCATCAGCGGCACGTCCACGATCTCGCGGTAGGTCTGCGATCCCGTCTTGCCCACGAAGCCGTGCTCGCCCAGGAGCACGCCGTGATCGCTCATCATCACCACCACGGTCTCCTCGGCCAGCCGCGAGCTGTCGAGGTGGTCGAGCAGGCGACCGAGCCAGACGTCGGCGAAGCTCACCTCACCGGCGTAGAGCTCTCCCGCGCGGCGCACGAGCTCGGGCGTCAGGCCGGTGAGCTCGATGTTGCCGATCGGCGGGGCGAAGGGCTGGATCGGCTCCGCGCCGCCGCGCACCCGCTCGCCGTACATGCCCGCGAACGCCGGCGGCGGGTCGAAGGGCTCGTGGGGACCGAACGCGTCGACCACCAGAGCGAAGGGCCGGCGTGCGTCGCGCCTGCGCAGCCACTCGATGGCCGACCGGAACACCCGGGCGGTCGGGAAGTCGTCCTCGCCCCCGCGATCGAGGTTCTCGGCCAGGTATTCGCGCACCCGGTCCTCCACCAGCCCCCCGCGCAGCGGCTTGGGGGTGTTCCGCCGCACCAGTTCCTCCGGCACCCGCCGCCTCGAGGGGCGCGGCGCGGGCACCTGCCCGCGCACGCCGATCACCCGGTCGAGGCGCTGGCGAAGCGGGGCGTACGGCGGCGAGAGGATCCACGGGTTGTCGGTCACGTAGCCGGTCTCGTAGCCGGCCTGGCCGAGCAGGTCGAGGAAGGTCGCCCGCCGGGGCGGGATCAGCGTCCAGCTGGGGCCCGGGGGCAGCCCGTCGACCGCCTGCCAGTCGCGAAAGGGAAACGACCTCCGCCCGGTGAGGATCGCGCGCCGCGCGGCCACCGTCGGGAAGGCCTCCGGCCGCGCGCGCGTGAAGCGCAGGCTCTGGCGGGCCAGCGCGTCGAGCTCCGGCGTCTTGGCCCGCCTGCCGCCGTAGGCGCCCACGTGGTCGGAGCGGACGTTGTCGACCACGACGACCACCACGTTGGGCGGGCCGTCCTGCTTCGCCGCGGCGTTCTCCCCCTCGCCCTCGCCGTCGTCGGCCAGCAGGTAGCCGCCCGCGCCGAGCGCGGCCAGTCCGGCTGCGCCCGCGCCGCCGCGCAGGAGATCCCGGCGTCGCAACCGGGTCATCGGGCGGGTCCTATGCCCATCGCCCTGCGAACGTCGACCATGGTCTCGGCCGCCATCGCCCGGGCGCGCTCGGCGCCGCCCTCCAGTGCCTCCTCGAGCGCGCCCTCGTCGGGCCGCAGCTCGGCGTAGCGCTCCCTGACCGGCCTGAGGTGCTCGACGATCTCCTCCGCCGCCGCGGCCTTGAGGTCGCCGTAGCGCTGCCCCTCGAAGCCCTCCTCGACCGCCTCGGGGGTGCTCCCCCTGACCGCCGCCAGCACGTCGATGAGGTTGGAGACGCCCGGCTTGTCAGGGCCCCTGCGAACCTCGGACCCGGAGTCGGTGACCGCGGACTTGACCTTCTTCACGATCGCCTTCTCGTCGTCGTCCACGAACACGAGGCCCCGCTCCTCGCTGTGCGGTGGTCGACATCTTTCGCCCGGGGTCCTGGAGGTCCATGATCCGCGCCCCGATCGTGGGGATCCGGTGCTCGGGCACCGTGAGCACGTCGCCGTAGGTGGCGTTGAAGCGCTCGGCGAGGTCGCGCATGAGCTCCACGTGCTGGCGCTGGTCGTCGCCAACGGGCACCTCGTGCGCCCGGTAGGCGAGCACGTCGGCGGCCTGGAGCACCGGGTAGAGGAACAGGCTGGTCCGCACCAGCTGCCGCTCGCGCTCCGCCTTGTCCTTGAACTGGTGCATGCGCGTGAGGTCGCCGTAGGGGGTGACCGCGCACAGGAGCCAGCACAGCTCGGCGTGCTCGCGCACGTCCGACTGGCGAAAGAGAACGCAGCGGGCGGGATCGAGCCCGGCGGCCATGAGCATGGCCGCGGTGTCGTAGACGTAGCCGGGGAGGCGCGCCGGGTCGTAGGCGATGCTCGTCGCGTGCAGGTCGACGATGCAGTAGATCGCGGGATCGCCGCGATCCTGGCCCTCCACGTACTGGCGGATGGCGCCGAGATAGTTGCCGAGGTGCTTGCGCCCCGAGGGCTGGATTCCGCTGAAGATGCGCACGACGGCGGGCAGTGTACGAGGCGCCGCGGCTCGGCCTGCGGGCTCTAGATCGCGCCGGTGGCGCTCGCCGGGTTGTCCGCCGCCTTCGCGGGATCGCCCGGGTTCTCCCCCATGCCCTGCCGGACCACCGGGCGCTTGGCGGCGCCTGCCTCGTCGAGCCGGCGCACCGGCGTGGTGTAGGGCGCGTTGCGGGCGATCTCCGGGTCCTCCTCGGCCTCGCGGAGGATCGACCGCACCACCTCGGCGAAGTGGTCGAGGCGCTCCTTGGGCTCGGTCTCGGTGGGCTCGATCATCAGCGCCTCCTCGACCAGCAGCGGGAAGTAGACCGTGGGCGGGTGCACCTCGTGGTCGAGCATCCGCTTGGCGATGTCGAGCGTCTTGATCCCGAGCTGGTCGCGAGCGCCCCTGCCGGACAGGACGAACTCGTGCATGCAGACGCGGTCGAAGGCGATCGGCAGGTACTTGGCGATGTCCTCCTCGGCCAGGCGCGCCCGCAGGTAGTTGGCGTTGAGCACCGCCAGTCTCGGAGGCCTCGCGCAGCCCCTCGCCGCCGAGCGAGCAGATGTAGGCGTAGGAGCGCACGAACACGCCGAAGTTGCCCTGGAAGCCGCGCATCTTGCCGATCGACTTGGGCCGGTCGTGGTCGAGGTCGAAGAAGCCTCGTCCGGCGCCGCGCCGTTGCCCGACGCCGGCCGCCGGACCACCTGCGGCCGCGGCAGGTACGGCTCGATGCGGTCGGACACCGCGATCGGGCCGGCGCCCGGGCCGCCGCCGCCGTGCGGCTGGGTGAAGGACTTGTGCAGGTTGTAGTGCACGATGTCGAAGCCCATGTCGCCGGGGCGCGAGATGCCCATCACGGCGTTCAGGTTCGCGCCGTCGTAGTAGAGCGTGGCCCCCACGCCGTGCACGATCGCGGCGATCTCCTCGATGTTGCGGTCGAACAGGCCGAGCGTGTTGGGGTTGGTGAGCATCAGGCAGGCCACGTCGTCGTCGGCCTTGGCGCGCAGGTCGTCGATGTCGACGCCGCCGTGCTCGTCGGTGCCGACCTTGACCACCTCGTAGCCGGCCATCGTGACGGTGGCGGGGTTGGTGCCGTGCGCGGTGTCGGGGGTGAGCACCTTCGTGCGCTCCTCGCCGCGGTCCTCGTGGTAGGCGCGGGTGAGCAGCAGCCCGGCCAGCTCGCCGTGCGACCCCGCGCTGGGCTGCAGCGACACGTGCGGCAGCCCCGCGATCTCGGCGAGCGCGCCCTGGAGGCGGTGCATCAGCTCGAGCGCGCCCTGGGCGTAGTCGGGGTCCTGGAGCGGGTGCAGGCGCGCGTGGCCCGGGCAGCGCCGCCACGCGCTCGTGCAGCTTGGGGTTGTGCTTCATCGTGCACGAGCCGAGCGGGTAGAAGCCGGTGTCGAGGTCGAAGTTCTTCTTCGACAGCCCGTTGAAGTGGCGCACGATCTCGGGCTCGGAGACCTCGGGCAGCGTCGGCCGGCTCGGACGCGGATCGCGCCCGTCGGGCAGCAGCTCCGCGAGCGGCACCTCGGGCACCTCCTCGGCGGGCGGCACGAACGCGCGCCGGCCCTCCACCGAGCGCTCGTAGATCGTGAGCGTCTCCTCGCCGGCGCGGGGGTCGAGGCTCGCCTGGCTCATACGCCGACCCCCTCCCTGACCGATCCCACGAGCGCCGCGAGCCGGTCGATGTCGGCCTTGGTGCGGCGCTCGGTGATCGCCACGAGCAGCCCGTCCTCGTACTCGGGGTAGGTGTCGCGCAGCCGGTAGCCGGGGTTCACGCCCTCCGCGCGCGCCCGCTCGAAGAGCCCGTCGAGGTCGGGCACGCGCACCGCGAACTCGCGCACGACCGGACCCGCGTTGATCGCCTCGAGCCCCAGCGCCTCGCGGGCGTAGTGCGTCCGGCGCGCCATCAGCTCGCCGAGCTCCACCAGCCCGCGCTTGCCCAGCCACGAGAGGTAGATCACCCCGGCCAGGGCGTTGAGCGCCTGCGCCGTGCAGATGTTGTGCGTGGCCTTCTCGCGGCGGATGTGCTGCTCGCGGGTCTGCAGGGTGAGCACGAAGCCGCGCTTGCCGTCCACGTCGCGGGTCTCGCCCGCGATGCGGCCGGGCATCTTGCGGATGAAGCGCTCGTCGGCGGCGAAGAAGCCGAACGAGGGCCCGCCGAAGTCGAGGCGGTTGCCCAGCGTCTGGCCCTCGCCGACGCAGATGTCGGCGCCCAGCTCGCCCGGCGGCTTGAGGATCCCGAGCGGAAGCGGGTCGGCGGCCACCACGTAGAGCGCGCCGGTGCGCTTGGCGGCCTCGCCGAGGGCGCCGAGCTCCTCCACGGTGCCGAGGAAGTTCGGCTGCTGCACGAACACCGCGGCGGTGTCGTCGTCCACCAGCGCCGCGAGCGCGTCGATGTCGGTGGCGCCCTCGGCAGTCGAGGCCCGCCTCCTCGACCGTCATCCGGTAGCCGGCGGCGTGGGTCACGAGCGCCTCGCGCGAGTGCGGGTGCAGGCCGCGCGAGACCACGAGCTTCGAGCGCCTCGTCTCCTGCTTGGCGAGGTAGCCGGCGGCGGCCACGGCCGAGGGGCCCTCGTACACCGAGGCGTTGGACACCGGCAGGCCGGTGAGCTCGGAGATCGCCGTCTGGAACTCGAACATCACCTGCAGCCCGCCCTGGGAGATCTCGGGCTGGTACGGCGTGTAGGGGGTGAGGAACTCCGAGCGGGAGAGGATCGAGTCGATCAGCGCCGGCACGTAGTGGTCGTACATCCCCGCGCCGAGGAAGCGTGACCTCGCCGTCGGCGTGGCGGTTGCGCGCGGCCAGCGCGGCCAGATGGTCGAACACCTCGGTCTCGGACATGCCCGCGGGCAGGTCGAGCGGCCGCTGCAGCCGCACGCCCTCGGGGATCTCGGCGAAGAGATCCTCGAGCGAGCCGACGCCGATGGCGTCGAGCATCGCCTGGCGGTCGGCGTCGGTGGCGGAGGTGTAGCGGCTCATGACTGCAGCAGTTCCTTGTACGCGGCCACGTCGAGGAGGGATTCGACCTCGGAGGTGTCGCTGAGCTTGACCTTCACCAGCCAGCCGTCACCGTAGGGGTCGTCGTTGATCTGCTCGGGGCTGTCGGACAGCGCCTCGTTGACCTCGACGATCTCGCCCGACAGCGGGGCGAACACGTCGGAGACGGCCTTCACGGACTCGACCTCGGCGTAGGCGGCGTCCTTCGCGACGGTGGCGCCCACCTCCGGGCGGGTCGTAGAAGACGACCTCGCCCAGCGCGTCCTGGGCGTACCAGGTGACCCCGAAGACGGCCTCCTCGCCCTCGATCCGCGCCCAGTCGTGCTCGGGGTGGTACTTCAGGTCCTCGGGGTAGCTCTCGTCGGCCACTCGCTCACCTCTCGTCGTGTTTCGGTGGGTACAGGGGCTTCTCGCGCACCTCGGCGGCGCGCCGCTTGCCCCGGACGTCGACCTCGATCTCGGTGCCCGGGCTCGCCGCGCCGACGGGCACGTACGCCATCCCGACGCCCTGCCCGAGGCACGGCGACATGGAGCCGCTCGTGACCACGCCCGGCCCGGCCGCGGTGCTCACCGCGTTGCCCTGGCGCGGGATGCCCGGCCCGGTGAAGGCGAAGGGCACGAGGGCGTCCGCCGGCTCGGCGTCGCGGAGCGCCTCGGCGCCGACGAACCCGGTGTCGAGCTTGCAGCACCAGCCGAGGCCGGCCTCGAGTGGGTTGCGGTCGGCGGAGAGATCGTTGCCGTAGAGGTGAAAGCAGGCCTCGAGTCGCAGCGTGTCGCGCGCGCCGAGGCCCGCGGGGGCCACGCCCTCGTCCATCAGGGCATCCCAGAGCGCCACGGCGTGCTCGGGCGGGGCGAGGATCTCCACGCCGTCCTCGCCGGTGTAGCCCGTGCCGCACACGAGGCAATCGGCGCCGGCCACCGCCAGGTCCGCGGTGCGCATGCGCTTGGGCAGCTCGCCGTCGCACAGGCGCTCGACCGCCGCCCGGGCCTCCGGCCCCTGCACCGCGAGCATCGCCCAGCCGTCGCGGGCGTCGGTCAGGGTCACGTCGAAGGCGCCCGCGTGATCGGTGAACCACGCCAGGTCGGCCTCGTGGTTGGAGGCGTTCGTGACCGTGAGGAACCGGTCGGCGGCGAGGCGGTAGGTGAACAGGTCGTCGAGCACCCCGCCGTCCTCGGCGCAGAGCACCGAGTACTGGGCGCCCCGCTCGGCGATCTTCGTCACGTCGTTGGAGAGGATCGACTGCAGGAACTCCTCAGCCTGCGGGCCGCTCGTCTCGATCTCGCCCATGTGCGAGACGTCGAACACGCCGCACCGCGTGCGCACGGCCACGTGCTCCTGGCGCACCCCCTCGTACTGCACGGGCATCTCCCACCCCGCGAAGGGCACGAGCCGCGCCCCGGCCTGCGCGTGGCGGTCGCGCAGCGGTGTGGCGCGGAGGGTGTCGGCGGACGACGAGATAGCGCGAGAGAGGCTAGTACCAGACGGCGAATAGGCTCGTCGCCATGCGCGTGACGGGGGTCACCCGCGGCCCGCTCTTCCCGGACGACGGTCCGCGCGGGGCACGACTGGGGCGCCGGGCCAAGGGCATCGCGATCGAGACGGGCGCCTTCGTGGCGCTCACGCTGGCCTTTCCGGTGGTGCTCGCGGCCGCCGCGGTGGTGGACCTGGCGCTGTGGGTCGTTCGTCGCAAGCCGTGGATGGCGACCCGCCTGGCGTGCATGGCGTGGTGGTTCCTGTTCGGCGAGCTGCGGGGCATCGCCGGCCTGACGGCCATCTACGTGGTCACCGGCGGGCCGCTCGGCCGGCGCTCGCTGCGCCGGAGGCGGCTCGTCTATGACCTGCGCATCCACTGGGCGCGCAGCCACCTCGGAGGAATACGGGCGCTGTTCGGGCTCACGTTCGAGGTCGAGGGCCTCGAGCATGCCGGGCCCGGGCCGGTTCTGATCTTCATCCGGCACGCGAGCATCATCGACAACACGCTCCCCGACGCCGTGATCGGGCACGCCCACGGCCTCGGCCTGCGCTTCGTTCTCAAGCGCGAGCTCCAGATGCTCCCGACGATCGACATCGGGGGCCGTTGGGTGCCCACGAACTTCGTGCGGCGCGCGTCCTCCGACCCGGCCGGGGAGATCGCGAGCCTGCGCGGTCTCGCGCACGACCTGGGCGAGGGCGAGGGCATCCTCGTCTACCCCGAGGGGACGCGTCACACGCCGGAGAAGCTCGCGCGTGCCCAGGAGCTGATCGCCGAGCGCCAGCCTGCGATCGCCCCGCTGGCCGACCGCCTGCGCAACCTGCTCCCGCCGCGGCTCGGCGGCCCGCTCGCCCTGCTCGAGGAGAGCCGCGGCGCCGACGTCGTGGTGTGCGGCCACGTGGGGCTCGACGGCTTCGAGTACATCTCCGACATCTGGGCCGGTGGCCTGGTCGGGACCACCGTCCGCGTGCGCTTCTGGCGCTACCCCGCCGCCGAGGTGCCCACGTCGCCCGACGAGCGCGTCACCTGGCTCTACGAGCGCTGGCAGCTCCTCGACGACTGGGTCGGCGAGCAGCGCTCCGCTTCAGCGTCGGGCTGACCACACCGGCGCCGGAACGCCGAGCGCGCGGTTGAGCCCGAAGCCGGCGGCGGTGAGGATGGCCACGCCGGCCATCACGGCCACCAGCTGCTCGGGCTGGTCGAGCAGGCCCGACGACACGATGATCGTGGTGGCGCCGGCCGGCGGGTGGGCCGACCGCAGCAGACGCAGAGAGCCCCCGGTGAGCGCCACGGCCAGAGCCACCGCCCCGATCCGCTCGGGCGTGACCCCCGCCTCGTAGGCGCTGGGGGCGTCGATCAGCCCGAACGCGGCGAGCGCGACGACGGCGGCCACCACCGCCACCCCGTGGCCGATGATCGCGTTGCGGGGGCTCGCCACCTCGGCCATCGGCGTCTCGAAGAACAGGAAGGCCGTGGCTCCCGAGGCTCGGGAACAGCAGCGGCTCGTCGAAGGCCCAGGCAGCCGTGCCGCTCAGGGCCACGGCGATCAGCGACCCCGTGAACGTGTAGACGGCGTTGCCCCGGTTGCCGAAGCGCGTCTGCAGGTAGCGCTTGAGCCCGTAGGCGCCGGGCACGCCCACGAGCGAGCCGGTGCGCTGCAGGACCCGCACCGACGAGTCCGCGAACTCGGCGATCTGGTCGATCTCACGTTGCGGATCGAGCATCGAGCCCCCTGTGGGGCGGAGCTAGTCCTTCAAGAAGGACGGAATGTCGATGTCGTCGTCGGAGATCTCGAGCGACGAGCGCTGGCGATCGTCCATCTCCACGTCGCGGCGGCGAGGCTCGCGCCGGCGGCCGGTGGTGTCCTCGGTGAACATCGGGCCGACTCCGCGTCCCGCGAAGCCGGTGGCGATCACCGTCACGCGCACGCCGTCGTCCATGCTGTCGTCCACGACCGCGCCGAAGATGATGTTGGAGTTCTGGTCGGTCGCGCTCTGGATGATCTCCGCCGCCTCGTTGACCTCGAAGAGCCCGAGGTCCGAGCCGCCGGTGATGTTGAGCAGGATGCCGGTGGCGCCCTCGACCGACTGCTCGAGGAGGGGGCTCGAGATGGCGTTCTTCGCGGCCTCGGCCGCGCGCTGCTCGCCGCTGGCCTCGCCGATGCCCATCAGGGCCGAGCCGGCGTCCTGCATGATCGTGCGCACGTCGGCGAAGTCGAGGTTGATCAGGCCGGGGATCGTGATGAGGTCGGTGATCCCCTGGACGCCCTGGCGCAGCACGTTGTCGGCCTCGCGGAAGGCCTCGAGGATGCTCGTGCGCCGCTCCACCACGGCCAGCAGCTTCTCGTTGGGGATGACGATGAGGGTGTCGACCTGCTCGCGCAGGCGGTCGATGCCCTCGTCGGACTGCCGCCGGCGCTGGGAGCCCTCGAAGTCGAACGGACGGGTAACGACGCCCACGGTCAGCGCGCCGATCTCCTGCTTGGCCACCTCGGCGATGACCGGCGCCGAGCCGGTGCCGGTGCCGCCACCCTCGCCGGCCGTCACGAAGACCATGTCCGCGCCCTTGAGGGACTCCTTGAGCTCGTCGCGGCTTTCGTTGGCGGCGCCGTAGCCCACCTCGGGGTCCGCTCCCGCGCCCAGGCCGCGCGTGAGCTGGTCGCCGATCTGCAGCTTCACGTCGGCGTCGCACATGGCGAGCGCCTGGGCGTCGGTGTTCACGGCGATGAACTCGACGCCCTTCAGCCCGGCGTCGACCATGCGGTTGACCGCGTTGGTGCCACCGCCGCCTACGCCGACGACCTTGATGACTGCGAGATAGCTCCCCGTGTCCATAGCCTGATCCTAGCCTCGTCCCGTCGTGGATTCCGTCCGGAGGTCGAGCAATGCTTGAGGGTTTGCCTGCACCGTAAACACCACTCCGGTCGCGGACCTTAGGTGGAATTCGGCAAGTGTGTCAACACGACCTGCAAGAAATCATGCCGCTGACCCTCGATCACAGCTCTAGGGTTGCGCCCACTCTCGACTCAAGGTTGAGGCTCGGCGAGCTCCGTCTCGGGGGCCGCGGGCGGCTCGATTTCCTCGCCGGCGGGCACGACGGGGGCCACCGTCTCCACCGCCAGCCCACCCGCCGCGGGGCGCTCGGGAATCGACAGGTCGATGTAGGTCGCTCCGGTCGAGTCGTCGTCGGCGAGGATCCGGGTCGCGGCGGCCCACTTGGCCTCGATCTTCGTCGCGCGCCCAAAGACGAGCTCGGGGCCCTCGGCCACCTGGACCACCACCCCGCGGTCGTCCTCGCGCACCGCCTTCTCGAGCCGGGGAGCCAGCGCGCCGGGCGCCGCCCCGAGCACCGTTGACCACGTCGAGGGGGTCCCCCGCGGCCAGGCGCCTGGCGGGCGGCGCCGCCTTCACCCGGACCTCCGGAAGCTCGTCGAGGTCGCCGCCCCCGGGCAGGACGGTGCCGTCGCCCGCCACCGCGAAGCGGCGCTCGCCGGCCACGAGGATCGCGGCGGCACGGCGCTCGGCGACGACGATGCGCAGGCCGCTGGGGAAGTCGCCCCGGGCATCGAGCCCACGGACCTCGGGAAACCGCTTCACGGCCGCCTCGAGCGCGTCCTGGTCCACGTGAAGGGTGGTCATCCGCTTGCCGGCGCGGACCAGCGCGGCGCGTATCTCGTCGGCGTCCTGCCCGGTGACCCCGCTCACGGTCACCTTGTCCACCGCGACGAGCCCGGAGTCACGGAACCAGAAGAGATAGGTCGCGGCCACGACGACCACGAGCGCCAGCGCGGCTCCGGCGAACCGGCGCCGCCGCGGGTCGCGCGGGATCGCCTTGCGCAGCGCGGCCGCCGGGTCCAGGCGGGGTCGCAGCGCGGCGGCGGGCCTCACCGCGTCGCGCAGCCGGCGCGGCATCCGGGCGAGAGCGCTCACCCTTCGTAGATCCCGGACGCGTCCACGTCTCCGAGGAGCTGCACCTCGGCCTCCAGCGCAACCCCGAAGCGCTCGCGCACCCTCCGCCTGCCCTCCGCCATCAGGGCGATGACGTCGGCGGTCGTGGCCGTGCCGGTGTTCTCCACGAAGTTGGCGTGCTTGTCGGAGAAGCGCGCGCCGCCGTGGGTGAGGCCCCGGCAGCCCGCCTCGTCGAGGAGGACCCCGGCGCTGCGGCCCTCGGCGCGCGGATCGTCGGGGTTCTTGAAGGTGGAGCCGAAGGTCTTGATCCCCGAGGGCTGGGCGGCGCGGCGGCGCTCGCGCATGCCCGCGAGGGTGGCCTTGACCTCGGCGGGCTCGGCGGGCTCGAGCGCGAACGATGCGCGGGCCACGATCTCCCGCGGGCCGAGGTTCGAGCGGCGGTAGGAGAAGCCGAGCTGCTCCGGGCGGCGCCGCTCGGTGCCGTCCGGCGCCGCGACCTCCACCCATTCGAGCACCCGGGAGAGGTCCCCGCCGTAGGCGTTGGCGTTCATCTTCACCGCTCCCCCGACCGTCCCGGGGATGTTCACGCCGAACTCGAGGCCGCTGAGGCCGTCGCGGGCGGCCCGGGCCGCCGCCTGTGGAAGCCGGGCGCCGCCGCCGCAGACCATGCGCGAGCCGTCACGCTCGATCGAGGCGAGCGATCCGTCCAGCTTCAACACGAGTCCCCGGTAGCCGTCATCCGCTATCAGCAGGTTCGATCCCGAGCCGACCACTCCTACCTCGACCCCCTCCTCCCGCGCCCATCCGAGCAGCTCGGCCAGCCGCTCGTCGGTGTCGGGGCGGGCGTAGAAGTCGGCCGGGCCGCCGGTGCGCACCGTGGTCAGGCGCTCCAGCGGGAAGTTCGCCTCGACTCCCTGCGGAGGGCTCACGGGCTCCCGTCCGCGCTGAGGGCCACCGCGAGCCGGTCCACGTCACCGGCGCCGAGGGTGAGCAGCACGTCGCCCTCGGTCAGCTCGGTCCGGAGGCGCATGGCCGCCTGCTCGATCGTCGGCAGCCACCACACGGGGCGCCCCGCGGCCGCGTCCGCGGTGGCGCGGGCCACCGTGAGGCCGCTCACGCCGGGGAAGTCCTCCGCGTGCTCGCGCGCCGAGTACACGTCGAGGACCACGGCGAGGTCGGCCAGGGCCAGCGCCCCGCCGAACTCCCGCGCCAGCTCGCGCGTGCGGGAGTAGAGGTGCGGCTGGAAGCACGCGACCACCCGGCGGGCGCCGAGCGTCCGCGCTGCCTCGAGCGTGGCGCGGACCTCCGTGGGGTGGTGCGCGTAGTCGTCGAAGATCCGGGCGCCGGTGCTCGTGCCCTCGTGCTCCTCGAAGCGCCGGCCGGCGCCCGTGAACGCGGCGAGCCCCGGGGCGGCCTCCGCCGGCTCGACCCCGGCGGCCCGGCAGGCGGCCAGGGCCGCGAGGGCGTTCAGGACGTTGTGGCGACCCGGAACGGCCAGCTCCACCTCGGTCCCCTCGACCACGAAGCGCGATCCCAGCGGCAGCAGCTCGAGCTCCTCGGCGCGCAGATCCCCCTCGTCGATCCCGAAGGAGGTGGCCCCCTCCAGGCGGACTCCGGGCCCCGCGATGCGGGTCCGGGCGGGAGCGGCGAACTCCTCGAAGGCCTGCTCCAGCTCGGACAGCGAGCGGTAGGTGGCGTGGTGGTCGAGCTCGGCGTTGAGCACCACCGCCACCTCCCGGGGCAGGCGCAGGAGCGAGCGATCGGACTCGTCGGCCTCGATCACGATCCACTCCCCCTCGCCCCACCCGGCGTTGGTCTCGGTGGAGCGCAGCTCCGCGCCCACGAGGTAGGCCGGGTCGCGGCCGGAGGCCCTCAGGGCCTGCACCACCATCGCGGTGGTGGTGGTCTTCCCGTGCGTCCCGCTTATCGCGATGGCGCGCTTGAGCCCCGCCACCTCGGCGAGGAGCTCGGCGCGGTGGAGCACCGGGGCCCCCGCGGCGCGCGCGGCCCCCAGCTCGGGGTTGTCGTCGGGGATCGCCGTGGAGACCACGACCTCGGCGCCCGCGGGCAGATTCTCGGCGCGGTGGCCGATGGCCGGCTCGATCCCCTGCTCGCGCAGGCGGGCGGTGTAGGAGGACTCGGCGCGGTCGGACCCGGTGACCCGCGCCCCGAGCGCCTTGGCCACCAGCGCCAGGCCGCTCATGCCCGCTCCGCCCACGCCCACGAAGTGCAGGGAGCGATCCGCGAAGGGCAAGTCGTCCACCGCCGAGACCTTACGACCTCCACAGGCGCCACTACTCTGGGGCCGATGCCCTGTTCTGGGAGGCACATGGCCATCTCCCGCAAGCTCGCAGCCGCCCTCTCGGCGGCCGCCGCGCTCTCCTTCTGCCCCTCGGCCTCGGCCGTGGGCGAGCCCGAGAACCGCTCGGCGCCCCAGGTCACCCGATCGGGGCTGACGCTCACGACCACGGACGGCACCTGGGTCGGCCGGACCGAGCCCTACACCTACGAGTGGCTGCGCTGCGCCGACACCACGATCGAGTCCTGCCGGGCGCTGAGCGGCGAGACCCGCCGCACCTACGAGCTGAACCGGGCCGACATCGGAAGCCGGATGCGCTCCCGGGTCACGGCCTACAACCCGGCCGGGGTCGCGAACAAGGTCTCCGCGCCGACCGGCGTGGTCGAGGAGCGGCTGTTCGACTCGCCGCCGCCGGCCCCCACCCCGCGCCCGCGCCCGCGTTATCTCTCCCCGAGGCCCGTGGTGACCATCGCCGGCCTGCGCCGCGGGCGCTTCACCTTCGTCAACGAGCTGAGCGTTCGCGGCCCGCGCTTCGCCGTCGTGCGGCTGACCTGCCGGGGGCGCGGCTGTCCCGTCCGCCGCCTGGGGACCACGATCGGACCGAGCCGGCGCGTGCGCCTGCGCCGGGCCGAGGGCACCTACCGGGCCGGGACCGTGCTCGAGATCCGCGTGGTGGACGACGCGCGTGAGCGCATCGGCAAGTTCACCCGGGTGCGGTTCCGCGGCAACGGGCGCGAGCCCGTGCGCAGCGACTCGTGCCTGCAGCCGGGCGCGAAGCGCCCGAGCCCCTGCCCCTAGCGCTCGCGCAGCTCCTCGGCCCGCTCCGTCGCGCCCGCCGTGGCGCTCGCCGCCTCCTCGAGGGCCTTCGCCGCGCGCTCGAGGTCCCGCTGGGCGTGCTCCGCGGCCTCGCGTGCCCGCTCGACGTCCTGCTGTGCCCGGGCCTCGCGCTTCTCGAGCTTGCGGACCTCGGCCTCCGCGGCCTTGAGCTCGTCGCGGCGGCGCTTGGCCTCCTTGCTCCCCTCGGCCTTGGCCCGGCCTTGGACGACGCGCCTTGCCCTGAGGCTTGCGGCCCGGCGAGGGTGCGCCGAGCGAGAATCCCTCCAGGCCGGCCGCCTCGTGCTCGCCGGTCAGCCGGTGGCGCTCGAAGTCGCGCCGCACGTCCTCGTCGAGCGCCACCGCGTGCAGCGTCTGGCGGGCGCGCTCCACCGCCGCCGCGCTCAGCGTGTGTCCCGCCTCCCGGGACAGCTCGGCGACGGCGTCCAGGGCCTGCGTCACCACGCCCTGCTCCCG
Organism: uncultured Thermoleophilaceae bacterium; assembly: GCA_963731645.1. Lineage (GTDB taxonomy): Bacteria > Actinomycetota > Thermoleophilia > Solirubrobacterales > Thermoleophilaceae > JAAYBF01. Next base: position 103,868 of record CAVSWF010000007.1, on the reverse strand, counting down.
CTCGCTCGCCTCCCGCAGCTCGGCCCGCTCGGCCCTGCCGGCCACCAGGCGCTCCTGTGCGTCGCGCAGCTGCCCGCCGGCTTCGAGCAGCTCGTCGCGCAGCCCGCCGCCCGCGAAGCTGAGCTGGTTCAGGGCCCACGCCACGCGACCGGGCTTCTTGAGCGCCCGCACCTCCTCGGCGGCTTCGCGGTCTCCCCCGGCGGCGAGCTCCTTGGCGAGCGCGTTGCGGCGGGCGACGAAGCCCTCGAAGTCCCCGACGTAGAGCTCGTCGGAGGGCGTGCGCTTCGCCGCCACGTCAGTCGCTCCTCTTGGCGGCCAGGGCCAGCGTCTCGCGCGCGATCTCGGCGGCGGCCCCCGGCCTGGCCACCGCCGCCGCGGCCTTCGCCATCGCGCGCAGGCGCTCGGGACGGCCGAGCAGCGCGGCCACCTCGCGCGCCAGGCGCGGGCCGTCGAGCTCCGAGTCCGGCACCACCACCGCCGCTCCGGCCGCCTCGATGTACCGCGCGTTGGCGGTCTGGTGGTCGGCGGTCGCGTGCGGGTAGGGCACGAGGATCGCCGGCAGGCCGGCGGCAGCCAGCTCGAGCACCGAGCCGCCCGAGCGCGCGACCACCAGGTCCGCGGCGGCGAGGGCGTCGGCGAATCGCGTGACGTAGTCGAAGAGGCGGTAATGCTCGGGCGACCCGAACTTCGCGAGCCGGTCGGCCAGCTCGAGGTGGTCGCGGCGACCGCACACGTGCAGGAGCGTGCACGGCGCGGCCGCGCCGAACGCGTCGATCGCGGCGCGGTTGAGCCGTTGGGCGCCCAGCGAGCCTCCGAACACGAGCAGGCAGGGCCGGTCGCCCTGCACGCCGAAGCGCGCCCGCGCCTTCTCGCGGTCGGCGGTGCCCGTGCCCGCGGGCACCGGCCGCCCGCTCACCACGTAGCGCTTCCCGTCGCGCCCCTCGATGGGGAAGGAGAGAAACACCCGCGAGGCAAGGGGGGCGAGCAGGCGGTTGGTCATGCCGAGATGGCTGTCGGCCTCGGTGAGCACGAGCCCCAGCCCGAGCGAGCGGGCGGCGAGGCCCACCGGGCCCGCCACGTAGCCGCCTCCGCCGACCACGGCGTCGGCGCCGACCTCTCTCAGGATCTTCCGTGCCCGCAGGACCGAGCTCGCGGCCATGCCCACCGCCTTCGCGGCGCGGACGGGGTTCCTGCGGTCGATGCCCGCCACCCGGAGCGGGTGCAGCGCATAGCCGGCCTTCGGCACGAGCTCGGCCTCCGCCCGGTCGCCTCCGAGGAACTCGACCTCGGCGCCCTCAGCCCGTAGCGCGTCGGCCACGGCGAGCGCCGGCACCACGTGTCCGGCGGTCCCGCCCGCGGCTATCGCGATCGTAGACATCGCGGCCTCCGTCGATCGCACGCAGCCTCGGAGCCGCCTTGGCCCGCCGGCCGCCGGTTGCCGCGACGTTGAGCAGCAGCCCCATCGCCCCCAGCAGCACGATCAGGTTCGTGCTGCCGTAGGAGATGAAGGGAAGCGGCACGCCGGTCAGCGGCGCCCACCCGAGCACGGCGAAGAAGTTCAGCGTGGCCTGGCAGAGGATGAGCGAGGTGATCCCCGCGGCCAGGAGCGTCGAGTAGCGGTCCCGGGCGGCCTTGGCGGCCCGCAGCCCGGCGTAGCCGATCATGCCGTAGAGCACCGCCACGCCGAGGATCCCCGCCAGCCCCAGCTCCTCTCCGATGATGGCGAGGATCATGTCCGTGTGTGCCTCGGGGAGGTAGAAGATCTTCTGCACCGACTCCCCCAGCCCCACGCCGAACAGGCCGCCCGAGCCGATGGCGGTGAGCGCCTGCACGGCCTGGAATCCGGTGTCCCCGGCATCGGAGAACGGGTCGACGAAGGCCGTGAGGCGCGCCATCCGGTAGGGCTCGATCACCGCCATCACCAGGGCCAGGAGCACCAGGACCGCGAACATCGTGCCCAGGTGACGGATCGGCGTGCCCGCGGCGATGAGCAGGGCCCCCATCGAGAAGCAGATGACCAGGGCCGTGCCCATGTCCGGCTGGAGCATGAGCAGCGCACACGCCGCCGCCACCACGGCCAGCAGGGGGCGCGAGAGGCTCTTCAGCGTGCGCACCGTCTTCGGTCGCTCCGCGAGGAGCGACACCGCGTAGAGCACGAGCGCGAGCTTCAGTAGCTCCGAGGGCTGAAACTGGAGCGGGCCCGCGCCCAGCCAGCGCGTCGCGCCGTTCACCGTGACCCCGACGCCGGGGACCATCACCGCCACCGTCAGCCCGAAGCCGGCCGCGACCAGCAGCGGCGTGACCCGCTGCACGACCTCGAGGCCCCGTCGCGCGAGCACGTGCAGCACGGCCAGGCCCACCAGGCCGAACAGCACGTAGCGCTTGAAGTAGAAGGACGCGTCCCCCGAGCCCCCGAGCACCGCCTCGGCCGACGAGGCGGAGTAGACCATCACCGCTCCCGTGGCCAGCAGGCAGAGGGTCGCGGTGAAGAGGATGGAGTACTCGACCGGCCGCTTGCGGGGCTTGCGCGCAACGGAGGCCATTCAACGCACCTTCGACACCGAAGGTCCCGTTCCCCCTCACGTCGCGATCGACTGCTGGTACAGGGTGAAGCCGATGGCCGAGCAGATGGCCGCCACGATCCAGAAGCGCAGGATGATCTTGGTCTCCGACCAGGCGAGCATCTCGAAGTGGTGGTGGATCGGGGCCATGAGGAAGACCCGGCGGCGGAAGCGCTGGAACGCGAAGACCTGGATCAGCACCGACAGCGCCTCGATCACGAAGATGCCGCCGATCACCAGGAGCAGCACCTCGGTCTTGGTCATCACCGCCAGCCCGGCGATGGCGCCCCCCAGGCCGAGCGACCCGGTGTCACCCATGAAGATGTCGGCGGGGAAGGAGTTGAACCAGAGGAAGCCCACGCACGCCCCGACGAGACAGGCCGACAGCAGCGCCAGGTCGGTCTGCACCGAGCCCGTGGTGGTGAAGGTGATCGCCGTGAAGGCCAGCAGCACGATCGCGCAGCAGCCGGCGGCCAGGCCGTCGAGCCCGTCGGTGAGGTTCACGCCGTTGGTGGTGCCCAGCAGCACGAGCAGGATCAGCACCGGGTAGAAGTAGCCGAGCTCGATCGAGCGGTCCACCACGTGCAGGCGCAGGTGGTCCCCGACGCCCGCGTAGTCGGCGGCCTGCCACAGGCCGATGGCGATCAGGGCCTGGACGGCGAGCTTCGTCTTGCCGTTGAGGCCGAGCGAGCGGCGCTTGGAGATCTTCGTCCAGTCGTCGGCGAAACCGAGCGCCGCCGCGGCGATGGCGGTGCCGAAGACCCCGATGCTGGCCGCGTGGTAGTCGTTGAGGATGAGGAAGGGCGCGGAGACCGCGAGGAACAGGATCAGCCCGCCCATCGTCGGGGTCCCGGCCTTCTCGTGGTGGCCCTCGGGCCCGTCCTCGCGGATGTGCTGGCCGAACTCCCGGTTGCGCAGCGCCGCGATGAACTTGGGGCCGAGGAAGATGCAGATGAGCAGGGACGCCATGCCCCCGATGAGCATCTCGCCCACTAGCTAAGGACCCTTTCCAGGCCCACGGAGCGCGACCCCTTCACGAGCACCCGGTCGCCGGGCTGGGCGATCTCCTCGAGCAGGGCGCCGGCCTCCTCGGGGGTCTGGGCGGCGTAGGTCTCGCCCGCGAAGCCGTCCGAGTACGGGGTGGCCTCCTCCCCCACGGTCACGAGGACGTCGATCCCCAGAGTGCCCAGCTCGTCGCCGATCTCGCGGTGGAAGGCGGCCGAGCCGGGGCCCAGCTCCGCCATGGTCCCGAGCACCGCCAGTCGCCGGTCGGCGGGCGTCTCGGCGAGGTGCTGGAGGGCCGCCCGCATCGACATCGGGTTGGCGTTGTAGCAGTCGTTGACCACGGTCACCCCGCCCGCGAGCTCCACGACCTCCCCTCGAAGGGACGAGAAGCGCACATCGACCGGCCCCGCCGGCTTCACGCCCACGGCCACCGCGGCGCCCACGGCGGCGAGGGTGTTCAGGAGGTTGTGGGGCTCGTCGTAGCCCAGCTCGAGCCACACGCGCTCGCCCCTCGCCTCGATCTCGGCGGTGCCTGCGCGCCCCCTCCCGCGCTCGAAGGAGAGCAGGCTCACGTCGCCTCCCGGGCCGAAGGTGATCGTGTCCAGGTCGTCGCGGAGGTGGCGCTCGAGCAGCGGCTCCCCCGCGGGAACGACACAGGCCGCGCCCGGGCGCAGGTCGCGGATCAGCTCCGCCTTGGCCGCCGCGACACGCTCCACGGTGCCCAGCAGCTCGAGGTGCACCGGGCCCACGTTCACGATCACCCCGGCGTCGGGCTCGGCGATGGCCGCGAGCTCGGCGATCTGGCCCTCGCCCCGCATGGCCATCTCCAGCACGAGCGCGTCCGTGCCCTCCTCGGCCTCGAGGATGGTCAGCGGAAGGCCGATCTCGGTGTTGAAGTTCTCGCGGCTGGCATGGGTGGACAGCTGCGGGAGCGAGCACGGCGGCGAGGATGTCCTTGGTGGAGGTCTTGCCGGTGGAGCCGGTGACCCCGATCACCCGGCAGCCCAGCTCGCGCCGCCACTCGCGCGCCAGCGCGCCGAGCGACGCGAGCGGCCGTCTGCGCCTCGAGCACCCGCGCGCCCGCCGGCGCGGCAGCCACGGCGCGCGGGGTGTGCTCGGGGGAGACCAGCACGCCCCAGGCTCCCGCCAGCAGCGCGTCCGCGGCGAAGGTGCCCCCGTCGGCGCGCTCCCCGGGGAGGCCGACGAACAACCGCCCCTCCCCCGCCTCGCGGGTGTCGATCACCGCTCCCGCCGGCCCGGGACCGCCCGGGTCGCCGGCTCGCAGGGTCGCGCCGGCGGCCTGCGCCACCCACTCCGCGGCCCGCTGCCTCACGGAGCCTCTCCCGTCGAGGGCTCGCAGGGCGCGGCGCGCGACGTCCACGTCGTCGAAGGGCTCCTTCCGCCCGTTCTCGAACTCCTGGCCCTGCTCGTGGCCCTTGCCCGCGATCACCACCACGTCTCCGGCCTCGGCCCCTTCGAGCGCACGCGCGATGGCGCTGCGGCGGTCCACGCACCGCTCGGCACGCTCGCCCGCTCCCGCGACGATCTCGTCGACGATCGCCTCGGGGTCCTCCGAGCGTGGGTTGTCCGAGGTCACGATCGCGCGGTCGGCGAGCCGGGCCGCCACCTCCCCCATCAGCGCCCGCTTGCCGCGGTCGCGGTCGCCCCCGGCGCCGAAGACCACCGACAGGCGCCCCTCGGTGAGCTGGCGGGCGGCGCGCAGCACGTTCTCGAGCGAGTCCGGGGTGTGCGCGTAGTCCACCAGGACGCCGAAGGGCTGCCCCTCCTCGACCGGCTCGAGGCGGCCGGGCACGCGGTCGGCCGCGGCGAGGGCGCGCGTGGCCACCTCGGGATCGATCCCGAGCAGCCTCGCCGTGCCCAGCGCGGCCAGCGCGTTCAGCACGTTGAACAGCCCCGGGAGGCGCGTGGTCACCGCGACCGGACCGTCGGGCGTCTCGGCGGTGAAGGCCGCGCCCGCGACGTCGAAGGTCACGTCCCGCGCGCGAAGGTCTCCCCCCTCGATCCCGTAGGTCACCACGTCGTCCAGCTCGGCGGCGAGCCGGGCGCCGTAGGGGTCGTCGGCGTTGACCAGGGCCGGTCCCGGCTCGTCGAACAGGCGCCGCTTGGCGAGGTAGTAGTCCTCCATCGTCGGGTGGAAGTCGAGGTGGTCCTGGGTGAGGTTCGTGAACACCTTGCACGCATAGTGGATCCCGGCGGCGCGTCCGAGCTGCAGGGCGTGGGAGGAGACCTCCATCACGCAGGCGCGGTCGCCGGCATCGAGCATCTCGCGGAAGCCCGACTGGAGCTCGATGGCCTCCGGGGTCGTGCGCTCGACGGGCTGCTCGACTCCTCCAACGACCCGCTTCACCGTGCCCAGCAGGCCCGTGGGGATGCCGGCCTGCTCGAGCACCTCGCGCACGAGGAAGGCCGTGGTGGTCTTCCCGTTGGTGCCGGTGATCCCCACCACCCGAAGCTCGGCGGTGGGGTCGCCGTAGAAGCGGGCGGCCACGGGCGCCATCGCCGCCCGGACGTCCTCCACGACCACCTCCGGGACGCCCAGCCCCAGCGGGCGCTCGCACACCAGCGCGACCGCGCCCCGCTGCACGGCGTCGGGCGCGAAGTCGTGGCCGTCGGCGGTGAAGCCGGGCACACAGAAGAAGAGCGCCCCCGGGGAGACGCTCCTGCTCGAGAGGGCGAGTCCCGAGATCTCGACCTCGGGCGCCCCATCACCCATCAGCTCGCGAAGGGTCATGGCACGAACGCTAGTCCTGCCCCCCGAAGGATCAGTCCGGCGGGATGCGCATGTAGGGCAGCGCGAACGACACGATCTTCTCGAACGCGGGCGCGGCCACCTCGGCGCCGTAGTAGCCGTTCTTGGGCTCGTCGACCATCACGGCCACCAGCAGGCGCGGGTTCCGCGCGGGGGCGTACCCGATGAACGAGGAGAAGAACTTGAAGTCCGAGTAGCCGCCCGTCTCCGGGTCGGGCTTCTCCGCCGTGCCGGTCTTGCCGGCCAGCGCGTAGCCGTCGATCGAGGCCTCCTGGGCGGTGCCGCCGGCGCCGAGAACCCCCTCGAGCATCTTCGAGACCTCGGCGGCGGTGCGCGGGGAGACCACCCGCCGGCCGGCGTCGTGCTCGCCGGCGACCGCGTGCGGCGTGTGCAGCACGCCTCCGTTGGCGATCGCCGAGTAGGCGGCCGCCATCTGCATCGGCGTCACCGCCAGGCCCTGCCCGATGGGCATGTTGCCGAGCGACGAGCCCGAGTACTCGGAGGGCTTCGGCACGATCCCGCCCGCCTCGCCCGGGAGATTGATCCCCGTCGGGTCGCCGAAGCCGAACCGGCGCACCCACTTGTCGAAGCGGTCCTTGCCCAGCTTCAGCCCGATCATCACCGAGCCGACGTTGGAGGACTGCGCGAGGATGTCGGCGGTGGTGAGGGTGCGCGCGCCCACGTCGTGGGCCTCGCCGATCACCCTGTCGGCCACGAGGATCTGCGCCGGAACGTCGAGCGCGGTGTCGGGACCGATCAGGCCCTCCTCGATCGCCCCGGCCACGGTGAAGGCCTTGAAGGTCGAGCCGGGCTCGTAGCTCGCCGTGACCGCGCGGTTCTGGCGCGCGTACGGCGGGGCCGAGCCGATGTCGTTGGCGTCCACCCGCGGCCAGTTGGCCATCGCGAGCAGCTCGCCGTTGCGGGGGTTCATGACGAGGGCGGTGGCCGCCCGCGGCAGGTGCGCCTGGCCGAGCTCGCCCATCACCGCCTCCACCCGCTCCTGGAGCACGGCGTCGATCGTGAGGCGCATGTCGCGGCCCGGCTCGGCGCGCCGGGTCTCGATGAGGCTCACGGGCTCGCCCATCGCGTCCTTCACCAGGCGGCGCTTGCCGTCCTGTCCCCCCAGGGAATCCTCGTACTGCTGCTCGATCCCGGTCAGGCCGTAGTTGTCGAGGCCCACGGACCCGACCAGCTGGGCGGCGAGGTGGCCCTGCGGGTAGGTCCGCTTGGGCTCCATCACCGTGCCGAGGCCCTCGATCTCGAGCTTCTCCACCTTTGCGCCGCGGACCGGGCCGAGCTTGCGCGCGAGGTAGACGAAGCCGGTGTCGGTGTCGGACAGGTCGGCCAGCACCGCGTCGCGCGGACGGCCGAGCAGCGGAGCGAGCTTCTCGGCGGTCGCCGCCGGGTCCTTCACGAGGCGCGGATTGGCGAACACCGTCACCGCGTCCTCCGACACGGCGAGCTCCAACCCGTTGCGGTCGGTGATCGTCCCCCGGCGGGCGGTCACGTCGATGTCCTCCACCTGCTGGGTGAACGCGCGCTCCTTGAGCCCGCCGGCCTTCACGGTGCCCAGCCACGCGGCCCGTCCGCCGGCGGCCAGGAGAAGGGTCAGGAAGAGGGCGAAGAGCAGTCCGACGCGGCGGTTGAGCAGCAGCACGCGGCTACCCCGCCGGGGCGGCGGGATCGGCGGGGGCGGCGGCCGTGGGGTCGGTGGTCGGCGCGGCGGGGTCGACGGGCGCGGGCTCGACCGGCTCCGCGACCGGCGCCTCCTCGACGAGCGGCTCCACCGGCTCGGCCTCCGCGACGACCGGCGTGGACTCCACCGGCTCGGGGATCACCGGTGCGGCCGCCAGCTCGGGGTCGCCCTTGCCCTCGTCCAGCCGGCGCGCGGCGTTCTCCTCGTCGACCGAGGGGTTGGAGCGCAGGTAGCGCACCTCCCCCGGCGCCGGGCAGCACCAGGCCGGCGCGGGACGCGACCTCCTGGATCCGCTCGCTGGACCCGAGCCGGGCGGTGAGCGCCCGCAGGCGGGCGTTGTCGCGGTTCATCTCACCGGCCGCCGCCGCGGTGGTGGCGATCTCGCGGTTCATTCGCAGGAGGTCGATGTTGAAGAAGACGATCCCGGCCAGGAGCACGAACACGAGCGCGATCCATCCGCGGCCGTGCAGGAGGGCGTCGACCACGGCCGCGCCGCGCGGGCGCCGGCGCTGGAGCGCGGGGGCGCGCCGGGGCGCCGGTTTGCGGACGGGGGCGCGGCGGGCGGGCCTGGGCGCGGCAGGCCGGCGCGGCGGGTGCGCGGCGGGCGGGCGCGGGCGCGGCGGCCATCAGGTCCCCTCCTCCCGCACGCGACGCACGGCACGCAGCCGCCCGGAGCGCGAACGGGGGTTGTCGGCCACCTCGCCCGGGCTGGGCGCCACGGCGCGGCGGGTCACCAGCTCGGCCTCGGGGGTCCGCCCGCAGCCGCACACCGGCAGGTCCGGCGGGCAGATGCAACCGCGGGCCCGGTCGGCCAGGAAGCGCTTGACCCGGCGATCCTCGAGCGAGTGGAAGGAGATGGCGGCCAGGCGCCCGCCGGGGCGGAGCAGGCTCCAGGCGGCGGGCAGAGCCCGGTCGAGGGACTCGAGCTCCGAGTTCACGGCGATGCGGATTGCCTGGAACACGCGCTTGGCCGGGCTGCTGCCCCCGAAGCGCCGTCGGATCGCGGCGGGCAGCGCGGCCTCGATCGCGTCCACCAGCTCGGCCGTGGTCTCCAGCGGCGCGGCGGCGCGGCGCCGGACCAGCTCGCGCGCGATCAGCCTGGCATTCGGGTCCTCGCCGTAGCGGCGGAAGAGCTGGGCGAGCCGGCGCTCGTCCCATTCGTTGACGATCTCGCGGGCGTCCAGCTCGGACCCGGGGTCCATCCGCATGTCGAGCGGGGCGTCGTAGGAGTAGGAGAAGCCGCGCTCGCGCGCGTCGACCTGCATGGACGAGATCCCGAGGTCCAGGTACACCAGGTCCGCCTCGAAGCCCTCGGCGCGGAGCAGCTCGAGCGCGTCGGCGTAGTCCATGCGCAGGAAGCGGGTCTCGCAGGCCACCTCGGCCGCCAGCTCGTCGAACCGCTCCTCGGCGGCCGGGTCCCGGTCCACGCAGACGAGCGTGCCGCCCGGCCCGATCCGGTCGGCCACCAGCCGCGCGTGACCCCCGGCGCCGAACGTGCAGTCCACCACGGCGTCGCCGGGGCCGGGGTCGCCGAGCTCGATGAGCTCACCTGCCAGGACGGGTACGTGCGCGCGCGTCATGTCAAGAAGGATCGCCAAGTGCGTCGGTCACCTCCCCGATGACCGCGTCGAGCGCGCTCTGCTCGGAGTTCCAGCCGTCCCGGCTCCACACCTCGAGGTGGTCCCCCACCCCGGCGACCACGACCTCCTTCTCCACGCGCGCGTGGGCGAGGAGGGTGGGCGGCAGGGTCACCCGGCCGGCGGAGTCGAGCTCGAGGTCGAAGGAGTTGCCCTGGAAGTAGCGCTGGATGCGCTTGAACTCGGAGCCGAGCGGGTTCTTGCCGGTGAGGGCGCGGTCCACCATCTTCTCGTGGGCCTCGGGGGGCCAGGCGGTGATGCAGGTCTCGGCGTCCTTCGACAGAACAAGTCCGGATGCGAACGCGGTCCGGTACCGGGAGGGGATGCTCAACCGGTGCTTCGCGTCCAGCGAATGTTCGAAGTGGCCTCTGAATGCCATGTTGAGTCTCTGTGTCCCTCTGCGGCGAAGTCGCCCTTCGAACCGGAGTGGCGGAGTGGGAGGAGCCCCGCCACTCCGGTCCTCGTGGGCTGGGCGCCACTCTAGCCCACTTAGCCCCACTCTGCAACACAACTACCCACCTCGAGGCGAAAATCGTCCCTCCGCGCCGGCCTGATCGCCGGGTTTTCGCTCCACGAGCGGGATTCGGGCCGGGGCGAGCGGTGGGAGCTGGGCCCGCCGGAATCGGGCGTTCGCGTGCAAAACCGCGGCTGGGTGGGAAATCTCAGCCGTGCGAGCGGCGTGAAAGAGGTCCTGCAGGTGGGAGCTACGACACCTCGGGCAGACCTCCCGAGCCCAGCAGCGCCGCGGCGAGCGCGGCCGCCACCATCAGCAGCACCGAGGGCACGAGCATCAGCGCCACGACGAGCTGGATCTTCGGCCCCGCCTTGGCCGCCTCCTCCTGGAGGCGGCGGCGCAGCGCGGCGCGGGTGTCTCGCGCCTGAGCGGCCAGCGTGCGCCCGAGCGGGGCGCCGTGGCGCCGCGAGCGCTCGAGCGCCGCGCACAGCGCTCTGATCTCGGGCTGGGGCAGCCGCCGCTGCATCGCCTCCAGGGCGTGTTCGAGCGGAACTCCGAGCGCCACCTCGCGTGCGACCGAGCGCCACTCGGCGGCCAGCGGACCCGGAGCCCTCTCCCCCACCTCGCCGAGGGCCGCTGCCAGTGACGCCCCGGCATCGACGGTCACGCGCAGCAGGTCGAGCATCGCGGGCAGCACCCGCCGGACCGCGCGCGCCCGCGCCGCCGCCCTGCGGGAGAGCCACAGGTCGGGCGCGAGGAAGCCGGCGAGGGGGGCGGCCACCGTGACGAGGACCCCGAGGCGCCCGGGCGCCAGCGCGGCCGCGACCGTGCCGCCCGCCCCGGCGCAGGCCGCGGCGGCCACCTTGGCCGCCATGACCTCGCGGGGGCCGAGCCCCGCCGGGCGGCCGGCGGCGAGGATGCGCGCCTCGAGGTCTCCCGGGGCGCCGCCTCTGAACCGGCCACTCAGGACGGCCAGGGCGCGCAGCACGCGGGCCCCGGACGCGGGCCGGCGTGGCGGCCCGCCGGCCGGCGCGAGCAGGGCGAGGCCCAGGGTCGCGCAGGTGGCGGCGGCGAAGGCGAGCAGCGCGGCGCTCACCACCGCACCCTTCCGAGCCGCCGGATCAGGACGGCGGCCACGAGCTGGAGCACGAGCGCGATCCCCACGAGCCAGGCGGTCAGGAACGACGAGAGCAGCCGCCCGAAGAAGCCGGGGCTCGCCAGCTCCGAGAGCACGGCGCCCCCCGCGGGCATGAGCACCACGACGAGCCCGGTGAAGCGAGCCTGGGCGGTCGCGCTGCGGACCTCGTCCTCCAGGCGGGCCTGGTCGCCGAAGGCCTCGGCGGTCTCACGCAGCAGCGAGGCGAGGTCGCCGCCCGCCCGCCGCTGCACGAGGCACGCCGCAACGATCGTGTCCAGGCGATCGGACCGCACCCGAGCGCGCATGGCCTCGAGCGCGTGCTCCGTGCGCGCGCCGGCCTGCAGCTCGCCCGCCACGCGGCGAAGCTCGTGTCCCGCTGCGCCCCCCGTCGCGCGGGCGGCATCGGCGACCGCGGCGCGCAGCGAGCTTCCGGCGCCGAGCGCGTCCGCCAGCGACACGGCGATCGCAGCGGCGTCGGCCTCCACGGCCCTGCGGTAGTGCTCGCGCCGCGCACGCAGCATCCGCGACGCCAGAAAGGGGCCGCCGGCACCGATCGCCACGCCGGGCCCGAGCCCGAAGAGCCAGCCACCCCACTCCCAGGCCCGCCATCGCGCCGGCGAGAAGCAGTCGCCGGCGTTCCGCGGCCCCCGGGTCGCGGCCCTCGCGCCCGAGCCGCACGAGCGCGTCGACCGATGCGGCCAGCGAGCGCGCGAGCCTCGGCGCCCCCTCGCGGGCGATGGACGTGCGCGCCAGCTGAGCCAGTCCCAGCACCCCGAGCGCGGCGCAGGCGAAGGCGAGTGCCCCGGCGGAGCCCGTCGCCGTCAAGCGGCCTCCGGCCCCGAGGCCAGCCGCTCGGCCAGCCGCCCGCCGGCGGGCGGGGCCACCTCCCCGTCGTGGAGAAGCTCGCGGGTGCCCGGCGCCGCCCGCCACCCTCACCACCTCGGATATCGAGCGCACGGTCCGGGAGCCGTCGGCGCCGCGCGCCTGGTGGACCACGAGATCGACCGCGCTCGCCACCTGCTCGCGCACTGCGGCGTGCGGGAGGGCGACGTCGGCCATCAGCGCGAGCGTCTCCAGCCGGCGCAACGCGTCCTCGGGCGAGTTGGCGTGCACGGTGGACAGCGAGCCCTCGTGCCCGGTGTTCAGCGCCTGGAGCAGATCGAGCGCCTCGCCGCCACGGACCTCGCCCACCACGATGCGATCCGGGCGCATCCGCAGCGCGTTTCGCACCAGCGCCCTGATCGTGACCTCGCCCCGCCCCTCCAGGCTCGGCGGCCGCGACTCCAGACGCACCACGTGGGCCTGGCGCAGGCGCAGCTCGGCCGCGTCCTCGATCGTCACGATCCGCTCGCCCGGCGGGATCGCCCCCGAGAGCGCGTTCAGCGTCGTCGTCTTGCCCGAGCCGGTGCCCCCGCTTACGAGGATCGACGCCCTCGAGGACACGGCTGCGGGCGAGCATCTCGGCGCCCGCCGCGGAGAGCGTGCCGTTGTCCACCAGCTCGCCGAGCGAGAAGCCCTCGCGGCGAAAGCGCCTGATCGTCAGGCAGGGGCCCGACAGCGAGAGCGGCGGCACCACCACGTTCACCCGCGAGCCGTCGGGCAGCCGCGCGTCGCACAGCGGCGACGCGTCGTCGACCCGCCGCCCGAGCGGGGCGAGGATGCGCTCGATGGCGTGTGCGAGCGCCTCGTCCGAGTCGAACGCGACGCCCGCGGGCTCGATCCGGCCGCGCGCGCTCCACCCATACCGAGCCGGGGCCGTTGACCATCACCTCGTCCACGAGGGGGTCGGCCAGCAGGGGCTCGAGCGGGCCGAGCCCGGTGGCGAGGAGCAGCACCCGGTCGCACAGGGCGGCCCGGTCCGCCTCGCCGAGCGCGGCCGCCTCGTGCTCGACCAGGGCCCGCACCTCCCCACGGAGGTCGCCCGACGCCCCGCCGGCGCGGGCGCGCTCGATCAGGCGCGTGCGCAGCGCCTCGGCGAATTCGTCCATCGGGCCCATGACGGACCAAGGGCGCGAGCCGCCCCTTTTCGCCCCCGCCCGGACCGCGCCGCGCGATGACATCGTTGCGACGGTGCGCCGGCTCCTGCTCCTCGTCTCCGCCGTGGTGCTGGTCGACATGACGTTCTACGCGGCGATCGCTCCCCTGCTGCCCGAGTACCAGGAGGACCTGGGTCTCTCCAAGTCGGGCGCCGGAGCGCTCACCGCCTCCTACGCCGCCGGCACGCTGCTGGGCTCGCTGCCCGCGGGGGTCCTGGCCGGCCGGATCGGGGGCCGCGCGACGACGCTGGTCGGCCTCGGCATGCTGGTGGTCTCGAGCGTCGTCTTCGGGTTCGGCGAGGACATCGTGGTGCTCGACGGCGCCCGGTTCCTCCAGGGCGTCGGCGGGGCGTGCACGTGGGCCGGCGGCTTCGCCTGGCTCATGGCGGTGGCCCCGCGCGAGCGCCGCGGCGAGCTGATCGGCACCGCCCTGGGGGCGGCGGTGGTCGGCATCCTCCTGGGGCCTGTGCTCGGCGGAGCCGCCACCGAGACCAGCCCGGAGCTGGTCTTCTCGGGGATCGGCGTGGCGGCCCTGGCCCTGACCGTCGTGGCCTTCCTCACGCCCGCCGGGCCCGCCCCAGCCGGCGTCGTCCTGGGGGGAGCTCAGGGTCGCCCTCCGAAGCAGGGCGCTCCTGCTCTCGGTATGGCTCGTGACCCTGCCCGCGCTGTTCTCGGGGACGATCGACGTCCTGGTGCCGCTGCGCCTGGACGAGCTCGGGGCGAGCGGCGTGGCGATCGGCGCGGCGTTCCTGGCGGCCGCCGCGATCGAGGCGGTGCTCAGCCCGCTGCTCGGGCGCTTCTCGGACCGCCGGGGGCGCCTGCTGCCGCTACGGGTGGGACTGGCTCGGAGCGGCCGTGAGCGCGGTGATCCTCCCCTTGCCCGAGGAGGCTCTCCTCTCCGCCTGCGGACTGCTCCTGGCCGCGACCGCGCTCGCCTTCTTCTGGACGCCCGCGGCGGCGATGCTCTCCGACTCGTCGGAGAGGGCCGGCCTCGATCAGGGGCTGGCCTTCGGGCTGATGAACCTGGCGTGGGCCACCGGCCAGGTGCTCGGCGGAGGCGCGGGCGGCAGCCTGGCCGACGCGACCTCGGACGGGATCCCCTACGCGATCCTCGGTGCCCTGTGCGCCGCGACCCTTCTGCTCACCGGCCGCACCCGCGAGCGCCGGGCGATCGCCTCGCCGGGGTGAGCTACTGCTTGGAGCAGGTCGGCCAGGGAGACGTGCCCCGGGCCCGGTAGAGGCGAAGGGCGATGCGGTCCTGGTGGCGCTCGGAGGCCTCGGCGGGATCGTCTCCCCGGCCCCCGTAGTCCTTCCACGTGCCGCGGGTGAACTGGAACTTGCCGCGGTAGCGCCCGTCGGGGGAGACGGCGCGGGGGTTGCCGCCCGACTCGCACTCGGCGATGCGCACCAGCACCGCGGGCAGGCGGACTCCTCCGCCGCCACCGCTCGCCGGCGCACCTCCGCCGCTGCGGCCCCTGGGGTGGGAGACGCTGCTGCGCGGGAAGGGACGCAGCCGCAGCGCCCGGCGCGTGATCGGGCCGACGATGCCGTCGGCCACCAGGTTCTTGCGGCGCTGGAAGCGGCGTACCGCACGATCGGTGTTCCTGCCGAAGACGCCGTCGGCCATGATGCCGAGGCGGCGCTGGACCTTGCGCACGGCCTTGCCGCGGTCGCCCTTGCGGACGGTGACCACCGAGGCCGAGGCGCCCGCCTCGCCGGCGGCCGGATCGTCGGCGAAGCGCGAGCGCCGGGCTCACCGGACGCGACGCCGAGGCCGGCGAGCGAGACGGTGGCGGCGAGCACACATGCGCGCGCGGTAAGACAGGTAAGGCCAGGTACGGCGATGTTGCCCACTGAAAGACTGCTCCTCTTTCCTTGACGCCTACGGGGTGAGCTGACGGGCTCGCGCTGGAAAGTGCGCTACGCCGCTGTCGTGGATATCCACGCGGCGATTCGCCCCGGGGGCCGGACGAGTCCAACTTTCCGGCCCCAGTGGGTCCCCCGTTCCCCGCCGTTCAGGACGGCGAGAACTCGGCTTTGTTCACAACAGAACGCGGTATGGAAGCAGATTCTGCGGCGGAACGTCGGGAAAGGTCGTTCAGCGGGCGAGGTCGCCCGGGGGGCGATCGCCGGCCCCGGGGTCGTCGTCGACCACCGTCGCGTCCTCGATCTCGTCCTCCGAGGGGAGGGGCGCCAGGAGGTCGTCGACCACGTCGGTGACCGTCGGCGCGGAGGGGTCGGGGACGTGCTCGGCCTGGGGTCTGTCCCATGGCGCGACGTCGCTCCACGGGGTCCTCGATCTCCTCCTCGACCGGGTCCGCCACCGGGGGTGCGTCGTACACCGATCGCACGACCGTGGCGTCGGGATCCGCCACCGGCGGGGCGGCCACCACGGTCGGCTGCTCCACCGTGGGCTGTGCCACCGGGGGGTCCTCCACCGGCGGGGTCCTCCACCGGCGCCTGCTCCACCGGCGGCTCCTCGACCGGCGGCTCCTCCACGGGCGGCGGCTCCCACGAGGGCGGCTCAGGGGCGCCTCGTAGGTCTGCCGCGGCGCCGGCGCGCCGGCGCGCCAGGATCGCCCCGGCCGCTCCCAGCGCCACCAGCAGCGTCGTGCGCCGCATCAGCGACAGACCCCCATGGGCCGCACCTTACCGCGACACCGGGGCTGGGCCTAGAGCGCCGCCGCCGAGGTGGTGGGAACCGGCTCCAGCGCCGCCTCCAACACCTCGCCGATCGTCATCACCGGGTGGAAGGTCATCTGGTCGCGTACCTCCTCGGGCACCTCTTCCAGGTCGCTGCGGTTGCGCTCGGGGATGATCACGTCGGTGAGCCCGGCCGCGTGGGCGGCCAGCACCTTCTGCTTGAGCCCACCGATCGGGAGCACACGGCCCTGGAGCGTGACCTCGCCGGTCATGCCCACGGTGTGCTTGACCGGCCGGCCCGAGAGGAGCGACGCCAGGGCGGTCGTCATCGTGACGCCGGCGCTCGGCCCGTCCTTCGGGATGGCGCCCGCGGGCACGTGCACGTGGAACTCGCGGCCCTCGAAGGCGTCCTCGTCCACACCCATGTCCTCCGCGTGCCCGCGCACGTAGGAGAGGGCGATCCGCGCCGACTCCTTCATCACGTCGCCGAGCTGCCCGGTGAGCACGAGGCCGCCGTGGTCGCGGCCGCCCTTCATCGAGGTGGCCTCCACGAACAGCACGTCGCCGCCGACCGGGGTGTAGGCGAGGCCGGTGGCCACGCCCGGCACGGCGGTGCGCTCGGCGGCCTCCTGGAAGAAGCGCTGGCGCCCGAGGGCGTCCCGCACCGTCTCCAGGCCGACCTCCACCGGGGCCTCCACGGCGCCCGAGGCGATCTTCGTCGCCGTCTTGCGCAGGACCGTGCCGAGCTCGCGCTCGAGCGAGCGAACGCCCGCCTCGCGGGTGTACTCGGTGACCACGGCGCGCAGCACGTCGTCGGCGATCGCGACCTCGTCCTCACGCAGGCCGTTTCGCTCGCGCTGGCGCGGCCAGAGGTAGTCGCGGCCGATGGCCACCTTCTCCTCGACCGTGTAGCCATCGAAGCGCACGACCTCCATGCGGTCGAGCAGCGGTCCGGGGATCGTCTCCGCCACGTTGGCGGTGGCGATGAACAGCACCTGCGAGAGGTCGAGCTCGACGTCGAGGTAGTGGTCGCGGAACGTGTCGTTCTGGGCGGGGTCGAGCACCTCGAGCAGGGCCGAGGAGGGATCGCCCCGCCAGTCGGCGCCGACCTTGTCGACCTCGTCGAGCATGATCACCGGGTTCATCGTCTTCGCGTCGCGCAGGGCGCGGACCAGCCGGCCCGGCAGCGCGCCGATGTAGGTGCGGCGGTGGCCGCGGATCTCAGCCTCGTCGCGCACGCCGCCGAGCGACATCCGCACGAACTCGCGGCCCGTGGCGCGGGCGATGGACTCGCCGATCGACGTCTTGCCGGTGCCGGGGGGGCCGATGAGGGTCAGGATGGCGCCGGAACGCCGGTCCTCCTCGATGCCGCGGTCGCGGCGCAGCTTCATCACGCCGATGTGCTCCACGATCCGGTCCTTCACGTCCTCGAGGCCCGCGTGGTCGGCGTCGAGCACCTCGCGCGCGTGCACGGGGTCGAGCCGCTCCTCGGACTTCTCGGACCACGGCACGGCGATCAGCCAGTCGAGGTAGGTGCGGATCATCGAGCTCTCGCCCGACTGCTCGCCCATCCGCTCGAACCGGGCCAGCTCCTTCTCGGCCTGCTCGCGGACCTCCTCGGGCATGCCCGCTTCCTCGATCTTGGTGCGGTACTCCTCGGCCACCGAGGCGTCGTCCTCGTCCAGCTCCTTGCGGATCGACTCCATCTGCTTGCGCAGGAAGTACTCGCGCTGCTGCTTCTCCGCGCCGGACTGCACGTCCTCGCGGATGCGCCTGCGGACCTGCAGCTCGGCCAGGCGCTCGCGCTGGAGGGCGAGGGCACGCTCGAGGCGCGCGGTCACGTCGAGGGTCTCGAGCAGCTCGACCTTCTCGTCGTAGCCGATGTCGGGCGAGTAGCCCGAGGTGTCGGCCAGCGCGCCCGGCTCGGTGATGGAGCGCACGAAGGCGGCGATGCGGCCGTCGTCGCCGCGCAGCTCGAGGATCTCCTCGACCGTGGCGCGGTACTCGCGCTCCAGGTTGCGGGTCTTGCCGTCGACCGGCTCGTCGTCGGGGTGCGGGGTGACCTCCACGCGCAGCGCCCCCGAGGCGTCGGTCCGCGCCGCGCCGGCGACGCCGCGGTGCAGGCCGCTCAGCGTCACGGCGTGACCGCCGCCGGGAAGGCGCACGTGCTCCGCGACCTCGGCGACCGTGCCCACGCTGGCGAACGCGTCGTCCTTGCGAGGCACCACGAGCACGCGGTCGTCGCTCCCGACGTCCACGGCCAGCGTGACCGTCATGTTGGGGAAGACGACGGAGTCGTCCACCGGTACGAGAAGCAGGGTCTCCATGGCGTTCCTATTCGTATCGACTTACTATTCGTGAGTAGTCTAGCGGCTGCACACCCCCGCGATGCGCCAGATGAGATGCTCTGGAAGATGGCCGTCTCCGGCGCGTACGAGTTCTCTCCCGGCCGCGTCGCGGCGGCCACGCGCGGCGACCGAGCTCATCGAGCCGGGGATGACCGTCGGCCTCGGATCGGGCCGCGCCGTGTGGGGCGTGATGGAGGCCATGGGCGCGCGGTGGCCCCAGGGACCGCCGGTGACCGTGGTGGTGGCCTCCGACGCCACCTACGCCCTGGCCCGCGCCGGCGGGATCGAGGTCCGTCCCCTCGACGGCAGCCGCGAGCTCGACATCGCGATCGACGGCGCCGACGAGCTCGACTCCGGACCTGCGGCTGCTCAAGGGCGGCGGAGGAGCCCTCCTGCGCGAGAAGCTCGTGGTCTCGGCCGCCCGCCGGTTCGTGGTGGTGGCCGAGACCTCGAAGCTCGTGGAGCGCGTGGGTGAGCGCTTCCCGCTGCCCGTCGAGGTGGTCCGGTTCGGCTGGCGCGACACCCGGCGGCGCCTCGAGCACCTGCTTCCCGACGCCGAGCGGCGCTCCGTGGGAGACGAGGCCTTCCAGACCGACGAGGGCCACTACATCCTCGACTGCGCCATTCCGCCGGACGCCGACCCGGACCACCTCGACGACGCCCTCAAGGACGTGCCGGGCGTGGTCGAGCACGGCCTGTTCATCGGGATGGCGGAGCGGGCCCTGCTGGGCCGGCCCGACGGCGGGCTGGAGGTGATCACGGCCGGGGACTGAGGTCCCGCGCCTCCGCGAGGCGGCGGTGCAGCCGGTCGCGCAGCTCGTCGGGCTCGAGGTCGCGCTGCTCGCGGCGCCTGCGAGCCACCACGGCGCCGGTGGCGGCCACGCCGGCGATCCCGGCCAGGCCGAGGAGCTTCCATGGCACCCGCATCGCTTGCGTAGGTTAGGCCGGGTGAGCGACGAGGTGGTGGCCATCGACGATGCGCTGGCGGCCGCCGCGACCGGCGACCTGTGGCTCTTTCGCGGGCGCTCGCTCGCCGACCGGGCGATCCAGACGGTCACCAACAGCCCGGTCAACCACGTGGGGATGGTGGTCGCGCTCGACGACCTCCCTCCCCTGCTCTGGCACGCCGAGCTCGGCCGCTCGCTTCCCGACGTCTGGACCGGCCAGCGCCAGCGCGGAGTCCAGCTGCACCGGCTCGGGGAGGCCGTGGCCACGTGGGACGAGCGCTACGGCCAGCGGGCGTGGACCCGCCAGCTCACGGGCGCCATCGAGCGCGAGCACGAGGATCGCCTGATGGAGGTCATCGACCGCCTCGACGGGCTCGCGTTTCCCTCCATGCCGGGCCTGGCCCGCCAGTGGGCCTCGGGGCGCTGTGCGGCGCCAGTCGTCCTCGCTCGAGACGATCTACTGCGCCCAGCTCGTGGCCGCGACCTACCAGGCGATGGGCCTCCTGGCGGACGAGCGTCCCCCCGGCTGGTACGACCCGGGCAGGTTCTGGAGCGGCGACCGCATCGAGCTCGTGCCGCCGTTCGAGCTGGGCGGCGAGGTCGCGGTGGGCGCCTAGCGCTCACAGACCGCTGGCCGCCACGGCCTCGCGGCCGGCTCGGCGCCGGTCGCCCGGCGGCCGCGGCAGCAGCCGCACCTCGCGGGCGAAGTTCTGCGCCGCGGTGAGGTAGACGGCCTGTCCGACCGTGACGCGCAGCGTCGCGCTGCCAGAGGCCGTGGCCGCGGCGCCCTCGCCGTCCGCGGCCGCGCCCGCGGCGCCGGCGCCCGCCTTCAGGTCGAGCAGCTCGACGTCCTCCAGCGCGAGCAGGGTGCGGCCGGGTCCCTGCGTCGAGTCGGTCGACACCAGGACGTCGACCCGCGAGCCCGCCGCCGCGCTCCCGCCCAGCGCTCCGGCGCCCGCCACCGCCACCTCCACCGCACGCTGCGCCCCGGCGCAGCGGCTGCGAGCCGCCACCGGGCGCCCGCCCGGCGGGGTTCGCGGACAGGCCCGCGGCCGTGAGGTAGGCGCCGTCGGCGATGGGCGTGGGCGCCGTCAGCCCGATCACCTCGTCGGCCGACGTGAGCGCGTCCGGCGGAGCGAAGCGGCTCGGCACCTCGCGCACGGCGAGGTCCTCGCGCCGCAGCCGGGTGCCCGGGGCGACCTCCCGGGCGGTGACCAGCACGGCGACCGGCGCTCCCACGGACGCCTCCACCTCGCGCATCCGGCCCGCGACCTGGGAGGCGGCGAGGCCCCCGCACACGAGAGACACCGACAGCAGGAGCACCGCGCGCCGGCGGCGCAGCCTCGCGCTCAAGGGTCCGCCACGGGGAGGTCGATCGCGGCGACCGTGCCGCCCTCCGCGCGGTGCTCGACGGTCAGCGTGCCGCCCGCCTCCTCGATCGCCCGGGCGGCGATCGCGAGGCCGCGGCCCCGGCCCGCGGCCCTGGATCGCGCCGAGCGCCCGTCACCTCCCGGCCCGCCCTCGTCGCGAACCTCGAGCCGCACCCGTGCCCCGTCGCGGCGCCCGCGCGCCTCCACCGGTCCGGAGCCGTGCTCGACGGCGTTGGCCAGGAGGTTGCCGAGGGCCTGGGCCAGCCGCCCGGAGTCGGCCCTCACCGCGGCCGGCTCGCCCTCCCAGCGAAAGCGGACCCCGCGTCCGGCCGACTGCGCGGCCGGACGCCAGCCGGCGGCGGCGCCGCGCATGAGCCCGTCGATGCCGACCGCCGTGACCATCCCACCCTCGCGGCGCCCCTCTCGCGCCGCCTCGAGGTCGCCGAGCCCGGCGCGCATCCGCTCGAGCTCGGCCTCGAACGCCAGGGCCCGCCGGCGCCCGCCGGGCTCGCGTCGCAACGCCGTCACGGCGAAGCCGAGCGCGGTGACCGGGCCGCGCAGCTCGTGGGCGGCGAGCGCCACCAGCTCGAGCCGTCGCCGCAGGCGGACCGCGGCCAGCGCGAGGACGACCGCCACCGCCCAGCCGCACAGGCCCAGCCCTGCGATCACGCGGCGTCCGTGAGCTTGTAGCCCACCCCCCGCACGTTGACCACCCACGGTCGGCCGGAGGGGCCGAGCTTGCGGCGCAGCCGGCATGCGTGCGCGTCCACCGTGCGCGTCTGCCCGATCGACACGTAGCCCCAGACGTCGCGCAGCAGCTCGTTCTTCGAGCGCACGCGCGCCGGATCCTCGGCCAGGGCCTGCAGCAGCGAGAACTCCTTCGCCGAGAGGTGCACCTGCCGTCCCGCGATCCTCACCACCCGGGTCAGCGGGTCGAGGGTGAGGTCGCCGACCCGCACCAGGCCGCGCGCGGGCCGGCCCTCGGCGCGCCGCAGGACGGCACGGACCCGCCCCAGCAGCTCCCCGTAGTGGAATGGCTTGACCACGTAGTCGTCGGCCCCGCGCGCGAAGCCGCGCACCCTGTCCGCCTCGCTCGCACGACCGGTCATCACGATCACCGGCATGTCGGGATCGACGCGCGAGGCCGAGCCGTCGGCCGAGCGCACGCGGTCGAGCAGCTCCAGCCCGCTGCCGTCCTCGAGGCTCAGATCCAGCAGCACCAGCGCCGGATGGCGCACCTCGATGGCCCGGAGGGCCTCCGCCGCGCCCGCCGCGCGCGCCACCCCGTAGCCATCCGCGGCGAGGTTGTCGGCGAGGAACGCGGCTGTCGGATCGTCGTCCTCGACGATCAGGAGCGAGGGCTTCATGCCCGAGACAAGGACCCGAGCCGGGGAAACTCGCCCCCCGGGGCCGTCTCCCTGAAGGATTCGTTGCAGTCCGTCCGGGGAGGAAGGGATCGGGGCTAGGATGCCGACGCTCTGGATGACAAGCCCTTAGGAAGCGCCCACTCACACCAATGGACACCGCTAGAAGAGGCAACTACGAGTCGGG
Organism: uncultured Thermoleophilaceae bacterium; assembly: GCA_963731645.1. Lineage (GTDB taxonomy): Bacteria > Actinomycetota > Thermoleophilia > Solirubrobacterales > Thermoleophilaceae > JAAYBF01. The sequence goes on along the minus strand of CAVSWF010000007.1, from coordinate 81,712 downwards.
CGCCGACTACGTGCTCGAGTACGGGGAGCTTCGCTTCACGTTCAACGAGCGCGACTTCTCCGAGCGGGTGGAGCAGGCGGCGGTGAAGCTCGGCTTCGTGGGCGGGCCGCTCGGCGACGAGGAGCGCGAGGACCTGGTGAACCTGGCGGTCAACGGCGAGGTGACCGACGCCCACTCCTCCCTCGGCGAGCACGTGGTGGAGTGCTGGCACGACCTCCACGGGCCCTCCGACCGCTCGCTGGTGCACTGGCTGCGCCGGCTCGTCTTTCGAGGCGCCTGGCTGGACCAGCGCGTGATGGAGGGCGAGCTGGAGATCGTGTTCGACGAGTCGACGGCCTCCTTCGGCTACTCGCAGCCCGACCGCGGCGGCGAGCTGATCGAGCTCTCACCCGAGCCGTCCTGGCGCCGGGTCGGCTACAGGCCCTAGGCGCCGGACGCCGGCATGCGCGGGCGCCGGTGCTCGACGGCGCGCACCACCTCGAGCACGCGCTGCGGATCGTCCGTGAGCTCGAGCATGTCGAGGTCCTCGGGGTCGATCTTGCCCTCGGCGGCCACCGGGTCGGCAAGCCAGCCCTTCAAGCCGCGCCAATAGTCCGAGCCGAACAGCAGGATCGGGAAATGGCGGATCTTCTCCGTCTGTCGCAGCGTCGCCGCCTCGAACAGCTCATCCAACGTCCCGAAGCCGCCGGGGAACACCACGAACGCGCTCGCGTAGCGCACGAACATGACCTTGCGCGTGAAGAAGTAGTGGAACTCGAGCGGCAGGTCGACCCACTCGTTCAGCGACTGCTCGTCCGGCAGGTCGATGCCCAGGCCGATCGAGGGCACGCCCGCGTCCACCGCGCCGCGGTTGGCGGCCTCCATGATCCCCGGCCCGCCGCCCGTGAGGATGGCGAAGCCGTCGTCCCCGAGCACCCGCGCCAGGTTCCGCGCGGCGGCATACTCGGGCTCGTCCGCGCGCGTGCGCGCCGAACCGAAGAACGAGACGGCCTTGCCGACGTGTGCCAGCGAGGCAAAGCCCCGGCGCAGCTCGTCCTCGACCCGCTCGAGACGCGCGGCGTCGTCGAGCTGGCTGGCGATGGTGAGCGTCTCGGCCTCGAGCAGCTCCTCGTCGGGGGTGGTCGGGCGGCGGGGCTCGGTCAAGCCGTGCTCTAGCTCGAGCAGGTCGGCGCGAAGCGTGCCGGAGCGCGACGGCGAGACCTGCGGCTCTCCCTCCGGGCCCGCCGGGTCGAGCCCGATACGCGTGCTGGCCTGGCGCTGCGCCTCCCACGCCATGCCGGTGGCGGCGATGACGGTGAGCGAGCCGCCCTCCTCGAGGTTGCGCGCCGCTCCGAAGATCCGCCGGGCGGCCGCCGCGGCGAGCGGCTCGAGGGAGTCGATCACCACGACCGCGTCCCCGCCCCGCTCGGCGATCCGCTTCGCCCGCTCGACGGCCAGCTCGGCCGCCTGGGTCTGAGTCTCCAGCGAGGCGTCGAAGGAGCCGCCGGTCACGCCGACTCCCGCATCGCGGCGCCAGTCGGTGACCTCCTCGGGCCGAACTCCGACGAGCACGGCGCTCACGTTCAAGGCCTTGTCGCCCGCGACAAGCGCGGCCACGATCTCGCGCAGCAGCCTCGTGGCGCCCGCCCCCGGACCGCCGGCCACGGCGACCCGCGACCCCTTGCCGAAGGGCACCGAGTCGAGGACCGGCGGGAGCGGCAGCCGGTCGGCGGGGTGCACCGCCGTGAGGTCCTCGAACAGGGGACGCTCCTCGGGCGGCTCGGCCGGCTGCGAGTTGACCTGCTCCACGCGAACCAGGGAGGGATGGCGCTCGTTGCGGCGTGCCGGGCGAAGCGTGCCCGACACCTCGTCGCCGGCGCGCAGCTCGCAGCGGCGGATCTGCGCAGGGGACACGTAGACGTCGTCGCCCTCGGGGGGGCGCAGGAAGGCGCTGCCGCCGGGGAGGATGTCGAGCACCCCGGTCACGGTCTCGCCCGGCGCTTCCTCCTCCGCGGCCGGCTCCTCCTTCGGCTCCTTCGGCTCCCTCGGCTTCCTGGCCCGCCTGGGCTTCTTCGCCGGCTCGGCCTCCTCGGCCGAATCGGACGTGTCGACCTCGTCGGGCGCAGCGTCGTCCTCGGGAGCACCGTCGTCATCGGCCGCACCGTCGTCATCGGCGACCTCGCCGCCCTGGGCGTCCACGATGGCGACGACCAGCGCCTCGCGCCGCAGCCCGCGATAGCCCTCGATCGCCAGCTCCGACGCTATGGCGTGGAGATCGGCGAGCGGGCTCTCTTCGAGCTCCTTGCGCTGGAGGACGGACACGGTGGCTCCTTCTTCGTTCGGCGGGAAGCGCGCAGGCTAGTGCACCCATCCGCGCGACCCGGGCCGGTGGTTGCCGGCTGCCGGGCCCGGCGGTATCCTCCCGCCCGGCGCCGTCCCGCGCCCAACCTCCGATTCCGGCGCTCACGCCGCCGGCGCAAGCGGGGGCAAAGGGGGCTCGAGCCTTCGGGACGCCGGTCATGTAGCCCTTTCCGGCGCGGCGTCGCGAGCGTGAGTTGCGGGGCCGCCGCCACGAGAGGAGCACAACAGTGACCAGGCAGAAGTCGTTCAAGCGCCTCGTCCGCGCGCGGATGGACAAGACGGGCGAGAGCTACACCGCGGCGCGGGCCACGCTGCTGGCCGCCGAGGAGCCGAAGGCGACCGAGGGCCCGGCCCTCACGATGTCCGACGAGGCGATCCGCCGCAGGACCGGGCGGGGCTGGGAGGAGTGGTTCGACCTGCTCGATGGGTGGGGTGCCGCGGAGCGCTCGCACACCGAGATCGCCCGCTGGGTGGTCGACGAGCACGGGATCGACGGGTGGGGAGCCCAGTCGGTGACCGTCACCTACGAGCGCGCCCGGGGGATGCGCGCCGTCGGCGAGCACGCGGACGGCTTCGCGATCACCGCCTCCAAGACCGTGGCGGTCCCGGTCGATCGCCTGTACGACGCGTTCGTCGACGAGTCGCTGCGCGCACGCTGGCTGCCCGACGCCGAGCTGCGCGAGCGGACCGCGACCAGGCCGAGGTCGGCTCGCTTCGACTGGGGCGACGGGCGGACCCGGGTCATCGTCGGCTTCGACGCGAAGGACCCGCAGAAGAGCACCGCGTCGCTCGCCCACGAGCGCCTCGCCGACGCCGAGGAGGCCGAGCGGATGAAGGCCTTCTGGCGAGAGCGGGTCGGGGTCCTGAAGGAGGTGCTGGAGCGATGAGCCGGGCGCCGAGGACGACGAGAGCCACTTCCTCAGGCCCGCAACGGCTGCTGCCGACGAAGGGAGCATGCGTGCGCCCTTCAAGGTTGCCGTGGGCGTGATCTGCCTGCTGATCGTGGCCGTCGCCCTTCCAGGAAAGTCAGCGCCCGTCGTCGACTCCACGGTGCGCGAAGCCACGGGCGCGGCCCTCACGCGGGGTCTGAAGGACAGTGTGGGGCGCCAGGGAGATCCAAGCCTCTGGGGCGATCGCCTCAATGTCGGAGCGCAGTGCCGCGAGCAGAGAGTGCGAACCGACATCCGCTGCGTCGTGGTCGTCGACCACTACCCGAACCCCGACCGATGGTGTCGTGTCGAGTACCGGGTCTTCCCCGGGGCGCCACGTTCAGGCCGGCGGGGAGCCCAAGTGCGGTACCTACAGCGGGGACGGCGACCCACTGCCCGGCCGCGCCGACGGCGGCTGAGCCGCCTCTCCGACCCGGGCATCAACCAGGTCGAGCAGCGCGGCGAGCGCGGCGTCGGGATCGTCGGTGGCGAGCACCGGTACCCCCGCGCCGCGCGCGCGGTCGCACAGGTGGTCCTGCAGCCGGCGGATGTCCGCGAGGCGATCGATGTAGCGCTCGGCGGGGCGTCCCGCCCCCCGCCGCAGGAAATGGCCGCGGTGCTCCTCCTCGTCCTCCACGGCCAGCAGCACCTCCACCGCCCGGCACCGCTCGCGCAGAGCGGGATCCAGGGCGCCGGGCACGGCGTGCACCCCCTCCACGACCATGGGCGTGCCCTCCACGCACGCGCGCTCGACGATCGCGGTCACGGCGGTGCGCACCAGGTCCGCCTGCTCGGCGAAGCCATCGAGGTCCACCTCGAACGCGGAGTGGTGCACGGAGGGCATCGCCTCCTCCGTGAAGAAGGCGCGCAGCACCTGGCGGATGACGTCGGTGGCGATGACCCGCGTCATCCCGAGGCGCCCGGCCAGCAGCGTCGCGAGCGTCGACTTGCCCACCCCGGCGGCGCCGCCGATCATCACGATCAGGGGGCGCTCCGGACCGGGGTCAGTCACCGGGCACCAGGCCCATGAGCGCGGCGTCGAGGTCCTCGTCGACGCCCACCGGGCGGTTGCGCAGGAATGCGACGCGGGCCCCGTGCGCGGCGGCGTGGCGGGCCACCATGTCGATCGCCCTGGCCTTCAGCTCGGTCAGGTAGAGGTCGCAGCGCTCCCGGGCGGCGGTTTCGAGGTCGCCTTCGAGCTCGCGCGGCCTCGAGAGGTGCCTGCTCGCCACCACCGCCTCGACGCCGTCGCATGCCGGAGCCCCCGTGGTGAACAGCGCCACCCGCGCGTCGCCGGGCAGCGGCTCGGCGGGTTCGGGGCGCAGGGCGAAGCGAAGCCCGTCGGCCTGCGCGCCCTCCGCCGCCAGCACGAGATCGGCGCGGAGGGTCCGGTACTCGGAGAAGGGCTCCGGCGGACCGGCGCCGACCACGCAGACCGTGCGGTCCACCGCCACGGGGGGCACGCACGCCCCCGAGCCCTCGAACACGATCGCTCCGGGATCGAGCGACGCCGCGAGCGCCGCGCCCTCGGCCACGTTCGACTCCGCCGGCTCGCCCGCCGGCCCCCCGCCGACGCGCCGGCATCCCACCGTCGTGACCCCCGCGAGCACCGCGTTCTCCAGGTAGTCCGACGCGGCGTGCTCGCCCCGGTCGGCCATCGCGATCAGGTCGTGGAGGGCCGTCCCGGCCTCGGCCCGCCTCGGCTCGGGCGGGCCCTCCGCGCCCCATGCACACCATCACCGGCTCGTGCCCGGCGTCTCGCAGCATCGCCGCCCAGTGGCCGGCCACGGCCGTCTTGCCCGTGCGCTTCGCCGTGCCGATCACCGCCAGCTTCGGGCCCGGGAAGGCGATCGGCTCGTAGCGCGGGGGCTCCAGCGAGAGGCCCGGCGCCTCGTAGGAGAGACCGAGGTGCAGGGCGAGAGAGGCGAGGCGCAGCCGGGCCGAGGCGGGCAGCGGGGGCTCGTCGGCCAGGTCGAGCACACCCACGCCACGGCCGGCCAGGCTTCGCAGTCCATCGGCGGCGCCCGCCGCCGATGCCACGGGCCGCCCGTAGACCTCGTCGAGGGAGCCGCCGGGCAGCTTCTCCTCGCCTCCGCAGAAGACCACGCCGGCGAGCCCCCGCCCGGCCTCGACGCGGTCGAGCTCCGCGCGGACCGCGGTGGGATGGTGCTCGCCGTCGATCAGCGCGATGACCGGGCCACGCCCCATCTCAGGCGGCGAGGTCGAAGCTCACCAGCGTGTCCCGGTCGTGGAACGGGTACTTGCGGAACACGGTGATACGGCCGGAGGTCGCCTCGATCACGTTGTAACAGGGCTTGGTCATGCCCCGCAGGCGCGTGGTCGAGACCGTCCCCGCATTCACCACCCGCAGGCTCTCCAGCCGCCACGCGTAGGGCACGTGCTTGTGCCCGGAGAGCACGAGGTGCACCCCGGCGCGCTGGAGGCACTCGAGCGTGTCGCCCGCGTCGTGGACGACGTTGCGCTCCCGGCCCGTGCCGGGCACGGGGAGCAGGTGGTGGTGCAGCACGAAGATCCGCAGCTCGGCGTCGTGGGTGCGAAAGCACTCCTCGATCCACTCGTAGCGCCCGCGGCCGATCACGCCGTGGTCGAGGTCGGGCTCGGTCGAGTCCACGGCCACGATCGACACCTCGCCCGTGTGGAGCTCCGCCCGGCGCTCCCCGAAGAGCTCCTCGAAGTGCACGTAGCCCACGTTGCGCGAGTCGTGGTTGCCGGGGACCACCAGCATGTTGCTCGCACTCGATGCGATCGAGGTACGCGCGGGCCTCCTCGTACTCGGCCCGCAGGCCGTCGCCGGTCAGGTCGCCCGACACGATCACCGCGTCGGGCGCCAGCTCGTTGATCTCCACCAGGGCGCGGTCGAGCAGGCTGGGCACGAAGTGCTGCGAGCCGCAGTGCAGGTCGGAGATCTGGGCGATGGTGAAGGTGCTCAGGACACGGCCTCCTCGCGGCGCAGGTGCTCCGCGAGCGCCCCGGCCGGCACCTCGGCGTCGGCGCGCAGCGCGGCGCGCACGCGGAGGAAGTCCGCCGTGGCGCGGACGTCGTGCACGCGCAGGAGGGCGGCGGGCAGGTCGAGCGCCGGCTCCACCGCCGCGAGCGTCCCGGCCCCGCGCTCGCCGGGCGACCGGCCGGTGAGGGCGCCCACGAAGTCCTTGCGCGACACCGCCAACAGCAGTGGGCGGCCCAGGGGGACGAGCTCGCCCAGCCGCCGGAGGATCTCGACCGACTCCGCCGGCGTCTTGGCCAGGTCGAGTCCGGGATCGAGCACCACGCACTCGGGCGCGACCCCGGCGCGCTCGACCAGCGCGAGCCGCTCGGCCAGGAGCTCGGTCACGTCGGCCATCACGTCGTCGTAGACCGGAAACGCCTTGGTCTTGGGGAGGGCGCGGGTGTGGGTGATCACCAGCCCGGCGCCGTACTCCGCGCAGAGCTCCGCGAGGGCGGGGTCGCTCAGCCCGCTGGGGTCGTTGACCATCGCCGCCCCCGCCTCCAGCGCGGCCCGGGCCGGGCCCGCGCGCCAGGTGTCCACCGACACCAGCAGCCCCGCCTCCGCGAGCCGGCGCACCAGTGCGGAGATCCGGCGTGCCTCCTCGTCCTCCGGCACCGGCGCCCGGTCGGTGCGCCCGGACTCCCCTCCCACGTCGATGATCGCCGCGCCCGCGGCGGCCATCTCGTGGGCCCGGCCCTCCAGCTCGTCCAGGCTCGACCCGCCCGGGGTCTCCGAGAAGGAGTCGGGCGTGGCGTTCACGACTCCCATGAGCAGGGGCCGCCCCGGATCGAGCGCGATCTCGGACTCGCGCAGCCGCAGCCTCACACGCGCTCCACGACCTCCGCGGGCTCGGCGCGCCCCGTGCCCGGAACGAGTCCCTCCACGCCTGCGACGCGCCGCCAGGTCTCGAGCTCCGAGGCCACCCTCTCCTCGTCCCAGCCCAGGTCGGCGGCCAGGGCGCGCGCCATCGCCTCGGCGCCCTCGGAGCCGGGCGCGGCCAGGCGCCGCGCGTCGAGCAGGCCGAGGCGGGTGCGGCGCAGGAGCACGTCGGCCAGCGAGCGGGCCTGCTCCCGGCGCACCGCGAAGACGCCCTCGGCGATCAGGTCGGGCAGGTCGGGGCTCACCCGGCGCGCGAGGTCCGGCGCCTCGGCGCCAGCTCGAGCACGTCCACGGCCGCGTGCCCGTAGCGGGCGGAGAGCGCCGCCCGGGACTCCTCGTCCACCGCCTCGAGCTCCGGCAGCTCGCCCGGCTCGACCGGCGCGCCGAGCGGGATCTCGTGGGTCCGGCACGGCGCGTCACGACCCTCGCGCTCCACGATGCGGTCCACGGCGAGCTTGGCCATCCGCCGCCAGGTGGTGAGCTTGCCGCCGGTGATCGTGATCATCCCCGAGCTGGTCTCGTACAGCTCGGCCTTGCGCGAGATGTCCACCGACTTCTTGGGGTCGCCGGTGGCGATCAGCGGACGCACGCCCGCGTAGGCGCCGGTGAGGTCGTCGGCCGTCACCGAGGTGGCGAAGAAGTCGTTGGTGGCGTCCAGGAGGTAGGCCACGTCGTCGTCGGAGGCGGGGATGTGATCGAGCTCGCCCTCGTAGTCGTTGTCGGTGGTGCCGATGAGCGTGCGACCGAGCCACGGCAGCACGAAGATCGAGCGACCCGAGCCGGCGGGCACGATCGCGCCGGCCTCGACCGGCAGCTTCTCCCTGGAGACCGTCACGTGGGTGCCGCGGCTCGGGCGGATCACCGGGACCTCGGCCTCCTTGTGCAGCTCGTCGGGGCGGATGCGGTCCGCCCAGACGCCCGTCGCGTTCACCACCGTGGTGGCGCACAGCTCGAACTCGCCCCCGCCGACCTCGTCGAGGCACAGGACCCCGGTCGCCTTGCCCTCGCGCTCCACCAGGCCCGTGACCTTCACGCCGTTGCAGCACACGGCGCCGAAGCGCTCGGCCTCCCCGAGCACCGTGAGCACCAGGCGGACGTCGTCGGTCTGGCAGTCGTAGAAGAGGTAGGCCGACGTCGGCTCGCGCGAGGCCAGGGCGGGCAGCAGCTCGACGGTCTCCTCGGGCCCGATCGTGCGGTGGCGGGAGGGGCTCCACTCGTCCTCGTCGCGGAACTCGTCCCGGCGGCGGCGCAGCCGCTCGGTGGTCATCACGTCGTACATGTTCAGTCCCACGCCGGTGAGGCGGTCGACGCGCTTGCCGTCGAAGGCCGGGATCAGGAGGGCGAGCGGGTGCACGAGGTGCGGCGCGAGGCGCACCATGAGCTGGCGCTCGAGCAGGGCCTCGCGGACCAGGCCGAGGTCGAAGCTCTGCAGGTAGCGCAGCCCGCCGTGCACGAGCTTCGACGAGCGGCTCGAGGTGCCCGACGCGTAGTCGGCCTTCTCCACCAGCGCCACGCTGTACCCGCGCGAGGCGGCATCGAGGGCGACGCCCGCGCCCGTGATGCCCCCGCCGATCACCACGACGTCGAAGTCGTCTCGCTCCAGCGCGGCCAGCGCTTCTGAGCGCGGAATCACGCAACCGACGGTAACGGATAGGTTGCCCCCGCATGGGGACAGGCTTCGCAGTGGTCACCGGCGCGTCGTCGGGCATCGGGCAGGCCACGGCGCAGCATCTCGACTCGCTCGGGATGACCGTGCTGGCCGGGGTGCGCAAGGACGAGGACGCCGAGCGCGTCGCGGCGGCCGGCTCGGAGCGCCTGCGGGCGCTGAAGCTGGATGTGACCGACGCCGACTCGGTGGCGGCGGCCGCCGAGCAGGTGCGTGAGGCGACGCACGGAACGGGGCTCGCGGCGCTGGTCAACAACGCCGGGATCGCGGTGTCGGCTCCGCTCGAGTTCGTGCCCATCCCCGAGCTGCGACACCAGCTCGAGGTGAACGTGATCGGCCAGGTGGCCGTGACCCAGGCCCTCCTTCCGCTGCTTCGATCCGCCCGCGGCCGGGTGGTGAACGTGAGCTCGATCGGAGGGCGCATCGCCCTCCCCCTCGCCGGGCCCTACGCGGCCTCGAAGTTCGCCCTCGAGGCGATCAGCGACTCGCTGCGCCGCGAGCTCCGCCACCTGGGCGTCAAGGTGATCGTGGTGGAGCCCGGCGGCGTGAAGACCCCGATCTGGGAGAAGGGGACCGAGACGGCGGAGGCGATGCTCGCGGACGTGCCACCCGAGGCGCACGAGCTCTACGGAGGGCTCACCGACGCCCTGCGCGCGGAGTCACAGAAGATCGCGACGACGACGGGGATCGAGCCGGCCGCCGTCGCGGAGGTGATCGGAAGCGCGCTGACCGCCGCGCGTCCCCGGACGCGCTACCTGGTGGGACGCGACGCCAAGCTCCGCGGCGCGGTCGCCCGCGTGCTCGCCCGATCGCGCCTTCGACGCGCTGATCGCCCGGGCGCTCAAGGCCTGACCGGGCTCAGACCGCCACGGCGTGCGCCGTGGCGATTCGCGGCCGCGCGATGCTCTCGGGCTCGGGCTCGTGCGTCGGTGGCGGCTCCCCGAGCAGGTGGTACGCCAGGCGCGTGGCCAGCGCCATGATCGTGATCTGCGGGTTCACGCCCAGCGAGCTCGGCACCGCGCTGGCGTCGCACACGTGCACTCCCTCGACGCCGTGGAGGCGCAGGTCGGCGTCCACCACGCCGTGGTCCGCGCGTGCGTCGGCCCGGGCCGTGCCGAGCGGATGGAAGGCCATCAGCGCGAGCTTCGAGGGCTTCAGGGCGAGGGTGTCGAGCGGCCGCTCGTCGGGCGATCGCAGCTCGTTCGCCCCGTCCACCGGCAGGTAGACCCGCTTGGCGCCGGCGGCCCAGTAGAGCTCGGCCAGGAGCGCGATGCCCTTGCGGAACGCCTCCAGGTCCTCGGGCCCGAGGTCGTAGCGGATCTGCATCCGCCCGGCGCGCTCGCTCACCGAGCCGCGCGAGACGTCCGAGACCATCACCCCGAACTGGGCGAGATTGCGGTAGCGCAGCATCAGGTCGCGGTGGCGCTCGCCCGAGAACGGGAAGGTCGAGGCGAGGTAGTCCGGAGGGCCCGGCCGCCCCCTCGAACATGATCCCCTGGTCGGCGAACTCGTCCACGAAGTAGGACTGCGGGACGCCGCGGGCCATGTCGATCTCCTCGTCGAACAGGGCGCGGACGGCGGTCGCCGGATGGATGGCGAGATTGCGGCCGAGCTCGCCGGAGCCCGCGCCCAGGCCGTTGCGCCGCAGGAGCAACGGCGTGTGCAGGGCGCCGCAGGCCACCACCACGGTGTCGCACTCCACCCGCAGGCGGCCGCCGGCGGCGGTCTCGGCCTCGACACCGCGCGCACGCCCTCCCTCCACCACGATCCTGCGCGCCCGGACGCGCGAGAAGGTGGTGGCCCCCGCGTCCCACGCCTTGGGCACGTAGGTGATGCCCGTGTGCTGCTTCGCGTTGGTGGGACACCCGAAGGCGCACACGCCCGAGCCCACGCAGCCCTTGGCGTTGCGGTAGATGAAGTCGCCCGACCAGCCGAGCGCGTCCGCGCCTCGCTTGACCACGAGGGCGTTGTTGCCGGCAAGCTCGGGCGGCACCTGCGCCACGTTGATCTCGCGCTCCACCCGCCGGAAGTAGGGGTCGAGCTCCGCGGGCGTGAGGGCCTCCAGCCCGAAGCGCGTGCGCCACAGCTCGAGCACGGCCTCGGGCGTGCGGAAGCACGTGCCCGAGTTCACCAGCGTCGTGCCGCCCACCGTCTGGCCGAGCGGCAGGGTCACGGGCACGTTGCCCACCGTCACCGTCTGGCCGGCGTCGCGGTAGAGCGTCGGGATCATGTCCCGCGGTCCGGGTGGAGAACGCGTCGGCCACGAAGTGCTCGCCCCTCCTCGAGCATCGCCACCCTCATCCCGCCCTCGGCCAGCTCCTTGGCCACCGGGGCGCCGCCGGCCCCCGTGCCGATCACGCACGCGTCCACGCGCACGACCCGCTCCCCGCGGATGGTCGAGCCGTCCTCCACGCGCTCCTCACGAGGCACGAACATCCCGCGCCCGTCGGTGTAGGCGGCACCGGTGGTGTCGCGCGTCGGGGTCACGGCCGCCCCTCGCGCGCCCGCAGCTCGCGTCCCCGGCGCGCGTTGGCGTCGGCGTCGTAGCCCAGGCGCCGCATCACGCCCGGATCGCCGTAGTAGCACATGGTGCAGAGCCCCTTCACCAGCTTGAAGAGCCCGCGCACCAGCGCGGGCCCGGCGTGCTCGGCGCGACCGATCGCCTCGGCCCTGTCGCCGGGGTCGAGGCGGCGAAGCCGGCGGCGGTGGCCCGCGAGCCACGGCGAGAGCTCGACCGCGTAGAGGAGCGCGCGCAGCCCGAGGCGGTTCGGTCGCGGCGAGTGGGCGAGCCACCGGTCGAAGGCGATCACGGTGTCCGTGTGGCGGACCGCGGGAAGCAACGGCTCGGGAGCCACGACCGCGTCGGTCACGCACGCGAAGATCGAGGCCTCGCGCGGGGTGAGCGCCGCGAGGCTCATCCGAGCACCTCGGCCAGCCGCCGCTCCTGCTCGCCCGCCAGGCGCGCCAGGGCGTTGGCGGCGCGGGTCGCGTCACCCCTCGCCACCGCACCCGCCGCGCGGCGGTACAGCGGCGCCAGCTCGCCGTGACCGGCCACCACCGCGCCGAACACGTGCGCGTTCTCCAGGTACAGCCGCCGGACCGTGTTGAGGATCAGCACGAAGACCACGTTGCCCGAGGCCTCGACCAGCTCGGTCATGAACGCGAGGTCGATCAGCTGCGCCGGCCCCGCCTCGGGCTCGGCGCCGAAGCGCTCCGCAAGCTCCTGGAGGCGCTCGGCCTGGGCGGCGCTGCGGCGCTCGGCGGCGAGGCGGGCGGCCTCGGCGAGCATGAGCCGGCGGGCCTCGAGCACGGCGAGGAGCGTCGGCCGGTCGAGGCCGCCCGCCCCGAAGAGCAGGTGGACCACCACGTCGAGCCCGCCCTCCGCGCGCCAGTCGCACACGCGCATGGCGTCGCCGTGGCGCACCTCGACCAGGCGCAGCTGCTCCAGGCGCTTCACGGCCTCGCGGATCGACGCCATGTTCACGCCCAGGTCGGCCGCGAGCGCGCGCTGGGTCGGCAGCTTCTCCCCCGCCGCGTAGCCCCCCGACAGGATCTCGCCGATCAGCGCGCGGAACACCTGGTCGGACACCAGCGAGCGGGTGATGGTCGTCTCCACGATGGCGCGGCAGTGTACCGGTGTTCGGAACAATTTGTCCGGACCGTCGCAGGCTGCCCGCCGCCGGTCTAGGCTGCTCCGGTGGTCCAGCTCGCGGCAGGGCTCCTTCGGCGTCGCCGGTACGGCGCGCTGGCCGCCGCCGCGACGCTCCTCCTCGCGGCCCCCGCCTCGGCCGCCGAGCTGTCGGTCGCGTCGGGCGTCGCCACGGTCACCGTCCGCGACGACCCCTGGACGCTCGTCTTCACCCAGCGCCACGGAGCGGACCTGCGCGAGCAGCGCGGGCTCGGCTACCGCGACGGCGCGGGCTGGCACCGCGCGGTGCGGGCCCGATCGCTGCTGCGCGAGGGACGGGCGGTGCGAGCCGTGGTCGACACCCAGGGCGGCGGCCCGCTCGCCGTCCGGGTGGCGCCCGCCGGCCCCGGCGTGATCTCGGTCGAGGTGAACGCTCCGGCCGGGGCGGCGGCCACCGGCGAGCAGTTCGTCGCCGAGAGCGGCGAGCGGCTGTTGGGCACCGGCGAGCGCTCGGACGCCGTCGACCGGCGCGGTCGCGAGACCGAGAGCTACGTGTCCGACGGGCCCTTCCGCGAGGAGGACCGCGAGTACGTCCGGGCCTCGACTCCCCCGTGGGCCGCGCGCGACCGCGACGACTCCACCTACTTCCCGATCCCCTGGATCCTCTCGACCCGCGGCTGGGGCGTGCTCGTGGACGAGGACGTGACGAGCCGCCTCGGGGCCGCGGGCGAGCCGCGCGACCGCTGGGGCGTGGACGCCGACGGCGCGCGGCTTCGCCTACGGGTCTTCGCCGGGCCCACCCCGGCCGCCGCGCTCGGCCGCTTCACCGCCGCCGTGGGCCGCCAGCCCGCCCCGCAGGCGCCGTGGACGTTCGGGCCGTGGTTTCAGACCGGGCAGCCGAACGTGGTGCCCGTGGAGGAGGAGCGGGCGATCACCAAGGCGCAGCGCGACGCCGGAGCCCCCGTCTCGGTGGCCGAGACCCAGATGCACTACCTCCCGTGCGGCGCCCACAAGGGCCGGGAGGCCGCGGAGCGCGAGCGCACCGACTCCTTCCACCACGACGGCCTCGCCCGGCTCGTCTACTTCAACCCGCTGCTGTGCGTGTCCTACACGGACGTGTTCAACCGCGCCACCGCGGCGGGGGTGCTCCAGAAGGGCCCGGCCGGCCTGCCGTTCGTCTACCCCGCCTTCGTCGGCGGTTCGGGCCCGGCCGGCTTCACCGAGGAGCCGCTGGCCCAGTTCGACTTCACGCAACCCGGCCACCGCGGGCTTCTACGCCGGCCTCGTCCGCGAGGCGGTGGAGGGCGGCGCCGACGGCTGGATGGAGGACTTCGGCGAGTCGACGCCCCCGGCCGTGGTCCAGCACGACGGGTCCACCGGCGACGCCGCGCACAACCGCTACCCCACCGACTACCACTGCGCGGTCAGCCGGATCGCCGCGCGGCTTCGACCGTCCCCTCGTGCGCTTCCTGCGCTCGGGCTGGACGGGCACGGCGCGCTGCGCGGAGGTGGTCTGGGGCGGCGATCCCTCCACGCTGTGGGGATTCGACGGTCTCAGCTCGGCCGCCACCCAGGCCCTGACGATGGGCCTCAGCGGCATCAACCGGTGGGGCACCGACATCGGCGGCTACAACTCGTTCGGCGCCGGCCGCAAGGAGAAGCCGGGCGCCACGGAGGACGAGACGCTCACGCCGGAGCTGCTCACCCGCTGGATCGAGCTCGGCGCGCTGGTGCCCGTGATGCGCACGAAGCGGTCGGGCATCGCTCTCCCCTCCTACCGGCGCCCGCAGGTCTTCGACCCCGAGCAGCTCCCGGTGTGGCGCCGCATGACCGAGCTGCACCACCAGCTCAACCCCTACCTGCGCGCCGCCGACGGCGAGTACCGCGCCACCGGCGCTGCCCACCGTCCGCCACCTGGTGCTCGCGTACCCGGAGCTGGAGCGCGCCCGCTCGGCCGACGACCAGTGGCTCTTCGGCCCCGACCTCCTGGCCGCCCCGGTCACCGCCCCCGGCGTGCGCCGAGCGCCGGGTGTGGCTGCCCCCGGGGCGATGGGTGGACTGGTGGCGCTCGGTGGCCTTCAGCGAGCCGAGCGGCGCCTACCGGCTGCAGCGTCCGCGCGTCCTGCGCGGGCGCCGCGACCACGAGATCGACGCGCCGCTCGGCCAGCCGCCCCTCCTGCTGCGCGCCGGAGCCGTGCTGCCGCTGCTGGGCGGAGACGTCGACACCCTCAGCCCCTACGGAGCGGAGACGGGCCTCGTTCGCCTCGGAGACCGCGCCCGGCGGATGCGGCTGATGGCCGTGCCCCGCGGCCGGAGCCGTTCACGGCTGCCCGACGGCGCGGCCGCGCGTTCGCTCGAACGGCGCGGGCGCTGGGTGCTGCGGGTGCGCGCACGGCGCTCGATGCGCTGGAGCGTCGAGGCCTCGATGCGGACCCTGCGCCGGCCCTTCCGCCCGCGCCGGGTGCTCTCGCGCGGCCGCGTGCTGCCGCGCCGGCGCTGGTCCTACGACCGGCGCAGCGGCGTCCTGCGGGTGTCGGTCCGCGGCGCGCGCGTGCGGCTGGACGTGCGCAGGCGCTAGCGACGCCTATCCGGAGGCTCGCCCCGCCAGCGGCGCCGGAGGCGCCGGCGCAGCGCGAACACGACCACCAGCGCGGCGGCGCACAGGGCGGCGAGGAGCCCGGGACCGACCGAGGCGCCGCCGTCACCGGCCTCGGCGCTGAGCGGATCGACGTCGGCCTGCAGGCCGTCCGCCGCGGGCGGCGCCGCGGCGTTGACTCCGCCCGGGCGGGGCGCGGGCGACAAGGAGCCTCGGGCGCCCTCCTCGTTCCCTGCCCTCCTCAGGTGCTGCCTTGGGCTCGCGCTTGCGCTCGGCGCGCACGCCCGAGGGCGCCGCGGCGGCGGCGCCGGCGCCGGAACCGGCGCGGCCGCCCCGCCGCGCCCGCGGCACGGCCCCCAGCGGGAACGTCGCCTTGCGCAGTGCCAGCAGCGCCTGCCCGGTCACCCAGACCGGGGTCTGGTCGCTCGTGCGCGAGTAGGCGATGTGGCCGTCGCGCCGCCGCAGGCCGGCGAGGTAGCGCATCGGGTTGGCTCCCACGCCCTCGGGCCTCACCCCCGCGGCCACGAGCCCCTGCACCGCCCAGGCGGTCGACTGGGCGTTCGAGCTGCGCCCCTCCGTCTGGCCGAACCCGCCGTCGGCGTTCTGCACGGCGCGCAGGTAGCGCACGGCGCGGCCCTGACCGCACGGGAGCCGCCGCCGGCGGCCAGCGCCTGCAGCACGGCGCCGGTGTCGTCGGCGTCGCTCTCGGCCCGCGCGACGAACCCGAAGCCGCCGTCGGCGTTCTGCGTCCCCGCCAGCCACCGCACGGAGCGCCGCAGGGACCGCCGCTCACCCGCCGCGCGGAGAGCGAAGATCCCGAACGCGGTGTGCGCCACATTGGCGCGCCACGACCCGTTCGGCCGCCGCCGGCGCTTCAGCTCGGCCACGAGATCGCGCCCGTCGAAGCGCCGTGCGGAGAGCCCGGCCGCCTCGCAGCACGAGGATCGTGCGCTCCAGCTCACCCGTGTCGGTCGAGCGAGCCGCGCGGCGCAGGTACGCCGGGATCGCCCGTCCGCCGCTCCGGCGCACGTCCCGCGGGTTGCGACCCGCGGCGGCCAGCCCGAGCGCCGACCATCCGGTGAAGAGCTGGTTGGAGGCCTGGCCCCGCACGCCGCCGAAGCCGCCGTCGCGGTTCTGCGCGCGCTCGAGGTAGCGCACGGCGGCGCCGGCCGGCGTGGCCGCGTGCGCCGGCTCGGCCGCCGCCATCGCAGCGGCCATCACGGCCGCCGACAACGCCACGACTCCCGAGGCCACCCCGGCCCTCGTGGTCAGGCGCCGGCCCGGCGGCTGCCAGGTCACGTCGAAGCGGTTGCGATAGCGGGTGAGCGCGGCGATGAACGCCGGCCCGATCAGCAGGCAGAAGATCACGCTGCCGATCGCGTGCGCGACGTTGTAGGGCAGCGACGTGGCGGACACGGCCAGGTAGGCGTCGAGGTCCTGGCGAGCGGCGAGCGAGACCTGGTAGAGGTCCATGAAGGCGCCGAAGCCGAGGCTCGCGACGGCGCACGCGCCGGCGAGGGCCAGGCGCCCCACCTCGCGTCCCCGCGCGGCGCGGGCGAGGAGCGCGCCGCCGATGCCCACACCTCCCCACGCCACCATCTGCCACGCGGTCCACGGGCCGTGGCCGAGGAAGACGTTGGACACGAGCGCGGTGACGGCGCCCACCACGAACCCGGGCACCGCGCCCAGCGCGTACCCGGCGAAGAGAACGATGTCGGTGGTGGGCTTCACGTTGGGGATCGCCGCGAAGGCGAGCCTGCCGACCACCGCCAGGGCGGCCATGGCCGCCACGAGCGCGACCACCCGGGCCGGCGGGCGCCGGCGCTCGTACCAGACGAAGCCCACGAGCAGCACGAGCCCGAGCAGCACGAAGGGCGTGGTCTGCCAGCTCACGTGGCCAGCACCCTCTCCAGCACCCCGGCCCCCTGCTCGGGCGTGAGCGCTCCGCCGGCGCCCTCGAGCACGCGCGCGACGTCGGTCGAGAAGTACCAGCCTCCGGCCAGCACCTCGGCGGGCGCGCCGTCGGCGATCACCACGCCCTCGCCCATGAGCACCACGCGGTCGGCGAAGCCGGCCGCGAACTCGGTGTCGTGGGTCGCCACGATCACGGCCGCTCCCCCGCGGGCGAGGCCGGCGATCCGATCGATCAGGGCCGCCTTGCTCGCGGTGTCCATGCCGCGCGTGGGCTCGTCGAGGCACACCAGCCCGCGCGGCCCGCCGCGCCAGCACGACCTCGAGCGCGAGGCGCTGTCGCTCGCCGCCGGAGAGGTCGCGCGGGTTGGCGTCGCCGAGGCCGTGCGAGGCGGGCGGCGAGCAGGCCCTGCCTCGCCCGCCTCGTCGCGCGCGTGGTCGTGCACGAGGTAGTCGCCGGGGTTCTGGAGCAGCAGCGCGACGTCGCCCGCGGTCTCGACGCGACCCCGGGTGGGCTCCACCAAGCCCTTCAGGTGGCGCAGCAGTGTGGACTTGCCCGCCCCGTTGCGGCCCATGAGCGCCACCCGCTGTCCGGGTTCGACCTCGAGATCGAGGCCACGGAGGGCGGTGGGTCCGTCCTCCAGCTCGCACCAGAGCCCGGTCACGCTCGCGGCGGCCCGACCGGTCCCGCGCCGGCGGCGGCGCCCGTCCCCGCGCCGGCTCCGGCTCCGCGTCGGCGCCCGGACCGCTCGGCGCGAGACCGCCGGCGCGAAGGCGCTCGCGCGCGTCCTTGACCGTGGTGGGCAGCGGACCGAGGCCTGCCAGGGAGAAGAGCCGGGCCACCGGAGTCGAGAGGTCACCGGCGCCCGCCCACTCCAGGAACGCGCGCGGGATCCGCGTCGCAGGCCACCGCGCCGTCGTCCATGGCGATCACTCGATCCGCCGCCGGCAGGCAGCGGTCGAGACGGTGGTCGGCCAGCACCACGGCCGTCCCCCACTCCTCGTTCAGGCGCCGGAGCAGCCACATCAGCTCGTCGCCCGCCACCGGGTCGAGCTGCGAGGTCGGCTCGTCGAGCAGGAGCAGCGCGGGGCGATGCACGAGCGCGGCGGCCACCGCCACCCGCTGCAGCTCGCCGCCCGAGAGGGTGTCGGTGCGCCGGTCGAGCAGGTGCGCCACCCCCAGCGCCAGCGCCACCTCCTCCACGGCCCGGGCCACCGCGGCCGGCGCCGCGCCGCGGTGCTCGAGCGCCAGCGCCATCTCGGCCCTGACGCCTCCCATCACCACCTGCGTCTCCGGGTCCTGAAAGACCGTTCCGCACACGGCGGCCAGCTCCCCGGGCCCGTGGGCGCGGACGTCCATGCCCCCCACCTCCAGCTCGCCCGCCACCTCGCCCCCGTGGAAGTGGGGAACGAGCCCGCACAGCGCCCGGAGGAGCGTCGACTTGCCCGAGCCCGAGGTGCCCGCCAGCACGGTGAACGAGCCCGCCTGGATCTCGAGTGAGACGTCCCGCAGCGCCGGGCGCTCGCGCTCGGGGTAGGCGTAGGACAGTGCGGTTGCCCGCGCGAGCGCCTCAGGCACGGGCCACCCCCAGCCGTGCCGCCCGGCCCGCGAGGGGGAAGGCCGTGCCCGCCAGCACCGCGCCCGCCACGATCAGCTCCGGCGCGCCGAGGGCGACCTCGAGCGACGGGTACTCGACCACCTCGCCCGCGCCGGCGATCCGGCCGGCCACCACGGCGCCGGCGATCGCGACCGCCGCCGCCGTGACCCGCAGGTCGTGGCGCGACCACGGCGCGCGGAGCGTGCGCGGCCGGCGCGCCGCCGAATACCCCCGCACCTCGAGCGCCGCCGCCACGTCGACGGCGCGATCGAGGGCGCCCGAGAGCGTGGCCCGCGCGACCGCCGTCCGCCCCGCCGGCTCGGGCCGGCAGCGGGCGGCGTCTCCCTTGCGAAGCGCGTCGCGCGCGAGCACGGGGACGAGCCTGGTGGCCAGCGAGGCGGTGAGGGCCGAGCGGTAGGAGAGACGGCGGAACACGCGCAGGAGCTCGTCCGGGTCCACGCACGCGGAGAAGAGCCCGAAGGCCATCACGAAGGCGGCCACGCGCAGCCCGGCCAGCGCGCCGGCGGCGAGCGCCTCCAGCGTGATGTCGAAGCGGCGGCCGAGGAAGGAGCCTCCGCGCACCAGAAGCGTGTTGCCCTCGGAGTACAGGAGGGGGTTGATGGCCGCGATGAGCACGGCGAGCGGGAGGGAGAGGCGGGCCGCGCGGGCCACCTCGGCTCCCACGCCGACGGCGAGGGCCGCGCCCACCACGGCGGCGATGCACCGCGGCGAGGACCAGCGGATGCGCGTACAGCGCGCAGGCGAGGGCCAGGGAAGCGCAGAGCGCGGTGGTGGCGCCGGCGCGGGCGGCGTGCAGCGGGCTGTCGCGCACCCGGTAGACCGGTACGAAGCCGCGCGTCACGGGGCCGCCCCCACGGGGAGCTTGCGGGGACCGTCCGGCGTGGCGGCCACGGCGAACGCGTCGCGCAGGGATTCCTCCTCGAACGCGGCGGCGGCGCTCTCCAACCCGCGCTCGTCGCCGCCGGTCACGAGCCACACGATCTCGGTGTCCGCCGGGCGCAGCGCCGCGACCAGCCCGCTGTCGGGGCCCTCGGTGCGCGCCACCTCCCCGCTGTCGTCGAGCAGCTCGAGCTCCTGGCCGTCGTCGCTGAAGCGCGCGAAGACCCCGCTCTTCCTCGGGCCCAGCTCGATCACCCGGGCCGAGGGCAGCTGCCGCGCGCGGGGCCAGGTGGCCACGACCACCCGGATCACGTCCTGGTTACCGGGCGCGCCCATGGAGGCGCCCGTGGCCGGCACCCCGACGTCCTCCAGGGTCCCCTTCACGCGCTCGCACGGCTCCGACGAGACGTCCTCGCACTCGACCCGCACGGGGAAGCGCTTGCCGTCGAGCCCGTGCAGGAACGGCTCGGGGAAGGCGCCGACGATGGCTCGCACGTGCGTGCTCGCGCTCCAGTCGCGCCGGTCCCACTGCACCACGTCGCCCGGGGAGAGGTCGTAGTCGGCGGCGCCCTCGCTCGCCCACATCCCGTTCACGTAGAAGAACCAGTCGACGGTGCCGCCGGCGCCCCGGCCCGCGAGGCCGTCGATCGACTGCACGAAGCCCCCGCCGAAGCGGGTCTCCACCTCGCGGCGCGAGCGGAGGGCTCGCATCACCGTCTGGCCGTCGCGGACCTTGTCGAAGCCGTCGCTGCTCAGGAGCTCCCGGCCGAAGTCGCGGGTGACCCTGACGGTCGCCCCGTCGCCGGACTGCTCGTCGCCGGGACCGAGGCCGCAGCCGCCCGCCACCGCCGCGACCGCGACCAGAAGCAGGGCGACGGCGCGCCGGCGCATCAGCGGCACGGTTACGCGCTCGGCGAAGGACGGCACCAGCCCGGCCTTGCGGGCTCGAATCACCTGTCCGTCCGCCACGAAGGGCTCGGTGCGACCGGTCGGGCCCGTGGTCAGGGCCAGGCCGCTCCCGCTGACCGACGCGCCGGCCACCGCCTTGGCGCGCCCCTGGTCGTCGTATCCGCGGACCACCGCGACGACCCTGCCGCCGGGCCGGCGCTCGACCGCCAGCCCGAGCGTGCGCTGGCAGCTCGCTTCCCGGAGGCGGCAGTAGAACCAGGTCACACGCTGGCCGGCGCGCAGCCGCCCGTTGCCGAAGGCCCCCGACGGATCGGCGGCGCCCGCGGTGGCCGAGCGGGTGCCGACCTTGTAGCGTCCAGCCGTCCTGGCCGCGGTTGCGCTCGCCGCGTATGGCGTTCACGAACAGGCCGCCGCCGTCGCGGGCGCGGCGGCCGCAGCTCCCGAAGTCCTTCAGCCCGATGCGACCCGGTCGCGAGCGAACGAGCGCGGCCAGCGCCGTCCCGGGCGCCACCGTGCACCGCTTGCCGCCCACCCGGACGGTGGTCGTGAGCGCGCCGCACGGGCTTCTCCATCACCTTCCCGCTGCGGAACGCGATGAGCTGCTCGACCCGCGGCGCCGCCGCGCCCGCCGGGCGCCGGGATGGCGCAGAGGGCAGCCGCGAGCGCGACCGCCAGCGCCCACCGGCCGCCTCGCGGGCTCACGGGATGACCGCCACGGCGTCGACCTCTACCGGGGCCTCGTCGAGCGCCTCGAGCCGGAGGCGCTTCGTGCCGGCGGGCAACCGGCGCCGAGACGTAGAGCACCTCCCGGTGCGCTCGACGTGCCGCGCAGGCGCTTGACCTTCCTGCGCCCGGCAATCGACATACGCAGCCGTCCACCGTCGCGAAGGCGGCGGCCGATCACGGCGAACCGGGCTCCGTCCACGAGGATCGAAGCGGTCGCGCCCCGCTCGCTCGAACGTCTCGTGAACCCACCCCACGCACCGGTTCGCTTGAGCTTCGTCCAGCCCTCCGCGAAGTCGAACTGCACGTCGCGATCGTCGAAGGGCACGTGGATCACGCCACTCGTCGAGAAGCCTCGATTGCCGGCGCGGTCGTCGGCGAAGACCTGGAACTGATAGCTGCCTCCGGAGTCGCCGCGGAACGGCGCCCGGGTGAGGATCGTCCGCGGCACCAGCGACGTGAACGCCGCGTCGCCCACTCGCCGCCGGTTGACCGCGTAGCCGGTGATGCCACTTCCGCCCGCTTCGTCGACGCCCTCCCAGTTCACGTCAAAGGTTCGCGAGGTCCCCATGTCGCTGGCGAATCGCGGCAGCGCGATGCGCACCGTCGGGGCGCTGCGGTCGGTCGATGTGCACGACTCCACGCCGGGCGGGTCGACGCAGACCGACAGAGCGTTCGAGCGCACCGAGTCCGGCGCGCTCGGCCTTCAGGCGGTACACCCCGGGATCGGAGAAGGTGATCGATGCGGCGCCGTCGGCTCCCGTGGGAACGCCGCGCACCGTCGCGCCGGCCACCGCGGCCCCATTGGCCCCGTCGGTGACCCTTACGCTCACCGGCTGATTGGTGCGACCCGTTGTCGGACCGCGTCAGCTTGAGCACCCTCTCCTTCGAGAAGGCGTCGTATGCCCAGAGCACCTCGTCCCCGGTCTTGACGATCTCCTGGCACCCGCCGACCTGCGACGCCTCGGAGTTCACGTACTGACCCCAGAACTGGCTGTCGTTGGCTGAGTCGGGACCGATCCGGCTGACGAGGTAGTCGCTGAAGTCGTCGAAGTACTCCCCATCCCACCCGAACGTGTCGAGCCGTGCGCCGTCGTCGAGCGTGCTCGTCGGCGTCGGGCCGGGCTGAGGGTTGGCGCCGCCGTTGGTGCCGTCACACAGGCGTGCCTGACCCGTCGCGGGCCGGACCACGTGGCCGTCGCTGGTGACCGGCCCTTCGAAGATCGTGCTCGTCTCGCCTTCGATGCGCAGGTTCAGAGAAGCCGGCACGGCGAGGGCCGGCGCGGCCGCCACGGCCATTCCGGCCAGGCATGCGGCAGCTGCCCCGGCGTGCAGGAAGCGTTTGCTTCGGGTCTTCATGGATCGCCCTTTCCTCGAGGGTTGCTGGATCGGGCTGGAGGTAGGTCTCCTGACTCCCGGGCTCTTCGCCGCGCCTTCCCGCTGGGCCGGTGGCCCACCAGTGGCTGACGCACTCGTCGTGCGGCGCCTCGTCACCCGGTCACAGTGGCGGGACCGTGCCGGACTCTCACCGGACTTCCCTGACCACCAGCCGTATTGGTCGCCCGCGAGGATACCGCTTGGGCGGGGCTAGCCGCGGCGGCCGACCGCGACCGCCAGGCCGGCGAGCAGCGCGAGCGCGCACAGCGCCAGCGTGGATGCGACGACGAAGAACGCGGTGTGCGCCTGGGCGTAGTCGATCAGCTCCGCCCTGCGGAAGATGAGCACGCTCGCGGCCACGATGCACACGGCGGCGGCACCGGCCGCCAGCGCGAGCGTGAGCCCGACGGCCGCCAGGCCCTCGGTCGCCCGTTTCGCGACACCCCGCGTCGCGAGCCGTCCCGAGCGCTCGGGGTAGCGGGTGCCGCGCGGCGCGCAGGGCGGCCAGCAGGGCGAGCGCCGTGCCGATGGCCAGCAGGTAGCCGCCGAGGATGTCGCTCGGGAAGTGGCCGTTGGTCGTGACGAGCGAGTAGGAGACACGCGATCGCCACCGCGCCGCCCACGAGCGCCGCCGGCGTCCGCAGCCGCGGGGGCATGACGACCACGAGCGCGATCGCGAGCGACATCACGCCCGTGGTGTGACCGCTGGGGAAGGCGGCGTCCCCGATGATCGCGGCGCTCAGGGTGTCGTCGACCCGCGGGTAGGCGAGCACCGCCTTGAGCGACCTGGCTCGAGACGCTGGTGATCCCGACCAGGACCAGGACGAAGAGAGCCGACCGCGGACGCCCGCGCGCGAGCGCCAGCCCCGCGAGCAGGATCGCGCCGATCGCGACCGGCAGGGGATCGCCGAGTGACGACCGCCAGGTCGGCGCCCGGTCGATCGCCGGCCGCTGGAGGCCGACGAACCCCTCGAGCGCCGCGGCGTCCACCGCCCGCGCCTCCGGCGAGAGGTAGGCGACGAGGAGAAGAGCGACGAAGGCGACCGCGCACGCGGCGGCCCCCGCGAGCAGGGCTCTGGGGCGAAGACTCACACGGTCCGAGCGTAGCCGAGCCCCGGGCGCCGCTACAATCGCGGGCCGCGCCGCCATCGTCTAGGGGACTAGGACGCCGCCCTCTCACGGCGGAAACCGGGGTTCGAATCCCCGTGGCGGTACTTCGAGAAGCCGCTCTGTGAGCCGACTCTGCTTCTTCGAATGCATCCGTAGGAATGCGTATGGGAATGGTCACCGGCTAGCTCGCCGGGCGCGCCTTAGGCGAGGGCTCTTCCGCAGCTGCCGTCAGTTCGGCTTCTAGGCGAGCTTCGCCATCCTTCACGTGCTGGGCTGCCGTTAGCAGGCTCGTTCGGTCGATACCTGGGTGAACGATGCAAACGCTTGCGAGCACGGCGCCAAGCCGATGCGCGACCAGCCACATGAAAACGTTGTCCCACAGAGGGTCGCGGCGCGGAGCGATGTGAGCGAGCCCATCGCGTGGGATTTCATACGCTTTTTCTAAGAGCGTAACTACGGCTTGCATCGTCGGAATGCGTGGGCCATGCGAGGCAGGCCTCGCGTACGTGTCGGTGGTCGGTGCCACAGCAGCCTCCGAGCACGTTGAGCCGGGGCAGCTTCTCGGCGAGCGCCGCGTAGCGGGCGCCCAGGTCGGCGGGGTCTCCGTCGTCGAGCTCGGTTGCCTCGTCGAGCTCGGCGTGGCTCATCGTGGAGGCGTTGGCACGGACGCCGCGGATCCGCTCGCGCCACCCACCGCCGCCTTCGAGCACCTCGTCGAAGTGCGTCGGGTGGGCGCAGTTGACCATGTAGTAGGCCGGTCCGTCGCTCGGTCTCCGAGTCGACCTGCTCGATCGCCTCGCCCAGCGGCTGGCCGCTCGGCAGACGGCCGTCGGTCTCGACCGTGAACGAGATCGCGGCCGGCATGCCCGCCTCCTCGGCCGCCCGCGTCACTCCGACCGCCTCCTCGACGTAGGTCATCGTGATCGCCGTCACCATGTCCGCCGCGGTCTTGGCGAACGTGCCGATCTGGGTCGAGTGGTACTCCTGGGCCGCCGAGGCGGTCAGGATCTCGGCCGGGTCATAGCCGTCGTCCTGAGGCCCGATGCAGCCGCTGATCACGACCGGCGTCTGCGGCGACTCGTAGTCCTGGCGCAGCTCCTCCATCAGCCGATCGCCTTGCGGTTCAGGTCGGCCAGCTGCTCGTTCGTGTAGCCGAGCTCGCCGGCCCAGCGAGGGCTGGCCCGCCAGGTCGGGCTCTCGAGCACGAAGCCCACGTCGTGCTCGCGAGCCAGCTCGAGGTAGGGCACGAAGTAGCGCCGCAGCGCCTCCGTGCCGCTGCCCCCGCGGGGGTCGTCCCTGAGAGCAGGTCGAAGGCGGCGAACAGCGGGAGGTCGAGACCCTCGTGGAAGATCAGGGTGGTCTCGATCCCGCCGTCGGTCAGGAACAGGCCGCCGTCCAGCTGCGGTAGGTGGTCGCGATAGGTCATCGGGGCTCCTTTCTGGGTCTCCTGCGTTTGCTAACCCACCGCCACCCCGGCCTCGACGGCGCGCTCGGACGCGCGTGAGAGGAAGCCGCTGGCGGTGGCGACGTAGTCGCTCGGGTGCGTGAGGTGCGGCGCGTGTCCGCCACCCCGGTAGGTGTGGACCCCCGCACCGTCGATCGCGTGGGCGAGCTTCGCGACGATCGGGCTGAACCAAGGCGGGCTCTGGTCGCCTTGGGTGAGCAGCAGCGGGCACTCGATGTCCCCGAGCGCGGCGAGCTCGATGCTGGCCCACGTCGGGTCGTTCTGCTCGGCGACGAAGGCCGGGGCGCCGTCCACCATGGTCTCGCGCAACGGCGGGGGCAGCAGCTCCCAGGCGCCCGGGCCGAGCGCGATCTCCTCGACGAACTGCTCAGCCGCGCCGGCTCGCGTCGCCCCGCTCCACTCGCGCGCAGACGGCCCGGACCGTGGTCTGCACGGCTTCGAGCTGCGGCCGGACCTCGGGGTCTTCGGCCGCGACGGAGATCAGCGGCGGCTCGTGCGCGATCACGCTCCGAACCAGTTCCGGGCGGCGAGAGGCAAGGCCGATGGCGATCGAGGCGCCGAAGGAGGTGCCCGCCACGTTCACCGCGCCGCCGCCGAGGTCCTCGATCAGCGCTGCGAGGTCGTCTTCCTGATCCCGGCGCGATCCCTGGAACGCCGCGCTGGCTGAGGCCGTGGCCGCGGCGGTCGTAGGTCACGACCGTGAAGTACGCGGGCCAGCTCGGGAACCACGGTCAGCCAGTTGTTGCGGTCCGACCAGCCGCCGTGCACCAGCACCAGCGTCTCGCCGGTGCCGGCGACGTCGTAGTTGAGCTCGACCTGGTTTGCGTAGGTGCGCGGCATCTCAGTCTCCTTCGTAGGGGTGGTGACTGGAGACAGCCTCGTCGCGGGCGGCCTGCCGCGCATCGGTAGGTCTACCCATCTTGCGCCGCCTGACGGCGATCCCCCATCGCGGGGGCAGGCGGCACGCTCAGGCGGCTGCGGTGTCGGCGAGGAGGTCGTGCTCGTGTGCAAACAGCGCGAGGCCCGCCCGGCTCGCGACGCCCACCTTCGCGTAGATGTGCTGCACGTGGTGCTCGGCAGTGCGGCGCGAGATCACGAGCCGCCGGGCGATCTCCGGGTTGGAGCACCCCGCCGCCACCAGCCGGGCGACCTCCACTTCGCGCTCCGAGAGCCCGGCCGGGCGCAGGTGGTCCCGCGGCCGGGCCCGCCCCTCTCCCGCGGCCTCCAGCACGGCTGCGGCGGCGTCTCCGTCGAGGCGGCCGGCCTTCACCTCGCCGCGCAGCTCGGCCGCGGCCCGCTCCCTTCCGAGCGCCGGCCGATGCGGCCGATCCTGGGTCATCGCGTGAAACGCGTCCGCCGCGGCCAGGATCCGCACTGCCGCGGGCAGCTCGCGGGCCTCGCAGCCGCGGTAGTAGCCCGACCCGTTCAGTCGCTCGTGATGCATCCCCGCTACGCGGGCCATCGGCGCGAGCGCGTCGGACCTGGCCAGGATGCGCTCCGAGTGATACGAGTGCATCCGCGCCTGCTCCCACTCGGCGGCGGTGAGCGGACCGGGCTTCTCCCAGATCACGTTCGTAACGGCGATCCGGCCGAGATCACCGAGCAGGGCGGACAGCTCGAGCCTGGACGCGGTCTGCGCGTCCAGGCGCAGGCTCGTCGCGGCGGCACAGGCCAGCTTGGCCACGCCGTCCGAGTGGCCGTGAGTCCAGGGTGTCTTCAGGTCGGCCAGGTCGCCAAAGGCGGCCGCCACCTCTTTCAGCCCGGCCGGGTCGATCTCGATCACCGGAACGGGCTCGACCTCGAGCATGCGTTCGCGCGGGTCCCCGGAGCGGGTCTCGGCGAGCAGGTCATCCGCGTTCGCGGTGAGGGTCTCGACGATCGAAGGGTCGAGGACGCCACCGGAGCGGGCCCTCAGCGCGGCTACCACGGCCTCGGTGCCCCCCAGGTGTTCGAACCGCGCGGCGTCGGCGGCGGCACGCGCGATACGGGCGGGGAGGGCGATCTCCTCACCCTGGAGCCCATCGGGCGGGCCCCCGCCGTTCCACCACTCGACCTGCTCCCGAAGCGCGCGCTCGACGCCCGGACCGAGCCCCACCCGCCTGGCGGTCGCGCTCGCCACCTCGCAGCTGCCGGTGTCGAACCGATGGCCGAACTCCTGCCCTTGCGGGCTGGCGGCGTAGCGCTCCACCCTCGAGCGCTCCGCGGGGCTCATCCCCTCGGTGACAACCGGCATCAGCGTGCCGGCGATGTCCTCGGGATCGGCGACGTTGGTCTGAGCCGCGGCGCCCAGCACACGCTGGTCGTGGCCCCACGCCGCCACCGTCTCGTGCGAGAGGGCGCTGCACCCCACGTGCGTGAGCAGCGCGGTGTAGTAGCTGTCGCTGACCTCGGACTCGGGCAGCTCCAGGTGTCGCGCGAGCGCCGTGGCGATCAGACACGATCGCATCGCCTCCTCAGGCGGCAGCCCGAAGCCGAGGTCGCAGGCGATCGACAGGCCGCCGAGGAGATCCGCGAGGCGCAGTCCGGCGCTCACGGCCCGGATTCTCGCAGCCGCCCCACGGTTCGAAGCGCGTCCGCGCGGTCGAGGAACTCGCGGATTCGGAACACCTTCCCGTCGCGCATCTCGCACGTGTGGAAGATCCGCTGGTCGACCTGCATGCCGTCCCTCGTGGCGCCGTGGGCCGTGAGGGCGACTGCGAACGTCCCGCCGGGGCCTTCGATCAGCTCGTCGACGTCGACTCGGAACTCGTCCCACGCCTCGAACCACCGTTCGTTCCAACCCACGAGCGCATCGTGTCCGCGAACCGTGCCGTGCTCCTCCACCGGCTCGTACTCGCAGGCCGGGTCGTAGTGGGTCCTCACGTAGGCGGCGACGTCGCCGCCCTCGGCCAGTCCGCTGAACGCCGCATACAGCGAACGCAACAGATCGACGTTCTCCTGCGTCATCTCGCGTCAGCCACGTGCGCGGCGGCCCGCGCGCGCTCGGCCAGGTGCTCCACTCCCAGCCGGTCGAAGACGGCCACCGCGCGCTCGAGCGCCTCGCGGGCGGCGTCCGGGCGGTCGCCGGCGGCGACCTGCGCGACCAGGAAGTCGCACCACCCGGCGTCGACGGGACGCCCCAGCTCCTCCCAGATCGCGCGGGCCTCGCCGAGCGTCGTAACGGCGGCATCCGCATCGGCGGCACACGCGCCCTTGGCCTGCAGCGAGGCCGCACGCGCCCCCGGGTAGGGGAACTGCTCCGCCAGGCGCCCCGCCTCGTCGGCCGCCTCGCGGGCCTCCTGGCGCCGGCCGGCCAGCATCAGGTTCACGGCGCGCGCGGCCGTGGCCTGTATCGACTGGGCGACCAGACCCGCTCGCTCGCAGACCGCGAGCGCCCGGTCCAGCGCGTCGAGCGCGCCTTGCGTGTCGCCCGCGTCGCGCAGATCGAGAGCGAGGCCGAAGAGGGCCCAGTAGGTGACCTCGGACCAGCCCGTCTCCTCGGCGATGGCCAGCGCCCGCCGGTAGGCCTCCTCGGCCCCGCCGAAGTCGCCCGTCCGCCAGCGCAGGAGCCCGCGCAGCGCGTAGGGGTAGGCGAGGCTGCGGGTCAGGCCCTCGCGCTCGGCCAGCCCGAGGCTGGCCTCGGTGTGGGCGGCGACCTCGTCCCAGTCCGCGCGGTAGGCGGCGAGCAGCGCGAGCGCGGACTGGAGCTCGGCCTCGGCGGTCACGTCGCCCACCTGTCGCGCAAGCTCGCGTGCCTCCGAGTAGGCGTGGGCCGCGCCGGTGTAGTCGGACTCCGACATGTCGAGGTGCGAGCCGAGGGCGATCAGCGCCCTGATCGTGTTGTTGGGCCCGGACGACCGCGCGAGCTCGACCGAGCGCTCGAGGTTCTCGCGGGCCTTGGCGCCGTCGCCCATCCGGCCGAAGACCCGCCCGAACACCTCGTGGGCCCGACTGGCCGCCCCAGCCTCATCCAGCCGCTCGGCCAGGCGAAGCGCCTTCTCCGCCGCGTAGATCGCGAGCATGTTGTCGCCGGTGTGCATGTAGAGAGTCGCCGCCTCCTCGTACAGGCGGACGAGCTCGCGTGCGGGCGGTCCCTCCTTGAGGAGGCCGATGCCGCGCTGGTAGCGCTCGACGGCCGCCTTCACCGCCCCCTTCTGCCACAGCGCGGCGCCCACCTTGCGGTGCAGGTCGCCCAGCCGGGCGAGGTCCTCCTCGCCGTCGGAGTGCTCCACGCACTCCTCCCACGCCTCGATCGCCGCATCGACGCGACCCAGCAGAAGGGCCACATCGCCCTGCTTCTCGCGCAGGCGCGCCCGCGAGGCCGCTGTCGGCGCCGTCGAGCTCGCAGGCCGAGGAGTAGTGGTCGAAGGCCTCGGCGTTCGAGTACAGCGCGGCCGCGCCGTCGCCCGCGGTCTCCAGCAGCTCCAGAGCCTTTGACTCGAGCTCCTCTCGCAGGGCCTGCTCCAGGTGCGACTCCCGCGCCAGGGCGGCGGCGCGCCCGTAGTGCTCGGCCAGCAGCCCGACCACCTCCTCGGCACGGTCTCCCGCGCGCTCCTCGATGTAGCGCGCCATCTCGTAGTGGCGGCGCGCGCGGACGGCCTTGGGCAGCATGCCGTAGGCGACGTCGCGGATCAGCACGTGCTTGAAGGCGAACTCGCGCTCGCCGCCGAGACGCGTGGGACCCGTCGAGCCGACCACGAAGTCCTTGTCCTCCAGCGAGCTCAGCGCCTCGGCCAGGTCGCCGCCCTCCTGCTGCGCGATCGACATGAGCGACCCCGGCCAGAACGTGCGCCCACTCACGGCGGCGTGCTGGATCAGGTGGCGCTCGAAGGCCGGCAGGGAGTCGAGCCGTGCCGCGAGCACCCCCTGAACGCTGTCGGGCAGCTCGCCCTGCTCGCCCGCCTCCTCGGTGAGGTGGCGCGCGATCTCCTCGGCGAAGAGGGGGTTGCCCTCGGAACGTTCGGCGACCAGGGCGGCCGCCGGACCCGCGCCGCCGGACGGCAGCAGCGCCGACGCCAGCTCACGGGCCTCCTGGTCGGAGAGCGGCTCCAGGCCGAGCGACGTGGCGTTGCGGCGGCCGCTGCCCCAGTCGGCCCTGCGTTCGAACAGCGCGTCGCGCGTCAGGCACAGGAGCAGGAGCGGCGCCCGGACGCGCTGTGCGAGGTGATCGATCAGGTCCAGCATGCCGTCGTCCGCCCAGTGGATGTCCTCGAAGGCGACGACCAGCGGGCGCTCCCGCGCGATCGCCTCGATCAGCGCACGGATGGCCGCGAAGAAGCTCTCGCGAAGCCGCTGTGGGTCCTCGTCGTCGGCAGAGGGCAGCTCCTGTGATGGGCCGATGCCGAGCAGCCGCGCGATCGTGGTGGCCTGCCGTCGCGGCTCGCCCGGACCACCGTTCGACCCCAGGCGTCCCTCCACGCCGTCCGCCAGCTTTCGCCAGGCCATCTCCGCGCTGTCGGCCTCGTCGATCTCGAACTCCTCGCGCAGGACCTCGCCGAGCGCCCAGTACACGACCGAGGAGCCATAGGCGGGGCAGCGACCCTCGCGGAGGGTCGGCCCGTCCGGCCACTCGACGAGGCGCTGCTTGACCTCGGACAGCAGCCGCGACTTGCCGACTCCCGCCTCTCCGACCACGGTCACGAGGTGCGCGCGGCCCTCGCGCCCGACCCGCTGTGCCAGCGACTCGAGCAGATCGAGCTCGTGGGCGCGGCCGACGAGCGGCGACCGCGCGCCGACGGGCCGGCGGGCCGGTTGCGCGGCCACGGCTGCGATCGCCTCCCAGGCCGGAACGGGCTCGGCCTTGCCCTTCAGCGTCAGCGGCACGAGCTCGCGGTACTCGATCCCGCCGAGCGTGGCGCGCATCGTGCGCTCGCCGACCGTCACGCTCCCGCGCTCCGCCGCGGACTGCAGGCGCGACGCCACGTTCACCGCGTCGCCGACGACGGTGTAGGCGTCGCCGACCGCGCCGGCCACCACCTCACCCGTGTTCACGCCCACACGAAGTGAGAACGTCGTGCCGTGGGTCACGGCGAGCTGCTCGTTGATCTCCCCCATCGCCTCCTGCATCCCGAGCCCGGCTCGGACCGCCCGCTCGGCGTCGTCCTCGTGCGCAACCGGCGCCCCGAACAACGCCATCACGTTGTCGCCCATGTACTTGTCGACGGTGCCGCCGAAGCGCTCGACCTCTTCGCGCCAGACGCCGCAGAGCGCGCTCGACCAGCACCTTGACCTGCTCGGGGTCCATGCCCTCGCTCGCGGCCGTGTAGCCGGACAGGTCGGCGAACAGCACGGTGACCTGGCGGCGCTCCTCGGGCGGGATCGCCGCGCCTGCCCCCCGCGATGGGGGGTCCGCGGCGACGGCGGGCGCGTCGAGCGACGCTCCGCACTCCGTGCAGAACCGTGCCTGGGGCGCAGGGACGGCTCCGCAGCTCGCACAGCGGCGCTCGAGCTGGGCCCCGCAGCCCATGCAAAAGCGCGCCGACGGCGGGTTCTCGGTGGCGCAGCTCTGGCACACAGCCGCTGCCATTGCGCCACCGTAGTCGATAGGTTGAGCCGCATGAGCAGGCGACGCCTGAAGCCAATCCTCGGAGCGACCGCAGCCGTGATCGGCACCGCGGCCCTCGCGGTCGGCTCCACGGCGGCGCCCGCCCCCGCCGACCTGTCGGCGGCCAAGGCGATCACGCCGTCGGGAGTCGGCGGAGTCACCCTCGGCAAGACCTACAAGCGGCTGCGAGAGCAGGGCCTCGTGGGGAAGATCCGCCGGGGTTGCGAGCTCGGCGGCCCCAACACACGGTCTGCCCCGCTGCGACCCCCGCTCGCAGGGCCAGGTCAACTTCACCCTGAAGACGCCCCGGCGGGTCACCGACATCACGGTCCGCGGCGGCGCGAAGGCGCGGGGTGTCGGGATCGGCGACACCATCGCGGACATCAAGGACGCCTACCCCAAGGCGAAGGTCGACCACAGCACCGACCGGACCTTCGAGCTCACCCTGGTCAGAGTGCCCAAGGACGGGGGCGGCAGGCTGCGGTTCGGGGTGAGCACGAAGACCAAGAAGGTCACGCTCATCGGCGTTCCCTTCATCGCCTTCTGCGAGTAACGCGTGAGCGCCGAGGAGCCCAGCCCGGGGACCGGCACAGCCGAGGACTTCGGCGCGCAGGCCGGCGACCTCATCCTCCGCCAGGTCGAGGAGGTCTTCAAGGACGCCCAGGAGCGCGCCAAGGCGGTCGAGCAGGAGGCCCAGCAGAAGGGTGAGCGCGCGGCCAAGGCCCTCCGAGCCGAGGCCCGGGAGGAGATCCTCCGGGCTCGTCGCGAGATCCTCGACGAGGCGCGGACGCGGGCCGCCGAGATGCTGGAGGCCGCCAAGGAGGAGGCCACCCAGATCCGTCACAGGGCCCAGGAGGAGGCAGCCCGGACGCGCGAGCGGGCGGCCAAGGACGCCGAGCGGGTCGCTCAGCGCGCCGAGGCCCGGTTGCAGAAGTTCGCCGACTCGGCCGAGCAGGAGCTGCAGACCCTCGTGGCAGGCATCCGCCGGGACTCCGGCCAGGCCTGACGGACGTCACGGACCTGCGTTCACGGGCTTTTCACAGCCCGGTTACCCGCCGATTACAGGGCCGCTCGCCCCTGCGCCGACCATGTACTTCCATGGACATCTCGACCATGGACAAGCTGCATCGCCTCGCGTCACTGGCCTTCGTGTTCGCCGTGACCACCTTTCTCCTGGCCTCCGTGTTCCTGGAGGCCGCGCGCGGGCCGGCGGGCATCCCGGGAACGGTCGTGTACGCCTTCGCGGCCGGTTTCGGGCTCGAGTTCCTCGGCGCTGCCTGGACCGGGCGCTTCGGCCGGCGGGGGCACAGCCAGGTCCAGAGCTGACAGGACGATTCTTGGGGGTTTCGGCCCCCAAAACGGGGCGGTCGCTGGTACGGTTGCAAACGTATGGAGAGCAGCCGTACCGACACCCTTCGCGCGTCCCCCCGGATGTTCGATTCGCCGTTCCTCGACCGGCTGTCGCGGGTGCATCCCGTGGTGCCGCCGCTCATCTTCGCGCCGGTCATCGCGGTGCTCTTCGCCCTGGGGCAGGAGGGCACGCCGGCGCTCGAGGCGGTGGCGTGGCTGGCCGGGGGCTGGTTCTTCTGGACGGCCCTCGAGTACTGGATGCACCGGATCGTGTTCCACTTCGAGCCCGAAGGCGGGATCGGCGCGCGGCTGCACTGGATCATCCACGGCGTGCACCACGACCATCCCAACGATCCGATGCGGCTCGTCATGCCGCCGTCGGTCAGCGTCCCGCTCGCCGCCCTGTTCTACGGCCTGTTCGTGCTGGTGCTCGGGACCCCGGACGCCTACCTGTTCGGCGCCGGCTTCCTGACGGGCTACCTGGCGTACGACATGACGCACTACCACCTTCATCACCGCAAGCCCCGCACGCGCTTGGGCAAGCTGCTCTACGAGCTGCACATGCGCCACCACTTCCAGGACGACACGCGTGGCTTCGGGGTCAGTGCGCCGTTCTGGGACTACGTCTTCCGGACGCCCCAGCAGCGCCGCTAGTCACCGGCCGCGAGCGGCTAGAGTGGCTGCCTTCCGGCGGATGTGGCGGAATTGGCAGACGCGCGGCGTTCAGGTCGCCGTGGGCTTAGGCCCGTGGAGGTTCGAGTCCTCTCATCCGCATGACCCCTAGGCGGCCTCGCCGCGCCGGGCGATCCACCTCACCCCCGGCGCGTCGGTCAGGCCGTGGGCGATGATCGAGACGAACACGGCCAGCGCCGCCAGGTTGAAGATCTCCTCGCCCGCGTCCAGGCCCTCCCCCAGCACCAGGAGCGAGAAGGTCATCGTGGCCACCCCCTTCGGGCCGAACCAGGACATGAACTGCTTCGTGGGGGTGTCGATGCCCGTCCCGGCCAGGGCGGCGAACACCCCCACCGGTCGCGCCACCAGCAGGAGCACCGCCACGAGCGCGACCGCCGCGAGGCCGTTGTCGAACAGGCCGCCGAACGTGAGCAGGGACCCGAACACGACGAAGACCCCGAGCTTCACCAGCTCGATGATGTCCTCCGAGCGGTTCTCGAAGCACACGCGGATGTCGGGGCGGCGGATGCCCAGCACGATCGCGCACAGGAAGACGGCGATGAAGCCGTTGCCCTCCGGCGGAAGCACCGCGGCGCCGTAGGCCGCGAGCCCCACCCCGAGCGCGTAGAGCGCCTTCTGGTGGGGGTCGACGTCTCCGCGCGGCAGCAGCACGGAGCCGGCGAAGCCCACCAGGACCCCGGTGACCAACCCGACGCCCACGTCCTGGAGCACGAACTCCCACCACACGAAGTCCTCGGAGCCGGTGGCGGCCAGCGAGGCCGTCAGCGCGAGCACCGCGGGCAGCGCCAGGCCGTCGTTCAGGCCCGACTCCAGGTTCAGCGAATGGCGTATGAGGCGGGGCACGCGCGGGTTGGTGACCACCGACGACGAGAGCACCGGATCGGTCGGCGCCAGGAGCGCGCCGAGCAGGAACGCCTCCGTCCAGCCGAGATCGGTGAGCGCCTTCGCCGTGCAGGCCACGATCCCCGCTGTGATGGGCATGGCCAGCACGAGCTTGCGCACCGGCGGGTGCCAGGCCCGCTGGAGCATCTCGGCCTCGACCTCGAGCCCGTCGCGGAAGAGGATCACGATCAGGGCCGTCACGGTCAGCGCGCTGACGAAGCTCGACGTGGGATCGAACTCGATCAGCTCGAGCCCCCCCTCCCCCAGCACGAAGCCGGTGATCACGTACAGCGGCGTGAGCGCGAGGAAGCTGCGGTGGGCGATCGCCGAGAACAGCGCCCCGCCGATGAGCAGCAGCCCGAGGACGGCGACCGTCTCGTCGAACGCGGTGGCTTCGGTGGCGACGAGCGGCACGGTCACCCGGAGCCTGTCAGACCCGGCGCATGCCGAGAGTGCGCGCAGGGTATGTGACACCCATGCGCCACGAGACCCCCGCGCCCGCGCCGCCGGCCCCGATCCCTCTCCCGAGCCGCCCGGACCGATCACGCCCCAGCCCGGCCCCACGATCCCGGGTCCCGGCGGTCCGCCCGACCCGCAGCCGCCCGTGCCGAGCCCCGTCCCGCAGCCGGGCCCCGCGATCTGAGCCCACCTCGGCTCGGCAATAGAGTCGAGGGCACAACACGAAAGGAGAGCCATGGCGTACGAGGTACCTGACCTTCCCTACGGATACGACGCGCTCGAGCCCCACATCGACGAGGCAACGATGAAGGTGCACCACGACAAGCACCACCAGGCCTACGTGGACAAGGCCAACGGAGCGCTCGAGGGCACCGAGTGGGCCGACAAGCCGATCGAGGAGGTGGTCGCCAACCTCTCGGACCTTCCCGACGACAAGCGCGGCCCCGTCCGCAACAACGGCGGCGGCCATCTCAACCACACCCTCTTCTGGGAGTCGATGTCGCCCGACGGCGGCGGCGAGCCCGACGGGGCGCTGGCCGAGGCGATCGACTCGGCCTTCGGCTCGTTCGACGACTTCAAGACCAAGATGAAGGAGACCGGCGTCGGGCCAGTTCGGCTCGGGCTGGGCGTGGCTCGTCCACGACGGCTCGGGGCTCGCCGTGGTCGGCACCCCCAACCAGGACAACCCGATCACCGACGGCAAGACGCCGCTGCTCGGGCGTCGACGTGTGGGAGCACGCCTACTACCTCAAGTACCAGAACAAGCGCCCCGACTACATCGACGCCTGGTGGAACACCGTGGACTGGGCGAAGGTCAGCGAGCGCTTCGAGGCGGCGGGCAGCTAGCCGGTCGCTCTTCATCCAGTCGAGGATCGTGGCGGCGATCACGTCGCCGCGGTCCTCCTGGAGGAAGTGCGAGGCGCCCTCGATCCTCACCTGCTCGCCCGCGCCGGGAATCATCGTCGCGAACTCCTCGCCCGCCCGCGGGTAGGGAAAGACGGGATCCTGGTCCGAGAAGGCCACGAGCGCGGGCTTGTCCCAGCGTCGCAGCGCCTCGATGACGTCGAGCATCTCGGCGGCCCCGGGCGCGCCCTCCTCGGTGGGCACCAGCAGCGGGAACTGCGCCGCCCCCGCCTTCGACTCGGGCGTGGGAAACGGCGCCTCGTAGGCCGCCACGACCTCGTCGGGCAGCTCGGTGGTCGTGGCGCCCTGGATCACGAAGCCCACCGGCAGGTCGGGGTTGCGCTCGGCGAAGTCGCGCCAGGCGAGAAAGCCCTTGGAGACCCTCCCGGTGAACAGGCCGGTGTTCATGATCACCAGGCGCGCGACGCGCTCGGCGTTCTCGACCGCCCAGCGCAGCCCGATCGGACCGCCCCAGTCCTGCACGACCACCGTGGCCCCCGAGAGGTCGAGGGTCGTCCAGCGCACCGGCCACCTGCTCGACGTGGCGGTCGTAGGAGTACCAGCCGCGGTCGGTCGGCTTGTCCGAGCGCCCGAACCCGGCGAGGTCGGGGCAGATCACCCGCAGCCCGCCGTCCACCAGCGGCGGGAGCATCCTGCGGTAGAGGTAGGCCCAGCTCGGCTCGCCGTGAAAGCAGACGACCGGGTCGCCGGCCCCCTCGTCCACGTAGTGCATCCGCAGGCCGCCCACGTCCGCGTAGTGCGGCTCGAAGGCGTAGTCCGGACAGGCCGGCGAAGCGCTCGTCGGGTGTGCGAAAGATCTCGATGCGGCCGGACGCTACCGGGCTAACCTCTCGGGCGTGCACACCAGCGCCACCGACACCTGGAGCGCCCACACGCGAGAGTCGCTCGCGCAGGCCGGGCACCGCGCCAGCGCACCTCGCGACGAGGTGATCGAGGCCATCGACCGCCTCGGCTGCTCGATAACCGCCCGCGCCATCTCCGAGGACCTGCGGGCACGCGGGAGCAGCGTGGGGCTGGCGAGCATCTACCGCGCGCTCGACCTGCTCGACCGCCTGGGGCTGGTGCAGCGCTACGAGGTGGGCGACGGAGGCGCGCGCTACGAGCCCGCGCATCCCAGCGGCGAGCACCATCACCACATCGTGTGCGACAGCTGCGGCAAGGTCGAGCCCTTCGAGGACGAAGCGCTCGAGCGAGCGATCACGCAACTGTCGGGGAACACGGACTTCGCCGTGGCGGCGCACGACGTGACGCTGCACGGAGAATGCCCGGCCTGCCGGGCGGCGGCCTAGCTCGCTCAGCGAGCGAGGTCTAGTCGCGGCCACGCCGGCCGCCGGAGCGCTCGACGTTCTTCGTGACGTCCACGTAGTACAGGAGGCCGACCTCGCGGGCGCGCTTCACGGCGCGCGCCATCTTCGACTGGTCGCGGCGGCTGAGGCCGGTCACGCGGCGAGAGCGGATCTTGCCCCGCTCGGTCACGAACCGCTGGAGCAGGGGCACGTTCTTGTAGTCGATCTTCTCGATCTCCTCGCGCGGGAGCTTCGAGAAGCGGCGGGCCTCGCCGCGCATGCCGGGGCGGCGAGCGCGGCCCTTGTCCTTGGGGGTGGGTCTAGCCATGAGTGCCTTAGGGTGACAGACGGCGAACCCGAGTGTGCGCGGGCGTCACAAGTCGCAGGTAGCCGACCCGCCCCCGAGGCCGTCCACGATCGCCTCCGTGTTGGCCTCGATCGACTCGACATAGGTCTCGCCGCTCGACCCCTTCGGGCCCAGCGTGTCGGCCCACAGCGCCTCCCCCACCTTCGCGCCCGTCTCGCGCGCGACCGCCTTCTCGAGGCGCTGGTTCACCGAGCTCTCCGGAAAGATCGCCCTGACGTCGAGCCGCTCGATCTGGGCCACGAGCGCGTTCGTGTCCTTCGCCGACGGCTGGGCCTGGGTGGAGAGCGAGGGGATCAGCGCGCCGATCACCTCGAAGCCGTAGCGCTCGGCGTAGGGGCCCAGCGCGTCGTGGGTGGTCACGAGCCTGCGCTGGGACCCGGGGATCTCGGCGCACGCAGGCCGCCACCTCGCGGTCGAGGCGGCGCAGCTTTTCCGCGTACGCCGCGGCGTTGCGGGTGTAGACCTCCCTGCCGCCGGGATCCGCCTCGACGAGGGCGTCACGGATCGCGTGCACGGCAGACACCGCGTTGCGCGGGTCCTGCCACCAGTGCGGGTCGGCCTCCCCGTCCGCGTCAGCGGACCGGACGGAGTCGATCAGCGACACGATCCGTGCCTCGGCGCCCGCGCTCTCGACCAGGTCGACGAGCCACTCGTCGACGTCGCCGCCCGACCGGAGCACCACCGCGGCGTCGCTCAGCGCCAGGGCGTCGCTGGGGCGGGGCTCGTAGGCGTGGGGGTCCGCGTTCGGCGGCACGATCTGCTTCACCTCGGCCCGGGCACCGCCGACCGTGCGGGCGAAGTCGCCGAGCTGGGTCGTGGTGGCCACGACGGTGATCCTCGCCCCGGACCCCGCGTCGGAGTCCCCGCCGCATCCCGCGGCGGCGTATGCGCAGCAGAGAGCCGCGAGGACGGCGAGCGCGAAGGACCTGGGCATCTCGCCCACGATACTGAGAACGATTCTCGCTTGACTGCGGTGTTAGGGTGCCCTAACTGTGCCGACGGTCAAGCCCAAGCGCGGCTGCTGCCAATCGCGCCCGCGCTGCAAGCGCTGCCCGGTGGCGCTCGAGCGCCTTCGCAAGGACGGCCTGGCCAAGCGCAAGTCCAACGGCAGGTACAAGCTCCCGAAGGACCTTCCGAAGAAGCGCTACAAGGCCGCCCGGGCCCGCTGAGCGAAGTTCACAGCGCTTTCACGGGAGAGCAGAATCCCGGTAACACCAGGGGTTTCTTGCCGACCTAGGCTCCGGGCCCAGGGTGGCTCTCCGACCTACGATCAGCCGCGAGGCACGCAGGGCAGGGCTGGCCGCCTTCGCCGGCGCGTCTGCCGTCGCGGCGCTCGGGCTCGCCGCCACGGCGGACGCTCCTGACCACGCGGGCGACACCCGGGGCGGCTCCGTGGAGATCCAGATCCTGGGCGTCAACGACTTCCACGGGCACCTCGATCCGCCCAAGGCGATAGCCCGGGACCCGGGTGGCCCCGAGGTCCCCGTGGGAGGGTCCGCGGCCCTCGACGCCCACCTCGACCGCGCCGAGGCCGGCCATCCCGGGCCGCACCATCCGCGTTCACGCCGGGGACATGGTGGGCGCGACGCCGCTGATCTCCAGCCACTTCCACGACGAGCCCTCGATGCGCGCCGCCAACCTCATGGACTTCGACGTCGGCACGCTCGGCAACCACGAGTTCGACGAGGGCGGCGACGAGCTGCTGCGCCTCCTGCGCGGCGGACAGCGATCCGACGGCAGGCAGTTCAAGACCGACGGCGGCGGGCGGGCGGTGAACACCTCGGCGCCCGACTACGAGGGCAGCGCGTACCCCTGGATCGCGGCCAACACCGTCGACTCCGAGGGGCGGCTGGAGCTGCCGCCCACGAAGGTGGTGGAGCGAGCGGGCGTGAGGGTCGGGTTCATCGGAGTCACCACCGAGAGCACCGGCCGCTTCCTGCTGGCCGAGCACGGCGCCCGCTTCAGGTGGCTCGACATCTCGACGACCGTGAACCGCCACGCCGCCGCCCTCCAGGCGCGGGGCGTGGAGGCCATCGTGGTGCTCGCCCATTCGGGGGCCTTCGCCGCGGGCCCGCGATCGAGCCCGCGGCGAGATCATCGACGAGACCCGGCAGATGAGTCCCGCCGTGGACCTGGTCGTGGCCGGCCACTCGCAGTCCCGATCTCGACGTGCGCGTGCCCAACCGCGAGGCGCCCGGTGACAAGCTGGTCGTCGAGTCGCTGGCCTACGGCACCGCCTTCGATCGCGTGAGGATGACCGTCGACCGAAGCGAGCGGGGCACGTGGTCGCCAAGTCCGCGGACACGCCGCGCACGTTCGACGACGAGGTCACGCCCGATCCCGAGCAGGCGGCTCTGCGCGAGCGCTACCGCGAGGCGCTCGGAGGCCTCGGAGACCGGGCACTCGGCAGCGCCGCGAGCGGCGCTCGAGCGCAAGCGCCCCGGAGCCGGAGCCGGGCAACCTCGGGACGGTGGCGGCCCGCGCGCAGCGCCGCCTGGCCGGCGCGGACGTGGCCTTCGTGGACGGGGGCAACCTGCGCGCGCCGGTCGCCGCCGGCCCCATCACCTACTCCGACCTCTTCGATGTGCACGCCTACGAGCACCCGGTGGTGCGGATGACCCTCACCGGAGCCGAGGTGCGCGAGGTCCTGGCCCAGGCGGCCGACCCCGCGCGAGCCGAGCCGCTCCACGTGGCCGGGCTCGACGGGCGGTGAGCCGATCGATCCCGCGGCGACCTACGTGGTGGCCGCCAACCGGCGGCTGGTCGACCGCGGCGGGGTCGACGTGTTCCGCCTCGCCGGTCGGAACATGGAGACGGTCGGCACCGACCTCGAGGCGCTGGTGGCCGAGGTCGAGCGGCGCTCAGGACCGAGGCACGTCCGCCGCGGCCTCGGGCGGGAAGGCCTCGCCCGCCAGCATCGCGGTGATCTCCTCGGGCGCGAGCGGCCGCGCGAAGAAGTAGCCCTGGCCGAGGTCGCAGTCGAGGCCGTTGAGCGACTCGAGCTGACCGCGCTCCTCGATCCCCTCGGCCACGATCTGCATGTCGAGCGCGCCGCCGAGCTCCACGACCGACCGCACGAGCGCGGCGTCGCCGGCGCCGCTGGCGAGATCCTTCACGAAGGACCGGTCCATCTTGACCATGTCGATCGGGAACTCGCGGAGGTAGGAGAGCGCCGAGTAGCCGGTCCCGAAGTCGTCGATCGCCACGCGGACGCCCAGGTCCTGTAGCTCGGACAGCTCGCGGCCCACCGCCTCGCGATCCTGCATGAGCACGGACTCGGTGATCTCGAGGACGAGGAGCGACGGGTCCACGCCGCTCTCGGACGTGGCCTCCCTCACCTGGCGCACCACGGTGCCCGGCTGGCGGAACTGCCGCGCCGAGACGTTGACGCTCACGTAGATCGGCTTCTCAGCCTCTCCCGTGTCCTGCCACACCCTGGCCTGGCGGCATGCCTCGCCGAGCACCCAGCGCCCGAGGTCCACGATCAGGCCCGTCTCCTCGGCGATCGGGATGAAGTCCTCCGGCGACACGTCGCCGAGCACGGGGTGGGTCCAGCGCGCGAGAGCCTCGGCTCCGAGCACGCGACCGTCGTCGAGCCGCACGAGCGGCTGGTACTGGACCGTCAGCTCGCCGTCGCGCAGCGCCCGCCGCAGGTCGCCGCTGAGCTGCAGGCGCTTGCGCGCGGCCATGTGCATCGTGGCGCGGAAGATCTCGGTGCGGCCCTTGCCCTGGGCCTTGGCCGCGTACATGGCCATGTCGGCGTTGCGAAGAAGATCCTCGCTGCTCGCGCCGTTCTCCGCGAGGGCTATTCCCACGCTCGTGTGCATGAACAGCTCGTGCCCCGACACGTCGAACGGCTTCTCGTCCAGGGTCGTGTGCAGGCGGCTCGGCCACATCCTCGGCCTGGGTGGTTCCCTCGGGGCTCTCGACCAGCACCGCGAACTCGTCGCCGCCCAGGCGTGCGACCGTGTCCTCCGAGCGGGTGCACTCGTCCAGGCGCCCGGCCACCTTGCGGAGCAGCTCGTCCCCCGCCGCGTGGCCAAGTGAGTCGTTGACCGTCTTGAAGTCGTCGAGATCCACGAAGAGCACGGCGAGTCCGTGGCCGTGGCGGCGCACGCGCGTGACGGCGTGACGGACCCGGTCCTCGAACAGCGCCCGGTTGGGCAGCCCGGTGAGGGGGTCGTGGAAGGCCTGGTGGCGAAGCCGCTCCTCCAGTGTCTTTCGCTCGCCGACGTCGCGGACGGTGACCACCGTTCCGCGCACGGACGGGTCATCGGACAGGTCGAGACAGATCGCCTCCACGTCCACGAAGCCGCCGTTGACGTGGCGCGCCCGCCACGGCGCGGGGCGGGTTGTCCGCTCCCTGGTGCGCGGTCGCCTCGTGCAAGCCGCGCGGCCAGGCCCTCGCGATCCGCGGGATGCGCGAGATCGAGAACGCTCGAGCCCACCACGGTCTCGGCGTCGGCGCCGAGCATCCGGCCGATCACCGGCGTCACGTAGCGCACGGTCAGGTCGTCGGGCTCGACCACGATCACGAGGTCGGACGAGTTCTTGAGCAGCGCCTGGAACCGGCGCTCGCGGCGCTCGGACTCCACCGCGCTGCGCTTGGACCAGAAGATCCCGAGCAGGAAGACCAGCAGGATGACCGCGCCGAGCACGGTCCAGGTCAGGCGGCGCGAAGCCTCTTTCTCGG
This sequence comes from uncultured Thermoleophilaceae bacterium, assembly GCA_963731645.1. GTDB lineage: Bacteria > Actinomycetota > Thermoleophilia > Solirubrobacterales > Thermoleophilaceae > JAAYBF01. The sequence continues at coordinate 39,497 of CAVSWF010000007.1, read as the reverse complement.
CCGCCCGTCCCTCGCCCCGGTAGCCGTCGCTGACCGAGCCGGCCAGCACCACGAGAGCCGAGAGAGCCCTTCCGGTCTCGTCACGCGCGCGGCGCCTCGCGCCGGCGTCGCCGGCGCTCATCAAGCGCGTCATGGCGACCTGCGCGGCCCGTGTGTCCTCCGTGAGCTCGTCGAGGTCGGGATCGGCGGGCCGCTCGCCCTTCAGGTCGGACAGCTCGGGCGCGAGCCGCTTGACCGCGTCACTGAGCTCGGCGAAGTCCTTGCGGGACCGGGTGGCGGCGCGGGAGCGAGCCGTGCAGCGCGGACGCGCGCTCGGCGGCGCCCGAGAGATCCTCGGCGGCTGAAGCCACCTCGACGGCGGAGGCGGCCCGCTCGCTCGAGCGCCGGGCGTCCACCGCGGTGAGGAGCACGACGGCGACCACCAGCCCGGGCACCAGCCAGCGCCACCAGCCCTTCTCTCCCCCGGACGCCACCTGGCGGGCCGCAAGGGCCTTGAAACGGCCGAATGCGCCGTCACGTCGCCGCGGCGAAGAGGGCAGGGGGGCTCGTTCCATCACCCGGGGCATCGGCATCCACGGGGGCTGCCTTGACCTTCGCTGGACGAATGGCCCAGTACTACGCGCGCGCGCTCAAGTGCCGGGCACCCAGCCGCGCGGAAAGGCCCCGGCCGGAATCTCACCGGGGTAGTCGGGGAACCACCGGCGGGCGATCGTCTCCCCGGCGCGGCCCTCGAGCAGCGGCCGGAGGTCGCCCACCGTGAGCAGCACCCGCACGGTGGCGCCGATCTGGAGGTCGGCGGCCGTGGGCTCCTGCCCGCCGAGCACACCGTCCTCCGCCAGCCGGTCGATCCGGTCGATCTTCTCCGGCAGGCCCGCGAGGTCGCCGGCGAGGCGCTCCGCGGTGATCCCGTGGTAGCGCCAGGTCCGGTGGACGTACTTCATCGCGAAGTCCGTGCCGGCGGGGTCGAGCGCCTCGCCCCCGCCGAAGGTGCCCATCGCCTCGGGGCGGAAGTGCAGAGCGCCGAAGGGAAGCCGCCGCCCTAGGTCCTGCAGCTCCTCGTCGCCCCAGCGCTCCGCCTCGCGAACCTCCGCGGCCTTGGGCTCCGGGAACAGCGGGGGCTCGGGCACGAGCTCCTCCAGCCGGGCGAGGATCGCCCTCGAGCCGTGGACGGGCTCGCCGTCCACCATCAGGCCGGGCACCGTCTTCCTGCCCTCCCCGTACATCTTCTGCATCTCCTCGTTGTGCCCGCCCGCCCCGAGGTCGACGCGCTCGTAGGCCAGACCCTTGTGCTCGATGGCGACCGCGGCCGTCATGCAGGGGTGTGACGGGGGCAGCGCGTGGAGGACCAGAGCGGGCTCGGACACCGTCCCGCAGCTTACGTCACCTCCCTCAAGGGTCCACCGCTCGTTGTCGATGCAATCTCATGTACCCGGCACAGCGCCGTGCCCAGGACGCACCGGCGCCCGACGCGCTCGACGCGAGCATGCGCGCTCGCGGTCTCGGGTGGCTCTACGTGGCCGGAGGGACCATCGGCGCGCTGTCGCTGGTCCTCCCCCACTCTCCCGAGGCCGACGAGCTTGCCCTGTGGTCGAACATCGGCCTGGCGCTCCTGGCGGGTGTCTTCCTGCTGGCGATCGGATCGCGCCTGCCCCTGTGGTCGTTCCACCTGGCCACCGCCGCGGGGACGGTGCTGATCGCCCGGGCGGTGCTCCACAGCGGCGAAGCGGTCAGCTTCTACAGCGTCTGGTTCATCTGGGTCGGGCTCTACGCGTTCTACTTCTTCCGCAGGGTGGCCGCCGCGGCCCATGTGGCCTTCGTGGCCGCGGTCTACGCGCTCACGCTCGTCTACGAGGCGGGCACCTCGCCGGTGCCGCGCTGGCTCACGACCGTCGCCACCCTCCTGGTGGCCGGAGTGTTCATCGACACCTCCGTGCGGCGCGCGCGCCGCCAGGCGGAGGAGGCGGCCCAGAGCGCCGGCAACATGGCCACCGTGGCCCAGATCGCACACGAGCTCTCGCGGCACACCGACAGCACCGCGGCGCGTGCCGCGCTGTGTGAGGCCTCGGCCCATGTGGCGGGAGCCGGCTCCGTGGTCCTCTGGGAGCCGGCGGGCGACGGCACCGGACTGTTCGCCTCGGCGCTGGCGGGAGTGCCGCCGGACAGACCACCCTGCCCTTCGTGGGCCCGATCGCCGGCGCGGGCCGCTGCTTCGCGAGCGGCGAGGTCGTGGTGGCGGCCGAGCCCGACCGCCTCGCCGACATGGCGCCGGAGCTGCTGGGCGGCGCGGCGGCATCCGCCTGCCTGTGGCAGCCCGTGGTGCGCGACGGGGTGGCCGTCGCCGTGATGGGCTACTACTGGAGCAGGCCGACCGACCTCGAGAGTCCCGCCACCATCACCGTGATCGACCTCCTGGCCGCCGAGGCCGCGGTGACCCTGCAGCGCGTGGAGCTGCTCGGCCGCCTCGAGTCCGTGGCCCGCACCGACGACCTCACCGGCCTGCCGAACCGCCGCGCCTGGGAGGAGGAGCTGCCGCGCGAGATGGCTCGCGCCCAGCGCGACGACCGCGGGCTGTGCATCGCGATGATCGACCTCGACCGCTTCAAGTGGTTCAACGACCGCCACGGCCACCAGGCGGGAGATCGACTGCTCAAGCAGGCCGCGGGCGCGTGGGCGGCGCAGCTGCGGGCCACCGACGTACTTGCCCGCTACGGCGGCGAGGAGTTCGCCCTTGCGCTGCCCGGCGGGCGCTCCGAGCCGGATCTCGAGGTGGTCGAGCGCCTGCGCCGGGTCACGCCCGAGGGCCAGACCTGCTCCGTGGGGCTCGCTGTCTGGGACGGAGAGGAGACCCCGGCCGAGCTCGTGGGCCGGGCCGACGCCGCGCTGTACGAGGCCAAGCGCGCGGGGCGCGATCGCGTGGTGGCGGTGGCCTGAGGCCGCGTGCGAGTATCGCGCGGTGCGCCGGATGGCGACCATCGGCGTCTATGGGTTCTCGGCCGAGACGTTCCTCGGCGCCCTGCGCCGGGCCGGCGTGACCCGGCTGCTCGACGTGCGCCAGCGCCGCGGCGTGCGTGGAAGCGAGTACGCCTGGGCCAACTCGCAGCGCCTTCAGACGCGCCCTCGCGGACGCCGGCATCGACTACGAGCACGTCAAGGAGCTGGCGCCCACCACCGAGCTGCGCCGCTTCAGTACCGCGAGGACGCGCGAGTCGGCGAGGGCAAGCGCTCACGGACACGTGCTGGCTCCCGAGTACCGGGAGCGCTACACGGCGGAGATCCTCGATCACGTCGATCTCGAGACGATCCTCGGCGAGATGCCCGAGCGGCGCGACATGGGCCCTCCTGTGCGTCGAGCGCGACCCCGAGGCCTGCCATCGCTCGCTGGTGTCCCAGCGGATGCAGGACGACCACGACGTGAGCGTGACCCACCTGCGCCCCTGATCCGTCAGCTACCGGCCCGGGTGAGGGCGTCGGGGCCGATCTCGCTCACCGAGCGGCACCCGGCGAGCCCCATCGTCACGTCGAAGTCCGCCTGGAAGTTGTCGAGCACCTCCCGGACGCCCTCCTCCCCCGCGAGCGCGAGCGCGTAGCAGTAGGGCCGTCCCAGGCCGACCGCGGTGGCGCCGAGCGCGAGCGCCTTGAAGGCGTCGGCGCCGGAGCGTATGCCGCTGTCCATCACGATCGGGACCCTCCCGTCCACCGCCTCGGCGATCCCCGGGAGCGCCGCGATCGTGGACGTGGCGCCGTCGACCTGGCGCCCGCCGTGGTTGGAGACCCAGACGCCGTCCATCCCCTCCTCGACCGCCCGCCGCGCGTCGTCGGGGTGCAGGATGCCCTTGAGCAGGATCGGGAGGGACGTGCGCTCGCGCAGGAAGCCGAGGTCGTTCCAGGTGAGCCACGGCCGCGAGTAGACGCGGACGAAGGCCTGTACCGCGGCCCGCGCCCGGCCGGAGGTCAGCGCGCGGTCGAAGCGGTCGGGGTAGGCGCGGGTGAGCTCCACGAGGGTCTTGAGAGCGGCCGGTGTGGGCTTGGGATCGGGGGTGTCGGGGATGTCGATCTCCTCGCCCTCGCCCGAGATGATCCGCGTGAAGACCGGGTCGGTGGTGTACTGCGCGATGCCCTTGCCGCGCAGGAACGGCAGGTAGGCGAGGTCGAGGTCGTGCGTTCGCCATCCGAGGATCGTGGTGTCGAGAGTCACGACGATCGCGCTGCAGCCGCACGCCTCCGCGCGGCCGGCGAAGCTCTCGACGAGCTCGTTCGAGGTGCTCCAGTAGAGCTGGAAGAAGCGCGTGGCGTCCTCGCCGAGCTCGCGCGCGCAGTCCTCCATCGGGCGCGACGCCTGGTTGGAGAACGTCATCGGCGTCCCGGTGCTCCGGGCTGCCCGCGCCACCGCCAGGTCCGCGTCGGAGTTCGACCATCTCCAGCACGCCGATCGGCGAGAGCACGAACGGATACTCGTGGCGCCTGCCGAGGAGCTCGACGCCGGTGTCGCGCTCGCCCACGTCGCGCAGCATCCGCGGCACGATCTGCCAGCGGTCGAAGCCCGTCGCGGTTGGCCCGCATGGTGCGCCCGGTGCCCGCCCCGCCGGCGATGTAGGCGAACGCCTCCTCCGAGATCGAGCCGCGTGCGTGCTCCTCCAGGGCCTCGGCGTCGGTGGGGATCCGGGGGCGGCGCCCGCTGACGCCCCCGAGGTAGATCTCCTGCTGGCGGTCGGGGCCTCGCACGCGGCGTCATCCTTCCACAGCGCGTCCGCGTGACGTGATCCGGCTCATCGACCCGCGCCGCCTCGAGGATCTCGAGCCCCGCGATCGCGTCCGCGGCGGCACCGGCGGCGGGCCGCCGTCGCGAACCGCGACCGCCACACCCTCGTAGAAGCGCTCGTAGGCGCCGGGCTCGGTCTCGACCGGCCGCGCCTCGTCGCTCGTGCCCAGAAGGCCCCACCGCTCCCTCGGCTCGCGCCCCCACCCGTCGTCCCCGGGCCGGGCTCCGGCGCGCAGCGCCTCCTCCTGGGGGTCGAGGCCCCACTTGACGTAGGCCGCCTCCGTGCCCAGCACGCGCATGCGCGGTCCGGGCTGCGCCGCGAGGTGGCTCATCCAGAGGTGCGAGCGCACCCCGCTCCTGTGCCGCAGGGCGACGAACACGTCATCGCCCACCTGCGCGCCGGGCCGCCGCCGCTCCACCTCCGCGTACACGTCGTCGACCTCTCCGAACAGCACCAGGGCCTGGTCCACCAGGTGGCTGCCGAGGTCGAACAGAACGCCGCCGGCCTCGGCCGGATCGCCCCGCTCGCGCCAGGCGCTCGGCCGCGCGCCGCGGGCGCCAGCGCTCGAACCTCGACTCGAAGCGCAGCGACCTCGCCCGAGCGCTCCCTCCCCCACCAGGCGCTGCACCGTGAGCATGTCGCCGTCCCAGCGGCGGTTGTGGAACACAGCCAGCATGAGGCCCCGCTCGCCGCGCGGCTGCCTCGAGCGCGGCGGCCGTCGGCGGCGCTCGCCGCCAGCGGCTTGTCGATCACCACCGGCAGCCCGGCCTCGAGCGCGGACAGCCCCAGGGGCACGTGGGCGCGGTTGGGCGCCGCCACCACCGCGAGGTCGTAGCGCGCTCGCGTCCTCCCACACGCGCCGGGCCTCGGGCAGCACCGCGGCGTCGGGGAAGTCGGCGGCCGCCTGGGCCTGCCGAGCGGGGTCGCCGGTCACGACGGCCGCCACCTCCATTCCCTCGGTGGCCGCGATCAGCGGTGCGTGGAACACCGAGCCGGCCAGGCCGTAGCCGACCACCGCGACCCGGAGCGGCGGCGCTGGTCAGACGCGGCCCTCGGCCTGGCGCTGGCGGCGCGCGAGCGCGTCGACGATCACCGCCGCGAGCAGCACGCCGCCGGTGACCATGAACTTCACCGACGACTCGAGCGCGAGCAGGTCCATCCCGTTGGAGATCGAGCCGATCACCAGCGCGCCGAGCAGGGCCGACCAGACCGAGCCGCGGCCGCCGAACAGGCTCGTGCCGGCGATGACCGGGCCGGCGATCGCGATCAGCAGCAGGTCGCTCGCGCCCGACGACTGGTTCACGGCCAGCAGGCGCGACGCCGCCATGATGCCGCCCACGGCCGCCATCGACCCGGCGATGGCGAAGACCGATGACGCGGATCCGCGTCACGTTGATCCCGGCCCGGCGGGCGGCCTCGGCGTTGCCGCCCACCGCGAACACGTGCCGGCCGAAGCGCGTGCGGGTGACCACCCACTGCATGCCGGCCACGAACCCGATCAGGATGAGCACCCCCAGCGGGAACGCCGCGATCGGCGTTGAGGATGGCCACCACGGCCACCACGGCCAGGGCCACCACCACGACGCGCACGATCACCGGCGCCAGCGCCTGATCCGCCAGGCCCGGCGGCCACGCGTTGGCGGTAGGACCACAGGCTGAGCCCGGCGTAGGCGGCGATCGGCCACGATCGCGAAGATCCAGCCCGTGCTGTCGGAGTAGAAGGTGTTGACCAGCCCGGTGATCTTGTCGTCGGTGAGGTTGACCGTGCCGGTGTCCCCGAGCACGTAGAGCAGCGCCCCCTGCCACGCCAGCAGCCCGGCCAGCGTGACCACGAACGACGGCACGCCGAAGCCGGAGAAGAGGGCGCCCTGGAGGAGGCCGATCGCCGTGCCGGTCAGCACGCCGGCCGCGATGGCGAGGTAGGGGCTCCAGCCGTGCTTGACGCTGAGCACCGCCATGACGCCGGCGGCCGAGGCCGCTGACGGCGCCGACCGACAGGTCGATCTCGCCGAGCAGCAGGACGTAGACGACCCCGACCGAGATCAGCCCGACCGCCGTGATCTGCAGCATCAGGTTGGTCAGGTTGATCGCGGACAGGAAGCGGTCGTTCTGCGACTGGAAGATGATCCAGATCACCGCCAGCCCGACGCAGGACGCGCAGCGACGCCAGGTCGCCCTGCAGGAAGCGGCGCATGAAGGGCGTGCCCTGAGCGCCCGCCCCTTCGCCGACCTCTGCGGGCGTGGCCGCGGACGCGCTCATGCCTGCTCCCCCGTCCCGTTGCCGGCGGAGCCCCGCGCCCCGGTGATCGCCGCCACGATCTCCTGCTCGTCGGTGTCGGCGACCCGGTACTCGCCCTCCTTGCGGCCGAGCCGCAGGACGAAGACGCGGTCGCAGACCGCGAACACGTCGGCCAGGTTGTGGCTGATCACCACGACAGCGAGGCCGCGCTCGCGCAGCCGCTTGATCAGCGCCAGCACCTGCGCGGTCTGGGGGACCCCCAGGGCCGCCGTCGGCTCGTCGAGCAGCACGAGCTTCGGCTCGCCGAGCAGCGAGCGCGCCACGGCCACCTGCTGGCGCTGGCCGCCGGACATCGTGCCGACCTCCGAGCGCACGTTCGGTCACCGTCACGGCCAGGTTCTCGAGCAGCTCGTGGGAGCGGTGCTCCATCTGGGTCTCGTCGAGCTGGCGCGTCGGGCCGGCGGTCAGCTCGCGCCCGAGGAAGAGGTTGGAGACCACGTCGAGGTTGTCGCACAGCGCGAGGTCCTGGTAGACGGTGGCGATCCCGAGGTTCGTGGCGTCGGTCGGGTGGGTGATGGTGACCGGCCTGCCCTCGAAGAGGAACTCGCCCTCGTCGGGGGAGTAGATGCCGGCGATCGTCTTGACGAGCGTCGACTTGCCCGCGCCGTTGTCGCCGACGAGGCCCACCACCTCGCCCGAGCGGATCTCGAAGTCGACACCGCCGAGCGCCTGTACGGCGCCGAAGCGCTTGGTGACCCCGTTGAGTGACAGCAGTGCCGAATCCGAGCTCATGCCCTTCCTCGCGAATCAGGACGGGGGCCGCGGGGCCGGGCGGAGGGAATGCCCGGTCCCGCGGCGACTCCCCTACTGGATGCCTGCCTCCTTGCAGGCGCTCGCGTACTTGCCGGTGCAGATCTCGGAGGCCTTCCAGAAGCCGTCCTTGACGATCGTGTCCTGGATGTTGTCCTTCGTCACGGCGATCGGGTCGAGGATGACCGAAGGCACGTCCTTCTGGCCGTTGTCCGTGTTCTCCGTGATGAGGTCGGCCGGCGGCTCCTCGCCCTTCACGAGCGCGACCGCGATCTCCGCGGCAGCCTCCGCCTCGGGCTTGTAGGCCTTGTAGATGGTCATGAACTGCTCGCCGGCGAGGATCCGCTGGATGCCGGTCAGCTCGGCGTCCTGGCCCGTCACGAACCGGGTCGCGGGATCGATCCCGGCCGACTTCATCGCCGCGATCACACCGCCCGCGGTCCCGTCGTTGGCCGCGTAGGCGCCGTCGAACCCGTCGTCGCCGAGCGCGGTGATGGCCTGCTCCATCTCCTGCTGGGCCTTGTCGGGGCTCCAGTCGGGCGTGTCGTACTCCTTGCCGATCTTCACGCCCTCGGCCTCGTAGACGCCCTTCGCGCCCTCCTTGAACAGCTTCGCGTTGTTGTCGGTGGGCGCGCCGTTGACCATCGTGATCGTGGCGCCGTCCTTGAGCTTCTTGACCTGCGTCTCGGCCTGGAGCTTGCCGACCCGCTCGTTGTCGAACGAGATGTAGTAGTCGATGTCGGCGTCGGTGATGAGCCGGTCGTAGCTCACCACGGGCACGTCCGACTGCTTCGCGCGCTCCACGATGGCGCCCGCCGAGGCCGCGTCCACCGGGTCGAGCACGAGCACCTTCGCGCCCTGCGTCAGTGCTGCCTCGGCCTGCTGCTGCTGCTTGGCCGCGTCCTGGTCGGCGTTGCTGTAGAGGATGTCGCAGTCGGAGCAGATCTCCTTGACCTTGCGCTCGAAGTTCGGGCGGTCCTGGGACTCGTAGCGCGCGGTCTTGGACTCGGGCAGCAGGAGCGCGATCGAGCCGCCTCCACCTCCGCCGCCGCCGCCTCCACCGCCGCCTTCGTCGTCGTCACCGCAACCGGCGAGCACGCCGCCGGCGACGAGGGCCGTGACGGCCAGCGCCGCCATTCCCTTGCGTGAACCGTGGAACATCTCTCCTCCTCTGATTGCGCCCTCGACGCTCCCCCGGACGAGTGTCTTCCCCCGGGGCGACCTCTGTCAAGGCCGCGCGGCGTGGTGGTAGCGTCCCCATCGACGATGGGGCGGCGGCTGGCGGGAGTCATCCTCTGCGGGCTAGCGCTCGCGGCGTGGGCTGCGCCCGCGCAGGGAGCGGGTCGCTGCGGCGACCAGGTCAGCCGGCCGTGGTGCAACACCGCGCTCGACCCGGACACCCGCGCCGGGCTGCTGCTCGAGGCGCTCACGCGCGACGAGCGGATCTCGCTGCTCGCCGGGCGAGGACCTCGGCGGGGTGTCCGGCGCCGAGGGCACGCACACCGGCACGTCCCGCGGGGTCCCGCGCGTGGGGCTACCCGACGTCTACTTCTCGGACGGGCCGGTCGGCACCCGGCAGGGCCAGGCCACCGGCATGCCCTCCCCCATGTCCCTGGCCGCGTCGTTCGATCCCCAGAACGCCTTCCGGCACGCGACGGTGGTGGGCGACGAGGTCAGGAAGAAGGGCAACGACGTGGTCTTCGCCCCGGCGGTGAACATGCTGCGCACCCCCCTCAACGGCCGCACCTTCGAGTACTTCGGCGAGGACCCCTTCCTGGCCGCGCGCATGACCGTCGGGTGGACCAGGGGCGTCCAGTCGCAGGGGATCATCGGCAACGTCAAGCACTACGCGGTCAACAACCAGGAGGGCGCCGGGGCAGCCGTGCCGGGCTCGCCGCTCGGCACCCCCGTGCAGGGCTCGCGGCTCACGGTCGACGCCCGCCTCGACGAGCGGACGCTGCGCGAGATCTACCTCCCGCAGTTCGAGGCCGCCGTGAAGGAGGGCGGCGTGGGCTCGGTGATGTGCTCCTACCCGCGCGTGAACGGGCAGTACGCGTGCGAGAACGAGCACCTGCTCGAGGACGTGCTCAAGCGCGACTGGGGCTTCAAGGGCTTCGTGCTGACCGACTACGGCGCGGCCAAGAACACCGTCAACTCGCTGAACAACGGGCTCGACCTCGACATCTGGCCGGCGCTCGTCTACCAGCCCGCGCTGGTGAACGCCGCGCTCGCGATCGGGGCTGGCGAGCGAGTCGGCGGTCGACGAGCACGTGCGCCGCATCCTGCGGACGCTGTTCGCCTTCGGGTTCTTCGACCGCGCGGCCTACGTCGACGACAAGTCGAAGATCGACCAGAACGCCCACCACGCCGCGGCCGCGGACATCGAGCAGCAGGGCATCGTGCTGCTCGAGAACGACGGGGCGCATCCTTCCCCTCGACGCCGGCGGGCTGTCGAAGGTCGCGGTGATCGGGCCCGAGGCCGATTCGATCAAGGACGGCGGCGGGTCCTCGGCCATCAACGAGTTCAAGCTGACCACCCCCCGTCAGGCGATCGAGGCGCGCCTCGGCGCCGGCAAGGTGGCCTTCGACAACGGCTCCGACGCCGCGCGTGCCGCCCGCGTGGCCCGCGAGGCCGACGTCGCGGTCGTCGTGGTGGGCGACAGGATGACCGAGGGATCCGACAAGCCGTGCATGGGCCTCAACTGCGGCCAGACCGACGGGGTGGACCGCGACGGGCTGATCGAGGCGGTCGCCGCGGCGCAGCCGCGCACGGTCGTCGTGCTCCAGAGCGGAGGGCCGACGCTGACCCCCTGGCGCGACAAGGTGCGCGGCCTGCTGGAGGCGTGGTTCCCCGGGCAGAACGGCGGCACCGCGATGGCCCGGGTGCTGTTCGGCGACGCCGAGCCCGGCGGCCGGCTGCCGGCCACCTTCCCGAGGCGCGAGGCCGACGAGCCCACCTCGGGCGACCCCGAGAAGTACCCCGGCGTCGGCGAGCGGGTGACCTACAAGGAGGGCGTCCTCATCGGCTACCGCTGGTTCGACGAGAAGGGCCTCGACGTCGCCTACCCGTTCGGGTACGGGCTCACGTACACGACCTTCGACTACCGCGGCCTGCGCGTGCGGGCCAGGTCCGACGGCACCGCCACCGCGTCGGCCGAGGTCACGAACACGGGCCGGCGGACGGGCTCCGAGGTCGCCCAGCTCTACCTGGGCATGCCGAGCCCGGGCCGGGGCGTGAACCAGCCGCCGCGCCAGCTCAAGGGCTTCGACAAGGTCACGCTCGCGCCCGGGCGGACGAAGACGGTGCGGTTCGCGCTCTCCCGGCGCGAGTTCTCCTACTGGAGCACCGCGGCGGACGCGTGGCGGGTGGCGCCCGGCTGCTACTCGGTGATGGTCGGCTCCTCCTCGCGCGACATCCTCCTGCGTGACGTGGTGAGCCGTGGCGGGGCCCGCTGCGCCGGGACGTCGGCGTCGTGCCTCGCCCGCCGATCGCCGATCGGCCCTCGGAACATCGGCCGCGTGCGCCTCGGCCGCAAGGGCGCCGCCCTCCGGCGTCTCCCCGGCCTGCGCCGGCGAACGCGCCGCTCCTTGCGCTTCTGCGTCAAGGGCGGGCGGGGCACCGTGAGCGCCGCGATGTCGAGGCGGGGCCGCGCCCTGCTGGCGACCACGAACGCGCCCGACCACGGCAACCGCGGCGTGCGCCCGGGCAGCCGCGTTCGGGCGCTGCGACGCGCCTACCCGCGCCGGCGCCGGGTGGCGCGCGGCCTCTACCGCGCCGGTCCGCGAAGCCCGCGGCTGTTCGGGGTGCGGGGCGGTCGCGTGCGCTACATCGCGGTGGCCGACCGGCGGCTGCTGCGCAACCGCAAGGCGCTCAAGGCCTACCTGCGCTTCGCGGGCTTCCCGCGATAGCGCGACCTCGTGCGCGCGATGTTGCTCGACGCCCCGGGACGGCCCCTGCGGATGGCCGATGTCCCCGACCCCGAGCCGTCCACCGGGCAGCTGCTGATCGAGGTCAGGGCGTGCGCGGTGTGCAGGACCGACCTGCACCTGCTCGACGGGGAGCTCGAGGTCGCGCGCACGCCGCTGATCCTCGGACACCAGATCGTCGGCGTGGTGGCCGGCAGCGATCGCCGGGTGGGCGTCCCCTGGCTGGGCTGGACGTGCGGCGAATGTCGCTTCTGCCTGGCCGGGCGCGAGAACCTCTGCGACCGGGCGCGCTTCACCGGCAAGGACATCGACGGCGGCTTTGCCGACCTCACGGTGGCCGACGAGCGCTTCTGCTTCGACCTTCCGCCGGGCTACCCCGATCTCCAGGCCGCTCCCCTGCTCTGCGCCGGGCTGATCGGACACCGGGCCCTTCGGCTCGCCGGCGACCCCGCCTGCCTGGGGCTGTACGGATTTGGCGCCGCCGCCCACATCGTCTGCCAGATCGCGGTCGCCGAGGGGCGCCGGGTGATGGCCTTCACGCGCCCCGGTGACGAGGCCACGCAGGAGTTCGCGCGCGAGCTCGGCGCCGAGTGGGCCGGCGACACCGAGGCGACCCCGCCCGAGCCGCTGGACGCGGCCATCGTCTTCGCCCCGGCCGGGGAGCTGGTGCCGCTGGCCCTGCGGGCCACCGCCAAGGGGGCGACCGTGGTCTGCGCGGGCATCCACATGTCCGACATCCCCTCCTTCCCCTACCGCGACCTCTGGGGCGAGCGCTCCGTGCGCTCGGTGGCCAATCTCACGCGCGCCGACGGCGACGCCCTGCTGGCCCTCGCGCCGGAGGCCGGAGTCGAGACCCGCGTGCGCGCGTACCCGCTGGCCGCCGCCAACGACGCTCTGGACGACCTGCGGCGGGGGCGGATCGAGGGAGCGGCGGTGATCGACCTGGCCGCGCGCGAGGGTAGGCTCGCCGGGTGATCGACGGGTCCGTCGAGCCTGGGTTCGAGGAGGTACGCGAGGAGTTCGAGGCGAACTTCGCGCGCCGGGGCGAGCTCGGCGCCGCGTGCGCCGCCTACCACCGCGGCATGAAGGTGGTCGACCTGTGGGGCGGCCGGCGCAGCGCGCACGGTCCCGAGCCGTGGCAGGAGGACACGCTCGTGCTCGTGTACTCCACCTCCAAGGGCCTGGCGGCGATGGCGATCGCGCTCGCGCACTCGCGGGGATGGCTCGACTTCGACGCGCCCGTCGCCGGCTACTGGCCTCGAGTTCGCGCAGGCCGGCAAGGAGAACGTGACGGTGCGCCAGCTCCTGACCCACCAGGCCGGGCTGTGCGGCATCGACGAGAAGCTCGACGTGGGAAAGCTCGCCGACCTGGACGCGCTCGCCGATGCGATCGCACGCCAGCCGCCCGCGTGGGAGCCGGGCACGCGGCACGGCTACCACGCCTTCAGCGTCGGCTGGTACGAGAACGAGCTGATCCGCCGCGTCGACCCGCGCGGGCGCAGCCTCGGGCGCTTCTTCGCCGAGGAGATCGCCGAGCCGCTCGGGCTCGAGTTCTACTTCGGGCTGCCCGAGGAGGTGGCGACCGATCGGATCGCGTCGATCAAGGGGTTCTCGCTCGCGTCCGCGCTGCTGCACCTGCGTGCCAGTCCGCCGCGGATGATCGCGGGCTTCACACGGCGCAGGTCGCTCACCTACCGGTCCTTCGGCAACCCCAAGCTCAGCGGCCCGGCCGACCTCGACCATCCCGACTACCGGGCGATCGAGTTCACCGCCGCGACCGGCATCGGCCAGGTCAGGAGCATCGCCCGGGCCTACAGCGCCCTCGCGGCCGGGGGCGGAGAGCTCGGCCTCGAGCCGGACACCCTGGCGGAGCTGACCGGCCCTCCGCGCCTCCCGACGAAGAGCGATCACGACCTCGTGCTCAGGGTGCCGACCGCCTACGCGGCCGGCTTCATCAAGCCCGCCGGGCGGTGGCCGTTCGGGTCCAGCGGCCGGTCGTTCGGTCATCCCGGCGCCGGGGGATCGTTCGCGTTCGCCGATCCCGACGCGGAGGTGGGGTTCGCCTACGCCCCCAACCGCCTTGGCCACCACCTGCGCGACGACCCGCGCGAGAAGGCGCTCCGTGACGCGCTCTATCGCTGCCTTGCGAGGGCCGGGGTGGCCACCGCGGCCTGACCGGGCGCGCCGTCCGCTCCATGTTCGACCGGCTCGACTTCGTCTACCAGCCGAGTCGCGACGCCGCGGCCGACGTCGCGCACTTCACCGATGAGCTCGGGGCCGAGCTCGTCTTCGCCATCGAGCGGTTCGAGACGCGCGTGGCGATGGTGCGGATGGCCGCCGAGGGGCCGTGCCTGCTGTTCGCCGAGCACCTCGAGGGCGAACGGCCGATCCTGGTGTTCCGCGTCGACGACCTCGAGGCCGCGATCGCCGAGCTCGAAGACCGCGAGGCAGCGCTCGGGTCGCGGTTCGAGATGCCGTACGGCACCGGCGTGGAGATCGTCGTCCCGGGCCCGCAGCGCCTCGCGGTCTACGAGCAGACCCGGCCCGAGCGCGGCCGGAGCCTGGCGGGCCGCAGGGACTTCTAGCTCACTCGAGTTCTAGGGCGCGCCGACCTCCACCGCCTGCTGGAAGGTGGGCCGGTTCACCCACGGCATCAGCGGCTGGGTGACGCCGCCGAGCGGGCGGAAGAAGATCGAGTCGAAGCAGGCCTGGTCGCCGTCCCGGCCGGCCTGCCGACACACGGCGTCCCCGCCGTACAGCTCGGCCGTGGGCACCGCCAGCGCCTCCCTGAGCGAGCGCGCCAGACGGGCGCGGCAGCGGCTCAGGCGCGGGGCGCCGCGCCGGCCGGCGCCGCAGTACACGCGCGAGAAGCGCCCCCGGACCCTGATGCGGCGCGCGGACGGGCCCCTCCCCCTCGCCAGCAGCTGCGCAGGTCCTTCAGCACGTAGCCGTACCAGCCGTCCTGCCAGGCCGAGCCGAGGTGGTCGCCGTGGTTGTTCGGCAGGTTGGCCTCCTCGTTGACCGCCAGGATGCGCTCGAACAGCGCCCGTCCCAGCGCGGGCTCGAACTCGGCCCGGAGCAGCCGCGGCCACCAGGCGTCCATGATCCGCACCGCGTCCGCGTGGTCGTAGCGGCCGTCGCGGTCGCGGTCGATGCGGTGCGCCCCGGAGGCCACCCACGCCCGCAGGGTGTCCACGGCCGCGCGCAGCGCGGGGTCCCGGGGACGGCGGAGCACGCGCAGGGCCCACGGCAGGACCTCGGACCCGCGGAGGTCCACGGTGGCGGCGTCCTCCATCGCGTCCACGAGCGGCCGGCAGGGTCATCTTCCGCGCCGCCGCGGATGCCGGCGGCCACCCGCTTGTTCAGCAGCGCGCTCCGGTAGGTCGGCCCGTAGCCCCAGTTGTCGTCCGCCGCCGAATACCCGAGCCCCTGCTTGCCGTTCCAGTCGGCGAGGTAGCGCTGGTCGATCACGTTGGGGTGGCGCCGGCGGGAGGTGTAGGGCGCGAGGTTGGTCTCCGGGTCCCATCCGCGCCACTCGTTGCGGCGCGAGCCGAGGATCGGCAGGCTGGCGTCGGTGCCGCGCGCCCTGACCGGGTTGGCCCCGGAGTTCTGGTAGGCGATGTGGCTCTTGTCGATGTAGAACCAGTTGAAGGTGAACGGGACGAGCGACGCGATGCGCTGGAAGTCGCGCGGGCCGCGCACCCTGCCGGGCTCGCTGAGCCAGCGGAAGGTCAGGCCCCCGTTCGGCTCCTGGCGGTAGGTGGTGCGCAGCCGCGTGTAGATGTAGGGGCGGCCGCGGATCGTTGCCCGCGCCTCCACCAGGCCCATCTTGGTGCGCTGGGAGCTGAGCGTCTCGCGGCCCGCCGGTGTCGAGTCCGCGAGGCTCGGCTGCCACTCGTTGGTGCGCTCGAGCACCTCGATCGGCAGGCAGCGTCCGCGGAAGCGATAGCTGCATCGAGGCGAGCGTGGGCCGGCCGCCGCCCGGCTCGCACAGGGGCAGGGCGAAGGTGTCCACGATGTCCTGCGCCGACGTCGTGGCGCTCCACGCGAAGTCGCGTCCGCGCCCGATCTGCACGTAGAGGCTGGCGCCCGGGAAGGCGACGCCGCGGGCGTCGATCCCGGGCGCGTGCACGTCCATCTCCATCAGCACCTGGGGTGAGAAGTAGGCGGTCTGGGGCCCGAAGACCGCGAGCGGCCGCCCCGACGCCGACTCCCGGGCCGACACCAGGAGCGCGTTCGACTGCGCTCGGGGGAAGGCCAGGAGGGCGGGCGCCGACGAGCGGGCGCTCGCCGGCGCCGTCGTCGCGGACGTGACCTGGTGCTTGCGGGTGGACCCGCGGTCGGGAAGCGCCACCCCCGCTCGGCTTGCGAGGCGGCAGCCCATACGGGAACCGGCCCCGGTGCACGATGCGCGGCGACTCCGGGTCGTCGACGCGGCGGAAGTCCCGCCAGACCCGTGCGCCCCGAACGCGGCCGAAGCGCGCGCGGGCCGCCTCGAGCGCCAGCGCCGAGTCCACCTCCTGCCCACCCCCCACGCCGAAGATCGCGCCGATCACCGCCGCCGTGGCCACGACGTCGGTGCCCTTCCAGTCCTCGGGGCCCTGGGGCCGGTTGACCGCCGCGTATTCGCCGGGCACCTTGAGCGGGTTCCGTCCGGGTCTCGGCGATGTAGGCGTTGATCCCCGCGACGTACTCGGACAGGTCCCGCCGGAGCTCGTCGGACTCGCGCTCGTAGCCCTCGTGGCCGCGACCTCGATCTGGCGCTCCAGGTCGTCCTCGGTGTAGGGCGCCAGCTTCCACACGAGCCGGTCGAAGGCCCGGGTCGCGGGCGCGCCCCCGGCGAACTCCGAGAGCCGTGCCCGGCCCAGGTGGCGGAAGATGTCCATGAAGAACAGCCTGTCCTCGGCGCTCACGTAGCCCACCGCCCAGAGGGCCGCCGCGCGCGAGTCGGCGTAGATGTGCGGCACGCCGAAGCCACGGTCGCGCACGATCGTCACGTCCGGCCGCGGGCTGTAGGTGCGCTCCGCGTCTCCCGGCCGGCACGCCGAAGCTCGCGTCCTTGAAGAAGCGCCCGACGCCGGCCTGGTCGAGTCCCGGCGAGGCGTAGAGCAGGTCGCGGTAGAGCGCGTACTGGTCGTCGTTGTGGGGCGGGCGCGCCCCGGTCGCCTGGAAGGCGACCAGGTCCAGCGGGCTGACGAAGCCGTTGGCTCCGGGCGGCAGGACGTTGCGAAAGCCACCCGCGTCGGCCGTCCGGTAGGGCTGCGGCTGCGGCGCGGCCAGCGCCGGCCCCGGGGATACGCAGACGAGCCCCGCGAGGGCCGCGGCGCCCGCTGCGAATCGCGCCCTCGACAGCACGAAGCCCCCCTGCCTCCGCCGTCAGAGCCCGGCGAGCCGCAGGTGGCGCCTGAGCGCGCGCCGGTTCCGCAGCAGGCGCCGGTCGGCCACCGCGAAGAAGCGCACCCGCCCCCTGCGGACGCCGATCAGGCGGGGGCTGCGGCGGGTTCGCGCGGTAGAGGCCCCGTCCGAGGGCCCGGCGACGGGGATAGGCGCGACGCAGCGCCCGCACCGAGGCGCCGGGGCGCACGCCGGCGGTTTCCGTGCACGCGGGCGGTCGGTGGCCACGAGCACGACGCGGCCGCGGCGCGAGAAGACCGCGCTCACGCGGCCCGAGCTGCGCTTGACGCAGTAGCGGTAGGAGCGGCGGGTCCTGCGGACCGGCGTGCACGGGCAGCCGCAGCAGCCGGCGGCGGGTGTAGCCCAGCCGGACGCGGCCGATGTTGCGCGGGCCGATCGGCGAGCGGCGTGCCAGGCACCTGCGCGCGCCGGCGCCGGAAGGGCCAGACGCCGTTGGTCACCCGCACCGCGTAGAAGCCGCTCAGGCCGTCCGAGTACCAGATCTCGCCGCGCTCGGGGACGAACGACGGGCTCGACATCGCCCAGTTGCTGGGCGCCGGGACGATGCCGGCCGGCGGGATGATGCGCGGGGTGACCGGCGCGTTGAAGTAGGCGATCTCGCGCGGGTTGAGCGGGTCGCGGATGTCGAACACCCGCAGCCCCGACAGGATCATGCTGCAGGCGACGATCCCGGGGTCGACCCGCTTGGGCACGTTGCAGTAGTGGCCGGCGTAGCCCTGAACGGGGTTGTCTGGCCCCGTCGTCGTCCGTCCATGGGCGGCGAAGTTCTCCGGCTGGTGGACCTCGAGGCGCAGGTTGGAGACCACCCTGGGCTGCGTCTCGTCGCCGATGTCGATGATGCGCCCGGCGCCGACCTCGGACTGGGCGCCGAACTCGTCGATCTCGACGACGTAGGGGTGGCCCGTCGATCGTCACCGGGATGGCGTTCTGGGGGATGCTCATCGAGTTCCACTGCAGGCGGGCGACCTCGCGCACGGTGGGGTTCGGGACGCGGGCCTGGACCTCGGAGGTGTCGAGGATGATCAGCCCCGAGCCGACGCCGGCGACGTAGGCGCGGTTGCCGTCGTCGCTGATCGACAGGCCGTGCGAGTCGTAGTTGCCGAACCAGATCGGGACCGGCAGCGACGGGTTGGAGATGTCCACGGCGACGAGCGTCTCGCTCGACGGGCGACGCCGAGTAGAAGGTGCGCCCGTCGGGCGCCAGGCCGCTCTCGTGCCCGAGGAACCCGACGGGCGTGCGAGGACTTCAGCACCGGGTGGCGGCAGTCCTGCGAGATGTCGTAGACGTCGACGACGCCCACGTTGGTCGTCAGGTTCCCGGCCACCGCCGCCAGCAGGCCCCGCTTGCGGCTGAGCACGAGCGACTCGTGCGGCGTGTGCATCGCCGGGGTCACGAGCCTGTCGGTCAGCGTCGGGCTTGGTCGGATCCGACATGTCGAGGACGTTGACGCCGCCCTCGGAGTCCAGGACGTTGGTCGGGTACATCAGCGTCGTGTCGTAGTAGGCGCAGTCGTGGCCGCTCGGCGTCGACGTAGCGCTCGACCTTGAAGCCGCCCGACGGTGCCGATGGCGTTGGGCTTGCGGTACGAGCCGACCAGCTCGGTGTTGCAGGTGAAGCCCTTCGCGGCCCGGCCGCTCTCGTGGTCCTCGGGGCTGACCCGTCCCTGGATGCCGGTCTCGGGCCGCGAGCCCGGGCCGCACTTGCCCTGCGGAGTGGCAAGCAGCGGCGGCTCGGGTGCCGTCGGCGACTGCGCGGCCCGCACATCGGCCCCCGCGGCGTACAGATGCCCGCGGGCGTCGCCGGCGCCGCCGAGCGACAGGGTGAGCGCGGCGAGCACGCCCGCCGCGACGATTCTGCGAGTCACGCGTGCGAGCCTACCGCCGCGCGGGGCCCGGCGAGCCGGCTCGACGATCGTCGCGTGACCTCGCCCTCGGCGCACGCGCGACCGCTCGCATTTACATTTGTCGGAGAGTGCGCGGGAGGATCGCCATCGCCGTGGGTCTGCTGTGCCTGATCGCCGCCCCGGCGGCGAGCGCGGACGACGCCGGCTGGGTGCGGAAGGCGCTCGGCGCTCCAGTACGAGCTGGCGAGCGACGTCGAGCTGCGCAACGCGCCGTGGGTCTACACCCACAACTCCTACAACAGCGACGCGGAGATGGGCGCGACGCTCTCCAACCGCGACCCCAACCAGTCGATCGCGATCCTCGACCAGCTCGACGAGGGCGTGCGCAGCCTGGAGATCGACACCCACCTGTTCACGAGCCCGCAGGACCCGCGCGTGGGGCCCCGCGGGCCGGTGGTGTGCCACGCCCGCGGCGAGAACGAGGGCCACGCGGGCTGCACCACCGAGAAGCCGCTGGTGGTGGTGCTGCGCGAGGTGCGCGGCTGGCTGGACCGCCACCCGGACCAGGTGCTCCTGCTCTACCTCGAGTCCCACCTCGAGTCGCCGGAGGGCTACGCGGCGGGCGCCGACTCGATCGAGGAGACGCTCGGCGGCCTCGTCCACCGCCCGGCGGGACGCGGCGCGCCGCTGCGAGACGCTGCCGCTGGACCTCACCCGCGACGAGGTGCGGGCCGCCCGCAAGCAGGTGGTGATCATGGGCCCGTGCGGCGAGGGCAACCGCTGGCAGGGCTACGTCTTCGACGAGGAGCCGCGCAAGACCGGCAGCGACAACTCGGCCTTCCGCGACTACCCCGACTGCGGCCCGGACTTCACCCGCGCGCAGTACGACCAGCAGGTGATCCGCTACTACGAGGACGGCACCCAGCTCTCGCGCGCGGTGAACGGCGGCACCGACCCCATCGACGCGCCGCTGACCGCCCGGATGACGCGCTGCGGCGTGGACCTGATCGGCTTCGACTTCCTCGCCAGGGGCGACCCGCGGCTGGCCGCGCTGGTCTGGAGCTGGGCGCCGGGGCAGCCGGCGGCCGGCGGCCGCTGCTCGGTGCAGCGCTCCGACGGTCGCTGGGAGGCCCGCGCCTGCGGCGAGCGCCACCGCGTCGCATGCCGCGACGCGGCCGGGCGGCTGGTTCGTCCCGCGGCGCGCGTGACCGCGCGCGCCGCGCCGCGCGTCTGCGCGTCCGCGAGGGTGGTCAACGGCGTGCCGCGCACGGGCTTCGACGGCCAGCAGCTGCGCGCGGCGATGGTCCGCGACGGCGCCGCGACCGCGTGGCTCGGCCAGCGGCGCCGCGGCACCGGCTGGGCCCGCTTCGAGAAGCGGGGCTGCGGGCCCTCGATCACCCGGCCCGCGCAAGCGCCGCCGCGTGAGCGGCGGCGTGGCGCGAGTTCGTGGTGAGGCTGCGCTTCGCCTGCACGGGCGAGCGGCTGCGCGGCCGGCGCCGGATCGTCGTGGTCGGCGGCCTGCGGCGCGTGCGCTCGCGCGTCGGGCGACGGACGAGGGTGCCGGTGGCCGCCGGGCACCCGGAGGCTGACGGTGCGCTTCCGCTACGCCGGCAGGCCCCGCTCCGCCGTGGTCCTGCTGAGATACCGGTAGTGGCAGCCACGAACCCATCGGGCGCGAGCGCCGCGGTCGCGGCCGCGCGGGGGGCGCTGGCGATGTTCGAGGCCGCGGCGGAGGACGCCCTTGCCACCGTCGACCTGCTGCACCTGACCGGTGCCGGTGGTCCTCCCAGTGACCCGTTCGACGCCTGGGATCGCGACTACATCGAGGCGACGCTGCCCGCGCTGCGGGCGATGTCGGAGGTGTACTTCCGAGCCGACGTGTCCGGCGTGGAGCGAATCCCCCGGACCGGCCCCGTGCTCCTGGTCGGCAACCATTCCGGCGGCACGATGATCGCCGACACCTTCGTCTTCGCCCAGGCGTTCTACGACCACTTCGGCCCCGACCGTCCCTTCAACCAGCTCGCGCACGACCTCGTGTTCAAGACCCCCGGGCTGCGCACGCTCGTGCAGCGCTACGGCACGGTGCCGGCGTCCCCGGAGAACATGGCCCGCGCGCTCGAGCGCGACGCCGCGCTGCTCGTCTACCCCGGCGGGGACGAGGACAGCTTCCGCCCGTCGTGGGAGACCGGCGACATCAGCTTCGCGGGCCGGACGGGATTCGTGGAGCTCGCGCTCGAGCACGGCGTCCCGATCGTGCCCATCGTGGCCCTCGGGGGCCAGGAGACGGCCCTCTTCCTCGGCCGCGGCAAGGGGCTGGCCGAGCGCCTGCAGCTGAACCGCCTCGCGCGACTCAAGGTCTTCCCGGTCGTGCTCGGCCCGCCCTTCGGGGTCACCGTGCTCGACATCCCGGGTCGCATCCCGCTTCCCTCGAAGATCACCATCAGGGTCATGCCGCCGATCGACCTGCGCAAGAAGCTCGGCAGTAACCCGGATGTGGAGGAGGGCTACCGGCTGGTGACCTCCCGGATGCAGCGGACCCTCACCAGGCTCAACAACCAGCGCAGCGTCCCGATCGTGGGCTAGCCCCTCTTGGTGACCGCCGCGGCGTAGGTGTAGAGCTTGTAGAGCACGAAGCCGCGCGCGTACCGGTTCCGGCAGGTGGTGTCGTACAGGTCGTTCGCCTGCCCGGTGGTGAACACGTCGCCGTACCCGACCGCCTTCTCACCGTCGACGACGACCCCGCCGGCGAACGCGGTCACAGCCGAGACGAGCCACTTGCGGTCCCCGTCGCCGGCCGCGTTCCAGTCCGAGCACGTGACCCCGCTCAGGTCGCGGCTGCGGTCGAGCGGGCCTGCGTCTCGCCGCTGCACGGTCGCCGCGGGGCGAGCGAACACCGTTCCGGACCGCGAGGCCGCCGCGCCTCCGCCGGGCTGCGGCTCGGGCGGCGTCTTGAACCACGGGCAGGGCCCGTTGGGGTCGAACATCCGGGTCTCGAAGGCGGCCACGCAGCTGCCGAGCTCGCCGGTGTAGACGGGGTTGCCCGTGCCGACGCTCTTGTCCGGCCGTGCTCCGTTCTCGCAGTTGGGCAGCGAATCCGGATCGGAGGTGATCTGCGCCCCCTGGGCCGGGGTGTTGTGCCACCAGCAGTTGCCGATCGTGCCGGGGTAGGGATCCCACCAGAAGTCCGTGCCGTTCGGATCGGCCGTGCCGTCGGGCCGGACGCCCATGCGGTTGTCGTAGTGGCTGTTGAAGAAGGACGTGGTCTGGCCGTTGGGGTCGCAGCCCGCCTGCTGGTTGCCGCCGGCGCCCGGGCCGCAGACCAGCTGGTCGGGGACGCTGAAGAGCATCGTCCCCCGTCGCCAGTTGTCGTAGAAGTAGTTGTCGCGGACCTGGTGGCGGTTGCCGCCGGCGATCCACAGGCCGGTGCCGACCGGGAAGGGGAACGCGGGCACGACGCTCGAGTCGTCCTCGTAGACGTTGAAGTTGTTCGAGTAGAACCAGTTGTTCTCGACCAGCATCGAGTCGCCCGGGTAGCCCGGGTGGCCGGCGCCGGTGACCACGTCGGTCTGCAGGCCCAGCGCGTTGTCGTAGATCTTGTTGTGGTGGACGTAGACGGCGTTGCCGTTGGTCCCGGAGTACCCCGCCATGTTGTGGTGGAGGTCGCAGAACCGGACCTCCTGGTTGTAACGGAAGGCGGTGCCCGGGGGCCGCTGCGCACCCGTCTCGACCGCGGCGCCCGGATAGACGCCCGAATCGCCGTGCCCGACCGCGTCACAGTGCTCCGTGACGCCGTGGTCCTCGACGAAGGTGAGCGTCCCGTAGAGGCCGTTGTAGTAGGCCTTGAACTTCGTGAGCAGGTACCCGTCCGCCTCGAGCACGTAGATGCCGTGCTCCTTGGCGTGGCGCACCTTGACCTTCTTGAGGACGAAGCCGTCCGCGCGGTCGGCGCGGATCGCGACGTCCTTCTTGGTCCCGACGCCGTTCGGGCCGCCGTCGCCCTTCGACGCGTCGCCGGCCTCGACGATCACGTCGTCCGCGGTCACTCCCGAGCCCTCGAGCTGCAGGTTGCAGCGGATGCACTTGCCCGGGTCCGGTATCCCGTGGCGGTTCTCGCGCGGAGGCATCGGGCGGCTTCGCGCCCACCTCCCGGCCCATCACCGCGACCAGGTTCTGGTCGTTGGGGCAGTGCGTCTGGTACTCGTAGGAGAGCGCCGTGCCCTCCTGTCCGGGCTTGTCGCCGTTGGTCTGGTACTTCGCGCAGGCGGGGTCGTTGGTCGGCGCCTTGCGAGCCGTCGGCTCCGTGTAGAGGCCCGGCAGGACGACCACTCGGTCGTTGTTGCCGGAAGCGGTGACCGCCGGCTGTATCTCGTCGTACCTGCACCGGGCCAGCAGCCGCACGTTGAAGCGCACGAGCCGCTTCGCCTGCTTGGCGTGAGCGTGCGGGCGGGCTCGGACGGGCGGAACCTGTAGCCCTCGCGCCGCGCCTGCGCCACCGAGCGCTTCAGCGTCTGGATCGAGGGGTGGCGACCCAGGCCGCGCCGGTAGCGGCGGCGCGCCACCGCGCGACGGCGCTTCAGCTGCTTGATCCGCGCGGGCGACGCGCGGCGCTTGCGTGCCCGCCTGAGCCGCCGGGTGGCCCGGTTGACTCCCTTGCGCGAGGGCACCGCTCCCTGGCAGACGACGCGGGTGGTGCCGGGGGGCGGCTTGCGCAGGGCGGTGAACAGGCTCCTCTCCCGCGGCACCTTGCCGCCCGCCGGCGGCGTGACCGAGGTGTCCGCGGCGGGATCGGGCCAGTACGACGGCGCGCTCGACGTGCGCCCACGCCGACCCGGCAAGACCGAGACAAGATGACGACGGCGATGAGAGGGGCGGCGCGCTTGATGCGGTGAGTCTATGTGTGCGCCACGCCGCGCGCGCCTAGGCGCGCTCGAACGTGATCGGCAGCTCGTGCAGGCCGTGCACGCCGAGCGGCGTGTCGTAGACCGGCTCGCCGGCGAGCTCGAGGTCCTTCATCCGAGGCGCCAGGAAGGCGAACGCCTCCTCCAGCTCGGCCCGCGCCAGGTTCGCGCCGAGGCAGAAGTGCGGCCCCGCCCCGAAGCGTCAGCGGCTTCGCCCGTCCGCGGTCCGCGGTGATGTCGAACGCCTCGGCGTCGCCGTAGGCCTCCGGGTCGTGGTTGGCCGTGAGCGCGCAGGCGAGGACCACGGTGTCCTTCGGGAAATGGACGCCGCGGTACTCGACGTCCTCGAGCGTGATCCGCGCCGTCAGCGGGGTGATCGGCTCGTAGCGCAGGACCTCCTCGGCGGCCGCCGCGCGCCAGCTGCTCCGGGATTCTCGGCGAGCAGCGACCACTGCTCGGGGTGCGCGGCGAAGAGCCGGATGCCGTGGGCGAGCTGGGCCTGGGTGGTGTCGACGCCGCCCACGAGCACCGCGCTCACCAGGTGCGCACATCTCCTCCTCGGTCGAGGCGGTCGCCGTCCTCCTCGGCCTCGATCAGCTTCGTGATCAGGTCGTCCTTGGGGTCGCCCTTGCGCTTCTGGATCAGGTCGTCGACGTAGGCCACGAACTCGGTCGAGGCCGCGCTCGAGCTCGGGGAGCATCGTCGCGATCTTCACCGGGTCGAACTGCCCCTGGATCAGGTTCGCCCACCGGCCGAGCCGCGGGGCGTCCTCGAGCGGCGAGCCCATCACCCCCGCGATCATCCGCGCGGGATAGGGCTTTGCGAACGCCTCGACGAACTCGCAGCCGCCGTCGCCCTCCACCGCGTCCCAGAGCTTCTGGAGCTCCTGGCGCATGAGCGGCCGGAGCCTGTCCGCCTCCTTGGGCGAGAAGGCGGGCTGCACCAGCTTGCGCTGGCGCCGGTGGTCCTCGCCGCGCAGGTCGAGCAGGTTGCCCTGCATCCGCTCCCACAGAGGCCCCTCGGTGACGCCCTGGACCTCGAGCATCAGGATCCCCGGGAAGTTCGCCTGCGGGGTGCGCATGAAGAAGGCGACCGCCTCGTGGTCGAGCACGAGCCAGCCGACCGGGTCCGCCCGCGCGATCCACGACTGCTCCCGGAGCTCGCGCATCACCTCGTGGAAGCGCGGCCCGGTGATCGTCTCGTCGGTGTAGTCCCACAGCGGAACCTCGAGCTCGCTGACCGCGCTCATCCGCGCAACCCTAACCTCGCGTCGCCGGACGCAATAGGGTGACCCGAATGGCGCGGATCGCTGCCCTGGCCATCGCGATCCTCGCGCTGTGCCTGGCGGCCGGGCCTACGCCGGCCGAGGCGGCCACGAGCGCGGTGGTCCGCGACGGCAACGCGCGCTTCCAGGTGCTCACGCCGACGCTGATCCGGCTCGAGTACGCCGCCGACGGGCGTTTCGAGGACCGCCCCACGCTGACCGCGGTGAACCGGCGCTTTCGCGTTCCCCGCTTCAGGACGAGCGTGGCGGGCGCCACGCGCATCATCCGGACCTCGCGCCTCATCCTTCGCTACCGGCGCGGCGTCGGAGCCGTTCGCGCCGTCCAACCTCGAGGTGCTGCTGCAGGCTCGGTGGCCGGCGGGTCATCGCGCGCCCCGCCTGGAAGGGTCCGCCGGGCCCGCCCCCGCCGCCGCCCATGGCCCCGACCCGCACGCAGGCTCCGCCGAACCCCGACCCCGATCCGCGGCCGGCCACGAGCGGCAACCTCGGCGGCTGGGTCCGCGGGGTGGACGACCAGGACGGGCCGGTCCCGCTGCACGACGGGTCTGCTCTCGCGCGACGGCTGGTACCTGCTCGACGACACCCGCTCGGTGCTCCTCACCGGCGGCTCGCCGGGCTTCGCGACCCGGGCCGGCGGCCGGGGCGCCTACCAGGACGGCTACTTCTTCGGCTACGGCCACGACTACGTACGCGGGCTGCGCGACCTGCGGGCGCTGACCGGCGCCGGCGCCGCTGCTTCCGCGCAAGACCTTCGGCAACTGGTTCTCGCGCTACTGGCCCTACGGCGACCGCGACTGGAGATCGATCGTCGGGCGCTTCCGCTCCGAGCGCGTGCCGCTCGACCTGATCTCGATCGACACCGACTTCAAGGCGCCGGTCTCGCGCGGGTCGGCGGTGGCGGACGCCTACCTGGGATCGACCCGACGCTTGCCGTACTCGTGGAACGGATGGGACTGGAACCGCGACCTCTACCCCGACCCGTCCGGCTTCATCGACTGGCTGCACCGCGAGGGCGTCGCGCTGGCGCTGAACATCCACCCCTCGATCGGCGACCGCGACCCCCACTGGGACGAGGCGCAGCGCCGGTCCGGCGGCCTCACGCCGTCCGGGCGTGGCCGCCGGGTCGAGCAGCTGCAACTTCTTCATGGCCGACCCGGTCCAGCGCTGCGCGGTGTTCGACTGGACGAACCCGCGCCACCTCGACGCCTACTTCTCGCTGCACGAGCCGTTCGAGCGCCAGGGGCTCGACTTCTGGTGGCTCGACTGGTGCTGCGACGAGTCGCGCGCGCAGGCGCCGGGGCTGGCCGAGGACACCTGGATCAACCAGCTCTACGCGCGGCGCAGCGAGGCGCGCGGCAAGCGCTGGCCGGCGTTCTCGCGCATCGGCTCGTCCTACTTCGACTACTTCGGCGACGGCGAGCCGGGCGCGTTCGCCGAGCACCGCAACACCATGCACTTCACCGGCGACAGCCGCCCGACGTGGGAGATGCTCGACTTCCAGACGCGGCTCACGACCGCGGAGGGCGCCATCGGGCTGCCCTACGTGAGCCACGACATCGGCAGCTTCAAGGGCCGCCACCTGGCCGACGACATGTACGTGCGCTGGATCCAGTTCGGGGCGCTTCCAGCCGATCAACCGGCTCCACTCCGACCACGGCGACCGCCTGCCGTGGGAGTACCCGGGCAAGGCC
Organism: uncultured Thermoleophilaceae bacterium; assembly: GCA_963731645.1. GTDB lineage: Bacteria > Actinomycetota > Thermoleophilia > Solirubrobacterales > Thermoleophilaceae > JAAYBF01. Next base: position 12,628 of record CAVSWF010000007.1, on the reverse strand, counting down.
GAGCGGGTGGCGACCGAGTTCCTGCGCCTGCGCGGCCGGCTCGTCCCGTTCCTCTACACGCTCGCGCGTCGCGCCCACGACACCGGGCATGCCGATGGCGCGCGCCGATGTACCTGCGCTGGCCCGGCTCTCGACGACGCCTACCGCCACGACCGCCAGTACATGCTGGGGCCCGACGTGCTGGTGGCCCCGGTGGCGGCCGCGGGCGATCCCGCGCAGAAGACGCGTGTGGTTCCCGCCCGGGCAGTGGGTCGACTTCTTCACCGGCGAGCGCCACCGCGGGCCGGCGGATCGAGCGGCTGTCGGTGCCGCTGGAGCGGATGCCGGTGTTCGTGCGCGCCGGCGCGGTCGTGCCCACGCAGGAATACCGCCCGCACGAGACCGACGCGGGCGCCCGATCCGCTGGTGCTGACCGCCTGGGCGGGACGCGACGGCGGCTTCCGGCTCTACGAGGACAGCGGCGACGGGCTCGAGTACCGCCGCCGGTCCTTCGCCTTCACCCGCATCGTCCACGACGACCGCGGGCAGGTCGCGGGTCGGTGGTCACGATCGGCCGGGCGCGCGGGCGCTACCGCGGGCCGCCCGGTCCGGCGGCGCTACGAGCTGCGGGTGGTGGGAGCGAGGCTGCCGCGCCGGGTGACGGTGGCCGGCCGAGGGATCAGGCGGGTGCGGCCCGGGTCCGCCAGGGGCTGGTGGTACGAGCGCGCCACCCGCACGGCCGTGGTGCGGACGGGGCGCCTGCCGACGAGCCGGCGCGCGCGGATCGGCCTCAGAATGAGCCGGCCACGATGACCGCGTCACACGTCGCCGACAGCCACGACCTGATCCGCGTGCACGGCGCGCGCGTGAACAACCTCAGGGACGTGAGCATCGAGATCCCGAAGCGCCGGCTGACGGTGTTCACCGGTGTCTCGGGCTCGGGCAAGAGCTCGCTGGTGTTCGGCACGATCGCCGCGGAGTCGCAGCGGCTGATCAACGAGACCTACAGCGCGTTCGTGCAGGGCTTCATGCCGACGCTGGCGCGGCCGGAGGTCGACGTGCTCGACGGGGTGACGACCGCGATCATCGTCGACCAGCAGGGGATGGGCGCCGACGCCCGCTCCACGGTCGGCACCGCGACCGACGCCAACGCGATGCTGCGCATCCTCTTCAGCCGGCTGGGGCGGCCGCACATCGGCGCGCCCAGCGCGTTCGCCTTCAACGTCCCCTCGGTCCGAGCGAGTGGCGGCATCACCGTCGAGCGCGGCGGCAAGACCCAGACCAAGAAGGCGACCTACAACCGTCTCGGCGGCATGTGTCCACGCTGCGAGGGCCGGGGCTCGGTCACCGACTTCGACCTGTCGGCGTTGTACGACGACAGCCTCTCGATCAACGACGGCGCGATCACCATCCCCGGCTACAGCATGGACGGCTGGTACGGCCGCATCTTTCGCGGCTGCGGCTTCTTCGACGCGGACAAGCCGATCCGCAAGTTCAACAAGAGGGAGCTGCACGACCTGCTCCACAAGGAGCCGACCAAGATCAAGGTCGACGGGATCAACCTCACGTACGAGGGGCTGATCCCGAAGATCCAGAAGTCGTTCCTGTCCAAGGACGTCGACTCGCTGCAGCCGCACATCCGCACCTTCGTCGAGCGGGCGGTGACATTCACGATCTGTCCAGAGTGCAACGGCACGCGGCTCAGCGAGGAGGCCCGGTCGTCCAAGATCAAGCAGAAGAACATCGCCGACGCCTGCGCCATGGAGATCAGCGACCTGGCCGACTGGGTGCGCGAACTCAGCGAGCCGACGGTGGCTCCGCTGCTGACCGCGTTGGGTGAGACGCTCGACTCGTTCGTGGAGATCGGGCTCGGCTACCTGTCGCTCGACCGGCCGTCGGGCACGCTGTCGGGCGGCGAGGCGCAGCGCACCAAGATGATCCGCCACCTCGGGTCGTCGCTCACCGACGTGACCTACGTCTTCGACGAGCCGACGATCGGGCTGCATCCCCACGACGTCCAGCGGATGAACGACCTGCTGCTACGGCTGCGCGACAAGGGCAACACGGTGCTCGTCGTGGAGCACGAGCCGGAGACGATCGCGATCGCCGACCACGTCGTCGACCTCGGCCCCGGCGCCGGCACGGCGGGCGGCACCGTCTGTTTCGAGGGCACCGTCGACGGGCTGCGGTCCGGCGGCACCGTCACCGGCCGCCATCTCGACGACCGGGCCGCCGTCAAGGAGACGGTGCGGACGCCCACCGGCACGCTGGAGATCCGCGGCGCGACGACGCACAACCTGCGCGACGTCGACGTCGACATCCCGCTGGGTGTGCTCGTCGTGGTCACGGGGGTCGCCGGCTCCGGCAAGAGCTCGCTCGTGCAGGGGTCGATGCCCGCCGACGCGGGTGTGGTGTCGATCGACCAGGGTGCGATCCGCGGCTCGCGACGGAGCAACCCGGCGACCTACACGAAGCTGCTCGAGCCGATCCGCAAGGCGTTCGCGAAGGCCAACGGCGTGAAGCCGGCCCTGTTCAGCGCCAACTCCGAGGGCGCCTGCCCCAGCTGCAACGGCATCGGCGTCGATCTACACCGACCTCGCGATGATGGCCGGCGTCGCCACCACCTGCGAGGAGTGCGAGGGGAAGCGGTTCCAGGCCGAGGTCCTGGAGTACGAGCTCGGCGGGAAGGACATCAGCGAGGTGCTCGCGATGCCGGTCGCCGAGGCCGAGGAGTTCTTCGGCGGCGGCGACGCGCACACTCCGGCCGCGCACAAGATCCTCGACCGGCTCGCCGACGTCGGGCTCGGCTACCTCAGCCTCGGCCAGCCTCTAACCACGCTGTCCGGCGGCGAGCGGCAGCGGCTCAAGCTGGCCACCCGCATGGCCGAGAAGGGCGGCGTCTATGTCCTGGACGAACCGACCACCGGGCTCCACCTCGCCGACGTGGAGCAGCTGCTCGGCCTGCTCGACCGGCTCGTGGACTCCGGCAAGTCGGTCATCGTCATCGAGCATCACCAGGCGGTCATGGCGCACGCCGACTGGATCGTCGACCTCGGCCCCGGCGCGGGCCACGACGGCGGCCGGATCGTCTATCGAGGGCACACCCTCCGACCTCGTCGCCGCTCGCTCCACCCTCACCGGCGAGCACCTCGCGGCCTACGTCGGGGCCTAACCCTCACCGCTCCGAGCGGGTGCCCACCACCACCAGGTACTCCTGTGCGAAGCGCGCGTCGTCGTCGGTGCCCCGGTTCCACTCGTCGCAGAACTGGTCGAGGGCGTCGTCCAACTCCGACTCGCGCCCGGTCTTCGCGGCGTTGGCGCGGGCGGCGATGGTCGGCCCGTACCGATCCTTGAAGTGCTCGCCGTAGTCGCGGGGATGCTCGAAGGCATCGATATCCAGGTTCTCGCGCTCGAGCGTGCGCCACTCGACCCGGTCCCCGAACACCTCGCGCACGTGGTCCTCGCTGCCCCACAGCGGCGGCGGCTGCGCGCCGGGCGGAGGAGGCGGTGCGAACGGGCCCATGGTCCGGAACAGGGCCCCGATCATGCCCTCGGGGGTCCAGTTCAGCATCCCGATGGTGCCCCCCGGGCGGCAGACGCGCGCCATCTCGTCGGCCACGTCCTGGTGGTGCGGCGCGAACATCGCCCCGATCGACGACATCACGACGTCGAACGACGCGTCCTCGAACGGCAGGCTCTCCGCGTCGGCCTCGACCCATTCCAGCTCGAGCCCGCGCGACTCTGCCTTGCTTCGGCCCGCCTCGAGCAGCTCGGGGGTCAGGTCGCTCGCGGTCACGCTCGCTCCCTGCTCGGCCGCCGGGAGCGAAGCGTTGCCGGTGCCGGCCGCCACGTCGAGCACCTTCATCCCGGAGCCGATCCCGCAGGCCTCGACGAGCGTCGGCCCGAGCGGCAGCAGGAACGTCTCCACCATCGATGGGTAGTCACCCGATGCCCACATCGCGCGATGGCGGGCCTTGAGATCGGAGTCCGGCACGGTGGACGGCATGTCAACTCTCCCTTTCCGGGGTTTGCAAAGCTGGCTCTGGGCTGACGGATCGGCCGTTCACGCCCGGGTCGCCGGGCACCGGCGGGCCGAGCACGTCGTCACGGGAGTAGTGGCCGACGGCGTCGAACACGCGCTTCGCGTGCAGCCCCTTCCGCAGATCGCAGTCGTGGACGAGCATGCCCTCCTCGCCATAGAGCGGACCCGCGACGATCTCGCCCCCGACGGCTCGGCGATCAACGCTCCGCCGTTGCCGAACACCTCGCGGTCGGGCAGGTCGAGCGGGAAGTCCTCCGGGAAGGCGGCGCGCGGGATGTACTGGGGCACGGAGACGACGAACGCGCCCGACTCGATGGCGAGCGCCCGCATGGACGCGATCCAGCCGGATGAGTCATCGGCGGTCGGCGCCACCCAGATCTGCGGGCCCTGGCGGTAGATGGCGTAACGCGCGAGCGGCATGCGGTTCTCCCAGCAGATCAGGCCGCCGATCCGCCCGCAGTCGGTGTCGACGGCACGCAGGTCATCCCCGCGCCCGATCCCGTGGAACAGACGCTCCTGGTGCGTGGGCATGAGCTTGCGGTGCTTGTGCAGCAGACCTTCGGGACCGAGCCAGAGCATCGCGTTGTACAGCGTGCCCGGCCGTTCGGACTCGCGCTCGTTCACGCCGATCACCGCGTGGATCCCCAGCGACCGGCAGGCCGCGGCGAGCTCGTCCACGAGCGGGCCCGGAACGTCGACCGAGCTGGACCACATCCGCTCCCACAGCTCGTCGGACCCCCCGAACGCCGCGGCGTTGCGCGCCCACGCGTTCGACGGGTACACCGACACGAACGTCTCCGGCAGCACCGCGAGCTCGGCTCCCGCGTCGGCCGCCTCCCCCAGGAGCCGGATCGGCCTTCGCGACCGTCGCCTCCGCGTCGAGGATGACCGGCGTCGCCTGGATCGCAGCGACGCGGACGCTACGCAGGGTGGTCATGGCGCGACCTTACGCCGCCCCCCACGCCCGTTCAACCTCTCTTTATCTGGCCCTCGCGAGGTAGCTCTTGCCCGCCGTGACGATGATCGTCTTCCTGCGGCGGAAGTCGCGGACGGCGACGCTGCCGCGTGCGACGGTGGTGAGCGTGCCGTCGCAGCGGTCGGTGGTCGTCCATATCGTGCCGCGGACGGTGGCGGCGGAGTGGCGCCCGCGGGTGCGAAAGCGCCCGCCGGCGTTCGAGCGAAGGCGGCGGATCGTGCGCCCGGCGCGAGGTGCGGGCGCCACGGACCGAGCCCGCGCAGCGCGCGAAGCCCGACCCCTTCAGGCGCAGCTCGGTCAGCCCCCTGGTGCGGCGTGCGCGCGACTGCAGCACCTGAAAGACGCCGGCGGAGAACTGGCCCGCCTGCGTCGCGCCGGCGCTGTTTCGCGCGCTCACCACCCGCACGGTGCCCTTGCGCGTGTCCAGCACCGACCCGACCGGGACCTGCCTGTCAGCGGTCAGGGGCACGAACCGCACCCCCTTCTGGCTGGCCCCCGCGGAGCCCGCGGCGGGCACGGCTATCAGCACCTCCCCCGACACCACCGATGCGCTCACCGCCTTCCCCAGCACGGGCGGCGGCGGAGCGCCTGCCGCGGTTCCGTTCCAGCCGCGGGAGATCGACGGGTCGTCCCCGTCATAGCGCCAGGTTCCGGTGAACGACTGCTCGTCCGGAGCAAGGGTGAACTGGAGCGGGCCCGCGTCGTTGGGGCCCGCTCGGGTCGGCTCCTCGTCCCACCGGCCGGTCAACACGTTGCCGCTGACGGTGCCGCTGATGTGCCCGCCCTGGAAGCCATAGGTGCCCTCGACCGAGTTGCCGCTCTGGGTCAGGGTCATCTCTGCGTAGGTCGTGTTCCACGTGCGGGCCCAGGGGTTCGGCGACTGGGCCGGCGACGCGAGCGGGAGCGCGAAGATCGCGACCGCGACCAGGAGCCCGGCGAAGGACAGTCCTGCGAGTGGCCGTCTCACGAGGCGAAAGCCTCACACCGCGGAGGCCTTCGAGACGCCGGTTCCCTTGGGTGCGCAGGGAGGATGCAGGGCCTTGGCGTCTCGGTGCAGGCGTCGTGACCATCGCCGCGGCCTCGGCCTCGGTGCGCGGCGAGAGCACGTTGACCGCCCGGCCCCCGGGTCGCGGAGCGCGCCCCCCCAATCCTCGTCCCTGAGCGAATAGCACCGACGTCGTGGCCCAGCTCGACCGCGCGCGCGCGCGCGCGTCGACGTCGTCGACCTCGATCGACACGAAGGGGTCGCGCCCGTCCTCTGCGTCGCGATCGAAGACGCTGATCTGGGCGCTGCGGTTGGCGGGCGATGCCAGCGTGACGATCCAGCCCATGTCCATCGCCACGTCCAGTTCGAACAGGCCGACGTAGAAGTCCCGCGTCGAAGCTGGATCGGTGTCGAACAGGTTCGGAACGACCCGGCGAACCGTCACGGGCGCAGCGTAGCTCGCCCATCGATCACGTTCGCGACCGCTTGAGCGCCGAGAGCGGGGCGATGTCGCTCTACCCGCGTCCGCTAGGCTCGCTCGACCCCGCAACAGAGAGACCAGAGCCTCCATGTTGATCGCAGCCGACTACCCATTCCTCGACATCTTCTGGACGATGATCGTCTTCTTCGCCTGGGTGGCCTGGATAATGATCCTGTTCAGGATCATCGGGGACGTTTTCCGCAGACGGGACACCTCGGGGTGGGCAAAGGCCGGTTGGCTCGTGTTCGTGATCGTGCTGCCGTTCCTGGGAGCGTTCATCTACCTGATCGCGAACGGCGGCGCAGATGAACCAGCGCGACGTGGAGCAGTCGGAAGCTGCCCGCGCTGAGTTCGACGAATACGTCAAGACGGTGGCTGCGCCCGGCGGGGCCGCAGCGGAGATCGAGAAGGCCAAGCAGCTGCTCGACAGCGGCGCTATCAGCCAGGCCGAGTTCGACGCCATAAAGGCCAAGGCGATCGCCTAGGTCCAGCCCGCCACGTCTGCCCCGCCCTCCTCGGTGATCCGCGCGCCGAAACGCACCAAAGAGGGATGCGAGACGACCTTGCCGGCAACCAGCGCCTCGCCCTGCTCGAACGTCGTAGCGCGGTCGATCAGACCGCGTGGCACGAACGAGAACAGGTCGGCCACGTGGGCAAGATCCGCGGTCGAGTTCATGCGCATCAGGACGAGGTTGTCGCATTGCGAGAGCACGTTCTCGTGCACCTTCTGCGGTCGCTGGGTCACGACGATCAGATAGAGGCCGAACTTACGCCCCTCACCGGCAATCCGGATCGCGTCCTCGGTGGCAAGGGCGGTGAGCGGATCGTCGGACTCGGCCGGGCACACGTTGTGAGCCTCGTCGATCACGATGGCCACCGGGTCGCGGCGCGCGCGCCGACTCCAGAGACGCTCCAGCACGGCGCCCGCGGCTAGCGCCTGCTCCTCCCGGGTAGCGAGCGATCCCAGATCCACCACCGTGCAGCGCGGCGCCGTTTCGCTGTCGAGCTCGTCCGACAGCGCTTGGCCCTCCTGACCGGGCCACAGCTCCCAGCGATCGACGCCGAGGTTGCGCGCCCGAGCTTCAGGGCATCGGCATCTGAGGCCGCGAGGTCCTCGACGCTGCGCACACCCTCGTCCTCCAGGAGGGCGGTGAGCTGTGCGTACTCCTCACGGTCGGCCAGTGGATCGAGCCGCAGCGCGGCCGCCTGGTGGGCGGAGCTCAGATCCCGAAAGCGCACCCCGAGACGGGCCGGACCGCTCGTGCCGCTGCGCACCGCCACGCCGTCCGCGGCGGCCCGGTAACGCGTCGCAAGATCAGATGGAGCATCGGGGCGCGCCTCGCCGAGGCGTACGTAATCCGAGTTCGGGTCGAGCACCACAACTCGCAACGAAGTCTCCATCAGCAGACGCTCGAGCAGCACCCCCAGCGAATAGGTCTTGCCCGAGCCCGACTGCCCGCACATGAACGTGTGACGCCCGAACCCGCCGGGGTCCAGGGCGCAGGGCACGCCGCGCGCGAGCGCGAGCTCCCCCACCTCGAGCCCGGCCCTCCCGGCGCTCGTCCGCTGCAGCCAGGCCGCCACCTCGTCCGGCCGGGCCGGGCGCACCACCGCGTCGTGGAACGGCCGCCCACCGCTGTCGAGCAACCTTCCCATCCCACGCGCCACACGAATCAGGATTTGACCTCGCCGGTCAGGCGCGCCGGTCTCGCGCTGCTCCATCTCGAGTGAGAGCACCTGGCCGAGCCGGGACTCGCCGCCCGCATCGAGCACCACGTAGCCGCCGGCCTCCAGCGCCAGCGCGTGCAGCGAGGCCTGGTACTCGAAGCGGCGCCCGTCCACCGAGGTGGCCAACGGCAGGACCGCGGCCTCCAACGCCTCGCGTCGCCCGCGGAACTCCTCGAGCTCGGCGAGGACTCCCTCCTTCGGAGCTCCGGCGGTCGGCTCCCCGGTCACGAGATGTTCGACTGTCCCAGCACCAGTCGTAACTCGCTAGACGAGGACCTTCTCGCGCTCGGGCTCCACCTCGGGACCCTGGCGGCCCTCCAGCGAGACGTTCGGCAGCACGCGATCCAGCCATGCGGGCAGCCACCACGCGCGGTCGCCGAGCAGCGTCACCACCGCCGGTGCGATGACCATGCGCACGATCAGCACGTCGATGAGGATCGCGAGGCCGAGGCCGAGGCCGAACATCTTGCTGATCACGTCGGTCGCGGTGATGAAGCTCAGGAAGACCGCCGACATGATCAGGCCCGCGAACACGACGACCTTGCCGATGCGCCCCAGCCCATGGATGACGCTCTCGCGGGGCCCGTCCCCCTCGTTGTAGGCCTCGTGCATCCTGCTGAGCAGGAAGACGTTGTAGTCCATGCTGAGCCCGAACAGGATCGCGAACAGCATGACCGGCAGGAACGAGATGATCGGGACGCCCGACTCGGCGCCGATCAGGCTCGCGCCGATGCCCTCCTGGAAGACCGCCACCACCACGCCGTAGGCCGCGGCGACCGACAGCAGGTTGAAGACCGCGGAGACCAGCGGGATCCAGAGCGAGCGGAACACCATCACCAGCAGCAGCACGGAGAGGCCGATCACGACTGCGATGAACAGCGGCAGGCGACTCGCCACCTTGTCGGAGATGTCCACGAAGGCGGCGGTGTTGCCCCCGACGTAGACCTTCAGCGGCGTATCGGCCGTCGCCGCCGGGATCACGTCCCCACGCAGGCGCTCGAGCAGGGCGGACGTCTTCGCGTCCTGCGGCGCGGTGGTCGGGATGGCGAAGATCGTGGCCATCTCGCCGTCCTCGCTGACCGACGGCGGCGCCGCCGAGGCGATGCCCGGTGTGTCGGCCACAGCCTCCTGGAGCGCGCGCAACTGCTGCTCGGTCTCGGGCGCGCCCTTCGGCGTGTCCACGGCGAGCAGGAACGGCCCGTTGGAGCCCGGGCCGAACGCCTTCGTCTGCTGGTCGTACGCGACACGCTGGGTGCGTGACTCCGGCTGGTTGCCGTCGTCCGGCTGGCCGAGGCGCAGCTGGGTGGCCGGGAACGCGAAGATCAGCAGGACCACGACACCCGCGGCGATCGATGCCCACGGCCGGCGCGTGACCGTCTCGCCCCAGCGGCTGAACGCCTGCGAGGACGCGACGTGCTCGGGCTTCTTCGGCACGAGCTTGCGCCCGAAGGCGCCCATCAGGATCGGCAGGATCGTGAGCGCCGACACGACCACCGCGCCGACCGCGATCGCTGCGCCGAAGCCCATCTTTCCGACGTAGGGGACGCCGATCACGCAGCAGGCCGGCGATCGCCACCATCACGATCAGTCCCGCGGCCACGACCGTGGTGCCGGAGGTCGAACCCGCACGCGCGGCCGCATCCTGGACGCTGTCGCCGGCCGCCCGCTGCTCGCGGTAGCGGCCCATGATCAGCAACGAGTAGTCGATCCCCGCGCCGAGGCCGAGCATCGCCGCGATCACAGCCGCGAACGAGGGCAGGCCGAGCGGAGCGGCCAGCGCGGCAAGCAGGATCTGGCCCGCCGCGACACCGAGCAGTGCGCCGATGAGCGTCGCGCCCATCGCCCACCCCGAGCGGAACAACACGGTCAGCAGCACGATCGCGATGAGCACGCCGATCAGCTCGCCGACGGGAGCGTCCTGCTCGGACGCCAGGTCGATGAGCATGCCGCGCTCCTCGACCTGAACCTCGGGCTCGGCGGTCTCGCCGGCCTCGATCAGCGCGTCGCCGTCGTCCTTCTCGATCTGCGCGGGGTCGGTGGAGTAGCGCACGTCGACGGAGGCCAGGCGCCCGTCCTCGGAGACCTGGCCGCCGCGCTCGAACGGGCTCGCCGCCAGCTCGACGCCGTCGAGCCCGCGGACCTCCGCGAGCGCCCCCTCGATCGCCGCCTTGGAGTCCGGATCGGAGACCTTGCCCTCGTCCACGGTGAAGACAAGCGTCGAGTCCGCCCCGCCGAACGCCGGCGAGTGCGCCTGGAAGAGGTCGATCGCCCGCTGCGAATCGGTCCCCGGCACGGCAGTAGTCGTCGGTGGCCTCTCCACTGGCGCCGGCCGCCAGGACGAGCAGCACCAGGACGCCGACCGCCGCCGCGAGGCTGCGCTTCCAGTGCGAGGACAGGGTGCGCGCCATGCGCGCGAGAAGCTGGGGCATTCTTTACCTTCCGAGGTAGGCGGGACTGGGGTGAGCGCCCCGACGTGAGCGGACCGGGCCCACATTAGCCAGTCGCCCTGGCCGCGGACGGTGTAGCGTCGGCAGCGTGCCGGACGACGAGGTGAGCACTCGGGTCAAGACCCGCCTCCGGGAGCTGTTCGAACGCCATCGTGTGGTCGACCCGGCTCGCGTGGACCGCTTCTACGACTCCGAGCGCGGCTACTACCCGCTCGAGGAGGCGGGTGAGGAGCGCGACCACTTTGCGATCTGCCTGGCATCGGTCGACGGCGGGCTGTACTCCGAGGGCGACCACGAGCGACCGTTCGCACTCCAATCGATCTCCAAGGTGTTCGCCCACGCGCTCGCGCTGGCCGACAACCGCCGGGAGGACGTCCTGGCCCGGGTGGGCGTCGAGCCCAGTGGCGACGCGTTCAACTCGATCGTGTTCGACGAGCGGCACCACCGCCCGTACAACCCGATGGTCAACGCGGGCGCGCTGGTGACCACCGACCTGGTGCGCGGCGCGAGCGGCGAGCGCAAGATGGAGCGGCTGCTCGGCGTCATGCAGGCGTGCGCGGGCGACAGCGGTCTGGACGGTCGACGAGCGGACGTTCGCGCGCGAGCTGCGCCACGCCGATCGCAACCGCGCGACCGCCTACCTCATGCGCGCTGAGGGGATGCTCGACGGCGACGTCGAGGAGCTGCTCGCGCTGTACCTGCACCAGTGCTCGGTCCAGGTGACCTGCCACACCTCGCGATGATGGGCGCCACGCTCGCCAACGCGGGGGTCAACCCCTTCACCGACACGCGCGCTCCCGCGCGACGGTGTCCGCGACCTGCTGAGCGTCATGTACACGTGCGGCATGTACGACGCCGCGGGGCAGTGGGCGTACGAGGTCGGCGTGCCGGCCAAGAGCGGCGTCAGCGGCGGCATCCTGGCCGTCGTCCCGGGCAAGCTCGGCATCGGGTCTTCTCGCCCGGTCTGGACGTCTACGGCAACAGCGTCCGCGGCATCGACGTCTGCTGCGAGATCGCCGCCCACCTCGGCGTCCACGTCTTCGCCGCCGAGGACGAGGACGCGCTCATCGGCCAGGCCGCCCGGCGGGCGAGCGCTGAACGTCAGTTGGGCGGGCGGTTGCGCAGAATCCTCGCCGGAGACGCCGGCGGCTGATCGGGCACTCGTAGTCCGAAGGGGGTGGCTCCTGAGGCTGGCCGCCCTGGAGCTCCCGGCACTGCTCGAACTCGAGCTGGGACGCGGGGCGTCGCAGTTGAGCCTTGGCTCCTCGGCGGGCGGCGTTTCCTGAGCGGCCGCCACCGTTGCACTCGCCGTCACGGTGTCGCCTGACCCGCATCCGTGACGACGGCCGTGTACGTGCCCAGAACGGCGTCCGCGACACGCGGGAACGTGCACGAGCCGCTGCCCGACGCGTCGGTGGTGAAGCCGTAGATCTCACTGACCCCGTCGGGGCGCGTGAGGCGCACGCTCAGCCCCTGTTCGGCGGAAGCCGAGGCGACCAGGGTGTAGGTGTCGTCCGTCGTCCCGCTTGCAAAGCGAGAGCGATGCCGACGGGACGTCGCCGGCTACGTGGTCGGCGGCGGTCTAGCGACCGGGTCTTCGGTTCACGGCGGCGGACTCGATACGGCAGGTAGCACGCGTCGGCGAAGTCGCTGCGAACGTAGGCGCGTTTCCAGTACGCGTCGCCATAGCGGTCGTAGTCGGCGTCGTCGTCAGTCGTAGTACCCACACGGCGGCGGGGACCGATGTGGGCGGACACCCGAAGCACGTCACCCTCCTTGACGAAGACCGGCTCGAGCAGGGGGTTGCCGCAGCGACACCGGGCGACGGGCTTACCGTCCTTGTCCACGATTGCCGCGTCCCAGCCTGCAGGATCGACTGGAAGGCCACCGCCTGCCCGTCCACGAACGAGTGGTTCGTCACGCGGGTGTCGCGCGTCAGGTCACCGGCCTCAGCCTGCGGATGTAGCGCGTGACCGCGGCGGGTGTCGGC
>CAVSWF010000006.1:0-428701 GCA_963731645.1 uncultured Thermoleophilaceae bacterium | reverse complement strand
CCTCCGTCAGCCGCAGGCTGTTGCCCGACGGGTCGCGAAGGCCGGAGTCGATGCCGTAGGGCCGCTCCTCGGGCTCCTCGCTGAACTCGACCCCTCGTGCCTTGAGCTCCTCGTACGAGGCCCGGCAGTCGTCCGTGGTCAGGAAGACCGTGCCGGCGAAGCCCTTGCTCATCAGGTCGCTCACCTGCCCGGCCGTCCCGGAGTCCATCACGGGGGCTCCGGGGATCGCCATCAGCACGATGGCCACGTCCTCCTGGCCGGGGGGCGCGACGGTGAGCCAGCGGAAGTCGCCCAGCTCGGCGAGCGTCACATCCGAGCGCACCTCCATGCCGAGCTTCTCGGTGTAGAAGGCGAGCGCCTCGTCCTGGTCGTGGACCCACAGCTGCGCGGTGGAGATCCTCATCGTCCGTCTCCTTTCGTGAGGGAAGAGGCCACCGACCCTAGGTGGGTGGCGAGCCGCTGTCTTCTCGAAAAGTGCGGTTGTTCGGCCGGCCGTAGGCGCGCACGATGCAGGCAGGGACCAGGGCACGCTCGGCGGCCGGCGGGAAGGCCGCCCGGTAGGCGGTGGGCGTGAGCCCGTACGCGCGGCGAAAGCTCGTGGTGAACGACCCGACGCTGCGCAGGCCGACGGACGTGCAGATGTCCAGGACGGAGCGATCCGTGGACCGCAGCAGCGTCGCGGCGCGCTCGAGCCTGCGCGTGAGCAGGTGCTGATGGGGCGTCTCGCCGAAGGCCCGCCGGAACTCGCGGATGAAATGCGCGCGAGAGAGCCCGGCGGCCCGCGCGAGGTCCTCCACCGAGAGGGGCTCGCGGTAGCGCTCGTCCGCGAGGTCTCTGGCTCTCAGGAGATGTCGTTCGAGGGCAACGAACGCCATGCCGCAAGGTTAGTCCCGGGGTGCCCCCGAGCCCCGGGTACCGTGGACTCCGATGCGCATCGCCACCTGGAACGTCAACTCGGTCAAGCAGCGCGTGCCGCGGCTGCTGCCGTGGTTGGAGGAGCGGCGGCCGGACGTCGTCTGCCTACAGGAGACCAAGCTCACCGACGAGGCGTTCACGGAACTGCTCGCGGACGAGCTCTCGGATCGCGGCTACGAGGTCGCGGCTCACGGCGAGGCCGCCTGGAACGGCGTGGCCATCCTCTCGCGCGTCGGACTCGAGGACGCGGTCGCCGGGGTGGCCGGGGGCCCGGGGTTCCCCCATCAGGAGGCGCGCGCGGTGTCGGCCACGTGCGGCGGGATCCGGGTCGTCTCGGTGTACGTGCCCAACGGCCGCGAGCCCGGCTCCGAGCACTACGAGTACAAGCTCGCCTGGCTCGCGGCCCTGAAGCAGATGGTCGCGCCGGCGCCGGAGGCGACGATCGTGTGCGGTGACATGAACATCGCGCCCACCGACGAGGACGTGTTCGATCCCGACGCCTACGTCGGGCAGACCCATGTGACGGCCCCCGAACGGGATGCGCTCGCCGAGCTGCAGTCGCTCGGGCTGCGCGACGTGGTGCGCGAGCGCTGGCCCGACGAGCGCGTGTTCTCCTACTGGGACTACCGCGCGGGGATGTTCCACCAGGATCTCGGCATGCGCATCGACCTGGTGCTGGCCGGCGGACCGGTGGCCGACCGGGTCAAGGCGGCGTGGATCGACCGCCAGGCCCGCAAGGGCAAGGGGCCGAGCGATCACGCGCCGGTGATCGTCGACCTCGACGAGGCGCCGGACGGGGACATCGGACCGGTGGTGCCGCCGCCCTCGAACCCCGTTGTGAAGCGAGGAGCGAAGAAGCTGCCCCAGGGGCCGTAGCCGCTCGCAGGAGGGCTCAGGCCGTGGCTGCGCTCTCCACCAGGTCCGACATCAGGCTGACGGCCTGAGCCCGGGAGACACCGCCCTGCTCGACGAGCGAGCGCCAGGTGGCGAAGTCCACCGCGTGACGAACGGCGGCCGAGAGGACCCGCCGCCGGCCACCCCGTGCCGGCCAGCCGGAGGCGAGCACACGTGCCCACTCGCCGAGCTGGTCCTCGAACGGGGCCAGGTTCGGCGCCACCGACTCCACGTACTCCCTGTCGCGCAGCACGTTGGTCCACATGTGCCCGGTCTGCTCGTAGTAGCGATAGAGCTGGTCGAGACCGACGAGGAGGCGCTCGCGCGGGTCCGCGATATCTCGCCACGCCTCGGCGTCCGGCCAGGGGTTGCGGCTCCCGAACAGTCCAGAGCACGCCGCGAAGAGCTCGTCCTCGGTCGGGAAGTGGCGGTAGACGGTGTGCCGCTGGACCCCGGCGCGATCCGCCACGGCCGTGACGGTCGTGCGCGCCGGCCCCACGCTGCCGTGCAGCTCCACCGCGGCCTCGGTGATGCGGCGGCGGGTGTCCTCCATCGAATCGGCGCGCTTCTTCAGCTCGTACTTGCGGGGCATGTCTTCATAGTACACCTCTGTGCAACGAACCCTTGACAACGGGATTGGGCGGCGTTACCTTCTGCTTTCACAGCACAGCACTGTCCTATCAAAGGAGGATCGCCATGCTCACCGCCAAGACCGACACCCTCAACCTGTTGGAGGCCTGGGTCGACAGCGACCCGGACGCGCGTGTCCACGTGAACTTCCCGCTCAACGCCGCGGCCGGAACCGAGGGGGGCGCGGTCGTGTACTTCGAGGTCCATCCCGGCCAGCGACTGGCCACGCACACCGACAGCCCCGAGGAGATCCTCTACATCGTGGCCGGCACCGCCGAGGCCGAGGTCGGCGACGAGCGCGGCATCGTGACCGCCGGCGATCTCGCGGTGATCCCCGCCATGGTCCCGCACGGCCTCCGCAACATCGGCGACGAGACGGTCAAGGTCGTCGGCTTCTTCTGCGAGGCGGAGGTGACCTCGACCTTCGAGGAGCCGGTGCAGCCCATGGGCCAGAGCCAGATGACGCTGGCCCCGGTCCCGGCGGCCGCGTAGCGAGGGCGGGGGCGAGGGCGCACCCCTCGCCCCCTTACCCGGGGCCCGCGACTCTCGAGTCCATCAGGGCGAGGAGCTTCGTCGTCGTGCTCCAGCTGCGGATGGTCATGTTCTGGTACTCAGGCAGAGCGACGACCTTCGAGAGCCGGCTGCCGGAGGCCTTCGACGCGAGGCGCGAGAAGTAGAGGACGCGCTTTCCCGCCCAGGCGCTGTCGACTCCCTCCCTGGTCTCGAGCAGGCCGAACGCCCTACGCACGGTCAACGGCTTTCGCAGGAAGATCACATCGCACTTGTGGGTGTCGGCACCGAATCCGCGCGGCGCATCCGCGACCACGGCCTTGAGCTGGGCCCCGGTCAGGAGCACGACCTTCAGCTTCACGCCGAAGCTCAGGCTGAGCTGCGACTCGATCCGGGCCGCCAGATCCTCGCTCCTCTGCCGGGGGGCCCGGAACAGCACGTTGCCGCTCTGGATGTAGGTCGCGACGTCACCGAAGCCCATCTCCTCGAAGGCCGCGCTCAGGTCGGCCATCCTGACGAGGTTCTTGCCGCCGACGTTGATGCCGCGCAGGAGGGCGAGGTAGTGGGTCACATCGGATCAGGGTAGATCCCGCTCCGCCTGGATCATGATCTCCCGGGTGAAGCGCCCGGCATGGCTCCTGGTGGCGATCCCGATGTTCGCCGTTGGCTGGGGCGCGAACCAGTTCTCCCCGATGCTCGTCGTCTACCGGGACGAGCTCGGTCTGAGCGACGAGACTCGCGCGCTGCTGTTCGGCGTCTATGCCGTCGGGCTGATCCCCGGCCTGCTCCTCGGGGGCCGGGCGTCCGACCGCCGGGGCCGACGGCAAGTGGTCGTCCCGTTCGTGCTGCTCTCCCCGATCGCGACGCTGGCCCTGGTGCTCTTCCGCGAGGAGGTCGTGGGCCTCGCGGCCGGACGAACGCTTGCGGGTGTCTGCTCCGGCGTGGTGTTCGGCGCCGCGACGGCCTGGGTGCGAGAGCTCTCGATCGGCGAGGCGACGGGGGTCGCAGCGAGGCGGGCGGCCGTCGCGCTGACCTGCGGCTTCGCGATCGGGCCGCTCGTGGCGTCGGTCGTCGCCGAGTACGCCGCGCATCCGCTGTGGGTCCCCTACCTCCCGCACCTGGCGCTCGGCGCCGCGGCCGGCCTGCTGATCCTGCCGGCGCGGGAGCCCGAAGTGGCGCGCTCGGGGACGGTCCACCGGCGGCTCGTGCCGACGGCCTGCCGGTCGCCCCGGTTCGCCCGCACGGTCGCGATCGTGGCACCGTGGGTGTTTGCGAGCGCATCGATCCCCTTCGCGGTGCTGCCGGGCGAGGTCGGCGGCGACTCCGGCGGGGCGATCCTGCTTGCGGGCGTCGCCGGGTCGCTGGCGCTCCTGACCGGCGTGGCGATCCAACCTGTCGCGCGCAGACTCGAGGACCGGCGGGCGCTGGCAGCGGGCGCGGTCGGTCTGCTCGCGACGGCGGTCGGACTCGGCGTGGGCGTGGTCGCGCTGGCTGAGGAGAGCCGCGCGCTGGTGATGCTCTCGGCGCCCCTGTTCGGGATCGGCTACGGCTGCGTTCTGATCTCCGGCCTGCGCGAGACCGAGCGCATCGCCGACCCGGCCGAGCTGGGCGCGACGGTATCGGTCTTCTACGCGCTCACCTACGTCGGCTTCGCCACTCCCTACGTCGTCGGTTTCCTCAACGGCCCACTCGGCAACGGGGGCGCGCTCGCGGTGCTCGCAGGGGTCGGCCTCGCGACTCTGGCGGTGAGCGCACCCGCCACGGTGCAACCCGTCGGGGCCCGGGACTGAGTGGCCGGACTCCTAGCGACCCTGGAACGCTGCTTTCCGTCGCTCGATGAATGGCCAGGCCGACGGCCTCGCCATCTGCCGAGCGAGGCGCCCGCCTGGCAAGGAAGAGGGAGCGACGTGTGCTCTGCACACGAGCGACCGATGACGCCGCCAGGCGATGCGCCGCAGCCGGCAGATGGCGAGGCCCGGAATCGAACCGGGGACACCACGATTTTCAGTCGTGTGCTCTACCAACTGAGCTACCTCGCCGAGGCGCCGGAATGCTAGCCGGGATCGACGGTCTCCTATCGTCCTCCCGATGAGCACCGGCACGGAGATGGTCCGCCACGGCTCCGTGCCCGACTCCGTATGGCGGCGCATCCTCGCCGAGCCCCAGCGCGCCCCCGAGCTGATCGCGCTCGCGGCGTCCGAGCGATTCGCGGAGCCCGCCGAGAGGTGGGCGACCCAGGTGGGCCCGGGCCACGGACAGGACGCCGCCGCGCTCGCCGAGGTCGCCTTCAAGAAGCACGTGCGCCTCTCGCGGCTGGAGGGAGGCGCGCTGGGCTTCGGCGGGATCGTGACCGCCGCCCCGAACCTCGCCGGGCTCATGTGGATCCAGGCGCGGATGGTCTTCTTCATCGCGGCCGCCCACGGCTACGACCCCCGCCACCCCATGCGCCCGGCGGAGCTGCTCTCGCTGTGGGGTCTGTACGAAACGCCGGCGGCCGCCCGGGAGTCGCTCGACGGCATCGGCGTCACGATGGCGGAGTCCTTCGTGACCGGCAAGCTCTCGAAGTCACGCGAGCAGGCGCTCTCCGCGGTCCTGCTGCGCTACATGGGCAAGAGGCTCACCAGGCGCGTGGCGGGCCGCATGGTCCCCTTCCTCGGGATCCCCGTGAGCGCGATCCAGAACGGCGGCTCGACCAAGGACCTGGGCCGTCGCGCGCTGGCGTACTACGGCGGCACGGGCCAGCCGCAGGCTGACTCGCGCGCCCGAAGAAGTGTAGGTTCGGCCCAACCCGGCGGACTCGCGCGCCGGAAACATCATGGGGAGGAACCCGATGACGAAGATCTGCGCCGCGGTGCTTGCGGCGCTCGTGCTGGGTCTGGCCGGATGCGGCGACGACGACGAGGACACGTCGACCAGCGGCGGCGGCGGCGGTGGCGCAGCCACCGAAAGCAACGGCGGCGGCGGCGGCTCCACTCCCGCGCTGTCGGACGACGCGAAGAAGCAGGCCGTCGAGAACTGCCAGAAGGCCGTGGACGCGTCCCCGCAGCTCTCCGCCGACGTCAAGAGCGACCTCGTGGAGATCTGCAAGAAGGCCGCGGACGGCGACGAGGAGGCGGTCAAGAAGGCGACGAAGGAAGTGTGCGTGAAGATCGTCGAGGAGACGGTGCCCGCGGGGGCGGCACGCACCAGGCGATCGACGCCTGCAACACCTCCACGCAGTAGGGCAAAGGTGGCTCGCGGCGGGGCGGTGTCAGGTCCGCCGTCCCGTCCGCGACCCCACCTACTCTCGTGGACCCCATGGACCAGCCCACCCTGATCTGCACGAAGCGCTTCGTGCGTGACCTGGCCGACGGCGAGACCGTCGACTGCGTGTTCGAGGTGCGGGAGGTCAGCCGGCGCCAGAAGCGCAACGGCGACGCCTTCCTCAAGCTCAAGCTGGGCGACGCCTCCGGCGCGGTGGAGGGCGTGGTCTGGGACTCGGTCGAGGAGATCGCCGCGGCCTGCGCGCTCGGCGCCGCCCTCCACGTGCAGGGCCGGTTCGCCGCCGATCCGCGCTACGGCGCGTCGATCACCGTCCGCGCGGTCCGCGAAGCCCTGCCGCACGAGTTCGACCCCGCCGATCTCGTCGAGGGTCCCCCGATCCCGCTGGCTCAGATGACCGCCGACCTCGACGCCCTGATCGAGACCGTCCAGCACCCCCACCTGCGCGAGCTCCTGGAGCGGCTCCTGGCCGCCGGCTCGGAGGTGGGAGATCGCTGGCGCGCCGCCCCGGCGGCCAAGGTCTACCACCAGGCCTACAGGCACGGCCTGCTCGAGCACTCGCTGTCGGTCGCCCAGGGCGTGAGCGCCATGGCCTCCACATTCCCGGGAATCGATCGCGACGTCGCCGTCACCGGGGCCCTCCTGCACGACATCGGCAAGGTCGAGGCCTACGAGCAGCGCGGTGGGGCGATCGACCTCTCGGACTCCGGCAAGCTCCAGGGCGAGATCCCGCTCGGCTACTACCGCGTGAGGCGGGCCATCGAGGGCATCGAGGGCTTCCCGCCCCCGGCCGCCGAGGCCGTGCTGCACATCGTCCTGAGCCACCACGGCAAGCTCGAGCACGGCAGCCCCGTGACCCCCTGCACCCGGGAGGCCACCCTGGTGCACATGATCGACAACCTGGGCGGCACGCTCGGGAGCTTCGACCGGATCGAGAAGACGCTCGTGGACGGTGAGCGCTGGTCGGGCTTCGACCGCGCACTCAGCGGATCCGCCTACTTCTCGCCGGCGGCGGGCGAGGCTCGGGCCGAAGCGGCCTGAGCCCGCGTCCTCGACCCCGCAAATAGCGGACCCGCCGCCCGGGCGGGCCTGTCGGCCAGGCGTATCCTCACCCGTCATGGCCAAGGACACCGAGAAGCTCATCCGCCAGCTGTCGCTGATCTCGTTCCTGATGGCCGAGCGCCGGCCCATCTCGGCGCTCGAGATCCGCCAGGACGTCGAGGGCTACGCGCAGATGACGAGCGACGAGGCCTTCAACCGCCGCTTCTACGCCGACCGGGCCGAGCTCTCGTCGCTGGGGATCGATCTCAAGATCGAGAAGGGCAGCGAGGGGTCCTTCGAGGCCGAGACCTACACCCTCCCGCCCGAGAACTTCTACCTGCCCGCCATCGAGTTCTCCGACTCCGAGCTCACCGCCCTTCGCACCGCGCTCACCCTGCTCGACGGCGAGTTCGCCTACGCCGAGCCGCTGCGCCTGGCGCTCCAGCAGCTGTCGTGGGGCAAGCCCTCGCCCCTGTCGGCGCCCGAGCAGCAGTCGGTGCGCCTGGCGATGACCGCCTCTTCGGGCGGGCGCGACCTCTCGCAGCGTCTGTCGAAGGTCGAGACCGCGATCTTCCGGCGCAAGACGATCGTGTTCGACTACTACACGATGGGCCGCGACGCGGAGGAGAGCCGCAAGGTCGACCCCTACCACCTGCTCTTCCGGGGCGGGCAGTTCTACCTCGTGGGCCATTCGCACGAGCGCGGCGCCGTGAGGGTCTTCCGCCTGTCGCGCATCCGCGGCAAGGTGGGGTACAGCTCGAAGGCCGAGCACGACTTCCAGCGCCCCGAGGACTTCGACCCGCGCGCCTACGCGACGCGCGCGGACTGGCAGCTCGGCGAGCCGCAGGGAGTCGCGCGAATCTGGCTCTCCGACCGCATCGAGTGGCTCGTGCGCCGCCACCTCGGGGCGGACGTGGGCACGCTCGAGCCCGCGGAGGACGGAGACGGTGTGATCTTCGAGACCTCCTATGGAGATCCGCGCCTGCTCGTGTCCTGGGTCCTGGGCCTGGGACCGCGTGCGCGCATCCTCGATCCCCCGCAGCTGGTGGCGGACGCCGAGGAGCGGGTGGGTCTCATGATCGAGCGCCACACGGGGGACTTCGACCTCCCCTCCCCCGCCGCGCCGCGCGACCGCGCGGAACGCGAGCCGGACTCCGAGGTCCGCGGCGAGAGCCACATCCGTCCCGAGCGCTTCGCCCGCCTCGTGACCCTGGCCGGCATCCTCATCGACGCCGCCCGCCGCGCCGCCAAGCTCGACGTTCGCGAGCTGTGCGAGAGCCTCCAGATCTCCGAGACCGAGATGCGCCAGGACATCGACGTGCTCAACGTCGTGAACTTCGGGGGCGGCTCGTACGTGCTCTACGCCGAGGTGCAGGGCGGGACGATCGAGGTCGATCCCGAGCCCTACGGGGACAACTTCGCCCGCCCGGCGCGGCTCCTGCCCCTCGAGGCCAAGGCCCTGGCGGCGGCGATCGACCTGGTGGGCGAGCACCTGCCCGAGGGCTCGCTGAGCTCGGCGCGCGAGAAGATCGTGGACGCGCTCGGCCACGATCCCGCCACCGACGGCCTCCAGATCACCACCGCGAAGGGCGACGACTCGGAGATCGCCCGGGTCGTGTCGAGCGCGATCGCCGAGCGCCGCGTGCTGGAGATCGAGCACTACAAGGAGGACGAGGACCAGTTCACCTCGCGCACGATCGAGCCGTACCAGCTGATGAACGGCACCGAGGGCTGGTACGTGCACTCCTACGAGCCCGCCAAGGAGGCCACGCGCTCCTTCCGGCTCGACCGCATCCGCTCCGCCACCGTGCTCGACGAGACCTACGAGCCGCGCGAGGGCATCGAGCCCGACGTGCAGGGCTGGCCCACGACGGGGGAGGTCCCCACCTCGGAAACGGCCCGCGTGCGGATCTCTCCCGAGCGCGCGCGCTGGGCGCGCGAGGATCGCCGCGTGGCCGAGGAGCTGGACGACGGCTCGGTGGTCGTCGAGCTGCCCTACGGCGGCTTCGACTACCTGGCCAAGGAGATCCTCAAGGAGGCCGGCGACGCCACGGTGCTCGAGCCGGAGGAGGCGCGCGAGGCGGTGCTCCACGCCGCCGAGGCCCTTGCCGGTACCGTCCCGCGCTGAGTGCCGTCGCGCAGAGACCAGATCAAGATGACCGAGGAGGAGCTGCGCTCCTTCCTCGACGAGCAGATGACGATGGTGGTCGCCACCATCGGTCCCAACGGCCGCCCGCATCTCATGCCGCTCTGGTTCGTGCCCGACGACGACGCGCTGCGCGGCTGGACCTTCGCCAAGTCGCAGAAGGCGAAGAACCTCGAACGCGATCCGCACGCGACGCTCCAGGTGGAGACGGGCGTGGAGTACCAGGAGCTGCGCGGCGCGATGCTCGAGTGCGACGTCGAGGTGGAGCGCGACACCGAGCGAGTGGCCTCGTACGGCGAGGCGCTCGTGGACCGCTACGCCGGCGGCGCTCCCGAGATGAAGGAGTTCTTCCGCGCGCAGGCCGCCAAGCGCGTCGGGCTGCGCTTCGTGCCCACCCGGACGGTCACCTGGGACCACCGCAAGCTCGGAGGCACCTATTAAGGGCCTGATCCTGTCCGGGGGCAAGGGCACGCGCCTGCGCCCGATCACCCACACGTCGGCCAAGCAGCTGGTGCCGGTGGCCAACAAGCCCGTCCTCTTCTACGGGATCGAGGCGATGGCCGCGGCGGGGATCGAGGAGGTCGGCATCATCGTGGCGCCGGAGACCGGCGACGAGATCCGCGCCACCGCGGGCGACGGGTCGGCCTTCGGGGTGCGGATCACCTACGTCGACCAGGCCGAGCCCCTGGGACTCGCCCACGCCGTGCTCACCGCCGAGCCGTTCCTGGGCGACGAGCCGTTCGTGATGTACCTCGGGGACAACCTGCTGCGCGACGGCATCGTGCGCCTGGTGGAGACCTTCGCCACGGAGGCGCCGGACGCGCTGATCCTGCTCACGCCGGTGCCCGACCCCGAGAACTACGGCGTGGCCGAGCTCTCGGACGGCCGGGTCTCGCGGCTGGTGGAGAAGCCGCCGGAGCCGGCCACCGACCTCGCGCTCGTGGGCGTGTACATGTTCACCCCGGCGATCTTCGAGGCCGCGCGCGCGATCGAGCCCTCCGCCCGCGGAGAGCTGGAGATCACCGACGCGATCCAGCAGCTCGTGGACACCGGCCGGCGCGTGGACCCCCACATCGTGCACGGGTGGTGGAAGGACACCGGCCAGGTGCACGACATGCTCGAGGCCAACCGCCTGATCCTCGACGACCTCGAGGAGCGCATCGAGGGCGAGCTATGCCCGGAGTCGCGGGTCGAGGGCCGCGTGGTGATCGAGGCGGGCGCGCGGCTGGTGCGCTCCACCGTGCGCGGCCCCGCGGTGATCGGCGCCGGAGCGCAGCTCACCGACGCCTACATCGGCCCCTACACCGCGATCGGCGAGGGCGTGACGATCGAGAGCGCCGAGCTCGAGCACTCGATCGTGCTCGAGGGCTCGCGCGTCCACGACCTCGAGTACCGCGTCGAGGCCAGCCTCATCGGGCGCAACGTGCAGATCGGCCGCGGGCCGGCCCTGCCCAAGGCCTACCGCTTCGTGGTGGGCGACAACTCGGAGATCGCCATCCTCTAGGCCGTCGACGTCGAAGGAGATGACGCCGAGTCGTCCCTTCCCCTCCTTCGTGAGCTTCAGCAGACGTGCGCTCGTCGAAGATGCCGTCGTCGTCGTTGAAGACGTCGCGGCCCTCGCTGCCGTAGACCGCCTCCGTGACCGCGTCATCGAAGTAGAGCTGGGTGGTCAGCACCGTCTGCTTGTTCAGATGCACCTTCGCGTGGATGTGGACCGTGCGGCCCTGGTACCAGCCGGGATAGATCGTCTTGAACTGCACGATTCCGTCGGCGTTGGTCACCTGCGCGCCGCGGAGGAACGTCTCCCCCTCGCCGGAGTCGAACCCGGAGTAGACGCCCTCCGCGTCGCAGTGCCAGATATCCACGACCGCGTCGGGCAGCGGCTCACAATCGGCGTCCCGGACGCGGACGGCCAGGCGCAGGGGCACACCCTCGCGATCCTCGGTGATGTCGGTGCGAATCGAGTCGACGTCGAAGTAGTACGGGCCCTCGGTCTGCTCGGGCGTCAGGGTGCACGCCGACGTGTCGTCGAAGAGCGCGGCCAGGTCCCCCGACGCCTTCGGTTGCACCGTCGCCGTGGCCCCGTCGGTGGTGCTCACCTGCGCCGAGGTGCCGGCCTTGCCGTCGTCTCCGCCGCATCCGGCCAGCAGGGCGCCGAGGCTCACGGCCCCGAGCCCGCCGAGGGCCTCGCGACGGCTGAAGGAATGACTCATGTCCGCCATGGTTGCCGAGAAACCTTGGGGTTGCCTGAGAGCTAGAGACGCGTGGCGCGCCATTCGACGCGGCGGGTGCGGCACCGCGCGGTGATCTTCCCCTGCCGGTTGCGCACGTTGGCGCGCAGGGTCCAGATGCCGCTGGCCCGGCCGCGGGTGGGAAAGCCGCCGTCCATCGTGAAGCTGGCGCGGTAGGTGGACCCTCGGCGCAGCGACCCCCGCAGCGTGCCGCCGAGCTTGATGCGCGGGCCGACCACCAGGCGCACGGGCGCCACCACGAGCGCCGTGATCCGCAGCTTGGCCCTGCCCGGGCAGGAGGCGACCGAGGCGAAGCTGATGTCCTCGATGACCTTCCCGGTCCTCGCGATCCTGAACGACATCCGGGCCGGCTTGCCGCCCTTGGCGTCCTGCGAGGTCCGGCCGGCGAAGCGCCCGTCGAGGGGCGTGGCCGCCGAGGCGCCGGCGGGCGCGGCCAACACCGCGGCGAGGGCGATCGTCCACGCGAGACGGGCACGGAGCACGGCGTCCAAGATAGGCGAGCGGCCCGCGGCGAGCGGCGCTCCGCGCGCGATTGTGGGAGTAGGCTCGCCCCCGATGCTTGCGGGAAGGGCTACTGCGGCGCTCGGGCTCGCCGTGCTGGCGGTGCTCCTCGCGTGCGCGCCCGCCCACGCCGCCGGCCTGCGCGCGGGTGTCGGCAAGGCCGACGTGACGCCCCAGACCGGGTACTACCTCGGGGGCTGGACCCGCGCCGACCGCGTGGCCGGCGGGACAGCACACGCGGCTGCACTCCCGCGCGCTCGTGCTGGAGCGCGACGGGCGCAAGGTCGCCCTGGTCTCGCTCGACCTGTTCATGGTCCCCGGCGGGATGGTCAAGCACGTCGGCGACGCCCTGCGCTCCCGCGGGTTCTCAGAGCAGAACATCCTCATCTCCGCGTCGCACACGCACTCCGGGCCCGGCGGCTACGCCAACTTCCCCACGCTGAACACCGCCGCCCCGAGCCTCCAGACCGCCACCGACCCGTTCAGCTTCTTCCGCCTGCTCGACCCCAACCCGGCCGACCGCCAGCTCTACACCTTCATCACCCGGCAGATCACGACGGCGATCAGGCGGGCCGACTCCGACCTGGGCCCGGCCGCGGCCGGCTGGGGATCGGGCCGGATCGTGGGCCTCACGCGCAACCGCAGCATCGAGGCCCACCTGGCCGACCACGGGATCCTCAAGGAGCGGGGAGAGGGCAGCGAGGCCGACGACCCGGGCGGCTACCTGCACACGATCGACCCGGCGGTGAACGTGCTCAGGGTGGACAAGCTGCGCCGCCGGCGCGGCTCGCGCCGGCGGGTGCGGGTCCCGATCGGCGCGCTGGTCGACGTTCGCCGACCACGGCACCGTGACGAAGTCCTCGTTCCAGTTCTACAACGGCGACCACCACGCGTCGGCCATGCGCGTCTTCGAGTCGCGGGTCCGGCGCGAGGGACGCACTCCGAAGGGCCAGGAGGTGCTCAACGTCTACGGCAACTCCAACGAGGGCGACATGTCCGCGGGGCTCGACCGCTCGGGCCCGGCCGCGTCCGACTACGTCGGCCGGGTCGAGGCGGGGGCCATGGTGCGGGCCTGGCGCCGGGCGGGCCGCCGGCTCTCGCGCACGCCGGCGCTCGACATGCGCTGGACCCGCGTGTGCTTCTGCGGGCAGGAGACCGAGGGCGGCCGGGTGGCGTCGGCGTCCCAGGTGGGCATCCCGTTCCTCACCGGCTCGGAGGAGGAGCGCGGACCGCTCTTCGACGTGACCCAGGAGGAGCTCGAGGGCCGCCGCGCGCCCGCGGGCACGGATCCCCACGGGGTGAAGCTCTCTGCGCCGGGCGTGGGCGGCGGCGTGCCCAACGCGGTGCCGCTGCTCGCCGTGCGGGTCGGCCCGCGGCTGATCGTGTCCCTCCCCGGCGAGGGCACCAAGGAGGTGGGCGAGCGGATCAGGACGGCGGTGGGCTCCGCGGTGGCGGGCTCCGGCATCGAGGGCGTCGTGCTCTCGGGCCTCGCGAACGAGTTCGTCCTCTACTTCACCACCCCCGAGGAGTACGACCGCCAGCACTACGAGGGCGGCAACACCCAGTTCGGACGCCACTCCTCCACGCTGATGAAGGTCGAGCTGGCCAAGCTCGCCGGATCGCTCGCGCGCGGGGAGCCGGCGCCCGCGCCCTACGCGTTCGACCCCACCAACGGCGTGGCGCCCGACGGCCCGCCCTACGGCGACGGCGCGGCGGGCGCGCGGGCGCTGGAGCAGCCGGCCGACCGGCTACCGCCGGCTGGAGCGGGCCACCTTCTCGTGGCAGGGCGGACCCCTCGGCCTGGACCGCCCCGTGGACCGGGCCTTCGTGGTGGCCGAGCGCCGCCGGGGCGGCCGCTGGATCGGCGCCGACAGCGATCTCGGGCTGGCCATGCTGTGGTCGGTCGACGCCGACGGGCGCCACCAGGTGCGGTGGGAGGTGCCGTTCACCATCGCCCCGGGCCGCTACCGGCTCGTGGTGCACGGCAAGCGCTACCGGCTCGCGTCGAGGTCCTTCTCGGTGGGCGCCGCGCGTTCGCTGGACGTCGTGCCGGTGCCCGCGGCCGCGGGCCGGCTCGCCGTGGGCCTGCAGTACCCGGGCGCCGTGCGCGACGTGGACCTGACGCACCGGCCGCAGTACTCCCGCGGAGGGGTGGTGCGGTTCAGGGTCGGCAACAGGACCGTGGCGGTGCGCCGCCGTGCGGGCCGCTTCTTCAGCGTCGCGGCGCCCGCCGGCGTGCCGGTGACCGTGCCGGCCGGCGCGGGCCGTGATCGCTTCGGCAACGCCAACGGCGGCGCCACGAAGCTGCGCTGAGCTAGGGGAGCGACAACACGCCGGGCGGTGGCTCGCCCGGCGGTGGCTCGCCCGGAGGCGGCTCGCTCGGAGGCGGCTCGCTGGGAGGCGGGGGCGCTGGGGGGCGCGGGGCCGCTGGGGGCGCGAGCTCCGCAAGCCGCGCCGTGACGAACCGCGCGTGGGCGCGGCGCTCGCCGCCCACGGTGAGGGCGAGCCGGGCGCTGTCCCAGACCGAGGCGTTGAAGATGCCGGCGAACGCGCGCCCACTTCACGCCGTCGGGGCTCTTCTCGAAGAAGAAGCGCCGGCCGCGGGCCACCATGCGCAGGTGCGCGACCGGCGACCGCGGGGCCGCCGCGGTCGCGAGCGTCTCGAAGCGCCCCCTGTTCAGTCGCCAGGCGGTCACCGCCCCGTCGCCCACGTACACGCCGATGGCGTGGGCGCCGCTGCGGTACGCCGAGATCCCGGCCACGGTCTCCCCGCCCATCGCCCCGGTGTCGATCGCCGTCGTCGCCGTGTAGGAGGCGGTGCCAAGGCGCCGTGACAGGACGCCGCCGTCCACCCGGCGCGGACGCCGGACGCCGGGCGGGTCCTCGGTGCGCTTTCGCGTGGACACGGGCGCCACGAGCCGTAGCCCGTTGCCGGTGCTCATCCCGGGCACGCGCTCGACCGGCCATTCCCACTCGGAGTTGAGCGGGCCGGCGAAGTCGTCCTCGAAGCCGGTGCCGTTGGCGCCCGGCGACGGAGCCGGGGGGCGCCCGTCGCCGATCGCCGGCCACCCGGTCGGGCCGAAGGTCAGCGGAGCGCCCAGGAGCTGGCGCCCGGCGAGGCGCTCCGCGCCCGGCCCGGTAGGCGTGGAAGAGCGCGATGAGCCCCCCCGCCCCGTCGTCGATGACGCCCGTGTGGCCGGGGCAGCGCCAGCCGTTGCCCCCCACGAGGATCGGATTGCCGCTGTACTTTCGCCAGGGGCCGAAGAGCCTGCGCGCGCGCGCGACCCCCACCTTGTAGTGGCAGCGCTTCGAGCAGCACAGGCCGGCCGAGTAGAGCATGTACAGATAGCCGTCGGGACGGCTGAGCACGGTGGGGGCCTCGACCACCCGTCCCTCCCACGCCCTGTCGTTGCGGATCAGCTCGTGCGGCCTGCCGAGCAGGTGCATGCCGTCCTCACTCAGTCGCTGGGCGAAGATCGGGGTCGGCCGGGCGAACTGGTTGCCGTCGGCCTTCCAGACCAGGTTCAGCCGGCCCGCCTCGTCGCGAACGGGCTGGGGGTCGATCGAGCCGTTCTTCCCGCAGCGCAGGGGCCGGCCGCGGTCGCGCCAGGGTCCCTCCGGGGTCGGGGCGGTGGCCACCCCGAGGCAGAACCAGCGCCGGCTGCTGCGGTGCAGGGCGCTGTAGAAGATCGCGTACCCGCCCCCGAGGCGGGTCATCTCGGGAGCCCAGAAGAGGCTCTGCACCCAGCGCGGCGGCCGGCGAAAGACCTCGCCGGTCGTGCGCCAGGACCGCAGGTCGGGCGAGCGCAGCACGCGGAAGCTCGGAGCCCAGCCGCCGCTGGTCGTCGCGGTCACGTATTCGCCGTCGTCGGCGCGCAGCACCGTCGGGTCGGGACGGTCGCCGGCCACCAGTGGGCTCGGCAGCGCCATCGCCGCGACGGCAAAGGAGGTCGAGAGTCCCTGCCTGGGCACGCGCCTCACCCTAGTGGTGGTATCCCTAGGGAGGTGAAGCTCCTTCTCTGCGGCGGGGGCGGCATGCTCGGCTCCGACGTCGCGCGCGCCGCCACGCTCGCCAACCACGAGGTGGTGGTCGCCGACCGCACCCTCCTAGACGTGACCGACTCGGCCGCCGTGATGCGACGGGTCAAGCGCGTGCAGCCCGACGCCGTGATCAACTGCGCGGCGTTCACCAACGTGGACGGCGCCGAGCAGGAGCCCGATGAGGCGATGAGGGTCAACGCCGGCGGGGCGCGCAACGTCGCGCTCGCGGCCGCCGAGGTCGGCGCCGCCGTGGTCTATCCCTCGAGCGACTACGTCTTCGACGGAAAGAAGCAGGGGCCCTACGTGGAGTCCGACGAGCCGAGCCCCCTCTCGAGCTACGGGGTCTCCAAGCTCGCGGGCGAGGTGGACACGGCCGCGGCCAACCCCAAGCACTACATCGTGCGGTCCTCGTGGCTGTTCGGCACCGGCGGCAAGAACTTCGTGGAGACCATGCTCGGCCTGGCCGAGCACGAGCGGCAGGTGATGGTCGTGCGCGACCAGGTCGGATGCCCCACCTACACGGCGCACCTGGCGGAGGGGATCGTGAGGCTGATCGACTCCGGGGCGTTCGGGCTGCACCACATGGCCGCCGGGGGCCACTGCTCGTGGTACGACTTCGCGGTGGCGATCTTCGAACGCGCGGGCACCGGCACGCGCGTGCTCTCCACCACCACGGCCGAGCTGGGCCGCCCCGCGCCCCGGCCGGAGTGGTCGGTGCTCGCCACCCAGTGGAACGACGCGATCTACCTGCCCGACTGGCAGGACGGGCTGGCCGCCTATCTCGAGGAGCGCGCGTGAAGCTGCTGGTGACCGGCGCGGCGGGCTTCATCGGCTCGACCTACGCGCGGCTGGTGGCCCCCGAGCACGAGGTCACGGTGCTGGACAAGCTCACCTACGCCGGGCGCCGGGAGAACCTCGAGGGCGTGGACGTCGGAGCTCGTGGTGGGGGCGATCGAGGACCCCGAGGTGGTGCGCTCGGTGATGGAGGGCGCCGACTGCGTCGTGAACTTCGCCGCCGAGTCGCACGTGGACCGCTCGATCGCCGACCAGGACGTGTTCGCGCGCACCCACGTGATCGGCACGAGCGTGCTGCTCGACGCCGCGCGCGAGCTCGGGGTGTCGCGCTACCTGCAGGTGTCCACGGACGAGGTGTACGGCTCGATCGACTCGGGGTCGTTCACCGAGGACTCGCCGCTCGACCCGTCCTCGCCCTACAGCGCGACGAAGGCCGCGGGCGACCTGCTGGTCTCCGCCCACGCGCACACCTACGGGCTCGAGGCCGTGATCTGCCGCGGCTCGAACAACTACGGTCCGCGCCAGTACCCCGAGAAGCTCATCCCGCTGTGCGTGCTCAACGCCCTGCACGGCGACTCCCTGCCCGTCTACGGCGACGGCCGGCAGGTGCGCAACTGGCTCTACGTCGAGGACTTCGCGCGGGCCATCCACACCGTGCTCGAGTCGGGCGAGCCCGGCCGGGCCTACAACGTGGGCGGTCCCGACGAATGCGAGAACCTCGAGGTCGTGGAGCGCATCCTCGAGCTCACCGGCCGCGACCGCTCCCTGATCGAGCACGTGACCGACCGGCCCGGCCACGACCGCCGCTACTCGCTCTCATCGGACCGCGTGCGCGAACTCGGCTGGGCGCCCGAGACCCACTTCGCCGAGGGCCTCGAGCGGACCGTGGAGTGGTACCGCGAGAACGAGTGGTGGTGGGAGCCGATCCGCTCCGGGGAGTACCGCGCCTACTACGAGCAGCACTACGGGCGCGCGCTGGGCTGAGAATCCACGCTGCGGTGCGAGCCGCCTCGAGCCCGTCCAGGATGAGGTCCAGGCCGAACTCGAACACGGAGTCGCCCCCCATGGCCGCGGCGCCCTCCTCGACCACTCCCGCGAGCGTCGGGTACTCGTCGGGCGAGAGCGCCATGAGCGCCGCGCGGGCGCCGGCCCGCGACTCCTCCTCCACGCCGGCCGGGCTGAGCGCGGCGAAGCCGAAGATGTAGACGAAGAGCAGGCGAAACGCGCGGGCCGCCTCGCCCTTGGCGAAGCCGGCCTCGAGCAGGATCGCCATCGCCCGCTCCGTCAGCCGGAACGCCTCCGGGGCCAGGATCGGCTGCCGTGTGCGGATCTCCACGAGGCTCGGGTGGCGGACGAGGAGCTGTCGTGTCGCGATGACGAGCTCGCGCAGGCGAGGGCGCCAGGCGCCCTCGGTGCCGAGTGCGGGCGCGTCCTCCACGGCGGCCTCCATCACCCCCTCGAGCAGCGCGCGCTTGCTGGGGAAGTAGCCGTAGAGGGTCATCGTGCCGACCCCCAGCCTGTCGGCCAGCCGGCGCATGGTGAGTGCGTCGACGCCCTCGCTGTCGGCCAGGACCAGGGCCGCGGCGGCGACGTCCTCCCGGGAGAGCCGAGACCTGCGTTGCCTAGGTGCGGCGGTTCGGACTTGCGGCACGCGGGCAAGATACCGTACGCTGTACCGTACAACGTACGGAGGAGGTCTGAGAATGTTCAAGACATCGATGGTGGTCGCGGGAATCGCCCTCGCCCTGGCCGTCGCGGCAAGCGCGGCGGAGAGCGACTCGCGCAGCGAGCTGCGGGCCAGGTTCTCGACGAGCGCCCCCTCGGCGGCCACCGGGCTGTCGCTGCGCGTCTTCTACAAGCACCCCTCCGACCCGGCGGCCAAGCCGCCCCCGCTGCTGAGCGCGCGCTTCGAGCTGCCGCAGGGCACCCGCATCGACACGGGCGCAGTGCCCGCCTGCCACGCCACCGACGAGGAGCTGAGGGCGCTCGGGCGCGAGGCCTGCCCGGCGCAAAGCCGCGTGGGTGACGGGACCTTCACCGCCGTGACCGGCTTCGGCCCGCCGACGGACCCGGTCGTGGCCGACGTGACGCTCTACAACGGGGGCGACGAGATCATCGAGCTCGTGACGTTCAAGGACAGCGAGGCCGTCGCCGGCTATGACCGCCTGAAGATTCGCGGTCACAGCCTCGTGGTGGAGAAGGCCCCGGCCACGCCGGGCGGCCCCCCGGAGGGACGAACCGTGCCGCGCGAGATCGCGGTGTCGTTTCCCGTCGCCAGCCGGACCAAGCCGTTCATCACCACGCCGCCGACGTGCCCCGCGAGTGGCTCGTGGGTGACTCGCGGCAGTTTCACCTTCACCGACGGGGGAGCTTCGAATGTGACCAGCGAGACGCCGTGCTCCGCCACCGCCCGCCCGGCGCCGCCACGCGCGCGGCTCGTGGTCGCCCCGCGCCGCGTCCGGTCCGACAGAAGCGTGCGCTTCCGCTTCCGCG
This sequence comes from uncultured Thermoleophilaceae bacterium, assembly GCA_963731645.1. Lineage (GTDB taxonomy): Bacteria > Actinomycetota > Thermoleophilia > Solirubrobacterales > Thermoleophilaceae > JAAYBF01. Next base: position 409,222 of record CAVSWF010000006.1, on the reverse strand, counting down.
CGGTTGCCAAGAACCACTGCGCGCGCCGTGCGCTCATCCGCTTCGCCGGGCGGCGCAAGCGCACCGATGGCCGCGGGCGAGCGTCGCTTCGCCTGCGGCTCGCCCGGCCGGGTGTGCGGGTCGCTCGGCTCGCCAAGCGCGGCTGCCGCGGCTCGGTGGCGCGGGTTCGCGTCGTGCGATAGGGGGCCGTTAGCCTCGAAAGGGTGTACCGAGACGCTCCCGCCCTTGACGTAAGAGGCCTCACCAAGCGGTACGACGATGGAACCCTGGCGGTCGAGGACTTCGACCTGAACGTGCACGACGGCGCGTTCTTCGGCCTGCTCGGCCCCAACGGCGCGGGCAAGACCACGCTGATCAGCGCCGTCTGCAACCTGATCCGCGTCACGGCCGGCGAGGTGCTGGTGTTCGGCGAGCCGGCCGACTCGCTCATCGCCCGCTCGTGGGTGGGCCTGGCGGAGCAGGACATCAACCTCGACCGGTTCCTCTCGGTGCGCGAGACGCTGACCTACCACGGCGGCTACTTCGGCATGAAGCGCGACGAGGCCCAGGAGCGCGCGGCGGAGATGATCGACGTCTTCGACCTGCGCGCGAAGGAGAACGTGCGGGCGCCCAAGCTCTCGGGCGGGCAGCGGCGCCGGCTGCTGCTGGCGCGGGCGCTCATGCACCGCCCCCGCCTGGTGATCCTCGACGAGCCCACGGCGGGGGTGGACTTCGAGCTGCGCGCCGAGCTGTGGGAGTACATCCGGCGCCTGCACGCCGAGGGCACGACGATCCTGCTCACCACCCACTACCTCGAGGAGGCGGAGGAGCTGTGCGAGGAGATCGCCCTCATCCGGGACGGGAAGCTGATCGCCCGCGACAGCGCCGACGGCCTGCGTGAGCACTACGGCGCGTCGTCGCTCGCCGACGTCTACGTGAAGGCCATGCACGCATGACCGGCACGCAGGGCCTCATCTGGCTGGCCCGCCGCGAGACCCTGCGGGTGTCCAAGCTCTGGACCCAGACCGTGCTCGCGCCGGTCGTCTCCTCGATGCTGTTCATCCTCGTCTTCGGCCTCTCGCTGGGCGACCGCATCCGCCAGACGAGCGGCGTGGACTACGAGGTCTTCATCGTGCCGGGCCTGATCGCCATGGCGATGGTGCAGGCCGCCTACGCCAACAACGCCTCGACCATCTTCCAGGCGCGCTCCGACCGCTACGTGAACGACATCCTCTCCGCGCCGATGCACGCGTGGCAGATGACCCTCGGCTTCGTGATCGGGGGCGTGATGCGGGCGCTGGCGATCGGCACCTCGCTGCTGGTGGTGTCGGTGGTGCTGGTGGACGCGCCGGTCGAGCGGCCGTTCGCCCTCCTGGCCGCCGCGACCCTCGCGCTGGTGGCCTTCGCCGCACTCGGTCTCGTGGTGGGGATCTACGCCCAGACCTGGGACCACACGACCTTCATCAACAACATCGTGATCCTCCCGCTGGCCTTCGTGGGCGGCACGTTCTACTCGGTCGTCCGTGCTCGCCTCCCCCTGGCACGAGCTCTCGCACTTCAACCCGGTCTTCTATCTCGTGCAGGCGATGCGCTTCGGCTTCCTCGGCGAGAGCGACGTGAGCATCTGGCTGTCGCTGGGCGTGACCGCGGCGCTCGCGGTGCCGGCCTACCTGTGGGCCCAGTGGCTCTTCACGACGGGGCGCCGGCTCAAGGACTGACCGCTCTCGAGCGGCGGGTCACGTCGTGCCGGCGCTGCCCGCGGCTCGTGGAGTGGCGCGAGCGGGTGGCCCGCGAGAAGCGCGCCGCCTTCCGCGACGAGGACTACTGGGGCCGCCCGCTGCCCGGGTTCGGCGACCCGGACGCCTCGCTGTACGTGCTCGGCCTGGCCCCCGCCGCGCACGGCGGCAACCGCACCGGGCGGGTCTTCACCGGCGACGCCTCCGCCGACTTCCTCTTCGCCGCCCTGCACCGCGCCGGCTACGCCAACCAGGCGGAGTCCGTGCACCGCGGCGACGGCCTGCGCCTCCGCGGCGCCTGGGTCACGGCCGCGGTGCGGTGCGCGCCGCCGGCGAACAAGCCGCTGCCGGCCGAGCGCGACAACTGCCTGCCCTACGCCGCGGAGGAGCTGGAGCTGCTGCCCCGCGCGCGGGTGGTGCTCTGCCTGGGGGGCTTCGCGTGGGACGCCGCGCTGCGCCTGTGGGCGCCGGGCACGCGCCCGAAGCCCCGCTTCGGGCACGGCGCGGAGCACGTGGCCGCGGGTGGGCGGGTGCTGCTCGGCTGCTACCACCCGAGCCAGCAGAACACGTTCACCGGCCGCCTCACGCCGGGGATGATGGACGCGGTGCTCGCGCGCGCCCGCGAGCTCGCGGGCTAGTAGCCGTCGCCTCTGCTTCTTCTCGTCGGTGCCCTTCACGTCGTCCTCCAGCTCCTTGCCCTCCTTCTCCGCCTTCTTGGCGCCCTTCTCGACGCCCTTCTCGATCTCCTCGGCGGCGCCCTGTCTCGTCGTCGTCACCGCAGGCGGTGAAGGCCACGGCGATCAGGCAGGCGGCGAGCAGGGCTGCGAGGCGGGTGCGGAAGACTTCCATGGGGCTCTCCTTCGGGCGGGGTTCCATCCGAGGCTACGGCAGCCGCACCACATCGGCGAGGCGCCTGTAGCCCTCCACGGACGGGTGGTCCCCGTCGATCGTCCACTCGGGCTTCATCCGGCCGGGCGACTGCAGATCCTCCAGGCGCTTGTACCAGGGGTAGACCGGCACCCGCTCCTCCTTGCCGATGGCGCCGATGAAGCGGTTGAGCCGCCGGATGCGCGCCCGCGCGACCGCTGACCCGTTGTTCCACGGCAGCACCTCGGCGAGCGCCACCCGCAGGCCGAGTCGCTTTCCGTGACGGACCATGGCGAGGAGGTTCCGCGCCGCCGTGATCACCCGGCGATCCTGGGCGATGTCGTTGATCCCGCCCTGGACGATCAGCATGTCGGCCCCCTTGGCGCACCCCTCCAGACGGCCGGCGATCTGGTCGGTGCGCTCGCCGAAGACGCCGCAGTTGCGAAAGGCCACGCCGGGCATCCGCCGCTCCGCCCAGAGCTCCCACTGGCTCTCGCGATCGAGCGAGGAGCCGATCCCCGCCCGGATCTCGGCGTCGGGATCCCACAGCGGCGACCCGGCGGTGATCGAATCGCCCACGGCCGCCACCACGGTGTCGGTCGGGACCGACGAGGCGCGCTCGCCGCTCGGTGCCGTGCCCTGGTCGGCCCTCGGCGCGGGGTCGTCCCCGCCGCAGCCCGCCAGGGCGCCCAGGATCAGCAACAGCGCGGTGAGTGGCGGCCAACCTCCGCGCAGTCGACTCACCGGGAGTAGCGTAGAGACAGGCCCGAGACGGACCGCCGCGCCCAGGTTCGCTAAGCTGCCGTCCGTTCACCAGCCGAGTCTCCGGTCGCCATGCGGTCGGGGAACGGGGGACCCAATGTTGAGCCTTCCAGGCTCATCGGGGCGAATCGCCGCTTCTCATGCGGTGTAGCGCACTCTTTCAGCGCGAGCCCGTCAGCTAACCCCGTAGGCGCGAAAGAGAGGAAGCGTCCGAACCGATGACTCGCACGATTCGCCCCGCGCGTCTGCGCGCGCTCGTCCCCACCGTCCTGGCCGGCGGTGCGCTGCTGCTGTCCCCGTCCGTCGGCCTCCGCCGCCTTCGGCGACGAGACCCTGCGCAAGGGCGACTCCGGCGCCGACGTGCGCGGACTGCAGCGCGCCCTGAACGACGCGGGCTACGAGACCATGGTGGACGGCGAGTTCGGGCGCCACACCCTCAAGCGCGTGCGCGCCTTCGAGGGCAACGAGCAGCTGACGGGTGGACGGCAAGGTCACCCCCGCGGACGCCGACGTGCTCCTCGAGGCCGCCGACCGCGGCCCCGAGGGCGAGGAGGAGCCGCCCGGCAGCGACGAGGACGTGACGCCGCCCAAGGACGAGACCCCCGGCGCGCGAGCGAAGCTCACGGCCGACGGGCTCGCGGTGGCGCCCGAGGACGCGCCGCAGGAGGTCAAGGACCTCATCGAGGCGGGCAACGAGATCGCGGAGACGCCGTACAAGTACGGCGGCGGCCACGGGACGCGCATGCGCGACTCGGGCTACGACTGCTCGGGCTCGGTCAGCTTCGTGCTGCGCAGCGCCGGCCTGCTCAAGCGGTCGATGGCGTCGGGCGGCTTCACGAGCTACGGCAGGAGCGGCCGCGGCGAGTGGATCACCACCTACGCGAACTCCGGCCACGCCTACCTCGTGGTGGCCGGCCTTCGCTTCGACACCAGCGCGCGCAAGCGCACCGGGACCCGCTGGTCGAAGCAGATGCGCTCGTCGAGCGGCTACGTGGCGCGCCACCCCACCGGGTTCTAGCCCGCCTCACACCGTTCGGGCCGGGGAGGGCGCCGCTGTAGCCTGAATCGGCGATGGCGCCCGACCCGCTCGCATCCTTCACCCCCTCGGTCCGCGACTGGTTCAGCCGCTCGTTCGCGGGCCCCACCGAGGCCCAGACCCAGGCCTGGCCGGCCATCGCCGGCGGAGAGAACGTGCTGGTCTCCGCCCCCACCGGCTCGGGGAAGACGCTCGCCGCCTTCCTGTGGGGCCTCGACCGCCTGGTCGCCGCTCCCACGCCCGCAGGGGAGAAGAAGCAGACGCGGCTCGTGTACGTCTCGCCGCTCAAGGCGCTCTCCTACGACGTGGAGAAGAACCTGCGCGCGCCGCTCAAGGGGATCGGCGGCGAGATCTCCGTCGCGATCAGGACCGGCGACACGCCCCAGAAGGAGCGCCAGGCGATGCTCCGCACGCCGCCCGACGTGCTCATCACCACGCCCGAGTCGCTCTACCTGATGCTCACCTCGCGCGCGCGGGAGACGCTGCGAGCCGTCGAGTGGTGCATCGTCGACGAGATCCACGCGGTGGCGCGCACCAAGCGCGGCGCCCATCTGTCGCTCACGCTCGAGCGCCTCGAGCATCAGGCCGAGAGCACCGTGCAGCGCATCGGCCTGTCGGCCACCCAGCGGCCGCTCGAGGAGGTGGGCCGCTTCCTCGTGGGCGCCGGGCGCGACTGCCGGGTGGTCGACACCGGGGTCCGCAAGCCGCTCGACCTGAAGATCCACGTGCCGGTCGAGGACATGCGCGAGCCCGGCGCGCACGACGTGACCGACCCGGCCGTCGGCGGCCAGGGCACCGCGGCGGGCGGCGGCGACCTGATCGGGGTGGGAGCCGGCGACGAGGAGGCGGCCACCCGCCGCTCGATCTGGCCCGCCATCTACCCCGAGCTGCTGGAGCTGGTCAGGCAGCACCGCTCCACGATCATCTTCGTGAACGCCCGCCGGGCCGCCGAGCGCCTGGCCATCCGCCTGAACGAGCTGGCGGCCGACGAGGACGGCGGCGGCGCCCAGATCGCCCGGGCCCACCACGGCTCCCTCGCGCGCGAGGAGCGCCTGATCGTGGAGGACCTGCTCAAGTCCGGCGAGCTGCCCTGCCTGGTCGCCACCTCGTCGCTCGAGCTGGGCATCGACATGGGCGCGGTCGACCTCGTGGTCCAGGTGGAGTCGCCCAAGTCGGTCACGGCGGGGCTCCAGCGGATCGGGCGGGCGGGGCACAACGTGGGCGACGTCTCGAAGGGCCGCATCTTCCCCAAGTTCCGCGCCGACCTGCTCGAGTGCGCCGTGGTCGCCCGCCGGATGCGCGACGGCGAGATCGAGCACACCACGGTGCCGCGAAACCCGCTCGACGTGCTCGCCCAGCAGATCGTGGCCATGGTGGCCACCGGCGAGGACTGGCGCGTGCCCGAGCTGCACGAGCTCGTGCGGCACGCCTACCCCTACTCCGACCTCAGCCGCGAGCTGCTCGACCAGGTGCTCGACATGCTCGACGGGCGCTACCCCTCCGAGGAGTTCGCCGAGCTGCGCCCGCGGATCGTGTGGGACCGCGTGGAGGACACCATCCGCGCGCGCAAGGGCGCGCTCGCAGCTGGCGGTGACCAACGCCGGCACGATCCCCGACCGCGGCCTCTACGGGGTGCACCTGCCCGACGGCCGGCGGGTGGGCGAGCTGGACGAGGAGATGGTCTACGAGGCGCGGCCCGGGCAGACCTTCCTGCTCGGCGCCTCGACCTGGCGGATCGAGGAGATCACCCGCGACCGGGTGATCGTGACCCCCGCGCCCGGCGCGCCGGGAGCGGTGCCCTTCTGGCGCGGCGACGGCATCGGGCGGCCCGTGGAGCTCGGTCGCGCGATCGGAGAGTTCTCGCGCACCCAGATCGACCGCGAGCCGGCCGAGCTGGTGGCCGACTACGACCTCGACGAGCGCGCGGCCAAGAACCTGCTCGACTACCTGCGCGAGCAGCGGGAGGCGACCCGGGTGGTGCCGAGCGACCGCACGATCGTGATCGAGCGCTTCCGCGACGAGATCGGCGACTGGCGCGTCTGCGTGCTCTCGCCCTTCGGCGGGAGGGTCCACGCCGCCTGGGGCCTCGCGCTGAGCGCCCGCATCCGCGACGAGTTCGGGCTCGAGTCCGACGCGATCTGGTCGGACGACGGGATCGTGGTGCACCTGCCCGACGCCGATGAGGCGCCCGGAGCGGAGCTCGTGCTCGTGGAGCCCGACCAGGTGGAGGACCTCGTGGTGCGCGAGCTGTCCTCCTCCGCGCTCTACGGGGCGCGCTTCCGCGAGAACGCCGCGCGCGCCCTCCTGCTGCCCCGGGCCTACCCCGGCAAGCGCACGCCGCTGTGGCAGCAGCGCCTGAAGGCGCAGTCGCTGCTCGAGGTGGCCAAGCGCTACGGGCAGTTCCCGATCGTGCTCGAGACCTACCGCGAGTGCCTGCGCGACGTGCTCGACCTCCCGGGCCTCGAGCAGCTCCTGCGCGGCCTGCACTCGCGCGAGCTGTCGCTGGTGGAGGCCGAGACCCAGCGCGCCTCGCCGTTCGCCTCGTCGCTGCTCTTCGACTACGTGGCCACCTACATGTACGAGGGCGACACGCCGAACGCCGAGCGCCGCGCCGCCGCCCTCTCGCTGGACCGCGACCTGCTGCGCGAGCTGCTGGGCCAGGAGGAGCTGCGCGACCTGATCGACGCCGAGGCGCTCGAGACGCTGGAGGCGGACCTGCAGCGCACCTCCGAGCGCACACGGGCGGCCAACTCCGACTCCATGCACGACGTGCTGCGCGCGGTGGGCGACCTGACGGTGGCCGAGGCGCAGGCCCGCTGCCTCGAGGGCGTGTCGGCGGAGCGGATGCTCGCCGACCTGGTGGCCGAGCGCCGGGCGGTGGTGATGCGGATCGCGGGCGAGGAGCGCCACATCGCCGCCGAGGACGCCGGGCTCTACCGCGACGCCTTCGGGGCCGTGCCGCCCGGGGGCCTCCCGGCCGCCTTCCTCGAGGAGACCGCCGACCCCTTCGCCCGGCTGGCGCGCCGCTACGCCCGCACCCACGGCCCCTTCACCACCCGCGAGCTGGCCGAGCGCTTCGGGGTCGATCCCTCGGCCGTGCTCCGCGAGGCCGAGCGCGCCGGCGACCTGGTGCGGGGCGAGCTGCGGCCCGGGGGCTCCGAGCGCGAGTGGTGCGACACCGATGTGCTGCGCCGCCTGCGCCGCGCCTCGCTCGCGTCGCTGCGCAAGGAGGTCGAGCCCGCCGAGCAGCAGGCGCTCGCGCGCTACATGCCCGTCTGGCAGGGGGTCGACTTAAAGCCGGCGGGCGGCGCCGGGGTCGACCGCCTGCGCGAGGTGCTGGTGCCGCTCCAGGGCCTCGCCCTCGCGCCCGAGGTGTGGGAGCGCGACGTGCTGCCCCGCCGCGCCGGCGCGTACTCGCCCGCCTGGCTCGACCAGCTCTGCGCCTCGGGCGAGCTGGTGTGGGTGGGCGCCGGGTCGCTCGGCCGGCGCTCGGGGAAGGTGGCGCTGTACTTCCGCGAGGACGCCCGCTGGCTGGGCCCGCCGCCGATCAAGGCCGACGCGCCGTCGGAGCCGCTGCACGAGCGCATCCGCGAGCGCCTGGCGCGGGGGGCCGCGTTCTGGACCGATCTCCTGGCGGACCTGGGAGACACGGAGCCGGTCGAGCTGCAGGAGGCGCTGTGGGACCTCGTCTGGGCCGGCGAGGTGTCCAACGACGCGTTCGCCCCCCTTCGCGCTCCCCGCCTCTCGCTGGCCGGCCAGTCGCGCAACGCGGGCCGGCGCTTCGCGCGCCGGCGCCGCCCGGGCGCCCCCCAGGTGCAGGGCCGCTGGTCGCTCACCGACCGGCTGTTCGCCGACGTGCCCGATCACAGCGAGCGCATGCGAGCCCGGGCCGAGGTCCTGCTCGAGCGCTACGGACTGGTCACGCGCGAGACGGTCCTCGCCGAGGGCGTGCCCGGCGGCTTCTCCTCGCTCTACGGCGAGCTCGCCAACCTCGAGACGCTCGGCGTCGCGCGGCGCGGGTACTTCGTGGAGGGCCTCGGCGGCGCCCAGTTCGCCCTGCCCGCGGCCATCGAGCGGCTGCGGGGCCTGCGGGCAGACGAGCCGGCGGGGGCGCTCGTGCTGGCCGCCACCGACCCGGCCAACCCCTTCGGGGCCACCCTGCCCTGGCCCAAGCGCGACGAGGGCGCGCGCAGCCCGAGCCGCGTGCCGGGCGCCTACGTGGTCACCGTGGACGCCGAGCCCGTGCTCTACCTCGAGCGGGGCGGAAAGGGACTGGTGGCCCTGCGCGACCCGCTCGAGCCCACCGGCGGCCCCGCGGGCTGGTTGCGGGAGGCGCTCGAGGCGCTGGCCGACCACGTGCGCCGCGGGCGGATCAAGCGCCTGGGGCTGGAGCGCTTCGACGGCGAGCCCGTGGTGGGCTCACCGCTCGAGCCGCTGTTGATCGAGGTCGGCTTCCGCCAGGGACCGCGGAGGATGACCCTCAGCGCCTGATGCCCGAGGGCGACACCATCCACTACGCCGCGCGCCGCGCCCGGGCGGCGCTGGTGGGCCACGAGGTCACGTCACTCGAGACCCCCCACCCGCGCCACCGCATGGACCGATGGCCCGAGCGCCTGGCCGGCCGAGACGTGAGGTCGGTGGACGCGCACGGCAAGCACCTGTTCATGCGCTTCGAGGGCGACCTGACGCTGCACTCGCACCTTCGGATGACCGGCAAGTGGGGCGTCTACCGCCGCGGCGAGCGCTGGCGGCGCTCGCCGCGCCGCGCCTGGCTCGTGATCCGCACCGCCGCACACGAGGTGGTGCAGTTCGACGGGCCGGTGCTCGAGCTGATGACCGAGTCGCGCACCCGCTTCGACCTGCGCCTGGCCGCGCTCGGCCCCGACGTGCTCGCGGAGGAGTTCGACGAGCGCGACTTCCTGCGCCGGCTGCGCGAGGACGATCCCACGCGCGGGCGTGGGGGACGCCCTTCTCGACCAGCGCAACCTGGCCGGCATCGGCAACCTGTGGAAGGCCGAGGCCTGCTTCGCCACGCGCCTGGACCCGTGGCGGCGCGTGGGGGACGTGAGCGACGAGGAGGCGCTGGAGGTCGCGCGAGCGGCCAGGGAGGCGATGCGCCACTCCGCGCTCCACGGGACGCGCGTGAAGCGCCACGTGTTCGAGCGGGGCGGGCTGCCCTGCCCCCGCTGCGGGACGCTCGTGAGGGGCCGCGGCCAGGGCGACGACAACCGCACGACCTGGTGGTGCCCCGGCTGCCAGGCCTGACCCCTAGTGTCACCGACGTGCCTTCGACCCTCATCCGAGTAGGCCACAAGGGCGCCGACCACCTCTCCCCCGGCAACACCCGGGAGTCCTTCAGGGCGGCGCTGGAATGCGGCGTGGACATGATCGAGTTCGACGTGCTGCGGCTGCGCGACGGGCGCCTGGTGCTGGCGCACGACCTCGCGGACGCGCGAAGGACGCGAGCCGCTGACGCTCGAGGAGGGGCTCGACCTGTTCGCCGAGGAGGCCTATGCGGGCGTCGAGCTCGACGTGGACCTGAAGATCCCGGGCTACGAGCGCGAGGTGGTCGAGGGTCTCGTGGAACGCGGGCTCGACCCGCAATCGCTGATCTCCTCGATGTACCCCGAGAGCCTGCGCATCATCGGAGAGCTCAGGCCCGGCCTGCGGCGCGGCTGGTCGGTGCCGAGGGTCAAGCGCGACTACACGAAGAGCCTCGTGTGGGCCGTGCCCGCCTACGCCGCGCTGCGGTGGATGCGCGCCGGGCTCCCCGCGCAGGCCGCGCGGGCGCTGCGCGCGGGCGAATGCGAGGCGCTGATGGTCAACCACTACCTGATGAGCCGGCGCCTGGTGGACCAGGTGCACGCGGCCGGAGGGATGCTCTACGTGTGGACCGTGGACGACGCCGAGGCGATCGCCCGCTTCGAGCAGATGGGCGCCGACGCCGTGATCACCAACGATCCGCGGCTGTTCAGCCCCTGATCACGCAGGTCGCGGCCGAGCTCCCCGCAGGGTCTCCCCCCTCGACCCCGCGGATGCCGGGCTTGGTGACCCGCCGGGCGCGCTTCACGGCCACCAGGCGTTCGCCGCGCCACGCGCGGTACTCGAACGAGACGAGGCCGCGCAGCGTGTACTGCGTGCCCACCGGCGGCGGGTCGAACTCGAACGTGTAGCCGGCCTGCGTGGTGCGAAAGCGCGCGGAGCCCACGTGGATCCAGCGGGTGGCCGGCCCGGAGTTGCGGTAGACGGCCCGCGCCGGGTCGTAGAACTGCGGCTGGAAGCGCATGTAGAGGCGCTGTCGCGTGCCGTTGCCCGGCATGCTCGCCCGTATCCCGAGCGTGTCGGGGAACGCCGCGGTGTCGCAGGTGTTGACCGTGGCCCAGAGCTGCGGAGCGGCAGCCGCCGGCCCGGCGGTCAGAAGCCCGGCGCACAGGGCGAGGACGGTGATGACGAGGCGTTTCACGGCGGCGCAGTGTGACTGAACGCCGCGGGCTGCGCGAAGCTTCCCTGTGATGGATCCGCGGCCCGCGCGTAGTGGGGGCATGAACGAGGCCATCGCAGAGTGCGTGCCCCCGCTTGCCGGCGACATCCCCTCCGAGACCTTCGAGTCGCTCTACGAGCGCACCTTCCCGCGGGTCTACGCCTACGTGGCCTCGCTCCTGCGGGACCGCTCGGCGGCCGAGGACGTGACCGCGCAGGCGTTCGAGCGCGCCTACCGCAAGCAGCGCAGCTACAGGCCCTCCCGCGGCACGCGGGACCAGTGGATCTTCGGCATCGCGCGCAACGCGGCGCTGGACGAGCTGCGGCGGCGCAAGCGCAGGGCGAGCCTCGAGACGGAGCCCGAGGACCTGGCCGCGCGGTCGGTCTCACGACCACGCCGAGCTGTCGCTTCGCCGCGAGGTGGTGCGGGCCGCCCTGAACGAGCTCGAGGGGCCCGACCGCGACCTCGTGGCGCTCAAGTTCGCGGGCGGTCTCTCCAACGCCGAGATCGCCCGGGTGACCGGCCTCTCGGAGTCCAACGCCGGAACACGACTTCACCGGACCATGACGAAGCTGAGGGAGGCCTGCCATGAGCAAGCTTGACGCAACCGTGGAACGCGACCTGCAGGTGGTGGACGAGGCCCTGGCACGCGGTGCCGTGACGGCCGCGGCCGATCCCGAGCGAGAGCTTCAGGAGATCGCGCTCGCGGCGGCCGCCCAGGCACCCGAGCCCGACCCCGCCTTCTCGGCCGAGCTGCGTGAGCGCGTCCGCGCGGGCTTCCCCCGCGAGCGGCGCGCTTCGCGCTTCGCGCTGCCGGCGCTGCCGAAGCTGCGGCGCCCGCCGATGATCGCGCTCGCGGGCGTCGCGTCGGTGCTGGCGGCGGTGGCCGTGGCCGTGCCGCTTCTGTCGGGCGGCGGTGAGCGAGCGAGCACGAGCGGCACGAGCGGCGCGAAGCAGACCACCTCCTCGCTCGAGAGCGACTCGGCTGCCCCGGGGGCTCGCCGCGAGGCGGTCCCGCCGGCGAGCGACATCGCTCCCGTGCCACCGGTGCCGCCCCCGGACGGCGGCGGCGGGTTCGCCCCCGGCGAGTCCGAGCGCCGCATCGAGCGCTCGGCCTCGCTCACCCTCGAGGCCCCCGACGGCAAGCTCGACCGCGTGGCCGGCGACATCGTGACGGTGACCGACCGCTACGACGGCTTCGTGCTGCGGTCGAACGTGACCTCGGGCGACGACGGCATCCCCGGCGGCCAGTTCGAGCTGCGCATCCCGGCGGACCGCCTCCAGGCGGCCCTGCGCGACCTGTCGAAGCTGGGCAAGGTGCGCTCGCAGAGCCAGTCGGGCGACGACGTGACGCGCGCCTTCGTCTCGGCCGCGGACTCCCTCGAGGGAGCGCGGGCCGAGCGCCGGAGCCTGCTGCGGCGGCTGGAGAACGCGGAGTCCGACGCCCAGGCGGAGTCGATCCGGCAGCGCCTGGACCTCAACGCCTCCGAGATCCGCGGCCTGCGCGGCCAGCTGCGCGACCTGCGCCTGCGCACCGACTACTCGCAGGTGAACGTGACCCTCGAGGGCTCCGACAAGGGCGACGGGGAGTCCTCGGGCGCCGCTGACGACGACGGCCTGCGCGGTGCGCTCGACGACGCGCTCGGCTCGCTCTCCGACTCGGTCGAGGTGCTGGTCCGGGCGCTCGGCGTGCTCGTGCCCCTGTCCCTCCTGGCCGCGCTGGCCTGGTTCGCCGGGCGCACCGCGCGCCGGCGCCGGCGGGAGAGCGCCCTCTCGGCCTGAGGCCGGACGTGGCTGGCGCCCGCGTGCGCCAGACTGCTGTCGGGAGATGCGGCGATTGCTGACAACGGCAGCCGCCGCTGCGGTGGTGGCCGTCGTGGCCGTGCCCGCGGCGGCGCAGGGTGCGCAACCGGGCGCACGGGCCCAGGCCACGCAGGCGCTGGTGCGGGTCCAGATCCTCACCCGCTTCCAGGAGGCCGTGGCCCGCAAGGGGCGGGTCCGCGCGCGGGTGGCCTACAAGGGCCGCGGGGTGGTGCGCATCGGCGGGCGCCTGCTGACCACCGAGAACGGAAGGCGCCGCGCGCCCCGCCTGCTCTTCGCCCGCGCGCTGCAGCCGCGCCGCCGCGGCACGCGCACGGTGGGCCTCACGCTCACGAAGCGCGGCCTCGCTCTCCTTCGCCGCACGCGCGAGCGCTGCGGATCCACCGTCGTCCAGGTGAACGGCACCTTCCGCAGCGGCCACCGCCTCGCTCCACCGAAGGTGCGCCGGCGCACGGGCAGGCGCTACAGCCGCCTCGGGCGCAAGCGGCGCTTCCGCGCCGAGTCGCGCTCGCTGGGGCGCGACCTGGGCGAATGCCTGCCCGGAGCCCAGCCCGGCGGCCAGGGCGGCGGCTACCGGGTGGGCGTGGGCTCGCGGCAGATCAACCCGGGGCAGGACGGCAAGTTCGCCAACGGCACCGTCTACCTCGGCGGCTACGGCTTCGGGGCCAACGACGTGACGGGCAGCCGGCCGGCGGACGGGATCCTTCGCGACGGTATCCACGTGCGCTCCTTCGCGGTCAGCGACGGTGGCCGCGCGTTCGCGATCGCCGACATCGAGACCCAGGGATGGTTCACGGCCACCAAGGACGGCCCCTACGGGATCGTGGACATGCGCAGGGCGGTCGAGCAGCGCACGGGGGGCGCGCTCAAGGCGAGCGAGGTGGTGATCCAGTCCGACCACTCCCACTCGGGCCCCGACACGATCGGCGTGTGGGGCGGGGTGCCGGTGGCCTACCGCAAGCTGATCGCCGACCGGACGGTCGACGCCATCGTCGAGGCCTTCAGCACCGCCCGGCCCGGGATCCTCTACTACGGCACGGCCCCGGGGCGCGACCTGCTCTCGAACCAGTTCGACTACGACGAGCCGAACAAGGTGGTGGACTCCGACGTGCGCGTGCTCCAGGCGCGGGATCCCTCCGGGGAGCCGTTCGCCACGCTGCTCAACTTCTCGGCCCACACCACCGTGCTCGGCTCGCTCCAACCGGAAGGTCTCGGGCGACTGGGTCCAGGCCGCCAACCCGCTGCTCGCCAGGCGCTTCGGCGGCGAGGCGGTGACCGTGGTGGCCACCCTCGGGCGCACGCAGCCGGCCGACCGGGGCTGCGACGCCGCGCCGCTCCCGCCCGAGGGCCCCGCGCGTGACTTCTGCTCCATCCGCGCCTACGCCGAGCGGGTGGTCGAGCGCTCCGAGGACGCGGCGGTGGGGGCCCGGCCACTGGGCGGCGATCCGGTGGTCGCGGCCCGCTCGTACCTGATCCAGGACGCGGCCTCGAGCGGCCTCATCCTGGGCCTCAACTACGCCGGGGACCCCGCGGGCACGCCGCTCAACCGGGCGCTCACGCCGCCCTGGCTGACCGGCAACGTGCTGGGCACCGTGACCTCCAGCGCACGGATCGGCGACGTGCTGCTCTCCACCTTCCCCGGCGAGGCGTACCCGCAGATCGCGCTGGAGATCGCCACGCGCGTGCCCGCCCGCGGGCACATGACCGCGGGCCTGGCCCAGGACCAGCTCGGCTACCTGATCGCCCCCTATGAGGCCTATCCCGAGCCGGTCCGGCGCTCGTTCTTCAACCAGCGCGGGGACGAGGTGTCGCCGATCGACAACGACAACTACTTCTTCAACGTGTCGCACACGATGGGAGAGCGCGTCATCTGTTCCTCGCTGCGGGGCGCCGGCGAGGTGTTCGGCCGCGGCACCGCGCTGCGCGACGCGAGCCCGCGCTGTGCGCCGTTCGCCAACGACGCCCTCCAGCCCGCGGGCGCCGACGTGCCCTAGCACCCCTGCCGGAGCGGTACGTTTGGCGCGTGCCAGCCGGAGAGGACACCGCACAACTGCTCGCCCGGGTCGAGGTCTTCTCCGAGCTCGAGCCCCGCGAGCTGGCCCAGGTGGCCAGCGTGGCCGTGCCGCGCTCGTTCGAGCGCGGCGAGGTGATCTTCCGTGAGGGGGACTCGGGCGACACCTGCTACGTGGTGCGCAGCGGCTCGGTGAGCATCCGCCGCGAGCACCCCGACGGCCGCACGGTGGCGCTGGCCGAGCTGCGGACCGGGGCCATGTTCGGCGAGCTGGCCCTGTTCCGCGGCGAGACGCGCTCGGCCACCGCCGAGGCGCTGGAGCCCACGGCGCTGGTCGCGGTGCTCGGCCGGGACATGCAGAGCCTGATCACGTCGAGCCCGGGGATGGCCCTGAAGATGCTGGGGACGATGGCCGAGCGGGTCCGGCGCACGAACGAGCGGCTGAGCCAGCGGTCGTTCCAGACGGTCTCGGGCAGGGTGGCGAGCGCGGTGCTCGGGCAGGTCGAGGCGCGCCAGGAGGAGGGTGTGGCGGGGGACAGCGACGTGCTGGTGCAGGCCACCCAGGCCGAGATCGCCCAGCTGGCGGGCACGTCGCGCGAGAGCGCGAGCCGGTTCCTGGCCACGCTCGAGCGAGAGGGCGTGGTGGCACTCGGGCGAGGAAAGGTGACGGTCCATGAGCCCGAGCGGCTCAGGGACTTCATCCACTGACGGCGAGTTCGTCCGGCGCCGAATGCGCATGGTCGATCGCCAGCTGCGCCGGCGCGGCATCGAGGACGAGGCGGTGCTGAGGGCCATGGGCGAGGTGCCCCGCGAGGAGTTCGTGCCCGCGGAGGCGCGCAACCGCGCCTACCGCGACGGCGCACTGGCCATCGGCGAGAACCAGACGATCTCCCAGCCCTGGATCGTCGCGCGCATGACCGAGCTGCTCGAGCTCGAGGGCCCCGAGCGGGTGCTCGAGGTGGGCACCGGCTCGGGCTACGGCGCGGCCGTGCTCAGCCGGATCTGCTCGCACGTGGTCACCATCGAGCGCCACGGCGCGCTGGCCAGGGGCGCGCGCGAGGTGCTCGACCGGCTGGGCTACCGCAACGTCGAGGTCCGCGAGGGCGACGGATCGGCGGGCGTCCCCGAGCGGGCGCCCTTCGACGGGATCATCGTGACGGCCGCGGCCGAGCGCGGGCCGCCCCAGGCGCTGGTGGACCAGGTGGTCGACCGGGGCACCCTCGTGTGCCCCGTGGGCCGGGGTCAGGGCGAGCGGCTCGTGCGCATGCGCGGCGGCCACACCGAGGACGTGGCCGCCGTGCGCTTCGTCCCCCTCGTGGAGGGCGGGGCGTGAAGCGCGAGCTCTCGGCGGGCGGGGTGGTCCTGCGGGATGCCGAGGGCGGGCTCGAGATGGCGGCGGTGAGCCCGCGCAAGGGCGTGCTGGCGCTCCCGAAGGGCCATCCCGAGGACGGCGAGACGCTCGAGCAGGCCGCCGCCCGCGAGGTGCGCGAGGAGACCGGCCTGGCGGTCGACCTGGTGGAGCGGCTGGGAGAGGTGCGCTACTGGTACACGTTCCGGGGCGAGCGGGTGCTGAAGACGGTCGCCTTCTACCTCTTCCGCTACCGCTCGGGCTCGCTCGACGACCACGACGACGAGGTCATCTCGGCGGAGTGGATCTCGCTGCGCGAGGCCCCCGGCCTCCTGTCCTACAAGGGCGAGAGCGAGATGGCCGCCAGGGCGCTGGCCGCAAGCGCGCATCTAGACTGCCGCGCGCCATGTTCGTGCTGAACTTCTACTCGCCCGTCTTCATCGACCAGCTCAAGCGCGGTCGCAAGACCGCCACCATCCGGCTGGGCGACAAGTCCAAGAAGTACCGCAAGGGCGAGGTGGTGCTCGTGACCGTGGGCTTTCAGCACTCCCCGCGCGAGCGCATCTTCGAGGCGGTGATCGACGCCGTGGAGGTCAAGCGCTGCGCCGACCTCTCCCCGCGCGACATCGAGCACGACAACCCGGAGTTCCGCCGCCTCGGCGAGACCACGCACTTCCTGGAGCAGATCTACGGCCGCGAGGTCTCCGAGGACGACGTGGTGACCGTCGTGCGCTTCTCGAAGATCTCCGACCGCCCGTCGGAGATCGCCGACCGCCTGCAGCCGGGGCCGGCTCAGAACTAGCCGACCCCGGCAGCGCTCGGGCGCTTACTTGATCTCCACCTCCTGGATCATCCCCTTGGCCACGTGCGGCGGGCCGCCCTTGCGGTCGGCGACGAAGCACACGAAGGCGTACTTGCCCTTCTCGAAGTCGATCTGAGTGGTCTGCTTGGCGCCGCCGTCGATGATCGCGGTGGTGGCGGTCCGCTCGAAGTCGATGGGCGGCGGTCCCGACGGCTCCTCCTCGCTCGTCGCGAACTTCTTCACGTCGGCGATCGTCGACCCCTTGTTGATCGGAGCGGCGATCACGTGATGGGGCTCGGCGCCCGTGTTGTCGAACGTGATCTCGTTCGTGCCCGCCTTCAGGCCCGAGGGCTTGAAGCCGTAGTCGACCGTCTCGATCGTGGCCGACGTCGAGGGCAGCTCCGCGGTCGCGCTCTCGCCGGTCACCTCGAGCTCGGCGGCCTCCTTCCCGTCGGACTCGGTATCCGCGACGAAGTACCTCCCGGGCGCCAGCACGGCCGTCGTGGTTGCCGTCTTGCCGGGCTGCACGGATCCGATCCCGCCCCCGTAGGTGAGCCACTTCGGGGTCGGCGCGCCGTCGCTCTCGACGATCTTGAGCACGTCCTCGAACGTCTGGTCGCCGGCGACCCGGACGAGCTGGACGTCGTGCGGCTTCTTGCCGGTGTTCTCGAAGCTGAGCTCGACGGGACCTGCCTTGACGGACTTGGGCACCTCGAGCAGCGCGTTCTTCCCCGTCTCGGTGACGCCGATGTCCACCTTCGTCGGCTTGGCTGCCGAGCCGCTCCCGCCTCCGCCGGACGAGTCGTCGTCTCCACAGGCGGCGGGCAGCAGACAGAGGGCCAGGACGGCGAGCAGCGTCGGAGTGCGTCGGGTGATCATGCAGTTCCTTTCGAGCGGGGTCTTCGGGTCGCGCCAGACCTAGTCGACGGCGATCTCCTGGAGCATGCCCTTGGCCACGTGCGGGGGTCCGCCGGCGCGGTCCTGGATGAAGCAGACGAAGGCGTACTTGCCCTTCTGGAGCTCGAGGTCGGTCACCAGGCTCTCTCCGCCGTCGATGATCGACGTGCCCACGGTCTTCTCGAAGTCGACCGGCGGCGGGCCGGCGCCCTCGCCCTCCGAGCCAAGGAACTTCTTCACCTCGGCGAACGTCGCGCCCTTGTTCAGCGGGGCGGCGATGATGTGGTGCAGCTCCTTCCCGGCGTTGTCGAACGTGATCCGGTTGGATCCCGGCTTGAGGCCGGAGGCCTCGAACTTGTACTCCGTGGCCGTGACCGTGGCCGGCGTCGAGGGCAGCTCACCGCCGCCTTCACCCGTCACCGAGAGCTTGACGAGGCCTTCGTTCTTCTCGGCTTCGTCGTCCTCCGACGTAGTAGTTGCCGGGCTCGAGCACCTGAGTCACCGTCCCGGACTTCCCGGGGTTGACGGTGCCGAGCCCGCCGGCGGCGTGCAGCCAGCTGGGGATCTTGCCGCCCTCGGTGTCGGTGACCTTGTGCACCTCCGCCTCGCTGTGATCGCCGTCGACGCGGATGAACTGCGCGCTGTGCCCGTCCTTGCCCGTGTTGTCGAGCGATATCTCGACCGAGGCCGGCCTTCACCGACTTGGGCAGCGAGAGCTTCGAGGTCTTGCCGCTCTCGGT
Source organism: uncultured Thermoleophilaceae bacterium (assembly GCA_963731645.1). GTDB lineage: Bacteria > Actinomycetota > Thermoleophilia > Solirubrobacterales > Thermoleophilaceae > JAAYBF01. The sequence continues at coordinate 390,742 of CAVSWF010000006.1, read as the reverse complement.
CACCTTCACCGTGACCTTCGCGGGGGAGGACGAGGCCGACGTCGAGGATCCTCCGCCCGACGACGTCTCGTCGTCGTCGCCGCACGCCGCTGGCAGCAGGCAGAGGCCGGCGGCGGCCAGTACTGCGATCGTTCGGTTCATCGCTGGGGTCCTTTCGAAGTTGTGAACGCGCCAGGGTAATGGCACGCGCGGCCGAGCGTCCACACGAGCTTCACAGCCCCTTGGCACTCGCGTTGCTAGAGTGCCAAGCCGACCCACAAACGTCAGTCAGACGGAGGTTTCAATGAAGCTCAAGCCTCTCGGCGATCGCTTGATCGTCAAGGCCATCGACGAGGAGGAGACGACCGCCAGCGGCATCCTGCTCCCCGACACCGCGAAGGAGAAGCCCCAGCGCGGCAAGGTGCTCGCCGTCGGCGAGGGCCGCTACGACGACGACGGTGAGAAGCGCATCCCGCTCGACGTCGCCGAAGGGGACGAGGTCCTCTACTCCAAGTACGGCGGCACCGAGATCACCGTCGACGGCGACGACCTATTGGTCCTGCGCGAGTCCGACGTGCTCGCCAAGGTCGCCTAACCAGCCTTCCCAGAACCAGACGGAGGAACGAACACATGGCTCACAAGGAGCTCAAGTACGCCCAGGAGGCGCGCACCGCGCTCCAGGAGGGCGTCGACGCAGTAGCCAACGCGGTGAAGGTCACCCTTGGCCCGAAGGGGCGCTACGTGGTGCTGGACAAGAAGTTCGGCGCCCCCACCATCACCAACGACGGCGTCACGATCGCTCGCGAGATCGAGGTCGAGGACGTCTTCCAGAACCAGGGCGCCCAGCTGGTCCGTGAGGTGGCGACCGCCACCAACGACGTCGCCGGCGACGGCACCACCACGGCCACCGTGCTCGCTCAGCAGATCGTGCGCAGCGGCCTGCAGAACGTGGCCGCCGGGGCCAACCCGCTCGGCCTCAAGCGCGGCATCGAGAAGGCCGTCGACCAGGTGGTCGAGGCCATCGGCAAGGCCTCCACGGAGATCTCGGGCAAGGAGCAGATCGCCCGCGTGGCAGCCATCTCGGCCGCCGACGACGAGATCGGCGACGTGATCGCCGACGCCATCGACAAGGTCGGCAAGGACGGCGTGGTCAACGTCGAGGAGGGCCAGACGTTCGGCATGGACCTCGAGTTCACCGAGGGCATGCAGTTCGACAAGGGCTACATCTCGCCCTACATGGTCACCGACCAGGACCGCATGGAGGCGACCCTCGAGGATCCCTACATCCTCATCGCCAACCAGAAGATCGGGTCCGTCCGGGACGTGCTGCCGGTGCTGGAGCAGGTCATCCAGTCGGGCAAGCCGATCCTGATCGTGGCCGAGGACGTGGAGGGCGAGTCGCTCGCCACGCTCGTGGTCAACAAGCTCCGCGGCACCTTCACGGGCGTCGCGGTCAAGGCCCCCGGCTTCGGCGACCGCCGCAAGCGGATGCTCGAGGACATCGCGATCCTCACCGGCGGCGAGGTGATCACCGAGGAGATGGGCCTCAAGCTCGAGAACACCCAGCTCTCGCAGCTCGGGCGCGCCCGTCGCGTGGTGGTCGGCAAGGACACCACGACGATCGTGGACGGATCGGGTGACGCGGAGGCCATCAAGGGCCGCATCAACCAGATCAAGAACGAGGTCGAGTCCACGGACTCCGACTTCGACCGCGAGAAGCTCCAGGAGCGCCTGGCCAAGCTGGCCGGCGGCGTTGCCGTGGTGAAGGTCGGAGCGGCCACCGAGACGGAGATGAAGGAGAAGAAGCACCGCGTCGAGGACGCGCTGCAGGCCACCCGCGCGGCCCTCGAGGAGGGCATCGTGCCGGGCGGCGGCGTGGCGCTCCTGCGTGCCGCGGACGCCGTGAAGCCCGACGCCCTCGAGGGTGACGAGCAGACCGGCGCCCGCATCATCCTCCGCGCGCTCGAGGAGCCCGTCCGCCAGCTGGCGCACAACGCCGGCCTGGAGGGCTCGGTCGTGGTCAACGACGTCCGCAAGGCCAAGAAGGGCAACGGTCTCAACGCCGACACCGGCGAGATCGTGGACCTGGTCGCGGCCGGCGTGATCGACCCGGCGATGGTCACGCGCTCGGCGCTGCAGAACGCAGCCTCGATCGCGAAGAACATCCTCACCACCGAGTGCATCGTGGCCGAGATGCCCGAGACCGACGGCGCCGGCGGCATGCCCGGCGGCATGCCGGGCGGCATGGACGGAATGATGTAAGGGAGACAGGGAACAAAGGGGGGCGAACTCGCCCCCCTTTGCAACCCCCCGAACGGCGCTTCGCGCCTAGATCGTCACCTCGAAGGGCCCGCGCTTCGTTGGCGGGCCCTTCGCCGTTCCAGGCGGTCGCCGAGACTGGCTCGTCACGGACGACAGTCTGGCAGGAACTGCCTCGAAGGGATCCCGGCGTATGCCGTCGGCCGAACGGGTCCGCCTTCGCCGGCGGCTCCTTCGCCGTTCGGACGCTCCTCTTGCATTTCCTCTACAGTATGTGTAGATTTAGTTCAACACGCTATAGAGGAATGTCAAATGACCCAGACCCTTCATGACCCCCGAGAGTTCAACCGCGCGTACAGAGAGCACGCGCCCGCCATGCTCTCCGCGGCCACCCGCGTCCTGCGCGACCCGGCGGCGGCCGAGGACGTGGTGCAGGATGTGTTCATGCACCTGTGGCGCAGGCCCGACTCGTTCGATGCCTCGCGCGGCAGCCTGGGCAGCTTCCTGACCATGATGGCCCGCAGCCGGGCCCTGGACCGCTGGCGCTCGCGCACCGCGCGCGAGTCGGCGGTCGAGCGCTCCGTCCAGCAGGCGCGTCTCGACCGCCCGGTGGCCGAGGACGCCTCCGAGCCCGTGATACGCCGCGACTCGGAGCAGCGCGTGCTGCGCGCCCTCGACACGCTCCCCGGCGATCAGCGCGACGCCGTGCTGCTCGCCTTCGGCAAGGGCCTGACCGCCCGCGAGATCGCGACCGCCGCCCAGGTGCCCCTGGGAACGGTGAAGAGCCGGGTCCGCCTCGGGCTGCAGAAGGCCCGCGCGGAGCTGGCGTCGGCTGCGTGAGCGCCACCGGCCTGACGATCCGGGAGGTGGCCGGCCGCACGGGGGTCGAGGCCGCGACGCTGCGGATGTGGGAGCAGCGGCACGGGTTCCCCGTCCCCCAGCGCCGTCCGAGCGGGCACCGCCGCTACTCCGAGCGCGACGTCCTCCTGATCCGGAGGGTGCTGCGCGAGCGCGAGGCGGGGATGGAGCTGAGGGCCGCCATCGAGACCGCGAAGCGCGCCGTGCCCGAGGAGCGCGGCCCCGCCGACGAGGACTCGATCTACGCCGGGCTCCTGCGGCGGCGGCCGGACGTGACGCCGTACGTGCTGCCCAAGCGCGCGCTGGTGGGCCTCAGCCACGCCATCGAGGACGAGTGCGGGGTGCGCGCCTCGCAGGGGATGCTGTTCGCGAGCTTCCAGCGCGAGCGCTACTACCGCAGCGCCGAGGCGCGCTGGCGCGACCTCTGCGGCCCCGCCGACTGCGCGATCGTCTACGCCGACTTCCCCGAGCTGCGCGAGCCGTCCGGCGGACCGGCCGAGGTGCCGATCGAGCGCACCGACCCGATCGGGCGCGAGTGGTCGGTGATCTGCGACGGCGAGGACTTCACCGCGATGCTGGCGGCCTGGGAGCGGCCCGGCCAGGACGAGGTCGAGGACGCCGAGCGCGACTTCGAGACCGTCTGGAGCGCCGAGCCCCGGCTCGTGCGCGACGCGTCGCTGGTGGCCTGCTCGATCGCCGAGCGCCGCGCGGCGCATCTCGTCGAGCGCGTGAGGGCGACGCTCTCGCAGCCGGTGGAGCCGCGGGGGGTGCAGGTGGACGCGCTGGTGAGCCTGAGCAACCGGATGGTGGCCTACACGAGCGGCGCTAGGCGGCCCCCAGCACCGCACTCATCCGAAGCGGGGTGACGCCGAGCGACTCCGCGTCGGCGGTGCCGCGCGCGCTGGTCATCGGCTCCTCGAGCAGCGCCGCCTCCTCGTCGGTCGCGAACGCCGCCGGGCCGGTCAGGCGCTCGAGCATCCGCAGGGACCCGTTCACGATCGGGCGGGGCACGTGCAGCAGGGGCCGCCGGCGCCCGGTGGGGCGCAGCGCGGCGCGCACGATGTCCTCGTAGGAGAGCGTCTCCGGGCCGGCCAGCTCGAAGGTCCGGTGCTCCCCGCGGCCGTCGCGCTCGAGCGCGGCCATCACGCAGTCGGCCACGTCGTCGGCCCAGATCGGCTGGTAGGCCGCGCCGCCCGAGCCGGAGATCGGGATCGCGGGCAGGTAGGAGAAGCGCTCGAGCAGGGTCAGCCAGGGGTCGCCCGGCGAGTAGACGATCGAGGGGGAGAAGACCGTGGTGGTCAGGCTCGAGTCCTCCACCGCGCGCCGGGCCAGCTCCTTGGCCCGGAAGAAGCGCGTGGGCGAATGCAGGCTGGATCCGATCGCCCCGAAGTACACGAACCGGCGCGCCCCCGAGCGCTCGGCGGCGCGCACGAGCCGCAGGGTGGCCACGGCGTTCAGCTCCTCGAGCGAGGCGCGGGGCTGGTCGCGGGTCGAGGCCGCCAGGTGGATCACGGTGTCCACGTTGCGGGTGGCGTTGCGAAAGGACACCGGGTCGGCCAGGTCGCCGAGGGCGATCTGCACCCTCACGCGCTCGGCTCCCAGGCGGCGCGGATCGCGGACGAGGCACCGCACCGGCGTCCGCGCGGCCGTCAGGCGCCTCAGCAGCGCCTGTCCGACGGTGCCGGTGGCCCCGGTGAGGAGGATCATCCGCTAGCGGCCGTTCCGGGAGCGCCAGGCGAAGCGCGCCGGCCATGGCCAGGTTGCTCGCGCCGGCGGCCCGCAGCATGGCGCGGGTGCGGGCGTCGCCTGAAGGCCGGCGAGCGCGACCACACCACGTCGGTGAGCAGCTCGGTGCCCCGCAGCCAGGCCACGGCCCACCAGTCCTCCGGGCGCCCGCGCGCCGAGGCGACGGCGTGCGCGGCGGCGAAGGTGAGCCAGATCGGCCCGCAGCGGCGAAAGAGCTCGCGGGCGTCGTCGGACGGGGCGGCGTGGCCGAGAACCCTCAGGGTGGCGTCGGGCGCGGCGAGCGTGCCGGTGCCCAGGGCCAGGTCGAAGGCGATCATGACGCGGTTGTGCCAGTCGAGGGCCTGGGCGGCGGTCATGCGAGCCGAGTGTAGAATCCCGCGCTCGCCCGGCTGCTCCGGGCACGATCCCAGAACACGCAAACGAGAGACTCCGAGGAACGAATTGGCCTACGTCATCGCAGAGCCCTGCATCGGGCAGAAGGACAACTCGTGCGTCGAGGTCTGCCCTGTCGACTGCATCCACCCCACGCCCGACGAGCCCGACTACGACAAGGTCGAGATGCTCTACATCGATCCCGAGGAGTGCATCGACTGCGACGCGTGCGTCGAGGCCTGCCCGGTGGACGCCTGCTTCGCCGAGGACCAGCTTCCGGACGAGTGGACCAAGTTCACGGAGATCAACGCCGAGTACTACAAGAGCGGCGCCGGCGCGGCGTAGGGCCGCCCGCCCGCCTCAGCGGCGGCGGGCGGCCACGATGTTCCCGGCGGCGTCCGCCGCCACCAGGTCGACCTTGAGCACGTCCGGGCGCACGCGGCGCACCACGCGCTTGCCCGCCCTGGACAGCCGCAGCGCCAGCACGACCCGGCCCGCCCGCCCGGGCACGCGGCCCGTGACGAACCCGACCGACCGCGCGGCCCAGCCGGAAGGTGGCGCGCACCTGCGCAGGCCTCGTTGCAGGCCACGGCGATCCGCAGCGCGCGACCCGCGCAGCAGCTGCGCTGATCAGCGGGTCGTTGAGCTTCTTGTTGCGCACGCGCGGGCGGGTCCGGTCGTCCCTGCACGCGTCCCGCGGCGGTGAGGGCGCGCAGGGGGTCGCGCGCGGCCGGCCGCGGTAGGTGCCGACGGCGTTGAAGCGCGCGGCCTGCGAGGCCCGGCCGCTCGAGAGGTTGACCCGGAACAGGCCGATGTCGCGCGCGCCCGGGCTGCCCGAACGCGGCGTACGCGCGTCCGTTGCGCGCGATGTCGAAGCCCACGCGGGGCGTCGCGCGTCTCACGCCGAGGCGGCCCACCGTGCTCAGCACGCCCTCGTTCGGGGGCGACTGGAGCACGAGGGTGTTGCGGCGCCTGGTCGATCCCGAAGAGCGTGCGTGGCCCCGGCGTTGTTGGTGTAGGCCGACGCGCCGATCCGAGGAGCGGACAGGGCGGCGGGATCGTTGGCGTCGTAGCGCAGCGAGGTCAGGCTGACTCCGGTCAGGCCGGTCGTCGACCAGCCGCCCGTGTCGGGGTGCACGCGGACGTTCTGCCCGGTGCGAGCTGACCACCCTGATCCTGTCGGCCGTGGGATTGAAGTCGAATCCCACCGCCGCGCTGCGCAGCTCGAACAGGCGCGGCCCGATGCGGCCGCGCGCGGCCCGTCCGGGCGGCGATCCGGTAGAGGCGGTCGTCGCTGCCCAGGCCGTAGAGCTTGCCCGTTGCTCGGCCGCAGGTCGATCGCCAGGATGCTCGCGCTCCCGAGCGCCCGGTGATCGGCCCGGTGGCTGCGGATCGCCCCGGGCGAGTCGGAGTGGAAGGTGACGAGGCGGTTGGACGTCGGTGACGCCGTAGAAGCGCTCGGCGGCGCCGGCCGGCACGGCCCACGCGACGCCGGTGACGAACACGGCCGCAGCTATGGCGCCGTGGCGCCTCCGCTCGCATCGCGGGGACCCTACAAGCCGGGTGCTCAGTTCGCCATCGGCAGCGCGGTGCCCGTGACGGCGGGAACACCGGGCAGCGGCGCCCCCACGGGCTCCTGGAACACCGCCAGCTCCTGCGGCGTGGCGGCGATGAGGCCGCGGGCCGCGTGGCGCAGGGCCTGCGCGGCGGGTGCGTCGGGGTCGTCGAGCACGAGCGGCAGGCCCTCGTCCGAGGCCACCCTCAGCTCCTCCTGGAGCGGGACCGTGCCCAGCAGCGGCACCTCGAGCTCGTCGGCCAGGGCCTGGCCCCCGCCCTCGCCGAAGATCGCGAGGCGCTCGCCGCCGGGGGTGGTGAAGCCCGACATGTTCTCCACCACGCCGGTGATCTCGAGGTCGTAGCGCAGCGCGGTCTCGGCGGCCCGCTTGGCCACCTTCTGGGCCGCGGGCTGGGGGGTGGTGACGATCACGAAGCGCGCCTGGGGCAGCAGCTGGGCGAGCGTCATCGACACGTCGCCGGTGCCCGGCGGGAGGTCGATCAGCAGATAGTCGAGCTCGCCCCAGTCCACGTCCTCGAGGAACTGGCGGATGGCCTTGTGGAGCATCGGCCCGCGCCAGGTGATGGCCTGGTCCTCGCGCTCGAGGAAGAACTCGATCGAGATCGCCTTGACCCCGCCGGCGCCGTCCAGCGGGATGATCTTGCGCTCGCCCGAGATCTGCGGGCGGCCGTGCACGCCGAGCATGCGCGGGATGGAGTAGCCCCACACGTCGGCGTCCATCGCGGCCGCCTGCATGCCCTCCATCTGCAGCGCGGCGGCCAGGTTCGCGGTGACGGTGGACTTGCCCACGCCGCCCTTGCCCGAGCCGACGCAGATCACGTTCTTCACGCGGGCCAGCGCCCCCTGGGGGAGCGCGCCGCGCCCCAGGCGCTGCTGGAGGGTCTGCTTCTCGGACGCGCTGAGCACGTCGAAGTCGGTGACCACGTCGGTCACGCCCTCGAGGGCTCCCACGTGCTCGGCCACGGCCTCCTGGAAGTGGGAGCGGATCGGGCAGCCGGGGGTGGTCAGGGAGACCGTGACCTCCACGCGGCCGTCGTCGTGGCTCGCGATGCGCCGGACCATGCCGAGCTCCACGATGTCCTTGCGCAGCTCGGGGTCGATCACGTGCGTGAGCGCCTGGCGGATCTGTTCCTCGGTGGGCATCGCCTCCGATTGTCGCAGACGGTCCACCGGCCCCGGAATGACAAACGAGGCCCCCGAAGGGACCTCGCTTGTTGAGGGAGGAGAGATACTGCTCACTGCCGACGCGATGGACTTCCCTGAGGTCGGCAGTCCTGCCCCGGCCCGGTCTCTCCAGCCGGCGGGGAGAAGGTTCCTTGACCGGCCTCCTGGCCGGTCAAGTGCGAGTCGACCTAAGAGACGACCGACGCGACCTGGCGCTCCACGTCGCGGCGCACGGCCTTGACCTGGCGCTCGGCCTCGCGGCGGTTGCGCTTGACCACGCGGGTGGCCTGGGTGCGACGCTGGCGCAGCTCACGCTCGACGCGAGTCCGGGTGCGCTTGACCTCGCGCTGGATCCGAGTGCGGGCGGTGTTGCCCCGACGCTCGAACTTGTTGAGGTCGACGCGAACCTTGCGCTGGAGCGTGTTGCGGTTCGTGTAGGGCTTCACGGCCTCGACCACGTTGTCGCGGGCGACCAGCGTGGCGCCGACCGGGATCAGCACGGCACGCTCGGCCTGCTTGCCGGCGTACTCGAGGGTGAAGACGCCGGTCTGGGTGCCGGCCTCGGCCGTGCGAGCGGCGCTGCGGGCCGTGGTCCTGGCAGCGGTCCGCGTGCTGCGGGCGCTCCGGGCGGTCCGGTTCGAGCGGCGCGTGGCGGCGGCCTTCTTGCCGGCGGCGCTGCGCTGCGTGCTCGTGGCGTTGCGCTTGCGGGTGGCGGCGGCCTTCCTTGCGGTGGCCTTGCGCTGTGTGGGGGTCTGTGTTGCCATTGGTGATGCTCTCCTTCGCTCTGGGACTTCGTACAGGGTGCTTCGGGGGAGTCGAAACTAAGCTTGTTATTTCTAAGCTAGGTACAACTATACCACCGAACACACGTTTGTAAACCCCCCCTCCCGAGGGGTTACACCGGGCGTCGGAAAGCCGCTTCAGGCGGGGGCGGGCGAGGGCGCCACGCGGGCGCTCCATTCGGCGGGATGCTCGAGCTCGGAGAGGTCCGGGAGCGAGGCGGGGGACTCCCAGACCCGGTTGAGCAGCTCGATGCCCCCCTCGGCGGCCACGGCGTCGCAGAAGCTCTTCCCCAGCTCGTACTGGCGCAGCTTCGTGTCCATGCCGAGCAGGCGCTGCAGGATCCGCTCGGGAGCCGAGCGGTTTCCCCGCCGGGCGTCCATCGCCTCCCGCAGCCCCTCGTGGCGCGGCACGAGCTCCGGCGCCAGGGCGTCCATCACGTGCTCGGCGTGACCCTCCACCGTGGCCATCGTGGCCTGGAGGCGGTCCATGAGCCCCCGCTGCTCGCGCGTCTGCACGAGAGCCGCCAGGCCCCCCTCGCGGAACCGCTCGACCAGCTCGAGGGGGTTGGGCAGGGCGGGCAGCCCGCCCGCGGCGCCGCGCTCGATCCGCACGTCGACCGTGGCGAGAAAGCGCCTGAGCAGTCCCGCGAGGTGGTCGCGCAGCCACGGCACGCCGCCGAACTGCAGTGCGTGGACCAGCTCGTGGACGGTGACCCAGCGCAGGAAGCTCTCGCGGTCGGCGTCCAGCTCCAGGACGGCCTTCTCGAGGTTGGGCGCCACGAACAGCAGCCGGGGCGCCGAGGCCGGGGCGAGCAGCGACAGCTCGTACTGGCCGAGCACCCGCTGCGACATGTACCCGGTGACCAGGCCCACCTCCGCCGACAGGGTCACGCCGGTGCCCAGGCGAAGCGCGCCGGCGAAGGGGCCCGTGCGCCTCGAGCCGGTCCTCGAGGCGCTTCGCCACGGGGTCGAGGATGCGAGGACAGGCGTCTCGAGGTTGATCTCGGCCCACTCCATGCGGCTCACCAGCTCGGCCGGGGGCGCCGGCGCGTCGGCGGGCAGCTGCGTGAACTCGGTGACCCGGCCCTCGAGCTCTCGCGCGAGCGCCGCGATGTCCAGGCCGAGGTCGGGCGTCCCGTCGGACAGCGCGGCGAAGCCGCGCTATCTGCCGGGCGATGCCCCAGTCCACCATCGCGATTGAATCTAGAGGTCGGGCAGCTCCTGCTCGACCTCCAGCACGGGCGAGAAGAGATCGCCGCGGTCGGCCAGCCGTTCGAGCACCTGCGCCGAGTCGAGCGCCAGCGCGTCGGCGCCGCCCCCGCCGGCCACCTCCTCGACCTCCTCCCAGTCGAGCGGAGCGGACACCGTCGGGCGCTCGCGCGCGCGCAGGGAGTAGGGCCCGACCGTGGTCTTGTGGCGGTCGTTCTGGCTCCAGTCGATGAAGACCTTCCCCGTCCGGCTCGCCTTCTGCATCACCGAGACGACCTGCTTCGGGTGCTGTGACTCCAGCAGGCGCGCGACGCCGTGCGCGAAGGGCTTGGTGGCGTCGTAGCCCGTGGGGGCGTTGAGGGGGACGTAGACCTGCATCCCCTTCGAGCCCGAGGTCTTCGGGCAGCACTCGAGGTCGAGCTGGGCGAGCAGGTCCCTCAGCAGGATGGCCACCTCGCAGCACTGCGCCAGCGCCGCGGGCGGGCCGGGGTCGAGATCGAAGGCCAGCACCACCGGGCTGTCGGGGTCCTCGGCCAGCGCGAGCGACGGGTGCAGCTCGAGGTCGGCGAGGTTGGCCAGCCACACGAGGGTGGGCAGGTCGTCGCAGACCACGAAGTCGATCGTCCGGTCCCCGGCCTGGATCGACTCCGATCGCACCCACTCGGGCGCGTGCGAGGGCTTCTGCTTCTCGTAGAAGTGGCCGGCGTCGACCCCGTTGGGGTAGCGCTTGAGCGTGAGCGCCCGCCCGCGCAGGTGGGGCAGGAGCCAGGGCGCCGCGCGCGTGTAGTAGTCGATCACCTGGCCCTTGGTGAACCCCACCTCGGGGTAGAGCACCTTGTCGAGGTTGGAGAGCCGCAGGCGGCGGCCCTCGACTTCGACCTCCACCCCCGGGGGCAACTACTTCTTCTTGGCCGCGGTCTTCTTCTTGGCCGGGCTCTTCTTCGAAGAGCCGTTCTTCGACGCCGCCGCCTTGGGCTTCGATTCCGGATCCCCCCTGGCGCTTCGCGCCCGCGATCGACGCCTCGAGCGCCGCCATCAGGTCGGGCACCGCCTCCGGCTCCTCCTCGGCGGGCTGGACGGCGATCTCCTGGCCGTCGGCCTTGCGCTCGATCATCTCGAGCACCGCCTCGCGGTACTCGTCCTTGTACTTGTCGGGGTCGAAGTCCGACGGAGAGCGAGTCGATGAGCTGGCGCGCCATGTCCACCTCGCGCTTCGAGGCCTTGACCTCGTCGGTGTCCGGGAGGTCGCCGATCTCCTCGGGGTCCACGACCTCGTCGCCGAACAGGAGCGTCTCCATGGTGAGCACGTCCCCGCGCGGGCGCAGGGCCACGAGCTGCTCCTTGGAGCGGATCACCACGCGGGCGATGCCGACCTTGCCCGAGTCCTCCATCGCCTGCGAGCAGCAGCGCGTAGGACTTGCCCGCGCCGGTGCCGGGCGCCAGGTAGTACGGGTGGTCGTAGTAGATCGGGTCGATGTCCTCGATGTCCACGAAGTCCTCGATGTCGATCGTGCGCGTCTTCTTGGGCTCGATCGCCTCGAGCTCCTCGGGCGTGATGACCACGAAGCGGTCGGGGGAGAGCTCGTAGCCCTTCACGAGCTGCTCGTAGGGCACCTCCTCCCCGGTCTGCGGGTTCACCCGCTTCTGCTGGATGCGCGAGCCCGGTCTTGGCGTCGAGCTGGTGGAAGCGCACCGTCTTCTTCGAGACGGCGCTGTAGAGCTTGACCGGGATGTTCACGAGGCCGAAGGAGATCGCCCCGCTCCAGATTGCGCGTGCCATTGCATCGAAACTTACCCGGCGCGGGCGCGCCGGGCCAACCGCGGCAAGGCGCCGTGCAGTGTCAGCGCTCGCGCGTCACCGTCTCCGGGTCCACGTCCTCGCGCAGCCCCTTGAAGGAGGGCGCGCGCAGGGTGCCCGTGCGCGTCCACTCCCGGAACTCGACGCGCGCGACCAGCCGCGGCTCCACGAACAGCGCGCCCCGGGGCGGCTGGCGGCCCTCGAAGGGCGACGTCTCGCGCCCGAGTCGGAGCAGCTTTCGCATCACGAGCGCGAGGGTGGTCTCGGTGAACCCCGTGCCCACCTTGCCCGCGTAGCAGGAGCCGTCCGTCCTCGTCGTACACGCCGACGCACAGCGCGCCCAGGCTGCTGCGACCGGCCCCCCTCGCCCCGGGTGTAGCCGCCCACGACCACGTCCTGGGCGCCGTGGTTCTTGACCTTGATCCAGGCGCTCGAGCGCCGTCCCCGGCTCGTACGGGGAGTCCAGGCGCTTGGCCACGATGCCCTCCAGCTCCTGCTGCCGGCTCGCCTCCAGCAGGGCCGCGCCGTCGCCCTCGCGGTGCGCCGGGGTCCGCCAGCGCGGGCCCCTCGAGCTCCAGGTCGGCCAGCAGCCGGCGCCGCTCGGAGTAGGCGAGGCCGGTGAGCGAACGGCCGTCGGCCCAGAGCAGGTCGAAGGCCACGTAGGTCACGGGTATGTCCTTCAGGCGCCGGCGCACCGCCGAGTCCGAGGCCAGGTGCATCCTGCCCTGGAGGCGCTCGAAGCTCGGGCGCCCGGCGGAGTCGAGGGCCACCACCTCGCCGTCGAGGATCACCCGGCGCGACCCGAGCGCCGCCGCCATCGCGCGCAGCTCGGGGTAGCGCGGGGTGAAGTCGGTCCCGTTGCGTCCCGTGAGCGTCAGGTGCCCGGCGTCCACGTGGGCCTGCGGCCCGCACCCCGTCCCACTTGACCTCGTAGCCGAAGTCGGCGTCCTGGCGCTCCGGGGGCAGCTCGCCCAGGCGGGCGAGCATGGGGGCGATCGCGTCGGGCATCGGCTCCGCCGCCCGGGTCGGCGGGCGGGTCCATCCGGTGGATCATCCAGTTCTTGCCCTTGGTCTGGAAGAGCACGTACTTGCCCGAGACCCGCTCGCCGGAGAGCACCACGATCACCTCGTCGCGGCGGAACTTCTCCGTCTCGTAGGTCCCGCTGTCCCAGATCGCCATCGTCCCCCCGCCGTAGCGAGCCCTTGGGGATCTCGCCGTGGAACTCGAGGTACTCGAGCGGGTGGTCCTCGGTGCGCACCGCCAGGCGGTTCTCCTTCGGGTGCGCGGGGATGCCCTTGGGAAGCGCCCACGAGGCCAGCACCCCCTCGTGCTCCAGCCGCAGGTCCCAGTGCAGGTGGCTCGCGTGGTGCTCCTGGATCACGAAGCGCGCGACCTCGGCGTCCGCGCCGTCCCCGGGCGGGGTCTCGCCCTCGGGCTCCGGTGTGGAAGCGGGATCGCGCTTCGCGCGGTAGCGCTGGAGCTTGTCGGCCACACCGCAGATTGTGCTGGGTCATCCGTCCAAGGCGCCTCCGTCGGGCTGCGGAGCGGCGTCCCGGTGCGCCGACGAGAGGGGTGTGAAGCTCGCCCGCTCACATCTGCGCATCGCTCGCCGTGTCGGCCCTGGCCTTCGGCGCGCTCGCCGTCTCCTGCCGCCGCAAAGGGCGCGGCTGTCGCGCACGCCAACGCGAGCGCCGCGGAGGCCACCTCGTCGAGGGTTCTCGCCCGCTCGGCCGTCTGCCTGCTCAACAAGGAGCGCGCCCGTCGCGGGCTGCCCGGCCTGCGCCTCAACCGGCGACTCTCCGCGGCGGCGGACAACCACACCGAGGACATGGTCCGCAAGCGCTACTTCGACCACGTGAGCAGGACCGGCCGGGACGTGGTGGACCGCCTCACCCACACCGGCTACCTGGGCAGCGCCCGCTCCTGGATCGTCGGTGAGAACCTGGCCTGGGGCTCGGGCTCGCTCTCCTCGCCGAGGGAGATCGTGCAGTCGTGGATGCACAGCCCCGGCCACCGGGCCAACATCCTCAGCCGCCGCTTTCGCGAGATCGGCATCGGCGTGGTGTTCGCGCGTTCCGAGCCATCGCTGGGCCGGCGCGACGTACACCACCACGTTCGGCGCCAAGAGCTAGCGCGACGGACCTATCCTGCCGGGGATGCCCCGGTCCACCGACGGCCTGACCCAACAGCAGGGGCGGCCGTCACCCATCCGGGCGGGCCGCTGCTGGTGCTCGGCGCCGCCGGCACGGGCAAGACGCGCATGCTCGAGCGGCGCTTCGCGTGGCTGGTCGAGCAGGGCGCCGAGGCCTCGCGCGTGGTGGCCATCGCGCTGTCGCCCTCCGCGGCCGCCGCGATGCGCGAGCGCCTGGAGACGCTCGTGCGAGCCGCCCTACGACGAGCTGCACGTGGACACGTTCCGGTCCTTCTGCGCGCGCCTGCTCCGGGAGGAGGCGCTGCGAGGCGGGCGTGGACCCCGGCTTCGTGCCCGTGACCCCGGCCGACCGGGTGGCCCTGCTGCTCGCACTGCATCGACGAGCTGAGCCTTCGCCACCACGAGATCCGCGGCAACCCGGCGCCGCTGCTCGCCGCGTTCGTGAGGCGCATCGACCGGCTCAAGGAGGAGATGGTGAGCGCCGGCGAGCTGCTGGCCCACGCCGAGCGGCGGCGGGACGAGGTGAGCACGGGCGACGACGCCGCCCGGGCGCGCGCAGCGCGCGAGCTCGAGTTCGCCGGCGTCTACGCCGACCACGAGCGCCTGCTCGACGAGCGCGGGGCGCTCGACTCGGGTGACCTCGTGCTGCGCGCCTGCGCGCTCCTCGGGAAGCGCCCCGACGTGCGGGGCCGGGTGAGCGGCCGCGTCGACCACCTGCTGGTCGACGACCTCCAGGACGCGAACTTCGCGCAGGCGAGCCTGGTCGGCCTCCTGCGCGAGGAGAGCCGGCAGGTCACGGCGACCGGCAACGAGGACGCCGCACTGCACCGCCTGCGCGGGGCGGGCGCGGAAGAACCTCGACGACTTCGAGCGCGCGTTCGCGGGCGCCACGACCGTCGAGCTGGCGGAGTCGCCAGCGCTTCGGCGAGCGCGTCCACCGCCTCGCCGACGCGATCGTGGCCCCGATCGAGGGGCGGCGCAGGGCGCCCGTATCGGCGCCGCGAGGGTGGCGAGGTGAGGTTCTGGCGCTGCGCCTCCGAGCGCGCCCAGGCCCAGGCCGTGGCCGCCGAGGTCGAGCGGCTGATCGCGGGCGGCGCGGCGCCCGAGCGGATCGGGGTGATCGTGGACTCGGTGCCCGAGGAGGGCCCCGTGGTGGGGTCGGCCCTCGAGGAGCGCGCGGTGCGCTTCCGCCTCCAGGGCGCCTCCGCGCTCTTCGCCCAGCCCGAGGTGCGCGACGTGCTGGCCTGGCTGCGCGTGCTCGCCGATCCCGGCCGACTCGGGTGCGGCGGTGCGCGCCCTGTCGCGTCCGCCGGTGGCGCTGCACTCCGTGGACATCGCGCGCCTCACCCAGCTCGCCCGGCGGCGCAAGCTGGACATGCCCGCCGCGGTGGCGGCGGCGCTGGAGGGCCCGCAGCTCACGCCGGAGGGTCGCGACCGCGCCCACCGCTTCCTGCGCCTCTACCGGGCGGCCGGCAAGGCGTTCGAGGACCGGCGGCCCGACCGCTTCGTGCTGCGCCTGATCGAGCGCATCGGCATCCGCCGCCAGCAGGTGTTCGCCACGCAGGCCGGCACGGTCGAGCGCCTGCGCAACGTGGCGCGCCTGCCGGAGCTGGCCACCGCGTACGCGCGGCGCGAGACCGGCGCCACCCCGCGCGACTTCACCGCCTACCTGCGCGCCGTGGCCGACTCGGGCCTGCGCGAGGGGGTGCCCGAGCCGCTCGCCACGACCCCCGCCGTCCGCGTGCTCGACGCCACCGACGCCGGCGGCGTGGAGCTCGACCACGTCTTCGTGATCGGCCTCGACGCCGCGCGCATGCCCGGGCGCGACCCCGGGGCCGACGCCGAGGCCGTGCCCGAGGAGCTGCTGAAGGAGCGCCTGAGCCGCGAGGGCGCCCACGAGGCGGCCCGGCGGCGGCTGCTGTACGTGGCGGTCACCCGCGCGCGCGAGAGCGTGGTGCTCTCGTGGGCCCTGGGCCGCGGCGAGACGCCGCTGCGCCCGTCGCCCTTCCTGGAGGAGGCCCGCGCGGCGCTGGGCGCGGACGAGGAGATCGTCGAGGAGGAGCTGTTCGGACCCGCCGAGGGCCTGCACTCGGCCTTCCGCGTGATGCGCGACGACCTGCTCGACACGGTCTCGGAGGTCGGCGGGCCGGCTCGGGGAGATGCGCCTGGACGCGGCCCTCGACGTCTCCCAGGCGGTGGCTCGCTACCTCGAGCTGATCAAGGTGGCGGCGCTCATCGAGCGCGCGAAGGCGGGCCAGTCGGTGGACGAGGCGATCGGCGAGGTCAACGCCCTGCTGGCGCAGGGCGCGACGCCCGAGCAGAGCGAGGCGCTGGAGTCCTCGGCGCTCGACGACTGGCTGCGCGACGCGGGGCGCGAGAGCGAGCGCCGGCCGGCGGCGGGAGACAACGGCGCCGAGCCCTCGCTCGATCCGTTCATCCCGCGGCGGCGCGGCGCGGGCGCCGCCCCCGGCGGGCTGATGCTCTCGGCCTCGGACATCGAGACCTACCGGATCTGCCCGCTGAAGTACAAGTTCGCGCGGGTCTTCCGCATCCCCCAGGAGCCGACGATCCACCAGCGCTTCGGCATCGCCCTGCACCAGGTGCTCGAGCGCTTCCACCAGTACACGAACGGCACGCGCGAGGAGCTGTTCGAGCTCTTCGAGTCGTCCTGGCGCCGCGGCGGCTTCGGCGACTCCGACGACGAGCTGCAGTTCCGCGAGCGCGCCCTCGACGCCCTCGACCGCTACTGGCGCACGGGCCGAGGCCGACGAGGGACGGCCCGGTCTGGTTCGAGCGCTCCTTCGCGTTCGAGATGGGGCCGCATCTGCTGCGCGGCCGCGTGGACCGGGTGGACAGGCACCCCGACGGGTCGTACGAGCTGATCGACTACAAGACGGGCAAGGCGCGCACCGAGGAGCAGCTACAGGAGGACGTGCAGCTCTCCGTCTACCAGATGGGAGCGCGCGAGTCGTGGGGCCTCGAGACCTCGGCGCAGAGCTACCTCTACGTGATGACCGGCGAGAAGGTGCCGGTGGAGCACTCGGAGGAGCAGCTCGACCGCGTGCGCGCGACGGTGAACCAGATCGGCGAGGGCATCCTGCGCCAGGACTTCGGTCCGACCCCCTCGGCGGAGATCTGCTCGTTCTGCGACTACCGGATCATCTGCCCGGCGGCGGAGGGCTGAGCGTCAGCTCTCGGGGCCGCGCTGGCGCAGGAAGCGCTGGAAGTCGCTGGCGATCGTGTCGCCCGACGGGAGGTTCACCGGCGGAGAGTCCTCGCTCTCCTCGTCGGCGGCCGACTCCAGGCGCTCCACGAACGCCCTGACCTCGGGGTCGCTGGCCACCGCCGCGCTGACCTGGCGCTCGTAGTCCTCCGCGGCCGACTCCAGGTCCGACGCGTCGATCACCACGCCCGCGGCGCCCTCGAAGGCGCGGACGAGCGCCAGCGCCACCTTGGGATTGGGCGCGGCGGCCACGTAGTGGGGCACCGAGGCCCACAGGCTCACCGACGGCATCCCCGCGGCGGTGCACTCGTGCTGGAGAACGCCGACGATGCCGGTCGGCCCCTGGTAGCTCGTGTGCTCGAAGCCCAGGCGGTCCACCAGCGAGGCGTCGGAGGCGATGCCCGAGACCGAGACCGGCCGGGTGTGCGGCACGTCGGCCAGCAGCGAGCCCAGGGTGATGACCATGCGGGCGTCGATCTCGCGCGCCACCTCCATCACCGCGCGGCTGTAGCGCCGCCAGCGCAGCGAGGGCTCGGCGCCCTGGAGGATCGCCAGGTCCCCGTCGGCGCCCGTCACGGTGGCGCCGGCGATCGTGGTGTCGGGCCAGTCGATCTCGCGCGTGCGGCCCTCGTCGAGGCGCACCGTCGGGCGCGTGCTCGTGTAGTCGATGAACTCGTCGGCGTCGATGCGCGCGATCCCCGTCGGCTCGAAGCGCCCGCGATGAACTCCACCGCCGCCGACGCCGCGTCGCCCGCGTCGTTCCATCCGCTGAAGGCCGCGACGAGCACCGGGCGGCGGAGCCGCGGTCGCTCGGTCCAGATCACGTCGGACACCCTGGTCACGTTAGACGACTCGCACCGGAGCCCTGTCGGTCCGACCGGTCGCGCACCATGGAGCGATGGCCACCGCGACGGACGACCGAGTGGGCGACGCGCGCGCCACCGTGGCCTCGCTGCGCGCGGGGGCCGAGGTGCGCGGCGTGTTCGCCTGCTCGCGCAAGGACCGCCTGACCGCGAAGAGCGGCACGTCCTACCTCGCGCTCGAGCTGCGCGACAGCACCGGCGCGATCCCCGCGCGGGCCTTCCGCGACGCCGACCACCTGGCGGGCCAGTTCGAGCGCGGCGACCTCGTGCGGGTCACGGGGCGCGTGGAGCGCTTCCGCGACGAGCTCCAGGTCGAGGTCCGCGCGATCCGGCGCGCCGAGCCGGGCGACCACGACCCGGCGGACTTCCTCCCCACGGCCTACCGGGACACCGACGAGCTCGACGGCTTCCTCGAGCACCTCGCCGCCGAGGTCTACGACACCGATCTGAAGGCGCTGCTCGGTGCGTTTCTCGACGATCCCGATCTGCGCGACGCGCTGCGCCGCGCCCCCTGCAGCCGCGCCGGCCACCACGCCTACCTCGGCGGGCTGCTGGAGCACACCGTGGCCGTGGCCACCCTGGCCTCGGAGGCCTGCGTCCTGCACCCGCGCCTGAACTCCGACGTGCTGCTCACCGCCGCCCTGCTGCACGACGTCGGGAAGACGCGGGAGTTCGATCTGGGCGCCGAGATCGCCCTCAGCGAGGAGGGGTCGCTGCTCGGGCACGTGACGGTGGGGGCCCAGATGGTGAGCGAGCGAGCGGCCCGGATCGGCGGCTTTCCGCCGCGCCAAGCTGCTCGCCGTCCTGCACTGCGTGCTCGGCCACCACGGGCCGGACGGCCTGCCCGGCCGGCGCTTTCGCTCGGCGGAGGCCCTGGCGCTCCATCGCCTTAACGCGGTGGACGCGGCGGTGAAGGGAGCCCTGGAGCAGGGATTGCCCGCCTGAGTGGGTTTGCCCGGCTTCACGTCGGGATAACATTCCGAGACCCCATGGCGACGGCCCCGCCTGCGCTCCGGACCCTGGTCCGGCGTTACGACCCCCAAGTCTTCGACCCCGCCCGAGCCGGCGTGCGCGTGCGCCTGCGCGGATGCGGATCGCACTCGTGGGACGTGGTGCTCGGCTCCGGGCGCCCGACGCTCAGGCCCGCCGAGCGGGTACGCGCCGACGCCGTGCTGCAGGCCGACGCCGAGACCTGGACCCGGCTGGCCGACGACCTCAGCGGCGGGATGGAGGCCTTCCAGGCCGGGCGGCTGACCGTGCGGCGCGACCTCCACCTGGGCGTCGGCTTCCTCGCCGCCACCGCGCCCGACACCGGGCCCGGGCGCCTGCGCTTCTGCCAGGTGCAGACGAAGGTCGCCGAGACGTCCTACATGGAGGCGGGCGAGGGCAAGCCGGTGGTGATGCTCCACGGGCTCGGGGCGACCAAGGCCTCGTTCCTGCCCACCGTCGCCGCGCTCACCGACTCCCACCGCGCGATCGCCCTCGACCTGCCGGGCTTCGGCGACTCCGGCAAGCCGCTGCGCGCGGCCTACGACCCCGCCTTCTTCGCCCGGTCGGTGGTGGCCTTCCTCGACGCGATGGGGCTCGACCGGGTGGACCTGGTGGGCAACAGCATGGGCGGCCGCGCCGCGCTGGAGGTCGCTCTGAGCGCCCCCGAGCGGGTCGAACCGGCTGATCCTGCTCACGCCGTCGCTCGCGTGGAAGCGCTCGCGCCGCTGGGCGGCGCCCCTCCGGCTGGTGCAGCCCAGGCTCGGCTTCATCCAGCCGGCGCCGCGGCGGATCGTCGAGGCGCATCGTGCGCAACGTGGTCCCGGGCGGGCACGAGGACTGGACCGCGGCGGGAATCGACGAGTTCCTGCGCTCGTACCTCAGCCCCCGCGGACGGGCCGCCTTCTACTCCGCGGCGCGCAACATCTATCTCGAGGAGCCCTACGGCCCGAACGGCTTCTGGACGCGCCTGCCGCGACTCGAGCCCGACAGCCTCTTCGTCTGGGGCGAGCACGACGAGATGGTGCCCAAGGCCTTCGCCCGCCACGTGGCGGAAGCCGTGCCGGATGCCGAGCACCTGCTCCTGCCCTGCGGGCACGTCCCCCAGCTCGAGCTGCCCGGGGAGACCCACGCGGCGATGCTGTCCTTCCTGGCGGGCGGCCGCTCGCGCTCGCGCCGCACGAAGGTCGCGGCCTGAGCGGGAGGCGACGCGTTCACCCCCTGGCTCGCCGAGCTCCCGCAGGTGGGGCTCTTCGACGCCCACACGCACATCGGCCACAACGACCCGGACGGCTACCGGTCCTCCGCCGAGGACCTGAAGCGGTCCCTGGAGGCGGCCGGGGCACGCGGCGCGGTGTTCGCCATGCACGAGCCCGGCGGCTATCCGGCGGCCAACGACGAGATCATCGACGAGGCGCTGCGCTCCGACGGCCGGCTGGTGCCCTACTGCCGGCTCGACCCGGCCGCCGGCCCGCTGGAGGAGGCGGAGCGCTGCCTGGCCAGGGGCGCGGCGGGCATCAAGCTCCACCCCCGGGCGGAGGGCTTCGAGCTCGACACGCCCGAGCTCGAGAGCGTGTTCGCGCTGGCCGACGAGCGCCGGCTGCCGGTGCTCGTGCACGCGGGGCGCGGCATCCCCGCCCTCGGCCGCCACGCGGTGGCCGTGTGCGAGCGCCATCCGGGCCTTCGGCTGATCCTCGCGCACGCCGGCATCTGCGACCTGGCGTGGATCTGGCGCAGCGCCGCCGACCTGCCCAACCTCTTCTTCGACACGGCGTGGTGGTCGCCCAGCGACCTCCTGGCCATGTACGCGCTGGTCCCGCCCGGCCAGATCCTCTTCGCCAGCGACGCCCCCTACGGGTCGCCGAGCTTCGCCGCCGCGATGAACCTGCGCTACGCGCTGCAGGTGGGCCTGACCCACGAGCAGATCGAGGTGGTGTTCGGCCGGCAGCTCGAGCGGATCCTGGCGGGCGGGGAGACCCTCGACGCCGGCCCGCCGCCGGGTGACGCGCGGCTCGACCACGACCCGCTGCTCGACCGCGTCTACGCCTTCCTGCTCGCCTCGATCGGGCAGATGTTCCATGGCGTCGAGCCCGCCGAGACGCTCGGGCTCGCCGCCCTGGCCTGCGACGTGGGCGACGAGGCTCCGCAGGCGCAGGTCTGCGCGGCCGTGCTGCGCGTGCTGGAGATGCGCGCCGAGGCGCCGCCGAACGAACGGCCGGAGCGGTTCGCCCCGAACATCGCCCACGTGGTGGCGGCGGCGAACCTCTGCCGCACGCCCGCTGTGCCCATGCCGCGTCTCAGGAGCTGATCTCGAAGTGGCGGACGGTGAGGGCCGGGAAGCGCTCCTTCACGTCGTCGACCACGTCGTCCTCGAGCCAGTTGCGCTCGCCCTCCGGGTTCGTGCAGAGCACGATCTCCTCGGCCTCGAAGGTCACCAGCGCGTCCTCGATCGCCTGGAGCGGATCGGACTCGCCGGTGTCGCCCGCGGCGTCGATGCCCTCCTCGCCCATCCGCTCCGTGCTCTCCTGCGCGACCTCCTCGGCCCGGTGGATCGCCGGATCGGGGTCCGACGCCAGGAAGCGCAGGCGGGAGTTGAGCGCGGGCGCGACCACCAGCACCTCGGCGTCCTTGGCCGCCTCCTCGCCGATCGCGCTCTTGACGACGTCGCCGGAGACCGGCTCGGAGACCAGGACGAGGACCTTCACGCCGCGTCCCTGAGCCCGTCCAGCTCGCGCTGGGTCGAGAGGCGCTTGAGCGCGCGCGACTCGAGCTGGCGCACGCGCTCGGCCGAGAGCCCGAGCTCGCGTCCGGTCTCGCGCAGCGGCTTGGGCTCGCCGCCCTCGATGCCGTAGCGCAGGCGGATGACCCGCCGCTCGGTCTCGGGCAGCTCGCTCACGGTGCGCCGCAGCGCCTCGTGCCCGAGGCTCACCTGGATCTCCTCCTCCAGCTCGGGCCCGTCGCTGGGCAGGAGGTCGCCGAAGGCGGTCTCGCCCTCCTCGCCCACCGTGCGGTCGAGGCTCGTGACCGTGCGCGCGGCCGCGCGCACCTCCTCCACCTGCTCGATGGGCAGCTCGGCCTCGGCGGCGATCTCGGCGTCGGTGGCGTCGCGCCCGAGCCGCGCTCCGAGCTCTCGCGCCGCGCGGACGATCTTGCGCTCGCGCTGGCCGATGTGCACGGGGATGCGGATCGTGCGCGCCTTGTTGGCCAGGCCCCGCTGGATCGCCTGGCGGATCCAGAACGTGGCGTAGGTGGAGAACTTGTAGCCCTTGCGGTAGTCGAACTTCTCCGCCGCGCGGATGAGGCCGAAGATGCCCTCCTGGATCAGGTCGAGCAGCGAGAGGTCCTGGCCCTGGTACTTCTTGGCGATCGAGACGACCAGCCGCAGGTTGGAGTTGATCATGCGCTCCTTGGCCTCGAGGTCCCCCGCCTCGATCGCCTTGGCCAGCTCGACCTCCTCCTCCTTGGTGAGGAGCGGATAGCGCCGCAGCTCGTTGAGGAACAGCTGGAGGGCGTCGGTGGTGGTGCCCGCCAGGTCGTCGGGCCGGTAGCGGGTGTCGGCGATCGAGGTGCGCCCGCAGTCGTCGGTCAGCTCGATGCTTCGCGCCTCGATGCGCTCGTGCAGGGCCTCGAGCTCGTGATCGGCCAGCTCAAGCGCCTGCACCTGCTCCTCCAGCTCCGAGAGGTTGAGGCAGCCCTTCTCCTCCCCCCGCGCGAGCAGTGCGGTGAGCTCGGGCCGCATCTCAGCTTCGAGGGCCATCGAGCAGAACCTTACGCCTCAGTCAGGCGCGAGGCCATCGGCGTCGTCCACCATGTCCAGCCGCTCGTCGAGCTTGGTGATGGAGAACACGCGATGCACCGCGGCGGGGCCCTTGACGATCGCGAGCCGGCGATCGTCGCGGCGCGCGCGCTGGTCGGCCCCGACGATCAGCCGCAGGCCGGTGGAGTCCAGGAACGTGAGCCCCGAGAGGTCGAGCACCAGCAGGCCCGGGGTCGAGCCCTCGACGCGGTGCAGCTCGCGCTCGACCTTGAGGGTGGTGGACAGGTCGAGCTCGCCCCGGAGGGTGATCTGGGTGCTGTCGGGGCCTTCGCGAGTCTCGAAGTCGAGGATGGTCACTGAGGCGAGGCTACCTCGTCGCGGGGGCCGAGTGCACGGCGCGCCAGCCGGTATGCAAAGAAGAGCTGCACCGCGGCGAAGGAGAGCTCGAGCGCGCGCTCGGACAGGGCGTTGGCGGCGACCGTGCCCGCCACCACGCCGATGGGCGAGAGCACGCCGATCAGCAGCCCGTCCTTGCAGGCGCAGGTTGCCGTAGCCGCCCTGGCGCCACGCTCCCACCGCGGCCACCAGGACGATCGCGAGCAGCGAGGTCGCCTCGCCCTCGAGCTGGGCTGAGGCCGAGGAAGATCACGAGCCCGGGGACGAAGAGCACGCCTCCCCCCACGCCCACGAGACCGCCGGCCATCCCGGCCGCGAAGCCGATGGCGAGCGCCGCGAGGAGGTCTGCCGCCTCCATCGTCAGAGCACCAGGACGGCGGCCGAGCCCACGAGCAGCACCGCGAAGGCGCCCGCCACCGCGCGCTCGGGGATGCGCTGCTGCAGGGCGGTGCCCGCGAGGATCCCACCGACCGCGGGGAGGCCGATCAGCAGGGCCTCCAGCGGCTGGACGTTCCCGTAGGCCGCGTGCACCCCGGCCGCCAGAGCGGCGATCACGGCGATCGCGGCCAGCGAGGTGCCCGTGGCCTCGCGCTCGCCGTAGCCGAACCAGAGGATGAGCAGGGGCACGATGATCGTGCCGCCGCCGACGCCGAACAGGCCGCTGAAGGCGCCCGCAGCCGTGGCTATGGCGGCCAGCCGGAGCAGCCTCGGTGACATCGCGACGGCATACTAGGACCCTTGTCCGCACCCACCGCTCAGGCGCTCGCGGAAACGCCTCCGGCCCCTCACCTCGGAGCCCGCGAGCGCGGCCGTGTTCTGCGACATCGACGGCACCCTGGCGCCGATCGTCACCCGCCCCGAGGAGTCGCGGGTCCCGCGAGGAGGTCTCGCTGCTGCTCGGCCGCCTGGGGCGTGGCTACGGGTCGGTGGCGTGCGTCTCCGGGCGCCCCGTGACCGAGGCGCGCCGGCTCGTCGGCGTGGGCTCGATCGCCTACGTGGGCTCCCACGGCGCGGAGATCCTCGAGGCCGGCGCCAAGCGCCCCGAGCTGGTGGCGGCCTTCGCCTCGCTGGGAGGGCTCGCGTGCGCGATTTCGTGACCGACCGGGCCGACGACCCCGAGACCCGGAGGCTGCGTGTGCGCCTCGAGGACAAGGGCCCGATCAAGGCCTTCCACTGGCGCGGCGCGCCCGACGAGGGCGCCGCCCAGACCCTGCTGGAGGGCGTGGCCCAGGAGGCCGCAGGCCCAGGGTCTCGACATCCACTGGGGGCGCAAGGTGCTGGAGATCCGCCCGCCCGTGCCGGTCGACAAGGGGCAGGCGGTGCTCACCATGCTCGAGCGGCGCCCCGCGTCGGCCGCCCTCTACGGGGGCGACGACGTGACCGACCTGGACGCCTTCGACGCGCTCGACTCGCTCAGCCGGTCCGGCGGCCTCGCCGCCGCGGTGAGGGTGGGGGTCCGCTCGTCCGAGGGCCCGGCGGGGATCGTGGAGCGCGCGGACCTGGTGGTGGAGGGGGTGGACGGCTTCGTGGAGGTCCTCGCCACCCTGGTCGATGCGCTTCGGTGACTTCCTGCGCACGGCGGTGCTGCTCTTCGGCGCGGCCGGGACCGCGCTGGCGATCGCGGCGGTGGCCGGCGCCACGCGCGACGACGACACCCTCGCCCTGGTGGTCGCCGTGGCCTGGTGGACGCTGGCGGCGGCCGCCGGCCTGTGGCTCGGCCGGCGCCTGGAGCCCACCCCGGGCATCGGCCGCCTGCTGGCCGGGGCCCGCTCCACCAACACCCTGCCCGAGCTCGAGCCGGGCACCGTGATCTTCAACCGCCTCTGGCCCCTCGGCCTCGTGACCATCGCCGCCGGCGCGGTGGCCTTCCTCGTGCCGTCGGTGCCGGCCATCGCCGCGGGCTACGCGATCGGCGTGTCGCTCACCTGGCGAAAGCAGGCGTCCGCGGTCCAGGCGATCGAGGACCGCGACGGCGTGCGCTTCTACTTCGACAAGAGCTCTCCCTTCGGCGCGCCGAAGCTGGTGCGCACCCCGGGCCTGCGCAAGCTCGAGCTAACGGGGACGGAGGGCTCTGAGGTCCTCCCATGAGCGGGTGTTGGCCACGTCGTCCGCGGTGAGCCAGGCCCGGCGCGCGGTCGCGACGCCGTAGCGCATGTTGGCCAGCGTCTCGGCGCCGTGGGCGTCGGAGTCGATCACGATCTTCAGGCCGGCCTGCGCCGCGGCCCGGGCGTAGACGTCCGAGAGGTCGCGGCGGTTGGGGTTGGCGTTGATCTCGAGGAAGGTGTTGGTGCGCACCGCCGCCTCGATCACCCGGTCGACGTCCACGGCGTAGGGCTCACGGCTGGCGATCAGGCGGCCGGTGGGGTGGGCGATCACGTCGACGAGCGGGTTCTCGATCGCCGTCACGATCCGGTCGGTCATCTCCTTCTCCGACATGCGGAACGAGGTGTGCACGCTGGCCACCACCCAGTCGAGCTGTGACAGGAGTCGCTCGTCGTAGTCGACGGCGCCGTCGGGCAGGATGTTGGTCTCGGTGCCCGCGAGCACGCGGAAGGAGTCGAGCTTCGCGTTGAGCTCGGCCACGCGCTCGATCTGGCGCAGGAGCTCGTCGGGGGTCACGTGGTTGCCGAAGCCGTGCGTGGCCGAGTGATCGGTCACCGCGAGGTAGTCGAGGCCCCGCTCGCTGCGCGGCCGCGGCCATCTCGGCGAGCGTGTTGCGCCCGTCCGAGGCGACCGTGTGGGAGTGCAGGTCGCCGCGGATGTCCTCGAGGCGAACCAGCTCGGGCAGCTCGCCGCGGCGGGCCGCCTCCAGCTCGCCGCGGTCCTCGCGCAGCTCGGGCTCCACGTAGGACATCCCCAGCAGCTCGTAGACCTCCTGCTCGGTCGCGCAGGTGGTCGTGGTCTCGGTCTCGTCGTCGATGACCCCGTACTCGCTCACGTGCAGCCCGCGCTTCACCGCCGCGGTGCGCAGCGCCTCGTTGTGGCGCCCCGAGCCGGTGAAGTGCTGGAGGAGGTTGCCGAAGCTCTCCTCGGGCACGATGCGCAGGTCGATCGGGCAGGCCCTGGTGGCTGAGCGCCTTCGCGCCCGCCTTGCCCGCCGTGGTGACCTCGTCGATGCCGGCCAGCTCGCCGAAGGCCTCCACCAGCGCCAGCGGATCGCTCGCGGCGGCCACGATGTCGAGGTCCTTGCACGGCGTCGGCCATGCGGCGCGCGCTTCCGGCGAGCTCCACGCGCAGCGAGGCGGGGTGCTCGCGCAGCCCCTCGACCAGCTCCTCGCCGAGCGCGAGCGCCTTCGACAGGACCGTGCGCCGCCGGGGCGTGCCGTCGGCTCCCTCCGCCAGCGCGGCGAGCACGTTGTCCTGGGCCTTGGCGCCGAAGCCCGGGACGTCCTTGAGCCTGCCGTCCTCGGCCACCTTCCTGAGGTCGTCGATGCCGGTGACCCCGAGCTCGGTGTGGAGCATGCGGACACGCTTGGGGCCGAGACCGGGGATCTGCGTGATCTGCACGAGGCCGACGGGGATCTTCGCCTTGAGCTTCTCGGCCGCGGGGATCGATCCGGTGTCGAGCAGGGCGGCCGACCTTCTCGGCGATCGTCTTCCCCACGCCCGCCAGGTCCTCGGCGCGCCCCTGCCGGGACATCTCGGCCACGGACGCCCCGGACTCGCGGATGGCCTTGGCCGCGTTGCGGTAGGCGAGCACGCGGTAGGAGACGGCGCCGTCGAGCTCGTACAGGGCGGCGAGCTCCTCGAAGCGGTCCGCGATCTCTGAGTTCTTCATCGCGCCGAACTAGGGTACGCGCCCATGTCCGGCGCCTGGCTCGTCCTCCCGACGTACAACGAGGCCGAGAACATCGAGGCGATCGTGGAGGCCGCGCTGCCCCAGCTCGCGTCCACCGGACGCGAGCACCGGGTCCTCGTGGTCGACGACGGCTCGCCCGACGGCACGGGCGAGATCGCCGACCGCCTGGCCGCCGAGCACAGCGAGGTCGAGGTGCTCCACCGCGCGCAGAAGGCCGGAATCGGGCCGGCCTATCTGGCCGGGTTCGAGCGAGCGCTCGCCGGCGGGGCGGAGCTCATGCTCGAGATGGACTCCGACTTCTCGCACGACCCGGCCGACATCCCCCGCCTCATCGCCGCCAGCGACGAGGCCGATCTCGTGCTCGGCTCGCGCTACGTGCCCGGCGGGGGCGTGACCGACTGGGGCCTCGGCCGGCGGATGATCAGCCGCGGCGGCTGTCTCTACGCCCAGCTGATCCTGCGGGTGCCGGTGCGCGATCTGACCGGCGGCTTCAAGTGCTTCAACCGCCGGGTGCTCGAGGAGCTCGACCTCGAGGGCGTGGGCACAGACGGCTACGGATTTCAGATCGAGATGACCTACCGCGCCCTTCGCGCGGGCTTTCACGTGCGCGAGATTCCCATCCTCTTCAGGGAGCGGCGGGTGGGCGCGTCGAAGATGTCGGCGCGCATCGCACTGGAGGCGTTCTGGAAGGTCCCAGCGCTATACTTTCTGAAGCATTGACAACCCACGACAGAGGAGCCCAGGTGGCAGGTTCAGTCAACGAAGTATCGGACAACAACTTCCAGGCCGAGGTGATCGAGTCGCCGGAGCCGGTGCTCGTGGACTTCTGGGCCCCCTGGTGCGGTCCCTGCCGTGTCGTCGCCCCCCATCTCGAGGAGCTGGCCGGCGAGCGTGACGACGTGAAGGTCGTGAAGCTCAACGTGGACGACAACCCGCAGACCGCGGCGAGCTACAACGTGATGTCGATCCCCACGCTGCTGCTGTTCAAGAACGGCGAGGTGGCGCACCAGATCGTGGGCGCGATGCCCAAGAACCGGCTGGTGCAGGAGATCGAGCCGGCTCTCGCGTAGGACGGAGCGGCCGTGCCCGTAGTGACCATCGAGTGGTTCGAGGGCCGCTCGGCGGAGCAGAAGCGCGAGATCGCCGAGCGGCTCACGGAGCTGCTCTCCGAGGTCGGCAAGATGCCGGCCGATCAGGTCTGGATCCGCTTCGTGGACTCGCCCAAGAGCGAGTGGGCGATCGGCGGCGTGGTGCAGGGCGAGCCGACGACGCCTGCAGGCGCGCCGCCCGACCGTGGCCGAGTCGCCCGCGCCGTCGATGCCTGATCGACGACGCGGCTCGCGGCCGTCGACCGTGGTCGGGACGCCGTTCGGCGCCGTCGAGGGCGAGCGACGTTGCGAGCGTCTCGCCGGTCACGTAGGCCTCGTGCGCGCGCACCGCGGAGAGCAGGTCCTCGTCGCCGCCGAGGGCGAGCGCGATCCTGTCCTCCACGTCGAGCCCCGACTCCTTGCGGGCGTTCTGCACCGCGTGCACCACCTCGCGGGCCAGCCCCTCGCGCAGGAGGTCGTCGTCGAGGGTGAGGTCGAGCGCCACCGCGTGCGAGCCCGAGCGCTCCACCTGGTAGCCCTCGAGCGGCTGGAGGGCCATCGATAGGTCGTCGGCCCCGAGCGCGTGGTCGCGTCCGTCGATGGCCACGTGCACCTCGCCTCCCTCGCGCAGCGTGCGCGCGGCCCGCGCCGCGTCGAGCCCGGCCACCGCCGCGGCCACCTTGGGCATGTGCTTCCCGAAGCGCGGGCCGAGCGCGCGGTAGTTGGGCTTGAGCTCGAAGCGGCCGAGCTCGTCGGCCTCCGACACGTAGCGCACCGCCTTCACGTTCAGCTCCTCGAGCAGGAGCCCCTCGAAGCGCGCGATGGCGTCGCGCTCGCGCCCGGCGGCCACCACCACCGCCTCGCGCAGCGGCTGGCGGACCTTGAGCTTGCCGTGCGCCCGCGCCTCGCGGCCCAGGCCCACCGCCTCGCGCGCCAGCGCCATCTGCAGCTCGAGGTCGGTGTCGCGCGCCGCCGGGCTGCGGGTAGTCGCACAGGTGCACGGAGGGCTCGGCGCCGTCGAGGTTGCCGTAGATCGAGTCGGTGATGAAGGGCACCAGCGGCGCGGCCAGCTTGGCCACGCCCAGCAGGCACTCGCGCAGCGTGGCGAAGGCCGCGGGGTCGCCGTCCCAGAAGCGCCGCCGCGAGCGGCGCACGTACCAGTTCGAGAGATCGTCCACGAAGGCGGCGATCGCCCGGCCCGCGGCGGTGGTGTCGTAGTCGTCCAGGCGCTCGATGGCGACCTCGGCCGTGGCCTGGAGACGCGAGAGCGCCCAGCGGTCGATGTCGGTCAGCTCGACCTCGTCGACGGCGGCCGGCTCGACGTCGTTCACGTTCGCGTAGAGCACGAAGAAGCCGTAGGTGTTCCACAGCGTCTTCATGAACTGGCGCACCGACTCGCCGACGGTCTCGAGCGAGAAGCGGTAGCCGTCCCACGGCTGCTTCGAGGTGAAGTAGTACCAGCGCATCGCGTCCGCGCCGTGGGCGTCGAGCACCTCCCAGGGCGCGACCGCGTTGCCCTTGCTCTTGGACATCTTCTGCCCCTCGCCGTCCAGCACGAGCCCCAGGCACAGCACGGTCTCGTAGGAGGACCGGCCGAAGAGGAGCGTCGAGACGGCGAGCAGCGAGTAGAACCACCCGCGCGTCTGGTCGAGCCCCTCGCAGATGTAGTCGGCCGGGAAGCGCGCCTCGAAGACCTCCTGGTTCTCGAACGGCGCGTGCCACTGGGCGAAGGGCATGCACCCGGAGTCCCACCACACGTCGATGAGGTCGGGCACGCGCCGGTAGGTCTTGCCCCCGCGCTCGAAGGTCACGTCGTCCACGTAGGGCCGGTGGAGGTCCTCCGGCACCTCGGCGCCCAGCTCGGCCAGCTCCGCGCGCGACCCGACGCAGACCACGTCCTCGCCGTCCTCCGAGCGCCAGACCGGCAGCGGGGTGCCCCAGTAGCGCTCCCGCGAGAGCGCCCAGTCCACGTTGTTCTCCAGCCAGTTCCCGAAGCGGCCGTGCTTCACGTGGTCGGGATGCCACGTGACGGACTCGTTCGAGGCGAGCAGAGCGTCCTTGACGGCGGTGGTCCGCACGTACCAGCTCGACTTGGCGTAGTAGAGCAGCGGGGTCTCGCAGCGCCAGCAGTGGGGATAGGAGTGCTCGTAGTCCTCGGCCCGGAGCAGCCGGCCCGACTCGCGCAGCGCCTCCACGATGTCGGGGTCGGCCTCCTTCACCGAGCGCCCGGCGAAGGGCTCGATGCGCTCGTCGAAGGTCCCGTTCGGGCGGACGGGGTTCTGGACCTTGAGCCCGAAGGCCTCGCCGAGTCGGAAGTCGTCCTCGCCGAAGGCGACCGCGGTGTGCACCACGCCGGTGCCCTCGTCGGTGGTCACGAAGTCGGCGGGCAGCACCGTGTGGCCGCGCTCGCCGTAGTCGGAGATGTACGGGAAGGGCGGCTCGTAGGCCAGGCCCACGACGTCCACGGGACCGCTCGTCTCCACGCCTTCGCCGAGCACGCGCTCCACGAGCGCCTCGGCCATGATCAGCGTCTCGTCACCCACCCGGGCGCGCACGTAGGTCGACCTCGGGGTTCACGGCCAGTGCGGCGTTGGAGAGCAGCGTCCAGGGCGTGGTGGTCCAGCCCAGCAGCGAGACGCCCGGCTCGCCCCGGACCGGGAAGCGGACGAAGACCGAGGGGTCCACCACGTCGCGGTAGCCCTGCGAGACCTCGTGGGACGACAGCGCCGTGCCGCAGCGCGGGCAGTAGGGCACCACCTTGTGGCCCTCGTAGAGGAGACCCTTGTCCCAGACCTGCTTCAGCGACCACCAGACGGACTCGATGTAGGAGTCGTTGAGCGTGAAGTAGGCGTCGTCGGTGTCGAGCCAGAAGCCGATCCGCTCGGTGAGGGAGTTCCACTCGTCGATGTAGCGCAGCACCGACTCGCGGCACTTGGCGTTGAACTCGGCCACCCCGTAGCGCTCGATGTCCTCCTTGGACTGGAAGCCGAGCTCCTTCTCGAGCTCGAGCTCGACGGGCAGCCCGTGGCAGTCCCAGCCGCCCTTGCGGTGCACGAGGCGCCCGCGCATGGTCTGGTAGCGGGGGAACACGTCCTTGAAGACCCGCGCGAGCACGTGGTGGACGCCGGGGCGGCCGTTGGCCGTGGGGGGCCCCTCGTAGAACATGAAGGGCTCGGCGCCCTCGCGGCGGCGCACGGACTCGTGGAAGACGTCGCGCTCGCGCCAGCGCTCCAGCATCTCCTCCTCGAGCGCGGGGAAGCTCTGGCGCGGGTCAACGGGGTCGTACTGGGCCACCGGGGACATCCTACGAGCGGTCCGGCGCGGGACTACGCGGCAAGCTTGCGGCAGATCTCGGCGAGGGAGCGCTTCTCCTCCTCGTCGAGCGCGGAGAAGGCGGACGAGACCCGGTCGGAGTGACCCGGGAAGAGCCGCTCCACCAGCTCGCGGCCGGCCGGGGTGAGGTCGACGGCGGTGGCGCGGCGGTCGGTCGTGAGCCGTCGCCGCCGCACGAGCCCGCGCTCCTCGAGCGTCAGCGTGACCTCGGTGGCGTTGGCCTTCGACCAGCTGAGCCGGCGGCGCATGGCGCGCAGCTCGGCCGTGCCGCCCGCGGTGGTGAGCACCACCAGGGCGGAGAAGCCGGCGGCCGACACGCCCTCGCGCTCGAGATCGGCCGCGAGCGCACGGCGCACGGAGGTCTCCGCGCGCACGAGTGCCTGCAGCGCCCGATGAGCGAGCGGGTCACCGAGCTCTAGCGGCGTCATCGCCGCGCGATGCTAGGCGTGCAGGCGGACCGACCCGGCTGCCAGGGAGACCGCGGGAACGATCTGCTCCAGGTGGCCGGAGTCCACGTAGGCCTTCAGGCGGTCGACCGCGTCGGTGGGCCCCGTGCCCAGCGACGGGATCGCGTGATCGCCGGTCACGGGCATGGCGTCGCGGTACTCGAAGACGGGAGCCGCCGACCCCACCTGGCGCACGGTGTAGACGAGGCGACCGAGCACGTCGAGCGTGGAATGCCCGCCGCAGAAGACGAAGGCGGTGGGCTCGATCGCGCGCATGGCGCGCGCCGCCCGCTCGGGCGGAAGATCGGCGGACAGCAGGAGCGAGCGAAAGCCCGCGCGGCGGATCGCCAGCTCGAGCGCCTGCACGTGCAGCGACTCGTGGTCGAGGCGATCGGAGGAGTCGAACAGCAGGACCCCCTGCGAGCGCGACGCGGCGGGGACGACCCGGCGGGCGGCGTGCAGCCATCCGGTGGCCCAGCGGCACGCCAGCTCCCACTCGGCCTCGCGGCCGTCGCGCGCCTCGACCATCTGGATGGCGGGGAGCAGCACCTCCTCCACGGTGCGGTCGACCGAGCGCACGGCGAGGCTCTCCTCGAGCACGCGGTCGGCGGAGCCCTCGTCGAAGTGGTCGAAGGCGTCCATGAGGCGGCTGGGTGAGCTCGGGCCCTCTCCGCGCTGGCGGGCGACCTCGATCGCCGAGGAGATGTTGTGCGTCTCCAGCAGCGCCCGGCGCAGCGCCTCGAGCTCAGTCAGCTCGTACTGGCGGTGCCCACCCGTCGTTCGCCGGGGCTTCGGATAGTCGAAGCGCCGCTCCCAACTGCGCAGGGTGTTGGGGCTGACGCCGAGCAGCTCGGCGGCAGCATTGGTCCTTATTCCGCTCATCGCTCACGGGTTTGTGACGGGAACCAGCCGTTTTCGCAAGCGCTGCAGGGGTTTTTGCAACGTGACGAGGGTCGCTCGGGGCGGTCCGCAGGCCACCACGCGGGCGATCTCGTCGCCGGTGACCAGGCGCATGAGCGGCTTGCCCAGCAGCTCGTCCTCGCTCCCCAGGTAGACCTCGGCCGCCTCGGAGACCGCGCTGACGCGCATGTCGGGCGTGCACACGAGGAAGGCCGAGCCGCGCGGCGGCGGCGCGGCCCCGCGCTCGGTGGAGAGCAGCACCCCCATCCCGCAGGCCGGGCACACACGCCCAGCCGAGGGACCCTCCGGATTACCGCAGCGTGAACAGAACCTGATAGGGGTGCCCCTGCCCATCACCGCCCAACGGAGCACGACCGGCGCGATCTCGCGCGACCGGCGTGAAGAATGCAGAGGATCGCCTTTGAAGGCAGCTCGAATCCACGGCTTCACCCTGGCCCTGCTGGCGCTGGCGCTCGCCGGGTGCAGCACCGAGGAGGAGGTGCTTCCCAGCGCCTGCCGCGAGGGCGAGGCGGCGGTGCGCGAGGCGCTGCGCGCGGCGCCCGGGGAGGTGCGGATCGACGGGACCCCCCTCTCGGCCTGCTTCGGCACCGAGAGCGACAGCGGCGAGCTGCGCGACGTGGGGGCCGCCTACCTCGACACGGCGGCCGCGCTCTCCTCGGCCGCGGCCCGGGAGCCCAACGGCCGCGAGGCCACCCAGCTCGGCTACCTCATCGGCGCCGTGCGCCGCAGCGACTCCGCGGAGCAGGGGGTCAACTACGAGATGGTCAGACGCCTCGAGCAGGAGCTCGCTGCGGGTGGACACCGAGACCGCCGCGTTCCGCCGCGGTGAGCGGGCCGGGCGGCGCGGCGGCTGAGTGGTTGCCCGTGCGGGCATCCTGCCCGCACCCTGAGAGCCGAGTAGCCCTCCAGGCTACGATCAGGCGATGGAGCTCTGGGGCTCGGAGACGCGCAAGGCGGTCGCCAACTTTCCGGTGTCGGGTCAGCCCGTGCCGGTCGCGGTCGTGCGGATGCTCGGCCACGTAAAGGCCGCGGCGGCGCGCACCAACGGCGAGCTCGGGCTGCTCGACCCGGACCTGGCCGAGCGCATCGCCGCCGCCGGGGACGCCGTGGGCGCCGGCGAGCACGACGACCAGTTCCCCATCGACGTCTTCCAGACGGGCTCGGGCACGTCCTCCAACACCAACGCGAACGAGGTGATCGCCGAGCTCGCGGGCGAGGGCGCCCACCCCAACGACCACGTGAACATGGGCCAGTCGTCGAACGACGTGTTCCCGTCGGCGGTGCACCTCGCGGCCGTCTCCGAGACCACGACGCGGCTGCTCCCGGCGCTCGAGAAGCTCGCCGCCTCCCTCGGCGCCAAGGCCGACGAGTTCGCCGACGTGGTCAAGGCGGGCCGCACGCACATGATGGACGCCGTCCCGGTGACGCTCGGGCAGGAGTTCGCCGGCTACGCCGCCCAGGCCCGGCTCGGGCACGCGAGGGTGAGCGACGCCCTGCCGCGGGCCTCCCAGATCCCGCTCGGCGGCACCGCCACGGGCACCGGCCTGAACACCCACCGCGACTTCGCCGAGGGCGCCCGGGCCAGGCTGCGCGAGAGCACCGGCCTCGACGTGGACGGGCCCGCCGACCCCTTCGAGGCGCAGGGCAACCGCGACGCGCTGGTCGAGCTGTCGGGGGCGATGAAGGTGGTGGCCGTCTCGCTCACCAAGATCGCCAACGACCTCGTGCTCATGGGCTCCGGCCCGCGCACCGGGCTCACCGAGCTCGCGCTGCCCGAGCTCCAGAAGGGCTCGTCGATCATGCCCGGCAAGGTCAACCCCGTGATCCCCGAGGTGGTGCTCCAGGTGGCCGCGCAGGTGATCGGCAACGACACCGCGGTCACGGTGGCCGGCAGCCAGGGCGCCTTCGAGCTGAACGTGCGCGTGCCGGTGATGGCCCGCAACGTGCTCGACTCGATCACGCTCCTCTCGAGCGCGGCGACGCTGCTCGCGGAGAAGTGCGTGGACGGCCTCGAGGCGAACGAGGAGGCCCTCCTTCGCCACGCCGAGTCCACGCCGGCCATCGCCACCGCGCTCAACCCGCACATCGGCTACGACAAGGGCACCGAGATCGTGAAGGAGGCCGTGGCCTCCAAGCGCACGATCCGCGAGGTGGCGATCGAGAAGGGCGTGGACGAGGCGACCCTCGACGAGGCGCTCGACCTCCGCCGCATGGCGGCGGGGTCCCAGGGCTAGACGCTCAGGCCGGCGGCGCCCACGCGGGGCGGTCGTCCGCCCCCAGGGCGTCCAGGCGCTCCCGGCCCCGGTCGCGCGAGAGCCCCGGCGGGGGCACGAAGTCCGGGGCGCGCACCGCCTCCGCCAGGTAGTCGTGGAAGCTCCACTCGTAGTGGAACTCCTCGCGGACGTCGAAGCCCGAGTAGCGCAGCATCGACCTCAGCGCCGACGGGGTCAGCCCCCACCACATGTTCCCGTAGCCCATGAGCGGGGTCTCGTCGAAGGGGTGGGTCATGCCCGGGTACGTCGACGCCCGCTCGCCGTAGGCCCGCGCGAACGCCTGCTCCGACGCGTGTGACCGCCCGGGGTGGAAGACGCACGCGTTCTCGATGCCCGGCACCTCGGGGATCACCTCGCTGCCGAGCAGCAGCCACTTCTCGGCGAGCGACCTGAGGTGGTTGAGCTGCAGGTAGGGGTTCGGCGAGTGGTAGACGACGCCGGCGCACCACACGACGTCGAAGGTCCCGAGCGCCTCCACGTCGTCGCGGTCGTGCAGATCCCCCTGGACGTAGGTCACGGCCGACCCCGCCTCGCGGTGCTTGGCCGCGAACGCGTCGGTGGGGTCCATGCCGTCGAAGATGGCGACCCGCGTGGCGCCCGCCCGCTCGGCGCGGAAGGCGATCTCGCCGTCGACCCCCCACATGCCCCCGAGGTCGAGGAACGACGCGCCCGGCGCGAGGCGCTCCACGAGGCGGTAGCGGTTCTCCCAGCGGTCGGGTCCGAGGCGAGCGGCGGGCCAGGGCGCGACCTGCGCGTGAGCCACGCGCCGGTGGCGAGGCGGAGGGCGCGTTCGCGCATCAGAGGTTCACGGCCACGTACTTCGTCTCGAGGTACTCGTCGATCCCGACGTTGCCGCCCTCGCGGCCCACGCCGGACTGCTTCACGCCGCCGAAGGGCGCGCCCGCGTTGGACACCATCCCCTGGTTGAGGCCGATCATGCCGGTCTCCAGGCCCTCGCAGACGCGCAGGGCGCGCTTGAGGTCCGAGGTGTAGACGTAGGCCACCAGGCCGTACTCGGTGTCGTTGGCCGC
This sequence comes from uncultured Thermoleophilaceae bacterium, assembly GCA_963731645.1. GTDB lineage: Bacteria > Actinomycetota > Thermoleophilia > Solirubrobacterales > Thermoleophilaceae > JAAYBF01. The sequence continues at coordinate 354,729 of CAVSWF010000006.1, read as the reverse complement.
CGCGATGGCGTCGTCCTCGGAGTCGAAGGCGATCACGGGGGCCACGGGGCCGAAGATCTCCTCCTTGAGCAGCCGGGCGTCGGGCGTCACGTCGCCGAGGACGGTGGGCTCGTAGAAGTAGCCGGCGCCGTCGACCGCGCTGCCGCCCACGATCGCCTTGGCGCCCTTGGAGACGGCGTCCTCCACGAGGTCGGCGACCTTCGAGCGCTGGTCGTCGTCGATGAGCGGGCCGACGTCCACGTCGTCCTCGGTGCCGCGCCCGACCTTCATCGTCGCCCATGCGCGCAGCCAGCTTCTCGGCGAACTCCTCCGCGACGCCCGACGCCACGTGGAAGCGGTTGGCCGAGGTGCAGGCCTCGCCGATGTTGCGCATCTTGGCGATCATCGCGCCCTCGATCACGTCGTCGAGGTCGGCGTCGTCGAACACGAGGAACGGGGCGTTGCCGCCCAGCTCCATCGAGACCTTGAGCACCTGCTCCGAGGCCTGGGCGATGAGCTTGCGGCCCACCTCGGTGGAGCCGGTGAACGAGAGCTTGCGCGCGCGGGGGTCCTCGATCAGCGGTCCCATCGTCTCGCCCGACGAGGAGGCGGTGATCACGTTGAGCACGCCGGCGGGGAGGCCCGACTCCTCGAGGATGCCGGCCAGCGCGAGCATCGACAGGGGCGTCTGCTGCGCCGGCTTCATCACCATCGTGCAGCCCGCGGCGACCGCCGGGCCGATCTTGCGGGTCCCCATCGCCATCGGGAAGTTCCACGGGGTGATCATCAGGCTCGGGCCGATCGGCTGGCGCATGACCAGCACGCGCCCCTTCCCGTTGCCCGCGATCTTGTACTGGCCGTCGATGCGCAGCGCCTCGCCCGAGAACCAGCGGAAGAACTCGGCGGCGTAGGCGATCTCGGCCTTGGACTCCGCGACGGTCTTGCCCATCTCGAGGGTCATCAGCAGGGCGAGGTCGTCGACCCGCTCGTTGATCGTCTCGAACGCGCGCCACAGGATCTCGCCGCGCTCGTTGGGCGGCGTGGCCGCCCACTCGGCCTGCGCGCCGTGCGCGGCGGCGAGCGCCGCCTTGGCGTCGTCGACGGTGGCGTCGGCCACCTCGCACAGCGTCTCGCCGGTGGCCGGGTCCTCCACCGACAGCGTCGCCCCCTCGGAGCCGTCGCGCCACTCGCCCCCGATGAAGAGCTGGCGGCGCACCCCGTCGATGACCTTCTGCTCCTGCGCGGCGATCGCCATCCGAGAGTTCCTCCTGTGTCTAGGTGGCCACGGTCTCGGCGCCCAGCTCCTCCGAGATCGCGACGTCGATCGAGTAGTCGATGGGCAGCACGATCAGCGACGGCAGGTCGAGGCCGAGCGCCTGCCGGAGGCGGGCGCCGAAGTCGTCCGCCGACTCGCAGCGCCAGGCGGGCATGCCGAAGCTCTCCGCGAGCTTCACGAAGTCCGGGTTGGTGAAGTCCACGCCGAAGTGCTCGCCGAACTTGTTGTCCTGCTTCCACACGATCGAGCCGTACTGGCGGTTCTCCCACACCACGTTCACGATCGGGGTCTTCAGGCGGGTGGCGGTCTCCAGCTCCTGCACGTTCATGAGGAAGCCGCCGTCGCCGCAGACGGTGACCACGTTGCGCTCGGGATGCACGAGCTTGGCCGCGATCGCCGCCGGCAGCGCGAACCCCATGCCCGCCAGCCCGTTGGCGATCAGCACGGTGTTGGGCTCGTACGCCGGGAACATCCGCCCGATCCAGAGCTTGTGCAGGCCCACGTCCGAGATCAGGATGTCCTCGCGGCCGAGCGCCTGGCGGATCTCCCACAGCGCCCGCGGCGGCTGCACTGGGAAGTGGTCGTCGTGCTGCGCGGCCTCGAAGCGCCCGAACACGACCTCGCGCAGGCGCCGGGAGCCGCCGGTGTCCACGGCGCTGCCGCAGTCGTCGGCCAGGCGCTCGAGGATGCGGGGCACGTCGCCCACCAGGTCGACCTCGGTCATGAAGAACTCGTCGACCTCGGTGGAGACCGTGTCGATGTAGACGATCCGCTTGTCGCGCCCGGCGTTCCAGTGCTCGGGCGAGTGCTCCACGAGGTCGAAGCCCACGGTGATCACCACGTCGGCCTCGTCGAAGCCCGCCATGTCGTAGTCGCCGGTCTGGAGCCCGACCGCGCCGAGCGACAGCTCGTCCTCGTTGTCGACCAGGCCCTTGCCCATGAACGTCTCGGCCACCGGGATCCCGGTGCGCTCGGCGAAGGCGCGCAGGGCCGGCGCGGCGCCCACGCGCACGGCGCCGTTGCCGGCGAGCACGATCGGGCTCTCGGCCCCGCAGATGATCTCCGCCGCCTTGGCCAGCTCCTCGTCGGACGGCTCGGGCCTGCGGATGTCCGTGCGCACCGGAAGCGGCCGGGCGTCGGAGGACTGCTCCATCACGTCCTCGGGCAGCTCGATGTGGGTGGCGCCGGGCTTCTGGGCCTGCGCGACCTTGAACGCCTTGCGCACCACCTCGGGGATGATCCGCGGGTTGTTGAGCCGCGCGTTCCACTTCGTGATCGGCCGCATGACGCTGAGGAGGTCGATGTACTGGTGCGACTCCTTGTGCATCCGCTCGAGATCGCCCTGGCCGGTGAGGGCCACGAGCGGCGCGCTGTCGAGATAGGCGTCGGCCACCGCGGTCACCAGGTTCAGCGCGCCGGGGCCCAGGGTGCCGAGGCACACGCCGGCGCGCCCCGTCAGCCGGCCGTAGGTGTCCGCCATGTACGCGCCGCCCTGCTCGTGGCGCACGGGCACGAACTCGATCGACGAGCGCGACAGCGACTCGTTGAGGTCGAGCGTCTCCTCGCCCGGGATGCCGAACACGTGCTCCACGCCCTCGGCCTCGAGGCACTCGACGAAGACGTCCGACGCTTTCCTGGGGCTCACGCGGGCCAGGCTACAGCGGCGGCGATGTAGCCTCGCCGGAGGTGATCGAGACCCGTTACACGCTGAGCGGGGGACTGCACGTGGCCTGGCAGGAGGCGGGCAGTGCGGAGCGCGACCTTCTCTACGTGCCCACCTGGATCTCGCAGATGGAGGTGCTGGTCTCCGAGCCCCGCATCCACGCCTTCATCGAGCGCCTGTGCTCGTTCGCTCGGGTCGATCACCTTCGACCGCCGGGGATCGGGCCTCTCGGACCCGATCGCGGTCCCCCCCACGCTGGAGGAGCAGATGGACGACGTGCTGGCGGTGATGGACGCCGCCGGGTCGGAGCGGGCACACCTGATGGGCTCGTTGGAGGGTGGACTCCTGGCCATGGCCTTCGCGGCGAGCCACCCCGAGCGCGTGGAGTCCCTGGTGCTGTACGCAACCTTTGCTCGCGCACGGTGGGCCCCGGACTACGACTGGGCGCCGAAGGACGACGAGCGCAACGAGCGGATCGAGCTGAGCGTCGCGCACTGGGGCCGGGGAACCGTGCCGCTGGGCCTGGCGCCGAGCCGGGCGGACGATCCAGCGTTTCGCGACTGGGCGGCGCGCCTCGAGCGCTACTCGGCGAGCCCGGGCACGATCCGCCAGATCATGCAGTGGATCGGCGAGACCGACGTGCGCGACGTACTGCCCACCATCCGGGTGCCGACCCTCGTCATGCACCGGCGCGACGACACGTTCCTCGACGTGAGGCACTCCCGCCATATCGCCGCGCACATCCCCGGAGCCCGTTACGTGGAGCTCGAGGGCGCCGAGGGCCTGTTCTCCGAGGGCGACTCCGAGGCCATCATCGGGGAGATCGAGGAGTTCCTGACCGGCTCGCGCCACGAGCGCGAGCCCGACCGGGTGCTGGCCACCGTGCTGTTCACCGACATCGTCGACTCGACCGGGCACGCCGCCACGCTCGGCGACTCCGGCTGGCGATCGCTGCTCGAGCGCCACGACCAGCTGGCCCGGCGCCAGGTGGAGCGCCACCGCGGCCGCTACGTCAAGTCGACCGGCGACGGAATGCTCGCCACCTTCGACGGCCCGGCGCGGGCGATCCGCGCCGCGGAGGCGATCGAGGCCGGGGTGCGGGAGCTGGGCATCGAGATCCGCTCGGGCTTGCACACGGGGGAATGCGAGGTGATGCGCGACGACGTGGGCGGCATCGCCGTGCACATCGGCGCCCGCGTCATGGGCGAGGCCAAGGCCGGCGAGGTGCTCGTGTCGAGCACGGTGAGGGACCTGGTGGTGGGCTCGGGGATCGGCTTCGTGGAGCGCGGCACCCACGAGCTGCGCGGGATCCCGGGCGAGTGGCGCCTGTTCGCGACCGACTGAGCCTTCTGGACGGACCGCTACCTTGGGGCCCTTCGGCGGTTCCATCCTCCTAGCCGCCCAGCGCCCAAAGACCATGCGCCGCCTCGTCCTCGTACTCACAGCCCTGGCCGTTTCGCTCGCCGTGCCCTCCGGGTCGCGCGCGGCCACGGTGAACATCGTCGACGGCGCCGGGTTCGGGCACGGGATCGGCATGAGCCAGTACGGCGCATACGGCTTCGCCCAGCAGGGACACACCTACCGGCGCATCCTCTCCCACTACTACCGCGGCACCGAGATCGGGACGGCGCCGAGCCGGCCCATCCGCGTGCTGCTCCAGGCCAGCGATCCCTACGTGCGCTTCAGCGGCGCGACCAGCGTGCGGGAGCAGGCGGCTGAGCCCGGAGCGCACCTACGTGGTGCGACCGGCCGGCGGCGGCCGGCTGAGGGTCCAAGGCGTCGGCGTGGTGGGCAGTCCGGTCCGGGTCGGCGGCCCGGGCGTCAAGCGCCTCCTCGGCCCGGCGCTCAACGGCGTCAGGTCCGGCAGCTACCGCGGCGACCTCGTGCTGCGCGCCGGTTCCTTCGGCGGCGTCACGGCGATCAACCTCGTCTCGATCGACCCCTACGTCCGGGGCGTCGTGGCGGGCGAGATGCCCTCGTCGTGGGACTACGACGCGCTGCGCGCGCAGTCGGTCACCGCCCGCACCTACGCGCTGGCCACCCGCAAGACCGGCGACGTGTTCGACCTCTTCCCCGACACGCGCTCGCAGGTCTACCTCGGGGTGACCGGGGAGACGGCGCGCACCAACCGCGCGGTGGCCGACAGCTCGAACGAAGTGGTCACCTACAACGGCGAGATCGCGACCACCTTCTTCTTCTCGACCTCGGGCGGGAAGACCGAGAACGTGGAGCTCTCCTTCCTCGGGGCCGAGCCCCAGCCGTGGCTCAAGAGCGTGAGCGACCCCTACGACAACATCTCGCCCAAGCACCGGTGGCGGGCGCGCTTCTCCAACGCCCGGATGGGCGCCCGCCTCGGCGCGCCGGGCGCCTTCCGCCGGGTCGAGGTACTGCGCCGCGGCCGGTCGCCCCGGATCGTTCAGGCGCGCGTGGTGGGCAGCCGCGGCTCGCGGCTCCTCAGCGGCGCGAGCATCCGCGCGCGCCTCGACCTGTTCGACTCGTGGGCGTCCTTCACGAAGGTCTCGACCTCCCAGGTGCGCGAGAGCGCGCGGCGGCCGCGCGCGGCCCGGTCGGCCTTCCCCTCCATCGCCGGCGTGTTCGCTCCCGCGCCGCGGTCGGGGCGGTTGGTGGTGGAGCGGCGCGCGGCGGTCGCGGTGGCGCGGGTCGGCACCGTTGAGGTCTCGCGGCGCGGGCGCTACGCGTCGACCGTGGCTGCGGCGGGCGCTGTACAGGGTTCGCTCCGGGTCGCTGGTCGGTCCGGTCGCTCGCGTCAGGTAAGGCGCGTCTACCCGACGACGAGCCGGACGCCGCCCGGCTCGACCGAGAAGCTCGCCCCGTCCTGCGGGGCGACGATCTCGCCGTCCACGTTGAAGCCGCCGCCACCCGCGAAGTCCACCTTCGATGCCCGCCGGTGGTGCACGCCGTCCTGAGCCCTGATGGTGCCCCGCTGGAGCCCGTAGGCGCGCCGGACCAGCGCCCAGCGCGAGCCCGCCTCCAGCACCACGAGGTCGAGCAGGCCGTCCGCCGGCTCGGTGGAGCCGACCGAGGCGCTCGTGCCGAAGGCGCCGGTGCCCGCCACGACCACCTGCCAGGCGTCGCCCTCGAACAGTCGCTCGCCGTCCGCGGTCACCTCGCACGTCAGCGCCTGCGTGCGCAGGCCGGCCACCACCGCCCCCACCGCGTAGGCCAGGGGTCCGAGCGCACGCTTCCAGCGCTCGGCCGAGCGCGCGGCCGCCACCGCCAGGCCGGCGCTGGCCGAGTTCACGAACGGCCGCTCGTCCATCCGGCAGAGCTCCACCGGGCGGACCTCGGTGCCCCGCGCGGCGAGCCGGCAGGCGTCGCGAGAGGTCGCCGGGTATCCCCATGGCCTTGGCGAAGTTGTTGGCGGTGCCGGTGGGGATGACCGCGAGCTCGAGGCCGGCGCCCGCGGCCGCCTCGGCCGCGGGCCCGACGCTCCCGTCGCCGCCGGCGACCGCCACCCGCTCGGCGGCCCCGAAGTCCCCGGCGGGCTCGCAGGGATCGCCCGCGTCGGCCACCGTGGCGCCGTGCGCCTCCAGCTCGCGCCGGACCTCCGAGGCCTCGGTCTGCCCACCCGAGCCGGGGTTGGCGAGCAGAGCGATCCTCACGGGGTGAACCGCACGGTCATCACGTCGCCGTCGCGCATCTCGTAGTCGCGCCCCTCGACCCGCAGCTGGGCCCGCTCGCGGGCGCCCGCGTAGCCGCCCGCCTCCACCAGGTGCTGCCAGGAGACCACCTCGGCCGCCACGAAGCCGCGCTCGATGTCGCCGTGGATCCTGCCCGCGGCGGGGCGGGCCCGGGTCCCGCGCGGAATCGCCCAGGCGCGGCCCTCCTTGCCCTCCCCGGCGGTGAAGAAGGTGATCAGGCCCAGCAGCTCCCACGCCTCGCGGATCACCGTGGCGAGGCCCGACTCGCCGGCGCCGAGGTCCTCGCGCATCGCGCCGGCGTCACCCGGGTCGAGCTCGGAGAGCTCCGCCTCCAGGCGGGCCGACACCGCGGCGGCGCGGGCGCCGGCCCGCTCGGCGTGGGCGGCCAGCTCGGGCGGTGGCTCGAGCGGGTCGCCCTCGCCGACGTTGGCCAGGTAGAGGACCGGCTTCGCGGTGAGCGGCTGGAGGTTGCGCATGGCGTCGGGCGCTGCCTCGGGCACGGGCACCGAGCGCGCGGGCCTGCCCTCCCCGAGGGCGGCCACCAGCTCGCGCAGCCACCCCTCCTCGGCGATCTTGGCCTTGTCGAGCGAACGGGCCTCGCGCGCCACCTTCTCGAGCCGGCGCTCGGCCGACTCGAGGTCGGCATAGAGCAGCTCGGTCTCCACGGTCTCCACGTCGGCGGCCGGGTCGACCCGCCCCTCGGGATGCACCACCTGGTCGTCGGTGTGAGCGCGCACCACGTGCACGAGCGCGTCGGTCTCGCGGATGTTGCCGAGGAAGCGGTTGCCCAGGCCCTCGCCCTTGTGCGCGCCGCGCACCAGCCCGGCGATGTCGTGGAAGGCGATCGTCTCGTAGACGGTGGGCGTGGCCCCGATGGTCGCGACCACCTGGTCGAGCCGCGCGTCGGGCACCGGCACCACCGCCACGTTGGGCTCCACCGTGGTGAAGGGGTAGTTGGCGGCCTCGGCGCCGGCGCTCGTGAGCGCGTTGAACAGCGACGACTTGCCCGCGTTCGGCAGGCCGAGGATGCCGACCCTCACGGGGTGAGCCAGTCGGCCAGCCCGGTGCCGAGCAGGGCGCCGGCGGCGATGTCGGAGGGGAAGTGCACGCCGGCGTAGGGCCGCGACAGCCCCATCGCGGTCGCCGTCACGTAGAGGGGCGCGGCCGGCAGGCGCCCGGACAGGACCCGGGCCGCCGCGAACGACGTGGTGGCGTGCGCCGACGGGTAGGAGAGCGCGCTCACCGTGGTGGACAGGGAGGGCAGATCCTCGATCGAGGGCCGGCGGCGGCGGAAGATCTGCTTCAGCACGATGTTCGCCAGGTAGGCGATCACCACCACTCGCCCGGCGCGGACGTACACCGGGCGGCCATCCGCGTCGAGCGCCGCGCCCAGGCCGGACACGAGGAGCCACAGGATCCCGTGCTCGCCCGTCCGCGTGAAGGCCAGGACCGCCCGCTCGACGGGCGGGGAGTGGCCCCGGGTGCGCAGGAGGCGCAGCAGGCGGAGGTCCAGCGCGCGCAGCATGGTGAAGGCGAGCCGGGCTTCGGCCGGCTAGAAGCCGACGCGCTGGTCGCCGCTGTCGCGGCGCACGTACACGACCTGCGAGAGGTCGAGCACGATGTGCGAGTCGTCGGTCTGGAGCGTGTGCCAGCGGTCCCCGGCGTCGGCGGTGAGAGCTTCCATGAGGGCGTCGTAGGCCTTCGCCTCCGCCCGCACGGAGAGCGACGCCCCGTGCTGAAACGCAACGTCGAACTTCGCTGTGTCAGCCATGGTCTCCTCCGGAGGGTTGAACGATCTCGGTGAGGACCCCGCCGGTCGACTTGGGGTCTACGAAGGCCACCAGGCTGTCGCGGATGCCCACGCGCGGCTGCTCGTCGATGAGCCGCAGCCCCGACTCGCGCACCCTGGCCAGGGCGGCCTCGATGTCGTCCGTCCGGTAGGCCACGTGGTGCATGCCCGGGCCGTTGCGCTCGAGGAAGCGCGCCACCGAGCTTTCCGACGAGAGCGGAGTGAGGAGCTCCACGTGGGCGCCCCCGATCTCGAGCATGGCGGCCTCCACGCCGAACTCCTCGACGGTCTCGCGATGCTGCTCGGCCATGCCGAGCTTGTCGCGATAGAGGGCTATCGACTCGTCCAGGTCCTCGACGGCGACGCCGATGTGGTCGATCTCACCGAACACGGCCACCGAGATTAGCCAGCGGCTCGGGTCCAGCCCCTCGCTCCTGGCCACGCTGGGGGCCGTCGAGGCGCCGTTGCCCTCGAGCGGCTCGAGCCGCGGGACCGCGGGACCGCGCCCGTGGAGGTGCTCGGCCACCAGCGTCTCGATGTCGTCGCGCTCCAGCACCTCGGACTCGAGCAGCCTCCGGGCGAAGCCCTCGAGCAGCGGCCGGTGCTCGGAGACCATTCGCTGCGCGCGGCGGTGGGCCTCGTCGGCGATGAACTGCTGCTCCTCGTCGATCATGCGCCGGGTGGCGTCGGACATCGAGTAGTCGCCGGCCGGCAGCTGCTTGGACTGGAGGTTGGTGGCCATGGCGTACTCGGTGACCATCGAGCGGCTGATCTCGTGGACCTTCTTGAGGTCGTCCGAGGCGCCGGTGGTGATCTGGCCGAAGATGAGGTGCTCGGTGACCCGCCCGCCGAGGAGCACCACGAGGTAGTCCATCAGCTCGTCCTTGGTCTTCAGGTAGCGGTCCTCCTCGGGCAGGTTGAGCGTGTACCCCAGCGCCTGCCCGCGGGGGATGATCGAGATGCGGTGCACCTTCTCGACCGACGGAAGCAGCTCCGAGCACAGCGCGTGCCCGGCCTCGTGGTAGGCCACCACGCGCTTCTCGTGGTCGGTGATGACCCGGCGTGACTGCATGCCGGCCACCACGCGCTCCAGCGCCGCCTCGAAGTCCTTCGTGAGGATCGAGCTGCGCCGGTCGCGCCCGGCGAAGATCGCGGCCTCGTTGCAGATGTTGGCCAGGTCGGCGCCGGTGAGGCCGCTCGTCTGGCGGGCGATCAGCTCCAGGTTCACGCCCTCGGCCAGCGGCTTGCCCGCCGTGTGCACCGAGAGGATCTGCTTGCGGCCCTTGAGGTCGGGCGGCGTCACGAAGATCTGGCGGTCGAAGCGACCGGGGCGCAGCAGGGCCGGATCGAGCTTCTCGAGGAGGTTGGAGGCGGCGATGACCACCACGTTGTCCGCGCCCGTGAAGCCGTCGAGCTCGACCAGCAGCTGGTTGAGCGTCTGGTCCTTCTCGCCGGAGACGTCGTTGCCGCGCGTGGCCCCCACCGCGTCGAGCTCGTCGATGAACACGATCGCGGGCGCCTCCTTGCGGGCCGCGCGGAAGAGCCGCCGGATGCGCGCCGCACCGAGGCCCACGAACATCTCGACGAACGAGGCCGCCGACTGCGCGAAGAACTGCGCGTTGGACTCGTGGGCCACGGCCTTGGCGAGAAGGGTCTTGCCCGTGCCCGGAGGCCCGTGCAGCAGGATCCCCTTGGGCACGTTGGCGCCCAGGGCGCGGAAGCGCTTGGGGTCGCGCAGGAACTCCACGACCTCGCGCAGCTCGTCCTTGGCCTCCTCCACCCCGGCCACGTCGTCCCAGCCGATGGACTCCGAGCTCTTGGGCTTGATCTCCTGCGGCTTGGTCCGGGGCATGAACTTCAACATCCAGAGCAGCCCGACGGCGATGAGCGCCATGAAGATGATCGGCAGCCACAGCACCGCGAAGTTCTCGAGCGAGTCGAAGAAGCTCCCGCCCTCCGCGCCCGCCACGACGGCGGAGCTGCGCACGGAGAAGGCGGGGTTGCTCGCCCCGGGCTGGCCGCGTGTGAAGGTCCCGGTCTCGGTGTCCACCCTCCACGGGGAGGGGAGCTTGCGGCCTCCTCGCTCCAGGAAGCCCCGGAGCTGCCGGCGCGCCGCCTCGCACCCGAGCGCGGTGCTGTCGAGGACCGTGAGCTCGTAGCTGCCGGCCTCGAGGGGCAGGGGCCCGGCGCGGCCGTCCGTGCTCAGCTCGAGGGGCGCATTGCAGGTGGCGGAGGACGTCTGCTGTGCCGGCGCCACCCCCGGTAGGCCCGCGAGCGCCACGAGGGCGAGTGCAAGCGGCATGCGAAATCGGCCCACAGTGGGTCTCATCGGCTGATTCGGGCCATGAGCTTTAGTCGGGCAGCTCGACGCGAAGGATCTCCGCCAGCGCGGCCTCGCCCACCTCGAGCTGCCGCTCGCTCGGCTCCCGGGTGCCCACCACCCGCTGGATCTCGTGGCCCGGCGTGCGCAGCAGGCGCGACAGGCGGGTGCCGTCGTGGCGCTCGGACCACGCGAAGACCTCCACGGCCACCGCGGCGCTGCCGAGCGCGACCGCGGCCTCGGCGGCGGGCCCCCGCAGCCCGGCCCTGCGAGCCGCCACGTTGCCCACCGCGGCCGCGCCGAGCATGGGCGCCACCAGGTTGGACCCGCAGCGGTCGTGCTCCTTGTCCGCGTCGAGGGCGTCGCCGTCGGTCTCGTACGCCGCGATCGACTTGTGCTCCACGCCGTGGTAGGCCGCCAGCTCGCCGCCGCGCAGCGCGAGCACGGCCGGCGCGAGGCTCACCAGGCCCACCGCGGTCTCGCGGCCCAGGGTGCGGGCGCCGCCCGCGCGGATGGCCTGGCCGAGCAGCGCCGCGCCGGCCATCGCGGCGGCCGTGCGCGCGTCCTGCATCGGCAGGCGGGCGGCGGGCAGGGCCCGCTTGACCAGGGGGATCACCGCCATCGCCTCGGCGAGCTTGGCGACGCCCCGCACGCCCGGGATGCCCTCCAGGCGCTTGCCCCCGAGGCTCGGCTTTCTCCCGCTGGCCACCTCCACGGAGCCCTCGGGGCGCCTGATGGCGGCGGCCCAGTGGGTCGGGCCGTGCACGAGAAGGCCGTTGCGCAGCGCCATCCCCCCCAGCCGGAGCTTGTCGTCGGGCTCGCTCATCTCAGGGTCTCCTCGGCCAGGTTGGAATAGAAGCGCGCGGCGAGCCCCAGGTCCGAGACCGGCACGCGCTCGTCGGCTCCGTGCACCAGCGGCGCGGCCTCGAAGAGGTCCATCGCCCGCTGGGGAAAGAAGCCGTAGGCCACGCAGTCCGGGAACGCCTCGCGAAACCAGCGCGAGTCGCTGAAGCCGGGCAGCACGACGGGCGTGACCTCGGCGCCCGGGTCCTCCCGCTCGACGAAGCCGCGGATCGAGTCCATCAGGGGCGTGTCGATGGGCGAGCGGTTGCCCACCACGGTCTCGCGGAAGGAGATGTCGTAGCCGTCCTCGCCGACGGCCGCGCGGATGCGCTCGAGGGCGTGCTCCTCGCCCAGCTCGGGCGGCACGCGGCAGTCCACGTGCAGCTCGGCGCGCGCGGGGATCACGTTGATCTTCGAGGAGGCGCCGATCATGGTCGGGCTCATCGTGACCCCCAGCATCGGCTCGAGCAGCACGGCCACGCGCGGGTCGGCCTGCTCGACCTCGGCCAGTGCCTCCGACAGGTCGTCGGCCTCGATCCCCAGGGCCTCGAGGAACGCGTCGGGCTCGGGCGAGTGCTCGGGCACGACGCGCCCGCCCGCCAGGGCCTCGAGCACGGGTGCCATCTTCGTGAGCGCGTTGTCGCCGATGCGGGGGATCGAGGCGTGGCCCGCGCGGCCCGAGGTGGCGAGGGTGAAGCGAAAGACGCCCTTCTCGGCGACGCACACCCCGTACAGGCGCCGGTCGCCGTAGGCGAAGCTCTCGCCCGCCCCCTCGTTCACCACGAGGTCGGCGCGCACGGCGTCCGCGTGGTGCTCGCACAGCCAGCTGCGCTCCGTGCTCGGCGCCGGTCTCCTCGTCGGCGGTGATCACCAGCTTCAGCTCGCCGGCCTCGGGACGCCAGCCCTCCTCGGCGAGGGCCACCGCGGCGGCCACCTCGGCCGCCACCTGGCTCTTCATGTCGAGCGCGCCGCGGCCCCAGACGCAGCCGTCGCGGATCTCGCCCGACCAGGGGTCGGTGGTCCAGTCCGCCGGGTCGGCCAGCACGGTGTCCACGTGGCCGAGGAGGCACAGCACGGGGCCGTCGGCGCCGGAGGGCAGCCGGGCCACGAGGTTCGGGCGGCCCTCGACGGCCGCCAGCAGCTCGGTCTGGAAGCCCGCGCCGTCGAGCAGGCCGCGGAGGAAGGTCTGGCACTCCTCCTCGTTGCCCGGCGGGTTGACCGTGTTGAAGCGGATGAGCCGCTGGAGCAGCTCGGTGGTGCGCCGCTCGAGATCCTCAGGCTCGGGCATGACGCCCGAGGATAGGGCCGACCCGCCCCTAGGCGGGGAACATCCCGCGTGAACGCCACAGCCAGCGCAGGTCGCCCGCCGGGCGCAGGCGCCCGCGGACCAGGAGCAGCGCCGGGTTCTCGCGCTTGGCGAACACGTCCACGAAGTCCCCGAAGCGCCGCGCGCGGAAGGTCACCCGCGGGTCCTCCACGCGGCCCGCCTCCGCGCGCGTGCTGCCGTTGGCCACGTGCACGTGCCACGGCTCGGCGTCGCCGAACTCCCACTGGAGGGTGCCCGGCTCGGCCGCCGCCTCGCTCTCGCAGGCCACCGGCAAGGGTCTCGAAGAGCAGCCGCATGTCCTCGGGCGCGGTGGAGGGCGACTCGCGCCGCTCGCCGAGATAGCCCGCCCTGACGAGCCTGTAGCCGCGCTCGGCGCGCTCGCGCGGCGTGCCGTCCACGGGGAAGACCGGCGGTCCGGGCAGCTCGTCGATCGGCATGCCCGCGCTGCGCATCTTCGTCTCGAGCGAGATCCCGCCCTCCTCGCCGATGTCCTCGAAGGTGAAGCCGAAGGACTCGATGTAGCGCATGTCCCAGTTCGGGGGCGCGAGCACCGAGGCGGTCCACGGGATCACCTCGCGCAGCAGCTCGGCGACCGCGTGGGGCACGTCGTCGTCCATCCGGCGCAGGTCGGAGAGCAGCTTCACCCCGAAGCCGATGTGGCGCTGCTCGTCGGCCGACACCTTGTCCATCCCCGCGCGGAAGCCCGGCAGCACGTCGCGCTCCTCGAGGTAGCTGGTGATGAAGTGCTGGCCGGGCTGGGCGAGCGCCGCCTCGATGATCATGTGGTAGAGCGTGACCGCGGCCGCGAGCTTGGGGATCGAGCGGTCGCGGCGCAGCTCGGCGCACATGGTCTCGAGCCGGCCGAAGACCTTCTCGAAGCCCCAGGTGAGCTGCGGCTGGATGGCCGCGAGGCTGTCCGACACGGAGTCGCCGCCGACGCCCACGACCTCCCGCATGAAGCGGTTGAAGAAGACGGCGTGGCGCGCCTCGTCGACCTGCTGGGTGGCCAGGAAGTACTTCTGCTCCTCGAGGGGGGCGGCGTCGATGTAGGGGGAGAGGCCGTCGGTCACCGCGTCCTCGCCCCAGAAGAACAGCGAGTAGTTCCAGAGGGCGCCCTTGCGCTCGATCTCGGTGAAGTCGTCGCGCCACTGCTCGTGGTCGCGCGTGAAGTCGAGCTCGGTGGCCTTCCAGTTCCCCGCCTCCCAGCGGCGGTAGAGGTCCTCGTAGGTGATGTTGTCGAGCGGGCTCCTGGTGGGAAGAACCGTGGCCATCTGCGTCCCCCTTCTGGTACGCTCGTTCCAGATTGGCTGTACAAATGTACCAGAAAGGCGAGCGGCGCAAGGCGGAGATCGTGCGCGCGACCCTGCGGCTCATCGGCGCCCGCGGCACCGACGCGGTGACCCACCGCGCCGTGGCCCGCGAAGCCGGGGTGCCGCTCTCGGCCACCACCTACTACTTCGACTCGAAGGACGAGCTGCTCCAGCAGGCTCTGCTGCTCGCCGCGCGCGAGGAGACGGAGCGCCTCGAGGGGCTGGTGCTGGAGCTGGCGCCCCTCTCGCTGTCCGTCGAGGAGTGGGCCACCGCCGTCGCTGCGCAGATCGCCAGCGAGATCCACGGCGAGCCGGCGCTGCACATCGCGCTGTTCGAGCTCGGCCTCGAGGCGGCGCGGACCGAGGCCCTGCGGGGCGAGCTGGCCCGCTGGCAGGAGGCCCACGTGCGCCTGGCCGAGATGGGCTGCCGGGCGGTGGGCTCGGCCGACCCCGCGCTGGACGCGCGCATCGTGGTGTCGACCCTGGTGGGCCTGATGCTCCAGCAGCTCACGACCCGCCGGCCCGACTTCGAGGACGAGGTCCTGCGCCCGGTGCTGACGCGTCTCTTCGGACGGCTCGCGGCGACCTAGCGCCGGCTCAGCAGCGAGCGCGCTGCCGGCCGATGCGCACACGCCGGTCGAGCGCGATGTTCTTCTCCTTGTCGAAGAAGCCGACCTTGTAGTCGACCTCGAGCGAGTCGATCACGATCCGCTCGTCGCGACCCATCTCCGAGCACCGGAAGCTTCCCACCAGCACGACCTCGCGCTGGCGCCCGGCCTCGAGCTCGAACTCGCGGAAGCGCTCGTGCCTCCGGGCCGGCCTGCCGCCGCGCCGCCGGGCCGCGACGTCGCGCAACGCCATCCGCACCCTCACGCGCCGGAGGACGTTGCCCTCGATCCCCCCCACCCGCTTGATCTCCACCCCGCGGTCGCCGCGGTTGGCGACCGACAGCCCGACGCGAAACACGCGCGCGTCGCCGGAGCCCCTCACCGCCGGCCCGACCTGCGGGCTCCCGCGCTCGACCTCGTCGAAGGTGTACTGCTCGCCGATCACGAAGACGATCACGTAGACGAGGGCGCCGAGGACGGCCAGCGTCACGAGCAGCCTGACGATCCCCCTCACCAGCCTCACGGCGCGAGCATAACCCGGGCGATAGGGTCGAATCGTGGAGGTCCACGACGGGATCGCGTACCGCGAGGAGGGCCCGGCGGACGCTCCCACCGCCCTTCTCGTGCACGGCTATCCCGAGTCCTCGTTCATGTGGCGCGGGGTGCTCGGGGCGGTGGTCGAGGCCGGATGGCGCGCCGTGGCGCCCGACCTGCCCGGCTTCGGCGACTCCCCGCCCGACCCGCCCGGCACCTGGGAGCGCCACGTGGAGGCGCTCGAGCGCCTGCGCACGGGACTCGGCCTCGGCCCCGTCGCCCTCGTGGTCCACGACTGGGGCGGCCTCATCGGACTGCGCTGGGCGTGCGACCACCCCGGCGCCGTTCGGGCGCTGGTGATCTCCTCCTCGGGCTTCTTTCCCGACGGCAAGTGGCACGGAATGGCCAAGGCCCTGCGCACGGAGGGGACCGGTGAGGAGCTGATGGCCAACATGACCGAGGAGGTGCTGGGCCAGGTGCTGCGCCAGACCAGCCCGGACATCGACGACGCGGCGGTGGCCGAGTACTGGAAGGCGTTCTCCGACGAGGACAGGCGCCGCGGGCACCTCGAGCTGTACCGCTCGGGGGACTTCGAGAAGCTGCGCCCCTACCAGGGCGGCCTGGCCCGGCTGGGCGTGCCGACGCTCGTGCTGTGGGGCGAGGACGATCCCTTCGCGCCGGTGGCGGGCGCGCGGCGCCTGCAGGCGGAGATCCCCGGGAGCGAGCTGGTGGTCATTCCCGGCACGGGCCATTTCGTGGTGGAGGACGATCCCGGGCGATACGGCGCGGAGCTCGGGCGCTTCCTGCGGGGCGTGCCCGGCGCCTAGGCGCTGCGAGAATCCCCTCCGTGGACACCCTCTTCGGGGAAGCCGACGACCCTGTGGCGGGCCAGACCCGGGTTCCCGCGAGCGCCCAGCCTCTGGCGGCGCGGATGCGCCCGGCCACGCTCGAGGAGCTGGCCGGACAGGGCCATCTGCTGGAGCCGGGCTCGGCCCTGCGCACGGCGCTGGAGGAGGGCAACCCCCACTCGATGGTGCTCTACGGCCCCCCGGGCACCGGCAAGACGACGATCGCGCGCCTCATGGCCGTGAACGCGAGCGCCGCGTTCGAGGAGCTCTCGGCGGTCAACGCGGGACGGGCCGAGGTGCGCGCCGTGCTCGAGCGTGCCGGCCACCGGCGGGCGACCTCGGGAGAGCCCACGATCCTCTTCCTCGACGAGATCCACCGCTTCAACAAGGCCCAGCAGGACGTTCTCCTGCCCGCGGTCGAGGAGGGGCTCGTGACGCTCGTGGGCGCGACCACCGAGAACCCCTACTTCGAGGTCAACTCCGCCCTGCTCTCCCGCTGCCGGGTCTACGAGCTGCACCCGCTGGGCGACGACGACGTGGCCGGCCTGATCCGCCGCGCGCTGGGCGATCCGCGCGGGCTGCCCGACCCGCCCGCGGTGGCCGACGACGCGATCGACTTCCTGGCCGCGCGCGCGGGCGGCGACGCCCGCACGGCCCTGGCGGCGCTCGAGCTGGCGGCGGAGACGGCGGGCGAGGCCGGCGTGACGCTGGAGGTGGCCGAGGACGCCCTGCAACGCCGGGCGGTGCTCTACGACAAGGGCGGCGACCGCCACTACGACACGATCTCCGCCTGGATCAAGGCCACCCGCGGGTCCGATCCGGACGCCTCGCTGCTGTACCTGGCGATCATGCTCGAGGGCGGCGAGGACCCCCGCTTCATCGCGCGGCGGATGGTGATCCTCGCCAGCGAGGACATCGGCAACGCCGATCCCGCACGCCCTGCCGCTGGCGGTCGCGGCGGCCCAGGCGGTGGAGCACGTGGGGCTCCCGGAGTGCGCGCACAACCTCGCCCAGGCCACCGTCTACCTCTCCCTGGCGCCGAAGAGCAACGCCTCGTACGAGGCGCTCGGCCACGCCCGGGCGTGGGTGCGCGAGCACGGAGCCCCCGACCCGCCGGCGCCCATGCGCAGCGCCGCCTACCCCGGGGCCAAGGCACTGGGACGCGGCGAGGGCTACGACTACCCGCATTCCCACCCCGAGGGCGTCTCGTCCCAGGAGCTGATGCCGCCCGAGGCCGACGGCGAGCGGTTCCTGGAGCTGTCCGACGCACGGTGAGGAGAAGGCCCTGGCGGAGCGCCTCGAGGCGATCACGGCGCGCCCGCGGCCGCTCGTAGCGCAGCGACCTGTTGCAGACGCGCGTTAAGCGACATTGGCCTCAACCGGCGGGTGCCTGCTTACGTATTACAAGCGTGAGAACTCCAGCCACCACTCAACCGCCGCCTGGCCGATCCGGGCACCCTTCTGGCCACGACCCACGAGGTCGGCGGCGGCCTGCGCGTGCGCCTGCGCCTGAGCCGCCCCAGCGACGCCCCGCGGATGCGCGAGTTCCTCGAGAGCCTCTCCCCCGAGACCCGCCAGCGGCGGTTCCTGCACGCCGATGCCGATGATCCCCAGCCCGGTGCGTGCGCCACTTCACCTTCTTCAACCCGCGCGAGCGGCTGGTGGTGGTGGCCATGGGCATCGTCGCGGGCCGGGAGGAGATCGTGGGCGTGGCCGACGTGGCGGGGCTCGGCGGCCCGACGGCCGAGCTCGGCGTGGTGGTCGACGACGACCAGCAGGGCCGGGGCGTGGGCAAGCTCCTCACCGAGGTGATCGCCTCGCTGGCCATCCAGCAGGGCGCCTCGGAGCTGAAGAGCGAGCTGCTGGAGCGAAACGCGCCCGATGCTCGCCCTGCTCAATCGGCTCGGGCCGACGCGGACAGCGGTCGAGGACGGCGTGACGGTGGTCTACACCACCCTGCCGCGCCGCGCGGCGCCGCGCGGCCTGAGCGCCCGGAGGGGCCCGGGTAGGGCATGATGGCGAGCATGGAGGCCGGCACCGCCAACCGCCTCGACTCGTACAGCCCGATCGACGGGCGCCGGCTCGGCGCCGTCCCGACCGTCGCGCCCGAGGAGGTCCAGGGCGTGGTCGACGACGTGGCCGAGGTGCAGCCCTTCTGGGCGGCGCTCCCGCTCGCCGACCGCGCCCGCTACATGCGCCGCGCCGCCCAGGTGATCATCGACTCGCTCGACGAGCTCACCGAGCTGCTCACCCGCGAGCAGGGCAAGCCGCGCAACGAGTCCTACGTGATGGAGCTGCTGCCCACGATCGACTCGCTGCACTGGATCGCCGGCGCGGGCCCGGGCATCCTCGACGACGAGAAGATCTCGCTGCCGATCTTCCTCAAGCAGAAGAAGGCCAAGTTCGCCTACGAGCCGCTCGGCGTGGTCGGGGTGATCGCGCCCTGGAACTACCCGTGGTCGATCCCCTTCGGCGAGGTGGCGATCGCGCTGATGTGCGGCAACGGCGTGGTGCTCAAGCCGGCGTCGCTCACGCCGCTGATCGGCCAGCGCATCCAGTGGGTGTTCGAGCGCGCCGGGCTGCCCGAGGGCCTCGTGCGCACCGTGCACGGCGGCGGCGCCGTGGGCCAGGCGCTGGTGGAGTCGAGCGTCGCCAAGATCTTCTTCACCGGCTCGGTCGAGGTCGGGCGCGAGGTGGGCGTGGCCTGCGCCGAGCGGATGAAGGGCTCGGTGCTCGAGCTGGGCGGCAAGGACCCGATGCTGGTGCTGGCCGACGCCAACCTGTCCAACGCCGTGGCCGGCGCCCTGTGGGGCGGCTTCGCCAACGCCGGCCAGACCTGCTCGGGGATCGAGCGGGTGTACGTGGCGCGCGACGTGGCCGAGCGCTTCACCGAGGGGCTGGTGGCGGGCGCCGCAGCCGCTGCGCGTGGGCGACCCGATGGACTGGACGACCGAGATCGGGCCCGATGGTCTCCCGCGAGCAGTTCGAGCTGGTCGCGCGAGCTGGTCGACGACGCGGTGGCGCGCCGGCGCCGAGCTGCGCTGCGGCGGCCCGGCCGAGGGCGACTCCCGAGGCGGACTGGTTCGCGCCGACGGTGCTCACCGGCGTCACGCACGACATGCGGATCATGCGCGAGGAGATCTTCGGGCCGGTGCTCTGCGTGATGACGGTCGACTCCGAGGACGAGGCGATCGACCTGGCCAACGACTCGGACTTCGGCCTCGGCGCCTCGGTGTGGACCCAGGACCGCGCCCACGGCGAGCGGATCGCGCGCCGCATCGAGTCGGGGATGGTCTGGATCAACGACCACATGTACTCCCACGGCGCGTGCTCCTGCGCGTGGGGCGGCGTGAAGGACTCGGGCCTCGGGCGCTCGCACTCGAAGTTCGGCTTCTACGAGTGCGTGAACGTCAAGCAGCTCTCCTGGGAGCCCGTCGCTCGCGCCGAACTTCTGGTGGCACCCCTACGACGGCTCGCTGGGCCGCGCGATGGACGCCTCGGCCAAGCTGCTCTACGGACGCGACGACGACAAGCCCGAGGCGCTGCGGCGCGGGGTGCGCTGCCTACGCGCACCTCGTGCGCAAGATGCTGCGCAGGCGCTAGGCCGCTAGGCGGCCCGCGCCGCCGGCACGAAGCCGCAGCCGGTCCGGCACGAAGGGGATCACCGCCCGCTTCACGTACTCGGCGCCGCCGGCCACCAGCGCCTTGCGCACCGGCGCGGGCGGCAGCGGGGCGAAGCCGTACTCGCGCCGGATGCGGTCGGGCAGCAGGCGCGATGGTGATGAAGTTGGCCGTCTGCAGCAGCGGCTGGGCGATCCAGGGCACCGGCGGCTCGAGCACGATCTCGCGCGCGCGCTCGCGGGCCCAGTCGGTGACGAGCAGGGTGTCGCCCTCGAGCATCTCGCGGCGGTAGTCGTCGCAGGTCGTCGAGGGTGTCGGGCATGTCCGAGCGCGTCGAGCCCGAACAGCTCGCCGACCACCTTGTAGTCGTCCCAGTAGGCGGCCTCCTCGGCGCGCGACATCGAGCCCACGTACTTGCGGTAGACCACGATCCCGGAGTCGACGAGGGTGAACAGCACCCACAGCAGCAGGTCGGGCTGGTCGGCGCGGTAGGGCGTGCCGGCGGGGAAGTCGCCCGACCGGCTCGCTTGAGCTTGCCGCTGCACCCTGGCGTGCATGCGCGCGCACCGTCCGGCGTGATCCGCGTCGGCGTCCTCGCGCGCGCCGAAGCCGATCGTGCTCATCGTCTCCGCGGTGCGCGGCCAGGCGGTCGTAGGGCTCGTCCATCGCGGTCGAGTGGGCGAGCAGGCCGGACACCGCCAGCGGGTGGGCGGCCTGCATCAGCAGCGCGCGCGGGCCGCTGAGCGCGATCGCGCGCTCGCGGTGCACGCGGCGCAGCATCGAGTCGTCGGTGAAGTAGCTCTCCGTCATCGGCACAGAGGTACGGCGCGTAGAATCGATAGGACCATGCCAGCCCAGGCCTACGCAGGAAAAGAGTGCGTCTGCCAGCTCCGCAAGGGGATCTGCGACCAGAGCTGCGTGCAGGGGATGCTCGACACGCCCTTCTACATCGCCTGCCTGAAGCTCGCCGGGCGCAAGTGCCTGGTGGTGGGCGGCGGCGACATCGGCCTGGAGAAGGTCGAGGGCCTGCTGGCCTGCGACGGCGACGTGACGCTGGTGGCGCCCGACGCGATCGACGCCGCTGCGCGAGCTGGCCGACGAGGGCTCGATCCGCTGGGAGCGGCGCGCCTACGAGCCCGCCGACCTCGAGGGCACCTTCATGGTCATCGCCGCCACGAGCGACACCGACGTGAACATCGGGCATCTACGAGGACGCCGAGCGGCGGGCGATGCTCGTGAACGTGGTCGACGTGCCGCCGCTGTGCAACTTCATCCTGCCGGCGATCATCCGCACCGGCCCGCTGGCCATCGCCATCTCCACCGCGGGCGCATCACCGGCGCTGGCCAAGCGCATCCGCAACCAGATCGCCGAGGAGTACGGCGAGCCCTACGCGCGCCTGGCGATCATGCTCAACGACGTGCGCGGGCTGGGCCAAGGGCACGCTGCCCACCTACCAGGACCGCAAGGCCTTCTTCGAGTCGATCGTGAACGGCGAGCCCGACCCGGTCGAGCTGCTGCGCGCGGGCGACGAGGACGCGGTGCGCGACCTGATCGAGGCGGCGCAGCGCACGCACGAGCCCAGCCCGGCCTAGCGGTCAGTCCGCCACGCCCTCCACGAGGGCGCTCGACGCCAGGCGCTCCACCTCGCCCGCGCGCATCCCCGCCTGCTCGCAGCAGGGCCTGCAGCTCCTCGCGGGAGCGCTCCCGGCCGTCCGTCGACCTGGGTCATCATCTGCAGGTCGGTCAGCGAGGCGAACGGGTGCGGGTCGTTGCGCTCCTGGAGCTGCTCGACCAGCACGAGCCGGGTGCCCGGGCGCATCGCGCCGCGCACGGTGGCCAGGATCTTCAGGCAGGCGGCGTCGTCCCAGTCGTGCAGCACGTTCTTGAGCACGTAGACGTCGGCCTCGGCGCGCACCTCGTCGAACATGTCGCCCTCCACCAGCTCGACCCGGTCGCGCAGGCCCCTGCCCGACAGGTAGGTGTCGGCCTCGGCCAGCACGCCGGGCGCCTCCACCAGCACCCCGCGCAGACGCGGGACGGTCGCTCGAGGATCGCGGCCAGGAGCGTGCCCGCCCCGCCGGCCACGTCGCAGACCGTGCCCGACTCCGGCCAGAGCGAGGCCGCGGCCGCATCCGGGGCGTCGAACTCGGTGATCGAGCGCATGGCGGCGGCGAACAGCCGCTCCTCCTCGGGATGGGCGGCGAACCACTTCCACACCGAGTCGCCGTGCACACGCGGGAAGGCGGGATCGCCGGTGCGCACGCTCTCGGTCAGGTCCGCCCACGCCGCGCGCGTCGAGTCCAGGGCGAGGTAGCTCGCCCACGGCGCGAGCGAGTCGGGCGCGTCGGTGCGCAGCGTGCCTTCCCCGCGCGGGTGAGGTGGAAGCGCCCGCGGCGGTCGAGCCGCACCACCCCCGCCACCGCCGCCGCGCGCAGCACGCGGTGCAGGGCGTCGGCGTCGGCGCCGCAGGCGCGGGGCCAGCTCCGCGGCGGTGAGCCGGGCCGTCCGTCAGGGCGTCGGGCACGCCGAGCTCGACCATCGTGCCCACCACGTGGAAGGTCACGCTGGCTCATCGTGCGCTCCCACATCACCGCCCACGGAGGCAGGAGAGCGTCGGCTGCCCTGAGCAGCGCCCGCCGCAGGAGCAGGCCGGCGTCCGCAACACGGGGCCGGGCGGGGTTCGCGCCACGGCGGCGATCCTCCCAGGTCCGGGGGTACGCTGGGCCGCGTGAGCGAGCTGTCGCATCTCGACGCCTCGGGGCGGGCGCGGATGGTCGACGTGGGCGACAAGGAGGTGAGCGACCGCCGCGCGGTGGCCCGGGCCGTGGTTCGGATGGCGCCCGAGACGGCCGCCGCGGTGGAGCGCGGCGACGCGCCCGAAGGGCGACGTGATCGCGACCGCGCGCATCGCCGCCATCCAGGCCGCGAAGCGCACCGCGGAGCTCATCCCGCTCTGTCACCCGCTGCCGCTGTCCTTCGTCGACCTCGCGATCGCCATCGACGCCGCGGCGGGCGAGGTGCACGCTGACCGGCGAGGCCCGCACCACCGGCTCGGACGGGGGTCGAGATGGAGGCGATGACCGCCTGCGCGGTCGGCGCGCTCACCGTCTACGACATGGTCAAGGGCCTGGAGCGCGGCGTCGTGGTGGGCCCGGTCACGCTGGTCGAGAAGACCGGCGGCAAGGAGGACTGGCGCCGCGAGGCCCGCCCGCCTGCGCATGAAGGCGGCGGTGCTCACGATCTCCTCCTCGCTCGCGCGCGGGGAGGGCGAGGACGCCTCGGGGCCGGCGCTGGCCGAGCGCTGCCAGGAGGCGGGCCTCGACACGCGCACGCAGGTGCTGCCCGACGACCGCGATGCGATCGCCGGCCGCCCTGCGCCGCCTGGCCGACGAGGACGGCGTGCGCTTCGTGTTCACCACCGGGGGCACCGGGCTGACCCCCGACGACGTGACCCCCGAGGCCACCCGCGACGTGCTCGACCGCGAGGCGCCCGGCTACGCCGAGACGATGCGCGCCGCGTCGCTGTCCCACACGCCGCTCGGCATCCTCAGCCGCGGCGTGTCCGGGATCCGCGGCCGGACCCTGATCGTGAACTTCCCCGGCAACCCGAACGCCATCGGGCAGTCGTGGCCGGTGGTGGAGCCCACGCTGCGCCACGCGGCGCAGACCCTCGAGCGTGACTGATGGCTCGCGCTGGCGCCCGCGCTCGAGCTGGCGGGGCTCGAGCGGCGCTACGGGGAGCGCGTGGCCCTCACCGGGGTGACCCTGAGCCTCGGGCACGGGTCAGACGCTGGCCGTGATCGGCGCCAACGGCGCGGGCAAGACCACCCTCCTGCGGGTGCTCGCGGGCCTGCTGAGGCCGCACGCCGGCTCCGCGCGCGTGCTCGGCGTCGCAGCTGCCGGGCGAGGCCTGGCGGGTGCGGGGCCGCATCGGCTACCTCGGTCACGACCCGCTGCTGTACCGCGAGCTGAGCGGCCGCGAGAACCTCGTCTACCAGTCGCGCCTCTACGGGGTCGACCCCGAGCGCGTGGACGAGGCGCTGGCCGCCGTCGGCCTCGAGCGCCGCGCGCGCGAGCCGGTGCGCGACCTCTCGAAGGGCATGGTGCAGCGCCTGGCCGCCGCCCGGGCCACGCTGCACTACCCCGACCTGCTCCTGCTCGACGAGCCGCGCGCCAACCTCGATCCCGCCGCGGCCGAGCGGCTGGAGCCGCTGATCGGGCGGGCCTCGGGCCGCGCCCGGGTGCTGGTGACCCACGACGTGGAACGGCGCGCTGGCCGAGGCCGACGTGGTGCTCGGCCTGCGCGGCGGCGGCCAGGCCTTCGCCCTGCCGGCGTCCGAGCTCGACGGCGCCCGCGCGCGGGAGCTGTACGCGTGATCGCCACCGCCCGCGCGATCCTGCGCAAGGACCTGCTCGATCGAGCTGCGCACGAAGGAGGCCGTGCCGGCCATGACGCTCTTCACGGTGACCATCTACGTGCTCTTTCACTTCGGCCTGGACCGCGACTCCCTGGACGGCGAGCTGGCCTCCGGCGTGCTGTGGGTCACGCTGCTGCTGGCGGCGGTCATCGGCGTGACCCGCCTGTTCGCCGCCGAGCGCGAGCAGGGAGGGATCGACTCGCTCCTGCTGGCGCCGGTGGACCGCACGGCCCTGTTCGTGGCCAAGGCCGCCGGCGCTGTTCGTCTACCTCGTGCTGCTCGAGCTCGTCGCCGTGCCCGTGTTCGGCCTGCTGCTGCTGGGCCCGAGCCTGGCCGACGCCCTCCCCGAGCTGCCGGCCATCCTGCTGCTGGCCGACGTGGGACTGGCCGCGGTGGGCGCGCTCGTGTCCGCCCTGGCGGCCGAGACCCGCGCGCGCGAGCTGATCGTGCCGCTCCTGCTCCTCCCGCTCGTGGTTCCGCTCCTGATCGGGGCGGCCTCGGCCACCGAGCCGCTGCTGCGCGACGGCGGCGAACCCCGAGGACCTCGGGCGCTACCTCGGGCTGCTCGCCGGCTACGACCTCGTGTTCGTGCTGATCGCGCTGGGCGTGTTCGACTACCTGCTGGAGGACTGACCCCGCCCCGTCTAAGTGCGTATCGTCACACACGAGGTTCGGCCGGGCAGGTAGAAGCCGCACAGGGAGGACGAGGAGGCCAGATGCCGGACACATCACCCACGCAGTCCGGGGCCGCGCTGGTGCGCACCGTCAGCCGGCGCCTCAACCGTCTCAGCTGGGTCGGCGGAGCGACCGGCTCTGTGGTGGCGTTCTGTGTGGTGGGCTTCCTGATCCCGATCGTGCTCGACCCGAGCGAGCACGAGCGGCTCGGGCTCATCAACGCGCCGGTGCTCGTCGTCTACTTCCTGGTGGCGGCCTCGGTGGGGACGTGGCTCTCCAACCGCCGCTTCCGCGACGCGCTCGCGTGGCTGGTCGAGGAGCGCGCGCCCAGCGAGCGCGAGCACCGCCTGACGCTGAGCCTGGCCGTGGACGGGGCCAAGCTGAACGCCGTGTCCTGGGTCCTGGGCGGCGTGGTGTTCTTCGCGGTCAACGCAGTGGCCGAGTCGTGGGAGTTCGCCGCCTTCGTTGCGGCGACCGCCTGGGTGGGCGGTGAGACCGCGTGCGCGCTCGACTACCTGATGTCGGAACGCATCCTGCGTCCGGTCACGGCGCGGGCGCTGGCCGCCCGCCGGTCCGCCACGAGGATCGGCCTCGGGGTCCGCTCGCGCCTGGCCATGGCCTGGCTCCTCGGCACCGGCGTGCCTCTGCTCGGCGTGCTCGTGGTCGCCGCCGTCGGGCTGTCCAAGCCCGACGTCGAGACCGACTACCTCGCCGCCGCGGCGCTGTTCCTCGGTGTCGTGGCCTCGGTCGCCGGCCTGCTCGCCACCTTCTTCGCGGCGGGTGCGATCGCCGATCCCCTGACGGCGGTGCGCGAGGGCCTGGAGCGGGTCGAGCGCGGTGAGCTCGACTCCCACGTGCCCGTGGACGACGGCAGCGAGGTGGGGCTGTTGCAGGCCGGGTTCAACCGGATGGCCGACGGGCTGCTCGAGCGCGAGCGCATCCGCGACCTCTTCGGCCGCCAGGTGGGAGAGGACGTGGCGCGGCTCGCGTTGCGCGACGGGACCCGCCTCGGGGGCGAGGAGCGGGAGGTGGGGGCGTTCTTCATCGACCTGGTCGGGTCGACCTCGATGGCCCTGGCGATGCCCCCTACCGAGGTCGTCCGCAGGCTCAACCGCTTCTTCCGCGTCGTGGTCGAGGTGGTCGAGAAGGAGGGCGGCCTGGTGAACAAGTTCGAGGGCGACGCGGCGCTGTGCGTGTTCGGAGCGCCGGTCGTGCGCGTGGACCCCGCGGGCGACGCGCTGCGCGCCTCCCGGGCCGTGGCCGAGCGACTGTCGCGGGAGGTCCCCGAGGTGGACTTCGGCGTCGGGATCTCGGCCGGGATCGCGGTGGCCGGCAACGTCGGCGCCGAGAACCGCTTCGAGTACACGGTGATCGGAGACCCGGTCAACGAGGCGGCGCGTCTCGCGGAGCTGGCCAAGGAGCGCCCCGAGCGCGTGCTGGCCTCGCAGTCGGCGCTGGACAGGGCGGGCGAGGCCGAGCGCGACGTCTGGACGGTCACCGAGACGGCCCTGCTGCGGGGGCGCACGGTGGCCACCGGGGTCGCCTACCCCCGGGGCTAGCCGCGGCTCTGCGGCCACTAAGCTGTGGGTGTGTACTCGAAGGGCTTCAGGCCGCTCGCCGCGGCCACCGTGGTCACGACCCTGGCCGCGTTCGCACTGGTCTTCTTCTACGCCCCGCTCGACGCCGACCAGGGGTTCGTGCAGAAGATCTTCTACGTGCACGTGCCGATGGCGATCGTGGCGCTGTGCGGCTTCGTGGCCGGCGGGATCATGGCGATCAAGCACCTGCGCACGGGCGACCGGTCGTGGGACATGCGCTCCTATGTCGCCATCCACCTGTCGATCATCCTCGGCACCGGCGTCCTGATCACGGGAGCGATCTGGGCGAAGGCCTCGTGGGGCCACTGGTGGCTGTGGGACGAGCCGGTGCTGGTGTCCTTCCTCATCGTCTTCCTCCTCTACTGCGTCTACTACCCGCTGCGCTTCTCGATCGAGGACCCCGACCGCCAGGCGCGCTACTCGTCGGTGTTCGCCATCGCCGCCGGGGCGTTCGTGCCGATCAACTTCGCGGCGGTCCGCCTGGCCGAGGCGGTCACCCACCCGCGCGTGCTCTCGCAGACCGGCGGCAACCTGCCCGGCGAGATGCGGCTCACCTTCCTCGTCTCGCTCCTCGCCATGGCCCTGCTGTTCGTGACGCTGTGGAAGCTCGAGCTGACCGCCAAGAACGCCTCGATGCAGCTCAAGCGGCTGCGCAGGCGCCTCGAGCTGCGCGGCGAGGAGCGCCGCCGCCGCACCCGTCCGCTCGGCGGTCTGAGGCCATGCCCGCGCTCCCGCTCGACGAGGCCGGCAAGTACGTGGCCGGCGCCTACCTCGTCTTCCTCACGCTCATCGTGGTCTACGTGGCGATCATCGGCGCGAAGATCAGCCGCATCGACCGCGAGCTCGGCGAGTTGATCGAGCTGACCGGAGCTCGAGGACGAGGACGGCCGAGCCGTGAACCACGGGCTGATCGCGCTCGGCGTCTCCCACAAGACCGCGCCGCTCGCGCTGCGCGAGCGCCTGGCGCTTTCCGAGGGGCGCGCCACGGCCATCCTCGCCGAGCTGGGCGCCGACGAGTCCGTGGCCGAGGCGGTCGCCATCTCCACCTGCAACCGCACGGAGCTGTACCTCGTGGCCTCCGACGCGGTGGCCGCCGAGAGCGCCGCGCTCACGATCCTCGCCCGCGAGGCGGGCATCCGGCCCACCGAGCTGACCGACTGGCTCTACTCCTTCCGCGACAGCGACGCGGTGCGCCACCTGTTCGGGGTGGCCGCGGGCCTGGACTCGATGATCGTCGGCGAGGCGGAGATCCAGGGCCAGGTCAAGCGCGCGTACGAGCTCGCCCTGGTGGAGGGCGCCACCGGTCCGGTGACCAACCGGCTCTTCCGCGAGGCGCTGGGCGCCGGCAAGCGCGTGCGCACCGAGACCGCGGTGGGACGCTCTCGCCTCTCGGTCTCGTCGGTGGCCGTGGAGCTGGCGGCGGGGATGCTGGGCGACCTGGCCACGCGGCGCGTGCTGGTGGTCGGCGCCGGCGAGAACGGCGAGCTGACCGCCCGCGCGCTGCAGCGATCGCGGCGTGCACACCGTGTTCGTGGCCAACCGCCACTACGACCGCGCCATCGGCCTGGCCCAGCGCTTCGGCGGCTCCGCCGTGCGCTTCGACGACCTCCCCGCCGAGCTCGCGCAGGCCGACATCGTGGTGTGCTGCACCGCCTCGCCCCACCAGATCGTGGGCCGCGAGGAGCTCGAGGAGATGCGGCGCGAGCGCGGCGAGCGGCCGCTCGTGCTGATCGACATCGCGGTGCCGCGCGACGTGGACCCGCGCGTGCGCGACCTGCCCGGCATCGCCCTGTACGACATGGACGACCTCCAGCGCGCGGTGGCCCGGCGGCGCAGCGTGCGCGAGGCCGAGGCCGCCCGGGCGCGGGCGGTCGTGAACGAGGAGGTCGAGCGCTTCGACGCGCTGGCTCGCCAGCCTCGACGTGGTGCCCACCATCGCGGCCCTGCGCGAGCGCGGCCGCGAGGTGGTGGATGCCGTGCTCGCGGAGAACGAGACGCGCTGGGAGTCGCTCTCCGAGGCCGACCGCGACCGCCTGCGCGCGATGGCCGACGCGATCGTCAAGCGGATGCTCCACGAGCCCACGCTGCGGCTCAAGGGCACGGCGGGCGACGACTCCTCCTACGTCTACGTGCAGGCCCTGCGCGAGCTCTTCGGCCTCGACGCCGCCGCCCCCACGCTCGAGGGCGAGCGCCCGGAGGCGGAGGTCACCGAGCTCACCGCGCGCCGCCGCCGGCGCGGCTGACCGCTCGAGCCGTGGCGCTCAGGCTGGGAAGCCGCGGCAGCGCGCTGGCGCTCGCACAGGCGGACCTGGTGCGCCGCCTGCTCGAGGAGGCGTCGGGCGAGCCGGTCGAGGTGGTCACGATCCGCACGTCGGGCGACGAGCGGCCCGGCGGGGGCGCCGCTGCGGAGCTCGAGGACAAGTCGCGCTTCGTGAAGGAGATCGAGGAGGCGCTGCTCGCGAGGACGATCGACCTCGCCGTGCACTCGGCCAAGGACGTGCCCGGCGAGCTGCCGGACGGCCTGGCCATCGTCGGCGTGCCCGAGCGCGCCGACGCGCGCGACGCGCTCTGCGGGTCGCCGCGATCTCGGAGCTCCCGCCGGGCGCGCGGGTGGGCACCGCGAGCCTGCGGCGCCGGGCGCAGCTGCTGGCGCTCCGGCCGGACCTGGAGGTCCACGACGTGCGCGGCAACGTCGACACCCGGCTGCGCCGGCTGGCCGAGGGCGACTACGACGCGCTCGTGCTGGCGGCGGCCGGCCTCGACGCGGCTGGGACGCGACGGAGGGCGCAGCGATGCCCGAGCGCGAGATGACGCCCGGCCCCGGGGCAGGGCTGCCTGGCTGCTCGAGGCCCGCAGCGACGACGCCGGCACCGCCGAGCTGGCGGCCGCGCCTCACCGACCAGGACTCGCTGGTGGAGCTGACCGCCGAGCGCGCCTGGTGACCGGTCTGGGCGCGACCTGCCGGACCCCGGTGGGCGCGCACGCCCGCCTGCGGAACGGAACCCTGCGCCTCGACGCCTTCGCCGGGCTGCCCGACGGCAGCGACGTGGGTGCGCGACTCGCTCGAGGGCGACGGCGCCGACCCGGCGGCGCTCGGCCGGGCCGTGGCCGAGCGCATGCTGGCCGCCGGCGCCGGCGAGCTGCTGGCCGCCGCCGAGCTCGCCCAGGCCTGAGTCACCGTTAGCGTTCCCCGCGCGATGGCGAAGGGAATCGTGTACCTGGTGGGCGCCGGGCCCGGCGACCCCGGGCTGATGACTCGCAGGGCCGCTCGAGCTGATCGCCGAGGCCGACGCGATCCTCTACGACCGCCTCATCCCCGCCGGTGCGCTCGAGGGCGCGCGGCGCGGACTGCGACCTGCGCTACGTGGGCAAGGAGCCGGGCAACCCGGCCATGGAGCAGCAGGAGATCGACTCCCTGCTGGTCGAGCTGGGCTCGCAGGGGCCTGCGCCGTGGTGCGCCTGAAGGGCGGCGACCCGTTCGTGTTCGGCCGCGGCGGCGAGGAGGCCGAGGCCCTGGCCCGGGCCGGCATCCGCTTCGAGGTGGTGCCCGGCGTGACCGCCGGCGTGGCCGCCCCGGCATACGCCGGCGTACCCGTGACCCACCGGGACCTGGCCTCGGCGGTGGCCTTCGTGACCGGTCACGAGGACCCGGAAAAGACCGAGATCGCCCTCGACTGGGACGCGCTCGCGCGCTTCCCCGGGACCCTCGTGCTTCTACATGGGCGTCAAGAACCTGCCCCTGATCGCCGAGCGCCTGATCGGCGCCGGGCGACCGCCCGAGGAGCCGGTGGCCGTGGTGCAGCGCGCCACCCTGCCCGGCCAGCGCTCGGTGGACGGGACGCTGGCCGACATCGCCGAGCGGATGGCGCGGGCCGAGCATCCGGCCGCCCGCGATCACCGTGGTCGGACCCGCGGCGGCGCTGCGCGAGACCCTCGCCTGGATCGAGCGCCGGCCCGCTGCACGGCAAGCGGATCGCCGTCACGCGCGCGCGGGCCCAGGCCAGCGGGCTGGCCGCGGCGGCTGCGCTCGCTCGGCGCCGAGGTCGCGGAGACGCCGGCGATCCGCATCGAGCCGCGGCCGGTCGAGGGCGAGCTGGCCCGGGCGGTGGACGAGATCGGCGAGTACGCCCTCGTCTGCCTCACCAGCCCGAACGGCGCGGCGCTGCTGATGGACGCCCTCGCCGTCGCGCGGCCGCGACGCCCGCGCGCTGCACGGAGCCACGGTCGCCGCCATCGGGCCCGGGCACCGCCGCCGAGCTGGCGCGCGCCGGGCATCCGCGCGGACGTCGTGCCGGAGCGCTCGGTGGCCGAGGCGCTCGTGGAGGCGCTGGCGGACGTGCCCGTGGAGGGCCGGCGGGTGCTCGTCGCCCGCGCCGCCGAGGCGCGCGACGTGCTGCCCGACGCGCTCGGCGCCCGCGGCGCGAGGGTGGACGTGGTGGCGCTGTACGACACGGTGGCCGAGCCGCTCGGCGAGGCCGAGCGCGAGGCGCTGGCGGCTGCCGACTACGTGACCTTCACCTCCAGCTCGACCGTGCGCTTCCTGCTCGACGCGCTCGGCTCGCGGCGACGCGCTTGCCCGCGGGCGGCCGGGTGGTCTCGATCGGGCCGGTGACGAGCGCGACCGCGCGCGAGCACGGGCTCGACGTGCACGTGGAGGCCGCGCGGCACGACATCGACGGCCTGGTGGCCGCGATCACCGACGACGCGGCATGATCGTCACCCTGCTCACCGACTACGGGCGCGACGACGACTTCGTCGGCGTCTGCCACGGCGTGATCCGCTCGATCGCGCCCGACGCGCGACATCATCGACGTGACCCACGGCATCCCCCGCTACGACGTGCGGCAGCGGCGCGCGTCGTGCTGCGAAACACGCTCCCCTACATGCCCGTCGGCGTGCACGTGGCCGTGGTCGACCCGCAGGTGGGCACCGAGCGGCGCGCGGTGGCCCTGCGCTGCGCGCGACGGCCGGCTGCTCGTCGGGCCCGACAACGGCCTGCTGTCGCTGGCCTGGGAGGAGGCCGGGGGCGTCGAGCTCGCCGTGGACGTGACGCGCTCGCCGCACCGCCTCGAGCCCGTCTCGGCCACCTTCCACGGGCGCGACGTGTTCGCGCCCGTGGCCGCGCACCTGGCGGCGGGGGCCGAGATCGCCGATGCGGGCGAGCCCGCTGGACCCGGAGACGCTGGCCCGCATCGAGCTGCCGCGAGCCGCGGTCAGGAGGACGGACGGGCTCGTGGCTCACGTGCTGGCACGGGGACCGCTTCGGCAACGTCATGCTCGACGTGGGGCACGAGCTGCTGGCCGGGCACGGGGCTCACGCTCGGCTCGGAGGTCGAGATCGAGGCGGGCGGCGAGCTCTACCTGGCCACCTTCGCGAGCACCTTCGCCGACGTGGGCGCCGGGCGAGCTGCTCGTCTACGAGGACGCCTACCGCGCGCTCGCGATCGCCATCAACCGCGGCGACGCGATCGGCACGCTGGGCCTCGCGGCCGACGCACGAGGTGCGTCCTGCGGCCCCGATGAGCCCGCCGCTCGGCGCCCCGCGGGTGCACCACCGCCTGACCGACTCCACGAACGCGCGGGCCAAGGAGCTCGCGCGCGCCGGCGCGCCCCACGGCACGCTCGTGACCGCGGACGCGCAGAGCGCGGGCCGCGGCCGCCAGGGCCGCGCGTGGACCGCCGAGCCGGGCAGCGCCCTGCTGATGTCCGTGGTGCTGCGCGACCTCGACGAGCGCCACGCCGCTGCTGCCGCTGGCCGCCGCCGTGGCCGTGTGCGAGGCGGCCGAGGCGTGCGCCGGCGTGGAGCTGCCGGATCAAGTGGCCCAACGACGTCTGGATCGACGGGCAGCAAGCTGGCCGGCATCCTCGTCGAGGGCAGCCCGCAGGCAGGGCTGGGCGGTGGTGGGCATCGGGCTGAACGTGGCCGACTCCGAGCTCCCCGCCGAGCTGGCCGAGATCGCCACCTCGCTGGGCGCTGGAGCGCGGTCGACGCCGGTGATGCTCGACGCTGCTGGACGCTCTCGGGCGGCGCCTGGACGACGAGCCCGCGGAGGTGCTCGCCGCGCTGGCGCGAGCGCGACGCGCTGCTGGGGCAGACGGTCGCGATGGGACGGCGGCGAGGGCACGGCCGCCGGCGTCGACGACACGGGCGCGCTGCTCGTGCGACACCGGCGATGGCGAGGTCGCTCTACAGGCGGGCGAGGTGCACCTGCGGCGTTAATGCCCGGAGGGTGCTAGGCACTAGGCCGCGTCCTCGGTGCGCTCGACGGCGACGCTCGGCGTCCGCATCCACCTCTGTCGCGAAGTCAGCCGACGCGCCGTTCTGGGCCTCGTCCTTGCCGCCTCCCGAGCCGCGTCCGCGACGGCGGCGGCCGCCGCGGCGGCGGCGGCCCTTCGGGAAGTTGCGCAGCAGCTCGCGGGCGAGGGCGCTCGGCTTGCGCGCCATGCGCATGCGGGCGCCGTCGAGCACCTGCTGGGCCTCGGGCGTGTGGCCGAGGGCCGCGGCCAGCAGGGCGGCCGAGAGCCGGCGGTCCTGCTTCTTGGTGGCCTGCACGAGCCGGCGTGCGTTGCGCGCGTGCGCGCCGCCCGAGGAGTTCACGAGCAGACCCGAGCAGGCGCTTGGTCTCGGGCCAGCGCGACACCGCGTACTCCTCGTGCACCTCGCGGCTGTACTCGGCCAGGTGCCAGAGCCAGCGGACTGGCCTGGTCGCGGCGGCCGATCGGCCGCTCGGCCAGGGCCTGGAGCAGCATCTTGACGCCCTCGCGGCGCTCGTCGCGCGACCAGCCGCCCACGATCTCCACCGCCTCGTCGAAGGCCTCGGGGTCGCGCAGCGCGCCGACCTCCTGCAGCGCGCGCACGCGCAGCTGGGTGTTGCGGTTGCGCTGGAGGCAGGTGATGAGGTACTTGCGCCGCAGCTCGCCGGTGTCGTCGAAGTGCAGCATCGCCTTGGCGCGGCGCCAGTTGTTGGGCGCCACCCGCGCGCCCGGCGAGCTGCGCCCAGGCGCCCTGCTCGGCCCACGAGAGGTGCTCCACCGCGATGCGCCACAGCTCGCGCTCGAAGACCTGCGCGCGGCGCTCGTGGTCGGCGGTCACCGGCAGCACGCGGCGCTCGACGCGCAGGCGCCGGCCGCGGCCGCGGCGCACCGGCCCCACCACGATCGCGCCGCCGCGGTAGACGTCGCGGTCGAGCAGGCCGTGAAGGGTCACCACCGGGTCGTCGTTGGTGGTGGCGGGATGCACGAGGTCGACGACGATCCCCGCCTCCTTGCCCGGCCGCCGGCGGGTCACGCGGCCCACGCGCTGCTGGTAGATGCGCCGCGACGCCGTGGGCGCGAGGTGCATGCAGACGGTGGCGCGCGGAGAGTTCCAGCCCTCGGCGAGCAGCTGGGCGTTGCAGAGCACGTCGATCTCCCCGCGCTCGTAGGCGGCGAGCACGCGCGTGAGCTCGCGCTTGGGGGTCTCTCCCGAGACGGCCTTGGCCTTGATCCCCGCCTCCACGAACGCCGCCGCCACGTTGTGCGCGTGGCGCACGCCGGCGGTGTAGACCACGCCCGGCAGGTCCTTGAAGCGCACCTTGTAGAGGTCGGCGATCGCCAGGTTGAACGGCGTCTGGTCGAGCAGCGCGGCCAGCTCTTCCTGGTCGAAGTCCTGATCGACCTCGCCCTTGCGCAGGGGCACCTTGGAGATCGAGCGCACGCCCGACGCCCGGGCGGGATGCGCACGCAGCGCAGCGGCGCGATCACGCCGCGGCGGGCGGCCTGCGCGAGGTCGAAGCGCGAGGTCTGGGTCGGGAAGAGGTCGGTCACGTGGCGGGCGATCAGCGCGCCGGTGGCGGTCATGCCCACGAACACCGGCTCCTGCCACTTGCGGATCGCGGCCGAGGTCTTCTCGCCGAGCGCCGTGTGGGCCTCGTCGCAGATCACGATCGTGTAGGCGTCGGAGATCTTGCCCGCGTTGCGCACGAACCACTGGTAGGTCTCGACCGTCACGGGACCGTCGACCGTCGGCTTCTTGTCGCCGAGCAGCGGAGCGCACACGCGCTTGCGGTAGCCGCGGTCGTCGCAGCTCGCCGTTGAACTGGTCCACGAGGTTGCGGCGGTGGGTGAGGATCAGCACGCCGCCGGTGCGCGAGGCCTCGACGAAGCCCAGCGCGGCCACGGTCTTGCCGGCGCCCGTGGCGTGCTCGAACCAGAAGCGCCGGTCGGCGCCCTTGTCGTCGGCCACCACCGCGGCGGCCTCTTCCTCCTCGCTCTCCTCGGCCTCGTCCCAGTCGAGCGGCTCGTCCTCGTCGGAGATCTCGTCGTCGCCCTCGATCTCGACCTCGCCGGAGGGCAGCTCCTCGAGCTGCGCGGCCTTGCCGTTGCCGTTGCCGTTGGCCTGGCGGCGAGGCCAGCTGCTCGGCGGTGAGGGCGATCAGCGTGCCCGACAGCGCGTCGACCTGGTGGGCCGAGAGGGTGGTGCCGTCCACCAGCTTGGGCTCCTCGTCGGAGAGCACGCGCTCGAGCCCGAGGATCAGCGAGTAGCTTGCGCCGCCACTCCGCCGACGGGCTCGTCGAGGCCGGCGTCGAGCTCGGCGAGCGCGGCATCGAGCGCGCGGCGCCGGGCGGTGTCCTCGGCGAGCGCGGTGGCGGCGTCCTCGCCTTCGAGCACGAACGGCTCGCGCGCGAACTTCTCGGCGCGCTTGAGATCGGCGCCGGAAACCGACGTTGAGTCAGCCAGGGAAGTGCTCTCAGCCATGTTCGGCCTCTGGTTCTTGGGGAGCGACGCGGATCGGTCTGCTTCCGCGACCGGTGAGGAGGTACTTCGCGGACGCAGCGTGCCTGCGCGTCGTGTAAGCCGCCCAGCTGGTTGCCCGCGAGCGGCGGGCAGTCGCCGGGCATCTCTTTGCCCTGCGTCTCCCTGTATTACAGCACACGAAGCGCCCGACGCCGTCTGCCACTCTGCCACCCGCGGTGCGCCGCCTCGCCTCGATTCCGCCCTCTGCGCCGCCCTGGCTCGCGGGCTGCAACAGCGACGAGCCCGAGAGCGCCGCGCCGTCGAAGGCCGAGGCGAGCGCGGCTCTGGCCGGCGCCCCGGCGCCGCTGGCCGCCCTCCACCGCCAGGCCAACGAGCTGCTCGACGGCGGTCCCGAGGCCTTCGAGAAGCGCGTGGCCTCGCTCAAGGGCTACCCGATCGTGGTGAACATGTGGGGCTCGTGGTGCGGGCCCTGCCGGGCCGAGTTCCCGTACTTCCAGAAGCCAGAGCGTCGCGAAGGGCAAGCGGGTGGCCTTCCTCGGGGATCGACGGGATCGACAACGAGGCGAGCGCCAGGGAGTTCCTGAAGGAGTACCCGGTCGCGTTCCCGAGCTACAAGGATCCCGACCTGAAGATCGCGAGCGTGATCAAGGCGGCGGGCGCGTACCCGCAGACGGTCGTTCTACGACCGCAAGGGTGAGATCACCCACCTGAAGCAGGGGCCCTACCGCAGCGCGGGCGAGTTGGCCGCGGACATCGAGCGTTACGCTCGATAGATCGCCGTCGACCCCGCCTTCGAGGTGCGCCAGGCGCGCACCCAGGACGAGATCGAGGCCGCCCTGCGGCTGCGCTACGTCGTGTTCTGCGAGGAGCAGGGCGTGACGCTCGAGGCCGACCGCGACGGCCGCGATCCCGAGGCGGTGCATCTGGTCGTGACCGAGGGCGACCGTCTGGTCGGGACCTGCCGCCTGCTGGTGGCCGGCGGCGTGGCGCGTCTCGGGCGCATGGTGGTCAGCGCCGACCGCCGCGGCCACGGGGTGGGCTCGGCGCTGCTGGGCGAGGCCGACCGCGTGGCGCGCGGCGCCGGGGCGCGCGCCATCCGCCTGCACGCCCAGATCCGCTCGCGTGCGGTCTACGACCGCGCGGGCTACCTGGCCGAGGGCGAGGTCGTTCCTGGAGGAGGGCATCGAGCACGTGACCATGGAGAAGCGCCTTGCCTGAGCTGCGCATCGACCCGGTCTCGGGCCTTCGCGTGATCGTGGCGGCAGAGCGCAGCGAGCGCCCGGGGCCCGCTCGCCGGTCGGCCGAGCGCCCGCCGGTCGACGCCGAGCGCGACCCCTTCCGCGAGGGCCACGAGGACCGGACCCCGCCCGAGGTCTGGGCGCTGCGGCCCGGGGGCGGGGAGCCCGACTCGCCGGGGTGGACCGTGCGCGTGGTGCCCAACCTCTACCCCGCGCTCGCGGAGGCCGCGGATCCGAGCGACGGCGGAGCGACCCGCTGGTGTCGGGCCGCGGCGATCCCGACCTGTTCGTCACCCACCCGGCCAACGGCGCGCACGAGGTGGTGGTCAACACGCCACGGCTCGGTCTCCTCGCTGCACGACCTCGGCCCGGACGGCCTCGAGACGGCCATGCTCGCCTGGCGCGAGCGCATGCGCGCGCACGACGGCGCGGCCTGCGTTCACCTGATCGTGAACGAGGGCCGCGAGGCGGGGGCCTCGCTTCCCCACAGTCACGCCCAGCTCTACGCGCTGCCCTTCGTGCCGAGCGCGATCGCCCGGGAGCGCGAGCGCTTCACCGCCTACCGCGACCGCACCCAGGGCCGCAACCTCCTCGCCGACGTGCTCCAGGAGGAGGTGCGCCGCGGCGAGCGGCTGGTGGCCGTGGACCCCGAGGCCGTGGCCATCTGCCCGTTCGCATCCCGGGGCCCGTTCCACGTCCAGCTGATCCCGCGCTCGCCGGTTGCGCGGTTCGAGGACGACGGGCCGACGGGCGCCGCACTGCTGCACGGGGTCATCGGCCGGCTCTCCGCCGTGCTCGGAGGCCTCGCGCCCTTCAACCTCTGGCTGCGAACGGCGCCGCGCGGCGCCGAGACGTTCTGCTGGCGGATCGACCTGCTGCCCCGCCTGGCCCAGCCCGCCGGCCTGGAGATGGGCGCCGGGGTGGAGCTGTGCGCGTTCGCCCCGGAGCGGGCGGCGGCCGAGCTGCGCTCGCCCCGGGGGATTAGGCACGGACGCCGAATCGCCCGATTCCGGGTCCGCCGGTGTAGGTTCCCGCCGCATGCCCCCCTTCGAGCGCCCCCTGCCCGTCTGTGCCGCCGAGCCGCCGCAGGAGCCGCTGCCCTACGGCCGGTGGGGCGACGCGCTCGGCGAGCGCTTCCTCGAGGCGGCGCGCGCGCTCGACTCCGGCGACGAGGACCTGGGCGAGCCCGGGGCGATCACCTGGTTTCCCGACCGCACCTGGAACGGCCGCACCTACGTGCCCGCCACCGCGCCCACCGCGAACGGGTACGAGCTCTTCGGGTTCGTCTCCTACACCCGCGAGCACGAGGGCGCCGAGGCCACCGGGTTCAAGGCCGCGGTGGACTTCACCGACGAGACCGCCGACGCCAACCCCGACTGGACGCTCGACCTCTCCGACCAGGAGATCGGCCACTGGCGGGGCACCGAGGGCCGCCGCGGCGTGATCACGCTGGTGTGGGGCGTGGCCCTGGTCGCGGACGGCGCCGTGGCCACGGCGGAGCTCGGGCCGCTGACCACCGACCAGTGCGTGCTGGCCGAGGACCGCTTCACGCTCGTCTCGCTCGACGACTACACGGGCGACTACGTGGAGGTCCGCCTCTACGGGCGGCGCGGGGCCGAGCTGGCCACGGAGTCCCTCTACGAGGACGACGAGTAGGCCGACCGACCGGGCCAACGCCCCGGCCGGTACAACGACGTGAAGCCGTACCCTCTGCCCGAGCCCCGATAGCTCAGCCGGATAGAGCGTCCCCCTCCTAAGGGGAAGGCCGCTGGTTCGAATCCAGCTCGGGGCGCTCTACGAGGCGCCGGCCGTCGCGCCCTCGGGGCTCACGTCGTGGGCACCCTCGGCGAACTCCTCCACGATCTTCGCGCAGAAGGCCGGGAGATCGTCGGGCCTGCGGCTCGAGACGAGGCCCTGGTCGGTCACGACCTCCTCGTCGACCACGTTGCCGCCGGCGTTGCGGATGTCGGTGCGGATGCTCGGGTACGAGGTGAGCGTGCGGCCGCGCACCAGGTCCGCCTCGATCAGGGTCTGCGGGCCGTGGCAGATCACGCCCACCGGCTTGCCCGTCTTGAAGAACTCCTGCAGGAACGAGATCACGTCCTCGTCCGCGCGGAGGTTGTCCGGGTTCGCGACCCCGCCGGGGAGGATCAGCCCGTCGTAGTCGTCCACCGACACGTCGCCGACGACCTTGTCCACCGGCGAACTTGTCCTTGGGGTTGATGTCGGACTCCATGGCCTGGATCTCGCCCGCCTCGATGGACAGCAGCTCGATCGAGCCCCCGGCGTCCTCCACCGCCCTCCTGGGCTCCTCCAGCTCCACCTGCTCGACGCCGTCGGCGGCGAGGATGGCGATCGTCTTTCCGTCCAGTTCGTTGGCCATGGGTCTCCTTTTCTGGTTCCCGATGGTCCTTCCCGCCCAGCGCGGCCCGAAACGGGTGTTGGCGCGCCATCACCAGACCGTGACGGCGACGGCCCGGCTCGGGGACGGCTCGAACGGGTATCCGGGTGTGGGCAGCACGCGCGCCCGCAGGGCGAACCGCCCGCGGACGTGGAAGCGGCCCGAGGCCCGGAAGCGCCCGTCCGGCCCGGACCCGGCGCTGGGCGAACTCCGTCCAGTGCCCGCGCAGCCGCACCTCGGCGACCACCGGCACCCCCGCTGAGGGCCTGCGCCCGCCGCGCAGCCGTCCGAGGAGCACCACACGCCCGCCCGCGGGCAGCCGGCGGCTGCGCAGGCGCACGTGCACGGGGGCCGGGGTGCGGCGGATCAGCGTGCGCGAGAGCACGGGCCGGCGGGACCTCGAGGCCGGGAAGTACAGGGCTCGGATCCGCTCGGTCGGCGATCGCCCCAGG
The DNA here is from genome assembly GCA_963731645.1 of uncultured Thermoleophilaceae bacterium. Classification (GTDB taxonomy): domain Bacteria; phylum Actinomycetota; class Thermoleophilia; order Solirubrobacterales; family Thermoleophilaceae; genus JAAYBF01. Next base: position 315,429 of record CAVSWF010000006.1, on the reverse strand, counting down.
CGCAGGCGAAAGCGCCCGTCGGCCCCCGTGCGGGCGACGAGGCGCCGGGTCGGCCGGCCGGCCCCGATCCGCCGGCGGACGACCACGCGCGCGCCGCGGATCGGCCGGCCCCGCCGCGTGGTCAGCCGGCCCGCCAGGCTCACCCCCCGCGGGTAGGGCACGGACAGGGCCGCCCGGCGGGATCTCCCGGAGGCGCGCCGGCAGCGCCGGCGGACGCGACCGCTTGGCCCGACGACCCGCCGGCAGCGCTTCGCGTGCGGTGACGAAGGAGAGAGCGAGGCGGGCGCGGGTCGTGGCGGGCACGCCGTTGGCCCGGCCGCCGGCCGGAAGGCCGAAGCCAGGGCCGCCGATCGCCGGAGCCGGGACGGCCGCGTTGCCGACCGTCCACCCATCGACCGGCCCCGCCGCCAGCCGCGTGTTGCCCGCGGCGTCCTCGACCACGACGCGCAGCCGGTGGTGGCCGTCGGGCAGCAGGCGGGTGTCGACCGTCTCGCTGCCGTTCACCGCGAGCTTGCACGGCACCGGATCGACGAAGTCGCGGCCCTCGTCGCCCGGGAGCGCATCCGCGCACGCTCCGGCGTTCGCGTCGATCACCTGGCGCAGCACCTCGGCGCCGTCCAACTCGACCCTCAGCCGGTACACACCGGAGCCCACATCGGAGGCCTCGAGGTGCAGGTGCTCGAGCCCGCGGTGCACGCCCGGCTCGAGGAACGGGCCCGCCGATGCGCTGGACGGCCGGGTCGCCGAGGTCCTCGAGCGTCGTCTGCGCCCGGAAGATGTCGGCGCGGCCGGTGTCCTCACCCCCGTAGGGGCACGACGCTCCACCGCCCACGCAGCGCACGACCATGCGAAATCCGCGCGTGGCGGTGATCGGCCCGGTGTCGCGCTCGTTCCCGCGATCGTTCCAGGCCGCGAACGAGCCCGACCGGGATCCGGGCCCGATGCCGAAGCGGCCCTGTCGCTCGTAGCCCTCGGCGTCCACCACCGGCGAGCCGTAGTCCCGGCCGGCGGAGGTCGAGAAGGCGAAATGGCCCCGGACGCGCCGGATCGCGGTCCCGGGCGGCGCCTCGAGGCGCCACAGGGCGAAGGCCCCCTGGGGGTGCTCGTAGGTGCGCACCCCGGTCAGGGCGGCGGAGAGGGCGCCGCCCTGCGCGCAGGTGTCGTCCGCGCGGAGCCATTCGCCGTTGCCATATGCGCCGAGCCAGCCGAACGCCGGGATCGCCCGCCCGTCCGGCAGGCGGCACGAATGCAGTTCGTACTGCCCGGCCGAGGCCGGCGACGCCGGGGCCAGCGCCGCGATGGCGCCGGCCACGGCACAGCCCAGTCTTCTCATCTCCTTCTCCTCCCGTGGTGGTGGACCGTGGAGTGCAAAGGCGATCCGGCGGGGAAACTCGCCCCCTCCCGCCGGGAGGGAAGCTCAGCGGTCGGGGCGGTCCGGGTAGAGCTCGTCGATGGTCGTGAGAGCCACGTACGGCGCGCGCGCCGCCGCCTCTATCGCCGCGGCGCCACCCGCGAGGCGGTCGAGCACGCTCACCACGCCGACGATCTCGAGGCCCTCCTCACGCACCCGCTCGATCGCGGCCACCGTGGATCCGCCGGTGGTGACCACGTCCTCAACGATCAGGCAGCGCTCGCCCGGGTCGAGGGGCGGTCCCTCCACCCAGCGCTGGAGGCCGTGGGCCTTGCGGTCCTTGCGCACGAAGAACGCCTTCACCTGCGCCCCCGCGGCCAGAGCCGCGCACGCCACGGGGTCGGCCCCCATGGTGAGGCCCCCCACCGCGCTCGCCCCCAGGCGGCGGGCCTCGACCCGCCACGAGCTCGCCGAGGGCGAGGAAGCCCTCCGGCCGCAGGATCGCGCGCTTGGCGTCCACGTAGTACTCGGCCTCCAGGCCGCTGGACAGCGTGACCTTCCCGATCACCAGCGCGTGCGCGCGCAGCTCGGCCGCCAGCCGGCCTCGCGCATCGGTCACCGGACCGAGGAACTCATTCAGGGCTTCAGGTCCCGCACGCGGATGCCGATGCTAGTCGAGCTATGGCGGCTCTAGTGAGGACCCTCGCCGTGATCGCGGCCTCGATCGTCGCGGTCTCCTTCGTCTTCTTCGCGGTGGACCAGATGACCGAGGGCTCGGAGAACCAGGTCCGCAACCTCCAGGACGACGGCAGCAAGGCGCGCTCCGATGTCGTCATCGACCAGCCGAGCCCCCCGGCACGCATCGAGCGGATCCGCGAGCAGAGCCACTCGAGCGTGCGCGAGCTGATCGACGACGGCAACGACGTGCTCGTCGCCCCCTTCGCCGAGCATCGTCGAAGTCGAACAATGTCGTGGGTCGAGCGACTCGTGCCCCTGGCCATCGGGCTGGTCCTCTACGGACGTGCTTGGGATGCTGCTTGCCAACGCCCTCCCCAGCGGCCGGCGCGAGGTCGCGGACTGGCGCGAGGCGCACGGGTAGCGCCGGAAACTCGCCTTCAGCCGCAACTTTCCTGCTTTTCGCCTACTCTTAGCACGCAGCAAGACTCGTAAAGCGCCGAATCTCCTCGCCGCCGGGTGGGGGGAACGGGGAACCCGAAGCGGCCCAGGCCGCGGGGGCGAATCGCCACGAAGGACGAGTGGCGTAGCGCGACTTCCAGCGCGAGCCCGTCAGCTAACCCCGTAGGCCCAACGGAAGAGGAGCACACTGGCCATGACTCTCCGCACCGACTCGGTGTTCACCGAGACCTCGCGTCCCCCGATCCGTGGGAGCGCTCGCTCGAGCGCTCCCTGCACCGGCGCTCGATAACGCCCGAGATCAGACGGCGGATGACCCGCCGGCGCAGGGCCTCGGCGGCGCTCAGCACCCTGATGGTGGCCGGGCCGGCAGGCCAGGTGTTCGCGGCCACCGGCACCGCTCGCCGACGGCAAGCGCTCGACGGGCGCTCCGCCCGTCGGGCCCCGTCGACCTCGGCAGGGGCGGAGCCATGATGTTCAAGCTGGGGAGCACCGGCACCGCCGTGCGAGGCGGTTCAGAAGCGCCTCGGCGTGCCCGCCGACGGCGTCTTCGGCCCGATCACCGAGAGCGCGGTGCGTGACTTCCAGGCCCGCAGCGGACTGGTCGTCGGACGGCATCGTCGGTCCCGTCACCTGGACGAAGCTCTTCGGGCTCGAGGACGCGGCGCTGGGCGCCGGCGCCGCTCGCGGCGACGTGGCCGTGATCGTGCGTGAGCGTCCCGCCGGCCGGGACTCGGCCGGCGATCCGGCGCCTGCCGGCAAGACCGTCCAGGCCTCGGCGTCGCGTGCCACGCCGCGCAAGGCCGACGCGCGCGAGGGAAGTCGTCCGAGCCGGCCGGCGGATCGACGGCGCAGAGCCGGTCCCCGCGGTGCGGACAGAGCCCGTCTCGACTCCGGCTCCCGCCAAGCGCGTCAGCTCCCAGCCCGGCGCATGCGGCAGCCTGCGCCTGGCCAACCCGGTGAACGGCACCCAGACGTCGCCGTTCGGGCCTCGCTGGGGACGCAACCACGACGGTGTCGACATCGCGGCGCCGAGCGGCACGCCCGTGCGGGCCGCCGAGTGCGGGGTGATCACCTTCCAGGGCGTCCAGAGCGGCTACGGGAACATGGTGTGCGTCAAGCACTCCGACCGCCTCGAGACGTGCTACGCGCACCTCTCGGGCTTCAACGCGTCGAGCGGGCAGACCGTCCGCAAGGGCCAGGTCATCGGATTCGTGGGGTGCACGGGCAGCTGCACAGGCCCGCACCTGCACTTCGAGACGCGGGTCGACGGCCGCGCCCAGGACCCGTCGCCGTACCTGCGCGGCGCTCCGGCGCCCGGCACGCCGACCGTCCGCCAGGCGAGCACCGCCAAGGCGGCCCAGGGCACCCGCAGCTCGGGACGCTCCAGCAGCGGCACGGCGATCGCCTCGAGCAGCGGCTCGGGCTCGGCCTCGTCGGCGGGTGTCGCCACGAGCTCGGGTAGCGCCGCCGCGGCGGCACCGGTGGCGGCTGCTCCGGTCGCCGAGGCGCCCGCTCCCGCTCCCGTGGCGGAGGCTCCGGCGGCAGCACCGGTTGCTCCGGTCGCGGAGGCGCCCGTCGAGGCGGCTCCCGTGGCGGCGGCGCCTGTGGAGGCGGCTCCGGTCGAGGCGGCTCCGGTAGCGCCCGCCCCGGCACCGGTCGCGCCCGTCGCGGAGCCCGTCGCCGCTGCACCCGCGCCCGTCGAGCCCGTCGCGGAGCCCGTGGTCCCGGAGGCGGCGCCCGAGCCCGTGGCGGAGGCACCTACAGCGGAGCCGACGCCGACGCCGGAGGCACCCGCGCCCGTCGCCGAGGCCCCGGCGCCCGAGCCCGTCGCGCCCGCCGCGGAGCCGGTGGCGCCCGTCGAGGCGCCCGCTCCGGTCGCCGAGGCGCCGGTCCCGGCCGAGTAAGCACCGAGCGACAACCGGTGCCCTGGGCGGCTGCGCGAGCCGCTATGCGCAGCCCTCAGTGGTAGACGAAGATCGTTTGGCCGAGATCGATCTGGCGATCGATCTGCAGCGCGTTCGGGATCGGCACCCGGATGCAGCCGTGGCTCGCCGGATAGGTGGGCACCGAGAGGTACCCGTGGATCGCGTAGCCGCCGATGAAGTAGTTGGAGTGCACCATCCCGTGTGAGTTGGTGCCCGGCTGCTTGCGGTAGAAGCTGAACTTGCCGAAGACGGTCGGCGTCGAGGCCTTGCCGGAGGAGGCGTGGTAGACGTGGTGGGCCCGGCCCCTGTCGATCAGGGCGAGCACCTGGCGCGACCAGTCGAACTCCACGTGGCGCCCGGCGCGCGGGTGGCGCGGCCTGAACGCGCCCCGGTTGCGGAACACCTGCCGGTAGACGTGCGGGCTGGCGTAGCCGTCGATGCCGCTCCTGTTGGTCTTCTTGTACGCGGTCACCGCGCGCGCCGTGCCCGAGTCGTAGTAGCCGGTGACGGGCACGGCGAAGCCGAGCCGCTTGAGCCCGCGCTGTAGGAGCAGGACCTTGAGCCCCCTGGACCCGGCTCCGGCACGGAACCTGCCCGCCTGGATGCGCACGACCCGAGAGGCGAACGCCCGCTGCTGCGGCGTGGCCCGGTGGCGCACGCGGAGCGAGAGACGCCCGCTGCGCCTGACCTTGAAGCGGTAGCGACACGCGCCCGCCGGAGCGGATCGCGGTGCGCCGGCGGGAGATGACCCGGCCGCGGCGCAGGAACTGGACGACCGCCACCTGGCCGGGCACGAACGGCCTGACGCGGCCCCGCAGGAGCACCGTCTGGCCCCGGACGAAGTAGCGGCGCTTGCTCGTCGGCTGCCCGTTCACGACCTTCAGGGACATCTTGCCCGCCGCGGGAGGCGGGGCGGGAGCAGGCGCAGGCGCGGGCGGCGGCGCAGGAGCGACCGGGGTCTGGGCCGTGGCGAGCGCCGGAACGGCCAGCGCCCCGAGGAAGGCGAGGAGGACGAGATAGCGCCGCATGCAGCGAAAAGCGTACTTGCTCGTCACGCCGGGCGAAGCCGGGCGCCCGGCGCATCGGAGAACAGCCTGGGCGCGAGCACGCACGCCGCGAGCATCAGCGGCAGCGCCACCACGCTCACCTGCCACCCGCCCTCGTCTTCGGCCAGGACCGCGTAGGCGAGCGCGTTGTTGAGCGCGTGCATCCCGATCACGGGGTAGATCGAGCCCGTCCTCTCGTAGACGAGGCAGAAGATGAAACCGAGCAGGGCCAGCGGGGGCAGGATGAGCAGCCCGTCGACGCCGTCGCCGGCGAAGTGGATGAGGCCGAAGAGCAGCCCGTCGAACAGGGCGGCCAGGAGGATCGGGAAGCGGTTTCGCAGCGCCCGGTAGAAGAAGCCGCGGAAGAAGAACTCCTCGGCGACCGGTGCCACCACGATGACCATGACGCCGGCCACGATCAGCCCGAGCGTGCCCTGATCGCCCCCGAGCTGCTGGACCGTGTCCTGCTCGGCGTCGGGCTGCACGATCGCCGCGTAGGTGGCCGAGAGGATGTAGAAGGAGACCACCCCGAGGGCCGCCCAGCCCACCGCCGGCCAGAGCGAGGTGGAGCGCAGCCCGAAGTGCCACCGCTTGGGCGGTGCGACCCGCGACGCCAGGAACACCGCGGTGAGGGCGAAGGCCACGCCCTGTGCCAGCGTGCCGACCACCACGAGCGTCGGCGAGCTGTCGCTCGTGTCGATGTCCGACCCGAGCAGGGCGGCCGCGAGTCCGAGCACGATGCCGAACAGCACCGTGCCCGCCAGCCCCATGAGGAAGCCGACGAGGGCGAACCACGCGGGCCAGGCGGGCGGGCGCTCGGCCCCGGCGGGGAGCTCCGGCGGATCCGGCGGATCCTGCGTGATCAACCTGGCCTCCATGACGCCCTCAGAGTAGGGAGGGGAGCTCTTCGAGCGAGCGCACGGCGGTCACCCCCGCGGGGGCATCCGCCCCGCGGGCGATGAGCACCGGCCGGATCCCCGCCGCGCGGGCGCCCTCGACGTCGTTGACCGCCGAGTCCCCCACGTGCATCGCCTCGCCGGGCTCGGCCCCCGCCGCCTCCAGGGCCGCGAGGAACACCGCCGGAGCCGGCTTGGCCCCGCCGGCCTCGGCGGAGGAGACCGCGCCGTCCACGAGATGGCCGAGGCCCGCCTCGGCCAGCCGGTCGCCGAGCGAGCAGTCCCAGTTGCTCGCGACCACGAGCCGCATGCCCCGCTCGCGCAGCGCGGTGAGCGCGGGCACCACGTCGGGGAAGGGGGTGAACTCGAGCGAGGACAGCATCGCCGCGCGCACCACCCCGTGGTCGAGGCGGGGCTCGGCCAGCGCGTCGCGCATGACCGCCGCGCAGTCGTCGCGCAGGCGCTCCAGGCCGTGGGCGTCGCCGCCCTCCAGATGGTGCTCGGTGTAGTACGCGATCTCCGCCCCGAAGGCGTGCGCGGCCGCCCGCTCCCCCACGTCGATCCCGGCGAGCTCGCGCAGGGCGGCGCGCAGGCGCGGGGCGGGCGGCTCGAGCGCCACCAGCGTGCCCAGCGCGTCCAGCAGCACGGCGCGCGTGGCGCTCACGCGATGAAGTGCCAGGACGCGAACTCGACCACGAAAAGGCCGAGCGCCATCGCCGAGACCGCCACCACCCGGTCCGTCACGCGGCGCTCCTCGCACACGAGGGCGAGCCACATGAACAGCGGGAACAGGACGAGCACGAAGCGCGGCAGCGACATGAGCGGCTGAGCGTCGGGCGGGAACGAGAGCGCCAGCGCGAGCGCGGCCACCACGTAGGCGCCGTAGGCGAACGGCAGCCGCCGCAGGACCCCGGCGGTCGCGACGCCGGCGAAGACCAGGGTGGCCATCAGCATGAGGTTCATCCCCGCCACCCGGAACGGATCCCCGCCCGCCTGCTCGAAGAACACCCTGCTGCGCGAGCCGGAGGCGATCTGGCGCACCCCGTCGACCGCCGCCACCAGGCCCTCCCACACGCCCGCCAGCGGGCCGGCGTACTCGCGGTGCCACAGGTCCTGGGCGGAGGCGAAGGCGAGCGGGTCCCCGTGCGCCAGGCCCAGGTACAGCGCGTAGGCCGCCAACCCGGCGGGACCGAGGGCCAACCAGGCGAAGTCGCGGCGGACCGCGTACACGGGGCGCAGCGAGTCGATCCACCCCGGGCCGATCAGCCCCGGCCGCGGACGGTCCTCCCTCGGCCCGTAGAGGTAGATCAGCGTGACCGGCAGGAGCAGCAGCACGCCCGCGCTGCGCGTGCCCGACGCGGCCGCGATCGCGATCCCCGCCCATGCCCACCGGCCCGTGCGCGCGGCGTAGAAGGCCCCCACCGAGCAGAGCAGGAACAGGCTCTCGGAGTACGGGGCCCCGAGGAACAGCGACGCTGGGAATACGCACACCAGGAGCAGCGCCGGCCTCGCGAAGCGCCGGCCGAGCTCGAGCGACACGAGCCGCCACAGGAGCGCCAGCGCGCCGAGCAGTGCGCCCAGCGAGATCGCGTAGGAGCCGAGAAGCCGGGCTCCGGGCGACCCGCCGAGCAGCTCGCCCAGCCCGCGGACCGACAGCGGGTAGAGCGGCAGGAAGGCCACCCGGGGCGAATTCGCGGCGCCGTATCCGGAGTCGGCGATCTGCAGGTACCAGACCGCGTCCCAGCGCGCGAGAGGGCTCAGCAGCGCGTCCCCCAGGCCGCCGAGCGGGTGGGTGAGAGCCGGCACGTCGAAGGCGCCGGCGTTGGTGGCCGAGAGACCGCCCTCCCCGGTCCAGAGCGCTGCGAGCACGGCGACCGCGAGGATCGCCAGCCGGCTCCAGACCAGCACCCCGGCCGCGGCGCGCAGCGACTCGGAGTCGCGGGCGGCGGCCACGACCTCACGCAGGTCGGCGAGCGCGCGGCCGGTGCGGCCCGGACGATGGGAAGATGCCTCGGAGGACATGCCGCAGCCCGACTTAATCAGGTACGCCTCGTTCGTCACCGATCACGACAACGAGATAACCGCCGTGGTCACGGTGGTGATCGCCTTCGTGGTCGCCGAGATCGTGGACCGCGCCCTGCTTCGCCGCGCCGGGAAGATCGGCGCCGTGGTGGCGCGCCGCGAGCTCTCGGCCGTGGCCAACACCCGGCTGCGCCTCGTCCGCCGCCTGGTCTTCGCGCTCATCCTGCTGCTCGGGCATCTCCCTGGCGCTCGCCCAGTTCCCGACCGTCAAGCGCGTGGCCACCGGCATCCTCGCCTCGTCCGCCGTGCTCGGCCTGGTGGTGGGCTTCGCCGCGCGCCAGACGCTGGCCAACGCGATCGCCGGGATCCTGATCGTGATCACCGAGCCGATCCGGATCGGCGACCTGGTGACCTTCGAGGAGGAGACGGGCGAGGTGGAGGACGTGCGCCTGAGCTACACCTACATCCGCCTCGACGACGGCCGCCGCCTGATCGTGCCCAACGAGAGGCTGGCGCAGACGGCGATCTTCAACCACACGGTCGTGGACCCGCGGGTCCAGGTGGAGATCTCGGTGTGGCTTCCCCCCGGCGGCGACGCCACGCGGGCCCTCGAGGTGCTCGCGACCGAGGAGGGCGTGAGCGCACGGGTCGCCGAGGTGGACAAGGAGGGCATCCGCATCGCGGTCACGACCTGGGCGGCGGGTCCCCGCGAGCGGGGCGAGCGGGCCGCGGCCCTGCGCCAGGAGAGCCTGGACCGGCTTCGGGAGGCTTCTCTATCCTCAGTCGACGCCCCGGGCGCCTGATCGGACCGCGGTTGGGCGCCGCATACTCCCCGTGACCTACCGGCAGCGAAAAGCACGTCGTGGACGCCGCCAATCGGGCGGCGCGCGCTACATCGCGCTGGGGGCGGGCGTGATCGTGATCGTGATCGCCATCGGCGTGCTCTCGGTGGCGGGCTACGTGATCGCCACCGCGGCCACCGCCCCGGCCCTCTCGGAGCTCAAGCCGGCGGACAAGGGAGAGAGCTCGGTGATCTTCGCGGCCGACGGATCGCGGCTGGGCTACGTGCAGTCGGACGAGATCCGCACGCCGGTTCCGTGGAAGGACATGCCCCAGGAGGTCCGCCGCGCCGTGATCGCGATCGAGGACGAGCGCTTCTACGAGCACAAGGGCGTGGACTACTCCGCGATCGTGCGGGCGGGGATCAAGAACATCGAATCGGGGAAGAACGTGCAGGGCGGCTCGACGATCACCCAGCAGCTCGTCCGCGCGCTGTACATCAAGGACCCCGAGCGCAACTTCCAGCGCAAGATCCGCGAGGCCAAGCTGGCCTCGGAGCTCGAGAAGGAGCACTCGAAGCGCTGGATCCTCGAGCACTACCTCAACGACGTCCCGTTCGGCACCGTCGGCGGGCGCACGTCGATCGGCATCGAGGCCGCCGCCGAGACCTTCTTCGGCAAGCACGCCCGCCAGCTCACGCTCCCCGAGTCGGCGCTGCTCGCGGGCCTGCCCCAGGCCCCGTCGCAGTACAACCCCTTCCGCAATCCCTCGACCGCTCGCGAGCGCCGCGACGAGGTGCTCGAGAAGATGGCCGAGAACCGCTTCATCACGCAGGCGGAGGCCGACGACGCCGCCCGGCGGCCGCTCGGGCTGAACAAGGGCACGCGCTACACCCAGCGCCGGGAGCCGTACTTCTTCGACTACGTGCAGGAGCAGTTGATCGAGCGCTACGGCGTGGGCGTCTACCGCCGCGGCGGGCTCAAGGTGCACACCACGATCGACCCCAAGATGCAGGACGTCGCGCGCGACGCGATCAACTCCTACTACGGCGATCCCGCGGGACCCTCGTCGGCCGTCGTGTCGATCGACCCGCGAGACGGCGAGATCAAGGCCATGGCCTCGAGCGGGACGTACTCGGACCGCACGTTCAACCTCGCCGCCCAGGGGCAGCGCCAGCCCGGCTCGGCCTTCAAGACGATGGTGCTGACCGCGGCGGTGCGGTCGGGGATCGACCCCGACTCCACCTACTACACGTCGAAGCCGCTGGCGATCAACGACCCGAAGTACGGCCTCTGGAACGTCAAGACCTTCGGCAACACCTACGCCGGCAGCGTCAGCCTCACGCGCGCCACCCTCATGTCCGACAACTCCGTGTACGCGCAGCTGATCCTCGACGTGGGGCCCGACAAGGTGTGCGAGACGGCCAAGCTGCTCGGGATCACCACCAAGCTCGACTGCTACCCGGCCGAGGGCCTGGGCGGCCTGACCAGGGGCGTGACCCCGCTGGAGATGGCCGGCGCCTACGCCACCCTGGCCTCCGGCGGCATCCGCCACCGGCCCACCGGGATCGCCCAGGTGGAGTTCCCCGACGGCAAGAGCGAGAACCTGGCCAAGTCCAAGGGCAAGCGGGTGCTCACCGAGGGCGAGGCCAGCGAGGTCACGAAGATCCTCGAGATGAACGTGCAGTCCGGCACGGGCACGCGCGCCAGCTACGGCTGCCCGGCCGCCGGCAAGACCGGCACGACCGACGAGGGCAAGGACGCGTGGTTCGTGGGCTACACCCCGGAGCTCTCGACCTCGGTGTGGGTCGGCTACCCCGACGCCGGCATCGCGATGCCGGGCGCCCAGGGCGGCACGCTGGCCGCTCCGGTCTGGAACGCCTTCATGTCCGTCGCGCACGGCGATGCCTGCGACGAGCTTCCCCGAGCCCGACGCCCCGGCCGAGCTGACGGCGGGCAGCGGCGGCTATTCGTCCGGCGGCTCGTCGAGCGGCAGCAGCGGCGGCGGCTACTACTCGACGCCGCCGAGCACGGGCGCCCCCGCACCGACCGCGCCGACGACCCCCCAGGACGCCTACCAGGACCCCACGCTCTACGAGTCCCCGCCGCAGCCGGCGCCCGCGCCGCCGGCCCGGCGCCCGCACCCGCGCCGGCCCCCACCGCCGGGCGGCGGCGGCGGCGGCGCCACGCCGGGCCGGTAGCGAATCTCGTTCGGGAGGGGCGCGTGAGGGAGCTCGACCTCATCGCCGCGATCGAGCGGGCGATCGGCTCGCCGGGGGAGCGCGTGGTGCTCGGCCCCGGAGACGACGCCGCCGTGGTGCGCTCGCGCCACCTCTCGGTCACCTCGATCGACACCGTGGCCGAGGGCGTCCACTTCACGCTCGCCACCCACTCCCCGGCCGACGTCGGCCACAAGGCCCTGGCCGCGGCGCTCTCCGACCTCGCGGCGATGGGGGTCGAGGCCGGCGAGGCCTACGTGTCGCTCGCCCTGCCCGCGGGCTTCGGCTCGCCGGACGCGCTGGCGCTGGTGCAGGGCATGGCCGAGCTCGCCCGCGACACCGCGGTCACGATCGCCGGCGGAGACGTGGTGAGCGCCGGCGCGCTGGTGGTGACCGTGGCGGTCATCGGCTGGGCCGACGCGGACTCGGAGCCCGTGCGCCGCGACGGCGCCCGGCCCGGCGACGTGGTGGCCGTGACCGGCTGCCTGGGCGCCTCGGCCGCCGGCCTGCTCGTGCTGCGAGGGGCGGGCGCGCGGGGTCGGCGAGGACCTCGCCGCGGCGCTGGCCGACCGCCACCGCCGCCCGGTCCCGCGGCTCGAGAGCGGGCGCGCGCTCGCGCGCGCCGGCGCCACGGCGATGATCGACCTGAGCGACGGCCTGGCCACCGACGCCCGCCACGTGGCCTCGCGAAGCGGGGTCTGTCTCGAGATCGACCTGGCGTCGCTGCCGCTCTGCGCGGGGGTCGAGGAGGTCGCCGAGGCGGCCGGACGCGATCCCCACGAGCTCGCCGCGACGGGGGGCGAGGACCACGAGCTGCTGTTCTGCCTGCCCGAGGAGCGCTGGGAGCAGGCGGCCGAAGCCTGCGGCCGTACCGCTCGCTCGGCTAGGGCGAGTCGTCGCCGGTGAGGGGCTCCGCTCTCGTGGGCGGGCCGAGCGGGGAGCTTGAGGGCTACCAGCATCTCTGAGCACAGGGTCTGCAGCGGGTCGCTCTCGCGCCGGCGGGTGAGGATGGCCTCGGCCACCGCGTGGGTGTCGATCTCGTAGTCGCCCCCTGCCACGCGCTCCCTGAGGACCTCGACCATGTCGACAGCATCGTCATCCGGAGGCCTCGGCGTCATCAACCGACCACGCTACCTGGACGAACGGCGCGCCGCGAACGGCGCATCCGCTCAGCGGCGCGGAAGCGCGGAGGACGTGCCGCCCAGTGAGCCCGGGCCGGCGTAGGAGGCGGGTCCGCGGACGGACGGCAGCTCCGGCCTCGGTCCCTGCGGCGGCGCCTCGCGCGGCGCGCGGGCGATGGCCACCACCGAGCTGAGCACGCCGGCGAGCACGCAGCCCACGAGCGCGCTCGGCACGCTCACGTGGCCGCCCGTGACGAGCAGGAACAGGTACCACGCCCCGCTCACCGGGTCCATCGACAGGGTGAGCAGCTCGTAGACCACGAGCGCGGCCGGGCACCACCAGGCCGCCGAGCACCATCGCGATGCGCCCCCGGCGCGGGGGCGGCGGATCGAAGAGCGTGCCGAGCAGCCACAGGTGCAGCGCCGGGACGAGGATGAGCGCGGAGAACGGGTTGACCACCCACAGCGCCAGCACCGAGAAGCTCAGGGCGAGCGCCGTGACCACCGCGGCGCCGGGAGCCGCGGGGTCGCTCCAGGCGTGCGTCCGCGCGCGCCACGAGGTAGCGCAGGGCGAGCCACGCGAGCACGATGACCACGACCACGCCGCCCAGCGCGGCCGCCGCCGCGCCGTCGAGCGGATACAGGTCGGGCGCGACCGGCGCGTCCGGGGGCTCCTCGGTGGCCCCCGCCAGCGTCAGGCCGTAGGCCAGCCCGAGGCCGATCACGAAGGGCAGCACCGCCGCCAGGAGCCAGGTCAGCCAGGCCAGCACGGGCTCGCGGCGCCGGCGCGCCCGCGCGAAGGCGTCGACGCTCGCCACCAGCGCCGGCAGGATCAGGGTGAGGGAGAGCACGCCGAGCACCCACCCGGGCATGACCTGGCTCACGGCCGAGACGTAGGTGCCGGGGCCGTGCTCGGGCCGCGGCCCCGAGTCGAGCGCGGTGAGGCGTGCGCAGCGGTCGCCCGGCCCAGGCGCTCGAGGCGCTCCGGGTCCACCGACCCGATCGTCGCTCGTCGCCATCGTCGGGAAGCTCACCGTCGCCGGCGATGCGCACGGCGTCGAAGCCCTGCTCGAGCAGCACGCCCTGGGGGCCGATCCCGACCGGGAAGGCCAGCCGCGCGAGCTGGCCCGCGGGGCTCGAGCCCTCGGGCGCGGCCCCCTGCTCCTCGCGCAGCGACTCGGCGACCGTGCGCTGAGGCCGATGCCCGCACGGTTGGTGTTGCCCGACCAGGTCACGATCGTGGCGGGTCGCCGCCGGGCAGCCCGAAGCCCGAGATCACGATCACGCCGTCGACCAGCTCCGGATCGCCCAGGTCCTCCGCCAGGCGCGCCGTGCCGAGCTCGCCCAGGGTCGCGCCGTCCACCGACGCGAGCACGAGCGTCTTGCTGCGACGGGCGGCCCTCGAAGACGCGCGCGATCTCCATCAGCGCCGCCGTGTCGGCCGCGGTGCCGGCGGCGTCGGGCACCCCGCGGCGCGTCGCGCACGGCGACCACCACGATCTGCTGGCGGGACTTGCCCGCCCGCCGGCCGACCACGTTCACCAGCGTCGTCGCCGTCGCGCTCGAAGCGGTCCACCTCGACGGTGAACCCGCGGCTCTCGAAGTGTCTCCTTGACGAGGCCGGCCGCCGCGCGGTCGCCCAGCGGTGCCGGCGCGGCGGTCGCGTCCCGCGTCGAGCACGGTGCGCGTGGTGGTGAGCGCCTGGTCCCCGTCGAACACCACGTCGGCGGCCAGTCCCTGCGGCAGCGGCTCGGGCCGGCTCTCGAGCGAGAACATCACGAGCACCACCGCGAGCAGCGCCGGCACGAAGGCCGCGCGGTAGATCCGGGGTTCGATCACGCGCCTGCAACCTACAATCACCGGCCAGGCGCCGCTTTGTCGCAATGGCTACGCAGGCCCCCCGCATCCTCCTGGTGGACGACGAGCAGTCGCTTCAGACGCTGCTCGCCTTTCCGCTGCGCAAGGAGGGCTACGAGGTGGTGGCCGCGCTCGACGGGCGCGAGGCGCTCGACCGCCTGCGCGAGACGACCTTCGACCTGATCGTGCTCGACCTCATGCTGCCCAAGGTCGACGGCTTCGAGGTGTGCCGCCAGGTGCGCGCGCGCTCCTCGGTGCCGATCATCATGCTCACCGCGCGCGCGGAGGAGATCGACAAGGTGCTCGGCCTCGAGCTCGGGGCCGACGACTACATCACCAAGCCGTTCTCGGTGCGCGAGTTCCGCAGCCGCGTGAAGGCGGTGCTGCGCCGCGCCGAGCTCGCGCGCGGCCGACGACGCCGGCGAGGAGCCGCTGGTGGACGGCGACCTGCGGATCGACTTCGAGAAGCGGACGGTGACCGGTGGCGGGCGAGCCCGTGCGGCTCACCTACGTGGAGTTCGAGATCCTCGCCGCGCTCGCCCGGCACCCGGGGCGCGTGCTACAACCGGATGGTCCTGCTCGAGCGCGTGTGGGGCGACGCCTCCTACCGCGATCCGCGCACGGTCGACGTGCACATCCGCCACCTGCGCGAGAAGCTCGAGTCCGATCCCCGCTATCCCGAGCTGATCCTCACCGTGCGCGGCGTCGGCTACCGCTACCGCGATCGCTGAGGCGAGATGCGGCGCCTGCGCCTCGGCTCGCTGCGCAACAAGCTCGCGCTCGTGTTCTTCGCGATCACCGCCGCGGCCTTCTCGGTCCTCTACTTCTTCGTGGTGCCCCAGCTCGAGACCAACCTCGTGGAGCGGCGGCTCGACGACCTCGAGCGCGTGGCCCGCGGCGCCCGGCCCGCGCTCGAGACGCTCACGGCCGACCGCGACGGCCACGGCGGACGAGCTGGACCGGCGGGTCCGGGCGATCGCCGACGCCGCCGGCGCACGGGTGACCCTCCTCGGAGTGCAGTCCAGCGCCGCCGACGAGCCGCGGCCGGAGGACATCCGCTTCTACCCGATCTCCGACTCGCGCGAGCGAGCGCGGGTGCCCGAGAACCGACGCCTGGCCGCCCGCGCGGTGGTCAGCCGCGAGCCGGTGCGCGGCCAGGGCTCCCTCGGCGGCGAGCCGCTGGCCGAGCTGGCCCAGCCGCTCTCCTACCGAGGCCGGGTCGCGCGCGTGGCCCTCTACTCCCAGAGCCTCGACGACGCGTCGGAGACCGTCGCCTTCATCCGCCGGCGCCTGCTGGTGGCCACCGGCGTCGCGCTGCTGCTCGCCCTCGTCGGCGTGCTACCTCGTGGCCCAGGCCCTCGCGCGGCGCGTCAGGCGGCTCGAGCAGGGCGCGCAGGAGGTCGCCGCGGGGCGCTTCATCGAGCCGCTGCCGGTGGACTCGCACGACGAGCTGGGCCAGCTCACGCGTGACGTTCAACGAGATGCAGCGCCAGCTGGGCCGCCTCGACGTGGCGCGCAAGGAGTTCGTGGCCACCGCCTCGCACGAGCTGCGCACCCCGATCTTCTCGCTCGGCGGCTTCGTGGAGCTGCTGCGCGACGAGGACCTCGACGACGAGACCCGGCGCGAGTTCCTCGACACGATGGCCGAGCAGGTGGAGCGCCTCCAGAAGCTCGCCGTGGACCTGCTCGACCTGTCGCGACTCGACGCGGGCTCGGTGGCGCTCGAGCGCCAGCCGGTGGACCTCGGCGAGCTGGCCCGCACGATCGTGGGCGAGTTCCGGCCCGCGGTCACCCGCCACGAGACCGAGCTCGAGCTGCGCCTCCCGTCGCGCATCCAGGCCCTCTGCGACCGGGAAAGGGTGGCTCAGATCATGCGTATCCTGCTCGACAACGCCCTCCGCCACACTCCGGAGGGAACTCACGTGACCGTGACCGCCGAACGCCACAACGGAGCCGCTCAGCTCACCGTCTCCGACGACGGCCCGGGCCTCCCCGACGAGCATCAGGTCTTCGATCGCTTCTACACCGGCGACGCCACGCGCGGAGCCGGCCTCGGCCTGGCCATCGCCCGCGAGCTGGCCGAGCGCATGGACGGCTCGATCCGGGCCGCGCACCGCCCGCTCGGCACCTCGTTCACGCTCGAGCTGCCGACCGACGGCGGGCGGCCGTGAGGCCGGCGAGCGCGCTCGCCGCCGCGGCGCTCGCCGCACTCGCGCTGGCGCTCGGCGGCTGCATCGGGCGACGACGAGGGCGACACCGAGGCGTCCCGCGGCGCAGGCGTCCGACCGCGAGGTGCGCACCACGAAGGTCGAGGTGGTGGAGGGCCTCGGCGCCAAGGGCGGGCTCAACCCCGCCGCTCTGTACGACCGCCTCTCGCCCGGCGTGGTCACCATCGAGTCGATCTTCGGCGACGAGGCGTCGTCGCTGCTCGACGAGGACGGCGAGGGCGGTCAGGGATCGGGCTTCGTGATCGACGGGAAGGGCTACATCGCCACCAACGCCCACGTCGTGACCACCGGCGACCCGCCGAACGCGGAGCGGGCCAAGGAGGTCTACGTGCGCTTCTCGGACGGCAACCGGGTCGAGGCCGAGATCGTGGGCGACGACCCCAACTCCGACGTCGCGCTGATCAAGATCGATCCGGCGGGCCTCGACCTCACCCCGCTTCGCCTCGGCCACTCGGGTCAGCTGAGGGTCGGCGAGCAGGTCGCGGCCATCGGCTCGCCCTTCGGCGAGGAGCAGTCGCTGTCGGTCGGAGTGATCTCCGCCGTCAACCGGACGATCCAGTCGCTCACCCAGTTCCAGATCGGCAACGCGGTCCAGACCGACGCCGCCATCAACCCCGGCAACTCCGGCGGACCGCTCCTGAACGCCAAGGGCGAGGTGCTGGGCATCAACTCGCAGATCAAGTCCGCCAGCGGAGGGGGCGAGGGCGTGGGCTTCGCCGTGCCGGTGGACACCGTGCGCCGGTCCCTGAGTGAGCTGCGCGAGGACGGCACCGTGCGCTACGGCTACCTGGGGGTGCAGTCGCTCTCCCTCTATCCCCAGCTGGCCGAGCGCCTCGACGTGCCCGTGAGCGCGGGCGCGCTGGTGGTGGACGTCGAGGAGGGCAGCCCCGCCGAGAAGGCGGACATCGAGGCCGGCGGCAAGACCATCGAGTTCCAGGGCATTCCGGAGATCCCCACGGGAGGGGACGTGATCGTCGGGGTCGACAACCGGCGCCTGACCCGCTCGGACGACCTCGCGGACCTGATCGGCGCCAAGGGCGAGGGCGACCGGGTCGAGCTCGAGGTGGTGCGCGGCGGCAAGCGCCGCACCGTGGACGTCACCCTCGGCAAGCGCCCGCAGCGCCCGCCCGAGCAGCCCTAGGCCACCGGCCTTCGCTTGCTCGAGCTCGTCCGCGACCTCTCCCTTGCGCTGCGCGGGCACGTCCTGCCGTCGCTCGGCGCGCACGCCGCCCGCGCCCACGACGACGGGGCCGCGGCGGCCGGAGGGGACGTGACCTTCGCCATCGACGCCGAGGCCGAGGCCTTCCTCGAGGCCTACCTGGCCGAGCACGCGCCCGGCGTGGCCTTCTACTCGGAGGACCGGGGCCTGGTCGAGCCCGCCGCCGGCTCGCCCGGGCGGTGCTGGTGGTGGACCCCATCGACGGCACTCGTCCCGCCCTCGCCGGCCTCGAGTCGTGCTGCGTGTCGGTGGCCGCCGCGCCGCTCGACCGCGAGCCCACCATGGCCGACGTCTCGGCGGCCTGCGTGGTGGAGATCCCGTCCGGCGCGGTCTTCCTGGCCGAGCGAGGGGCCGACGGCCTCGTCGGACTCGCCCGCCGTGCGCCTGTCGCCAAACGAGCGGCTCGACCGGATGTTCTGGACGTACGGCTTCCGGGGCCGGCCCGCGCGTGCGCTCACGGAGGTGATCGCCGAGCTGATCGACGTCTCGTCGGTGGCCGGCGGCACCTTCGACCTCGGCTCCGCGGCGTTCGACATGACCCGCGTGGTCACCGGCCAGCTCGACGCCTACGTCGAGCCGGGCCCCCGGATGATCGCCGACGTGCCCGGGATGCGGGAGGAGTTCGAGCGGGTGGGACACGGCGCGGTTCTCAACAACTCGCCCTACGACCTCGCGGCCGCGGCGCTGGTTCTCGAGCAGGCTGGAGCGGTGGTCACCGACGCCTACGGGGCGCCGCTGGGCGGGCGCCCGCTGCTGGGATCGGGCGAGGAGTTCCAGATGTCGATCGTCGCGAGCGCCAACCGGACGCTGCACACGCGTATCCTGCGCGAGGTCGATGTGGGCATCGCACGGCTCCTCGGGTAACTTCCTGCGCTGTGGAGGACGCCGAGTCGCAACGTGACCCTGACCATTCCGGCCAACGCCGGCTACCTCGTGCTGGCCCGGCTGGCTCTCTCGGCGGTGTGCCGGCTCACGCTCGCTGGGCCCGGACGAGGTCGCGGACCTCAAGCTCGCGGTCACCGAGACCAGCAACGAGTTCATCGATGACGAGGACGGAGATCACCGACGAGGACGAGCGCCACCTGGAGTATCTGGTCGCCTCGACGATGAGAACCTGGTGATCGAGGTCAGGGGCACCCGCGCTCGAGGAGACCGCCGGCGACCGCGAGCTCGGCCGCGCGATCATCGAGGCCACCGTCGACGAGGCCCGACTTCGAGCCCGGGCGCACGGTCCTGATCAAGCGCCTGGCCGACGCCTGATGCTCCAGCCGATCTCGACGGGTCACAAGACCCTGGCCGACTACACCCACGTCGCGGGCAAGCCGCTGATCGAGGAGATCCGCGAGCTGGCCGCCGAGCTCGAGGGGCTGAAGGTGCTGCACCTCTCCGCCACCGCCTTCGGCGGCGGCGTGTCGGAGATCCTCTACACGCTCGTGCCGCTGATGCGCGACGTGGGCATCGACGCCGAGTGGCAGGTGATGCTCGGCCGCGAGGAGTTCTACAACGTCACCAAGCTCATGCACAACGCGCTGCAGGGCAACCCGCAGGGGGTGACCCCCGAGCAGTGGCAGGTGTTCTTCAAGTACAACGAGATGAACGCCCGCGAGCTCACGGGCGGCTGGGACACGATCATCGTCCACGACCCTCAGCCGGCGGCCATCCGCGAGTACGTGCCCGAGAAGGCGAGCCAGTGGATCTGGCGCTGCCACATCGACCTCTCCACGCCCGAACCCGAGCACGATCGAGCGGCTGGTGCCGCTGCTGGGCGGCTACGACGGCGCGGTCTTCCATCTCCAGGACTACGTCCCCGGGGACATGAACGGGCTGCCCGTGCACATCTGCCCGCCGGCGATCGACCCGCTGTCGCCCAAGAACATGGCCTTCTCGCCCGAGGACGCGTCCTACGTGTGCGACCAGTTCGGCATGGACGTGGACCGCCCGCTGCTCTGCCAGGTCTCGCGCTTCGACCCCTGGAAGGACCCGATGGGGGTGATCGACGCCTACCGGCTGGTGAAGGAGGAGATGCCCGACGTGCAGCTCGCCCTGATCGGCTCGATGGCCACCGACGATCCCGAGGGCTGGGAGTTCTTCAACCAGACCATGGCCCACGCGCAGGGCGATCCCGACGTGCACATCCTCAACAACCTCAACAACGTCGGGCGCGATCGAGGTCAACGCCTTCCAGTCCCAGGCCGACGTGGTGATCCAGAAGTCCACCCGCGAGGGCTTCGGGCTCACCGTCTCGGAGGCGCTGTGGAAGGCGCGGCCCTTCATCGGCGGCGACGTCGGCGGCATCCCGCTGCAGGTGGAGGACGGCGAGACGGGCTACCTCGTCTCCACCGCCGACGAGTGCGCCGAGCGCTCCCTGCAGATCCTCCGCGACCCCGACCTCGGCAAGCGGCTGGGCCGGGCGGGCAAGGAACACGTGCGCAAGCACTTCCTCACGCCCCGGCTCCTTCGCGACTGGCTGCGCATCTTCGCCACGGGGCGATGAGCTCGGAGCCCGACCTCGTACTCGTCTCCAACCGTGGGCCGGCCACGTTCGAGCGCGACGAGGACGGCGATCTGGTTCCGCGCCGCGGCGGCGGCGGCCTGGTGACCGCGCTCACCGGGCTCGTGCACCACCGCGCACGCGCTGTGGGTCGCCTCGGCGATGTCCGACGAGGACGCCGAGGCGGCCGCAGGAGCACGGCGGGCGCAGCTTCGACTGCGAGCTCGAGGACGTGACCTATCGCATCCGGCTCGTCCAGTCCGATCCCGAGGCCTACGAGCGCTTCTACAACGTGGTGGCCAACCCGATGCTGTGGTTCATCCAGCACTACCTGTGGGACCTCTCGAACGCCCCCGACATCCGCCAGTGGGAGGTCGACTCCTACGAGCAGGGCTACTGCGCGGTGAACCGCGACCTCGCGAACGCGGTGCTCGAGGAGATCGAGGACGTCGAGCACCGCCGTGGTGATGATGCACGACTACCACCTCTACACGGCGCCCGAGGCACATCCGCGCCGCGCGGCCCGACGTCTTCCTGCACCACTTCGTGCACATCCCCTGGACCCAGCCCGACGCCTGGCGGGTGCTGCCGCGCGACATGCGCGAGGACCTCTACGAGGGGATCCTCTCCAACGACATCGTCGCCTTCCACACGCGCGCCTACCGGCGCAACTTCCTGCTCTGCTGCCGCGAGCTCTTCGACCTCGAGGTGGACGAGGAGGCGGGCATCGTGCGCTTCGAGGACCGCGAGATCTGGGTCCGGGCCTATCCGCTGCCGATCTCCGCCGCGATCTTTCGCCAGGAACGCCCAGCGCGCCGCCGTGCACGAGTACGAGCGCGAGATCCTGCGCCGGCGGCGCGAGCACCTGATCCTGCGCGTCGACCGCGCCGACCTCTCCAAGAACATCCTGCGCGGCTTCGCCGCCTTCGACCTCTTCCTCGAGCAGCACCCGGAGTTCGCCGAGCAGGTCACCTTCATCGCCCATCTGATCCCCTCGCGCCAGGACGTGCCCGAGTACGCCGAGTACCTCGAGCGCATCGAGGCGCTGGTGGCCGTGGTCAACCACCGTCACGGCACCACCGACTGGATGCCGATCGACCTGCGGCTGCGCGAGAACCTCGAGGAGGCGATCGCCGCCTACAAGCACTACGACCTGCTGATGGTCAACGCGATGTTCGACGGGATGAACCTGATCGCCAAGGAGGGGCCGCTGGTCAACGAGCGCCACGGCGTGTCCCTGCTCTCGGAGAACACCGGCGCCCACGAGGAGCTGGCCGAGTTCGCGCTGTCGGTCAACCCCTTCGACGTCCAGGAGCAGGCCGACGCGATCCACAGGGCCCTCATCGATGTCCGCCGACGAGCGCTCGTGGCGGGCGGAGGGGCTGAAGCGGGTGGTCGAGGCGCGCGACCCGGGCGACTGGGTCGACGACCAGCTGGCCGACATCGAGGCGAAGTCGGCGGGCCGCGAGCCCGTCGGGCTGAGCCCCGGGCCGGTCGGTCAGGGATCGGGCGTGAACTCGCCGGTGCGGGGGCTGGGCCCGGCGGGGCCGGCGGCTCGGTGGGCGCGGCGTCGGCGGCGCGGGGGCCGGAGCCGGGGCGGCGGCCGGGGGTGCCGGCCGTCGGCGGGGATCGTGCGCTCCGGCGTGCGGGGCCTCTCGCGGCGGTCCGGGCGCCGCGGCGGCGCTCTGCGGTGGCGCGGGCGCCGGCGCCGGCCCGGGGCCGCGGTACCGGCGCCGGACGCCTGCGCGGCTCTGCCGGGAGCCGCGCGCGCCGGGGAGCCTCGGCAGCGCACGCGCCTCGGGCGCCGGGAGCCGCTCGGGCTCCCGCAGGGTCGTCTGCCCGCACGCCCGCGGGCCGGCGGCGATCAGCAGCGCCGGCCGCCGCGAGGGCCGCCAGCCGGCCGACGTTGGCCCACCGGACGCGCCGGCGAGCGTGCCTTTGCCTGCGCGCGGGCTCACGCGCTCGCAAAGGCCGCTGGGGCTGGGATTCGCCCCCCTGTTGCTAACCTCCCGCGGCCGATGGCCCGGCTCTACGACCTGATGCTGCTCCTCGACGCCAGCGCCCCGGAGGACCGCCAGCAGGCGATCGTGGGCGAGGTCGAGTCGATGCTCAACGACGGCGGGACGATCGTCAGCGCCCACGACTGGGGCAGCCGCAAGATCGTCCTTCGAGATCGACCACCGGCCCGAGGCCGCCTACCACCTGTACCAGTTCGAGGGCGACAACGCCGCTGCTCGAGCGGCTGAACCACAGCCTGCGGATCACGGACGGCGTGCTGCGCTTCCGCGATCATCCGCCAGCGCCCCGGCGCGCCCGCCCCTGCCGCCGGTCACCGAGGTCCCGCGCGCCGTGCCCGAGGAGGAGCCGGACGGCCGCGTGGCCGCCCGGGCCGCCGCCGACGCCGCGCCCGAGCAGGCCGAAGCCGAAGCCGAGTGAGCGGTCCCGGCGCGCGCCGGGACCGACCGTGGGGCGCGCCCTCGCCTCGCTGCCCGGGCCGCTGCAGGAGCTGCTGCGCCTGGCCTTCGTGGCCGTCCGGGTCACGCGCGGTCCGCGGAGCTTCGTCACCTACCTGCGCCTGAGCCGCGTTCGCCACCACCAGGGATCGGCGGGCGGGTCGTGCGGATGCGCCTGCGGCCGCTGGGCGGCAGCGAGGTGCTGCTGCGCCCGAGCACCTCGGACGTCGACACGGTCTGGGGCACCTTCGCCGGGCGCTACCACCTGCCGCCGCCCGAGGCGGGCGAGCCGCGCCTGATCTGGGATCTCGGCGCCAACATCGGGCTCACGATGGCCGACCTGGCCGTGCGCCACCCGGGCGCGCGCGTGGTGGGCGTGGAGCTCGACTCCGAGAACGCCGCGCTCGCGCGGGCGAACGTCGACCCGGTGGCGGATCCCGCTGCGAGGTCGTCGAGGCGGCGGTCTGGCCCGCGCGACGAGCAGTTGCGCTACGTGCGCCTCGCCGGGGCGACGTCCGGGCACTACGTGACCGACGCGGCCCTCGAGGACGATCCGGCCGTGACCGCGGCGACCGCCATCTCGCCGGCCTCGCTGCTGCGCGCTGCGGGCCGGGCGCGGTCGTGGACTACGCGAAGATCGACATCGAGGGCGCCGAGTCGCGCGCTGCTGCGCGAGGAGACGGCCTGGGCCGGGCGGGTGCGCACGCATCA
This sequence comes from uncultured Thermoleophilaceae bacterium, assembly GCA_963731645.1. Classification (GTDB taxonomy): domain Bacteria; phylum Actinomycetota; class Thermoleophilia; order Solirubrobacterales; family Thermoleophilaceae; genus JAAYBF01. Next base: position 291,974 of record CAVSWF010000006.1, on the reverse strand, counting down.
AGGTCGAGGTGCACGACCCGTACACGGTCGAGGAGTGCCGGCGCGACCTCGAGGCGCTGGGGTATCGAGACCCGCGTCGACCCGCGCCAGTGGGCCTGCGTGATCGGGGTGCGCGCCGGCTGAGCCACGTTCACGCGCCTTTCGTGACGCCTCTCGAGACAACGTCCGTAAAAAGCAGGCTCTCTCTGTCAGGGCCCGCCCATGCGGCGCCGACCGCCTGAGTACTCTCGATCGTCCGAACTTCAAGGCGAGACAAGGAGCCTCTCAATGGCAGCCACCAACATCAACCGGGTCGTCCTCACGGGCAACCTCACGCGCGATCCCGAGCTGCGCTCCACCCCGAGCGGCACGCCGGTCTGCTCGCTGCGGGTGGCCTGCAACACCCGCCGCAAGGACGCCTCCGGCGAGTGGGTCGACAAGCCCAACTACTTCGACGTCACCGTCTGGGGCGCGCAGGGCGAGAACTGCGCCAACTACCTCTCGAAGGGGCGGCCCGTCGCGGTCGACGGCCGGCTCGAGTGGCGCGAGTGGGAGGCCAAGGACGGCTCGGGCAAGCGCCAGTCGGTCGACATCATCGCCGACTCGGTGCAGTTCCTCGGCTCGCGCGACGGCGGCGAGGGCGGCGGCAACGGCTCGCGCTTCACGCCGCAGAGCGACGTCCCGGCCGACACCGCCGACTTCCAGACCGCCCCGGCGGGCGCGGGCGTCCGACGACGACATTCCCTTCTAGGCCACCAGACCGCCAGGGTGACACGGAGCGAAGGCAAGGCCGGCGTGGCTCGGCCGCTAGGATCCTGCGCTCGAACGGGGCGTAACGGAAGGCTCGAGATGGCTCAGGCGATCCTGCTTCAGCCGGTGGAGTCGCTCGGCGAGCGCGGCGACGTCGTCGACGTCTCCGACGGCTACCTGCGCAACTTCCTCGTGCCGCGCAAGCTCGCGCAGCCCGCCACCGCGGCCTCGATCGCGGACGCGGAGCGGCGCGAGGAGGCGGCGGAGCGGGCGGCTGGTCGAGCAGGTCGAGAGAGGCCGAGGAGAACGCCGCGCTGCTGCGCAAGACCGTGCTCACGATCTCCCACCAGGCGGGGGACGACGGCCGGCTGTTCGGCTCGGTCACGGCGCAGGAGATCGCCGACGCGGTGCGCCAGGCGCGCGGGGTGAAGCTCGACAAGCGCAAGGTGCTGCTGACCGAGCCGATCAAGACCACCGGCACGCACATGGTCACGGTGGAGGTCTCCGACGGCGTCACCGCCGACGATCAAGACCATCGTTACGGCCGAGTAGCGCCGCCGACCCCCGCGGGTGGCGCGCTGATGGCCGTCGCCACCGAGCGCAACGGCGGCGGCCACGGGAGCGTCCCGCCCCAGAACGACGAGGCCGAGGTCGCCGTCCTCGGCACCATCCTGCTCACCGAGCAGGCGCTCGACCAGATCTTCGTCGACCTCAAGCTCGGGCCCGACGACTTCTACCGGCCCGCGCCACCAGCTGATCTTCCGGGCGATGCTGCGCCTCAAGGAGAAGGCCGAGCCCGAGGCGGTCGACGTGATCACCGTCTGCGACGACCTGCGCCGCGAGGGCGAGCTCGAGGAGGCCGGGGGCGCCGACTACGTGCACTCCCTGCCGACCCTGGTGCCCGCCGCCGGGGCGGTGCGCGACTACGCCCGGATCGTCAGCGAGCACGCGATGCTGCGCCGGCTCCTGGGCGCCGCCCGGGAGATCCAGGAGAACGTCGCCACGCGGGGCAACGACCCCCGCTCGCTGGTCGAGCAGGCCGAGCAGGCCATCTTCCGCGCCGGGCCAGCACGACGAGGGCAGCCAGCTGCGCGTCGATCGAGGACGTGCTCCACGAGGAGCTCGACAAGCTCGAGCGCCTGTCGAAGGAGGGCCAGTCGATGACCGGCACGCCGTCCGGCTTCGCGGACCTCGACGAGATCACCGGTGGCTTTCAGCCGGGCAACCTGATCGTGCTGGCGGCGAGGCCGGCGATGGGCAAATGCGCCCTGGCCACCAACATGGCCGAGAACGCGGCCGTGGACCACGGCCACGCGGTCGCGCTGTTCTCGCTCGAGATGTCCGAGGGCGAGCTGGCCCAGCGCTTCATCGCCTCGCGGGGCAGGATCGGCGGCGAGTCCCTGCGCAAGGGCCGGGTCAAGCCCGAGCAGTGGCCGAAGGTGCTCCAGGCCACCGAGAAGCTCACCAAGGCGCCGCATCTTCATCGACGACTCGAGCGACATCGGCGTGCTCGAGCTGCGCGCGAAGGCCCGGCGGCTGCACCAGCGCCATCCCCTCGGCCTGCTGATCGTCGACTACCTGCAGCTCATGCGCCCGGAGGACCACCGCGACGGCCGCGTCGAGCAGGTGGGCAAGATCAGCCGCGGGCTGAAGATCCTGGCCCGCGAGCTGCACATCCCGGTGATCGCGATCTCGCAGCTCTCCCGGGCGGTCGAGTCGCGCAACCCGCCAAGCCCCAGATGTCGGACCTGCGCGAGAGCGGGAACATCGAGCAGGACTCCGACCTCGTGATGTTCGTCTACCGCGACGAGTACTACAACGACGACTCCGAGAAGCAGGGGATCGCCGAGCTGATCATCGGCAAGCACCGCAACGGCCCGGTCGGCAGCGTCGAGCTCTCCTTCCTCGACCGCTATCCGAAGTTCATGAGCAAGGCCCGGCGACGGGCCTGCCGACGGCGGGCGCGTGAGCGTCCGTGAGGCCGCTGCGCCCCGTGCCGCCGGACGCGCCGGACCACGAGCGACGACCTGTCCGCTCGGCGTCTGCGACGGCACCGGATGGATCGCGCTCGAGGACGACACGGCCGCCCCGTGCGAGTGCCGCCGGCAGCGCATCGCGCCGCGCCGTCAGCGCCGGGATGGGCACCGGGGTGCCGAAGCGCTTCCGCGGCGTCGGCTTCGACCGCAAGCCGGTCGTCGACCTCGACCCGTTCGTCCTGCGCCCCGTGCGGACGCTTCGTCGAGCGCGATCGAGCCGACGCTGGACGAGGGCGCGGGCCTCTGGTTCGCCGGCGACGTGGGCACCGGCAAGACCTCGCTGGCCATGCTGGTCTCGCTGGCCGCCGAGCGCGCCGGCCGGTCGGTGGCCATCTACCCGGTCACCCGCCTGCTGGCCGAGATCAAGGACACCTACGACAGCGCAGAGCGGCGGCAACTACATGCGGCTGTTCCGCCGGCTCGTCCGCGGTCGACCTGCTCCACCTCGACGACCTGGGCGCCGAGAAGCGCACCGACTGGGTGCTCGAGCAGCTCTACGCGATCGTCAACGAGCGCTGGCAGGACGAGCGCTCGATCGTGGTCACCACGAACATCACCGACCTCGATCAGCTCCGCGAGCAGGTCGGAGCGCGCACGGTCTCCCGGCTGCTCGAGATCTGCGGCGACCCGCTGCCGCTCATGGGGCACGACCTACGCCTGCGCCCACCGGCTGAGGCGCCCTGCGCCTAGACTCGCTCGGGCATGCCGGGACTGGTGATAGTCGGCGCCCAGTGGGGCGACGAGGGCAAGGGCAAGGTCGTCGACCTGATCGCCGAGCACGCCGACGCCGTGATCCGCTTCCAGGGCGGCAACAACGCCGGGCCACACCATCGTCCGCGACGGCGAGACCTTCAAGTTCCACCTGATCCCCTCGGGCATCCTCTACCCCGGCAAGGCGTGCGTGATCGGCAACGGCGTCGTCGTCGACCCGCGCGTGCTCGTCGAGGAGATCGAGGGGCTGCGGCGCCGGGGGATCGACCTGAGCGGCCTGCGCATCTCGGCCAACGCGCACCTGATCATGCCCTACCACCTGCTGCTCGACCACGCGGGCGAGGCCCGGCTCGGCAAGCGCGAGATCGGCACGACCAAGCGCGGCATCGGCCCGTGCTATTCCGACAAGGCCTCGCGGCTGGGGATCCGGATGCAGGACGTGCTCGACGAGAAGATCCTCAAGCAGAAGATCGCCGCGGCGCTCGGAGCCCAAGCAGCCGAGCCTGCGCGAGTTCGCCAAGGACCCCCGCCTCGACCTGCACACGATGACCGAGGACTACCTCGCGCTCGGCCACCGGCTCGAGCCCTACATCGCCGACACCCCGCCGATCGCCTGGAAGGCCCTGGACGACGGCCGGCTGGTGGTCTTCGAGGGCGCGCAGGGCACGCTGCTGGACATCGACCACGGCACCTATCCGTTCGTCACCTCCTCGAACCCCGTCGCGGGCTCGGCCTGCGTCGGCGCCGGGGTCGGCCCGAAGGCGATCGACGACGTGTGGGGCATCTCGAAGGCCTACTGCACCCGCGTCGGCGCCGGGCCCTTCCCCACCGAGCTGCACGACGAGATCGGCGCCCGGATACAGGAGGCGGGCCACGAGTTCGGCACCACCACCGGGCGCCCCCGCCGGTGCGGGTGGATGGACATGGTCGCCCTGCGCTACGCCGTGCGGGTCAACGGGCTCACCGGGCGTCGTGATCACCAAGCTCGACGTGCTCACGGGCATCGACCCGCTGCGCGTCGCCGTGAGCTACACCGGTCCCGGAGGGCGCCAGCTTCGACGAGTTCCCGTACCACCAGTCGGTGCTCCACCGGGCGCGGGGCGAGCTGGTCGAGCTGCCGGGCTGGCAGGAGGACATCACCGGCGCCCGCAGCATCTCCGAGCTGCCCGCGACCGCCCAGTCCTACCTGGCCTTCGTCGAGGAGCAGCTCGGCGTGCCGGTGGTGATGGTCAGCGTCGGCCCGGGGCGCGACGAGATGATCTGGACCGAGGCCGCCGAGGCCCTGCGCCCGCCGCCGCCTGCCTAGGCGCGGATCACGTGACTCTTGTCGGCCATGTCGTGCAGCGCGCGGTTCTCGTCGTCCCACAGGGGCCAGAAGAAGTTCAGGAACCACGGGATGAACGGGATGATCGACGAGGCGATGTTCACCGCAGAGGAACTTGAACACCACCTCGCGCAGCGCCGCTGAGCCGAAGGTCCACGCCTGCCCGTTGTCGCGCACCGCCCGGATGTTCGAGCACCTGCTTGCCCCAGGTCTGACCGTTGTTCGGTCCGTCACGCATCATCAGCAGCGGCGCGTAGAGCAGGTACACGATGCCCATCAGCAGCACCCACAGAATCACCGCTCCGACCACGGCGCCGGCGGCCACGTCGTCGTCGTCGTGCCCGAGATCCCGACCGCCCCCGCGACGATCGCGAAGAACAGGATGAGGCCCGGGATCAGCAGCACGAGCCCGTCGATCAGATAGGCGCCGAGGCGGCTGCCCCAGCTGGCCAGCTGTCCCTGGGCGACCATCGGAGAGCGTGGGCATCGGCTGCTGCCATCCCCCGGGCGGCACGGGCCCCGTGTAGCCCGGGCGACTGCGGCCCGGCGGGAGCCTGCGGCGCCTCAGGGCTGGGGCGACTGCGGGAGCCTCGGGGCTCGGCGCGGCCGGGACCGGCGGGCGTCGGCGGGGGACTGCGGTCCGGGGCCGGGCTCTGCGGCTCGCCGCCCGGCTCCCCCCGGGGCCGTATCCGGGGGATCCCGGACCGAATCCGGGACGCGGGCTCTGGGGGCCTGAACCTGATTCCATGCGGCGACTCTAATTCATCCCGCGGCGATCGGCGGATCCGAGGGGCTTTCGAGCACGGCCTGCTCGCCCCGGCGCAGGAAGCGGCTGGCGATGGCCACCGCGCCCAGCAGTGCCGTGGCCGCCATCCCGATCTGCACGCTCACGATGCCCTCCTCCGACCAGTAGACGTCGTCGAGGTCGAGGAGCAGCGCCGACTCGTCGAGCGTCAGGCCCATCCCGACCCCGAACGGCACCGCGAGCCACTTCTCGACCGACTCGTCGCGCGTCACGATCGCCGCCCCGCCCGCGGTGAAGGCCAGCAGGATCCCCGGCACGTAGTGGTGGATGTGCCGGCGTCCCAGGCGCATGTTGCGAAACGGGCCGAAGGACGCGCGGGCGTGCAGCACGGTGGTGATCGAACGGGCGAGGACGAAGCTGGCGACGAACGAGGAGAACAGGTTGAACAGGGCGTTCTCGCGCGTCGAGCCCTCCCGGTAGCCGGTGCGCGCGACCTCCGCGGTCTCCGCCACCACCTCGGCCGCGGTCCCGATCGGATCGTCGGTGTCGGTGAGGGCCGGTGCCGGGCCGCGACGCCAGACGCGTCCCACCTCGATGGCCACCGCCGCGCCGAAGGTCGAGGTGGCCACCACCGCGAGGGCGATGGTCCTGCGGTCCGCGAAGAAGGCGCGAGCGAGCACGCCCCGCGCGCGGCGGCGCCTCACGAGTAGCGCTCCAGAAGATCCTCCTCGCCCACCTCGCGGACCTGCCGCGCGGGCACGCCCATGACCACCGCCCGCGCGGGCACGTCGGCCACGACCACCGCGCCGGCCGCCACGAAGGCCTCCTCGCCGACCTCCACCCCCGGCGTGAGGACCACGCCGCCGCCGACCCGGCACGCCCGCCGCAGCGTCGCTCCCCGGAGCTCGTGGCCCGGGGCGTGGCGACCCATGGTGTGGTCGTTGGTGAGCGTGACGCCCGGAGCCACGAACACATCGTCCTCGATCACCGACCAGGCGGTGATGTAGCAGTTGGTCTGAATGCGCACGCGGGCGCCGATCGTCACGTCGTTGTCCACCGCACGATCCGCGCCCCACCACCGTGCCCTCGCCCACGGCCGCCCGCTCGCGGACGTGCGCCTGGTCGCCGATCACCGCGCCGGCGCCCACCCACGCGCCCGCCAGGATCACCGCGCCGGCGCCGACCTTGGCGCCCGAGCCGATCTCCGCGGGCGGGAGCGGGCCCCTGGCCGCGGTGGAGCGCGGGCCGAGCGCCGGCGGCTTGCCGACCACGGCGCCGTCCTGGATCTCGACCTCTCCGCCCAGCACGGTTCCGTCGTGGATCACGACGTTGCCCCCGATCTGCGTGGTGGGCGGCAGCAGCACCTCCTCCCCCAGCATGAGACCCGGCGCGCGGTCAGACGGCCTGAGCACGCCGGCTCCCGTCGAGCGAGCGCTGCAGCTCCTCGAGCACCCGCACGACCCGCAGGCCGCTCTCCCCGTCCGAGCGCGGCGACACCCCGTCGCGCACGCAGTCCACGAAGTGCTGGCACTCGATGCGCAGCGGCTCGTCGTTGGGCACGCGCGGGCTCATGATCTCGCCCGAGCGCGCGATGTACTCCCCGTACGAGGAGAAGTCCTCGTCGAAGCCCTTGTCGTACACCGTGAGCTTTCGCTCCACCTCCATGTCGTCGAAGGTAGCCATCTTGCGCGAGCCGACCACCGTGAAGCGGCGCTCCTTGTGGGGGTCCAGCCAGGAGAGATGCAGGTGCGCGGCGAGCCCCGAGGGGAAGCGCATGAAGCAGAACACCACGTCCTCCACGCCCGGGCGCATGTACGACTCGCCCGTCGCCGTGCACTCGTAGGGCTCCTCGCCCGCGAGGCGCAGGACCACCGAGACGTCGTGCGCGCCCAGGCTCCACAGCGCGTTCTCCTCCGCGCGCAGCTTGCCGAGGTTCAGGCGGTTCCCGTAGATGTAGTGGATGTCGCCGAGCTCCCCGCCGTCGGCCAGGTCGGAGAGCATCTGGAGGCCGGGGTGGTACTCGAGGAGGTGCCCGACCATGAGCACCCGGCCCGCGCGCGCCGCCGCGGCGACGACCCGCTCGCCGTCCGCCGACGACTGCGCCAGCGGCTTCTCCACGAAGCAGTGCTTGCCCGCCTCCAGCACCCGCTCGGCCAGCTCGGCGTGGGTGGAGACCGGCGTGGCCACCACCACCGCGTCGAGGTCGTCGTCCTCCAGCAGGTCCGCGAGCTCGGGGGTCGTCCGTGCCTCCGGAAAGCTCCCGGCGGTCCGCGCCAGGGCCTCCTCGGAGGCGTCGCAGATCCACCTGAGCTCGGCGCCCGGGAGGCGGTCGAAGTTGCGTGCGAGGTTCGGCCCCCAGTAGCCGAGGCCCGCGACTCCTACGCGCACGGGACCCGCGCCGCTCATGGCCGGGGAGTGTAGGCGCCGAGCACGTCGCGGACCCGCTCCGCCGCCCGGCCCCCGCCGTAGAGCTCGGGCCGCTCCCCGTGGGAGGCGGCGCCGCGAGGGCCGCGAGCGGCGGCATCGGCGTCCAGCCCGACGAGGGTGTTCCAGCCGGCCTCGACCGTCTCCGTCCACTCGGTGGTGTCGCGCAGGGTCACGCACGGCACCCCCAGCAGGTAGGCCTCCTTCTGAACCCCGCCCGAGTCGGTGAGGATCGCGCGTGCGTGCATGGCGAGCTGCATGAAGTCGAGGTAGCCGAGGGCCCCGAGCAGGCGCATGTGCGGCGCCGACTCGAGGCGCTCGCGCAGCCCGAACTCCTCGAGCCGGGCCGCCGTTCGCGGATGGAGGGGCAGCACGCAGGTCTCGGTCAGCGCCTCGAGGAGAGCCACCAGGAGCTCGAGCCGCTCCGGGTCGTCCACGTTGCCGGCGCGGTGCGCGGTGGCCACCAGGTACTCGCCCGGGACCAGTGACTGGTCGGCGACCACCGTCGAGCGCTCCTCGGCGATCGGCCTGAAGGCGAGCGAGACGTCGGCCATCACGTCGCCGACCAGGTGCGACTCGCCGGCCGCCGCCTCGCGCCGGAGGTTCTCCATGGCGGTCTCGGTCGAGCACAGGAGCAGGTCGCTCGCGTGGTCGGTCAGCACCCGGTTGAGCTCCTCGGGCATCGCGCGGTCGAAGGAGCGCATCCCGGCCTCGACGTGACCCAGGGCCAGGCCCGCCTGCTTGGCCGCCAGCGCGCCGGCGAGCGTCGAGTTGGTGTCCCCGTAGACCAGGACCAGATCGGGCGCGACCTCTCCCATCACCCCCTCCAGGAGGCCCGAGGATGCGCGCGGTCTGGGCCGTGTTCGAGCCGCCGCCGGCGTCGAGCTGGCGGTCGGGGGCGGGCACGTTCAGCTCCTCGAAGAACACCCGCGACAGCTCGTCGTCGTAGTGCTGGCCCGTGTGCACGATGAGCTCCTCGTGGTGCTCGCGCACCAGGCGGGAGACCGCGGCCGCCTTCACGAACTGCGGACGGTTGCCGATGACGGTAAGGATGCGCACTTTTGGGTACCCCGCCGGTAGATGATCGGCTCTGGAGTGGCCAAGACGCTACTTAGCGGAGCCGCCGGCTTGGTTGCGGCCGCGAGCGATGCCGCCGGCCACGCCGCCTGGTGGGTGAGCTACCAGGTGCGCGGCACGACGCACGACGACGACCATCCCGTGCCCGACCCGGACCCCGCCGAGGAGGGCTCGTAGGCGCCGGCCACGTTTCCCGCGTGTCGCTGCGGGGTAGCCGATCCACCATGGAAAGCGTGCCCGACCGGCCCGGCCCACCCGGGCCGGAGGACGAAGAGGAGTACCCGGCCGGCACCGAGGTGGACGACGATCCGCCCGGTGTGGGCGACGGCGACATCGACGAGGATCAGCCGGGGCTGTCCGAGGATCCGCCGCAGGCGGACTGACTACAATCTCCAGCCGGTCTCCCGTAGACCGTCTCGGGCCGTTAGCTCAATTGGCAGAGCAGGAGACTCTTAATCTCAAGGTTGAAGGTTCGATTCCTTCACGGCCCAGTCACCTGCAGGAGATCTCGCCGGGTCAGCCCGCGGAGCTCAGCGAGCTGAGTGCCTCCTCGCGTGTCGCGTGTATCGCGAACACCCGGTCCAGACCCGTGATCTCGAAGATCTTGGTGATGTTCTGGTCGCTGCAGACCAGGGCCAGCGCGCCGCCGGACGGGCGCAGGCGCTTCACGCCGCCCACCAGCACGCCGAGCGTGGTGGAATCGATGAAGGTGGCCGTCGAGAGATCCACGACGATGTGCTTCTTGCCGGCGTCGATCAGCTCGACCATGCGCTCCTTGAACTCGGGCGCCGTATAGAGGTCGATCTCTCCGCCGAGCTCGATGACGTGGGTGTCGTCGTCGATCTGCTCGTCCGCGATGTGGAAGTTCAAGGCTGCGAATCCTCTCTCGGGGGTAGGCCAGGGCACGAGCGCCGAATCCTTCGAGCCCGTGGCCTCCGCGGGAACTGTAGCGCCGCTGCCTGACGAGGTGCCGTTAAGGCGTCAGCGCGGGCGCCGGGGTCGAGGGATCCTCGGCCCCCTGGGCGCTCGCCGGCGGGGCCTGGGCCTGGGTCTTCGTCTGCTCGACCGTCTTCTTGGCCTGCTTCTTCTGGCCCTTCGGGGCCAGCTCCACGACCTTCGCGCCGGCCAGATTCGCGGCGCGGGTATTGCCCGATCGCGTCGCGGCGTCCACCAGCAGCAGATAGCTGGCCGAGTCGTTCTCCTCCTCGGCCAGCAGCCGGGCGGCGGCCTCGAGCTCCTTGGCCTTGTTCAGCGCCGTGGGCCCGTAGAGCTGGTACGCCACCCGCGCGAGGGAGGCATCCGGCTTGTCGGGGTTCAGCTCGAGATAGGACTGGTAGTAGCCGTCGGCCTTGCGCAGCTCGCCCTGTCCCGACTGCGGCACCGTGCCGTCCTCGCCCACCGGCAGCGACGCGGCCTTCGAGTAGTAGTCCTGGGTCAGCTCCTTGAGGGCCTGGGCGTTCGCGGGATCCTTCTTGATCTTCTCCTCGTTCTCCTCGATGCGGTCGTCCACGACGTTGTTGCCCCCGCCGCCGCCGTCGCTCGAGAAGATGTCCGACAGGCCTCCCTGGACATCGCTGCCGATGCCGAAGAAGACGAGGCCTCCTCCGAGGAGGATGGCCAGCGTGAGGTACACCACCTGCACCACGCGGCGGCGCTTGCCCTGAAGGTCGAACAGCATTGCGGCGGGAAGCCTAGCTAGCGGTGCGCATGGCTCAGCCGCCCTCTGCCGAGACCACCTCGGTGCCGGCGGCCTCCTTCGGAGCCAGCGCCGAGGCGAGCAGGATGCTGCCCTCGAACAGGAGTATCAGCGGGATCATCTCCAGCAGCAGGGTCACCGGGTCGATCGTGGGCAGCAGCGACGCGAGCACGGCGATGATGAGGATCGCGTAGCGCCGGTTCTTGCGCAGCTTCTCCGGGCTGGTGACCCCGAGCCGGCAGGCCGCGAGGATGGCCACCGGCACCTGGAAGCCGATGCCCATCGCCGCCATCGTGAGCAGCACGAAGCTCGTGTAGTCCCGCGCACGTATCTGGGTGTTGAACTCGTCCGCGTTGAACGACAGGAGGAACTGCGTGGCCGGCTCGAGGACGATGAAGTAGCAGAAGGCGACCCCTCCGACGAAGAGGAACGGCACCATCAGCAGCAGCGGGAAGGCGACCTTGCGCTCCTTCGGGCTGAAGGCCGGGAGGATGAACGCGTAGGCCTGGTAGAGGATCACCGGCAGCGAGATCAGCAGGCCGAAGTAGGCGGAGTTCGACAGCGTGGTGGTGAAGGGCTCCGTGACGCCGAAGGTGATCGGCTCGGGGACGTTGTCGGGCAGCGGTGCGTAGACGATCTCCAGCACCTTGTGGTTCTGCCACCAGCACAGCCCCGACGCCACCGCGAAGGCGGCGATGGAGACGACGATGCGCGTGCGAAGCTCGCCGAGGTGGTCGACCAGCGTGAGCCGGTCCTCGTGGTCGATCGGTCGTAAGCGCGGCACGGAGTCCGCGACCTCCTAAGCGGTCGGCGCGAGCCCTCTAGGAGCTCTGGCCGCCGGCCGGCGTGGGCTCGGACTTCTCGGTGCGCACCGGCTCCACCTTCTCGGCGGACGCGGCGGGCAGCTCCTCGTCGTCCTTCTTCTTGTCGCCGGTGACCGAGTCCTTGAACTCGCGCATGCCGCTCCCCAGCGAGCGGCCCAGGTCGGGAAGGCGCTTGGGTCCGAAGATCACGAGCACGATGACGAGGACGATGATGATCTCGGGGAGGCCGATTCCGGGTATCACAGGTGACTCCTGAAGCGTTTCGGGGGCGCGTATTGCTCGCGCGTGGGTACCACCACGAACTCCATGGTAGCGGTGATGTTCCTACGTCGAGAGGGCCCCGGGTGGATCAGTCCTCGCGTCTCGAAGTTCTTGTAGAAGCGGCTCGGAGTGGGCTCGGCCTGGCCCTGGTACTTGCTTCCCGCCTCGCCCGATCCGTAGGGGTTCTCCACCGGACCGTCCATGCGCATGAACGAGATCTGGCCGATCGGCATCCCCTCGTAGATGGTGATCGGCAGGTTGGCCACGTTCGAGAGCTCGAGCGTGAGGTTGCCCGAGAAGCCGCTGTCCACGAAGCCGGCGGTCGAGTGGATGAGCAGCCCCAGGCGCCCGAGGCTCGACTTGCCCTCCAGGCGCGCCACGAGGTCGTTGGGCAGCGTCACCTTCTCGAGGGTCTGGCCCAGCACGAACTCGCCCGGGATGCAGGATGAACGGCTCCCCGTCCTCCACCTCGACCGGCTCCGTGAGCCCTTCCATCGGCTGCCGGACGTCGATGTAGGGGTAGCGCGAGTTGCGAAAGACGCGGAAGCGGCGGTCCACACGGACGTCCACGCTCGAGGGCTGCACCAGCGTCGGGTCGAAGGGCTCGACCACGATGCGCCCGGCGTCGATCTCCGACCGGATGGTGCGGTCGCTCAAAACCACGGCGCGGGAGTGTATTAGCGCGACGCCCTTCACCCTCAAGTCCGCTCGGGGCCTGGCCGATACAAGCGTCCATGGAGAGCCACGAGGACCGGGGGACCCATCACGTCAAGCGCGTGGTGCTGCCGAGCGGCAAGACGATCGAGGTCGTCTACTTCAAGGATCCCATCGACGAGGCGACGAGCTTCGTCGAGGTCGCCGAGCCCGAGCAGGAGCTCCAGGTCTGCGGCGGCTGCCGCTCGGAGCTGGTGTATCCCACCTCCTGGGAGGAGGCCGGACCCGAGTCCTGGCGCGTAGCGCTGCGCTGCCCGGAGTGCGAGGCCACCCGCGAGGGCGTCTTCAGCCAGGACACCGTGGACGCCTTCGACGAGCAGCTCGAGGCCGGCAACGACGCCCTGGTGGCCGACCTGCGCCGACTCGGCCGGGCCAACATGGCCGAGGACATCGACCGCTTCGCGGCAGCGCTCGCGGCCGACGCCATCCGCCCCGAAGACTTCTAGGCGTAACGCTCGACCACGGAGTCCGCGACGAGGTCGAGGGCTTCGCTTCGATCCTCCGGCAGCTCGACGTCCGTGAGGCCCGCCTTTGCCTCGGCGACGAGCCGCAGCGCCTCTGAGCGCGCCGCGTCCAGGGCGCCGGTGAGGGCGATGCGGTCGCACACCTCTTCCGCCTGTGCCGGCCCTGTGACCGCCGTGCGCAGGTCCATCGCGCGCAGCTCGGGATCCCGCTCCCGCGCGACGATGAGCGGCAGGGTCACGGTCCCGTCGAGGAGATCGGCGCCGCGCTGCTTGCCGGTCCGCTCGGCCGGGCCCGAGACGTCGAGCACGTCGTCGAGGATCTGGAAGGCCAGGCCGATGCTGCGGCCGAAGCCCGCCAGTGCGGTCTCGGCGCCCGGGGCGCAATCCCCGAGGAGGGCGCCCAGGCGACAGGAGGCGGTGAACAGGCTCGCCGTCTTCAGCTCGCAGCGCTCGAGGTAGCGCTCGGGGCTCACGGCGTCCGACCACGCGTCCACGCGCTGCATCAGCTCGCCCCGGGCGAGGGCGCTCGACGCCACCGACAGCGCCGACACCGCCTCGGCGCCGAGCTCGGCCAGCTCGGCGAACGCCCGCGAGAACAGGAGGTCCCCGGTGGCCGTGGCGGCCAGGCGCCCTCCCGAGGCGTAGACGGTCGGGCGACCGCGGCGCAGCGCGGCGTCGTCCAGCACGTCGTCGTGGACCAGCGTCGCGGTGTGGAGGAGCTCGACGGCGGCCGCGGCGGACACGAGCCCGTCGCCGCGTCCGCCGCACAGGAAGACCAGCATGGGCCTCAGGCGCTTGCCGCCGGCGCTCAGAGTGCTCGAGGCGTGGACCTCCAGCGTCTCGCCGTGGCCGGCGGCCACCTCGGCCAGGCGCCGTTCCACGCTCTCGAGGCCCGTGCGCAGCGCCGGACCGCCCGCCTCCAGCACCGAGGCCAGCTGCGCCGCCGCGCTCGCCGTCACCGGGGGACCGTGCCGGAGTGGATGGCGATGATGCCGCCCGCCGTGAGCACGTAGCGCACGTCGGTCAGGCCGGCGCCGTCCAGGACGGCGGCCAGCCTCTCGGGCCCGGGAAACCGGCGCACCGAGCTGGGGAGATAGCCGTAGGCGTCGGGGTCGCCCGCCAGGCGGCCCAGCGCCGGCACGATCCGGTCGAACCAGACCCCGAAGAACCAGGAGAGGGGCGGTCGCTGGGGCGTGGTGATCTCGAGCACCACCACCCTGCCCCCGGGGCGGGTGACCCGCGCCATCTCGGCGAGACCCCGGCCGAGGTCGGCGAAGTTGCGCGCGCCGAAGCCCACGGTGGTGGCCGCGAACTCGTCGTCGTCGTAGGCGAGCTCGAGCGCGTTGCCCTGCTCGAAGCGCAGCTCGGGGGCCTTCTCGCGCGCCAGCTCCAGCATGGCCGGGGAGAAGTCCATGCCCACCACCTCGCCCGCCGGGCCGACGCGCCGGGCCAGCTCCACGGCCAGGTCTCCGGTTCCCGTGGCCACGTCGAGCACGCGGTCCCCCGGCCCGACGCTCGCGATGTCGGCCGCCCGCTCGCGCCAGCGGTGGTGCATCCCGGCGGTCATCACCGAGTTCATCCGGTCGTACACACGGGCGATGCGGTCGAACATCGCCTGCACCTGCGTCTCGGGCAGGGTCCCCGGCTCCTGCGGTGCCACGGCCGTCACGGGCGTGGCCGGGCTATTTCGGGTCGACGTCGGCCTGGTCGCGCGCGGAGTCCTCGCCCTCCTCGGGCATGTCCTCCTTGAGCGAGGCGATGAAGTTCACCATCTGCTCGAACTGCTCGGGCTTCTCCTCGCGCAGGGCCGCGTAGGAGGGCATCGGAGCGGTGGGGTTCTGCAGCGTGCGGGCGATGGCGTCCCGGCCGAGGCGGTCTCCGATGTGGGTGAGGTTCGGACCGAGCGTGTTGCCGTTCTCACCGATCTTGTGGCAGCCGAGGCAGCCCTCGGCCGCGGTCACCAGCTTGCCCTCCTCGTACTTCGAGGCCACCTCGATCTCGATCTCGCTCGGCGGACCGGCCACCGCGCCGAGAATCGTGAGGTAGCCCATGGCGAACACGGTCGCGGCGGCGCCGATCATCGCGATCGGGCGCTTGAGCGGATGGCGCTCGGGGCCGCGGTCGTAGAACGGGAGCAGGAGCAGGAGCATCAGGGCGATCGTGGGGATGCCGATCGTGGCCATGAAGACCAGCTCCGGCGGCTTGACCACCCGCAGCAGCTCGAAGAGGAAGAAGAAGTACCACTCCGGCCGCGGGGAGTAGGTGGTGGTGGTGGGATCGGCCTTCGGGCCCAGCTCGGCCCCGAACAGGATCGCCATGGTGATGATCACGACGAGGGTGATGGCGGCCATCGCCCCGTCCTTGAAGATGGCGTAGGGGAAGAAGGGCTTGCCCTGGCTCTTCAGGATCGAGTACTCGCGCAGGTACTCCTCCTTCTCGCGGGCGTTCACCTAGACCTCTTCCTTCGAGAGCTCTTTCTTCTCCGCCTTGAGCCACGGCGGCGCGGTGGTGCCGAGCTTTGCCACGAGGTAGAGGTGGGCGCCGATCAGGGCGGCGATGCCGCCGGGGATCAGCAGCATGTGCATCGCGTAGAAGCGGCTGATGGTCGTCGAGCCGAACTCCGAGCCGGCGCGCAGGAAGTCGGCCAGGTAGGGGCCCATGATCGGCGCCGAGGAGTTGAGGTTGACCGCGACGATCGTGGCCCAGTAGGAGCGCTGGTCGAAGGGGAGCAGGTACCCGGTGAGCCCCATCATCAGGGTCAGCACCACCAGGATCACGCCGATGACCCAGTTCAGCTCGCGCGGGTACTTGTAGGCGCCGAACACGAAGGTGCGGCCCATGTGCAGGAAGAGCAGCACGATCATCACCGTCGAGCCCCAGCGGTGCATGCCGCGCACGAGCTCGCCGAGGAAGACGTCGTTCGTGATGTGGGCGGCCGACTCGTAGGCGCGCGACGCGTCCGGGTTGTAGTACATCGCCAGGAACACGCCGGTCACGGCCTGGGAGACGAAGGCGAACATCGTGGCCGACCCCAGCGTGTAGAACCAGTTGGTCCCCTTGGGGACCTTCCGGTAGAGGAAGCCGCGCAGGAAGGGAGAGGCGCCGGTGCGCTCGTCGAGGTAGCCGACCACCTGGGCGGTTCCCTCGAGCGCCCCGTCCTTGAGCTGGTCGCCGCGGCTCGGCTTGGCGCCGTTCCCGTTGCCGTTCCCGTTGCCGCCTCGGCCCGGGCCGGTCTTCTCCCCCGGCCGGGGAGGCGTCGGGCGCAGGAACTTGGGCAGCGGCGGGGTGCGCTTGCTCACGTGCTCGGCCTCGCGGGATAGAGGTACTGCCAGAGGCCGTCGAGGTGGTTCGACGGGTCTCGGGGCGAGAAGCGCCGCAGCTCGGAGTTCACCGAGAAGCGCTCGCCCACCAGCACCCGGCCGCCCCTCACGCGCCGTGTAGAACCGGTCGAGCGGGCGAACCGGGGGGCCGCCGTCGACCTTGCCCTGGAAGTCGTAGATGCCGCCGTGGCACGGACACACGAAGCGCCCCGGGTCGCGGAAGTAGCGCACGGGGCAGCCGAGGTGCGCGCACCTGGTGGAGATGGCGACGTAGGGCAGCGGATCGAGATCCTGCTCGGTGTCGCTCGGGCTCGGCTTGTCGCGCTTGTCGTCGTACTTGCGCACGTAGATGGTGGTCCTTCCGGCCTCCCCCACGTTCGGCTGGATGTTCGATCGTCTTGGGCACGTAGGTCTCGGTGTTGAAGTCGGACTCGGGCCCCACGTCCTGCCACACGTCCTTCGTGCCGTCCTCGAACAGCGGCCCCAGGGCGAACCCGAGCGCCGGGAGGGCGAAGGCGGCCGAGGCGATGCCCCCCGCGGCCAGCGCGCCGCCGGTCATGAAGCCGCGGCGGGTGACCGTCTCACCCTCGAAGGCGCCGGGGGTGCCGCGATCCGTCGTATAGCGCGACTTGCGACGGGGGTTCTTGTCTGGGCGGTTGGCTGCCATCCGGGGGGAACTGCTGCTTCACATTGAACGCGGCCGCAACAATAGAGTCAACATGGCTACGGGTGTCACGAGCGCTCGATGCCAGTCGCGGTGCGCCAAAAGGCCCTCGCGCCCGGGCCGGCCTCGGACGAGAGCGCCCGCGCACTCTGAACCCACAGCGCCTCCGCCCGCTGGGGAGCGCCCTCGGCGTGCGCCTGGGCCGTGAGCGAGATGAGGTCCGCCAGCTCGGCCACGGCCTCCACGTCGCCCCTTTCGGCCAGCCGGGAGAGCCCCAGCGCGTACAGGGCGTCGCCGGCCAGGAGGCACAGGTCGGGCTCCATGCCCGCGAATGCCCGCGAGACCCCGTAGTGCAGGAGATAGCCCTCGTAGACGGCCTCGAGCACGAAGAGGCGGTCGGGATCGTCGACGAGCTCGGCGAAGCGGTCGGGCCCGGGCTCGTGCCCTCGCGTGGCGCGAGAGGGTCGGCTCGACAGCGGCCACCACCTGCTCGAGCGCGGTCATGCCCGCTCCCGAAGCGACTCCCGGGCCGCGTCGAGGGTGCGCTCCACGTGCTCGTCGGTGTGGGCCAGCGACGGAAACCAGGCCTCGAACTGCGACGGCGGGAGGTAGACGCCCCGGTCGAGCATGGCCCGGCAGAAGGCCCCGTAGGCGTCGGTGTCGCACTCCCGGGCCGAGGCGTAGTCGGTCACCGGGCCGTCGTGGAAGAAGAGCGTGAGAAGGCCGGGGGCGTGGGCCACGTGCACCGCCACGCCCGCCTCGGCGGCCGCCTCGCGCAGTCCGTCGGCGACCGTGCGGGCCACGGCGTCGAGGCGCTCGTAGGCGCCGGAGTCGAGGAGCTCCAGGGTGGCGAGGCCCGCCGCGGTTGCGAGCGGATTGCCGGAGAGCGTGCCCGCCTGGTAGACGTCGCCGGCCGGGGCCACCCGCCTCATCAGCTCGCGCGAGCCGGCGTAGGCGGCGGCCGGGACGCCGCCGCCGATCACCTTGCCGAGGATCGTCAGGTCGGGCGACACCCCCTCGCGCTCCTGGGCGCCGCCGCGGGCGACGCGGAAGCCCGAGATCACCTCGTCGAACACCAGCAGCGCGCCGGCGGCGTCGGCCTGCTCGCGAAGGTGCTCCAGGAAGCCGTCGGCGGGCGGGACGAGCCCCATGTTGGCCGGGTACGGCTCGGCGAGGATGGCGGCGAAGCTCGTGCTCGGCCACCGCGCGGGACACCGCCTCGCGGTCGTTCCAGGGGACGATCACGGTGGCCGCAGCCTGGGCGGCGGGAACGCCGGGGGAGTCAGGGATCCCCGCCGTGGCCAGCCCCGATCCGGCGTGGGCCAGGAGCCCGTCCACGTGTCCGTGGTAGGCGCCGGCGAACTTGAGGAGCTTCTCCCGGCCGGTCGCCGCGCGGGCCAGGCGGATGGCGCTCATCGCCGCCTCGGTCCCCGAGTTGACCATGCGGACCATCTCCGCGCGACGGCACGCGCGCCGCGACCTCGGCGGCGAGGAGCACCTCGGCCTCGGTCGAGGCGCCGAAGCTCGTGCCGCGGGCCGCGGCGGCGCTCACCGCGTCGATCACCGCGGGGTGGGCGTGACCGGCGATCAGCGGCCCCCACGAGAGCATCCAGTCCACGTAGACGTTGCCGTCCACGTCGGTCAGCTCGGCGCCCCGGCCGCTCGCGGCGAAGACGGGATCGCGCCCGATCGAGCCCATGGCCCGCACGGGAGAGTTGACGCCGCCGGGCATCAGGTCCAGGGCGCGCGCGTAGAGCTCGCGTGAGCGGGCTTCGTTGCTCGGCACGCCTCGATCCTGCGGGCTGCGACCCGCCAGCGAACGTCGGCCTAGCCGTTCTCCTCTTCCCAGCGCTGGTGGTCGTCGGTGAAGTAGAGGAGCCGGATCTTCTTGAACTCCGTCGACGAGTAGAGCGTCCGGCGGTCCTCGATCCCCGACTCCTCGGCGATCGAGTCGAGGATGGCGTCGCACTCCTCCTTCGAGCGCCCGTGGGCCATGGTGAAGACCGAGTAGGGCCAGTCCTCGTAGGTCGGGCGCTGGTAGCAGTGCGAGATGCCGCGGAAGGAGGCCATCAGCGGGGCCACCTCCATGATCCGCTCGTCGGGCACGTTCCACACGCCCATGCCGTTGGCCGAGAAGCCGGCGCGGCGGTGGAAGAGGATCGCGGCGACCCGGCGCAGCGCCTTGCGCTCGCTGCATCGTCTCGAGGTGCGTCGAGCAGCTCGGCCTGGGTGATCCCGATCTCCTTCGCCGCCGGGCGCGTAGGGCTCGGGGATCACCGGCATGTCGCCCTGCAGGGTGCGGATCACCGCGAGGTCGAGCTCCGAGAGCTCGATCGCCTCGGGCTCGATCGGGTCCTGGGCGACGCCCGCGGCGGCCAGGTCGCGCGTGCCCTTCTCCATCTCCAGGTCCATGCGGATCTTGAACAGCTTGAGCGTCGGCAGCTGGCGCACCGAGTCGGCGCCGGTCAGCTCCTGCAGCCGCGTCGAGCGTGCCCTGCAGGCCCAGCTCGCGAGCCGGGCTCCGTGGCGATCGTGAACCACAGGTTGAAGTCGTGGTTGCGCAGGTAGTTGTGCGACACGCCCGGGTGCGAGTTGATGATCCGCGCGGCGCGGTGGGGGTTCTCGGGGTCGACCTTGGCCGCGACGAGCATCGACTCGTAGCCGAGCACCCGCGTGTCGAAGATCGGCGTGACCTGGCGGATGATGCGCTCGTCGAGCAGCCGCTGCACCCGGCGCATGACCTCGTCCTCGGTGACCTCGGCCAGCCCGGCGACGGCCGCGTAGGGACGCGGCTCGAGCGGGAAGCTGCCCTGCATGAGGTTGAGCAGGCGCTTGTCGAGCGCGTCCAGCGGCACGGCGGCGCCGTCCTTGCGCGAGCGCACCTTCGGGGTTGCTACTGAAGCCATTCGGCTACTTCCTTCGCGTGGTAGGTGATCACGATGTCGGCGCCCGCCCGGCGGATCGAGGTCAGCGCCTCGAGCACCGCGGCGCGCCTGTCGAGGTATCCGGCCGCCGCGGCCGCCTCGATCATCGCGTATTCGCCGCTCACGTTGTACGCCGCCACCGGCACGCGGGTCGCCTCCTTGACCCGGCGGATCACGTCGAGGTAGGCCAGGGCGGGCTTGACCATCACCACGTCGGCGCCCTCCTCCACGTCGAGCAGGGCCTCGCGCACCGCCTCGTCGGCGTTGGCGGGATCCATCTGGTAGGTGCGGCGATCGCCGAACGCGGGCGCCGAGCCGGCCGCCTCGCGGAAGGGCCCGTAGAACGCCGAGGCGAACTTGGCCGAGTAGGCCACGATCGGCGTGTCCTTGAGGTCCTCGGCGTCGAGCTGGGCGCGCAGCGCGCCCACGCGGCCGTCCATCATGTCGCTGGGCGCCACCGCGTCGGCGCCGGCGCGGGCGTGCGAGATCGCGGTCTTGGCGAGCAGCTCGAGCGACACGTCGTTGTCCACCGTGCCGTCGGCGCGCACCACGCCGCAGTGCCCGTGCGACGTGTACGCGCACAGGCAGACGTCGGTGATCACCACCAGCTCGGGATGGGCCTCCTTGATGGCCCGGACGGCGAGCTGGACCACGCCCTCGTCGTCGTAGGCGCCCGAGGCCCGCTCGTCCTTCTCCGCCGGCACGCCGAAGAGCAGCACCGCCGGGATCCCCAGCGCGTGGGCCGCGCCCGCCTCCTCCACCGCGTGCGAGATCGACATCCGGTCGACGCCCGGCATCGCCTCGATCGGCGTCCGGCTGTCGGTGCCCAGCTCCACGAACATGGGCAGCACGAGATGGGAGGCCGTCAGGTCGGTCTCGCGGACCATCCCGCGCAGGAGCCCGGTTGCGCGCAGCCGCCGCATGCGTGTGGCGGGGAATGCCATGAGCGCCCCAGTCTAGGCCGTGGCCCTACCCCGCGAAGCGGCGCAGGGACAGGCGGCTGATCGCCCCGAAGGCCAGGAAGAGCACCAGCAGGTGCAGCACGTGGATGCCGATGTCGCCGGTGTCGTTGAGCGCGGCGTCGAGCGCGTTGAGCGCCGGCTTGAAGGGAAAGACGGCCGAGATGGCGCGCACGACGTCGAACAGGAACGGCGACACCGAGCCGGACGGCACCAGCGCGAGGAAGGTGAGCGGCAGGGAGAGCATCACGCACAACAGCGACGCGGCCCGGACCTCCTTCGTCAGCACCCCGACGGCGAGTCCCAGCGCGGCGAACGCCAGCGCCCCCGCGGCGACCGCGAGCGCCCACAGGGGGAAGCGCCCGTAGTCCAGCTCGACGAAGAGCGACAGGCCGGCGAGCATCAGCAGCGACACCGCCGCCGAGCACGCGGCCGCCAGGCCGGCCTTCTCGAGGAGCAGGCCCGTGCGCGAGACCAGCCCGCGGACGAGGCGCAGGAAGGCGTTCTCCTCCCGCTCGAGGGCGAGCGTGCCGGCGGCCAGCAGCAGCGTGATGAACATGAGCGAGACGGTCACCGCGATCGCCACGGCGAACTCCGACAGCGGCGACGACCCGCCGTCGAGCTTGACCTGCTTGACCTTGAGCGGCGAGCCCACCGACGCCAGCACGTCGTCGGACAGGCCGAGGTTGTCGCGCGCCACCTGCGCGAAGGCGATCACCGAGTCGATCTGCTCCGCGCCCGGGCGAGCCCCTGGGCAGGTCGGCCTTGGCCTCCTCGAGGATCTCCTGCGAGCGCTCGAGGCCCGAGCACGTCGAGCTGGCGGCCGAAGATCTCGAACCGCCCTCCGGTGCCGATCAGGTCGAGGTACTCGACCGCCGCCTCGGCGAGCCGCTCGGTCAGCGCGTTGTTGGCGTCCTGGACCTGGGACTTGATCACGTCGCGCACGTACTGCGCCTTCACCGGGTCCTCGGCGTTGTAGATCACCTCGATGCCGCGCGGGCTCGAGGCCGGCCGCGAGCGTCCGGGTGGTGTCCTCGGGGATCACGATCGCCGCCAGCGCCTCCCCGTCGCGGACCTTCTTCACCGCGGCCTTCCGTCGAGTCGACGTTCACGGCGTCGATCGCGTCGAACAGCGGCGCCGACTCCTCGGTGAGGTCGATCTCCTGCCCGCCCAGCTCGACCTCGCCGCGCCGAGTCGGGCACGAGGTTGGCCACCGCGACCTTGGGCTTGTCGGGACCGCGCGAGAGCGCGAACCCGATCAGGGTCGCGATGATCACCGGGTAGAGCACCAGCAGCGCCACCAGCGACGGCGAGCGCAGCAGGATCTTCAGGTCCTTCAGCAGCAGCCAGCGCATCGGTCTCGCTAATGGCCGTTCTGGCGCAGGAAGGCCACGAACGCCTGCTCGAAGTCGGCCCGCTCGCCGCGCGCGCGCTCGACCAGCTCCTCGAGCTCGCGGGGGCTGCCGCTGAAGATGACCTCGCCGTCGGCGAGCACCAGCACCCGCTGGGCGTGGCGCTCGGCCTCCTGGATGTTGTGCGTCGAGTAGACCACCGTGGTCCCGGAGGCGGCGAGGCTGAGCACGAAGTCCCACACCCGCTCGCGCTGCCCCGGGTCGAGGGACGCGCTGGGCTCGTCCAGCAGCAGCACCGCCTGCTCGCCGAGGAGCCCCACCGCGATGTTCACCCGCTGGCGGTTGCCGCCCGAGAGCTTTCCCACCTGATCTCCCGCGCGCTCGCGCAGGCCCGTGAGGTCGAGCATCCGGTCGACGGTCGCGTCCACGTCGGCGCACTTCTCCAGGCGGGCGAACAGCCGCAGGTTCTCCTCGACGGTGAGCTTGTTGTAGACGGCCGCCTGCTGGGGCACCCACCCGACCTCCGAGGCCGGGAGGCTCACCTCCCCGCCGTCGGGCCGCTGGATGCCGGCGAGGATGGAGAGGAAGGTGGTCTTGCCGGCGCCGTTGGGCCCGATCACCGCCACCAGCTCCCCGCGGCGCGCGGAGAGCGACACGCCGCGAAGCGCCTCGCGCTCGCCGTAGGACTTGCGAAGCTCGCGCGCGTCGAGCACGACCGGCGCCTCTTCGGCGCTCCGCTCCTCGGGCGCTGCCACTCGCTCCGCCATTGCCTGGACGGTAGCGCCAGGGGGCCTGGTGCCAGACTCCTGCCGGTGAGGGTTCTCTTCGTGGGCGATGTCGTGGGCGGGCTGGGCCGGCGCACGCTCGCCGCGCTGCTTCCGGGGCTGCGCGAGCGCCACGAGCCGGACTTCGTGGTGGTCAACGGCGAGAACGCGGCGGGCGGCGTGGGCATCACCGAGCGCACCGCGGGCGACATCTTCGAGGCCGGCGCGCATCTGATCACCCTGGGCAACCACGCCTACCGCCACACGGAGGTCTACCCCTACCTCGACCGCGAGGAGCGCATCGTGCGCCCGGCCAACTACCCGGTCGGGAGCCCCGGGCAAGGGAACCGCGGTGCTGGAGGGCGACGGCATGGCGCTCGGCGTGGTGAACCTCTCGGGCACCGTGTTCCTCGACGCCGCGCGGTCGCCCTTCGCCGAGGCCGACGCCGCCCTCGCCGTCGCTGCGGGGACGCACCACGCATCTGCTGGTGGACATGCACGCCGAGGCCACCAGCGAGAAGGTGGCGATGGGCTGGCACCTCGACGGCCGGGTCACCGCGTGCCTCGGCACGCACACCCACGTCCCGACGGCGGACGCGCGGGTGCTCCCCGGGGGCACCGCCTACTGCACCGACGTCGGGATGACCGGGCCGCGCGGCGGGGTGATCGGCGTGAAGCGCGAGCAGTCACTCGCGCGCTTCATGACGATGACCAACGTGCGCTACGAGGTCTCGGACGACGACCCGTGGCTGAACGCGGTGCTGGTCGAGGCGGGCGCCGACGGCCTGGCCACCGGCATCTCCCAGCTCCTCGAGCCCGGCCCGCCCGCGTAGGCGCGCCGTCCGCGTCTCGGCCTCCCCGCGGCCGCCCCGCAGCGGCGCGAGGAAGGCCACCAGCGCCAGCGGGGCGAACCACGCCACGTAGAGGTAGAACCAGTGCGTCACGCCGAGCTGCACGCGATCAGGACCGCCGCCCGCGAGCGCCGCCACCTGCACCGCCGTCCGGCGGCGCGGCACGAAGGCCACGAGCAGCGCGAGGGCGAGTCCGGCGATCCTCACCACGGTCCGGAGCCAGTCGAGCGACGGCACCTGTCCCCACACGCTGAACGGCGATCCGCGCGACGCCTGGTAGCCGACGGTGCGGTCGTAGAGCTCGCGCGGGCCGCCGTCCCCGACGAAGGGACAGGACGAGCACGGCCAGCGCCACGGCGAGCGCGACGGCGAACACACCGACCGCGGGCCGGCGCCCGGTGCCGCGGGCGAACAGGGGGGCGAGGACCACAGGGGCGAACTTCGCGGCGGCCCCCAGCGCCACCGCCAGCCCACGCGCGGCGGCGGCCGCTCGCGGCCGTCCCGGGAAGCTGACCAGGGCGAGCATCGCGAGCACCGTGCACATGGCCACCAGCGCGTCGTTGGAGTTGGTCTGAAGCGCGAAGATCGCGTACGGGTACGTGGCCCAGGCGTATCCGAGGGCGACGCCCAGCTCGCGACCCTCCCGTCCGCGCCGCAGCCGGCGGCCCAGGAGGATCAGCCCGGCCAGGGTGACCGAGGTCGAAGAGGATCGCCGCGCCGTGGGCGGCGGGCAGGTCGTCCCACTTCCCGCCCCACGGCAGCGCCTGCTCGAAGGGCACGTAGGTCAGGTAGCTGAGCGGCCCGTACGTGTCGCCGTGTCGCACGCGCTCGGAGAAGCCGTCGCCGTAGAGCGGGTCGCCGTCCGCGATCCGGTCGGCGCCGATCACCCCGGCGTAGCCCACGTCGATCACGTTCGAGTCCACGACGTTGAGCCCGACCCGGAAGCCCACGAGGACCACCAGCGCCAGCACGAGCCAGCCGGCGGGCACCACGGGCAGCAGCCTCTCCCGTCTCTCGCGTGTGGCGAAAGCCCGTCCACAGCAGGCGCGCCAGGAGGTAGGCGAGAACGGGATAGACGAGTGGCACCGACACGCCGATGTCCCCGCGGTTGAAGAACACGTGCGAGGCGCCGAAGGCGAGCATCACGAGCAGGTCGAGGTGGACGCATCCGGAACGGGCGCCGGGGATCCACGAAGGGCGCCAGGAAGAGGAGGCACAGCGGGATCCAGACGTACGGGGCGTTGAGCTTGCGCCCGAAGGCGCCCTCGTAGCCGCGCGCCATGGTCCAGGCCACCTGGTCGCCGGTCCACTCCTCGAGGATCGCGCCGGTGGAGTCGTCCACGCGTGTCTGGGCGACCTGGTCGCCCTCCGAGTCGAACCAGCTGACCTGCCAGCGGCCGGGGCCGCGTGTGTATGCGGTGGGAGCGAAGCGGTCGTGGCGCGGACGCTCCGCGCGGATCTTCTCGCCACGCGCCGCGATCCGCGACCGCCACGTCGGCGCTGAGCTTGTACCCGGGCGGGGCCACCGTGTCCGACGCCGGCCGCTCGAGCGCGGGCGCCGCGACCGCCGCGCGGCGCGGCGAGGCCGAGCACGAGCGCGGCCAGCGGCGACCGCCAGGGTCCGCTCCTAGCGCCGGGCGCCCGATACGCCGAAGCTCCACATCTTGTTGCCCGACGAAGTTCAGCGGCGTGGCGGCGACGATCGACACCGCCTGGGCCGCGAGCTCCGGCACGTTCGCCCGGGTCACGAGCAGCTCGAGCACGGCCGCGGCGAAGAGGAAGGCCAGCACGCTGACCGCGAAGAAGCGCGTGGCCTGGAACCCCATGTGCCCGTCGCGCGCCCCGAACGTCCAGTGGCGGTTCCACCAGAAGTTGTTGCTCACCGCCACCACGAAGGCCAGCGTGGCCGCCACGAGATGGTGGAGGTCCGCGACGCCGAAGGCGAGGGCGAAGACCGCCAGGTTCACCACGTAGCCCGACGCTCCGACGAGGCAGAACTTCACGAGCTGCACCCAGTTGTGGCGCCGGCGCATGCCGGCGCGGACGCGCCCCTGGCCGGCCGTCGAGCTCACGCGGCCACCCCGAAGTGATCGAGCACCAGCGGCGTCACGTCCTCGATCGACCACCGGTCGCGAGCGTCGGCGCGGCCGGGCCCTATGCCGCTCATGAGGAGCACGCCGAGCGAGTCGCAGCGGTGGAGGGACCCGTGGCTGCCCCCGCCCTTGTGGTCGTGACCGCCCCAGTCCACGAACTCGTGCCCCGGCGCGGCCGAGACGAACACGTCGCCGGCACGCGGGCACTCGAGGGCCGACCACAGGCGGCCGAGCGCGTGGGGGTAGTCCTCGCTTCGCACCGACCCGCCGTCGATCTCGAGGCCGAGCGCCGCGGGCTCGCCCTGCACCCGCCAGGTTCCCCCGCGGGTGTCGGTGAGCTCGTCGCCGGGCGAGAAGCGCAGCTCGCCGCGCCCGCTCCACACCACGCCCTCGTCGCCCTCGCGGTGCACGACCAGGTCCACTCCCTCGGCGCCGTGCAGCTCCCGCGCCACGACCGGCGTCAGCTCGGCCCGGCGCGCCTCGTCCAGCACGTAGACCTGGGCGGAGCGCGACCCCGGGCACACGGCCAGCTCGGCCTCGTCGGGCGCCAGGTCGGCGGGCTGCAGGATCCGCCGATCGCCGAGGGAGTCGGCCAGGCTGCTGGCGCTCTGGACGTCGTTGTGGGTGTGGTCGGACACCACGATCACCGCATGCTCGTCCAGGAAGGCCTCGGCGCCGCCGCCGGCCTGCATCATCCGGTCGAGCGCGCGGTCGGCCTCGGCGATCGAGATGGGCTGGCCCTCCGTGCCCGCGCGGTGCGAGAACGTGTCGTTGTCGGGCAGCGAGAAGAGCAGGAAGTCGAACAGGTCGTTCTCCACCAGGTGCGCGCCCACGCAACCGGCGTGGCGGTCGCGCTGGCCGGGCATCCCGAGCGTGGAGAAGCAGCCGGTGCCCTGCGTGTCGAAGATGTCGGCGTAGAAGAGCTCGCGGGCGCCCCACACCGCGTGGCGGAACTGGGCCGCCTCGGCCAGGCGCCGGTAGGGCGAGTCGCCCGACGGCTCGTGGCGGTGACGGCCGCGGTAGATCAGGTACGTGGTGCAGGCGGTGCGCAAGCCCGGCGTCGTCGAGATACTCGAACACGGTCCGGCGCTCCTGGGTCAGGTGCGCGAGGTTCATGTTGTAGACGAGGTCCATGAGCGAGCGAAACACGCCGAAGGCCCGCGTGGCGCTGAACGAGGACCCGTACTCCACGTAGCGCTCCTCGCCCCGGTGGTACCAGTTCATCGAGGGCACCAGCGACTCCGCGGGACCGAGGCCGGTGGCGATGGCCGAGGCGGCGACCGGCGTCACGGAGGGGAAGGTGGAGACGCAGTCGTTGACGTAGACGCCGCGGTCCATGATGGCCTCGATCGTCGGCGCCCGGCCGTCGGCCACGGCGTGCTCGAGCGCCACGGGGTCGAGCGCGTCGATCACCGCGAGCACCACCTTCTTGGGCGATGCGCCGCTCCGGCTCACCTCAGTATCCGCAGGCCCGCGTACTTGCGGTCGTCCTGCGCCCGCCCGCGGACGAGGAGGACGACGAAGGCCGCCAGCGCGAGGAACGCCACGGGCTCGATGAAGATCGCGATCGCCGCCAGCACCAGCGCCGCCAGGTCCGCGTAGGTGCTCAGCAGGGCCGCGGGGCCCGGCTCGAGGCGCCGGCGGGCCCTCTCCAGCAGCCCGTCGACCGCGAAGAAGGCCAGCGCGGCGCACGCGGCGCCCGGCGACGAGGCCGGGGATGGCCGAATGCCCCTCGGCGGCGAGGGTGCCCGCGAAGAGCAGGGCGCCCAGCACCACCGCCAGCACCGCCGAGGCCGTGCGCACCGTCCGGCGGTCCGCTCCCGAGCGCTCCGCGAGGTAGGCCACCACGGCCACGCCGACGAGCGCCAGCAGGAAGCCGGGGGACTCGAGGAACTGCCACCCCGATCCGTCGAAGTCGATCCCGGTGTCCCCGCGGGCGAGCGCGCCGGCGAGGAGGGGTGGCAGGAAGGGCCGGACCCCGGTCGCAGTGGCGAGGCCGGCGCCCTGGCCGATGTCGAGGACGAGACTCATGGATCGAGAGAGGCGCCCGGCTGACGGTACGCTGGGACCCAGCCACGATAGAGGTTCACCGAGGACGCTCTGCCGAGGCGACGAAAGAGACGGCATGAGCCCACCGCCAAGATCCCGATCGCAGTCCACGGTCCGCGACCTCGAGCGCTACGCGGGCCTGTTCGCCTCCCGCACCCGGGTCATGAAGTCCTCGGCGATGCGCGACATGATGGCGATCACGGCCCGCCCCGAGGTGATCTCCCTCGCCGGCGGGCTGCCCGACACCTCGACCTTCCCGCCGGCCACGTTCGCCGCGGTGAGCGCCCGCATCGCCGAGGAGTCGTGCGCGAAGGCGCTCCAGTACGGGCCGACCGAGGGCCTCGAGGAGACCAAGGAGTGCATCGAGCAGGTCATGGCCGCCGAGGGCATGCGCGTCGACCGCGACGACATGATCGTCACGACGGGCGGTCAGCAGGTGATCGACCTGGTCACGAAGACGCTCATCGACCCGGGCGACGTGATCGTGGCCGAGGGACCGACCTATCCCGGCGCGGTGCCGGTGTTTCACGCCTACCAGGCCGACGTCGTGCAGGTGGACATGGACGCCGACGGGATGAGGGTGGACCTGCTCGAGGAGACGCTCGACCGCCTCGAGCGCGAGGGCCGGCGGCCGAAGTTCATCTACACCGTCCCGACGTTCCAGAACCCCGCGGGCGTGACCATGTCGCTGCCCCGGCGGCGGCGCCTGGTGGAGGTCGCGGCCGAGCGGGAGATACTCGTGCTCGAGGACAACCCCTACGGGCTCCTTCGCTACGAGGGCGACGCCGCTGCCCCCGCTGTACCTGCTCGACGGCGGCGTGTTCGTGATGTACCTGGGCACGTTCTCGAAGATCCTCTCCCCCGGGCTGCGGCTGGGGTGGGTCGTCGCGCCGCCGCCGGTGCTCGAGAAGATCAACCTCGGCAAGCAGGAGGCGGACCTGTGCACGTCCACGGTGTCGCAGCTGATGGTGCAGGCGTACTTCGAGCACTTCGACTGGCGTGAGTACGTCGACTCGCTCACCGAGCATCTACCGCGAGCGCCGGGACGCGATGCTCGACGCCCTCGCCAAGAGCTTCCCCTCCCAGGCCGAGTGGACCCGGCCGGCCGGCGGCCTGTTCGTGTGGGCCACGCTCCCCGAGTACATCGACACCACCGACCTGCTCGCCCGGGCGCTGCGCGACAACGTGGCCTTCGTGCCCGGCTCCGGCGCCTACCTCGACGGGCGCGGCCACAGCTCGATGCGGCTCAACTTCTCGGGCGCCGACGAGACCGAGATCCGCGAGGGCATTCGCCGCATCGGCGAGGTGGTCAAGGAGCAGGTCGCGCTCTACGGCACGATCACCGGAGAGCATCCCGTGGTGACTGCCGAGGCGCTTGAGGAGGAGGCCGCAGGCGACGACGACCAGGGCGGCCGGGTGGTGAAGCTTCCACGGCGCGCGGCGAGCGACCGCCGGGCGGGCGGGACGTGACCCAGAGCAAGATCGCCGTGCTCAAGGGCGGGCGCTCGCTGGAGCGGCAGGTGTCGCTGCGGTCGGGCGCAAGGGTGCAGGACGCGCTCGAGCGCCTCGGCCATGAGGTGGTCGGGGTGGACGTGGGCACCGACCTCATCCGCCGCCTGCGCGACGAGGCGCCCGACGCCGCGTTCGTGGCGCTCCACGGACGCGACGGCGAGGACGGCACCGTCCAGGAGCTGCTGGAGATCCTCGCCCTGCCCTACACCGGCTCGGGGGTCCTCGGCTGCACCCGGGCGACCGACAAGACGCTCGCCAAGCACCTCATGCTCGAAGCCGGGATCCCCACCCCCGAGTTCTTCGCCTTCACCCAGACCGCCTTCCGCGAGCTGGGCGCGGCCGAGGCGCTGCCGGCGATCGAGGAGCGGCTCGACTTCCCGATCGTGGTCAAGCCCTCGAGCCAGGGCTCGGCTCTGGGCATCAAGTTCGCGCGCACGGCGGCCGACGTCCCGGCGGCGCTGGTGGCCGCCTTCTCCTACGACGATCGCGTCGTGCTGGAGCGCCACGTGGAGGGACGCGACCTGGCGGTGTCGGTGCTCGACGGCCCCGGCGGTCCGCAGGCGCTCCCCGTGGTCGAGGCGGTGCCGCGCTCCGAGGACTTCTACGACTTCGAGGCCCGGTACGAGATCGGCCGCACCGACTTCGTGTGCCCCGCGGACCTGCCGGACGCGGTGGCGGACCGGGCCCGCGACCTGGCGCTGTCGGTGCACGATCTCCTCAGCCTCCATGGCTTCAGCCGCGTGGACCTCATGCTCGACTCGGCGGACGAGCTGTACGTGCTCGAGGCCAACCCGATCCCCGGCCTGACCGAGACGAGCCTGCTCCCCCAGGCCGCCGACGCGGCCGGCATCGACTTCGACGAGCTCGTGGCCCGGCTGCTCGAGCTCGCGTTCGAGCGGGCGGCCGGAACGCCGGCCTAGGCGTCCGGCGCGTCCGCGCCGGCGAACGCCTCGCGGTGGTCCTCGAGGAACTCGTCGAGCGACCGGGGCGCCCGGCCGAGCAGCGTCTCCAGGTCGGTCGTCGGGGCGAGGTCACCGTCGCCGTAGGCGCTCGCGATGTTGGCGATGTCCCTCGCCCGCCAGTCCGGCAGGCCGGCGGCCAGGAGCTCCTGCTCGTAGGTGTCGGGAGTCACCGCCTGGTAGCTGACCGGGCGCTCGATGACACGCGACAGCGCGACGGCCACGTCGTCGTAGCCCACCGCCGCCGGGCCCGTCAGCGTGTAGGTCGCCTCGACGTGACGGCTCGCCGACACCAGGATCGCGGCGAGCGCGGCCCCGACGTCGCGGGCGTCCACGAGCGGCAGGCGGGCATCGCCCAGCGGGGCGCTCAGGCGACCCGTGGTCCGCACCGCCTCGGCGCTGCGCAGGATGTTCTGCATGTAGAGGTGGGGGCGCGCCACCGTCCAGCGCGGCAACCTGCTGCGCATCCGGTGCTCCACGGCCGCGTGGTCTCGCATCAGCTCGATGGGCGAGCCCGAGGAGGCCCCGATCGCCGACAGCTTCACGACGTGGCCCACATCGGCCCGCTCGGCCGCCCGGAGCACGTTCTCGTGCTGGGCGAGCTGGTCGGGGTTGTCGCGCCCGATGAGCAGCAGGACGCCCACGCCGCGCATCGCGTGGGCCAGCGCCGGCTCGTCCTCGAAGACACCGGCCACGACCTCCACGCCCTTCAGCCCCTCGACGTCCGCCGGATCGCGGACCAGCACGCGCGCCGGGGCCCCGTGCGCGACGAGCGCCCGCGTGGTCTCGCGGCCGACCTGGCCGGTGGCTCCCGTCACGAGGATCATCGGCGCGGCCCCCCGCTCACCGCCTCCGGCGGAGCGGCACTACTCGGAGCCTTCCCCCCGGAAGTCTTCGGGCGAGACGTTGTCGAGGAAGTCCTTGAACTTCTCGACGACCTCCTCCTGGTCCTCCACCTCGTGCTCGAACTCGATCGCCGACTCGGAGATCACGTCCTCCGCCGCGAAGATCGAGGCGCCCGTGCGAACCGCGAGGGCCAGCGCGTCGGAGGGGCGCGAGTCGATCTCCATCTCGCGCCCGTTCATCTGCAGCGTGATCGCGGCGTAGAAGGTGTTCTCGCGCAGCTCGGTGACGGCCACGCGCGTGCACGAGACCTCGAGCTCGGAGAGCACGTCGTTGATCAGGTCGTGGGTCATCGGCCGCGGCGTGTTCGCGCCCTGCAGCTTCATGAGGATCGCGGCGGCCTCCGGGTGGCCGATCCAGATGGGGAGGAACTTGTTCCCCTCCCTGGTCTTGAGCAGGACGATCGGCTGCTTGCCGACCATGTCGAAACTCACGCCGTAGATGACCATTTCCTGCATGCCCAGCGCGTCTCCTCGTAGGGATCCCTCGGGGAGAGACAGTCTAGTCATGGCAGTGGCCGTCCCGGGCCGCTGAGTCGCGGGTGCGAAGGCCCCTGAGGCGCCGCAGCACGGGCGAGAGATGGCGATCCTGCGATTCGAACCAGGGACCTCGTCCTTATCAGAGACGCGCTCTAACCGACTGAGCTAATCGCCCGCGAAGAGCGCGAGTCTAGCGCGGCTCCTGAGCCTTCAGTTGCTCTGAGCGCCGGGCCGTCGGGTCAGTGTTCGGCTGAGACTTCTTCCGCGCGCGATTCGACCGGCCGGCGCAGCAGGCGCTCGGCCAGCTCTACTGCCTCTACCACGGTTCTCGAACATGATCTCGGCTCGGGCGCCTTCGCCGTGCGCCTTCACCTTGACCTCGCGGCCCAGCGCGGCGGTCAGGGCGTCCTCGGCCGCGGCCAGGCCGTCTCGCGTGGTCGGGGTGGACCAGCTCCGGGCGACTTCCGGGGCGGCCTCTCGGCCTGCTCGCCGTGCTCGAGCGCCTTCGCGCGCCGCTCGGTCTCGCGCACCGACCAGTGCCCTTCGCTCGCCTTCTCGGCCAGGCGCTTGCGGGCGTCGTGGTCCTTGCAGAGGAGTATCGCCCGGCCGTGGCCCTCGCTCAGGGCGCCGCGCTCGATCAGCTCCAGGACGGGCTCGGGCAGCTCGAGCAGCCGGACGAGGTTCGATACCGCCACGCGGCTCTTTCCCACCCGGCGCCCCACCTCGCCCTTCGTGACGCCGAGGTCCTCGACCAGCATGGCGCAGGCGCGGGCCTCCTCGATCGGGTTGAGGTCCTTGCGGGCCATGTTCTCCGCGAGCGCGAGCTCGAGGCGCTCGGAGTCCTCGCTGTCCCTGACGATCGCGGGAACGGTCTCGAGGCCGGCCAGGCGCGACGCGCGCAGGCGCCGCTCGCCCGCGATGAGCTCGTAGGTGCCCCCCGCCATCGCCCGCACGAGCACCGGCTGGAGCACCCCGCGCGCGCGGATGGAGTCGGCCAGCGTGACCAGCGCCTCCTCGTCGAAGTCGCGGCGGGGCTGGCGCGGGTTGGGCGCGACGAGCTCGAGGGGGAGCTCGCGGTAGCCGGTCTCGTCGGTCCGCGTGCGCGGCAGGATCGCCGAGAGGCCGCGACCCATCCCCCGCTGACCCGCCTTTCCCTCGTCGGGAACCTTCCATCCCTCGTGGGGCCCCGAACCCGAGTTGCCCCAGTCAGACACGCGCGGCGACTTCCTTCGCGAGCTTCATGTAGGCGGTCGAGCCGAGGCTCCGCGGCGCGTGCCGGATGACCGGCAGGCCGAAGCTGGGGGCCTCGCCCAGGCGCACGTTGCGGGGGATCACCGTGTCGAAGACCAGCGCGGGGAAGTGCTCGCGCACCTCGCGCTCCACGTCCTGGGCCAGGCGGGTGCGGCCGTCGTGCATGGTCAGGACCATGCCGGCCACGGTGAGCTTGGGGTTCAGCTCGCGCTGGATGAGCGAGAGCGTGTCGAGCAGCCCGGCGAGACCCTCGAGGGCGAGGTACTCGGTCTGCACCGGCACGAGCACCTGGTCGGCGGCCACCAGGGCGTTCACCGTGAGCGGGCCGAGCGAGGGCGGGCAGTCGAGCACGGTGAACAGGAAGCGCTCACGCAGGTCGCCCAGCTGCTCGCGCAGTCGCGTCTCGGAGCCGGGCATGCGGGGCAGCTCGACGTTCGCCCCCGCGAGGTCGGGCGTCGCGGTGACCACCGAGAGGCGCTCGAAGCGCGTGGGCCGGGCGGCCTCGGCGACGGTGGTCTCCCCGCTGAGGCAGTCGTAGGAGCTCGGGCTCGCGTCCTTCGGAAGCCCGAGCGCGACCGTCGCGTTGCACTGGGCGTCGAGGTCCACGAGGAGCGTCTCGTAGCCCGCCTCGGCGACGTTCGCGGCGACGTTCACGGCGGTGGTGGTCTTGCCCACTCCGCCCTTTTGGTTCGCCACCGCGAGGATCGTGCCCATCGCGGTGCACCGTAGCCGCGGCGGCGGTCGGAACCGGCGATCTGGCCTGATTCGTTCGGGGGCGAACGTCAGGGTGCGTCTCGGCCGGGGTTGGGCGCGAAAACGGTCCATATGTCCGTCGATGCGCCCTACCCCCTCCCCGCGACGCCCGCTCAGGCGAGCGGGCGCTTGCGTGCCATGCCTGGCGCGGCGCGGAAACGCGGGCCGGCGTGGGCGCCACCTTGCGATAGACGTGCAGGTGCCGGTCTCGGGCGCCGGGAACGGCTCGCACGCGCAGCACCTCGCGCGGCTCGAGGCCCACGATGCGCCGCGGCCGCGGCGCCCGCCGTCCTCCTCGGCCGGGTCGCGCGCGCCCTTCCAGGCGACGAGCGAGCCCGCCGGGCCGCAGCAGCGGAGCCGCGTACTCCACGAGCACGGCGAGCGGGCCGACCGCCCGCGCCGTGACCACGTCGTAGGCCTCACGGCCCTCGCCGCCGCGCCCACTCCTCCGCACGCACCGGCACGCGCTCGGCAGTTCGAGAGGCCGGCGGCCGCGGCCAGGCGGTCGGCGACCTCGCACTTTCGCCGGCCGGACTCGATCAGATCGATCTCGGCGCCGGGCAGCGCCACCGCGAGCGCCAGTCCCGGGAAGCCCGCGCCGGCGCCGACGTCGGCGATGCGCGCTCGCGCCGGCGACCTCCGGCACCGCCAGTCCCGACGAGGCTGTCGGCCAGGTGCCGGTCGAGCGCCTCGGCGGGCTCGCGCACGGTCGTCGGCGGATCCGGCTCTGCCGCCAGGGCCTCGAGCAGGGCCGCCAGCCGGTCCGCCGCGGGCGGGGCCAGCGAGTACCGCCGGGCCAGCCCTTCCAGCGTTTCCCGTGAAACGGTCAGCCCGCGACCGGCCGCACCGGAGAGACCACGAGCCGGCGATCGGGCTCGTCGCCCTCGCTGTGGGTCTCGACCTCGGTGCGCTCGCGCAGGTACATGTGGACAACCTTGCGCTCCAGCGCGCGCATCGGCTCCAGCTCGACGGCGCGGCCGAAGCGCAGCGCCTCGGCCACGGCCCGGTCGGCCGAGCGCTGGAGCGCGGCCTCCCGGCGCTCCCGGTAGCCGGAGGCGTCGACGGTCACCTGCTTGCGGTCCGCGCTTCCCGCGCAGGGCGGCGCGCATCGCGACATGCTGCAGCGCGTCGATCGTGGCGCCGTGCTTGCCGATGAGCAGGCCGAGCTCCTCGCCGTTGACGGTCGCCCTGAGCTCCTCCTCGGTCTCCTCGACGTCGACCGTCGCCTTCAGTCCCAGCGCCTGGACCACGCGGGTCACGACCGCCCGCAGCCGCTCGAGCGGCTCCTCGGGCAGCTCCGCGCCGGCCGCGGCGCGCCAGGCCTCCTCGTCGACCTCGCCCCGGACCCGCGCGGTGCCCTCGGCCTCGCCGTCGTCGAGCACCTCGAACCTCACGCACTCGGCGGTGATCCCGGGGAAGCGCGGCTCGAGCTCCTTCATCGCCGCCCACTTCGCCTCCCCCAGCGTCTCGCCGGCCGACTCCACGGTCAGGGGCTCGGAGGCCGGGCGCAGGTCGTTGTCGGTGTCCGGCGCCATGGTCAACCGCGCGGCTACCGGCGGCGGCCGGAGCGCTTCTTCTTCTTGCGCGGGGAGTTGGGCGGCGCCTTGGCCGGCCCGCCGTTGGTCGCGGTGCCGCCCGCCTTGACGCCCGCCTTGCGCTTGTCGCGCTTGGCCGGCTTGGGCGCGTCCCCGTCTTCGCCGTTGGGCGAGGACGGCTTGCCCCGGGCCGGCTTGGTCGGCACCGTGCTCATTGCCGTCGAGCCCGCCGCCCCGGCCGTCTCGGCCAGCACCTGGGGCTTCGGGTAGAGCTTTCGCACCACGAGCTGCTGGCCGATGGTCCAGACGTTCGTGGTGATCCAGTAGACGATGAGGCCCGCCTCGAAGTTGATGATGAAGATCACGAAGACGAACGGCAGCGCGAACATGATTCGCTGCTGGGTCTTGTCGCCACCCACCATCGTGATCATGCTGGCGATCAGCTGGGTGCCTACGTAGAGCACGATCATGAAGGCGAGGATCAGCGGCTCGCCCGTGAGTGGCTCCGCCAGATCGGGGATGAAGAGGAAGCTCTCCTCGCCCTCGATGTCCGCCTTGAACTCCGGGCTGCGCAGCAGGTAGAAGAGCGCGATGAAGAACGGGATCTGCAGCAGCAGCGGGAGGCAGGAGCCCAGGGGATTGACCTTGTTCTCCTGGTAGAACTTCATCATCTCCTGGTTCATCCGCTGGCGGTCTTCCTTGAACCGCTCCTGGATCTTCTTCATCTCCGGTTGGAGCACCTGGAGCTTCTGCATCGACTTGACCGACTTGAAGGTCAGGGGCAGGATCAGCAGCCGGATCGTGAAGGTGAGGAGGATGATCGCCACGCCCCAGCTGCCCACGACGTCGTGCCAGAACTTGAGGATCGCCTCGCTGCCGTCGATCAACGGCTGCAGGACGTTGGCGATCTGAAGCGTGGTGTTCATCGGTGTGTGCCCCGCGCGCGGAACAGCGTCTGCTGCTCCGGAAAGTCGACGCCGCCGTGGCTCCAGGGGTTGCACCTGAGCAACCGCCAGGCGGCGAGGACGGTCCCCCGCAGTATGCCGAACCGGCGAACCGCGTCCACGGCGTACTGCGAACAGGTGGGATGGTACTTGCAGCGGCGCGGGATCGCGGGCGAGATGAAGCGCTGGTAGAGCCTCACGGGCGCCACGGCCGCCGTCCTGAGGGCCGTCATCGCGAACCCCCGGCCAGGCCGGCGCCCTCGAGGACCTCGGTGAGCGCCCGGGCGATGCCGGGCTCCCCCTGCTCCGCGGCCAGGGCGCCCGCGGCGGGGCGCGCCACGATCACGAAGTCGTACCCCTCCGGCAGATCGCCGACCGTCGCCCAGAAGGCCTCGCGCAGCAGCCGCTTCACCCGGTTGCGGTCGACCGCCCCGCCGACCTTCTTGCCGACGGAGACACCGAGCCGCGGCTGGCCGTCGTCGCTCTCGCGGGGAAACGAGTAGACGACGAGATGCCGGCTCGCGTGCGAGCGGCCTTCGCGGTAGACGCGGTCGAACTCGCCGCTGCGCGAAAGCCGGCGACGCTTGCGACGCGGGCGGGACGGATGGTCCTCGCCTGGCGCGGGCACGGCGCTAGACCGAGAGCCGGCGGCGGCCCTTTGAGCGGCGCCGCTTGAGCACGTGTCGGCCCGCGCGCGTGCTCATCCGGGCACGGAATCCGTGGGTGCGGGCGCGCTTGCGCTTCTTGGGCTGGTAGGTCCGCTTCATGGGGAAGGATGGCGAGGGGGCTCGGCCGCCGCGGAGTATAGGCAGAGTCTCCCGACGGTCCTCGGGGTTGACTTCCCCGCGATTTGCGAGAACGTCGGCGGGAAGCGCCTGCGGCCCCCGAGCCGCTCGCTTTAGCGCATGTACACTCGCGCCTCCCGAGGGACGGCAGCGGCATTCACCGAGCCGTTCCCTCCACATTCATCGGCAAACGACCAGTTCCCCTGGGGGGTTGCGGTTGTCCGTACCCGAAGACTTGGCGACCACCTGGAACGAGGTTCGCGACGAGCTGCGCGCCGACGTCCCGGACTTCAAGTTCCACATCTGGGTGGATCCGCTGAGCCTGGTCGGGATCGCGGACGGCACGCTGTTCCTGCGCGCGCCCGACCACCTCAGGACCTGGGTCCGCGACCGCTATCTGCCGCTGATCCGCGGCGCCGCGGCGCGCGCCCTCGGTCCCGAGGCGGTCGTGGAGATCGTGGACGAGGACTGGGCGCCCGGCGCCTGCCCTCCCCGGCACGCGGGCGCCGGGCCGGCTGCGGGCGCGTCCCGGCCGCCGGCGACCCCCGAGCCTCACCTGCGCCCCAAGTACACCTTCGAGCAGTTCGTCATCGGCGCCGGCAACCGCTTCGCTCACGCCGCGGCCCTTGCCGTGGCCGAGACCCCCGGGCAGACCTACAACCCCCTCTTCATCCACGGGCGCCCCGGGCTCGGCAAGAGCCATCTCCTCCACGCGATCGGCAACTACGTGATGCGCTTCGGCGGCGGCCTGCGGGTGCGCTACAGCACGGTCGAGGAGTTCACCAACGAGTTCGTGCGCGCGGTTCGCGCGCGGGACACCGACGCGTTCAAGCTCGGCTTCCGCGGCGTCGACGTGCTCCTCCTCGACGACGTCCAGTTCCTGGCCGACAAGGCCCGGACCGAGGAGGAGCTCTTCCACACCTTCAACGTCCTCCACGACTCCGGCCGGCAGCTGGTGATGACCTCCGACCGTCCCCCCTCCGAGCTGCTCGGCCTGCAGGACCGCCTGGGCGAGCGCTTCGCGTCCGGCCTCGTGGTCGAGCTGGACCCGCCCGAGCTCGGCGTGCGCCGGGCCATCCTCGAGAAGCGCGCGCGGCTCGACGCGATCGAAGCCGAACCCGACCTGCTGAACGAGATAGCGGCACGCGTCACCACCAGCGTGCGGGCCCTCGAGGCCGCTCTGATCCAGGTCGTGGCCTACGCGTCCCTGAAGGGCGAGGCCGCGACCCCCGAGCTGGCCGCCCGGCTTCTCAAGCGCCTCGACCCGTCGCCCACCGGCGCGCCCTGCACCGTCGCCGCCGTGCTCGACGCCACCGCGCAGCAATTCGGGCTCGATGTGGGCGCCATCGTCGCGCGCGATCGCCGGCCGGCCGTTGCGCGGGCGCGCAAGGTCGCCATGTACCTCGCACGAGAGCTCACCTCCGAGAGCCTGCCCGCCATCGGCCGCGGCATCGGCGGTCGCGATCACACCACGGTCCTCCACGCCGTGAAGGCCATGTCCTCCGAGCTCGCCCGCAACCCCGAGCTCGCCCTGACCGTCCACAGCCTGCGCGAAAGCCTGCGCGCGGGCCGATGAATGGCCGGGGCGGCTGCAAGACTCCACACCCCATCCCCAGGTCAGTGGGGACAGTCAAACCCCCGTCGGGACCGAAACCGACCCCCCTTTTCCCAATCTCCCCAACCCCTACTGCTTTGACAAGACTGGATAGAGATCGTTGAAGTTCACCGTTTCCCGTGAAACATTCCTGAGCCAGCTGTCAGTCGTTGCCCGCGGTGTCTCCACCCGCAGCGCGATCCAGACGCTCGCCGGCGTGCTCATCTCTCTCGAGGGCGGGGAGGCGGAGCTCCAGGCGACCGATACCGATCTCGGAATCCGCGCTCGCCTCGATGCCGAGATCGGCGAGGAGGGCTCGGTCGTCGTGCCCGGGCGCCTGCTGCTCGACGTCGTCCGCTCGCTTCCCAAGGACTCCATCTCGTTCGAGTACCGCTCGGCGCAGCAGGACCTCGAGGTGATCTCGGGCTCGGCGAGCTTCCACCTGCGGACCCTGCCGCGCGAGGACTTTCCCAAGCTCCCGTCCCCCGACTCCGATGCCGGGATGGCGGTCCCGAGCGCCGCGTTCATCGAGACGGTCGGCCGCGTCGCCCGGTCGGCCTCGCGCGATGAGACCCGTCCGCATCTCACGGGCGTCCTGGTCACCGCGGGCGGCGAGGACCTTCGCATGGTCGCCACCGACTCCTATCGGCTGTCGGTGAAGGAGACGAAGCTCGAGCAGCCCCTCGACGGGACCCTGGAGGCAAACGTTCCGGCCCGAACCTTGCAGGAGCTGAGCCGCATCGCCGGGGCCAACGGCGCGGAGACGATCGGCGTCACCGCGCTCGAGAACCAGGTCGTGTTCGTGGCCGGCGACGTGGTCCTGTCCTCGCGGCTGGTGGAAGGTCGATTCCCGAACTACCAGCAGCTGCTGCCCACCGAGTACGAGCACGAGCTGCGCGTGGAGCGCGACGAGCTGCTCGAGGTCGTGAGGCGCATCAGCCTGCTCGCCCAGAAGAACGCGCCGCTGCGCCTTTCCTTCTCCGACGGCACGCTCGAGGTCTCCGCGCAGACCCCCGACGTCGGGGAGGCCCGCGAGGCCCTCCCCGTACCGTTCAAGGGCGAACCGCTCGAGATCGGCTTCAACGCGGAGTTCTTCCGCGACGGCCTCGAGAGCGCGGAGACCGAGGAGCTGCTCCTCAAGCTGATCAGCCCGCTGCGGCCGGGCCTCA
This sequence comes from uncultured Thermoleophilaceae bacterium, assembly GCA_963731645.1. Taxonomy (GTDB): domain Bacteria; phylum Actinomycetota; class Thermoleophilia; order Solirubrobacterales; family Thermoleophilaceae; genus JAAYBF01. Next base: position 252,108 of record CAVSWF010000006.1, on the reverse strand, counting down.
TCCAGTCCGGTGACGACGGCGGGTTCATCTACCTGGTCATGCCGATCCGGCTGAACGTCTAGGCGCGCGGGGAGCCGGCGTCGTGGGGAAGAGTCCCCTCGCGGTGACCGCCGTGGACGTCCGCGACTTTCGCAACTACTCGCGCGCCCGGCTCGACCTCGACGACGGTCTGACGGTGCTGGCGGGTCCCAACGGGGCCGGCAAGACGAACCTCCTGGAGGCCCTGTACTTCGGGTGCACCGGGCGCTCGCCCCGCACGTCCAACGAACGCGAGGTGGTGCGCCACGGCGCGGACGTGGCGCGAGTGACGTCCACCATTCGCGAGGACGGAGCGGGCGAGCACCTGATCGAGGTGGGCTTCGCCCCGGGGGAGCCGAAGCACCTCAGGGTCGACGGCGCACCTGTGGAGACCCTGTCGACATCTCCCGTCAGACCCCTCGTGAGCGTATTCCTGCCCGAGCGGCTGGAGTTGGTCAAAGGCGCGCCCGGGCCCCGCCGGGCCCACCTCGACCACCTGGTGGCCGCGCTGTGGCCGGCTCGCGTGGAGACCCGCGCCCGCTACTCGAAGGTGCTGGCCCAGCGCAACGCCCTGCTCGGCCGGATCCGGGCGGGATCGGCGTCGAGCACGTCCCTCGACACGTGGGACTCCGAGCTCGCCCGTGCCGGTGTGCGCCTGATGGCCGACCGCGCCGAGGCGGCCGCCCTCCTGGCGCCACTGTTCGCCGAGCGCGCCGGGCTGCTCGGCCTGCCCGGAGGAGCCGGGGTCTCCTACCGCCCGCGGTCCGACGCCGGCGACGCGGATGCCCTGGCGGCCGAGCTGGCCGAACGGCGCGGGGCGGACCTCGAGCGCGGCTTCACCGCCCACGGCCCCCACCGCGACGACCTGCGCCTCACCCACGACGGCCGTGCCCTGAGGCGCTTCGGCTCACAGGGACAGCAGCGAGTGGCCCTCCTGGCGCTCCTGTTCGCGGAGAGGGACCTGCTCGGCTCCGAGCGCGGCCGCCCTCCCCTCATGCTTCTCGACGACGTGATGTCGGAGCTCGACCCGAGCCGGCGCGAGCTGCTCGTCGACTTCCTCCGCGGCGACGGCCAGGCGATCCTCACCACCACCGACGTGGGCCACGTGCCGGGGGCCGAGCAGGGGGGCCTCGCGACGGTGATGGTGCGGGGCGGCGAGCTGTTGCCGGCCGCGGCGGGGCTGCCCACGTGAGGCGCCGCGCCCCCAGGCCTCTGTCCGCGTCGGTCGGCGAGGCCGCCCGCCGGGCGGCGCCGGCGTCGGTGCTCGCACAGGTCCAGGGCTGCTGGGGGGCCGTGGCCGGACCGGCCATCGCGGCGGAGGCCACCCCGGTCGCCGAGCACGCCGGGACCCTCACCGTCTCGTGTCGCTCGGCGGTGTGGGCGGCCGAGCTGGAGCTGCTGGCGCCGGATCTCCTCAGCGACCTGAACGCCGCCCTGCCCGGCCCGCCGGGGACGCCCCTTGAAGGGCCTGCGGGTGCAATCCGGAGGCGCCCGCTGACCGCCCTTCCGCGCCGGCGGCGGACCACTTTCGTAACGGTGGGAAACCAACCGCACGCACGAGCGACCCTTTTTGTTGCGATTTGCGGGCATTTTTGTGTCCGCCGAGCCCTTGGCCGGCCGCCCCACCTGCTAATATCCACGCCAGTTGGTCACCAGCGCCCCGACCCGTTTGAGAGCAGTTTCGGGCCGGGGTCTTCTCATGTGTTGGACGAAGAAGGGTTGAGCTTGGCGAAGGACAGCGACAACGGAGCCCCGGGCACCTACGGCGCACAGGACATCACCGTGCTGGAGGGCCTGGAGGCGGTGCGCAAGCGCCCCGGCATGTACATCGGCTCGACCGGCGTGCGCGGCCTTCACCACCTGATCTACGAGGTGATGGACAACTCGGTCGACGAGGCACTCGCCGGCGAGTGCGACCGGGTGGAGATCACGATCCACCCCGACAACGCCGTCACGGTGACCGACAACGGCCGCGGCATCCCCGTCGAGATGCACGAGAAGGAGCAGCGCCCGGCGGCAGAGGTCGTGCTCACGGTCCTCCACGCCGGCGGGAAGTTCGGCGACGGCGGCGGCTACAAGGTCTCGGGCGGGCTCCACGGCGTCGGGGTGTCGGTGGTCAACGCGCTCACCGAGAAGCTCGACCTGACCGTGTGGCGCGACGGGCACGAGTGGACGCAGTCGTATGAGCGCGGCGCCCCGCAGGCGCCCCTCGCCAAGGGCGAGTCAACCGACCGCCGCGGCACCAGCATCACCTTCCTGCCCGACCTCGAGATCTTCGAGACCATCGACTACGAGCGCCAGACGCTGGAGCAGCGCTTCCGCGAGATGGCCTTCCTCACCAAGGGTCTCGAGATCTCCTTCGTCGACCAGCGCGGCGAGGGCTTCGAGGCCACGTTCAAGTACGACGGCGGGATCGTGGACTTCGTGCACTACCTGCACGCCCAGGGCACGCGCGAGCCGTTGCACAAGAAGGTCGTCTTCGTGGAGGACGCGGGCGAGGTCGGCGAGGTCGAGGTCGCCATGCAGTGGAACAACTCCTACCAGGAGAACCTGCTCTCGTTCGCCAACAACATCAACACGCACGAGGGCGGCACGCACCTGTCCGGCTTCCGCTCGGCGCTCACGCGCACGATCAACGCCTACGCGCGCCAGAAGGGCGAGCTGAAGGAGAAGGACCCCAACCTCTCGGGCGAGGACGTGCGCGAGGGCCTCACGGCGATCATCTCGGTGAAGATCGCCGATCCCCAGTTCGAGGGGCAGACCAAGACGAAGCTCGGCAACCCGCCCGTCGAGGGCTACGTGCAGGCCGCCGTGAACCGGGGGCTCGCCGAGTTCCTCGAGGAGCAGCCGAAGGAGGCGCGGCAGATCATCATGAAGTCGGTGCAGGCCGCGCGCGCCCGCGAGGCGGCGCGCAAGGCGCGCGACCTCACCCGGCGAAAGAGCGCGCTGGAGAACTCGACGCTCCCCGGCAAGCTCGCCGACTGCTCGGTGCGCGACCCCCGGCTCGCCGAGCTGTTCGTGGTCGAGGGCGATTCCGCCGGCGGATCGGCCAAGCAGGGCCGCGACCGCAACACACAGGCCGTCCTGCCGCTGCGCGGCAAGATCATCAACGTCGAGAAGCACCGGATCGACAAGGTGCTCGGCAACAACGAGATCCAGGCGCTGATCACCGCCATCGGCACGGGCATCCGCGACGAGTTCGACATCGAGAAGGCCCGCTACCACAAGGTCGTGATCATGTGCGACGCCGACGTCGACGGCGCGCACATCCGCACCCTCGTGCTCACGTTCCTGTTCCGCGAGATGCCCGAGCTGATCGAGCACGGGTACGTGTACCTGGCCAAGGCGCCGCTCTACAAGATGAAGGCGGGCAGCCAGGAGATGTGGATCGAGAAGGAGTCCGAGCTGGAGGAGGTCCTGCTCCGGGACAAGCTCGAGCGGACCGTGATCAAGGGCCGCGGCGGGAGCGAGTTCAAGCCCACCCACACCCGCTGGCAGAAGTTCGGCCGCCTCCTGAAGCAGTACGAGGGGTGGGCGTCCGCGCTCCGGGCCGACTACGGCCACGACACGATCACCTTCCTCGAGGAGTCGCAGATCCTCGACGAGGAGGTCACGGACGCCGCCGGAGTCGTCGCCCTGGCGGGCCGCAAGGCGCCGGAGGGCGAGCCCTTCGACACCGAGCTGCTGTCCGAGGACGAGAACGAGCTGGTGGTGCGGGTGGTCGAGCGCCGCTCGGGCTCGGCCGCCACCTACAAGCTGCGCCGCGACATGTTCGACCGCTCCGACTACCGCAGCTTCGTGCGCGTGCACAAGGAGCTCGAGCAGCTCGTGGGCACGCCGCCGTTCGACGTCGCCCTGGGTCGCCACGAGCAGACCGCCCTGTCCTTCGAGGACCTGCGCGACAAGGTGCTCGACGTCGCGCGCGAGGGCGTGAACATCCAGCGCTTCAAGGGCCTCGGTGAGATGAACCCCGACCAGCTCTTCGACACCACGATGGACGCCGAGCGCCGCACGCTGCAGCAGGTCACGGTGGACGATGCGGTGGCGGCCGACCTGATGTTCTCGATGCTCATGGGGGACAAGGTCGAGCCGCGGCGCCTCTTCATCGAGACAAACGCCAGGGACGTGACGAACCTTGATGTCTAGGAGGGCGAGCTAGATGGCCGGCGCCGACATCCTCTCCGGCGGCAACATCGAGTCCCGCGGGCTCGAGGAGGAGATGCGCTCCTCCTACCTCGACTACGCGATGAGCGTGATCGTGGGCCGGGCGCTGCCCGACGTTCGCGACGGGCTGAAGCCGGTCCACCGCCGCGTGCTCTACGCGATGCACGAGAGCGGCCTGGGGCCGACGCGGCCGTACAAGAAGTCCGCCGCGACGGTGGGCGAGGTGATGTCGAAGTTCCACCCGCACGGCGACTCGGCGATCTACGACACGCTGGTCCGCCTGGCGCAGGACTTCGCCATGCGCGAGCCGCTGGTGGACGGGCAGGGCAACTTCGGCTCGATCGACAACGACTCGGCCGCCGCGATGCGCTACACGGAGGCGCGCCTCGCGCGGCTGGCCACCGAGATGTTGCGCGACATCGACGCGGACACGGTGGACTTCACGCCGACCTACGACGACGCCCGCCTCGAGCCGTCGGTGATGCCGTCGCGCTTCCCCAACCTGCTGGTCAACGGCTCCGCCGGCATCGCCGTCGGGATGGCCACGAACATCCCGCCGCACAACCTCGCCGAGGTGATCGACGGCGTGGTGGCCTTCATCGACGACCCGCTCATCGACGTCGCCGGGCTCATGAAGCACATCAAGGGCCCCGACTTCCCCACGGGCGGGATCATCAAGGGCTGGCAGGGGATCAAGGACGCCTACGAGACCGGCCGGGGCCGGGTCGTCGTGCAGGGCAAGGCCCACACCGAGGACATCGGGCGGGGCAAGGAGGCGATCATCGTCACCGAGCTGCCCTACCAGGTGTCCAAGGGCGACGGGCGCAACGACGGCTCGGGCCTGATCAAGAAGATCGCCGAGGTCGTTCAGAACGGGCGCATCCCGCAGATCTCCGACCTCCGCGACGAGTCGGGCAAGGCCGGCATCCGCCTGGTGATCGAGCTCAAGCGCGACGCCATCCCCAAGGTCGTTCTCAACAACCTGTTCAAGTTCACGCCGCTGCAGAGCACCTTCGGCGTCAACACCGTCGCGCTGGTCGACGGGGTGCCCAAGCTCCTCGCCCTGCGCGAGGTGATCGACGCCTACGTCCAGCACCAGCGGGACGTCGTCGTGCGCCGGACCAAGCACGAGCTGCGCCAGCGCGAGGCGCGGCTGCACATCCTCGAGGGCCTGCTCGTCGCGATCTCCGACATCGACGCGGTGATCAAGCTCATCCGCGGATCGTCGGACCCCGACACCGCGCGCGACGGGCTGATGGAGAGCTTCGACCTCACGCGCATCCAGGCCCAGGCCATCCTCGACCTGCGCCTGCAGCGGCTCACCGCGCTCGAGGCGGACAAGCTGCGCGCCGAGCACGCGGAGGTGCTCGAGCGGATCCGCGAGCTGCGCGAGATCCTCGGCGACGAGCAGCGGGTGCGCGACATCATCAAGGAGGAGCTGCTCGAGATCAAGCACGCCTACGGCAACGAGCCGGCGCACGCAGATCACCCACTCCGAGGACGACATCGACATCGAGGACCTGATCGCCGATCAGCAGATGGTCATCTCGATCACCCGCTCCGGATACATCAAGCGCCTGCCGCTCGACACCTACCGCAAGCAGAAGCGCGGCGGCGTGGGCGTGATGGGCATGGACATGAAGGACGAGGACTACATCGAGCACCTCTTCGTGTGCTCGAGCCACGACTACCTGCTGTTCTTCACCAACCGCGGCAAGGTCTACCGCCAGAAGGTCTACGAGCTGCCCGAGGCGGGGCGCACGGCGAAGGGGCGCGCGCTCGTGAACCTGCTGCCGTTGCGCGAGGGCGAGTACGTGCGCGCGGTGCTCTCCACGCGCGACTTCACCGAGGGCAAGTACCTCGTGTTCGCCACCAAGCAGGGCCAGATCAAGAAGACCGAGTTCCTCGCCTACAACACGCCGATCAAGGCCGACGGGATCATCGCCATCAAGATCCGCGACGACGACGAGCTGGTGGCCGTCCGCCGCACGAGCGGCGAGGACGACATCATCATGGTGTCGCGCTCGGGCCAGGCCGCGCGCTTCAACGAGGACGCCGCGCGGCCCATGGGCCGCGACACCGGCGGCGTGCGCGGCATGAACGTCTCGCGCGGGGACAACTGCGTGCTCTCCATGGACATCGCCCGCGACGACACCGAGCTGCTGGTGGTCACCGAGAACGGCTACGGCAAGCGCACGCCGATCGCCGAGTACCCGGTCAAGGGCCGCGGCGCGATGGGTGTCAAGACGATCCAGCTCACCGAGAAGAAGGGCGGCGTGGCCGGGGCGCTGATCGTGCGCGAGCACCAGGACCTGGTCTTCATCTCCCAGGGCGGCATGGTCCAGCGCACGAGCGCGCGCGGCATCTCCCGCCAGGGGCGTCCCGCGCAGGGCGTGCGGGTCATGAACCTGCGCGACCAGGGCGACCAGGTGAGCGCCGTCGCGCTGGTGATGGAGGACGAGGCCGACACCTCGGCGGTGGCGCACGCGGACAGCGTCGAGTCGATCGACGAGCTCGGCGCCGAGGCCTCCGACGGTGGCTCCGCGACCCAGGACGGCGGCGGCGAGATCGAACCCTCGGACGCGATCGGGGGGATCGACGTGGACCCCGCCGAGACCGCCTCGCCCGAGCAGGACGACCCCGAGGAATAGGCCGCCGCATCTGCTTCAATGCCCGGACCAGGGAAAGGAGGTGGTCCGAACTTGACTGACAGAAATTACGGGACCCTGGAGGTGTCCGGCCGCTAGACCGGATAGCGAACCGGGAAGCTAGGACTGGACCCCGTCAAGCGGAGTCCAACCGTGGCACCGTCGGGTTGGAGGCTGGGAGTGGTCCCTCCGGCCCGGGCTCTCGCCCGTGAGGCCCAACCCGATCTGGTCCAGACATGACGCAGGCGGAGGGGCGCCCCTAACCAGGGCGCCCCTCTTGCGTCGGGGCGCTAGCTACGGGTTGTCGTCCGCGCCCGCCGAGCCGCTCGAGTCGTCCGTCCCGGCGGCCGGGGCGTTCTCCAGCGACGTGACCCGGTCCTCGAGGTCCTTGACCGAGTCGCTCGCGTTGCCGGCCTTGTCGTTGGCCTTCGACGGCGTTCTCCTCGGCGCGCCCCACGCGGTCCTGGAGCTTCGTGACGTCGCTCAGCGGGGCGAGCGACCCGATCCTCGACTCCAGCTCGTCGACGCGGGTCGTGAGGCTCTTCTGGTTGCGCTCCAGCTCGGTCGACGCGCTTGTCCACCGCGGCGGCGCGGCGGTCGGCGTCGGTCGCCCGCTGCTCGGCGTCTCCCTGGGACGTGTCGAGCAGGGCGATCAGCGCGACCGCCGTGGCGGCGACCGCCCAGATGCCGGCCACCAGGGTCCAGCGCCTGCACCGACCGCAGGTCCTCCTGGGTGGCGGGCTCCCTCGCCGCGTCCTCCGGCGCCACGGGCCGGGACGTCTCGGGTGTCTTTACCGAGGAGCCCTCCATGTCACCCCGAGAGGTACTGCTCCCACGCGTGGGGGATCACCGGCGCGGCCACGTGGATGAAGATGGTGCCGGTGGGCGCCGCCGGCGGCCGGTTGGGAACCATGTTGGCCTGGCTGGGCAGGCGGTCGCCCTTGCGGCGGTTGCACGGCGCGCAGCACGCCACGATGTTGTCCCACCCCGAGCCGCCTCCCTTCGATCGGGGGATCACGTGGTCGACCGTGAGGTTGCCGCGCTCCTGCCCGCAGTACTGGCACGTCCAGCGATCGCGGGCGAAGACCGCGCGGCGGGTGATCTTGCGCCGGTGGGCGTCGCGCGGGATGCGCACGTAGGTCTTGAGCCGGATGACGATCGGCCGCGGCAGCGTGAAGCTCTCGGCGTGCAGCACCCACTCGCTGCGTTCGAGGATCTCCGCGCGGTCCTTGAGCACGAGCACGGCGGCGCGGCGCACCGTGCAGACGTTGATGGGCTCATAGGAGGCGTTGAGCACGAGCACCCGGCCGACTGATGTAACGCGCTGCACGGACCGGCCGCCCGGCAGCGCGCTGAGTGGCGCTGGGTCGCCATCACCAGCCCCGGTCGCGCCCAGTACCGCCTGAGAGCTCGCCGCCACGGTCGCGCCAGTGTAGCGAGCGACCCGGCTCCGCAGAGCGCCTCAGGCCGGTCCGGCTGCGGGATAGGAGCCCAACACACGCAGCGTCTCGACCCGCTGCGAGAGCGCCTCGAGCCCCTCGGCCACGGCCGCGTCGTCGAGGTGGCCCTCGAGGTCGGCGAAGAACATGTAGCGGCCCAGGCGCACCCTCCGCGGCCGCGATTCGATCTTCGTGAGGTTGATCCCGCGGTCGGAGAGCTCGCGCAGGACCGACACCAGCGCGCCCGGCGACGAGTCGTTGAAGCCCCAGAAGACGACCGAGGTCTTGGCCGGCCCGTCGAGCCGAGGACCCGTCTTCCCGGCCGGCGCGAGCCACACGAACCGGGTCAGGTTGTCCGGATGGTCCTCCACCCGCTCGGCGAGGATCTCGGCGTCGTACAGCTCCGCCGCCAGGCGCGAGCCGAGGGCCGCCCAGGGCTCGCTGCCGTCCCGCACCCGGCGCACCGCCTCGGCGGTGGACGTCGCGGCCACGAGCTCGGCGTGGGGGAGGCGCTCGCGCAGGAAGCGCGCGCACTGGGCCGTGGCCTGGGGATGGGAGAGGACCCGCTCGACCTCGTCGAGGCCCAGCCGGCGCCCGGCGATGAGGTGGTGGTGGATCGGGTGCACGACCTCCCCGGCGATCTCCACTCCGTTCGCCTCCCCGGCCAGCGCGTCGAGCGTCGCCGCCACCCCGCCCTCCAGGGAGTTCTCGATCGGCACCACCGCGCGGTCGGCCTCGCCGCGCTGCACGGCCATGACCGCGTCGTACACGGTGGTGCGGGGCTCCAGCGCCACCTCGCCGTGCGCCGACGCCAGGAGGGCCTCCTCCGTGTAGGTGCCCGCCGGGCCGAGGTAGGCGACCCGGAGGCCCAACGCCCGCGGTCCCCTCAGGCGCCGGCGGCGGCGCCCGGGCGTCCCGCGAGAGCCGTCTCGATCGCCTCGAGCTCCTCGGGCGAGAGCTCGAGCTCGGCCTCGCCCTCCACCACCGGCTTGACGTACACACGGGCGTTCTCGCGGTGCAGGATCGAGGAGAGCACCACGCCCGACCGGCGCGCGTCGAGGAGCGCGATGGAGCTGGACTGCTGGCCCGACATCTCCCCGTAGGCGTCGTAGCGCACGACCGAGCGGTAGCTCACCGCGCCGTCGATGCGGGCCTCGGCGGTCGCCATGCGCCGCTCGATGCCGGTCGCGGTCTCCTCCACCCAGTCGCGCAGCTCGACGAAGGCCTCCTCGATGCGCGCCGCGTGGCCCACCAGGTCGCGCTCGCCGGCGTTGCCCATCACGGCGCGCTGGGCCCCGCGCAGCCGCCGCAGCTTGACGCCCAGGACGATCGCGAAGACGAGGGTGACGAGCGCGAGGCCGGCCGCCGACAGGGCGACGATCCCCTCGATCGAGTTCAGATCATCCATCGACCCGAGGTTACCGACGCTACCGCGGTGAAGATCGCCGAGAACTCGCCCTGGTTGTTGTCGGTCTTCTCCTCGCCGGGCACCGCTTCGATCTCGATCGTGATGGGCACGTTCTGGCCGGTCGGCGGCTGGTCGGTGAGGGGGATCTGAACGGACTTGGTCTCCCCGGCCGCGATCTCGTCGAGCACGCCGTCGAGCTTGATCGCGTCGCCCCCGGCGCCGATCGTGACGTTCACCTGGACGTCGGTCTCGGTGTTCTCGCCGGAGTTGGCCACCTGCACGTCGAATTCGAGGTCCTCGCTCAGCGGGATGCTCGTGGAGCCCCCCGCCGTCAGCGTCTGCCCGCCGAGCGTGACGGTCCCCAGCCCGTTGCCGTGCAGGCCGGGGGCCGCGTCCTCGTCGCTGCCGCCGCCGCCGCTCCCGATCCGGTCGGCCACCACCTCGGGCTGGAGCAGCTCCAGGTCCTTGAGGTACTGGCTCTTGATCTCCGGCACCTGCCCGCCGAGCTCCTGCTCGTCCAGCGCGGCCTCGAGGGCCGGGGTGAAGCGCGACTGGAAGATCACGTCGCTGGCCAGGAAGCTCTGCATGCTCCGGGCGATCAGCTCCGTGCTCTCGCCCTGGTCGCCCTGGTCGGTGAGCACCGTGGGGATCTGGTCGGCGATGGTGGACACGCCGTCCCGGCGGAAGCGCAGCACCTCGATCAGGGAGGCGTGCGCGGCGTCGAGCTCGTCGGGGTGGTCGATGTCCTTGGCCCGCTCCACGAAGTTCTCGGCCTCGTTGCGGAAGGCGTTCAGCTGGTTCTCGACCTCCACCTCGCTGCCCGCGGCGCCCGTGTTCGAGAGCAGGTCGAACAGGGCCTCGCCCTGCGAGTTCGACTCGTCCACGAGGGCGCCGACCTCGCCCGCGTAGTCCTTGAACGCCTGCTCCTTGCGCGAGTCCAGGCACCCCTTGAAGGCGAACAGAAGCAGCACGAGCACGATCAGGCCGGCACCCAACGCCACGAACCGGCGTACCATGAGGGTCTGGCGGTCTGTGCTGGGCCCCGACGGGGGTCTGCCGCCTACCCGCCGTTGGGCGGGACGTGATGGCTCATTCGGTTCGTCGAAGAAGGACAGAACGCGCTCCTCGTGCAGGGGTGGAGTATGACCTTCTCGTCGGTTGTCTTCACCGGACCCGTGGCTTGGACGGGAGGGAGAGCCGCAAACCGCCCGAAACCTGAATCCAGATGAGAACGTCCGACAACACAGCAGCGCCTGACCGGGCTCCGTCCGCTCGTACGGGCGCGCGTGCGCCGGCCGACCGGATGGTGCTCGGGCGCTACCGCCTCGAGCACCGTATAGGGGCGGGGGGCTTCGGCGTTGTCTGGCGGGCCCACGACACAAAGCTCGAGCGCGACGTGGCCGTGAAGGTCGTGCCCCGCGACGACGCTCCCCGAGAGCGCTCGCGGGTCAAGCGCGAGGCCCTGGCGGCGGCTCGGCTCAACCACCCCGGGATCGTCGCCCTGTACGAGATGGGCACCGACGAGCACGAGGTCTATCTGGTCTCCGAGCTGGTCCAGGGAGCGACGCTCGGGGAGCTCTCGCTCGAAGGAGCGCTGTCGGACCGCGACGTGGCCCGCATCGGAGTCGCGCTCTGCGAGGCCCTCGAGCACGCGCACGCGCGGGGCGTGGTGCACCGCGACGTGAAGCCCGGCAACGTGATGGTGGTGGCCGAGCCCGCCGTCGGGGCCGGCTTCGCGAAGCTCACCGACTTCGGCATCGCGCACGTGGCGAGCGGCGAGGGGCTCACGGCGACCGGTGACGTGCTCGGCACCCTCGCCTACATGGCGCCCGAGCAGGCCGAGGGCCGGCGGGTCTCGGGAGCCACCGACGTCTATTCGCTGGCCCTCACCCTCTACGAGGCGTGGACGGGGACGCAACCCCGTGCGAGGCGCCACGCCGGCCGCGACCGCCCGCCAGGTGGGCAATCAGCTTCCCGCGATGCGCCGCTTGCGCCGGGACCTCCCCGCCGAGCTGTGCGAAGCGGTGGACGCCGCGCTCGACCCCGATCCCTTCTACCGCCCGGCGCCCAGCGAGCTGCGGGAGGCGCTGTCGGCCACCGAGGCCCTCCTCTCCGACGAGGGGGGGCTGGTGGAGCCCGAGACCCTCGAGCGCTTCGGCCTGACCGCCGTCCGGGCGCGGTCGAGGCTGCGCACGCTCGTGCTCGGGGCGCCGGCCGTGGACGCCGGGGACGAGGCCGAGGTCCCGGCGGGACACCTCGCCCGCGCGCTCCCGCGCGCCGCCTCCGGGCTGGCCACCGGGGGGCTGTTGCTCGTGGCGCTCGAGACCCTCGCGCCCACCCCGGCGGTGTCGCCACTCGCGCTCGCCGCGGCGTCCGCGCTGCTGGTGGCCCTTCTCCCGCGCGTGGGCTGGCTGCTCACCGCCCTGGGCCTGTGCGGCTACCTCACCCTTCCCGACACGGATCGCGCGGGCACCGCGCTGGTGCTGGCCGCCGCGCTGGCGCCGGTGCCGCTGCTCCTGCCCCGTGCCGGGACCCTGTGGTCGGTGCCCGCGCTGGCGCCCCTGCTCGGCACGGTGGCGCTGGCCCCCCTCTTCGTGGGCGTTGCGGCCCTTCCCCGCAGTCCCTGGCGGCGGGCGGGCCTCGGGGTTGCGGGGTTCCTGTGGCTCGCGGTGGCCGAGGTCCTGACCGGCGAGCAGCTTCTCTTCGGCGTGGCGGACGGCACCGCCCCGCGCAGCGCCTGGGAGGACTCGCCGATCGACGCCGCTGCCGACGCGCTGGCGCCCGATGGTCACCTCGCCCGCCCTGGCGCCGGCGGTGGTGTGGGCGGCTTTTGCGCTCGTGCTGCGGTTCTTCGCGCGCGGACGGTGGGCGGCGGTGGACGTCGCGGTGGGCGTCGCGTGGGTCATCGGCCTGGTGGCCGCGCACGGGATGCTGGGCGACCTGCTGGCCGCCACGGCCGAGCTCGAGCAGGCCCGCGGAGCGGTGGCGGGCGCCGCCCTCGGGGGGCTCGTGGCGATAACCGTGACCCTCATCGTCCGGCCGGTGGACCGCGACTTGCCAGAGCCCGCATTACCCTGAGCCAGCGATGAATCCGAGCGCCCCCCACAGATGAGCATGCTGCGCAACCTCGAGGCCAAGCTCGGCGGCCTGGTCGAGGGCGCGTTCTCGCGCGCCTTCAAGTCCCGGGTGGAGCCCGTCGAGCTGGCGCGAAAGCTGGCGAAGGAGATGGAGGACTCCAAGACGATCTCCGTCTCCCGCGTCTACGTGCCCAACCACTACCGCGTGTTCCTCTCACCCGAGGACCGCGAGCAGTTCTCGAGCTACGAGCCGGCCCTGCGCAAGGAGCTGTCGGACTACCTGCTCGAGCACGCCCGCACGGAGCGGCTGGCCCTCACGAGCCGCCCCGCCGTGGAGTTCAAGACCGACGACCGCCTGTCCCTGGGCGAGTTCGGCATCCAGGCCCAGCTGCTCACCGACGAAGATCCCTCCGAGGAGCGCGACGCGGCGCCCTCGCAGGGGGACTTCGGGCACACGATGGTCTACTCGCCCGATCGCTCCGCGCGCCGGCTCGAGCCCGAGCCGGCCAAGCCCGTTCGCGCCGTGGTCGCCGGGGGTGGCCGCCGGACGGTGCTCAGCGGCGGGCGCATGACGGTCGGTCGCAGCCGGGACTGCGACATCGTCGTCGACGACGCCAACGTGTCGCGCCGTCACGCCGAGCTGCGCGCCGAGGGCGATCGCTGGCGCGTGGTGGACCTCGGGTCCACCAACGGCATCAAGGTCAACCGCCGCAAGGTGAGCGACGCCACGCTGGAGCACGGCGACCGGATCACGCTGGGCGTCACCGATCTCGACTTCGAGCTCGAATGACCCGAGGCGGTCACTGATGGACGAGCCGGTGGCCGTCGCGCTGAAGTTCGGCTTCCTGGCGGTGCTCTACCTGTTCCTCCTGTGGGTCTCCCGGAGCGCGCTCCGCGACCTGCGCCGCAGCGGCGAGGGGCCGGTGGCGGCGGTGGAGCCGGTCGACGCCCCGGGTCCCCAGCGCCTGCGCGACGAGCCGCAGAGGGCCGGCCTGATGGACGGGATGGACCCCCGCCTCCAGGTGATCGCGGCGCTGGGTCACGAGGCCGGCACCGAGTTCGAGATACCCGAGGGCGCCCTGCTGGGGCGCAGCGACTCGGCCGACATCAACATCGACGACCCCTACGCGTCGTCGGCCCACGCCCGCATCTTCCCGCGCGGTGACTTCATGCACGTGGAGGACATGGGCTCGACCAACGGAACCTATTTGAATGGGCGGCAACTGCGGGGAGCCGAGCGCCTCAAGGTGGCGGACGTGATCCGCATCGGCGACACCGAGTACCGCTACCAGGAGTAGGCGTGGGACTGCGCGTAGTCGAGCTCGCGGGCGAAACCGACGTCGGGCGCCAGCGCGAGGCCAACGAGGACAGCTACGTGGTCGCGGTGCCGGTGTTCGCCGTGGCCGACGGGATGGGCGGGGCCCAGGCCGGCGAGGTGGCGTCGCGCACGGCCGCCGACGTGCTCAAGGAGCGCGGCGACGGGGCCGGCACCCCGGAGGAGGAGCTCACCGAGCTCGTGCGCGAGGCCAATCGGCGGATCTACCGGATGGCGCGGGAGGATCCCTCGCGACGCGGCATGGGAACGACCTGCACCGCGGCGATGGTCACCGACCGGGGGGTGACGATCGCCCACGTCGGCGACAGCCGCGCCTATCGCCTCCGCGACTCGGACCTCGAGCAGCTCACCCTCGACCACTCGCTGGTCGCCGAGCTCGAGCGCTCGGGCCAGCTCTCCCCGGAGGCCGCCGAGAACCATCCCCAGCGCTCGATCATCACCCGCGCGCTCGGTCCCGAGGCCGACGTGGAGGTGGACGCCCACACCCACTCGGCCCGTTCGGGTGACGTGTACGTGCTGTGCTCGGACGGCCTGACCGGGATGGTCTCCGACGACGAGATGGCGGCCATCCTCACCGGTGAGAAGTCCCTGGAGGAGGCGGTGCAGTCGCTGATCCGCGCCGCCAACCAGGGCGGCGGGCGCGACAACATCACCGCGGTGGCCTTCCGGCTGGCCGAGGACGACGAGCCTCCCGCCGAGGAGGACACGCTCTCCGGGAGCGAGACGATCCACGGCGGGGTCAGCTCGGACGAGGTGCGCTCCGCGGTGCGCGAGCGCCCTCCCCGGGCCGAGCCCACGGCGGCGCACACCCCCACGAGCACGGTGGTGACCCGCCCGCCCGCCGTCCCCGGCGCCCGGCGGCGCCGCGGGCCGCGGCGGCTGCTGGCCCCTCTCGTCGGCCTTCTCGTCCTTGCGCTGGTTCTCGTCGGCCTCTACATCGGGGCCCGGCAGGTCTACTTCATCGGCACGAACGATCGCGGCCTGGTGACCCTGTACCGGGGTCTGCCCTACGACCTGCCGCTGGGCGTGGAGCTCTATTCGGAGCAGCACACCACCGGAGTGCCGATTCAGACGATCGCCAGGGCTCGCCGGGAACGGCTGCTCGACCACGAGTGGCGCTCGCGCGACGACGCCGAGGACCTCGTACGCCAGATCGAGCGGGGAACGCTCGACCGGGGCGCCGGGCGCCCGTGACCGGATGAGCGCCCGCAGCCGGGAGCTCCTCGGCCTCATACCCGTCTCGCTCCTGGTGAGCGCGGGCTTCGCGGCGGTGCTCGTGAACCGGGCCGAGGAGGTCTCGGACGCCACGCGTCACCTACGGCCTGATCTTCCTGGGGCTGTGCGTGTTCGGGCACCTGTTCATCCGCGCACGGCTGCCCGACGCCGACCCCTACCTGTTCTCACTCGCAGCGCTCCTCGCCGCCTTCGGACTCGTGGTGATCTACCGGATCGACGCCGAGCTGGCGCGCGAGCAGGCCCAGTGGTTCGTGATCGGCCTCGCCCTGTTCTGCGCGACCATCGTGTTCCTGCGCGACCACCACGCGCTCGAGCGCTACCGCTACCTCATCGCCGTGTCGGGCATCGTGCTGCTGATGCTCCCCCGCGTGCCGGGGATAGGCGGGGTGACCAACGGGGCCTACCTCGCGATCGACATCGGGCCCCTGAGCTTCCAGCCGGCGGAGTTCGCCAAGATCGCGATCATCGTCTTCCTCGCGAGCTACCTGCGAGACACGGGAGACGTGCTGGTCAAGGGAAGCCTCCGGCCGCTCTCGGTCCCGCGGCAGGTGCTGATGTACGCGGTTCCGCTCGGACTCGTGCTCCTGTTCGGGCTCGCGCTCGATCTCGGGCCCGCGGTGACCGTGCTGCTGCTCATCTTCGTCGGCTCGCTCGTCGCCGTCCTGCGCGAGCGGCCCTCGCTCAAGCACTTCGGCCCCCTGCTGCTCATCTGGGGCCTGTCGATGTTCATGCTCCTCGTGATCCGCGACCTCGGCTCGTCGCTCATGTTCTTCGGCGGGTTCCTGGCCCTGCTCTACGTGGCCACCGCGCGACTCTCCCTCGTCGGGGTGGGGGCCACGATGTTCCTGGGCGGCGCCACCTTCATGGCCAACAGCACGGCCCACGTGCAGGACCGCGTCGACATCTGGCTGCACCCGTTCGCCAAGGACGCGCCCGACGGCGCCGGGCAGATCACCCAGTCGCTCTTCGCCCAGGCCGACGGCGGGCTCTTCGGACGGGGGCTGGGCCAGTCCCTGCTCGAGCTCCCCCAGCAGTTCGCGCCCGACTGCGCCGTGGCCTTCCCGCAGTGCGGCAGCGTGCTGCCCGCGCCGCACACCGACTTCATCTACGCGGTGATCGTGAGCGACCTCGGGCTGTTCGGGGCCGCCGGGGTGGTGCTCTGCTACCTGCTGTTCTGCGCGCGCGGCTTCAAGACCGCGCTCCTGGCCAGCGACGGCTTCTCGAAGCTCCTGGCCGCGGGGCTCACCGCCGTGTTCGCGCTGCAGGTGTTCGTCATCGTGGGAGGGGTGGTCAAGGTGATCCCGCTCACGGGCGTGACGCTCCCCTTCGTGTCGTACGGGGGCTCGTCGATCGTCGCGAACATGGTCCTGCTGGCCCTCCTGCTCATCGTCTCCGACTCGGCGCGGCGTGACAGCGCCCGTTCGGGCGAGGGAGGGCTGGTGTGAACCGCCAGATCGTCCAGCTCTTCGGGCTGTCCCTGGTCCTCTTCACCGTGCTGGTGGCCGGCACCTCCTGGTGGACGGTCTTCGGCAGTGACGACCTCCGGGCCAACGAGAGCAACCGCCGCGAGCTGATCGAGCAGCAGCAGGTGCCCCGGGGCCTGATCCTCGCCCGCGACGGCACGGTGCTCGCCCGGTCCGAGCCGCGGGGGAGGGGCCTCCAGCGCACGTTCACGCGCACCTATCCCACCGGCCCGCTGTTCTCACACGTGGTGGGCTACTCGTACGTATCCGTCGGTCAGGCCGGCCTGGAGCAGTCCCGCAACGACGACCTGACCGGCGAGCAGGACGAGTTCGGAACGCTCTTCTCCGACCTCCAGGGCCGCGCGCAGGAGGGCAAGGACGTGACCACCACGCTGGACCCGGACGCGCAGAAGGTGGCGCAGGACGCGCTCGCCGGCCAGAACGGCTCGGTGGTGGCGATCGAGCCGCAGACGGGCCGGGTGCGCGTGATGGTGTCGATCCCCGAGTTCGACGCGAACGAGATCGCGAGGTCGGGCAAGATCGAGAGCTTCAACCGGGCGACCCAGTCCAGCTATCCGCCGGGCTCGACCTTCAAGGTGGTCACCGCGGCCGCCGCGCTCGACTCCGGCAAGTTCACCCCGGACTCGGTGGTCGACGGCTCCTCGCCGCGGACGATCAGCGGCGCGCCGCTGGCCAACTCGGGCGGGGCGAGCTTCGGCCCGATCAGCCTCACCGACGCTCTGACCAACTCCGTGAACACCGTGTGGGCGCAGGTGGGCGAGCAGATCGGTCCCGACACCCTGATGAAGTACATGAACCGGTTCGGCTTCAACTCCGATCCGGAGCTCGACTTCCCGGACGACCAGATGCTGGCCAGCGGCATTCGCAACGCGAAGGGCAATCTCGTGAAGAGTGACGGCGGCTTCGACATCGGCCGCGTGGCCATCGGCCAGGGCGGCGAGGAGGGCCAGATCCAGGTCACTCCGCTCCAGATGGCGATGGTGGCCGCCGCCGTCGGCAACAAGGGCTCGTTGATGCGCCCGCGGCTGGTTGAGAAGGTCGTGGACAAGGACGGACGCGTGAGCGATCGCATCGAGCCCGAGGAGCAGGACCGCGTGATCTCCGAGAAGAGCGCCGGCGAGCTGGCGCAGATGATGGCCAACGTGGTGGAGGAGGGAACGGGCACCGTCGGCGGCGCTGTCGGGGATCGACGTGGCGGGCAAGACCGGCACCGCCGAGGTGGACAACGCCACCTCGAACCAGGCCTGGTTCATCGCCTTCGCCCCGGTGGAGAATCCCCGCATGGCGATCGCGGTGACGGTGGAGCGCACGTCCGGCCAGGGCGGCACCGTGGCCGCGCCGATCGCCAAGCAGGTGCTGGAGGAGCTGCTCGGATGACCGAGGTCGCCTCCAACACCCTCGTGGACAACCGCTACCGGATCCTCGACCGGATCGGCTCGGGCGGCATGGCCGACGTCTACCGGGCCGAGGACACCCACCTCGGCCGCGAGGTCGCGCTGAAGGTCCTGCACCGCCGCTTCGCCCAGGACGCCGAGTTCGTCGAGCGCTTCCGCCGTGAGGCCCGCGCGGCCGCCGGGCTGCAGCACCCCAACGTCGTCGGGGTCTACGACCGCGGCGAGCACGAGGGCACCTACTACATCGCGATGGAGCACCTCACGGGCAGCTCGCTCAAGGACGTGGTGCAGAAGGAGGCGCCGCTGGACCAGATGAAGGTGATCGACCTGGGCGTCGCGATCCTGGGAGCAGCGGCCTTCGCGCACCGCAACGGCGTGATCCACCGCGACTTCAAGCCGCACAACGTGATCGTCGACGGCGAGGGCGTTCCCCGGGTCACCGACTTCGGCATCGCGCGCGCCGGCGCCTCGGAGATGACCGAGACCGGCTCGATCATGGGCACGGCCCAGTACCTCTCGCCCGAGCAGGCCCAGGGCCACTCGGTGACCGCGGCGTCGGATCTCTACTCGATCGGCGTGATGCTCTACGAGCTGCTCACGGGGCGCCTGCCCTTCACCGGGGACAGCGCGGTCTCGATCGCGCTGAAGCACCTCTCCGAGCCGCCGCCGCCGATGTCCACCGAGTCGCTGCGCATCGAGCCGAACCTCGAGTCGGTGATCATGGGCGCGCTGGCCAAGGACCCCGAGGCCCGCTGGCAGACCGCCGAGGACTTCGCCGCCGCGCTCGAGGCCTGCCGGCCCTACGTCGAGGCCCAGCAGGCCGGCGAGCCCCACGCGGGGAGCACCGCCGCGTTCGCCGCGCCCGTGGTCGTGTCCGAACGGCGACCGGATTCGAGACCGGCGCGATCGCCGCCGCTGGCCGTACGTGGCGCTCGCGCTGCTCGTGCTCGCGCTGGTCGGCGTGATGGCCTACGCCTTCACCCGCCCCGAGAAGGTGGACGTGCCGAAGGTGGAGGGCCTTCAGCTCTCGAAGGCCCGGGAGCGCCTCGACCGCGCGGGCTTCGAGAACGTCGAGGTCGAGCGCGAGCGCAGCCGGGCGCCGCTCGACAGCGTGCTGCGCCAGGACCCCGACCCCGGAGAGGCCGCGCCGCGCGACGAGGTCGTGACGCTCATCGTGTCGGCCGGGCCCGGGAAGGTCCGCGTGCCGTCGGTGAGCAACACCCCGCAGGAACGGGCGATCAAGGAGCTGGACCGCCAGGGGCTCAAGGTCACCGCGGACCCGCAGGCCTCGGACACCGTGAAGGAGGGCTTCGCGATCGGCACCTCGCCGCAGGCCGGCACCGAGGTGGACCGTGGCTCGCGCGTGCGCCTCTTCGTGAGCACCGGTCCCGAGGCCATCTCGGTGCCCAGCGTGGTCGGCCTCACCCGGGAGTCGGCCGAGGCGCGGATCACGGGCGCCGGACTGGAGGTGAGCGTCCAGACCGAGGAGTCCGACGACGCTCCCGACGGAGAGGTGCTTCGCCAGTCGCCCGAGTCGGGGACGCGGGTCGAGCGGGGCACCCAGGTGACCATCACGGTGGCCTCCTCGCCGGAGCAGGTCGACGTGCCCGACGTGACGGGTCTCTCGCCGTCGAGGGCCCTGCAGGTGCTGCGCGGCGCGGGCCTGAGCGGATCGGTGCAGGAACGCGCCACAGACGATCCCGCCGAGGACGGAATCGTGCTCGAGCAGCGTCCGGGCGCGGGGGTCGAGCTGGACAAGGGGGCGTCGGTGGTCCTGATCGTGGGCGGCTTCGCCGGACCCCCGGGCGACACCACCGAGCCGGGAGGGGCCACGCCCCCGGAGGACCCCTCCACGCCCGGCGAGCCCCAGATCCAGCCGTGAGGGTCGCAGTGCTCGCGGGCGGCCGCTCGAGCGAGCACGACGTCTCGATCGCCTCCGCCGAGGCCGTCCGCGGGGGCCTGGCCCAGGCCGGCCACGAGACGGTGGCGGTGGAGATCGCGGGCGACGGGCGCTGGACGAGCGAGGGCGCTCCGGTGGCGCTCGAGCCGGGCGGCGGCCTGCTCGGCTGCGACGTCGTCTTTCCCGCCCTGCACGGACCGTACGGGGAGGACGGAACCGTGCAGGGGCTGCTCGAGTCGCTCGACGTGCCCTACGTCGGGCGCGGGCGTGCTGACCTCGGCGCTGTGCATGGACAAGGTGCTGTTCAAGGACCTGATGGGCGCCGCGGGGATCGCGCAGGTGGACTACGTCGGCCTGCGCGAGGGCGACGACGTCGCTCGACTCGCCCGCCTCGGGCTCCCGGTCTTCGTGAAGCCCGCCCATCTCGGCTCGTCGGTGGGCATCTCGAAGGTCTCGGAGGCCGCGGACCTGCCGGAGGCGCTCGCCGAGGCGTTCGAGCACGACCCGCTGGTGATCGTGGAGGCGATGTCGGCGGGGATGGAGGTGGAGTGCTCGGTGCTCGGGGACGCCGAGCCCGAGGCCTCGCTGCCGGGCGAGATCGTGGTCGACGCCGAGTGGTACGACTTCGAGGCCAAGTACGAGCCCGGGGCGATGGAGCTCGTGGTCCCGGCGCGCGTCCCGGAGGCCGTGCGGGAGGAGGTGCGCAGGGTGGCGGTGGAGGTCTTCCGCCGGGTGGGCTGCTCGGGCATGGCCCGCTGCGACTTCTTCGTCGAGGACCCCGACGGCGACGCGCGCGTCCTCCTGAACGAGCTGAACACGATCCCCGGCTTCACGCAGACCAGCGTCTACGCGAAGCTCTTCGAGTCGAGCGGGATCGCCTATCCCGACCTGCTGGACCGGCTGGTGACGATCGCCCTCGAGCGCCACGAGCGCGAGCGGGCCTACCGCTTCTAGCGCTCAGCGGCGCAGGGTCAGCTCCTGGACCTCGGCCCGCTCGTTGTCGCCCAGGGACGTGATCCAGAGCAGGTAGTAGCGGTAGCTGCGGTCGAGGGTGTCCACCTCGATGCGCGCGTCCTGAGCCACGTCGGTGTCGTCGCTCACCTTGCTCCAGCCCGAGATGTCCTCGGGGACGGTCGTTGGCGGCGTAGACCGAGGCGGTGAAACCGGGGGTCGCCGTGGTCAGGTCGAGCCGCCGCACCTTGGCGCGCGACCCGGCGTCCACGTACAGGCCCACCCCGTCCTTCAGGTCCTGGAGCTCGGCCTCGTAGCGCTCGGTGTCCCAGTTGGTGGTGCGGTTGCCGTCGATGGCGTTGCGGGTTGCCTCGGGCGACTCCTGCCCGTCGCCCTGGGGGTCGTAGTCCTTGGCCGCGTCGCGCGCCGAGCGGCACGGCAGGCAGCCCGGCCGCCCGCGGGGCCGTGGTGCCCGCGCCCTTCTCGGTGCGGGTGGCGAGGAAGGCCACCACACCGCCGGCGAGGAGGACCACCGCGAGCACCGTGAGGGCCCAGCGGCGCGGGTTGCGCAGCCGCGACGGAGCGAACTCGGCGGTGTCGTCGGGCAGGGCGCGCAGCACGTTCGTGGCCTCTCCGCTGGTCTCGCCCGAGCGGGCGACCTCGATGGCCAGCACCTCCTCGAGGTCGTGCACCATCGACGTCGACCGAGGGGTAGCGGTTGGCGGTCTCCTTGGCCGTGGCGTGCTCCAGCACCGCCGCCAGCGAGGCCGACACCTCCGGTCGCCGGCGCTGCACGTCGGGCATGCGGCTCCCTCACGTGCTTCATCGCCACCGCCACCTGGCTCTCGGCCTTGAAGGGCAGCTCGCCGATCAGGCACTCGTAGAGCACGATCCCGAGCGAGTAGACGTCGGACTGCTCGGTCACCTCCTTGCCCAGGGCCTGCTCGGGGGAGACGTAGTCGGTGGTGCCGAGCACCCGGCCGGTGGCGGTCAGGCCCTCCGCCTCCAGCGACCGGGCGATGCCGAAGTCGGTGACCTTGGCCCGGCCCTCGGCGTCGATCAGCACGTTCTGGGGCTTCACGTCGCGGTGCACGAGGCGCTCGGAGTGGGCGCAGCTGACAGCGCGCGGCCGATCTCGATCGCGTAGGCCACCGCCTCGGCCACGGGCAGGCGCCCCGTGCGCCGGATCCGCTCCTTGAGCGTCTCGCCCTCCACGTACTCGAGCACGATGTAGGGGGTGCCGTCGTCCTCGCCGAAGTCGATCACGGTGACCACGTGCGGGTGCGAGAGCCGGGCGACCGCCCGCGCCTCGCGGCGGAAGCGCTCGAGCTGGTCGGGGTCCTCGGAGATGTCGCGGTGCATCACCTTGATCGCCACCCACCGCTCGAGGGTGGGGTCGTAGGCGCGGTAGACGGTCGACATCCCGCCGGAGCCGATCTTCTCCTCCAGGCGGAAGCGGTCGTTGAGAGAGGTGCCGATCATCGGATGGCCTCGACGTATTGTGGGGCTTTCGATGGCCGTCCGCATTCGCTGCATCACCGATCCTGCCTGCGTGTGGTCGTGGGCGTCCGAGCCCGGAGTGCGAGCCCTGCAGACGGAGTTCGCCGCCGACCTGTCCTGGACCTTCGTGATGGGGGGCCTCGCGCGCGAGTTCGGGCCCGAGGGGCTGGCCGCGCCGTGGATGGAGGCCGCGGCGAAGACGCGGCATGCCGACCGACCCCCGCGTCTGGCACGACGGCGCCGATGAAGTCGAGCTATCCCGCGTGCATGGCGGTCAGGGCGGCGGCCGAGCAGGGCGGCGACGGCGGCTACGCGTACCTGCGCGCGCTGAGGGAGGGGATCACCTGCTTCGCCCGCAAGCTCGACGCCCCCGAGGCGCTCCTGTCGGAGGCCCGGGACGCCGGGCTCGACGTGGAGAGCTTCCGCATCGAGCCCTCGGCCTCCAACGCCGTCGTGGAGGCCTTCGGCGCCGATCTCCAGGAGGCGCGCGACGTGCCCGAGGAGGCCCGTGACGCCGGCGAGGTCGCGCTGCTCGCGCCCGGCCGGCCAGGAGCGGGTGATCTTCCCGACCTTCCGGTTCGAGGGCGAGGGCGGCGAGGTGCGCTGGCTCTTCGGCCACCAGGACGCGGAGGCGCTGCGCGAGGCCGCGCTGGCGGTCGGGCGCCCGCCCTTCCGGCGACGCCGCGCCCCGGCGTCGCGGAGGCCCTGAGCCGCTTCGGGCGCATGGCGGCCCCCGAGGTGGCGGCGGTGTGCGACCTCGCGCCGCTGAAGGCCGAGGCGGAGCTGTTCGGCCTGGCGCTCGAGTGGCGTGCCCGCCCCGTGGCGGTGCTGGCCGGGCGCCTGTGGGAGGCGGCCTAGCCGCCGGTCGCCGTGAACCCCTCGCCGGTGCGCCCGGTGAGGCCCTGGGCGGGCAGCTCGACCAGGCCCGCGCGGTCGGTCACCTCGCCGATCACCGCGGCGCCGGGGTGGCGCTCGCCGGCCAGCGCCACCGCCTCGTCCGCGTGCTCGGCCGGGACGACGCAGCAGAAGCCGCAGCCCATGTTGAAGACCTCGTACAGCTCCGCGGCGGGCGTCCCCGCCCGGGCGGCGATCAGGTCGAAGACGGGCGGCACGGGCAGCGGCGAGTCGATGCGGTAGCCGACCGGCGCCTCGAGGCGGAGGAGGTTGAGCAGGCCGTCGCCGGTGATGTGGGCCAGGCCGCGCACGTCCACACCCGAGCGCAGCAGCTCCCGCGCCGCCCGCACGTAGATCACGGTGGGCTCGAGCAGCGCCTCGCCGGCGCTCGCCCCACCGAGCTCGGCGGGCCGCTCGTCGAGGTCGGTCAGGGCATGGCGCGCGAGCGTGAGGCCGTTCGAGTGCACGCCGCTCGACGGCAGCCCGACCACCGCGTCGCCCGGCTGGACGCGCGGCGCCGGTGACCACCGCGTCGAGGTCCACGAGGCCCACGCACATCCCGACGAGGTCGAGGCCGCTCGGGAGACGGATGTCCGCGGATCAGCTCGGGCACCACCGCCAGCTCGCCTCCGGGGATCTCCACGCCGGCGTCCTCGGCGCCGGCCTTCAGTCCCCGCCCGAGCGCCTCGAGCACGTCGTCGCGGACCTCCTCGACGGCGACGTAGTCGAGCACCGCGATCGGGTCGGCGCCCACGCACACCACGTCGTTCACGTTCATGGCGATGCAGTCGATGCCCACGGTGTCGAAGCGCCCGAGCGCCTCGGCCACGATCAGCTTCGTCCCCACGCCGTCGGTGGAGAGGGCCAGCCCCGAGCGCTCGCCGAGGCGCAGGACGTTCGCGTAGTGCCCCGACCCCATGACCGCGAGCGACGGGCGCCCGGTGTCGATGGTGCGCAGCACGTCCACCAGCGCGGCGACGCCCCGCCCGGCCTGGCCGGTGTCGACACCGGCGCGCGCGTAGGCGGAGTCACCCATCGCCGGCCATTCAACCGCAACGCGCCGCGCTCAGGGGCGCGGACGCCGGCGCAGCACGAGCGCGGCGGCGTCGTCGCTCACGGCGCCGGCCCACCCGCGGACGTCCTCGTAGACGCTGCGCAGCAGCTCCTGGGGCGAGCCGCCGCGGGCTGGCGGCGGCGCGGACGGTCTCCCTCAGCCGCTCCGAGCCGAAGAGCTCGCCCTCACGCCTTGCCTCGACCAGGCCGTCGGTGACCGCCATCACCAGATCGCCGGGCTCGAGCGTCAGCTCGTGCTCGTCGTAGGAGGGGTGCTCCTCGATGCCCAGCGGCAGCCCGCGGCCCGGCGCCTCCCGGAGCTGGCCCTCCCGGCTCACGACCATGGCGGGCAGGTGCCCCGCGTTGGCGTAGCGGATGGTGTCGACGCTGAAGACCCCGAAGACGGCGGTGACGAAGGTGTCCGGCGGCAGCCGGTGGTGGAGCATGGCGCCCGCCTGGGCCAGCACCTGCCCCGGGCTCGCGCAGTCCCACGACCGAGCCTCGATGAAGAACCTGGCCATGGCGCTCAGGGCCGCGGTCTCGACTCCCTTGCCCGCCACGTCGCCCACCACCACGGCGACCTCTCCGCCCGGCAGTGTCCACGCGCCGAAGAGGTCCCCGCCGGCGGGCTGGTGCTCCGCCGGCTCGTAGAGCAGACCGACCTCGTAGTCGGGCATCTCGACCGGCGCCGAGGGGATGAACGCGCTCGTGAGCGCGCGGGCGACCCGGCGCTCGCGCTCGAACTCCGTCGCGTTCGCCATCGCGACCGCGGACATCCGGGCGAGGGTGCCGAGCAGCTCGACCTCGTGGTCGGTGAACCGCGAGCCGTCGAGCCTGACCACCGAGAGGACCCCGAAGAGGCGTCGGCCCGAGCTCGACGGGCACGTGGGCGCTCGCCACGCCGTCGCTCTCGACGCAGCGGCCGGCGGGTGCGCAGGACCTCGGCCAGGCGGCCGGCCCCGAGCCCGGCGGTCTCGGTGTCCACGACCGCACCGGCCTGGGCGGCGCGGGTGAGCCCCTCCATCGCCCGGGCGCGCGCGGCTGAGCGCGCACTGGTCGGCGCTCACGAGCCGCAGCGCGTGCTCGACCATCCGCTGCTCGACCTCCGCGACCACCAGCGAGCCCGCGGTGCCCTCCGCGGCCCGCTTGAGCAGAAGCTCCTCCCGGGCGCGCTCCCCCTCGGCCGCGAGGAGCTCGGAGCGCTCACGGGCCAGCCCGGCCAGGTCGGCGAGCACCTCCACCGTGTCGAGGTCGGAGTGCAGCAGGGGTCGCTCCGGCGCCGGTGGAGGTCACGATGAGGACCCCGACGATCTCGCGCATCGAGGTGCGGACCGGGCACCCGATCACCGAGGCCCCGCGCAGCGCCTCCCACGCCTCGTGCGCGCGGGCGGGGTCCGCGATGCGCTCGATCGCGCTCCCGCACCTCGGACGCCGCCTGCCAGGACTCCAGGCGCGGGAGGAACAGCGATCGGTCGCGCTCCAGGGTGGCCTCCACCAGGCCGGGCCGCCGCGTGTCATACGGCTGGTCGAGGGCCGCCTCGAGCGCCT
The DNA here is from genome assembly GCA_963731645.1 of uncultured Thermoleophilaceae bacterium. GTDB lineage: Bacteria > Actinomycetota > Thermoleophilia > Solirubrobacterales > Thermoleophilaceae > JAAYBF01. Next base: position 226,058 of record CAVSWF010000006.1, on the reverse strand, counting down.
CGCGCAGCAGGGACGAGCCGTACCAGCCGGCGGCCATCTCGATCCGCCGCCGCCCGGGCCCGACGACCAGGAACGCCGCGGCGCAGACGCGCGGATGGGCCTCCATGTGCTCGAGGAGCACATCGAGGGGCTCTCCTACCGAGACGCCGGCGGGCGGTGACTCCGAACGCGGTGTTCCCTCCTCCGGCGCCCATGTGGTCACTTCCTTGGTCTCCATGGGGCGGAGTCCCAAGGTAGGCGCGAACGGCGATTTTCGCCAGCGCGCTGGTCGACCTGGCCTAGGCCGCTTCGGCGGCGGGGTCGCCGGGCGGTCGCCGCCGGCGGCTGCGAAGAAAGAGGTAGGCCACGACGCCGACGATGCACGCGGCCACGAAGTAGTCCACGTAGTGCAGCGAGTCCTTCCAGTCCTCCCAGTTGTCGCCGGCCGCCTTGCCGATCAGCGTGAGCATCAGCACCCACGGCACGCAACCCAGCGAGCGTGAACACGCTGAAGCGCCAGAAGGGCATGCGGGCCACCCCGGCGGGCAGCGAGATGAACGTGCGGACGATGGGGAGCATGCGGGTGAAGAACACCGTGGCGTCGCCGTGACGCTCGAACCAGCGGTCCGCCATCTCGAGGTGGCTCTTCTTGATGTGGAGCTTCTTGCCGTGCTTCTCGAGCACGTCCACGCGCCCGTAGTAGCCGATGGCGTACGCGATCCACGAGCCCACGAGGTTGGCCACCGATGCCCACGGCCACGGCGGCCACCAGCGAGTACTCGCCCTCCGACACGGCGAAGCCGGCGAACAGCATGGTGGCCTCGCTGGGCACGGGAATGCACGCCGACTCGAGCGTCATCAGCACGAAGATCCCGAGGAGTCCGATGGCGTCGACGACGTCGACCGCGAGGTTCACGATCGGGTCGGTGATCGAGGCGAGGAGGGTCACGGCAGCGGGGTAGGGTAGCGGGCCGCCATGGCCGTTCCCCTCTTTTCGACGAGCCTCGACGCCTACAAGCCGCGCCTCGCCGAGACCCTCTCCGAGGTGCTCGAGGGAGGGCGCTTCATCCTCGGGCCGGAGGTCGAGGCCTTCGAGCGCGAGTTCGCCTCCTACCTGGGCGTCCGGCACGCGATCGGGGTGGCCAACGGCACCGACGCCATCTCGATCGCCCTGCGCGCTCTGGGGATCGGGCCGGGCGACGAGGTCGATCTGCCCCTCGTTCACGTTCTTCGCCACCGTCGAGGCGACGGTGAACGTGGGGGCCGTGCCCGTGTACTGCGACGTGGACCCCGCCACCTTCTGCGTCACCGCCGAGACCGTGCGGGCCGCCATGACGCCCAGGACCAAGGCGGTGGTGGTCGTGCACCTGTTCGGGAACGTGGCGCCGGTGGACGAGATCGCGGAGCTCGGGGTGCCCGTGCTCGAGGACGCCGCCCAGGCCACCGGCGCCACGCTCGACGGGGCGCGCGCCGGCGCCCTGGGCGCCGCGGCCACCTTCTCCTTCTTCCCGTCCAAGAACCTGCCCTGCCTCGGGCGACGGCGGCGCGGTGGTCACCGACGACGACGACGTGGCGCGGCTGGCGCGGCGCCTGCGCTTCCACGGCTCCGACGACAAGACGACGTTCGTGGAGGTGGGCTACAACTCCCGCCTCGACGAGCTCCAGGCCGCCGCGCTGCGCGTGCTCCTTCCCGAGCTCGACGGCTGGAACGCGGCGCGGCGATCGGCGGCCGAGGCCTACGAGCGCCACGGACTGGGCGAGCACGTCGCCTTGCCGCTGCCCGCCCCGGGCGTGGAGCACGCCTACCACCTCTACGTGGTCCGTCACGACCGTGCCGACGAGCTGCGCGAGCGGCTGGCCGAGGCGGACATCGGCGCCCGCGCCTACTACCGGGTGCCGATCCACCGCCAGCCCGCGACGGCGCGCTTCGCCGCGTCCGGCCTGGAGCTGCCCGGCACCGACGAGGCGGCCCGGACGCACCTCGCGCTGCCCATGGGCACCGGGCTGTCCGACGAGGCGGTGGGCGAGGTGGTCGAGGCCTGCGGTCTGGCGACCGCGTCATTCTGACCCGCCGCATGCGCGTCTGGGTCGACCTCACCAACAGCCCCCACGTGCTCGTGATGCGCCCGCTGATCGCGGCGATGCGCGAGGACGGCCACGAGGTCGAGGTCACGGCGCGGGACTTCGCCCAGACGCTCGACCTCTGCCGGCGCCTCGGGGTCGCCCACACGGCGGTCGGCCATCACCGCGGGGGACGTCTGGCCAGCAAGGGTGTGGGCCTGGCCTCCCGGAGCGTCGCGCTCGCCCGCTGGGCCAGGCGCAGGCGCTTCGACGTCGCCCTCGGGCACGGCTCCAACGACGTGACGGTCGCGGCGGCGCTCCTGCGCATCCCGTCCGCGACGGCGTTCGACTACGAGTGGGCCACCGTCCAGCACAACGTGAACTGCCGGCTGGCACGGAGGGTGGTGGTGCCAGAGGCCATTCCGCCCGAGCGCCTGAACCGCTACGGCGCGAAGGGCAAGCTGCGCCGCTACGAGGGCCTCAAGGAGGAGTACTACCTCGCCGACTTCGAGCCGGACCCGTCCGTGCTCGAGGAGCTGGGCCTCGATCCCGGGGAGCCCATCGCGGTCGTGCGCACGCCGCCGGCGGTGTCGCTCTACCACCGCTTCGAGAACCCGCTGTTCGGCCAGGTGCTCGAGCGCCTGCGGGGCGCGCAGGCCGTGGTGCTCCCCCGCACCGCCGCGCAGAAGGCCGAGATCGCCGCCCTCGGCGGCTTCACGGTGCCCGACCGCGCGATCGACGCCCCGAGCCTCGTGGCCCTGGCCGACCTCGTGATCTCCGCCGGCGGTACCATGAACCGCGAAGCGGTGGCACTCGGGACCCCCGTGTTCACGACCTTCGAGGGGCGCCCGGGAGCCGTCGACGAGGGGCTGGTCCGCGAGGGCCGGCTGCGAAGGCTCGAGGACCCGGAGCAGGTGATCCTCGAGAAGCGTCGCAAAGGCGAGGGTGAGCGCATCAGGCGCGACCCCCGCAAGCTGGTGCAGATGCTCCTAGGCGAACCGAGCACTTGAGACGACACATGACATCTTCGGTGGGGATCCGCCGCCTGGGCCAGGTGGGCGCCGATGCGTGCCTCGTCGCCCTGGCCTACTACCTCGCCTTCGTGCTTCGCTTCGACTCGGGGCCGCCGCCCCGCTACGAGGACCTCTTCGCCGAGACGATCGTGTTCGTCGTGCTGGCCAAGGTCGCCCTGTTCGCGGCGTTCGGCCTCTACTCGAAGCTCTGGCGCTTCGTCGACCAGGCCGACTTCGAGTCCATCCTCAAGGCGGTTGTCGTCTCGAGCTTCGTGCTCGTGGTCGGCCTGTTCCTGCTCGCGCCGACCACCGCCGACCCGCCCCGCGGGGTGATCGCCCTCGACTTCCTGCTCACCCTCGCCCTGGTCGGCGGGGCGCGCTTCTTGATGCGAGCCGCGGTGGAGCGGCCCGCTGCGCGGGCCGCTCGTGCAGCGGGGCGGCACCGAGGTGCTGATCGTGGGAGCGGGCAACGGCGGCCAGCAGGTGGCCCTCGAGCTGCGCCGCAACCCCGAGCTGTCCAGCGCGGTGATCGGCTTCGTGGACGACGACCCGCGCAAGCATCGGATGCTCGTCTCCGGGGTCCGGGTCCACGGCAGCACGGACGAGCTCCCGCGGATCCTCGACGACACCAAGCCCGACGAGGTGGTCATCGCCATCCCGTCGGCCCCGGGCGTGCTCCGCCAGAAGGTGGTCACCGCGTGCCGCGAGCGGGGCATTCCGGTGCGCACGCTGCCCACCACGTTCGAGCTTCTCTCGCGCGGGCCCAACCTCCTGCGGCAGGTGCGCGACGTGCAGGTGGAGGACGTGCTCGGCCGGGAGCCCGTCCGGGTGGAGATCGACCGGGTGGGCGCCTACCTCGCCGGGCGCACCGTGCTCGTCACCGGCGCGGGCGGCTCGATCGGCTCGGAGCTCTCGCGCCAGATCGCCCGCGTGCGCCCGAAGAAGCTCGTCCTGGTCGACCACGCGGAGGACAACCTGTTCGAGATCCGCCGCCAGCTGGAGGAGGAGCGCCACTTCGGCGCCACCGCGGCGGTGCTCGCCGACTGCAAGGACGCCACCCGGATGCGCGAGGTCTTCGACGAGGAGCAGCCGTCGGTGGTCTTCCACGCCGCGGCGTACAAGCACGTGCCGCTCATGGAGGAGAACCCGGTCGAGGCCGTGCGCAACAACGCGGTGGCCACCCGCATCGTGGCCGCGGCGGCCGGCGAGGCCGGGGTTGAGCGCTTCGTGCTGGTGTCCACCGACAAGGCGGTGGCCCCCGCGACGGTCATGGGCGCCTCCAAGGCGCTCGCCGAGTGGGCCGTGGAGGCCGCGCACAACCGCTACCGCAAGACGCGCTACGCCTCGGTGCGCTTCGGGAACGTGCTCGGGTCCTCGGGATCGGTCGTCCCGATCTTCCGCCGGCAGATCGCGGCCGGGGGCCCCGTCACGGTCACCGACGAGAACATGTCGCGCTACTTCATGACGATCCCGGAGGCGGTGCAGCTCATCATCCGCTCGGGAGAGCTCGCGGTCGGGGGCGAGGTGTTCGTGCTCGAGATGGGCGACCCCGTGAAGATCCTGGACCTGGCGCGCAACATGATCCGCCTCTCGGGCAAGGAGCCGGGCGTGGACATCGCGATCGAGATCGTCGGGCGCCGCCCGGGCGAGAAGGTCCACGAGGAGCTGTTCGAGTCGGGCGAGCGCCCCCAGCCGACCCCGGCCGAGAAGATCCTGAGCGCGGTGCGGCCCCAGCTCGAGCCCGAGTGGGTCGAGAGCGCCTTCGTGCGGATCGAGGAGCTGGTGTACTCCGGCGACGCCGCCGGACTGGCCGGGGTGGTGGCCGAGCTCTCGGCCGAGCGCGCGCTCTCGACGGCGCCGGCGCCCGGGTCGGCCGTTGACCATGGGTAGCCGTAGCCGGTCCCGGCACTAAGGTTCAGAGCTTCCCGCCATGGAGATCATCGAGCAGATCGGCAGCTACGCAGGGCTCGCCGCCATCGTCGGCCTGGCCCTCCTGTCGGCCCTCTACTTCTCCCAGGCGCGCGACGTGCGCAGGCTGCGGGAGTGGGCCGGCAAGGCGCCCGAGCGCACTTCCGAGCCCGCCGCCCAGGCTCCCAAGGTCACGCCCCAGCCCGTGCCCCGCCCACCCGGGACCCCGGCCACGGGCAACGTGCGCCCCGTGCCGGCCGCCGGCGCCGCACCCGTCCGCGCCGCCGCGACGGGCGCCACGGCGGCGGTGGCCACCGGGCCGGCGGCGGCCACCCCCGCCGCCGCGAGGGTCGCAGGGGCCCCGCCGGCCGAGCAGGAGACAGGTGGGGACGGGCCGGCCGGTGGCGAGGACGGGCTCGAGCCGGGCGAGAACGGCGCGGTGTCCGAGGACACGATGGCCCATCCGCCTCCGGGGCCCGGCGGCGACACCGACGACGAGCTCGACGCCCTGTCCGAGGAGCACGAGGCGGTGCTCCCCGCCGACGACGACTCCGCGGAGCACGACGCCCTCGAGCACGACGAGGACCTCGAGCCGACGAGGACCTCGACGACGACGAGTTCGAGCACGACGAGGAGACCGGCGACCGGCCGGCCGTGCCGGCTCCCGTGACCGCCACGAAGCGGCCCGTGCCCCCGGCCCCGCTCACCGCGGCGGGGGCGAGGCCGGCCGGCGGCAACGCCTCGGGCGGCTCGATCCTCCCCTCCTACGAGCGCATCCGCACCGGCGATCCGTGGTACCGGCGCGTCTTCTCGTCCCCCGGCCGCGCGGCGCTGGTGATCACCGCGGGCGTCCTGGTGCTGGCCGCCGCCACGCTGGGAGGCCTGCAGCTGGCCGACTCGGACGACGGCGGGGGGAGCGATACCGCCGGTGGCGCCCAGGGCACGCCGAGCTCCAACACGGGCGGTGGCGGGTCGAACGGCGGCAAGTCGAAGTCCCAGCCGGCGGTGGACCCGGCCTCGGTCACCGTCGCGGTGCTGAACGGCACGACGGTGCAGGGCGCCGCGCAGAACATCGGCGACACGGTGGAGAAGCACGGCTACCAGCTCGGCACCGTCAGCAACTTCACCGACCAGACGCGGGCCGAGTCGGTCGTGCTGTTCGCCTCGGGCGCCGAGCGCGAGGCCACCGACGTGATGCGGCGGCTGAAGATCGGCCAGCGCGAGCCCATCGACGCCGGCAGCCAGGGCCTGGCCGGCGACGCGTCGGTGGTCGTGCTCGTGGGCGCCGACAAGGCGCAGTGAGCCAGTCCTAGGGGAGCAGGCCCGCGCGGCGGTTGGCCTGCGCCGCCTGCTCCAGCACGGACGGGCTGACCGCCGTCAGCCCGCCGGCCCCGATCGTCGCGCCGTCGTAGGGCGGGTACCAGTACGCCCGGATCCGCCGCTCGGTCAGCTCCGGCGGGTCCCCGGGGTCGATCACGCGCAGGCGATCGAACTCCTCCCGGGTCACGTAGCGGCCCTCGCCCTGCGGCGTGCGCGGCAGCGCGGCGCCGGTCAGCGCCGCGTCGATCACCCACCGGAACACCCCGAGCAGGCGCTCCTGGCTGCGGATGTCGAGCGACAGGGCGGTCTCGGCCTCGCGATCGATCGGGAAGCGCTCGACCCGCACGAGGTCGCCGGTGTCGAACTCCTCGTCCACGAAGTGCGCGGAGACGCCCCACTCGGCGAAGTCCTCGAGGATCGCCACGTTGTAGCCGCCGAGCCCGCGCATGTCGGGCAGGGGCGCGGGGTGGAAGTTCAGGCAGCCGATCGACCCGGCCTCGATGAGCGGCCGCCGGATGCGCTTCCAGAAGAGAAAGGAGAGCACGAGGTCGACGCCGGTCAGGTCCACGCGCGCCCGAGTACGAGCTCCTCGTCGCTCGGCCAGCCGCAGCCCGTGGCGCCCGGCGGCCTGGTCGAGACGCTGCTCGCGGAGCGGCGTCGCCGGGGTCGCGGGGGCGCCACCACGGCGGGGATCTCGAAGCCCCGCTGCACCAGGTACTCGAGCGCCTGCACCGCCGAGCGCTTGTGCTTGCCCATGAAGACGGCCCTCATGCCAGCAGCTCCTCGTACAGGCGCAGGGTCCGGCGCCCGATCGTCGTCCCAGGAGAAGGGGCCCGCCGCGGCCGCGGCTGCGCGCGAGCGGCGAGCGCGTCGCGCTCCCCGGGGTCGGCCACCAGCAGCGGCGAGAGCCTCGCGCAGCGCGACGGGGTCCTCCGGCGCCACGAGGCGCGCCGCGCCGTGATCGCGGGCCACCTCGCCGAAGCCGCCGACGTCCGAGAGCACGAGCGCCTTGCCGAAGGCGAGCGCCGTGTAGAGCACGCCCGACTGGTCGATCTCGCCGGTAGGGCAGCACCACGATGTCCGCGCGGCGGAAGAAGGCGGGGATCTGCGGGTCGGTCACGAACCGCTCCACGAAGCGCACCGTCCCGCGCGCCCGCGCGGCGGCGCGCGCGCAGCGGCGCCATGTCGACATGGGGGAGGCCGACGACCCACAGCTCCGCCCCGTCCAGCTCGCGAAAGGCCTCGAGCAGCACGTCCACGCCCTTGTAGGGGCGCACCAGCCCGAAGAAGAGGATCACCGGGCCCTCGACCGCGGCCAGCTCCGCGGGCAGCGGCTCCTCGCGGGGCAGCCGGGTCAGGTAGTCGAAGGCCCCGTGGGGGATCACGTGCACCCGATCGGGGTCGGCGCCGAAGCGGTCCACCAGCTCGGCGGCCCCCGCGCGGGCGTGCACCACGAGCGCGTCCATCTGGCCGGCCAGCCGCCTGGTGATGGCCTCCCGCGCCCTGCCCTCCCCGCGCCGCAGCGTGTTGTGCACGGTGAACACCCGCGGCCGCTGGGAGGGCAGCAGAAGCGTGTCGAGCGGCTCGAGGGGCAGCCACTGGAAGTGGACGGACGTCGCGCTCGCGTCCCCGCGGCGGTCGAGGCGCAGCATGTCCGGCACGTGCTCGGCGGCCCGCAGCACGCGTCGCGGACCGGCGCGAGCGCTCGCCGCGAGTCGCCCGCCGGTGGAAGCGCTCGGACACCGTCGAATCCGTCGGCGGGGGGTCGCGGCCCGTGCACGAAGCGGCTCGTGAGCAGCTCGACCTCCGCCCCCGCCCGGGTCAGCCCGCCGGCCAGCGCGTGGTCATAGGGGGTCACGTCGGCCGACGGGTCCACGAGCTGGACGCGCACGGCGGGCATTCTCACGACTCACCCGAGTGATAGGTTTCCGCCGGTGGACTCGAGCCCGCTCCTGCGCGGCGTCTTTGCGCTGCTCGTGGTCGCCACGGTGGCGCGTTCTTCGTGACCCAGTCGCTGAAGACCGACGAGCCGGTGGTGCTGCGCTTCGCCGTGGCCTCGCCCTTCGCCTTCTCCCCGAACGGGGACGGCTACCAGGACTCGGTGCGGCGTGGGCTTCGACCTCTCCGAGCCGCGCGGAGATCTCGTTCTCGATCCTCGACGACGACGGGAACGAGGTCCGCCGGCTGGTCGACGACCGCGAGCTGGCCGGCGACACCAAGCACCGCTTCCGCTGGGACGGCCGCGACGACGAGGGCAAGGTGGTGCCCGACGGCGACGTACCGGATGCGGGTGGTGCGCCGAAAGGAGGGCCGCGCGGTGGACTCGTTCAAGGACGTGGACGTGGACACCGACGCCGCCCAAGGTGACGGTCACCTCGGCCGAGCCCGGGAGTGGTCGACCCCGGCGACGGGCCGGTCCGGGTCCGGGTCGGCTACGCCGGGCCGCTGAACGCCGCTGCCCGAGTTCCGCGTCTACCGCACCGAGGGCGGCCCGGTGCGCGTCGTGCGCCGCTTCCGCGGCGACGGCAGCCACAGCCGGCATCTGGGACGGCAGCGTGATCAGCGGTGACGAGGCGGTCGACGGCAACTACGCGTTCCAGGTGCGCGTGCGCGACGCCGCCGGCAACGACGCCGCTCGCGCCCCCGGACGGCCCCGACCGCCGGTACGGCGGCGCCGGGCACGGGGGTCGCGGTCCGGCGGCTGGACCTGTCGGGGCCGCTGGGGGTGGTCGGACGCCGGGCGCCGTGGCGCGCCTCAAGGTCGGCCCCACCGGTACGGCGCTTTCGCTTCGCGCTCGGGCGCCTGGGCTCGGCGCCGCGTGATCCGGTCCGCGGCCGGCGCCGGGGTGGCGCCCTGCGGGTGCGCATGCCCGCCGACGCGCACACGGGCGTCTACCTCGTTCGGGTGCGCTCCCGTGGGCGGCGGGCGGTGTGGCCTGTGGCGGTGGCGGGCAGGCCGCTGACCCGCCGGCCGCGGTCCGTCGCCCGGCCGCTCGTGATCCTGCCCGCGATCACCTGGCAGGGCGAGAACGCCTACGACTCGGACCTCGACGGCTTCGCGCGACACGCTCGACACCGCTCGCTCCGTGCCCGCCGAGCGGCCCTTCGCTGCGCGGCAGGCTGCCCCGGCGGCTCGTGCGCGAGGTCTCGCCGCTCCTGCGCTTCCTCGACCGCGAGCGCCTGGCGCTACGACCTCACCACCGACCTGTCGCTCGCCCGGCGAGAGGGTCCGGCCCTGGGCAACGCCCCGGGGGTGGCCGTCGCCGGCACCGCGACCTGGCTGCCGCGGCGCGTCCGCGATGCGCTGTTCTCCGAGGTCGACGAGAACGGGCTGAAGGTCGCCTCCTTCGGCGCCGAGAGCCTCCGGCGGACCGTGGCCACGGTGGGCGACGATCTGCGCGACCCGAGCCCGCCACGGCCCGACGACCTGTTCGGCGAGCGCACCGAGCCCTTCACCGCCGATCCCGCGGCGCCCTTTCGCACCCAGCGCGACGCGCTCGGGCTCTTCCGCGACGTGGACCAGCTCTTCGGGGAGTTCTCGCGTGTTCGAGCGCTCGGTCGATCTGCCCGACGGAGCCACGCTGCGCTCGTCGGCCGGGCCGCGAGGAGGGGATCCCCGCCTTCGTGGGCTACTCGCTCGGGCAAGGGCATCGTGATCCGGCCCGGCACTCCCCAGTGGACCCGCGAGCTCGACGAGAGCGCGCCTGGCCGTGGAGGTGCCGCAAGTGACGAAGCGCATCTGGTCGGTGCTGAGCCGCGCCCGGTGACCTGGCTACCCTGCACGCCCTCATGGTCAGAAAACTCCTCATCGGCGGCGTCGCCGTGCTCGTCGTCCTCGGCGCCGCGGCCGGCATCTACTTCTGGCAGGCCGTCCAAGCCGATCGAGAAGCGCGGGTCGCGACAAGGTCGAGTTCGACGCACAGCGACCGCCCCTCCGGTGAGCAGCAGCCCGCAGACGCAAGCGGATAGCCGTCCCCTGGCCCACCTACGGGTACGACCTCCAGCGCACGAAGGTCTCGCCCTACAACCACCGCCCGCCCTACACGCGCCGCTGGAGCATCGACGCCCAGGACACGCTCGAGTTCCCGCCCACCGCCGGCTACGGCAACGTCTACATCGCCCAGCAGAAGGGCCTCTTCTTCGCGGTCAACGGCAAGACCGGCAAGCCCGTCTTCAAGACGAAGGACTTCAAGCGCTGCGCGGCGTCGTCACCGACGATCGCACAAGGGCACGGTCTACCAGGCCTACATGGACTTCGTGGAGTGCGGGCAGAACGACCCCAACCCGACCGGCTTCCTGATCGCGATGAACGCGCGGACGGGCAAGGAGAAGTGGCGCTACAAGGGGCTGCCGATCGAGTCGTCGCCGCTGCTCCAGGACGGCATCGCTCTACTTCGGCTCGTGGGACCACAAGGTCCACGCCCTCCGGCGCGCAGAACGGCAAGGAGATCTGGAGCTACGACACCGGCGAGCGGGTCAACACCTCGCCCGCCTACTCGAAGGGCAGGATCTTCGTCGCCAACCAGGCCGGGCAGCGTGTACGCGCTGAACGCCAAGACCGGCAAGCTGGCCTGGGAGGCCTCCTCCGGCGTCCTCGCGCGCTGGGCGCGCGCGAGTTCTTCTACGCGAGCCCCGACCGTGGCCTACGGCCGCGTCTTCATCGGCAACAGCGACGGCACCATGTTCGCCTTCGGCGCCAAGAGCGGGAAGATCCTCTGGGCGCGCCCGCTCGGCACCTACATCTACTCGGCCGCCGCCGTGTACGACCAGGAAGGTCTACGTGGGCACCTACGACGGCAAGCTCTTCGCGCTCGACGCCGCCACCGGCGACACGAAGTGGGAGCAAGGAGATGCCGAGCGCCGTGCACTCGCCCCCGACGGTGATGGACGGCCTGGTCTACGTGGCCGCGTGCTCCTCCTGCGGCTCGGCGGCGTCGCGCTTCGTGAAGATGGGCGACAGGACCTCACCGTCGCCTTCAACGCCCACACGGGCAAGGAGGTCTGGAGCTTCCCCAACGGCAAGTACGCCAGCCCGATCATCGCCGACCAGGACCGGGTCTACCTCACGGGGCGGAGCATCCTGTACGGGCTCGAGCCCCGCAAGACCAAGCAGCGCGCCGACGGCACGGCGAGCCAGCAGGTGCAGCGCGCGAACGAGCGGAAGGCCAAGCGCAAGAAGCGTCAGCGCGAGCGCAACTGAGCGCCGGCCCGGCCAGAGCCAAGCCAGACGAGCGCCGCGGCGACGGCCCCGGTCATCGGCCACACCAGGTAGTAGTTGTTGAAGGTGCGCCCGATGAACAGCAGCACCAGCATCGAGATGGCGAAGCCGGCGGCGCCCACCCACTGCTCCCGCAGCCGGTGCTGGGCGAGCAGCAGCCAGACCGTGAGCGGCAGCCAGGTGAGCACGGCGATCAGCGCGAACGGGTACGACCCGTCGCGGTCGTCGAGGATGCCCGGCCCGGACAGCATCGCCGACAGCCCGTAGCCCACGATCTTGTAGGTCCCGGCGCCGTACTGCACGGTGTCCTCGTAGAAGGCCACCGGGTCGGCGATGAAGAAGGGCAGCATCGCCACCACGACGACGCCCGCGAAGACGGCCCGCGCAGCGCGCTTGAGCTCGTCGCGCGGTCGAGGCCCCTGTGCAACGAGCATCAGCGCGACGAAGGGGACCGCCACCACCGCGAACTGCTTCAGCAGCACGGCGGCGGCCAGGCTCGCCACCGCCCAGCGGTAGCGCTCGCGGGTGACCAGCGCGAAGGCCAGCAGCATCAGCGTGAGCGAGGGAGCGTCGTTCTGCCCGAACCACGCCGAGCGGACGGCGATCGGGTTGGCCACCACGAGCGCGCCCGAGGGCGAGCTTCCACGAGAGCGGGGCCCGGAAGGCCATCGCCGCCGCGAAGCCGCCGAGCGTGAACAGGAGCACGAGCAGGCGGAGGTCGTCGAAGGGCGAGGGCAGCAGCCGCCAGGCCGCCGAGGTGATCGCGGTGCCCGGGAAGTAGGCGTAGTGCTCGAGCGCCACCTCGCGCTCGCGCACCTCCTCGGAGGCGCTGCCGTCGAACGTGTAGAAGCGCTCGAGCCCGGAGTGCTTGTAGTCGTGCCCGTAGGGGTTGTCGCCGTCGAGCACGAGGTCTCCCGCGATCTCGATCTGGTAGGTCGAGTCGTTGGTGAAGAACCACGGGTCGGTGGCCTCGCGCAGCCCGAGCTGGAGGAGGGTCGAGGGCAGCAGGAGGGCCAGCGCGACGCCGATCACCAGCGCCGCCCCGGTCCAGTCCGGGCAAGCGGGCGCCTGCGCAGGGCGAGCGCGCGCCACGAGCGCCACGGCCAGCCCGGCGAGCAGGCACGCCGCGCGGGCGATGCCCACGTCCCACTCCTCTCCGGCGGCGCGCACGAGCGGCGCCAGCACGCCCCTGCGGGTCGACCGCGCCGGGGCGGAACGGCCACGGGTCGGAGCCCAGCTCGGGCAGGTTCACGGCCACCAGGCCGAGCAGGACCCCGATGCAGCGACCACAACCCGGCGCGGGAGAGACGCTCGCTCACGCCTCGGCGACCGCCGCCTCGCTCCTCGCGGCCAGGTGCACGCCGTCGTCGCGGCGCGGCCAGGTGAGGTATCCGGCGGCCACGCCGAGCACCACCCAGGTGAGCGGGTCTTCGAGGAAGCCGCTGTAGAACAGCGCGTGGACGAACAGGGCGAGGAAGGCCGCGCCGAGCGCCAGGCCGAGCGCCGGCTCGAGGCGGTGGACCCCGGCGATCAGCCGGGCGCCGCCCACGAGCAGGGCCAGGTAGAGGATCAGCCCCACCAGGCCCAGCTCGGCGACGACGGTGAGGGGCGTCGTGTGCGACACGAAGTTCGGAGTCGACCGCTCGCGCCGCTCGACGGTGGCCAGCCGGCGGGTGGCCTCGGGCTGACCCCCGATGCCCACCCCCAGCAGCGGGTCCTCGCGCACCACGCGCGCGGTCTCCTCCACCCGCTGGGAGCGGTCGGCGGTCTTCTGGCGCAGCGAGTCGCCGCGGACCTCGACCGACACCAGGTAGCCGATGCCGACCACGGCCACCAGCGCGAGCCCCCCGATCACGAACCGCCTGACGCCGCGCCCACCGGTGGCGGCCGCCACCGCCAGGGTCACGGCCACCAGCGCCACCATGCTCGACTGGGAGTAGGAGAAGAAGAGCCCCAGCCACATGAGCGCCAGGAGCGCGAGCCCGACGCCCATCCGCACGCGCCGGAGGGCGAGCAGCACGAGCAGGACCCCGATGCCCAGCACCACGTGACGGCCGTACAGGCTGGGATCGCCGAACAGCGACGTGACGCGGAAGAAGCTCGAGTTGGCGTTGGAGACCTCGACGCTGGGCGAGAAGAAGAAGAGCTCACGGGTCAGCGCCTGGTAGAGCCCGACCGTGGCGAACAGCGCCGCCAGGCCCACGGCGACGCGGGCGAGCGCGCGCGGAGCCCACTCGGGGTAGGGCGCGCGGGCCAGCACGGCCAGCAGCAGGGCGAAGGGCAGCGTGAAGTAGGTCAGCAGCTCGGCCCCCGGCCTCAGGCTGTCGGCCCAGACCAGCGACACGGAGGCCAGGGCGATGAACGCCGCCGCCGGGAGGGCGACGGTCCGCGGAAGCGCGCGCACGGCTCCGTGGTCGTCGCGCAACGCCCGCCACAGGAGCGCCAGCGCGGCCGCGGCGAGCACGCCGTACAGCGGCAGGAGCCGGCCGAGCTGGCCGTCCTCGGCGAGGATGATGGGAAAGCCCCCGGTGGAGTCGAAGGCCACGGGCGGGCGAAACGGGGCGGCCAGCAGGAGGAGCGGCGGAACGAGTGCGGGCTGGCGCACCAGGAGGGTCGCCGCGCCGGCCAGGACGGCCGCACCGATCACCACGGCCGCGATTCCCGGGACGGAGGTGAGCGCATCGAGGTCGTCGAGTCCCGACACCGACGCGGCGAGCGTGCCCGTGGCGCCCACGAGGACCACCAGGCCCGCGACGACCTGCCGCCGTCCACGGCCGGCCAGCAGGAGGGCGGCGCCGGCGGCGGCCACCACGGCGGCGAGCTGGGCTAGGTCGGGATATCTCACTCAGATCAGCGCCCGAAATCTAGTCGGCGGTTGTAGGCCTCGGCCGCCTCGCGGATGCCCTCCCCGCTCCAGGGGCGAAGCTGCTGTCGCAGGTGCAGGAGATAGCGCCGAGCATCGCGTCCCGGCAGGACGGCGGCGGCCGCGGCCAGCACGAGATAGAACCACGCGCCGAGGAGCCGCACGGCGAGACGCTCGGGCGCCCGGACGTGCTTGACGAGGTAGCGCTCGCGGTTGCGGTGGAACTCCACCATCCGCCTGCGCTCGCTGCGGAGGTCGGTGGAGAGCTGGTCGTGGTGGATCGCGCGGGCGCTCGGCACGTGGAGCACCTCCCAGCCGGCGTCGCGCAGGCGCTTGCAGAAGTCCGTCTCGTCGGAGTAGACGAAGAAGTCGGGATCGAGCCAGCCCACGCCCTCGGCCGCTTCGCGGCGCACGAGCATGGCGCTCGACTGGGCCCAGCCCGACGGGCCGGGTGCGCGTGCCGCCGCTCTGCACCACGAGCCTGCGGTGCAGAAGAAGGGCGGTGAGCAGGGCCGTGCCGAGGCCCGGCAGCCGCCACGCGCACGCCTTGGGCTCTCCCTCGCTCGACACGAGCTGGGCCGCGGCCGCCGCGGCGCCCGGGGTCGCCCTCCAGGGCCTCCATCAACGCCGCGGGCGCTCCCTCGCACAGCTCGGAGTCCTCGTTGAGCAGCAGGCAGAACCGCCCGCGCGACTCGCGCAGCAGGGTCGAGTCGTTGGCCGCCTTCCCGGTGCGCCTCTCGAGGGCGATCAGCCGGACGTCGTGGCCGCTCGCCCGGACGGCCTCGACCGATCCGTCGTCGGAGCAGTTGTCGAGCACGAGCACCTCGTGCTCCACTCCGCTCGGGTGGGTGCGTGCGATCGCCGCGAGGCAGGCCAGCAGGTAGTCGCGCCCGTTCGTGTTGACCACGCAGTAGGAGAGGTCCATCAGCCCTCGGCCGCTTCGCGCAGCACGCGCTCGAGCCTGTCCGCCAGCAGGCGGCGGTCGAACTCGGTCTCGGCCAGCCGGCGCGCGTTGCGGCCCAGCTCCGCGGTCTGGTCGGGGTGGTCGCGCAGCCACAGCACCTGCTCGGCCAGGTGGGCGGGGTCGCCGGGGCGGGCGGCGACGCCCGCGCGGTTCGACTCCACCAGCTCGCGCTGCCACCCGTCGGTGTTGACCACCGCGGCCCGGCCCGCCGCGAAGGTGTCGAAGAGCTTGTTGGGCGAGTTGGTGGCGAGGATGGGCACGTCCTTGAAGATCGTCATGCACGCGTCGGAGGCGGCGGCGAGCCGCGCCGCCGCGTGCTTGTCCCCGGCGGGCAGAAGCACCACGTTGCGCAGCGCCCGCAGCCGCACCTCGGCCTCCAGCGCGGGACGGCGCTTGCCGTCCCCCTGGAGCACGAACGCGACCCCGTTCTCCTCGCGCTCCTGGAGTTGCGCGGCGGCCTCGAGAACGAGCGTGAGGTCGTTGGCCTCGCCCATGGTCCCGAAGTAGGAGCAGAGGAAGGCATCGCCGAGCCCGAGTCGCGCCCGCAGGTCGCCGGGATCGACCGAAGGGGAGAAGAGATCGAGGTCGCAGGCGTTGGGGATCAGCGTCACGCGGTGAGGGTCGACCCCGGCGGCGATCACCGAGTCGCGCATCCCCGGCGAGAGCGCGACCACGTGGCGGGCCGCCGCGAGGACGTGGCGCTCGAGCGCCCGGGCCGCCCGCTGGGCGAGCGGGTTGCGCAGGGCGCCCATCTGGATGGGCGCCTCGGGCCACAGGTCGCGTACCTCGAACACCAGCGGCGCCCCGTGGCGGCGCGCGGCGGCGATCGCCGGGAGGCCGACGGTGAGCGGCGGGGACGTCGCGAAGACCACGTCGGGGCGCGGCGATCTCATGGCGGCCGCTGTCGCCGAGGCCGCGAAGCGGGCGAAGCCGGCCATCCGCGCGCCGTAGCCCTTGCCGGTCGCGGTCACGTAGTCGGGGGAGGCGCCGGCGACCTCCACCACGTGGATGCCCTCCACGTCGTGGCGCCTGCGGCTTGCGCCCGGGGGCCGCGGTTACCATCGTGACCTCGTGGCCGTGCGCCACCAGTCGGCGCGCGAACTCGTACGAGCGCGTGCCGCCGGTGCCCTCGCGCGTCATGAAGAACTGGTGCAGGTAGAGGATTCGCACGAGACGAGGACCGTACTGTGACCCGCCCCTTCGACATCCTCATCGCCGCCCTGGCCCTGGCGCTCTCGCTCCCCGTGCTGGCGGTGGCGGCCGTGGCGATCCGGCTGGAGTCCCCGGGAGGCGTGATCTACCGTCACCCGCGGATCGGGCGCCACGGCGTGCCGTTCCAGCTCTGGAAGCTGCGGACGATGGTGGCGGGGGCGGAGGCGCATGGGGGCCGGCCTCTACATCGAGCCGCGGGACTCGCGCATCACCCGCTCGGGGCGCTTCATGCGGCGCTTCTCGCTCGACGAGATACCGAACCTGATGAACGTGCTGCGCGGCGAGATGGCCATCGTGGGCCCGCGTCCGACCGTGGCCGAGCAGGTCGACCAGTACTCCGACTTCCAGCGGCGCCGGCTCGAGGTCAAGCCGGGGATCACCGGCTGGGCGCAGGTGAACGGCCGCGCGGCGATCTCGTGGCCGGAGCGGATCGAGCTCGACGTGTGGTACGTGGACCACCGCTCGTTCGCCCTGGACCTGCGCATCCTGGCCCGGACGATCCGGCTGCTGGCCACCGGGCGCGGCCTCTACAGCGCCGACCTGAGGCAGGGCTGGGATTGAGCGCTCGGCGCCGCGGGTAGCCCGTCGTCATGCCCGACACGATCGAGATCGGCAAGCAGGGCCTGGTGGGCTGGCGCAAGACCGTCGGCGAGCGCGTGGCCGGCCCGGTCTCCGAGCGCACCGGCCTCTCCTCCGACCAGGTGGAGGCCCTCGTGGGGGCGACCTTCTTCGCGCTGTCCCTCTACTACGTGGTGTCCACGGCGGCGAGGGCGGCGCGGGAGGGCTGAGGGCTGGAAGCAGAGGGGTTAGGCGCCTTAACCGCCTATGTGCCGTTAAAGCGCCTTACCCCGGACCGACCCCGCGGCCAAGCCCATCCCCTCCCTAGCTGCCGCCGTAAACGCCTGAGCCAACCGCCGCTGCGGACTAGAACGATCCGCGACGAACGCACCACGAACCGCCGCGAAGCCCCGCGCGCGCTCACCGCGTCCGCCCTGACCACCACGAAGACGCGGTAGACGCCCACGCCCGCGGGCACGAACGAGCCCCTGAAGCGCCCTCCGGGCGCCACCCGCAGCGGCTTGGTGCCCACCGTCCGGAAGCGGCCCGAGCGGCGCAGCTGGAGCACCTGGACCACCTGGCGCTTGCGCGGCGAGACCGTGCCGCGGACCACCGCGCGGCGCCCGACGCCGGCCGTGCTCGCCGGCGGCTCGAGGTTCACCAGCGGGCGCACCGCGATCACGAAGGGCGCCGAGGTGGTGGCGAGCCGGTCCGCGCTTCCGCGAAAGAGCACGCGAACGCTGCGGTTGCGCCGGAAGGCGACCGACGAGGCGAAGACCCCCTCGGGGTCGGTGACAACGGTCGAGAGCGTCTTCCACCGCCCGCCGACGAATGCCTGGACCTCCACGGGCTGGCCGGCGAGCGGCGCGTCGGTCTCGTCCGCGAGCTCCCCGATCAGCGGCACCTGCGTGCCTGGCGCCACGGGTTTCTCGACCTCGGGATGCGCATCGAGCTGGGTCAGCGAGCCCTTGGGCACCGCTCCCGCCACCAGGCGACGGATCTCGGGGAGCTGGGCGTACAGGGCCTCGCCGGGGCAGCTCGTGGCGCCCGTGTCGCGGTGGCCCGACACCCGCTGCAGCGACACCGAGCGCCCCGCCGGGTATCGGTTGCTCGAGCCGCCGGTGGACACCAGCGTCACCCGGCCGGTGGTCGGCGCCCCGTGCAGCGGCAGCTTCCACCGGATGATCCGCGCGACCGCCCGGATCGCCTCGGGCGTCTGGCGCACGCTCGTGAAGGTGCCGAGGTTCGCGATGCCGGTGGACTGGGCGTTGTAGCCCTGGGCCTGCGCGCCCACCACGGCGGCGTCCGTGCCCCCCGCGCGCCCCTCGTAGATCGTGCCGAAGCGATCGACGAGGAAGTTGTAGCCGACGTCGTCCCACCCGTTGGTGTTGCGGTGGAAGAGGCAGATCCCCAGGACCACGTCGGGCGCCTCCTCGCGCGAGTAGTCGTTGGAGTTCACGGTGTGGTGCACGAACGCGGCCTTGACCTGCCCATAGTCGGGCCGCCGGCGGGGAGTGCACCGTGAGGCTCCCCAGTCCTGGCGCGAGACCATCGCCGGCCTGCCCGCCTGCGCCTCGGCTGCGTCGGGGGCGAGCGTGCGGGCCACGGAGACGAAGCCGGCGTTCGCGGCGCGCCTGAGGCCGCTGACGAGCCGGTCGCCGAGCGTCGCGGTGCCCCGGACGTTCACGAAGTGCAGCCGCAGGCCTCTGAGGCGCACGGTGCTCCGGTACTGCACCCAGTCGGCCTCGCCCGCCCACACCGGATTGGCCGTGCCGTGGGGGGCCGGTTCGCCGCTGCGCGGGTCGGGGCCGTCCTCGGCGTGGCGGTAGACCGTGTTCCACCGCGACCACGCCCCTCCGTCGCGGCGGGTCCGGATGGCGATCCCCGGCTCAGCGGGCCCCGACCGCCAGGTGAGCCCGACCACGTTGAAGCGCCGGGCCGCCCGCAGCGGCTTGGACACCACGCCCGCCCCGCGCGCGGCGGCGCTCCCGAGCAGGGTGCTGTCCGCGGACGCGGGCATGGAGAACTGCACCGGCTCAGGCTGGTAGCGGCGGGCGGAGAGCGCCGGCGCGACCACCGCCAGGAGCAGGGCGGCGCACGCCAGCGCGCAGGTGATCAGCGAACGCTTCACCACGCGTCGCAACACCCTCTCAGACGAGATGATGCGGATTCGCGGCTTGGGAGAAACCTTGCAGTCGCCCGGACCGCAAGCGATCGTTCGGAGGGCCGGTCAGCGGAGGAGCGCAGCCCGAACGAGATTCTCAGGGAACCGGCTCGGGCCCGTTGCTGCGGTGCTCGTCGCGGAAGGCCCTGAGGGCCTCGTAGACCCCGTCGGTCATGTCCTTGCAGCCCAGCAGGCGGCCGGTGCCGAGCGGCACCGGGTCGCGGTTCCAGGCGGTGGCGGACACCAGGTAGGGCGAGTCGGTCTCGTCCGGCGTGATGATCATCTGGAAGGGGTCCTCGTCATAGAGGGCCTTCAGGTTCGCGCGGATCTCCTTGGGCAGGCTCTCCTTGAACCAGATGAGGACCCGCCCGTGCTCGAGCGAGTGCACGAGCTCCTTGACGTCCGGCGCGACCTCGTAGGCGCCGTCCTCGGCCGGGACCTGCGTAGTGGCGCCCGGACGTGGGCGGAGAGGACTCGTACTTGACCTTCTCCGCGAGGTCGTCGGTGTGGTCGCGCGAGTCGGCCTTGAAGCTGCGCAGCTCACATCCCGCTTGCTGCACCGCGCGGGTGAGCGGCGTCTTCTCGGGCTCGGGCACCGAGCCGCCGTCGGGCAGGACGTCGGCCGCGACCTGCTCCTTGCCACCGCCGCTGGTCTTGCCGTCGCCTCCGTCGCCGCCGCCGGCCGCCAGGAGCACGATCCCGACCACGACCGCGGCGATCACCACCGCGATCCCCGCGCCGTAGCCGATCAGCCGTGCGCCGCTGCTCGGCGGCCTTGGCCGCCGCCTCGCGCTCCTCGCGCTCGCGGCGCAGCTGCTCCTTCTGCTCCTTGCGGGAAGACATCGCTGCGGAAGAGTAGTGAGGCCCGGGCTACGCGGAACGCCGCCGGCGCCGGGCCCGCCGCCGACCCGTTCGAGGCTGGACGCCGGCCGAGAGCGCGAGGGCCTGGACCCGGTTCTTGGCCGGCCCGTCCCAGCACTCGTCGATGAAGCGGACGATCTCGCCGGTCAGCCGCTCGGGCTGCAGCCGCAGCTCGAGGATCGAGGAGGCCTCCACCAGCCGCGCGTTGGGCAGCTCGCGCACGAGCCCTTCGGAGTCGTTGAAGGGATGGATCGGATCGCGGGGATGGCCGATCACGAGCGCCGGCGGCCTCGAAGCCACGCCGCACGCTGCCGGGTGGAGCGACCCGGCCGAAGAACAGCCCCTGGAGCACCGACGCGGACGGCTTGGGGTCCTGGCGAGATCCAGTCGAGGAGGAGCTCGGCCGAGAAGCGGGCCCGCGGCGGGGCACCAGCCGGGCCACCCGGCTGATGGCCCGCGTGACCGGGCGCGCCGAAGGTCAGCGAGATCATCAGCGGCGTGAAGGCGATCGCGCAGCCCAGCAGCGCGTTGTCCAGCACGGGCATCTCGACGAGCATGCCCTGCACCCGGCTCTCGTCGTGCGGCCACCGCCTCGAGGGTCGCGTTGGCGCCCAGTGAGGTGCCGCCCACCACGGCCTTGTCGATCTCGAGGTGGTCCATCAGCGCGTGCACCTGGGTGCCGAAGATCGTCATCGAGTAGTTCCACATCTCCGGCGGGCGGTCGGAGTCGCCGTGGCCCAGCAGGTCGAGGCACAGCACGCGGTAGCCGCGCTCGGCCAGCGTGCTCGCCAGCGGCCCGTGCATCTTGCGCGAGAACAGCAGGCCCGGCATCAGGATCACCGCGCGCTCGCCGGCCCCGTACTCGTCGAAGACGAGCCGGTTGCCCTCGTAGATGAAGCTGCGTGTCTCGGGGCTCATCGGGCCGCAGAGCATATCTCGCGCCGCGAGCGGCTTGCGCCAAGGTTGCACGCGTAGTGCTCGGGGAGTAGTGTCACGACGTCGTCCAGCTCCTGGGGGAGTGACTCGAATGAGTGAGAACGCCGTGCAACTGTCGGTCACCGTCAACGGTGTAGCCCGCGAGTCCGATGTCGAGCCCCGCCAGCTGCTCGTCTACTACCTGCGCGACGAGCTCGGCCTCACCGGCGCGCACGTGGGCTGTGACACCACCAACTGCGGCGCCTGCACCGTCCACGTCGACGGCCAGCGCGGTCAAGAGCTGCACGGTGCTCGCCGCCCAGGTCGACGGGGCGGAGGTGCTCACGATCGAGGGCCTCGGCCAGGAGGGCAACCTGCACCCCCTCCAGGCCGCCTTCCGCGAGCACCACGGTCTCCAGTGCGGCTACTGCACCCCGGGCATGATCATGGCCGCCGCCGACCTGCTCGAGCGCAATCCCGACCCCTCCGAGGAGGAGGTGCGACACGGGCTCGAGGGCAACCTCTGCCGCTGCACCGGCTACCACAACATCGTGAAGGCGGTCCAGGCCGCCGGTGCCGAGGCGGGTGGCCGCATGACCCCGAGCAACGGGTACGTAGGCCAGTCCGTAAAGCGCCGCGAGGACCGCCGGATGATCACCGGCCGCGGCAACTACATCGACGACATGGCGCTCCCCGGGATGCTGCACGCGGCGATCGTCCGCTCCCCGGAGGCGCACGCCACGATCACCGTCGATCGACAAGTCCGAGGCCGAGGCCGCGCCCGGGGTCATCGCCGTCTTCACCGGCGAGGACCTGGCGGGCGACTTCGCCGGCCCGATCCCGATGGTGTGGGACCCGCCCGGGCGTCGAGATCAACACGCCCGAGCACTGGCCGCTGAAGCGCGGCGAGGTCAAGCACGTGGGCGACCCGGTCGCGGTGGTCGTGGCCATCACCAGGGGCCAGGCCGTGGACGCCGTCGGACCTGGTGCTCGTGGAGTACGAGCCCAAGCCCGCGGTGGTGGACCCGGAGAAGGCGCTCGAGGAGGGCTCGCCGCTGGTGTGGGAGCAGTTCGGCACCAACAAGACCCACGAGTGGGCCGTGTCCGGCGGCGACTTCGACGCCGCCCTCGCCGAGGCCGAGGTGACCGTCGAGCAGCGCGTGGTCAACCACCGCACCTCCGGCGCCCCGATCGAGCCGCGCGGGTCGATCGGCGAGTCGCGCGCCGAGAGCCTCACGCTCTACTGCGCCACCCAGATCCCGCACATCGCGCGCTTCGTGCTCTCCGGGATGCTCGAGGTGCCCGAGGACAAGCTGCGCGTGGTCGCGCCCGACGTGGGCGGCGGCTTCGGGGCCAAGCTGCAGGTGTACGCCGAGGAGGTGCTGGTGCTGGTGCTGGCCAGGCGCCTCGACCGCCCGGTGAAGTGGGTGGAGTCGCGCTCGGAGCACATGAGCACGTCCCATCACGGCCGCGACCAGATCGCCTACGTGACGCTCACCGCCAAGCGCGACGGCACGCTCACGGGCGCAAGGGCCAGGGTCGATCGCCGACCTCGGCGCCTACCAGCAGATCCTCACGCCGTTCATCCCGGAGCTGGGCTTCCCGGTGGCCGGCGGGTGCTACCGGTTCCCGGCGATCGACCTGCACTTCACGGGCGTGTTCACGAACAAGATGGCCACCGACGCCATCCGCGGCGCGGGCCGGCCGGAGATGACCTACTGGGTCGAGCTGATGATGGACAAGCTCGCGCGCGAGATCGGGATGGACCCGCTCGAGCTGCGGCGCAAGAACTTCATCCCCAAGGAGGAGTTCCCCTACGAGACCCCGCTGGGGATCGTCTACGACTCGGGCGACTACCACGGCGCGCTGGACAGGCTGCTCGAGAACTTCGACCTCGAGGCGTTCCGCGCCGAGCAGGCGCGAGCTGCGCGAGAAGGGCATCCACCGCGGTGTGGGCTTCTCGACCTGGGTCGAGGTGTGCGGCCTCGCGCCGTCGCGCGCCGTCGGCCCGCAGGGCGTGGGCCTGCAGGCGGCCTTCTGGGAGTCGGCGATGGTGCGCGTGCACCCCTCGGGCTCGGCCACGGTCTACTCGGGCGCGCTCGCCCCACGGCCAGGGCCTCGACACCTCGTTCGCGCAGATCGCGGCGGACCGCCTGGGCATCGAGCCCGAGCAGGTCGACGTGATCCACGGCGACACCGACTCGGGCCCGTTCGGCTGGGGCACCTACGGGTCGCGCTCGCTGTCGGTGGGCGGCGAGGCGATCGCGCGCGCGGCCGAGAAGGTCCAGGAGAAGGCGAAGAAGGTCTGCGCGGCGCTGCTCGAGGCGGCGCCCGAGGACATCGAGCTGGCCGACGGCAAGTTCTCCGTGAAGGGCTCGCCCGACAAGTCGATGACGATGGCGGAGATCTCCGGCGCGGCCCACATCCCGCCCAACGAGCTGCCGGCCGACATCGAGCCGGGGCTCGAGGAGACCTCGTTCTACGACCCGGAGAACTTCGTGTTCCCGTTCGGCGCGCACGCGTGCATCGTCGACGTGGACGTCGAGACCGGGAAGGTGACGGTGGTCGACTACCTACTCGGTGGACGACTGCGGGCCGGCGATCAACCCGATGCTGATCGAGGGCCAGGTGCACGGCGGCATCGCGCACGCGATCGGCCAGGCGCTGTACGAGCAGGTGGTCTACGACGACGAGGGCCAGCTCGTGACCGGCACCTTCGTGGACTACGCGCTGCCCACCGCCGCCGAGCTGCCCATCTTCAAGACCGATCGCACGGAGACGCCGTCGCCGGTCAACTCGCTCGGCGTCAAGGGCGTGGGCGAGGCGGGCACGATCGCCGCCACGCCGGCGGTCACCGCCGCGGTGCTCGACGCGCTCGAGCCGCCACGGCGTCGACGTGGATCGACATGCCGCTCACGCCGATGCGCGTGTGGCAGGCCATGCACGGCGACGGCCCGGCCGCCACCGAGCAGGGCAAGGACTCCCGAGCACGGCCAGGGCTCGGCGGGCTCCGGCCCAGCGTCGCCCGGGGAAGGGGGGTGCGCGTGATCCCGGCCGAGTTCGACTACCAGCGCGTCGGCAGCGTCGACGACGCGATCGCCGCGCTGGGCGAGGGAGGCGAGGACGCCAAGCTGCTCGCCGGCGGCCACTCGCTGATCCCGCTGATGAAGCTGCGCCTGGCGGCGCCCGCGCTGCTCATCGACGTGGGCGGCATCGAGGAGCTGCGCGGCGTCGAGCAGCGCGAACGGCGGCTGGCGCATCGGCGCGCTCACCACCCACGCCGACGCTGCAGGACAGCGAGGAGCTGGGCGTGATCGCCGCGGCCGCGTCGAAGATCGCCGACCAGCAGGTGCGCAACCGCGGCACGATCGGCGGCTCGCTCGCCCACGGCGACCCGGCGTCCGACCTGCCCGGCGGTGATGCTGGCCGCCGAGGCCCAGGTCACCGCCAGGGGATCCGACGGCGAGCGCACGATCGCCGCGGCCGAGCTGTTCCAGGACTACCTCACCACCGCGCTCGAGCCCGGCGAGGTGCTCACGGACATCCACGTGCCGGCGCTCGACGGCTGGGCCTGGGGCTACGAGAAGTTCACCCGCCGCGCCGAGGACTGGGCGATGGTCGGCGTCGTCGGCGCTGGTCAAGGCCTCGGACGGCACGTGCGAGGACGTCCGCATCGGCCTCACCCACATGGGCTCGACGCCGCTGCGGGCGACCGCGGCGGAGGAGGCGCTGCGCGGGCAGCCGCTCGACGAGGAGCACATCGCCGCGGCCGCCGAGTCGGCCGCCGACGGCACCGAGCCGCCGGGAGACCTGAACGCCACGCCGGAGTACAAGAGCCACCTGGCGCGCGTGCTCACCAGGCGCGCGCTGCGCTCGGCCGCCGGAGGCTGACACGGCCTCGGTCGGCTTCGACGGCCCCGGGGCCGCGGGCGAGGCGCTCGCGCGGCGAGCGCTACCTCGCCGACCGCGCGCTGGCCACGGCGGTCCACCTGGCCGGCGCCCTCGAGCAGCCGCTGCTGCTGGAGGGTGAGGCCGGGGTCGGCAAGACCGAGGTGGCCAAGGCGCTGGCCGCGGCCACCGGCGCGCGCCTCATCCGGCTGCAGTGCCACGAGGGCATCGACCTCCACCACGCCCTCTACGACTGGGACTACCCGCGCCAGCTGCTGGCCATCCGGGCCGCCGAGGGCGGCACCGCGCCGGGCGGGCTGTTCACCCGGGACTACCTGCTGCGCCGGCCGCTGCTGGAGGCGCTGGAGCACGACGGGCCGGTGGTGCTCCTGATCGACGAGATCGACCGCGCCGACGACGAGTTCGAGGCCTTCCTGCTCGAGTTCCTCTCGGAGTTCCAGGTGTCGATCCCCGAGCTCGGGCACGGTGTCGGCCCGGGGGAAGCCGCTGGTGGTGCTCACCTCCAACCGCACCCGCGAGCTGCACGACGCGCTCAAGCGCCGCTGCCTGTACCACTGGATCGACTACCCCGACCCCGCGCGCGAGGCCGAGATCGTGCGTGCGCGCCTGCCCGGCGTGCCGGAGGAGATCGCCGAGCGCGTCTGCGCCGCGGTGGCACGGCTGCGCGGGGAGGAGCTCTACAAGCTGCCGGGGGTGGGGGAGACGATCGGCTGGGCGCGCGCGCTGCTCGCGCTGGAGGACGGCTCGCTCGACGAGACGCTCGGCGTGGCGCTCAAGGTGCGCGAGGACATCGAGCGCGTGCGCGAGCGGGGGGTGCTGCAGGGTGTCTGAGCGCACGGCCCCGGGCACGACGCTCACCGCGCGGCTCGGGCTGCTCTGTGCCTCGATGCGAGCGGCGGGGGCTCAGGGTCGGCGTGGGCGAGCTGCTGCGCGCGCACCGCGCCCTCCGTGCCGTCGACGCCGCCGACCGCCGCGAGTGCTTCTTCGCCCTGCGCGCCGTGCTGTGCTCGCGCCACGAGGACCTCGAGGCCTTCGAGACCGCGTTCGCGGAGGTGTTCGGCCGCGACGCCGACGTCCCGCCGCCGCCCGAGGAGCTCGAGCATGGCCAAGCTGGTGCTGCCGCGGGTGGCGGTGCCGCCTGAGCCCGGCCCGCGCGTGTCCGCCGCCGGCGAACCCCGAGATCGTGCCGGCGGCGTGGTCGGACGCCGAGCTGCTGCGAGAGAAGGACTTCGCGGAGTTCACCGACGCCGAGCGGGCGGCCGCGCGCCGGATCCTGCGCCGCCTGGCCGCGCAGGGTCCGACGCGTCCCAGCCGGCGCAGCCGGCCATCGCACCGCCGCGGGCCGCGTCCCGCCGGAGCGCGCCCCGACCTGCAGCGCACGCGTGCGCTCCTCGCTGCGTCACGGCGGCGAGCCGTTCGAGCGCCACTGGCGCGAGCCGGGGCGGCGCCCGCGCCCGCTGGTGCTCGTGTGCGACGTGTCCGGGTCGATGGAGCCCTACGCGCGCATGCTGCTCGCCTACATGCAGGCGTGCGTCGCGGCGCGCCGGCGGGTCGAGGCGTTCGCGTTCGGCACGCGGCTGACCCGGGTCACCGCGCGAGCTGCGCGGGCGCGATCCCGACGCCGCCCTCGCGCGAGCCGCCGCGCGCGGTGGCCGACTGGTCGGGCGGCACGCGGATCGGCGACGCGCTCTCGTCGCTCAACCGCGAGCACGGCGGGCGCGTCGGTCGCGGGGCGATCGTCGTGATCCTCTCCGACGGCTGGGACCGCGGCGACCCCGACGTGCTCTCCGCCGAGATGGAGCGCCTGTCGCGCTGCGCCACCGCCTGGTGTGGCTCAACCCGCTCAAGGCGGCCGCGGACTACGAGCCGCTCACGCGCGGCATGGTGGCCGCGCTCCCGCACGTCGACCGGTTCCTGGCCGGCAACTCGCTGGCCTCGCTGGAGGAGCTGGCCGAGCTGATGGAGGCGAGGCACGCGCATGAAGGACGTGGTCGACGGACGTGAGGGGCTGGGCCGCGCGCGGAGAGCGCGTGGCGATCGCCACCGTCGTGGACGTCAAGCGCTCCGCCCCGCGGCCGCCGGGGGCCAAGATGGCCGTGAACGAGAACGGCGAGGTGTCGGGCGCCGTGTCGGGAGGATGCGTGGAGGGCGCGGTGGTGGAGGCGGCCGGCGAGGTCCTGCGCGAGCGCCGGCCCGCAGCTCCTGCACTTCGGCATCGCCGACTCCGAGGCCTGGGACGTCGGCCTGCCCTGCGGCGGCGAGATCGACGTGTTCGTGGAGGAGCTGATCGCCGGATCGAGCGCCGGCCGCAGGCGAGTTCGCGCAGATCGCCGCCGCGGAGGCCGCGCGGCGATGGTCACGGTGGTCGCCGGGGAGCGGACGTGGGCGCAAGCTGCTCGTGCGCGAGGACGGCACGCGCTCGGGCTCGCTCGGCTCGCCCGAGCTCGAGGAGCGCAGGCGGCCGAGCGCGGCGCGGAGCTGATGTGGGCGGAGCGCTCGGAGCGCGCGAGCACGGCGAGCACGCAGCTGTTCGTGGACGCCACGGCGCCGGCGCCGCGCCTGGTGGTGTTCGGCGCGGTGGACTACACGGCCGCCCTGTGTCGCCTCGCCCGCGCGGCCGGCTGGCGGCCCTTCGTGTGCGACCCGCGCTCGCAGTTCGCCACCCGCGAGCGCTTCCCCGACGCCGAGGAGATCGTGGCCGCCTGGCCCGAGGAGGCCTTCGAGGCGATAGGCGGCATCGACCGCGCGACCTACGTCGGCGGTGCTCACCCACGATCCCAAGCTCGACGACGCCGCGCTCACCATCGCGCTGCGCTCGGACGGCCGCGTACGTGGGCGCGATGGGAAGCCGCCGCGCGCAGGAGAAGCGCCGCGAGCGCCTGCTCGAGAAGGGGCTCGACCGAGGAGGAGCTCGACCGCCTGGCGGCGCCGATCGGCCTCGACCTCGGCGCCGTCGGGCCCGGAGGAGACGGCGCTCTCGATCATGGCCGAGGTCGTGGCGCGTGCGCAACGGCCGCTCGGGCGGGCGCCTGCGCGACAAGCGAGGGCGGGCGCATCCACGAGGTGGGCGCGTGATCGCCGGCCTGGTGCTGGCCGCCGGAGCGGGCGTGCGCTTCGGCGCCACCAAGCAGCTCGCCGACCTGCACGGGCGGCCGCTGCTCGAGCACGGGCTCGCGACGATGGCCGCGGCGGACCTGGACCGGCTGGTGGTGGTGCTCGGCAGCCGCGCGGACGAGGTGCTCGGCCGAGGTGGACCTGCACGGCGCGGAGCCCGTGGTCTGCGATCGCTGGGGCGAGGGCCAGTCGGCGTCGCTGGCCTGCGGGCTGGCCCACCTCGACGACGGAGCCGAGCCCGGCGAGGCTCCCGAGGCGGTCGTGGTGGCCCTCGGCGACCAGCCGAGCCTGGCGACGGAGGCGGTGCGGCGCGTGCTCGCCGCGCGCGGCGAGACGCCGGCGGTCCGCGCCACCTACGGCGGCGAGCCGGGCCACCCGGTGGTGCTCGAGCGCGCGCTGCTGGGCGCGCTGCGCGACGCCACCGGTGACGTGGGCGCCCGCGGGCGTCCTGCGGAGCGCGGGGGCCAGGGAGGTGCCCTGCGACGACCTCGGCGGCGGCGAGGACGTGGACACCCCCGGCGACCTCGCGGCCCTGCGATCGCAGGGCAGGCCATGAAGCTCGAGCAGTCGTTCGAGGTCGAGGCGCCGCTCGAGCGGGTGTGGGAGGCGCTGATCGACGTGGAGCGCGTGGCGCCCGTGCCTGCCCGGCGCCGAGATCACCGAGGTCGGCGACGACGGCACCTACCGCGGCAACTTCACCGTGAAGCTCGGCCCCACCACGGCCTCCTATCGCGGCGAGCTGAAGATGGAGTCGGTGGACGGCAGGCCGCACCGGCGTGACCATGCGCGCGACCGGTCAGGACAAGCGCGGCCAGGGCTCGGCCAAGGCCACGATCGTGAGCGTGATGCGCGAGGAGGCGGGCGTGACCACGGTCGACGTCGAGACCGACTTCACGATCACCGGCCGCCTGGCCCGCTTCGGCCGCGGCGGGATGATCAAGGACATCTCGAACCGGCTGCTGCGCGACTTCTCGGACGTGCCTGGCCCAGACGATCGAGGCGGAGCCCCAGGAGCCGGCCGAGCCCGCATCGGCGCCCGCGCCCGCACCCCCGGCGCCGCCGCCCCGCGAAGCCGATCCGCGGGTTCTCGCTCTTCCTCTCGGTCCTGAGAGACCGGATCAGGCGCCTGCTGCGGCGCTGACCGCGCCGTCGTCCCCCGCGTCCTCGCTGAGGCCGAAGCGCCGGTGCAGGCGCCGCAGCGGCGCCGGCGCCCACCAGTTGCGGTGCCCGAGCAGCTCCATGAGCGACGGCACGAGCAGGGCGCGGATGATCGTGGCGTCGATGAGCACCGCCAGCGCCGTGCCCACGCCGTTCTCCTTGATGAAGATGATGTCCGAGGTGGCGAAGGCGCCGATCGCGATCGCGAAGAGCACGGCCGCGGCCGTCACGATCCGCCCGGTGCGCTCGAGTCCCGATGGCGACCGCCTCGGAGTCCGACGCCCCGCGGTCGCGCGCCTCCTTGATGCGCGACAGCAGGAACACGCCGTAGTCGGTGGACAGCCCGAAGACGAGCGCGAACAGCAGGACCGGCTGCGTGACCTCGAGCGCCCCCTGGCTCGTGTAGTCCAGCAGGCCCTCGAGGCGGCCGTCCTGGAAGATCAGCACGAGCAGGCCGAACGTGGCGCTGAGCGTCAGCACGTTCATCACCAGCGCCTTGATC
Organism: uncultured Thermoleophilaceae bacterium; assembly: GCA_963731645.1. Classification (GTDB taxonomy): domain Bacteria; phylum Actinomycetota; class Thermoleophilia; order Solirubrobacterales; family Thermoleophilaceae; genus JAAYBF01. The sequence continues at coordinate 196,339 of CAVSWF010000006.1, read as the reverse complement.
GGCAGCACCAGCGAGCCCGTCATCAGGAACAGGATGAGGATGGTGGCGGCGACCACGATGGCGAGCGCCACCGGCAGGTGCGCGGCGATGCTCTCCTTGAGGTCCACGAACTGTGCGGTCTGCCCCCCGGCGAACGCGTCGAACGCCGGGCTGCTCGGCCCGCACCGCGCGCACGAGGTCCTGGCTCTCGGCGCTCAGCTCCCCCGACGCGGGGAACACGCGCACCAGCGACGTCCCCGTCCCCGACCGCCTGCGAGCGGCGTGGACCGCTCGGCGCCGGGCAGCTCGCCGAGGCGCTTGGCGTAGGCCCGCGTCTCGGGGCCGGGCGGGGAGTCGACCGCCACCAGGAGCGGGTTGGCCGGCCGGGCGCGAAGTCCGTCTCCAGCGCCTTGTCCACCTGGCGGCTCACGCTGCTGTCCGGCAGCACCGAGGCGTCGATGGCCGTGAACTTGATGCCGAGGAACGGCAGGCCGGCGAGCACGAGCACCGTCGCGGTCGACCGCGGCGATCGGCCCCGGCCGGCGCATCACGAAGCGCGACAGCCGGTACCAGAAGCCCTCGGGCGGCGGGCCTGCGCCTCGGCGGCGGCGCGGCGGCGCAGGAACCGCGGCGACAGCGAGTTCACCCGGTCGCCCGAGCAGCGCCAGCACGGCGGGCAGCACGAGCAGGGCCACGCCCGCCGCGATGAGCGCCACCATCGATCCGCCGAGGCCCATCGAGTAGAGGAACTTCTGCGGGAAGACGAGCAGCGAGGCCAGCGCCGCCGCCACCGTGAGCGAGGAGAAGAGCACGGTGCGCCCCGCCGTGGCCATCGTGCGCCGCAGCGCCTCGGCGCCGGGGCCGTGCTCGCGCGATCTCCTCGCGGTAGCGCGCGACCATGAACAGCGAGTAGTCGATCGCGAGCCCGAGCCCGAGGCCGGTCGAGAGGTTCAGCGCGAACACCGAGACGTCGACGACCCCGTTCGCCAGCTTCAGCGCCAGGAAGGTGCCGACGATCGCGAACCCGCCGACCAGAGCGGCAGCGCCGCCGCCACGAGGCGAGCGGAAGAACACGAGCGAGAGGAGGAAGAGAACGGGGAAGGCCAGCAGCTCCGCCTTCTTGAGGTCCTTCTCGACCTGCGCGTTCACGTCGGCGCTGGCGGCGGCCAGGCCGCCGAGCCTCACGCCCGATCCGTTGAGGCGCTCGCCAAGGCGCTCGGCGACGTCCTGCTGGGCCTTGTCCGATACGGGCTTGAAGTTCACCACCGCGACCTGCGAGCGCCCGTCGCGCGAGACCAGCGAGCGGTCGCCCGACGAGGCGAAGGTCGTCACGCGGCCGACCGTCTTCTCCGAGCGGAGCACTCGCGCCACGCGCTCGACCTTCGCCCTGGCCGCCGGCGTCCCGGGCCCGGCGGCGGTGCTCACCAGCGCGACCAGACCCGTCTCGGGATCGATCCCCGCCGCCCGCTCGAGCAGGCGGTCGGCGGCCACGCTGTCGGTGCCGGGATCGTCCGCCCCGTAGGGGCCGAGCTCCTCGGCCACGCCGCCGCCCAGCACGGCGCACGCCAGCGCGACCAGGAGCCCGACCAGGGCCACCCGGCCGGGGCGGCGGGAGTGCATGCGGGCGAGGGCGTCGAACATGCTCAGCCTCCTCGTGCGACGGGCAGGGACTCGGAGATCCGGCGCTCGGTCTCCGAGCACCAGCTCACGATGAAGTCCTGGTAGGCGATGCCGAACTCGAGCGTCATCAGCGGGAAGCGCGTGGCCGCTTCTCGGTGCGCGCGGCCTCGGCGCCGGGGCGGACCGCCTCCATCTCCTCGCGAACGCGCTCGTGCTCGGCGCGGATCGTCCGCAGCAGCCCGATCTGCTCCTCCGGGCCGGCGGCGTCGGCGAAGAAGAAGCGCAGCAGCCCCTCGTGGCGCAGCTCGAAGTGCAGCGGCCCGCCGGAGGCGATCCAGGCCTCGAGGGCCTCCTCGCCGAGCGGGGTCAGCGAGAAGGCGCGCCGCTGGCGCTCGCCCTGGGCCTCGGTCTCACCGGAGATCAGCCCGGCGTCCTCCAGGCGCTTCAGCTCGGGGTAGATCTGCCCGTAGCTGGCGGCCCAGAAGAAGCGGGTGGAGACGTCCACCAGGGCCTTGATCTCGTACCCCGTCCGCTGGCCGAGGCGAAGCATGCCGAGGATGACGTAGGAGGTCTTGGTGAGCTCCATGTATCAGCAAGATATATCACGCTGATATGTAGGCGTCAAGCTTCGAGGCGGGCGAGGAGGCAGTGCGAGGGGTATCCGCGGCGCACGAAGCGCCCGCGCTCGACCGTGAGGCCGCCGCGCGCGAGCTCGCCCACGGCATCGATCACGGCCAGGCCGAGGGGTTCCCCGGCGACCCTGCAGCGCGGCCGACCACGGCGCCCGCAGGGCGCCGCGGGGCAGGGCGGGCACCACCACGCCCGCCCGGCCGCCGGGCCGCAGCACCCGAGCGATCTCGGCCACGGCGCGCTCGCGGTCAGACGCTCCGAGCACGTGGAGCACGATACGACGCAGCTCAGGACGTCGACGGAGCCGTCGGACAGCGGAAGGGCGGTCGCGTCGGCCTCCATCAGCCTCCAGCCGCGCGGCAGCGCGGGGACCCGGGCGAGCATCGCCGGGGACGAGTCGAGCGCCAGCACGTCGCGCGGCGGCTCGGGCAACGCGGCCAGGGCGCGCAGCACGGCCCCGGTGCCCGTCCCCACGTCGAGCAGCCGCTCGGCGGGCCCGGGCGCGAGCAGCTCGACCAGGCTGTCCACCGCGGCGCGCTCGAGCGGAAGCTGGAGGTCGTAGGCCGGCGCGAGAGCGTGCCAGCGGCCGGTCAGTTCCCGGCCGACGTGGTGTGCGCCAGCCACGTGGGCAACGTAGCGAGGAAGCGCGGGTCGATCGAGTGCGCGATCGGGGACTCCTGGTAGGTCACGTCGGCTCCCGCGGCCACGAGGCGGTCACGGGCGTCGCGCCCGAACTCCACCCCGATCACCGGGTCGAGCGCCCCGTGTCCGATCGCGACGGGCAGCCCCTTCGCCTTCTCGAGGTCGAGCTCGAAGCCCTCGACGGTCGGCATGAAGCCGCTCAGCGCCATCACCCCGGCCGGTCGGGGGCGACCGGCGCCGAGGCTCACCGCGTAGGACATCACCGTGCCCTGCGAGAACCCGCCGATCACCGTCCGCGAGGCCGGCACGCCGTGCTCGGCCAGGAAGGCGTCGATCCACCCCGTGAGCGGCCGAGTAGGTCGGGTGGAACGTGGCCGGATCGGGGTAGCCGATGCGCGCCACGGCGTACCAGTGGGCGCCGCCGGGCGGGAGGCTCAGCGGCCCGCGGGCGGTCACGCCCACCAGACGGCGGTCGGGGTCGAGCATGTCGAGCAGCGGGAACAGGTCGTGCTCGTCGGCTCCCCGCCCGTGCAGGAGCACGAGTGCGCCCTGCGGCTCACCACCGGGCGCCCGCACCCGGTGGGTGAGCGCGTCGACCCCGCTCACCGCCGAGCTGCCCGCGGGCTGTCGAGCGGGGTCAGAGTGGCCTCGATCTGCTCGCGCATCGGCTCGAACCGCGGCGGCAGCACGAGCTTCTCGCCCAGGTGCTCCGGGTCCTCGTCGATGGTGAAGCCGGGTCCGAGCGTGGCGATCTCGAACAGCACGCCGCTCGGCTCGCGGAAGTAGATCGAGCGAAACCAGAAGCGGTCGATCTCCGGAGTGGGCTTGGCCCCTCCCTCCAGCGCGCGCTCGCGCCACGCCGCCGTGCTCCTCCATCGTCGAGGCCCAGGCCACGTGGTGCACGGTGCCGCCCCCGGCCCGGCCGGGCTCCGGCGGCGGCGAGTCGTAGGCGATGGATGCCGCCACGGTGCTCGCCCCGCGCCTCCCAGCCCTCGTCGCCCGGCCTCGAACTCGAGGCGCCTCGAGCAGCCGGCTGCTCGCCTGCGGATCGGCGGCGTAGGCGCGCACGGAGTCGAAGCCCTGCAGCGCCATCTCGGCCGGGATGTCGGGGTGCTCGGCCACCAGCGGGGCGTCGTCGGTGGGGTTCACGACCAGCTCGTGCGTCAGGCCCTCGGGGTCGGCGAAGCGCAGGCCGGCCGTCGGTGCGCGTGCGTCTCCACGCCCTCGCCCTCCAGGCGCTCGGCCCAGAAGTCGAGCGCGTCGCTCGATCCGACCCGTGAGACCACGAGGTGGACCATGCCCTCGCCGGCCTGCCCGGGCGCCGCGCCGGGGTACTCGAAGAAGGTGAGGTCCGCCCCCGGGCGAGCCCTGCTCGTCCGCGTAGAAGAGGTGGTAGACGGTGGGGTCGTCCTGGTTCACGGTCTTCTTCACCAGGCGCAGTCCCAGCACCCGCGTGTAGAAGTCGAGGTTGCGCTGCGCGTCCCCGGTGATGGCCGTGATGTGGTGGATGCCTTCGAGCTTCATTTCGCCCTCTCCTTTAGACTGTTGCGTAAGCAACTATAGCTCGGAGTAATTGTGTCTGCAACTAAAACCGCCAAGCGGCCCACGGGCGGCAAGCAGCTGACCGCGGCGGAGCTGGGTGCCTGGCGCGGCTTCCTGCGCGTGCACTCGGCCCTCGTCCGGGACCTGGACGCCGACCTGTCGGCCGAGCACGGTCTATCACTGTCGCGGCTACGAGGTGCTGCTGTTTCTCGTGGACTCCCCGGAGGGCCGCATGCGGATGGCCGAGCTGGCCGACTCGGTGCTCCTGAGCAGGAGCGGCCTCACGCGTCTGGTGGACCGCCTCGAGCGCGAGGGCCTCGTGCGGCGCGAGCGCTGTGCGTCCGATCTCCGCGGCGCCCTACGCGGTGGTCACCGAGGAGGGCGAGCGACGCTTCGCGGCCGCGCGCCGCACCCACCTCGCCGGCGTGCGGCGGGGCTTCCTCGAGCGGTTCTCCGACGCCGAGCTCGACACGCTCGCGGACATGTGGGAGCGGGTGCGTCCGGGCGCCGATCGGCGCGCGTCTGCTGACCGGCGCTAGGACAGCGGCGCGGCCAGAGCCGTGCGGTCGCGGCGGCGGACCTCCCGCAGCGCCCGCGCCAGCCGCTTGATCCCCTCGTCCACCTCCGCGGGCTCCACCAGCGAGAACGACAGCCGCAGGCTCGTGCGCTGGCGCCGCTCGGCCAGGATCGCGCCGCCGGGGGTGAAGGACACCCCGTGGCGCACGGCCTCCGAGTACAGCGCCCGCTCCTCGACCGGCCGGCGGAGGGTGACCCAGACGTGGTGGCCTCCGCGCGGAACCGCGGCGTCGTACTCGCCGGCCAGGTGGCGCTCGAGCGAGGCGATCAGCGCGTCGCGACGCTCGCGGTAGTAGGGCAGGCTCTCCTTGAGCTGGCGGTCGTAGGCGTCGGTGGCCAGGTAGCGGGCGGCCATGTGCTGGATCAGCGTGGGGCTGTGGAAGTCGGCGCCCTGCTTGAGCATGACCAGGCGGTCGCGCACGGGTCCGCGTGCGGCGATCCAGCCCACGCGCAGGCCGCCGCCCACCACCTTCGAGAGCGAGTTCACGTGGATCACGTGCCCGGGCGCGTCCCGGCGCAGCGACGGCGTGCGCTCGCCCTCGAAGCGCAGGTCCGCGTACACGCGCGTCCTCCACCACGAACAGGTTGCGCTCCACGGCGAGCTTGGCCAGCCGCTCCCGGCGCTCGGGGGAGAGGTCGACGCCGGTGGGGTTCTGGCACGCGGGCTGGAGGGCGAGCATCTGCACCTCGTGACGCGCGAGCACCTGCTCGAGGGCGTCCACGTCGAGGCCGTGCTCGTCCACCGGGATGCCGATCACGCGGGCGCCGCTGGAGCGGAGGGCGAGCATCGTGCCCGTGAAGGTCGGTGACTCCACGGCGACGACCGTCGCCGGGCTGGAGCAGCGCGCGCGCCGTCAGGTCGATGGCCTGCTGGGCGCCGGAGGTCACGATGATCTCGTCGGCGTCGCTCGCGGCGCCGGTCGGCCGGCCCCGGATCGCGAGCTGCTCGCGCAGCTCGGGCAGCCCCTCGGCGGCGAGCTCGGACATGACGCGCTCGCCCTCGTCGGCGAACACCTGCGGCGGCGATCTCGGCCAGCTCGGCGGCGGGGTGGAAGCAGGGCGAGGGCCAGCCGGTGGCCAGCGAGATCATGTCCTGCTGGCTGGGGAAGCGGAAGGCGTCGGAGAGGATGTCCTCCTGGTAGGTCGCGGGGCGGTCGGGCAGGACGTAGGCCTGCCAGTCGTCGCCCTCCACCTCGGCGGCGGCCGGCGCGAGCGCGCGCACGAAGGTGCCGCGTCCGACGCTCGCCGTCACGTAGCCCTCCTCGGCCAGCCGGCGGTAGACGCGCGCAGCGGTCAGGTGGTTGATCCCGGCGTCGGCGGCGAGCGCGCGGGTCGGGGGGAGCTTCTCGCCCGGACCGAGGCTCCCGGTCTCGATGGCGCGCCGAAACCGGTCCACCAGCTGCTGGGTGACCGAGGTGCCGCCGTCCCGCTCGAGATCGGACAAATCGATCTTGTACGACATTGTCTTATCCATCAATACGCCCGATACTAGCTCTTGTCCGGTAAATGTTCAACCTTGTAGGACAGAGAGGTACGCCATGTTCCGCCACAACACCCACACAGACACGAACCTCTCGCACCGCGACGTGACGGTGCGGCTGGCCGACGCCGGCGACCTCCAGGCCCTGCGGCGCCTGGCGAGCCTCGACAGCGCGCCGGAGCCCGCCGGGCCCATGGTGCTCGCCGAGGCCGACGGCCGGCCGGCCGCGGCGGTGCCCGTGCTCGGGGGCCGCGCCATCGCAGACCCGTTCCTGCACACCGCCGCGCTGGTCGAGATGCTCGAGCTGCGCGCGCGTCAGCTGCGGAACGGGAAGCAAGCCCCGTCGCACGCGAGCAGCCTGCGCGCGAGGCTCGCGGGGACGATGCGCGACTCGCGTCCGGTCGCCCACCTCTCGTAGGGCCCGCTCAGCCCAGCAGCCGCCTCGCCTCGGCGATATTGCGCTCGCCGGTGGCGACGGCGGCGCGGGCCTGGTTCACGCGGTGTTCCGAGGGGTCCCCGGTCAGCAGCTCGTTTGCCTGGTCATAGCTGGCCAGCGCCTGCTCGTAGGCGGCGATCCCGGCCCGGTTGGCGCCGGGCATCGAGGTGTCGATGTCGAGGGAGCGGATTCCGTCGCCGAGGTTGACGAGCTCGCGGCGAGCCGCCTGCTCGGCCGACTCGTGCACCTCCTCCTCTCGGGCCGCGTGCCGGCGGACCCGCAACAGGAAGTAGAGCGCCACGAGGACGAAGGGCAGGGCGATCGCGGCGGCGACGATGAACACGCCCAGCTTGAACGCGTCCTTGATGTCGTCCAGGAAGTCGTCGGCCTGCGGGAGCCCTCCAACGCCGCCGGGCGAGCTTGCGGGCTGCCGCAGGTCCTCGGCGGGGCCGGGGTCCACGCGGCCGATGCCCCGTACGGCGTCGAGGAGCTGGGCGGCCAGACCGTCGTCGCGATGCCGGGCCACGGCCGATCGCAGCGCGTTCACCGTGGCGTCCGAGCGCGGATGGGAGGTGATCACGTGGTAGGCGGGACCCGCGACCACGATGAGCGCCCCCGGTGGCTGCAGCGTCGCGTCGACGTTGTTGGCCAGTCCCGCCGCGCCGCCCTCCCGACGGGCCAGCGCCTCGGGCACCACCGCGACCTTGATCCGGCCGATGGCGTCGGCGCGCGATCTGGATCCGCACGCGTCCCTGGTCGGCACGCGGCAGGCGGCGCGCGACACGCGGATGCACGTACACGGGGTCGGACTCGAGCGCGCGGGCCACCGCGTCGGCGTCCCGCCCGGCCGAGGCTGCGGAGGGGACGAGCAGGCAGACGAGCAAGCGCCGACGCTCGCCACGGCGCGCGTCGACCAGGCGGGACGCGAGAGCCGTCACACCTCGCATTCTCGCCATGGACGTCCGCCGCGACGCGTAGGCTCGCTGACCGTGGCGTCTCACCCCATCCTCCTGCTGGGCGAGGGCGACCTCGCCGACGAGGTGCGCGGGGCGCTCGAGGCGCTCGAGGCGGAGGTGGTCCGGCTCGTGAGAGCCGGCGCAGCGGGAGGTGGCGGAGGTGTTCGAGCGCGGCCCCGTCGAGCGGGCGGTGGTGATCTCGAGCGACGACGCCGTCGCGTTGCGGACGGCGCTGATGGTCCGCGACGCCGACCCCGACGTCGAGCTGCTGATCACCTACTTCGACCAGGCGACCGCCGAGGAGCTGCGAAGCCGGATCGAGCACTGCCGCACCACCTCGATGGCCGAGATCGTCGCGCCGACCCTCGCCGGACCCTGCCTGGACGAGTCGCTGGGAGCGCTCAAGCTCGTCGACGGGCAGCCGGTCGGCCTGCGGACCGACGGCGACGAGGTCGAGGAGGTCGCTGTCGACATCCCCGGCCGCCACCGCGTCCGCGCTCTCCTGAGCGCGCTGCTGAAGCCCTACGACACGAGCGCGGCGCTGCTGTTCTACGGCGCCCTCGGGCTCGTCGCGATCCTCGTCGTTGGAGACCATCGCTGGCCGCGGTCGTGCTCCCCCAGAACATCGTCGACTCGTTCTACGGCGCGGCGAAGACGCTCGTGACCGTCGATCCCAACGACAAGGTCGCCGGCGGGCCCGGACTGGTTCAAGACGCTCGTGGCGGTCCTGATGCTGGTCGCGCTGGTGTTCGAGGCCTTCTTCACGGCGGGCATCGTCAACCGGCTCATCGGCCGGCGACTCACCGGTCTCATCGGAGAGCGGGCGGTGCCGCGGCGCGACCACGTGATCGTCGTCGGCATGGGCAAGGTCGGCCTGCGCCTGTGCCTCCTGCTGCGCGACTGTGGGGTCGCGGTGGTGGCCGTCGACGACCGCGAGGACGGGGAGAACGTGGGCGAGGCCCGCGAAGCCGGGCTGCCGGTGACCATCGGCCGGGGCGCGGACCCCTCGCTCCTGCGCCGGCTGTCGCCCGAACGCGCGCTGGCGCTCGCGGCCGTGACCGACGACGACCTCCAGAACGTCTCGATCGGCATGTCCGCCCTCTCGGTGCAGGAGGACCTGCGCGTGGTCCTGCGCGTGGGCGACGGGCGCCTGGCCAACGAGACGCGGTCGCTGTTCGAGATCGGCCTCGTGCGCGACGTGCACCGCATCGCGGCGGGCCTGATCGCCGCGCAGGCCACAGGGTCCCGCGCGTCGAGCGTCATCTGCCGCGACGAGCACACCCACCTCGTGCACGACGACGGCACGGTCGAGGAGGCGGCGATCGCAGCCTCGACCTAGAGGACCTCAGCGGCGCCTTGATCAGGCGGCTACGGCGTACAGCCGCCACTCGCCGGGCACGCCCTTGAGCTCGTGCGTGCCGCGTTCGGCGAACTCGATCCCGGACCCCACCACCAGGTCCTTCACGGTGCTGGACACGAGCACCTCGCCCGCCTCGGCCTTCGCGCCGACGCGCGCGCCGATGTGCACCGCCAGGCCGCCCAGGTCGTCGCCCATCGCCTCGCACTCGCCCGTGTGCAGCCCGGCGCGTATCTCCACGCCCAGCCCGCGCACCTCGTCGCTGATCGCGCCGGCACACCGGATCGCGCGGGCGGGGCCGTCGAAGGTAGCCAGGAATCCGTCGCCGAGGCTCTTCACCGGCCGGCCGCGGTGGCGGTCGAGTTGCCGCCGCACCAGGACGTCGTGGCTCTCGAGCAGCTCGCGCCAGCGGCTGTCTCCCAGCTCCGCGGCGCGCTCGTGTGGAGGACACGATGTCGGTGAACATCACGGTGGCGAGGATCCGATCGGGCTCCGGCGCGTGCCGCGCCCCGGTGAGGAACTCCTCCAGCTCGTCGAGGATCGCGTCCTGGTCTCCGGCGACCGGCAGATGGTCGCTGCCGCGAAGCCGGACGTAGCGCGCCCCCGGGATGTGCTCGGCGAGATAGGCCGCCTGGGGCTCGGGAACCAGCATGTCGTCCTCCCGGTGCATCACCAGCGTCGGCACGCTGATGCCGTGCAGGACCGCCCGCGTGTCGATGTCCCGGTACAGCTGTAGCAGCGCGACTGCCCCGTGCGGACTGGTTCCCGACCGAAGCAGGCGTGCCCACCAGCTACGAAACGCGGGGTCCTCCGCCATCGTCGGTGCGAAGAGGTGGATCGCGGTCGGCCCGCCCCAGTCCTCCAGCACGAACTCGGCAAAGTCGTCGAGCACCTCGACCGGAATCCCGATGTCGTAGCCCGGGGACTCCGTGAGCCGGGCGTAGGTGCCGTACGTGGCGAGGGCGGTCACCCGCTGGGGGTAGGTGGCGGCGAAGAGCTGGCACATCGGGCCGCCCTCGGAGACGCCGAACAGTGCCGCTCGCTCGCACCCCGCGGCGTCCATCACGGCACGCAGGTCGTCCATGCTCTCCTCGAGGGTGGGCGGGCCGCCCGGGCGGTCGGAGAGGCCCTGGCCGCGCTTGTCGTAGCGCACGAGCCTGGAGAACGACTGCATCCGCTTGGCGAAGTGTGCGGTGCGCGGGTGCTCCCACATCACCTCCTGGTGGGAGACGAATCCGGACACGAACACGAGGTCGAGCGGACCGTCGCCCGTGACCTGGTAGGCCAGGCTCACGTCGCCGTTGCGGGCGTAGCGGATGTCTGGCTCGTTCATGCTGGCGAGATTCTCCCGCGCACCGTGCGCTTCGTGCGGGTCCCGGCGACGTCGGTGATCGTGACCCGGGTCCGGGCGCGAGTCACGTGTCGGCGGGTGACGATCCTGATCCGCACGCGGCGCGCGCCGGGCGTGCGCAGCCGGACACGGATGCGGCGCCCGGAGCGGCCCGTCCTGATCCGTGCCCGTGGCTTCGTCCTGACGGAGCGGGCGGCGAGTCTCGCCGGCAACTCGATCGACACCGCGGCGAGGCCGGGCGAGCCCGCGGGTGCCCGGGCGTCGAAGGCGAGCGTGCGGCCGCGCCTGCGCGCGCTCACCGCGGCGGCGGGCGCGGCCGGCGCGTCGGCGAACGCGCGCCCGTCGAGGTTCCAGGCGGGGTCGATCGGGCAGGCCGAGGCGGGCGAAGACCGTGGGCGCGATGTCCACTATCCGGATGTCGGCGAAGGCCGGTGCCCGGGCGAGCCCGAAGCCCGCCGCCGCCACGAACGAGGTCCGCTCCAGGTCGCTTCCGAAGCCGTGGCTGGTGTTGGACGGGTAGTCGAGGTCCTGCTGGCCGTGGTCGGTGGTCACGATCACCGCCCACCGCTCCGAGAGGTAGGTGGGACGCGCGCGTATCGCGGTCGAGCAGCTGCCCGATGCGGCGGTCGGTGTCCTCGATCGCCTGCAGGTAGCGCGGCGTTCGCGACCCGGCCAGGTGCGCCACCTCGTCGACCACCCCGAGGTACACGAACCCGGCGTCGGGGTCGCCCTCGCGGCAGGTAGCGGGCCGCGACGTCGGTCACCTCCTGGTCGGCCTGGTCCCAGCCCTCGATCGTGCCGGGGGCGGCCAGCGCGTAGCGGGCGTCGATCCGGTCCCCGAAGATCGGCCCTCCGTTCTCGTGCCTGCCGATGTTGGCCCAGTTGCTCGCCAGGAACGTGCTCAGCCCGGGTCGGACCTGCTCGACTCGTGTGAGGAAGTCCGGGTAGCCGTTCTTCGTCGCCTGGCCCGGGTCGTTGTTCACGAAGATCCCGCGGACGCCGTGCTTGGCCGGCCACACGCCCGTCGCGATCGACGACCAGCCCACCTCGCTGAGCGTCGCCGCCTCCGGCGGCTGATAGGCCAGCAGCGAGGGCACCGCGAAGCCCTCGGTCCCGAGCGACGCGAGCCGCGGCGCCCGTCCGGCGGCCACCAGGCGCTGGACGAGATCGATCCGCGTCCCGTCGGTGCCGATCACGAGCACCTTCGACGCGCTCGCGCCGGGCGGGCCGGCCAGCGGCGGGGCCCCGTGAGCGGCCCCGGGGACCGAGAGCAGAGCGAGCATCAGCCCAGCGGCGATGGCGAGCCTGCGCATCGCGCCCATCGTCGCAGACGGGCAGGTACCCGCTTGTCGCCGGCCTTCGGCAAGCGTAGGCTGGGCCTCGTGTCTCAGCGATGCCTGGCGGCGGTCGTCTCGAGCTTCGTGCTCGTCCTCCTCGCCGCACCCGCAGCCGGCGCCTCGACGACCGTCGGCTCGAGCCTGCTCCCCAGCGCCGCGGGCCGGTGCAACACCAACGTGTGCACCGCCGTCCAGACGAGCGGCGGCAGCGGGACGATCCAGGCCCCGACGTCGGGGGTGATCGTCGCCTTCCGCATCAAGCACGGACCCGTGACGCCCACCACCGCCACCGTGGGCTTCAAGATCCTCTCGGGGAGCCGGCCGAGCTTCACCCACGTGGTCCAGACGCGGCAGTTTCCCTTCGCACCGGAGAACCGGTCGGCGGGCGGCATCACGACGGTGTCGGAGGTGGACGCCAACGGCCGGCCGCGGGGTGTTCCGATCGCCGGGGGCCAGCGCATCGCGGCGGTGGTGCAGCACGCGAGCGGCGACCCCTCTCAGAGCGTGAACTTCATCGCCAATCAGCCCGGCGCCACCGTGGGTGTGGTCACCTTCGACCACGTGTCGGGCACCGCGAACTACAACGCAAACAACAACTTCGAGGTGCTGATCAACGGCACGCTCGAGCCGGACGCGGACGGGGACGGCTACGGGGACGAGTCGCAGGACAACTGCACGACGGTCGCCAACGACCAGAGCTCCAATCCGTGCATCGGTCCTCCGCCTCCGCCTCCGCCTCCTCCCGGGAACCCCGTGCTCGGGAGGTCGTTCGTGATCGAGCCGGTGAACGGGCAGACCTTCGTCAAGGGCGCGCAGCGGCGCGTTCGAGCTGCTCACCCGCCCGCGCCGCCTGCGCATCCGGTCCCTGGTCGACACGCGGGCGGGCACCGCCCGAATCCGCACCTCCCGCAACCGCCGCGGCACCCTGCAGTCGGGGGACTTCTTCGGCGGCCTCTTCCAGGTGCTGCAGTCGCGCAAGCGGCGGGCCCGCGGGCTGACCGAGCTGCACCTGAAGGGGTCGAGCTTCAGCAACTGCGAGGCCGAGGCCTCGTCTCGTGGGGCGCGTGCCTTCGGGTCACGACGCAGCCGCCGTGTCGTGCGTGCCCTGGGAGGAAACTCGAGACGGGCGCTACCGGACGGTGGGGCGCCACAGCTCGGCCACCGTGCGCGGCACGATCTGGGGCACGATCGACCGCTGCGACGGCACGCTCACCTGGATCACCCGGGGCAGGGTCGCCGTCCGCGAGTTCCGCCGCAAGAAGACGATCGTCGTGAGGGCCGGCAAGCCGGGCCCCCTGGGCACCACCCACCTCACGCGGGCTCCCGAATAGCCGCTAGGCCGTCATTCGCTCATCTCGTAGGTGCCGGCCACCGCCCGGACCTCGGCGTAGACCCGATCCGCTCGGGCCTCGTCGATCGCCGGCTTGCGGATGCTGTCCAGCGCCCACCGCTGCTGCGCGTCGGTCGACGAGGCCTTGCCGTGGAGGTCGATCGCGATCGTGCTGAAGTCGCGCACGAGCGTCTCGAACACCAGGTCGACGACGTCGGGCGGTGTCTCGTCGAGGCTGGCCTGCTCGAGGATCAGCTGGGCGTACGGGACGAGCGTGAACAGCTGCGCCAGCGACTGCTGGAAGTCGAGGTCGTCGGTCATCTGCTCGGGCGTCAGCGGAGCGTCTCCCAGAAGCGCGACGAGCGCGTCGACCTGCTCGCGGAAGCGCGCGACGTTGGGCACCGAGGCGAAGGTGTCGAAGGTCGGGCGCCAGTCGGGGAACGTGATCCTGCCGAGCCCTCGGGTGGGGCCCTGGGCGAACAGGAACGCGTCGTCGGTGTCGTCGCGTTGCGCGGGCGGCGCGGTCAGCGGCTCGCCGCCGAACAGGTAGTTGGGCAGGAACTTCAACAGCAGGGCCCGGTTCACGTGCACGGTGCCCTCGAGCTTGGGCAGGCCGTCGACGATGCTCTTGGCGGTGTCGAAGTAGGAGTCGCGCTCGAAGCCCTTCGCCGAGATCACCTCGGCGAGCAGGCGCACGATGCGCTCGCCCTCGGTCGTGACCTGCATCTTGTTGATCGGCGTGTAGAGCAGGTAGCGACGGTCCTCGCGGCTGGCGCTGCGCACGTAGTCGACCGCGCGCGCGCCGTAGAGCTTGGCCGCCAGCAGGCGCGCGTAGGCCTCGGTGAGGATCCGCCGGACCTGGCCGAACTCGGTCACGCGCTTGCCGAACAGGACCCGGCCCTCGGCCTGCGTGACGGTCTCGTGGAAGCAGTGCTCGGCCAGCCCGATCGAGCAGAAGCCGAGGTTGAACTTGCCGACGTTGATCGTGTTCAGCGCCGCCTCGAACGCCTCGACGCCGATGTGCAGGACGTCTTCGGCGCGCACCGGGTAGTCCTCGAGGTCGAAGGCGCTCACGTACATCTGCGCGTGGACCACGTTCCCGATCAGCTTGTAGGCGGGGTGCTGGCTGTCGGCGGCGAAGAAGACGTAGCCCTCCGGCCCGTCGACGTCGGCGCGGCGTCCGAACACCGACACCATCCGAGCGACGTTGCCGTTGCCGATGTAGTACTTGCCGCCGGTGGCGGTGAAGCCACCCTCGCCGTCGGGCGTGAGGATCATGTCGGTCGAGTAGATGTCGGCGCCGTGGTCTCGCTCGGAGAGGCCGAAGGCGAACACCTCGCCGTCCTCCAGCAGTTGCGCGGCGCGCCCGCGGGCCGCGTCGTTGTCGCTCTGCCAGATCGGCCCGAGCCCGAGGATCGTGACCTGCCAGGCGTACCAGTAGGGCAGCCCGTAGAACCCGAGGATCTCGTTGAACACCGCGTTGCGCCTGGTGTCCCAGCGCTTGTCCGGGTCGCCCGCGGCGTCGCGGGCGGGCGTCAGCAGCGTCGCGAACGCGCGCTCGCGCGCGAGGAACTCGATGAAGTCGGCGTACCAGGTGTCGGACCGCGTCTCAGCGGTGAGCCGCGCCTTCCCCTTGGCCTCGAACCAGTCGATCGTCGCTCGCAGCAGCCGCTGGGTCGCGGGGTCGAACTCGGTGGCGTCGTAGAGGCGAGGGTTGAGCAGGCGGGTGGTGGCGGTTGCGGTCGGCATGCCCGCAGCCTCTCATAGCGCGGGCGAGGCAGCTCGGTCCTCGGCCACGACGAGCCTCTCCAGCCGGCGGAGTTCCTCGCGCATGCTCCAGCGCAGGTACAGCGCGATCGCCGGGGCCAGGGGGGCGAGGTAGCGCGGCACCTCGTAGTCCTCGTAGTGCATGACGACACAGCGGTCGTCGGTCAGGCCGGCGACCGCGAACCCGCCGGAGATCCCCCAGGCCCGGGGGCGCTCGCCCGGGACCTTGTGGGAGTGAAACCCGGTGGGGAAGAGCCGGTAGCGAAACCGGCTCCGCCACGGCACGCCCGCGAACCGTCCCGTGACCTCGTAGGTGCCGTTCTCGCCGTCCTCCGGGTGGACCGTGACCCGGTCGGCCTTGAGCTCCGTCTGCTCGATGGCGGAGATGTCCTGCACCGCCCTCAGCGCCGGGGCCGTCGGGCACGGCATCTCCCTGCGGCTGACCACGCCGACGTGGGTTACGCCCATCAGCGCCGTGCGCGGGCGAGATAGCTCCGCCCCGCCCGCAGCACGACGTTCCTCTTGCGGCGGAAGTCGCGCACCACGACCCGTCCCCGGCGGACGCGCGTGAGGGTGCCGTCGCAACGGTCGACGACGTCCCAGATGGTGCCTCGAACGGTCGCCGCGCTATGACGACCGCGGGTGCGGAAACGACCGTTGGCGTTCCCCCGCAGGCGACGGATCGTGCGCCGCTGAGCGGCCAGTGCCCCGCCGGGGGAGGCGCCGCGCGCGCGGCAGCTGTTGAAGCTCGACCCCTTGAGACGCAGCTCCGTGAGCCCGCGAGCGTTGCGGCGCCGCGATTGCAGGACCTGGAACAGTCCTGCGGAGAACGCCCCCGCCTGAGTCCTCCCAGCGGCGGTCCGGGCGCTCGACAGGTTCACACGTCCCCTGCGCGTGTCGAGAAACGACCCGACCGGGATGTGCCGGGCCTCGGTGAGCGGCACGAACCTGAGGCCCTTCTGGCTCGCCCGGGCGGAGCCCTTCGCCCTCGCGGCCGAGGCGGCGGGAACGGCCACGAGCACCGTGCCGCTCAGGGCCGCCACGTTCACCGACTCACCGAGCACGGGGGCCGGGAGCTGCCCGCCCTGCGTCGGCGGCTGAGATGGAGGCTGAGGAGGCGGGAGGGCGCCGCGGGCGGCGGGCGCGCTCGATGGCCCGAACGAGGTCACCACCGTCCGGGTGACCGACTGACCCGCCGGGATGGTGAGGGCCCAGCTCAACCCGGCGCCGTTGTCCTGGTTGGTGCCGCAGTTGCAGACATCGGGGTAGTTCGATCCGTTCATGGCGAGCCACACGTCAGGCAGGGTGTCGGCGCCGGACTCCAGGTAGTGGCTGCCCGTGGTGAGCGGGACGAAGCCGAGGATTCGCCCGGCGGGTGCGTTGTTCGCGTTGACCGCGCAGAAGATCCCTGCGTCGCCCGCGCGGAAGAACCCGAACGACGAGTCCGAGCCGGCGAGCACGCAGTCCCCCGCGTGGTACAGGACCGCCGTCTGCTGCGCGCCGCTCGTGTTGGACACGACGATGTCGCTTCGGTAGGCATCGATCCCCGTCGGCGTAGGAGTCGGTCCGGGTGATGCGCAGGCCGGTGCTGCCGGCATCGGCCACCGTGGTCACCTGATACGGGTCGGCGGACGTGCCCGCGCCCGACACGGGCGTCTGGCTGATCGGCGATATGGCCTATCGGAGCGATGTTGGGCGCGGTCGGCGGCCCGTAGAGGGCGCCGCCCGTGTGGATGAACGTCCCGCAGGAGCCGGGGAAGTTGTTGCTCGCGTAGAACGCCGGCTGCGCGTCGCCGGAGTGGAGCACCTGGCACGCCAGGTCGTCCCCGAGCGTGATCTGGGTCAGCGGCCCCGGGGAGGTGATCGTCTGCGTCGCCGCCGACGCGCCGGGGGCGCCCAGGAGGACCGCGGTCAGGGCCACCACGCCGCTCAGCCACCACCTGCTGATCGATATCGGCAGCACCTCTGCCAACCTACATGCGGCGCCCCTCACCGATCAAGGACCAACCGAGGGTGGGGTAGCCTCGTCGGATGGACGTCAGGGCCACGCTGCCCACTCGAGCGTCGGGCCTGATTCTCACCGTTGCGTGCGCCCTCGTCTTGGCGACCACCGCGCTGGCGGCGCCGGGCGACATCTCAACGGTGGCCGGCTCCGGCGCGAACGGCTTCTCCGGTGACGGCGGCAGGGCCACCGCCGCCGCGCTCGCCGGGCCCCAGAGCGCCGTGCCCACCGCCGACGGCGGCTTCCTGATCGCGGACACGAACAACCACCGCATCCGAAAGGTGTCGGCCGCGGGGATCATCACGACGGTCGCCGGCGACGGCACGAACGGCTTCGGGGGAGACGGAGGCCCGGCCACGTCGGCCCAGCTCAGCGGCCCGGCCGATGTGGCCCCCACGGCCGACGGCGGCTTCCTGATCGCGGACACCGTGAACCTGCGTGTCCGCCGCGTCTCGCCGGCGGGCATCATCAGCACGGTTGCGGGCAGCGGCACGTTCGGGACCGCGGGCGAAGGGGGACCTGCGACGTCGGCCGAGTCGGGCCTGGTGGCCGCGGTAGCCCCGACCGCCGATGGCGGGTTCCTGCTCGTGGACGACAGCAACTCCGCCGTGCGCAGGGTCTCCGCGAACGGGGTGATCACGAGGGTCGCCGGCAACAACACGAACGGCTTCAGCGGCGACGGCGGCCCGGCCACGGCGGCCCAGCTGCATTTCCCGAAGGACGTCGCGACCACCGCCGACGGGGGCTTCCTGATCGCCGACGGAGGAGCCAACAACCGCATTCGCAGGGTCGCCCCGGGCGGCACGATCACCACGGTCGCGGGCTCCGGCGCGCCCTTCTCCGGCGAGTTCTCGGGTGACGGCGGCCCGGCCACCGCAGCACACCTGAACGGACCGCGCGGCGTGGCGGTGACCACGGATGGCGGCTACCTCATCGCGGACTCGGGCAACAGCCGGATCCGCAGGGTCTCGGCCGGCGGGACGATCACGACGGTCGCGGGTAGCAACTTCGGGAGCTTCAGCGGCGACGGCGGCCCGGCCACCTCGGCGTCGCTCAACGGGCCGTTCAGCGTCGCTCCCACCACCGGCGGCGGCTACCTCATCGGCGACGTCGGCAACTATCGCGTCCGCCGGGTCGAGGGCGGGGCGCTGCCCGCGCCCGTCCTGGGCAGGAGGGTCAACGTCCGGGTCGTGCGGGGCAGGGTGTTCGTGAGCCTCCCGGCGGCAGGGGCGCGCGCGAGCGCATCGGTTCCCGGGCTCAAGGGCCGCCGGTTCGTCGCGCTGCGCACCGCGCGCCAGATCCCGGTCGGGTCGTTGCTCGACACCCGCAGGGGGACGGTCCGGCTCACGAGCGCGCGCAACGCCGCCGGAGCGACGCAGTCCGGCGCCTTCACGGCGGGTGTGCTTCAGGTCCTGCAGTCGCGGAGCGCGAGGGCGAGAGGCCTCACCGACCTGCGTTTGAAGGGCTCCAGCTTCCGCGGCTGCGGCGCGGGTGGCGCCTCAGCCGCTCGCCTCAGCCGGCGCAGCGTCCGCCGCCTTCGCGCCAACGCGAACGGGCGCTTTCGCACGCGCGGGCGCTACTCCGCGGCCACGGTGCGCGGGACCGTCTGGGACACCATCGACCGCTGCGACGGGACGCTCACCCGGGTCAGGCGAGGCAGGGTCGTCGTGCGCGACTTCCGGCGTGGGAGGACGATCACGGTGCGCGCCGGGCGGAGCTATCTCGCGCGGGCGCCGAACTAGACCTTCCCTGGGGGCGATCTCGAAGGTGCAGCGGCCTGACACGAAGTACGCGCAGAGCGGCGAGGTGCACATCGCCTATCAGGTCTTCGGGGAGGGCGAGCTCGACCTGGTTCTCGGTCTCCGGGTTCGCCAGCCACGTCGAGCTCTTCTGGGAGCACGATGCCTGGGCCCATGCGCTCACAGCGCCTCGCCTCGTTCGGGCGGGTCATCCGCTTCGACCGCCGCGGGTCGGGGCTGTCGGACCCCGTGGCCGAGGCCCCCACGCTCGAGCAGCGCATGGACGACGTTCGCGCCGTGATGGACGCCGCCGGCTCCGAGCGCGCCGGCCTTCGTCGGGCTCTCGGAGGGCGTGCCGATGAGCATCCTGTTCGCGGCCACGTACCCCGAGCGCTGCCGGGCGCTCGTCTGCTACGGCGGGATGGCCCGCTCCACGGAGGCAGACGACTACCCGTGGGCGCCTCCGCTGCAGGCCCTGGTCGAGTCGGGCGCCGAGCTGATCCTGCCCCACTGGGGCGAGGGCGCGCTGGTGGAGGTCACGGCGCCCAGCCAGGCCGACAACGCACAGACGCGCGCCTTCACCGCGCGGCTGGAGCGCATGAGCGCGACGCCCGGCATGCTCGTGTCGCTCGCCCAGATGTACTACGACATCGACGTTCGAGACGTGGTTCCGACCGTTCACGTCCCGGCGCTGGTCCTTCATCGCCGCCACGATCGCCTCGTCAACGTGCGCAACGGCCGCTGGCTCGCGGAGCATCTCCCGAACGCGAAGCTCGTTGAGATACCGGGCGACGATCACGTCCCCTGGTACGAGAACCCCGAGGCGACGCTGGGTGAGATCGAGGAGTTCCTGACGGGGACGCGCGGTGGGCCCGTGTCCGACCGGATACTGGCCACGGTGCTGTTCACCGACATCGTGGACTCCACCCGACTCGCCGCGGAGCTCGGAGACGAGCGCTGGCACGAGGTCCTCGACCGGCACGCTCGCACGGTGAGAGTCGGCGCTCGAGCGCTTCGGCGGCCGCCCGGTGAAATCGACCGGTGACGGGTTCCTGGCCACGTTCGACGGCCCGGCGCGTGCGATCCGCTGCACGCGCTCGATCCTGCGACTCGTCGGCGAGCAGGGGCTCCGGGTGCGCGCGGGCCTCCACACCGGGGAGTGCGAGGTCATGGGGGACGACATCGGCGGCATCGCGGTGCACATCGCGGCGCGGGTGAGCGCCCTCGCCGGGCCCGGCGAGGTGCTCGTCTCACGAACGGTGAGGGACCTGGTCGCCGGTTCGGGGCTCGAGTTCTCAGCGCGAGGCACTCACGAGCTCAAGGGCGTTCCCGATACCTGGGAGCTGTACGCGTCGGCCGGGTGAGCGTCAGCCGCGACCGGACCGGCTGACCGCGCGGACACCGTCCGGTTGCGCCCGGCGTCCTTGGCCGCGTAGAGGGCGCGGTCCGCGCGCCTGAAGAGATCCGCTCCGCTCTCCGCGCCGTCCCAGGCGGCTATGCCGACCGAGCAGGGCGCCCACGCGGCCGTGGACTCGCGAAGCCGCTCGCACACCCTGATGCCCTCCTCCAGGCCGGTGTTGGGCAGGAGCACTCCGAACTCGTCGCCGCCGAAGCGGGCGATCCAGTCCGTGGTCCGCAGGTGACTCGCCCAGGTGGCGCCGGCTTCGCGAATGGCGCGACTGCCCGCCTGGTGCCCGCCGGCGTCGTTGATCCGCTTGAGCCCGTCGAGGTCGATCATGGCCAGGCAGAGCGGCTCGTCGTGACGGGCAGCGCGCCCGATCTCCCGTGCCAGCCCGTCTTCCCAGGCACGGTGGTTGGGCAGTCCGGTCAGCGAATCCGTCAACGCCAGCGACTCGAGCGCCTGGGCCTGAGCGCGCACGGTCCTCACGAGCCGCTGAACCCCGGCGCCCATGATCACGGCGGCAGCGGTCCACAGCGCGGCGCGCTCCCATTCGGTGGCGTCGTACTCGGGGGCGCCGACGAGCACGATCGGCCCGACGAACGCCAGGCTCACCGCGACCACCGCGATCGCCATCTCGGCTCGGGTGCCGTAGAGCGCGAACCACAGGATCGGTACGAGCACCAGGACGTCGGTTCCCGAGGACTGCCCGCCCTCGGCCTGGCGCAGGAGGACTATCACTCCCAGGCAGGCGAGCGGGGGCACCGCGTGGATCCAGCGCGCGAGCCTGTGCCAGGGCGCGAGCACGGTGGTCGCCACGAGGAGGCACATGAGCGCGCCCGCCTCGAGCAGCCCGGGGGTCGCCACGAGGCCCGGCGGGAGCGGGACGGCCACGAACCCGGCCAGCATGAGACACCCGAACGGGAGGATGCGCGCGATCCTCCCGGGGCTCTCGAGCGGCTTGGGTCCTGTGGTCATGGGGTATATGTCGTCCCCGGCGCCCCAGGGCTGAAGCGGCGGGCTAGCTCTGCTCGAGCCGCTCGCCCGGCCGGAGGATCCGAACCTCGACCTCCGGCGCCACCTCGTTCGCGTGACGGGCGAACTCGTGCGGCGGATCCTCGAGCAGCCGGTGGCCCGAGCGGCCGAGGTGCACCGGGAAGTAGGTGCCCCAGTGGATCGGGACGGCCACCCGCGGCCTCAGCAGGGGCAGCGTCTCCGCGGCGGCGCGAGGGTCCAGGTGCCCGGGTCCGATCGTGGTCCCCCAGCCCCACACGGGGAGGAGCGCGACGTCCAGCGGCCTGAGCGCCTCCATCTCGCGGAAAGACGTCGGTGTCGCCCGCGAAGTAGACCCGCTCGGCTCCCTCCACCACGTAGCCGAGCGAGGGCAGGTGGCGCTCTGCCCAGCCCCCGCCGGACCTGATGGACGGCGGGAGTCGCGGCCACGCCGGCCTCGCCGACACCGAGCACGTCTCCGGCGGACACCTCCCGAACGTCGCCGAACCCGCTCACGAACCGAGCGCAGTTCGCCGGCACGATCAGCGGGCCGTGCCGCTCGAGCCCTCGGAGCGAGGGCAGGTCGAGGTGGTCGCGGTGGACGTGCGAGATCACCACGGCGTCGAGCCCCCCGAGCGAGCCGGGTTCGACGGCCGGCGACCGGCGGGTCAGGTGCGCCATCCGGCCGCGCAGGAGGGGGTCGGTGAGGATGCGCACCCCGGACAGCTCGATGAGCACCGTGGAGTGCCCGAGCCAGGTGATCGTCGTGCCGGTCATGGCGCCGGCCGCCTCTCAGCGGCCGTCGCCGGCGCGCGTGAGGGGCCCGAGGAGCTGAAGCTCGCGGGCCCGGTCCACCGCCTGCCTGCGATCCGTCACGTCGAGCTTGCGGTAGATGTGCTTGAGGTGCGTCTTGACGGTGTTCACGGACACGAACATCTCCGACGCGATCTCCCTGTTGGGCATCATCGTCGGCAGGAAGCGGAGCACGCCGAGCTCCTTCTCGCTCAGCGACTCGAGCAGCGGCGTGGCGACGGGCCTGGCCGAGCCGGCCGGTTCGAGGCGTTCCAGCAGCTCCGTCACGAACGACCGGTGAAGCGTTCCGTTGCGAAGCTGTCGCCGCAGCAGCGAGCGGGCGGGAGAGCCGAGCGCCGT
Source organism: uncultured Thermoleophilaceae bacterium (assembly GCA_963731645.1). Classification (GTDB taxonomy): domain Bacteria; phylum Actinomycetota; class Thermoleophilia; order Solirubrobacterales; family Thermoleophilaceae; genus JAAYBF01. The sequence goes on along the minus strand of CAVSWF010000006.1, from coordinate 174,051 downwards.
GAACGGCCGGATGAGGCCGGGCGGCTCCGCGACGTCGAGGGCACGTTCGAGCGAGGCGCTCGCCTCGGCGGCCTGGCCGAGCGCGTCGCGCGCGATCGCGTCGACCAGCCATGCCCTGGTGATCGTCGCGATCGTCAGCCCGGCGGAGGTGCCGTCCAGGCAGGGAGCCACGGCCCGCAGGGCCCCCTCGCGGTCGCCGTCGGCCAGGGCGAGCTGTGCGCGGGCGAGGCTGGCCTCGGCAGGGACGGGGTCCTCGCCCGGGCCGCCGACTGTCCGCCTGGCCCTCGCCCCATCTCCCATGGCGTCGAGTAGCAGGGCCTCCTGCGCCGCGAGCTCCCCGCGCATCGCAGCGGGAGCAGGGAGATCTCCGAGCTCGAGCTCGGCCGAACGCACGACGGCCAGGGCCGTGTCGATCTGACCGCGGGCCACGAGAAGCCGGACGCGACCCAGCGCGACGAGAACACGCAGGTGGCGTTCTCGCGTTCCTTGCACTGCCCGCTCGGCCCGCTCGAGGTTTCCTGCGGCGTCGTCCAGCTCGTCCCGCAGGAGCTGTATCCCTCCCAGCGAGGCGTAGGCGCCGCCGGCCGCGGCAGTCGACTCCCAGCCACGCTGCTCGGCCAGGTCGATCGCCTCCTGCGCCCGCCGCGAGGACCGGCGCAGGTGCCCGGCCAGGCCGTCGCGGATGCAGAGGTGGGCGGTCGCCTGGAGCACGAGCCAGTCTCTCCCCGCCAGCGACGCGGTCGCGAGGGCGGCCTCGAGGTGCCGCGCCGCCGCGTCGAGGTCCCCCGCCCACAGCTCGGCGGCACCGAGGTTCAGCAGTGCCAGCGCGCGCAAGCTCGGACTCGTCCGCGAACCGGTCCAGGGCGTCGTCGCCCGCGTGTGGGGCCAGGAGCGCCCGGGCGCTCTCGAGCGCCGCCGCGGAATCGCCGCGCAACCTTGCTCCGATAAAGCCGGATCGTCGCCGCGGTGAGGTCGAACCGGGCGCGCCGTTCGGGCGGGACCTGCGACGCGCCCTCCTCGCCGAGAGCGAGGTAGCTCCGGGCCTCCTCGCCGTCTCCGAGGTCGATCCGAGTGCCGGCCCAGGCCAGGGCCAGCTCGGGGGATTCACCTATGCAGTCACGAGGCGCGGGGGCCAGCAGGCGCCCGAGCCGCCCCATCTCCCCGCGCACCAGAAGGCTGAGCCAGCTCTCGGAGGCGAGCCGCCCGCCGAGCTCCCAGTCCCGAGCCATCAGGGCATGCCCTATCCCCTCGATCCTCATGCCGTTCGCGGCGTGCCAGTGCGCCGCACGGCGGTGCAGCTCGGGCTCGTCGATGTCCGCGTCGTGGCGCATCTCGGCGCGCAGCAGCTCGGCGAGAAGGGGGTGATAGCGGTACCGGCCGTGCTCGTCGATCGCCACCACCAGCGCGTTGCCGCGTGCGAGGCCGGACAGAAGCCGCCCGGCATCGGACCGGTCGCTCAGCTCTCGCGCCAGATCGCCGTCGAGCACGTCCACGAGGGACGTCTGGAGCATGAACCGCCGCACGTCCTCCGGCTGGCGAGCGAGGATCTCGGCGACGAGATAGTCCGCGATCGTCGAGTCGGTTCCCGCCAGCTGCTCGATGAATGTTCGCGGGGCGGGGTGTCCCTGCAGCGCCGTGGCGGCGAGCCTCAGGGCGGCCACCCAGCCCTCGGTGCGGCCCCAGAGCAAGCCGATGTCGTCCTCGGAGAGCGCGGGGTCCTGCCCCGCGAGCAGCTGCATGCTCTCCGCCCGCGTGAAGGCCAGCTCGCGCGCGCGTATCTCCACCAGTCGCCCCGCCACCCGCAGTCGCTCCAGCGGGAGCGACGGGTCGGCACGGGCCACGCACGACCAGTCGCAGGCGCTCCGGCGTGTGGCGGACCAGCATGTCGAGATCCGCGAGCACCTCCCGTGCATGCAGCTCGTGCGCGTCGTCGAGCACGAGCACCACGGGAGAATCCAGGCGCTCGAGCGCGTTCAGCAGGCGAGGAAGCACGGCCTCGGCACCCTCTCCGCGGGGTGGCACACGGAGCGCCGCGAGCGCCCGGCCGTCGTCGGGCGGCAGGGCCCGGGCCAGAGACGCGTGGATCTCGCGCCAGAGGAGACGCCGGTCGTTGTCCCCCTCGTCGAGGGAGACCCAGGCGACGGGTCCGGGCGGGTCCCGCGATTCCGCCCACGAGCTGACCAACGCGGTCTTGCCGGTACCGGCGGGCGCCGAGACGAGGGTGAGAGGGCCGGCGGTGCCCCCCTTCAGCAAACGGTGAAGCCGCGTCCGCACCACCGTGCTCGCCGGCGGCCGGGGGACCGTCAGCTTCGTGGATAACAGGGTGGGAGTCGTGGCTTCTCTCGACCGGTGACCTTCGTCGGTCGCGAGCGTACCTCCGGGCATCCGCCAAGTCACCCCGAGCGGGTGACGACCGCTCACCCGGGCGGCCGCCAACCTCCGGCGCATGCCGCAGGCGGCGTACGAGATCCGCATCCAGGGCCGGCTTGAGCGACGCCCTCGCCGAATCGTTCGAGGACTTCACGAAGGCAGTGCGGCCCACCGAGACCGTGATGAGGGGTGAGGTGGAGGATCAGGCCGCCCTCCACGGCGTGCTCGACCAGATCCAGTCGCTGGGGCTGGAGCTGATCGAGATACGCAAGCTCCCCGGAGAGGGTTACTGAGCCCTGGGCGCCGCGGTCGCCTGGGGAGCCCTGTCCGCGTTCTCGCTGGTGCTCGGCGCGCTGCTGGCGCTGGCAACGGACTGGCCAAAGCAGGTGGTGGGGCTGGTGCTGGGCTTCGGCGCGGGCGCGCTCATCAGCGCGGTGAGCTTCGAGCTCGCCGAGGAGGGGGCGCGCGAGGCCGGAGCCGGGTGGGTCGGCCTCGGCCTGGCGGTGGGCGCGCTCACCTACTACGGGCTCGACGGCGAGGTGGCGCGCATGGGCTCCAGCGGGCGGGGGAAGCACCGCCGCGCCGCCGGTGGCTCGGCCGGGACGGCCCTCGCCCTCGGCGCGTTCCTCGACGGCATTCCCGAGCAGGCCGTGCTCGGCATCGGCATAGCGGCCGGCGAGGGAGTGAGCGTCGGCCTGCTCGCGGCGATATTCGTGTCGAACCTGCCCGAGGCCATCGGCTCCGCCAGTGCGATGCGCGCGGGGGGCCGCCCGCCTCGCCAGATCCTCCAGCTGTGGGGCGGGGTGGCGATCATCTGCACGCTGGCGTCGGTCGGCGGCTACGCGCTGGCCGACGCCGCCGGCAGCGAGCTCATCGGAGTCATCAACGGCTTTGCCGCCGGCGCTCTGATCGTGATGCTGGTCGACTCGATGATCCCCGAGGCCACCGAGCAGGCGGGCCGCACCACCGGCCTGATCACCACGCTCGGCTTCGCGGTGGCGGCGGCCCTCTCCGCGCTCTCCTAGTGACCTAGGAGGCCGGCGCCTCCTGCTCGCGCAGCGCCTCCATCCGGGCTCGGCGCGGCGCTCCCGCCTCGCGCAGCACGACCTTGAGCACGGCGGCGAAGGGCACCGCCAGAATGGCGCCGACGACCCCGAGTATCGAGCTCGCGATGAGGACCGCGACGATCGTGGTGAACGCGGAGAGCTCCACCGCCCTGCGGTAGACGATCGGGTAGATGACGTAGTTCTCGGTCTGCTGGTAGATCAGCTGGATGATGAGCATCACGACCGCGGCGAAGGTGCTGACGGTCAACGCGACCAGGACGAGGATGATCGACGCGATCGTCGCTCCCACCTGGGGGATGAGATCCAGCAGTCCGGCGATCACCGCCAGCACGATCGGAAAGGGCAGGCCGAGCGCCCAGGCCGACAGGCCGGCCACCGTACCCGCGACGATCGAGATCGCGACGTTGCCCAGCAGCGAGGAGGAGACGGCGTGGATGGACTCCTCGAGCACGGGTCGCCAGCGCGCCTCGACCTCGGGCGGGCCGAAGCCGAACAGCCAGTCGGTGATCGTGGGGCGCTCGATGAGCAGGAAGAGCGCGAGAAAGGTGAGGGTCACGAGGGACAGGGCGGAGCTGAACACCCCTCCCGCGAAGCCGAGCACCGCGTTCGCGGCGTCGGGCAGGCCTGCGGCGAGATCCTTGAGCCAATTCGCAATCGGTGTCGTCCGCCCCGGCCGTGGAGGTGAGCTCCTTGAATACGGCCGTGTTGGTCAGCTCCTCCCAGTACGCCGGGAGTTCGTTCACGAAGTCCACGATCTGATCCCACAGCGGCCCCGCGGTCACGAGGATCAGCGTGAACACCGCCGCGAACAACGCCGCGAACACCGTCACCGCCGCCAGCCCCCGTGCCCAGCCCCGGCGAACCAGAGCGCCCACGACGGGATCGAGCCCGAGGGCGAGCACCCCGGCAACGAAGATCGAGAGCAGTGTGCCGAGCGACAGGACGGCGAGCACCACCGCCGCGCCGAACGGCGAGGACCAAGAGCATGGTCCGGGCGGGGATGACGATCTCGACGCGCTGCGAGGGGCGCTCCACGGGCCGGAGCGTCCGGGGTCGCCGGGTGACCGCGCATCACCCGTCCCGGGTGACGCGCCATCACCCGCGCGCGGGCGAGCCTGCGTGGATGCCGGATTCCAACGGAGGGTCGCCCGGTAGGAGCCGCCGCGAGCGGACGATCCAGATCCTCATGTTCGCGCTGGGCGGGCTCGCGGCCCTGTTCTCGGTGCTCAACCTGGACGAGGTCGAGGTGAACTGGATCGTGGGGACCTGGGAGACGCCGTTGATCGTGGTGATGGCGGTCAACCTGGTCCTGGGGGCCGGGCTCGGGTACTTCGTGGCCCGCCGCGCGCGCGCGCGGGTAGCGTCCGCCGTCTCGTGACCCGCCGACCAGGACGGACCTCGCTCGCCCTTGCGCTTCCGGCGCTCGCCTTCATCGTCTACGGCGCCGCGCGCGTGGCCGCGCCCGTGGGCGCCCTCGGCCTGCTCTTCGACGAGCCGCTGGGCTTCGCGGCGGTGGCCGCGGTCACGGCGGTCGTCGGGGCCGTGCTGCTGCTCATCCCTCGGATGGAGCTGATCGTCGCGCGTCCGATGGCCGGCCCCTCGCGGCCGCCCACGGAGGCCGAGCAGGCACGTCTCGGTCCGATGCTGGAGCGGCTCGGCGCTCAGGCGGGCATCGACCCCGGAGGGCTGATCGTGCGCGTGCAGCAGGCACCGGGGATCAACGCCGGGGCGGGCGCCGGGCACCTGCTGTTCCTGACCGACGGCGCCCTGGCGCTGCCGGACGAGCGACTCGAGGCGATAGTCGCCCACGAGCTGGGCCACCATCGCGGCCTGCACCCCGTCCTCACGATGGTCGTGTGGTGGCTGTCCCTGCCCGGCGTGGCCCTCGCGTCCGTCTATCGCCTGCTGCGCCGAGCGGTGGGCGCGCTGGCCGCCCGGCTCGGCGGGCTGGGGCGATTGCTCGGCGTGCCACTGCTCGTGCTGCTCGTGATCTGGCAGGTCACCGTCATGTGGCTGTACTACCTCGGCGAGCTGCTCACGCAGCGCGCCGCCCGCGTGTCGGAGTACGAGGCGGACGCCACCGCGGCGGGATGGGGGTATGCCGCTCCGCTCACCGCCGCCCTGAGGGACGCCGGCGGGCACGAGCTCGAGCCGGAGGGACGGCTGGACCGGCTGCGGGCCGACCACCCGCCACTCGAGGAGAGGATCGAGCGCCTCGCGGCCTAGCGCGTGCCTCTCCTGACCGCGAACGGCGCGGTCCTGGGCCTGGAGGCGTTGGCGGAGCCGTCGTCGGCGCGAGCGAAGATGCGGTACCGGCCAGGTGCCAGCCTCCCGATGGCGAGCGGCTTCCTGTTCACCCCCTTGCGGAGAACGATCGGGGGCAGGTTGCGAGACCGCTTCCAGCGACGGCCGGCTCGCCGCTGGACCTGACCCTTCAGCGAGGCGGCCTCGGACACCTCGATCACCAGCCGCGGGACCTTGCAGCCGCGTCCGAAGCAGAGCGGGTTGGGGCGGACTCGCATCGATCGAATCACCGGGGCCGTGGTGTCCGGCGGGCCGCTCGGTCCCGCCGTGACCGTCACCGCGCCGGTCATGAAGGCGTGCGTCTTGCAGTGGTAGGTGAACCGTCCCGGCTTCGTGAAGGTGTGGCTGAAGCTGTCGTTGGCCGGGTGTGTCCCCGGGAGCGGTGGCCCGGTCGGATCCGAATTGAATCGCTCCGCCTGGCCCGGATCTGAGGTGACCGAGTGATCGGTGTCCGGCCCCTTCCAGGTCCAGGTGACCGTGTCGCCCACGATCGCCGCCGCGTCTCTCGGCTGGTACGCGAACTGGGCGATGGTGATCGAAACGCTCGCGTGGCCGGGGTGGCCGAGGCTCCCGGCCGGCACCAGCAGGCAGGCCGCCAGCACCACGGTGAACACCCCGCGTCTCATCCCCTGATCCTGACGAGTGCCTTCCCCGGCCTGGCGCGATTGCCCGCGCGGTCGGTGCCGGTCACGCTCAACCGCGCGCGCACGGTCCTGCCTCTCCTCAGGGCGCGACGTACCGCGGCGGTGTGCGCGCGCGACAGCCGGGGGCTGCAGGGCAAGCGACTGGCCCGGCGCGTCGCTCGCCCGCGATGCTGCTCGCAGGGGATACCGGCGGCGGCCCACGATGACCCATCCCCGTAACGTCGCGCGCGCGGGCTCGCTGGTCTCCACGTCGACGCTCACCGTGCCGCCGCGGCGCAGCCGCAGCCTGGAGACATTCCGGAGCTTCAGGCGCGGCCCGGTCGTGTCGGAAGGCGGCTCGCCGCCGGCGCGGGCCTCACACGATGTGAGCTCGGTGAGCGAGAGCCCGTCCGCCGAGTCGTGCTCGAGCGTGTCGGAGCCCTCCCCGCACACGATCGCGTCCGCCTCCCCGTCACGCGCACGCAACGTGTCGTTCCCGTCGGCGCCGTCGAGGGTGTCCCTCCCCTCGCCGCCGGTCAGGGCGTCGCTGCCGGCCCCGCCCCGCAGCTCATCGCCGCCGAGTCCGCCGGACACCGTGTCGTCTCCCGGTCCGGCGATCACCCTCGCGGGCAGGGAGGTGCTGACCCCGATCCGATCGTCCCCGTCGGACACCTCGACCTCGATCAGCCGGATCCCACGGCTCGAGCAGCGGGACCGGCGCTCGGTGATCGGGACGCACGGCCCCCAGTCCATACCACCCGTGGTGGTGGAGTCCGCCACCTGAACGACCCCCGGCTCGGGAGAGCTGATCCTCACCGTCGCTGCTGCGCCGGGGTCGGGAGCGCGGTAACGCAGCACGTCACCGTCCTTCTCCAGGAAGCCATGCGCGGAGGCATCCGCGGGAGCCGCGAGCAGTCCGGCCGCGAGAGCGAGCGCGGCTGCCAGCTTCACGGCTTGAAGATCTCCTTCCAGCTCTCGCCACCATCGGTCGACTCGACAATCGTCGCATCCGACAGCGCCGCGAGGAGCCGGTCGGGTCCGTCGGCCTCGAGCTTCCACGGCTCGCCGTCGATCTTGCCGACGTCGTCCCAGGAATTGCCGCGATCGGCACTCCGGTACACCAGCCCGTTCTGGTCGACACGGAACAGCTCGTCCGGCCGACGGCCATGCCATCCGGGCCGAGACGCCGGACGTGAGCGGGCGCCAGCTCTTCCCGCCGTCGTCGGAGCCGAAGATCTCGCGGCTGTTCGAGATCAGCAGGTGGTCGGCATCCTCGGGGTCGACGACGAGGTCGAGCATCAGCCCCGGGGGCGTGGGGTGCTCGCTCCAGTCCTTGCCCTCGTCGTCGCCGACGAGCACGGCGCCGAGTACCGCGTCGAAGGCGTAGATCCGGTCGTGAAGAGCCCGGATCACATGGAGATCGGCGATCCCGTAGCGGGACACCGTCGCCCAGTGGCGACCCCCGTCGCGGGAGCGCATCAGGCCGAGAAAGTCGGCAACCCGGCCCTTCCGGTCGGGGTGTCCCGAGCCGAGGAGCCGCCCGTCGCCCACCGTTCGGAAGGCGAGGAACGTCCCGACCGGCGAGGTCCCGTCATCCGTGTCCACCGCGCCCGCGATCCGTTCCGCTCGCCCGTCGCTGATCCGGAAGAACCCGCGGTTCGTGGTCAGCAGGAGGTCGCCCGATCCCGCCTCGACGCCGAGCGAGTTGATCGGCGGATCCGGCTTGGGGTCGACCAGGCGCGACGACTTGTCCGAGCTCGGCCCCACCGCAGCCGGCGAGCGCGATCGATACCGCCAACGCGGCAGCCGCCGCCACCACGCGCGCCATGCCGCTATCGCCTGATGGCGTAGAAGTCCTTCCCGGCGCGGCTGCACACGAAGGGGATGCTCGAGCCCGGGTAGCGGCGGCAGCGCCAGCCCGACGGCCGGGCTCCGGTCCTCAGGTACCGAGACGACCAGCGTCTGGCCTTGCGGCAGCCCACGATGTGGGCCTTGACCAGGTAGCGCTTGCCCCGCACCTCGATCTTGCCGCAGGTCCTCGGCGTCGTGACGGCGTCGGCCCCCGGCGCGCCGAGGAGGCACGCGCAGAGCAGGACGAGCGGAAGGGTCACGCGTGCTCTTCGCACGCTCACGACGCTACCGGAGTTTCCTCGCGGTCACGAGCCCCACCGTCCCCACCGCCAGGCCGAGCGCCCCGAGGCCCAGCGCGGCGATCACGAGCGCGGTCGACGCGCCGTCGTCGTCGTCATCCTCGTCGGTCGCCGAGGTGGCGGTCGACGCCGGCTCGGCCTCGCTCTCCTCGCCTTCGAGCAGTGTGACCTGGGGCGCGGGCTCGTCCGCGTCGGGCGGGCCGATCCAGCGCACGACCTCGCCGCCCTCGTAGGTCTGGGTTGCCTTGAAGGTGAGCTTCGACTCGGGCTTGCCCTCCGGTACCCCGACCGAGAGACCGAAGTCCTGGAACTCGTCAGGCCGGATCACGCCCGTCTTGCCGTCGCCGGTGAACGTGACCGTGTCGACCTCCTCCTTGTACTCCTCGCCGAACGCCTCGACCGGCTTGTCCAGTGGTCGCTTCGCGATCTCGGCCTTCCATCCGGGCACACGCTCGGAGGAGACGAAGATGAAGCCTGGCGGCATCTTCACGGCGACCTTGGTCGTCCCCTTGTTGTCGCGTTCGTTTGGCACGCGCACGTCGAGCCTGGTGAAGCCCCCCGAGGGCGCTTCCTCGGGCTGCAACGTCACGTGGGCCTGGGCGGCCACCGGCAGGGCGAGTGCGCCTGCGATGACCACGAGTGTCCATGTCTTCCTCATCCTGAGCTTCTCCTTTGTTGGTTGTGGGTCTTCACCTGACTGGCACGTCTACGTCGGTCGTGAGCTCGTCGAACTCCGACACGAGGACTCCGATCTCCAGGCGCCAGTCGCCGCCCGGCACGAGGTCGGCGCGGCGGATCGTGTAGTGGCCCGGGCCGGTCCGGCGCGCGCGGAGGCGCAGGGGACCGATCTCGCGGTCGGGAAGCGAGGCCGTGACCCGCAGCGCGCGCGCCTTGTCGAACTGGGTCCCGTCCTTGCGGTTGAAGAGGTAGAGGTGGACCTCGTTGCGCCCGGCCGTCGCGGGCTCCACCGTGATCTCCAGGCGCGCCTGCCCGACGTCTCGGGCAGCGGAGAACGGTCCCTGAGCCGCCCCCGCGGTGGGCTGGTAGCTCACCAGCGCGGCAGTCACCGCGAGAGCGCCGACCATGAACGCGACCTCCGCGCGGAGCGCCCTTCGCAGCACGACCCCGGTGGCGCCGGGGGCGCGCCCTTCCTCGGCGATGCGATCCAGGCGCGGGCGCAGCCGGCGACTGTTGTATGCGCCCAGCGCCACGAGGACGACGAGCAGGGCGGACTTCACGAGGACCGCGCGGCCGAACGCGCTGTCGAGAAGGTCGTCGAAGGCGTCGAGGTGGACTACCGACTGCAGGATGCCGCTCGCGAGGAGCACCGCGACGGCCGTGAGCGCGACCGGCGAGAACCTGGACACCGCCGCCGCGAGAAGCCTGGTGCGCTCGGATCCTTCGAGCCGCCGGGTCGCCGCGGGGACCACGAACAGGAGCAGCGCCACCCCTCCCAGCCAGGCGCTCATCGCCGCCACGTGCAGCACGTTCGCGGGCACGAGGAGCAGCGAGTCGTCGCCCGCGCCGGCATGTCCCGCGAGGGCCGGTGCGAGCAGCAGGATCACGACGGGGACGCTCGCGAGCCCCGCGATCCTCGCCCGAGGAGCGCCACGCCAGATCAGCGCGCCGAGCACGACGAAGGCGCCGAGGCGCAGCGCCCAGACCCAGCCAAAGCGCGTGTTCAGCACGTCCCCGAGCACGGTCGGGTCCAGGGCCGACCAGACCGACGTGCCGGATGCGCTCGCTCCCTGCAGCACGATTCCGGCGGCGCAGGCGGCGGCCCCGGCCAGGGCGCCGGCGCGAGCGATGACCGTCGCGCGGGCGGCGAACGCCTGCGAGGCCGATCGCCGGCGTTCCCCGCCGTCCGAGACCGTTCCCAGCGCCCTCGGCCACACCAGCATCACGAACAGAAGCCCGCCCACGAGGAGCGCGGTGGCCGCGTAGGCCACGGCACGCGCCACGCCGAACGCCACCTGGGTCACCGGTCCCGCGGAGCCGCTGTCCACCAGGTCCGCGACCGACGCGGCGGACGCACCGGCGGAGCGTCCTACCGTGAAGACGAAACCGCCGGACACCGGGTGCGAGTCGGCGGAGACGACGCGGTAGGTCGCGGTGTACGGGCCGTCGGGGAGCCCGGTGCGGAGGCCGATGGACACGCTCTCCGACGACGGGCGCTCGACCTCGCCGCTGTCCACCCGCTCGCCCTGCGCGTCGTACACGCGCACCGCCCCGAAGCTGCTCTCGACGGCCTCGTCGAAGCGAAGCACCACCCGCCCGGGAGCACGGTCGAGCGCGGCGCCGCGGGCGGGCTCCGACGACTGAAGGACCGCGTGGGCGCCGGCACCGCTCGGCGCCGCGAGGGCGAGAACCGCACAGAGGCCGATCAGGCCGGCGATGCACCGAGGAGCCCGGTTCACCAGACCTCCGGTCCGATCCTCGCGGACCGTCCTGCGGTGCCTGCGCACCGCCAGGGCCAGTCCGGCCAGGGCGAACAACCCCGCCGCACCCGCGAGCCATCCGGCCGCGGGGATGCCCACCGATCCGGTCGGCACCCAGTCGAGTCGTCCGGCGATCGCTCCCCGCCGGCCGTCCACCCGGATCGGAACTCGCCAGTCGAAGATCTTCGTACGCACGTCGGGATCGCGGACCTTCTCGGGCCGGCGGCTTCCCATCCAGTGCATCCGGTGGTCGTGCCACTCGAAGCGCCCGGAACGGTCCTTGACCTCCCAGTCCGGCGCGGCGTGCTCATCGGCGATCGAGGGCACGCTGGACTCTCCGTCTCGGTCCCTGTTGAGGTAGAGGGCGGGTGAGCGCCGGTTCACCTCGACGGTGCCGTCGCCACGAACGCGCGCGTAGGGCTCGCCGTTGTAGCCCTCGACCGTCACGGTCCCCGTGCGGGGAGCGCGCAGGAGCAGGCGATCGTCGCGCTCGAGCACCGTCGCGCGCACGCCGGCGCCCTCCGGGGTCACCTCCTCGACCTTCGATATGTAGTTCGGGCTTCCCCCGCCATGGGCGAGAGCCGCCGGGGATGCGACCGTCAGGGCAAGGAGTGCCGCCGCGGCCGCGCTGCGAGTTCGCAGCACAGGTTCCTCCTACGGGGAGCGGGCTGAGCGCCCGCCCCTCCGGCAACCGGAGGCGACGCGCGCTTAGGTCAGGAGAACCCGGGGAGGCGGCCGCACGGCCAGCGAGAAGGCGATGAGCCGGCCACCGCGCGGCATCTCCGCGGCGCCGCGACGCACACCGGCCGGGCGCCGGACTCGACGGGACGCACGGCCGCTCCGATCGCGCGGACGCGCGAGCGCCTCGGCGAGCTGAGCGATGCCGCGCTCACCGCGGTCGAAGAACAGCGGCAGCGCGAGCGCCAGGAGTGGCGCGGCGCACGCCAGTCCGACGACGACGCCCTGAGTGGCGACGGCGACCGCACCGAGCAGCGCCACGAGTGCGAGCGCGGTGAGGGTGCGCTGGTGCGACCGGTTCACGGCGGCGGATCCTAGCCGTAACCGGAGAAGTGCGAACCTCACCGACCAACGTCGGCATGTACAAGCTCTACGTGATCCCCGGTTCACACGCCTGCCGCTCGGCGATCCTCATGCTCGAGCACAAGCAGGTGGCCTACCGGCGCGTCGACATCCCGACCCTCCTGCATCCGGTGGCGGTCCGGCTGCGGGGATTCGAAGCGGCCGGGGAGACGCGCGTCGCCGGTGCGCGACGCCCGCTTGCGCTCCGCTTGGGGGACCACCTCGGCACCGTGCCGGCGCTCGCCGCGAACGGCCAACGGGTGTCGACCAACCGCGAGATCGCGCGCTTCCTGGACGCTCGTCACCCCGAGCCTTCGCTCTTCCCGGCCGATCCCGGGCAGCGGCGAGCGGTCGAGGAGGCCGAGCGCTGGGCCAACGAGACGCTTCAGATGGCCGCCCGCCGGATCGCCCTGTCTGCGGGCGCTCCAGAACCCCTCGGAGATCAGCCGCTCGGCCGCCGACGGCCGGATGGGTCATCTCCTCTACCGGCGGACGCTCGCGAGGCGCCTGATCATCCCGTTGATCGGCCGCTTCTCGTTTGCCGTCGACCGCGACGCGGAGGACGAGCTCCTCGCCGACCTTCCCGCGATGCTCGATCGCATCGATGCCTGGATCGCCGACGGGGTCCTCGGCGGAGCGCGGCTGAACGCCGCGGACTTCATGGTCGCCCCCAGCCTGGCGCTGATCCTCTACCGCCCCGACATCCTCACCCTCCTGGAGGGCCGGCCCGCCCTCGAGTTGGTCGACCGGCTCCTGCCCGAGCCGGCCTAGCTCAGTCCGGGTACTCGTCCTTGCGCCAGGCGCGGGGCTCCTCGGCCTCGGCCTTCGGCGTTCGGCTGAGCAGGAACGAGTGGTACGGGGCCACGAACGGATCGGGTGCCGACACCGTGTAGGTGTGGTAGACGCTCCCGTTCTCGCGCGCGAAGGCGATGAAGCTCGGGGCCTCGCGCAGGCCGTCCTCGAGCTTGGCTCCGACCTGGCGCCCCCAGTCCTCGAGCCACTCGGGCGGGTCGGCGAGTATCTCCGTGACCTCGGGGATCTCCTTCGCCTGCTCCGGCGTGAGGGCGAGCCTGAAGTCGAAGGGAAACTCCGTCCCGTTGGTCGAGACGTAGGGGAACTGCCAGCCCATCCGCTCCTTGTATGAGTTGAGCCGGTCGATCGGCGCGCGCGAGAAGCAGATCAGCGTCACGTCCCGGTGATTCAGATGCACGCGCGCGGCGTCGAGCTCATCCCCGAGGTTCGAGCACCCGGGGCAGGCGCCGAGCTCGTAGTCGGGCCCGAACATGATGTTGTAGGCGAGAAGCTGCGAGCGCCCGTCGAAGAGCTCGGCGAGCGTCTTCTTCCCGTCCTGGGTGTCGAAGGTGTACTCCTTCTCCACCGGGACCCACGGAAGCCGGCGTCGCTGCTCGGTCACCTTCCGACTGAGCTCGGCGTGCTCGGCCTCGAGCTTCGCCAGCTCATCGCGAGCCGCCTCCCATTCCTCGCGCGTTCCAATCGTCTGCTCGGGCATCGTGTCCTCCTTGGTGGCCGCTGCTCGAGACCGTAGGTTTACACGACAACCTTCGATCCGAGGTGAGAAATGGGAGCGATACACGTCCACGAGTTCATGAGCCTCGACGGCGTGATCGACGCGCCGACGTGGACGTTCGACTACGGCTTCGACCCTCAGATGGGAGAGGCCATCGGCGCGGTCACGGAACGCTCCCGCGGGATCCTGCTCGGACGCACCACCTACGAGATGTTCGAGCCGGCGTGGTCGACGCGAACCGTGGAGGACGATCCAGGGCGCCGTTCTTCAACGACACCACCAAGTACGTCGTCTCCGCGACGCTCACCACCGCGACGTGGAGGAACTCGAAGATCGTCGGGCCGTACGACCCCGACGCGATCCGAGCCTGAAGGACGAGGTCGACGGCGACCTCTACGTCAGCGGCAGCGCCACGCTGGTCCGGGCGATGCTCGCGGACGGCCTGGTCGATGGGCTGCACCTGTTCGTCTTCCCGCTCACCGCGCGGGCCGGTCCGCGACTCTTCCCACCGGAAGCCGCCCCCGGCAAGCTGTCGCTCGAGGCCTGTGAGTCGTACGAGAACGGTGTGGTCTACCTGGCCTACCGACCGACCGAAACGGAGGGATGATGCCGCTCTATCTGACGAAGTTCAACTACACGCCGGAGACCTGGGCGAGGCTGATCGGCAATCCGGAGGACCGGCGAAAGGCGGCCCAGTCGTACATCGAGTCCGTCGGCGGGAAGCTCCACGGGTTCTGGTACGCGTTCGGCTCACACGACGGCTACACCCTCTGGGAGGCCCCCGACAACGTGTCGATGGCCGCCGTCGCTGTTGCGCTGGGCGCCGGCGGCGCGCTCAGCTCGGTCGAGACGACGGTGCTCCTGACCGTCGACGAAACGCTGGAGGCGTTGCGCAAGGCCGAGCAGGTCCAGTACCGACCGCCGGGCGAGTAGCGACGGACGGTGGTCGACCGAGCGGCGATCGGCGTCGCCGCGACAGCGCTCCTCCTCCCAGCGGGGAAAGCCGCCGCGCAACCGGCCGTGGGGACCCGTGTGAGCGTCTCCGTCAGCGGCGACCTCCTGATCCACTCGCCGGTGTACAACCGCGCCCTCGCGTACGGGGGTGGCGGCCGGTACGAGTTCCGTCCGATGTTCAGGGCGGTGCGGCCGCTGATAGCGGGCGCGGATCTGTCGCTGTGCCACCTCGAGACCCCGCTCTCCTACGGGCGGCCTCAGGGCTACCCGCGCTTCCGTGCTCCCGCCGGCCTCGCCCGCGCCATCCGGGCGACCGGCTGGGACGCGTGCAGCACGGCGTCGAACCACACCCTCGACGGCGGTCAGGCCGGCGTGAACACCACGCTTCGCATCCTCGATCGCTTCGGGGTGCGCCATGCCGGGTCGCACCGGAGCCGAGCGGGGGCCCGGCGGCCGACCATCCTCCAGGCGAAGGGAGTGAAGGTGGCTCTGCTCTCCTACACGGCCCTCACCAACGGCCAGAGGGTGCCGCGTCCGTGGACGCTCGACATGGCCCGTCCCCGGCGGATCCTGCGGGACGCCAGGCGTGCCCGGCGGGCGGGGGCCGACGCGGTGATCGTCAACCTCCACTGGGGAGTCGAGTTCCGGCACGCCCCGACCCGGGCGCAGCGCTCGCTGGCGGGGGCGCTGACCCGCTCGAGGGCCATCACCGCCGTGGTCGGCCAGCACGCCCACGTCGTCCAGCCCATCCGCTGGATCCACGGGAAGCCGGTGGTCTTCGGCGAGGGCAACCTGCTCTCCAATCAGACTTCGGCGTGCTGCCCGGCGGCCACCCAGGACGGCCTCATCGCGCTGCTCGACCTGCGCGCCGGCAGGTCCGGGGTCCGGGCCGTGCGGGTGCGCTACCTGCCCACCTACGTGCGCCACCCCGAGCTTCACCGTGGCGCGGGCCCGCGGACGTTCACGGGCGCGCACGATCAGGGTCGCCGGCCGGTCGCGGCGCGTGGTCCCGATCCGCTGAGCTGGTGGAGGTCGTACCTTGTGTTCGTGCCCGCGCCGCTGATCGAGTTCCCAGCCGATGACGCCGGGCGTGCTCGGCGCTTCTGGCGCGGAGTCCTCGACGTCGACCTTTCGCCCCGACCCGCCGCGGCCGGATCCGGGTGGGAGGCGGACACCGGCGGTCTTCGCCTCGGTGTTCACGACCGCGGACCCGGCCCGGGGGATACCGCATCCCTTCCGTACTTCACCGTCGCCGACCTGGCCACGGCCCTCGAGCGGGTGGCCGAGCTCGGCGGGTCGGTCATCCACCCCGGCGAGCGGTGGGCCGTCTGCCGGGACTCCGAGGGCAGCCCATTCGCGCTGGCGGCCGCCCCCGCATCCGCCGAGTAGGGCCCGGGAGCCTCAGGAGCGTGGACCGTGAGCGGGTCGTCCGGACGCTGACGTTCTGGCTGCGGCCCGAGTTCGTACTCCGCGTCGTCAACCGCTTCCAGAAGCTCGTCGGCTTCGACCGCTCCATCGCCCTGGCCGCCAGCGCGCTCACGGCCACGATCCCGCTGATCATGGTCACCAGCGCCGTGTCCTCTCGAACTCGGCGGCAGGAGCACGGCGGACCGCATCATCGATCGTTACGCACTGACCGGAGGCGGTGCCGAGGCGGTCCGGGACATCTTCGCGCCGCCCTCCGGCACGACCACGAGCCTCGGCATCATCGGATTCCTCTTCCTCCTGCTCGCGGTGCTGAGCTTCGCCCGCGCGGTGCAGCGCCTGTTCGAACAGACATGGGAGCTCAGCCCGCTGAGCGTCCGCAACACGTTCAACGGCCTGCTCTGGATCGGCGGGCTCGTGGTGTACATGACGCTCAGCGGCCTCATTCACGCGGCGCTCGGACGCAGTCGCCTCGAGCTCACCGCGGCGCTGCTGGCCACGCCGCTGTCGGCGGTCTTCCTGATCTGGAGCGGCTGGGTGCTCAGCGCCAAGCGGATCGGCCGCCAGGACCTCCTGCCGTTCGGCATCGTCGGATCGGCCATGCTCGCGGTCTACTCGGTCGGCGCGGCGGTGTACGTCCCCCACCTCTTCAGCACCTACGCCACCCGCTACGGCGTGATCGGTGCGGTCTTCGCGATGATCTCGGCGCTCTTCGCCTCGATGATTGCCGTGGTCGGCTCGGCCGCGGCCGGCCGCGAGGTCCGTGACGAGCTCGACCGCATCCGCCGGGGCGAACGACCCGCCGTGGACGAGGTCCAGCGACAGTGGCAGGAGGTCACCGCCCAGGCGCGGTCGCGGTGGGAGACGCTGCGGGCGCAGATTCAGGAGCGCCGACCGAAACGCGACCGGGGCTGACTGCTGTTGCGACTCAGGCCGGCTGCGCGACGCCGAGTGAGTTGGCGCCGAGGAACTTCGGAGACCCCTCCTCGTAGTAGACGTCCAGCTCCGTGATGCTGAACCCGCCGTCCCTGAGCAGCGGCACGATCGGGCGGGCGAGGTGACAACCGCCGAACACCCGCTTCTGAACCGGCTCGAGGCGGTGCTGCCATCGCTGGACGCTCGCGTCGGGTGCGAGACCGTGCTCGACGAAATGCAGAGTGCCCCCGGGCTTGAGGACGCGGCGAAGCTCGCGCAGCGCCGACGTCGATGTCCGGGATCGTGCACATCGTCCACGTCGAGAGGGCGGCATCGAAGCGGTCGTCCTCGAAGGGAAGGCCGGCGGCGTCCAGGCCGGCGCGATGCACGGGCACACTCGACTCGCGAAGACGTTTGCCCGCCAGCTTCCAGCCGACGCCTGCGGGCTCGATGGCCGTCACCTCCGACACCGCCGGCGGGTAGTAGGGCACGTTCAGTCCGGACCCGAACCCGATTTCGACCACGTCGCCGCTCAGCCCCTCGCACGCCCGCTGGCGCTGCGGGTGCGCCACCTTCATGTTGCAGACGACGTTGATGAAGCGCGGGAGGACCTGCTCGCTGTAGATGCCCATGTTCCTCTCCTGGTGCCGTCCGCGGTCTCGCGCGGAGCGTAACCGCAAGGGCTAGGGGGCGAGCTCGCGCACGAGTTCGCCGGCGGGACGGATGTCATCGATTCGGTCGACGCACTGGCCGGCGTAGAGGGGGCCCGCCTCGACCAGACCGGGAGGTCCGTGCACGGTTGCCGCGGCAGGGCCGAAGATCGGGCGGCTGGGCGTTTGCGTCCCCGCCAGGCGTAGCTGCATCGGCACGGGGATCCGTGCGAGGACCGGCGCGGTGACCCTGTGGAGCGCGCGCAGCCAGCTGTGGGCCGCGCGGGTCGTGGCCCAGCCACCGTGCGGTCGCCTCGTTGGCGACGACACGGTGCGGGGCCGGCCAGCCCGCGCCGAACAGCTCGGTCAGCAGTGTCTCCTGGGCCTCGACCAGCCGCCTCTTGTAGGCGGGGTGGCCGCCGCTCTCCTCGCTCATCAGGAACCGGGTCCCGCACACCACGGCCTCCGCGCCGGCGGCCAGGCGGGCCGTCACGTCCGATGCGTCGGCGACGCCTCCGGCCGAGAGCACCGGGTAGGCGTCCCCCAGCGCCTCACGGACTCGCGCGAGGAGCTCGATCGCCGGCACCGTCCCGCGCACGTGACCCCCGGCCTCGACTCCCTGGGCGATCACGGCGTCGGCACCGGCATCGCGGCCGCGAGCGCCTCCTCGACCGAGCCGCACTGGTGGATCCACGTCTTGGACGTCAGGCGTCTGGGGCGGCCCCAGAAGGTGGTCACCACGTCCGCGTCGGAGGCCGCGTCGAAGTGGCCGCGGCCGGCGAAGGGCAGCAGTAGGTTCACCGCGAGCGGCCCGTCGCTGAGCCGGCGTGCGGCAGCGATCTCCCGCCTGAGGTCCCGGGAGCGAGGATGCCGATCGTCCCGAGGCCGCCGGCGTCCGATACGGCCGCGGCAAGCTCGTGTCCCGCCAGACCGCCGCCCATACCGGCCTGAACCACCGGATGCTCCATCCCGAGCCGCTGCAGGAGCGGACCCACGGAGTGACTAGTGGCCGACGCCCGCGGCCTGCAGCCGGCGGACCAGCGTGCGCTCGCGACCGAGCAGGCGACGCGAGACGACGGCAATGAATCGCACGCGCTCGTCGCGAACTCCATAGACCACACGCCCGCGTAGCTGGCGGTGTCCGACCATGAGCCCTCGGCTGAGCCGGCGCGCGCCGGCGATCCTGCCGCCCCGGAGCCGCCGGCCCGGCCCGTGCCTGCGGGTCCTGTGACCGCGCTGCGTTGGTCACGACGAAGTCGATTCTGCCCCTTCGAGCTCCCACGGCGAAGCGCCCGCCGCCGCGCACGCAGAAGCGGGTCAGGCCCCGGCTCCTGCGCGTCGCGCGGTAGCGGCGTGCGAACGCGCGCAGGCCGGCGCCGAGCTTGGCGGGGCCGACCCGCCGGCTGCTGACCGCGAGGCGGCGCGGAAGGCAGCGCGATCCGGACGCGGCGGGCTCAGAGCCGGCCGGGGGCTGCTCGAAGTCGTTGAACTGCAGCACTGCCCCGTCGACCGTGGATGGGAAGTTGGGGAAGTTCAGCGTCCGTGTCGGTCCGGCTCCGCGCGAGCGGAGCGACACGGAGACCTTGCCGGCCGGCGGTCGAGCCGCCGGCAGGAAGATGTCGACCGCGGAGAGGAACGGGAGGCCGGAGAAGGCAGGGTCGGGCCTGCTGAGGTCGGTCTGCCCGTCCATGCCGCGGTCGAAGAAGAAGAGCGCGTTGACCTGCTTGCTGATCGGGCAGATCGCCGCGTTGCAGACGTTCGTGCCGTTCAACGTGAGCACGTCGCTCTGAGGGCCCTGGTTGCCCCACAGCTCCTTGTACCTGAGCACGAGTCCGGAGACGTGGCGCTCCCCTCTCTGGGCGGCCGCCTCGATCGCATCCGAGTAGGGCAGCCGGATCAGGTGGTCACTGCGGACGAACGGCTCGTAGTAGTAGTGGAGCGTCGCGATACCGGGCCGCAGGACCACGAACTCGTAGTGCCTGCCCGTGTCCACCCGCACCGGCCCGAAGTTGCCGTCATCACCCAGGGCCATCCTCGCGACCGGTGAGCTGCCCGCCCTCTGCCCCGTCGCGGCCGCCACCGGCCACACCTCGACGACCACGCCGGGCAGCGCCTTGTTCTGCGGGAACAGGAGCGCCCTGCCCGCAATCGTGACCTGCCCGGTCTGGGGCACCAGGTCGTGCACCGGGGCCTTGCCAGTCAGGAACTTGTGGTACTCCACGAACGACTGCGCGGAGGTCGCAACCTCGACGTGGGTCTGGTTCGGGACGGTCACGTTCTCCGCGCCGTCCATCTTGCGGCCGGGGGTGCCCCGGCCGGCCCAGACCGCGAGCGTGGGCACGCCGGGGTTGCTCGACTGGCCGTCGACGTTGATGTAGCGGCCCACGTTCGCCTTCCGCTGCGCGGTCGAGAGACCCCGCGTGAAGTAGTCGTGCATCACCGACGTGCCGAGCGAGTGGCCGACCACGTCGACCTTCGATCGACCCGTCCGCTGCTTGAGCTCGGCGATGGCCTGGTCGATCTGGGAGTGAACCTCGCTCTTGTCCGCCACCGCGCGCGTGGAGTCGTAGTCGACCGCGTCGATCCAGCGCTCGGGGTAGCCGTTGCTCATGAAGCGCATCTTCTGCGACTCGAACTGCGCTCCCGAGCCCTCGATCCCGTGAACGAACAGGACCGGGTTCTGGCCGAAGCCCGACTGGGCCTCGGCGGCCCCGGGAGCGAGCAGAAGTCCGACCAGGGCCATGACCGGCACGAGCAAACGCAGCGCGTTGCTCATCCACTGCGCCATCACGGCCCCCGCCATCGAGCGCCATTGTGCCAGGCGGGGCGCCCGAGCGAGGGTCTCTCGTCACCTTGCCGTGTGAGGCGCCGCCTCCTGCCGCCGTGCAACCACGACCCCGGCCCGCCATCCCGGCGCGCGTCCTGCGGCTGGAGGTTGGATCGACTCCGCGTCTATCCCGCTGCGCGCGATCAGCCAAGCGATCAGCGAGTTTGAGTTCCACATCTCACCGGTCTTGAGATCGTCGCGGCCCCACACGGGTGCCGGCACCTGCGGGACGAGATCGAGCACCCGCCGCGCGCTTGCTCCCTCGTCGGTGAGTCGCCGCGGGCTTTCAACGGCCTCGTCGATGTCGGGAATATGTCCGTCGCGCCAGCGACGAATCTCGTAGCGAAAGATCCGGTACCGGCCCGCCCATCGGGTCCCGACGGGACCTCCCGCGACAACGCCGCGCTGTTCGCCGCGGGCGTCACGGACCGGCGCGCTCTCAATAACGAACCGTGCCGCCGCGACGCGGACTTCGAGCGCCGAGTGGTACAGGTCGCACACCGGCCGCCGCTCGGCCAGCGCCACCGCCGCCTCGTACACGCGCCCGTTGAGTCGAACGAAGTGTCCGCCAGCCCCGAGGGGCAACCAGTACAGGTCGACCGCGGCTTCTTCGGGAACCGCCACGGCGCCGGAAGGGTGTGTTCCTGTTTCGTTGACGGGCCGCCGAACGCCGAACTGCTTCAGCGGCCCGAAAAGATGGAGCCTGCCCCGCCGACCTCGCGGCCGTTGACCACGACGCGATCACCGTCATCTAGGTCAAGGTCAACCTCGTCAAGCCAGGCTTGCCGCGCGGCGACCTCGTCGCTCGCTCCCTGGAGCTGAACGTAGGCCCCAAGCTCATCGGTCGTGCCGAGGGCAGAGCGATAGCACCCGCCCGATCGGGTCTGCTCCACAAGAGCTGTCTCCAGTCGCACCACCGCGTCATCGTGTGCGTCGCGGGTCGTCGACGTCAGCATCTTGGCCCTGGCAGTGGTCGCCGTATCCTCGTCCACGCGATTGAGCCAGGCCCGCCTCGCGGCAACGTCCTTGCGCCCACCTCGAAGCCGTGCGTACGCCCCGAACTCACTCGTCGTCCCGATCGAGGCTCGGAAGCGGCCGTCTAGGCGGTCCTCCTCGAGAAGCGCCTTCTCCAGTCGCTGCGCTGCTTCATCGCGTGAGTCGGCTGTCATAGCCGTCCAACCTTCCATTCCCTCTCAGGGGGACGCACGGGAGGAAAGAGGGTGAGGCCCAGCGCGCGCAGTCCCGAGCGACACTACTCCTCTGAACCGAACCCGACGATCCGAAGACCGCCTACACGGCGTAGAGGAACGTGTAGTCCGCCGTCATGCCCTCCTGTGTCCACTCCGACAAGCAGTAGCGCCAGGTGCCGCCCTCCCCATCCGGAAGGTCGATCGTCTTGGGCGGGCGGCCCTCCACCGGCTCAACCTCGACCGACTTGCCCTGCCCAGGTCCATCCTCTAGGAGTGCCTGCACGACAGCAGCATACGGTGCCCGCTCCGCCATTGTCAACGCGATCGACGGCGAGCTGGTCGAGTAGATGGAGGTAGCGGTCTTGACGCTGGCGGGTTGCGCCACCGCCCTGGCGTGCGGGCTCGGCGCGACTCCCCGTCTCGCGCCTGGGGAGGCGCGCGGAGCAGCTGCGGCCAGCGTTGTGGGGTCTGACCGTCGGCCTGATGACGGTGGCGTCGATCGTCGGTTTGCTGCTACCAGCGCTCGACGAGGGCTCCACCGGCTCGGTGGCAGCCGGTATGGCGACCGGGATCGTTTTTCTCCTCGTCTCGCGCGGGCTCGTCAAAGGCAGAGACGTTCACGTCGGCCGGCTGCGCGGCGCTGGCGTCCGGCGCTCGGTCCTCGTATTCGCCGTTCTGCTGGTTCACAGCCTGCCGGAGGGCTTCGCGATCGGGACGGCCTACGCCTCCGACACCGCGGGCCTTGGCTTGTTCGTCATCCTGGCCATCGCGCTCCAGAACATCCCCGAGGGGACCAGCGTCGCCATCCCGATGGATGCCGCGGGCTTCTCGCCGCGGCAGCAGTTCTGGGCCGCTGTGGCTACCAGCGTCCCGCAGCCTGTCGGCGCCCTGATCGCGTTCGCGCTCGTCAAGGAGATCGAGGGAATGCTGCCGTTCTCGTTCGCTTTCGCCGCCGGGGCGATGCTGGCGCTGGTGACGATCGAGCTGGTACCCCAAGCCTTCCGACGCGGCTCGCTGCCGCTGGCCTTCGCCGGCACGCTGGCCGGTGGCCTATTGATGCTGGCTCTCGCGGCGGTGCTCGGGGTCTAGCGTGAGACCGGCTAGCGCCGCGCCCTCGCAGCCCCGGCGTGGCCGATCCAGCCTTCCGACGGGGCCACGAGAATGTGAGCGTGCCAGAGGCAGCCGAACCGCTTCCGGGCTCCGGCTCGCGCATTGCCGCCGGGCACGCCACGGCCGACGTGCCGTCGGCGGCTCCGCACGAACTTGCCGGCGATGTCCGTGGCGGGCTCGTGGGGCACCGGTTCGAGTCTGCCGAGGACGTGATCGTGCTGGAGGGCGGGTCGGTCGTGGGGATCCTTTCCGTCGAGCGTCTGCTCGCAGCGCCCGCCGAGCTCCCAGTCCGTGAGCTGATGACTCCCGATCCGGTGACGATCACCCCCGAAGCCGATGAGGTGCTCGCGGCACACCGACTGATCGGGCGCCACGAGAGCAGCCTCGTCGTCGTCGACTCGACCGGCCGCTTCTGCGGCCTGGTACCCCCGTCGCGGATGCTGCCGGTCCTGCTCTCCGCCCACGAGCGCGACCTGGCCCGGCTCGGCGGATACCTCACGGGCACTCGCCAAGCGAGGGGGGCCGCCGAAGAGTCTGTTGGGCGACGCCTCTGGCACCGTCTGCCGTGGCTGCTGCTCGGCCTGATCGGCGCAATGGGCGTCCGCCCTGCTCATCGGCGCCTTCGAGGAGCGCCTAGAGGCAAACGTCCTGATCGCCTTCTTCGTCCCGGCGGTCGTCTACATCGCCGACGCCGTCGGAACTCAGACCGAGACCGTGCTCATCCGCGCCCTTTCAGCAGGGGTGAGCGTTACGGGCGATCTTCGCCCGGGAACTGATCACCGGCCTCGTGATGGGCGTGGTCGTCGGCGGCGGTGTTCTTCGCGTTTGCGGTGGCCGGCTGGGGCGACGAGCAGGTCGCCCTCGCCGTGGGGCTCGCACTCGTGGCCAGCTGCACCATCGCCACGCTCGTCGCCATGGCCCTGCCAGCCGCGTTCCATCGTTTCGGCCGCGACCCAGCCTTTGGCTCCGGGCCGCTGGCGACGGTCCTACAGGATCTCCTGTCGATCGCCTTCTACTTGGCGGCCGTGGTCGTCCTGGTCGATCAACACAGGAGGCCGTTCGAGCGGCGGGTGGACCTTGCGGCATCCCTCCGATGGAAGGAACGCTTGCCATGGTCGACAAACTAGGTGCCTACAGCCGGAGGCAGTGCCTCGCCTGCGGCGGGCACACCCACGGGCCGATCTGCGGCGACTGCGGCAGCTACGAGACGTCCCCCCTGAGGGACAGAGCCGACAAGCCTCGCCTGCTGAACACCCCGGCGCCGCTCGAGCTCCGCGAAGGACCCCGCCGTCCGGGTGCTGGGCGACAGCGCGACTAGGACTCGTCGCCGGCCAACGACCCATTCTCCCTCGCGCACATCGCTAGAGAGGGGACCGGCAGGCCCGGTCGGAGCACCTTGGTCGGGGACGATCGGGTAGCTCGGCACCACGACTTTGGCGCGAATTCACATAGCCGCCGCGATAGGAGTACAGTCGGTGCTTGGACTGGTCCTGCGGCCAGGAGTCTCAGCTCAGACCCGTAAGCCACCGACGGCGCGTCCTTGCGCCACGAGGCGAGAGGCCGGGGCTACTGATTGTTGACTGCGGGGCCGGTTGCCGTTGCTTCGCGACTGATCGCTCGTCGGGTCTCACTCTCTCTCTTCCTTCGGCGCGACCCCCCTAGAGGGACTGTGGAAGAAAGGTAGACGGCGATGATCAGCGAGGAGCACAAAGGCGCGGTGGAGCGGCTGCACGCGGAACGAGTCGAGCACGACCGGCTCAGCGAGCGCTACGACGCCGCCATTGGCACGTCGACCGAGTTGGGTGCCCACATCCGGCTCCTGGCCGCGGGCGATCAAGTGGCAGCGCGCGAAGCGTGGCTGCACTGGGTCGACAACGAGGGCTACCGAGGGCTCGACGCTGGGCCGTTCGAACTGCTCGCAGAGACCCGCGAGCGATTGCTGCACTAGAGGACAGGAGAGTCGAGGACCATGACGAGCGCAGAGCGACACCGCACAGCAACAGAGAGGGCCGCGAGACGGAGGGGCGGGATGCACCGCGCCGACGGCGACAGGCGGGCCGGACAGATCGTCAAGGCCAGGCGCGAATTGGCCACCCAGCGAGCTGGTGGCCGCGCCTGGCTAAACGGCCGCGAGGTCGGCGGCGCAAATCCTCGCTATAGGCACCTTGAGGCGTCGCACGACTGACGGAACGCATCGAGCCAGCAGGTCGCTATCGGCCCCTCGTGAGTTCGTCCAAGAGCACGAGCGGCAGTACGCGCCCGGCTTTGAGCTCGACCTGTGGTAGCCAGCGGTTGCTCTCAACGAGCCTCGGCCAGAGGTCGACGCGTTCGTCGCGCTGTGCCGTGCGGGCACGCGCGGTCGAGATCGTAGGGCCCAGCTGAACACGGACGCGGGGCTCGGACTGGAGGTTGAGCCACCATGCGGGGGGATCGGCGTACCCGCCGTTTGCCGCGACGAGGACGAGCCTCCCGTCCAGACGCTGATACTGAACCGGTGTCGTTCGTTGCAGGCCGCTGCGCCTGCCGACCGTCGTCAGCAGCAAGACTTCCTGCTTGCCGATTCGTGCCCCTATGCGGCCGCGGCTATGGCGGTAGAGCCAGGCGTGCGCGTGGTTCATGCCCAGGCGCACGCGATGAATCCCCCGTCTTCCGCCGGTGCCGGTCAGCCTCTGCCCGTGGGGGCTCAAGCTGAACTGCCGTGTCGCCCCATCAGTGCGGCGATGTCGAGATCCGTGATCACGCCTTGGGGCATGACCTCGGGTCGCTGTTGAACGGCCACACGGGTCACTCCTGGCTGCTGAAGCTTGGCCACCACCTCACGCACTGACGCGCTGGGTGTGACCGCCACGAGCTCCTCCCCGATCGCGTCGACGGCCCAGTTGAGGCTTCGGTACTGGCCGAGGTGCTGGGTCATGCGGTCGCTGGTAACCCAGCCACACGGTTGCCCTCCAACGGAGACGACGAGCACACCGTGAACTCGGTGGGCGTTCATCGCCTGTGCGGCTTGGTCGAGCGGGGCTGTCACGGGCAACACGACGACACCTGGCGTCATCACTTCCTCGGCGGTTAGGTCCAATGCGGGGACTCCGCGCGCCCGGCGCGGCGAGGCGCTCGGCGAGGGTGGGAGCTGTGAATGTGTCAGCCACCGGTGCCTCCTTGCCTATCGTTTTCGGGGAGTCGCTCACGTTGCACCTTTCGCTCGGAGGACTGCGTGACGGCGAACGTGACGTGGATGACGCCGTCCTGTCGCTTCTCGCTCGTGATGAAGTGCTCGCGAAAGACGGCCAGCATGTCTGCGTTCTCAGGCAGGACCTCGGCCAGCATCACCGTGATGCCCAGGTCGCGGGCAGCCTGC
The DNA here is from genome assembly GCA_963731645.1 of uncultured Thermoleophilaceae bacterium. Lineage (GTDB taxonomy): Bacteria > Actinomycetota > Thermoleophilia > Solirubrobacterales > Thermoleophilaceae > JAAYBF01. The sequence continues at coordinate 148,065 of CAVSWF010000006.1, read as the reverse complement.
GCCAGGCGGTCCAGCAACGCCCCCGCCAAGCCCCGGCGCCGGTGGTCCTCAGCCACCTCAAAGGCCATCTCGGCGCAATGACCACGCATCCGCACGAACACGCCGTGGCCGACCACCTCCCCCGACGCGGACATCGCCACGAGGCCCACGCGGTCGGGATTTGACTCGGTGGCCCAGTGCGCCGCCGCCGTGAGGTTGGCTGCCCCGGTGAAGAAGCGCCGGCGACTCGATTCGGGTGAGAGATGGTCGAGCAGGGCCAGCACCCCGTCCTCGTCACTGGCCTGCACCTCCCGCACGTGCACCACTTCTCCGTCGCGCAGGACGACGTCAGGGTCGATTTGCTCGCTGGGGTCGACGCCGACTATGACTGGGTGAGGCGTGGCACTCGTCATGTGCTTATCGCTCGCTTGCGGACAGGAAGGGTCGACCCCATCGAGGCCACGGACGCGACGTCGCTCCACCCCGCCGAGCGCGAGAGCCGAACGTCGATCCCCGCGCTGCGGGTCTCGTCGCTCCGTGGACTTTCGACGAGGCCTTGGGCTTCGAGGTAGGGCGTGAGATAGCGTCCCGAGACCTGCGTAGGCGGCCACCACAGTGGCGTGGTAGCCGCTTCACTGGGAAGAGACTTCTCGGTCTTGCGAATGAAACGGTCGCTGTTCCCGGTGAGCAGTCGGCCGCGCAACACGGGTGCGTAGGGGCGCGCTTCGACCGGCGCGCCGGCAGCGGCCGCGACGTGGTGGGCGACGGCGTCGGCCTGCTGGCAGGCGAGCCCACCCTGCTTGACGGGGTGGTCGGTGGCGTCACCGGCGCCGTACACGCCGTCGACCCCGATGACGCGGCCGTGGTCGTCGACCGGGATGAAGCCGTTCGCGTTCGTCGGAAGGCCTTGTAGGCGTGGGCCGCCGAGGATCGGCAGCGCGATCACCTGATCGACGCGCAAGCCATCTCCGGAACCGATGTCGATGTGCCCGCCTCGGCGAACGGTCGCATGTACGCGGCGGTGCAACGTGATGCCGGCGGCGTCGAGCAGCTCGGTCACGGCGGAGCTGGCCTCCGGGCCGAAGATTTCCAGCGGTTCCTCTTCGGGCGTCACGAAGTGCAGGTCCACCTCAGGCAAGCTCATGCCCCAGATCTCGTCGGCGGTCATCAGGGCCAGCTCGTAGAGCGGCAGGGGCCAGGTGCAGCCCTTGGGGATCACGAAGGCGGCACTGGGTGAAGTAGCCTCGCTCGAGGTCGGCGAGCAGGCCATCGAGCGCCAGGAAGTCGGTGCCGAACGTGAGCGCGTGGTCGAACGCCGGCCCTGCGGACGCCCCGACCGCGATGATGAGACTGTCGTAGGGCTCGTCGGGCCCGGTGGCGCACCGCACCGTCTGCGATTCGGCGTCGACGCTGAGCGTCGCAGTGCGCCGGAAGCGCCCGTCGTGCTCGACCATGAAGCGCTCGAGATCGAGGTGGCTGGCGTGTCCTCGTGAGAAGGGCAGAGTCACGTCCAGCGGTCGCAGGGTGAACTCGGGCTCGGGCGCGATCATGGTGACGCTGAGCGTGTCGGCCAGGTCGTGGAGCGCCAGGACGGCTTCAAGGGCAGCGATGCTTCCGCCCACGATGACGACCCGGCGGGGATAGATGCGGTCGGTCGAGGCCATTCCCTGCCATGGTCCGTCTCCCTAGCCCGCTTTACATCGGGGGCGGTCCCCTCGCAGCCGGTCAGTGGTTGTTACGGATAGACCCGAAACCGCGGGGTCAGCTAAGTGGCAGCTCGAGGCTCACGCGCGTACCGCCCTGGGAGGCCTGGGTGATCTCGATCTCGCCGGAGGCCAGGGCGGCCCGCTCGCGCATTCCCACGATGCCGTAGCCCCCTTCGTAGGCCTTGGTCACGCCGCGGCCGTCGTCGGCAACGGTGAGTCGGAGCCGTTCTCGATCGAGCACGACGCGCACGGTCACGGTGCCGGCGTCCGCGTGCTTGACCACGTTGGTCAACGCCTCCTGCGCCACGCGGTAGGCGATCGTCTCGACATTGGGCTCTAACCGCACACTGCCCAGGTCGATGGAGACGCGCGCCTGGAGCCCCGCGCCCTCGGCAACTCCCGCCACGAGCGTGCGCAGCGCGGGTTCGAGGCCTAGTTCGTCGAGTACTGCCGGTCGCAGGTCCGCGATGATCGCCCGCAGCGCGGCGATGTCGTGTTCCACCTGCGCGACCGCCGACTCCAACACGATCCGCGCCCGGTCGGGCTCGGCCTTCAGAGCATCGGCGAGCGTGAGCTTGATCGACGCCAGACCCTGCAGCGTTTCATCGTGGAGCTCGCGGGCCCAGCGTCCGCGTTCGGACTCCGCCGCGGCCATCGTGTCCTGTAGGCGCTGCTCCTCCACGAGCCGCGCGGTCGCCACCGCCGTGGCGGCGCTGGCCGCGAAGGCCTTCAGCGCCCGCTCGTTGTCGTCATCGAAGCTCGCCGTGGCACCATGGCGGTCGAAGGCCACAAGCACGCCGACCCTGCGCCCGCGGTGCAGCAGCGGGACGATCAGCGTGCTGCTCGCCCGCGGCATCCCGAACTCAGCCGGGCTGATCAGCATCTTCTGGGCGTCCTCGACGCGGACCGAGCGCCCGGCTAGCAGTGCCTCTCCGGCCGTCGATGCGCTGAGCGGGATAGCGGCGTCGTTCGGGCACATCTGCGTTGCCGGCGACGGCGGCGATGCGCAGCTGATCGCCGTGCCGCAGCCAGATCAGCAACCCATCGGCGTCGACCAGGGAGCGCGCCCGCCTGGCGATCAGCTTGAGAATGTGCGACAGGTCAGTGTCGCCCCCGATCGCGGTGGCGATCTCCAGAGCTGACCGCATCGTGCGCAGACGCACGCTCGAGCTCGTGGCTCCGGGCTTCGGCAAGCGCTGACAGGCGTTCGTTGTCGACTGCCAGCTCCCGGCGGTCTCGACTATTTGTCCGAGCGTGCCTCCAGGTCGGCGCCGGAGGCTGGGGCGCGCGCGTCTGAGCAGCCGCTCAAGGCGGTCGACTCGGTCGCCGGCTGCACGATCGACCCAGACACAGCGGCCAGCGAGCATACGTCGTGTCTAGCCTCCTAGCCCGTGTCGGCGATCCGGATCGTCCTCGCGGACGACCATCGCGTGGTCCGCACCGGACTCGGACTGCTCCTCGAGGCCGAGGACGGCATCGAGGTCGTGGCTGAGGCCGGCGACGTGGACAGCGCGTTGCGTGCGGTGCTCGGCCACAAGCCCGACGTACTCGTGCTCGACCTCAACATGCCGGGCACGCAGACCTCGCTGGAGACGCTGCCCCTGGTCCGCGAGCGCTCCGCCAGACCGCGACCGTGGTGCTGACGATGCAGAAAGACCCCGAGTACGCTCGACAGGCGCTCAGAGCCGGCGCCTTGGGCTACGTGCTCAAGGAAGCCGCGGACACCGAGCTCGTCGAGGCGGTGCGCCGCGCCGCCGAGGGTGAGACCTATCTCAACCCGTCTCTCGGAGCCCGTTTGGCTGCGACGCCCGAGCAGCCAACCGGCCCGCCGGACGACCTCTCCGTGCGCGAGCTCGAAGTGCTGCGCCTCATCGCGCTCGGACACACCAACGCGGAGATCGGCGAGCAACTGTTTCTCTCGGTTCGGACAGTCGAAACTCATCGTGCGCATGTCCAGCAGAAGCTCGGGCGCTCCACGCGGGCGGAGCTCGTGCGCTATGCGCTTGACCACGAACTGCTGGACGAGAACCGACGTGTCCGAGTCGCTGACGGCGGCCGGGTGCGCCAGCGCGTCGCCCTGCTGCTGAGCTTGGTCGCGGCGAACGCCGACGCGAACCGGTCGACGGCGTCCCAGTCGGTGAACTCGTGATCGTGCTTGGTGTCGGTGACCTCATGGTCGGTCGTGGTGTCGGCGTAGCGCCCCGTGCCGCGACGCGATGAGACGCATGACCAGCCGCGTCACGAAGTCGTACTCCTGGTACTGCAGGGCTCCTGCCACCGGCAGCGTCGTGTCGGGGGTCCAACCCGTGTCGTCGAGGAAGTCGTCGATCAGCTCGCGTGTCGCCGTGCGTGACTCGTCGGTGGCGTCTGCGGCCGTCAGCGACACCGACACGAACGCCGACGGGCGATCACTCAGCGAGAGTGGAGTGCTCTTTGGCGTACTCGACGATCTCGTGCTGATGATGGCCGGCGTGCACGGAGGCGGCGACCACGACACCCGTCAAAGCCGGCCGGCGACTCGTCGGTCCCGTCGGCGGCGCTCCGCAGGGTGACTTCGACATCATGCTCGCGGAGCACGGCGGCGATCCGGGCGGCGATCTTGGCGGTCTGGCCGTGCTTGCTGGCGTAGAGCACCAGCGCGGTGGGTTCGGGCATCGACCGACTGTACGGCTGCGCGTGGCCGCGCCATCAGCGTTCTCCCGCAACCCCGCCCGTAGTCCCCGCGGATGTGCCGGCCCCGGCTCTACCTTCGGGGAGCGCCGCGGTTGCCTGCTTCGAGATTCGCTGGCTCGCGCCCGACGCCCCTCCCTCGCCCGGAGGCGTGAACAACTACGCGTACACGAATGTCATCGCGTCGCCGGGCTAGTCCAGCGGCAGCACGTCCGGACCTTCGGCTGATCGGGGCTGCATGACGGCTCGGCGTCGCACTCCTTCCGAGGGGTGCTGCTCGAGTTCGATCTCGACCGGGAGCGCACCGGCCCCTTCGAGCCTGGTGTCGAAGGCGTCGTGGTGTCGGCCAGGTAGGGCGACAGGTAGCGACCCGCGATCTTGCTCGGCGGCCACCAGAGCGCGTGGCGGGAAACCTCCCAGTCCTCACCGCGCCCCCCGGCAACCTCGGCGCGTAGGTACCGGGGTGTAGATCCCGTGAGCAGCATGCCGCGCAGCACCGGCCGAAACGGAGCCGGCGTCACGGGCGCGCCCGCGCGGGCGGCGATCGCCTCCGCGACGGCGTCCGCCTGCTGCGCCGCAATGCCGCCCTGCTTTATCGGCACGGTCGTGGCGTCCCCGGCGGCGTAGACGTCGTCCTCCCCGTCGACCAGCCCGTGGTCGTCAACCTGGACGAACCCCTGGCCGTCGACCGGGAGCCCGGGGATCGACGGTCCCGAGAGCTTGGCGAGCGTGACAACGGGCCCGACGGCGAGGGGAACATCTCGTCCGGGAGCCACGTGCGAGCCGATCCGGCTCCATCGAGACGACTGCGCACGACGTGTCGAGAGCCACGTGAGCCTCGTCGAGCAGGTGTTCTACGGCGTCGGATGCGGCGGCTCCGAAGAGCTGCAGGGGCCGCTCCTCGTGCGTGATGACGCGCACGTGCACCCCCGCCAGCGTCGCGCTCGGCCACCCAGCGGGCAGTCATGAGCGCCAGCTCGTAGACCGGCAGCGGCCAAGCGCCCCCTGCCGGCACCACGAACGTCACCTCGCCTGAATACGCCCATGCTCGAGGTCCTCGAAGCGTCGCTGAGAACCGGCCCGTGTATCCGGGCCCGTAGATGGTCAGGGCCTGATCCAGCCACGGCGAGGCCTTGGCCCCGACGGCGATGATGAGCGCGTCGTACGGAAGTTCGTCTCCATCCGCGGTCCAAGCGCGCCGGTGTTCGGGCTCCACCGACTCGATCACTCCCTGGATCAGCCGCGCACTCTGATCGGAGCAGATCCCCTCCAGTTCGTAGCGCCGCGCCTCGCCCAGTCCGAAGGGTTCTCCGACGGCCAGCGGGCGATACGAAAAGTCAGGTCCGGGAGCGACCAGCTCCAGGGCGATCCGATCGCCGGCCAAGTCGCGAAGGGCGAGCAGCGCCTCGAGCGCCGCGACGCCACCGCCGGCTATCAGCACGACCGGCTTGCGGCCGGCTGTTGATCTCAGTTTCATTCGACCTCCTCAGACGGCACCAGCAGCCAAGGCCGCCCGGTCCGCTTCGTTGGCAGGGGCGTGAGTTCCGCGCGGGACCACGAGCACGGGGCAGCGGGCGGACTTGACCAGCGCGCCGGAGACCGAGCCCAGGAGCACCCGCCGCACGGGCCCAAAGGCCCGCGAGCCGACGACCAGCAGATCGACGTGTTTGTTCGCCTTGCTCAAGAGCGATGGCACAATCTCTCCTTCGATCAGCTCGGTCGCGGCCTCGAGCTCGTCCGGCACCTCGTGGGCGGCCTCCTCCAAGCTTCTCCTCCATCGCCCCAGCGAAGAGTCGGCTCCCAGTCGCGCTGTCCGTATCCCCAGCCGAACTCGTCCGCGGCGCCGGCATTCACCGCCGTGAGCAGGCGGATGGTGGCCCGAGACGCCTCGCCGAGCCCGATCGCGGCATGGAGGGCCTCGCCGGACTCCTTGGAGTCGTCGACGGCCACCGCGATCGTCCGCAGTCTCGATCAGGTCGCGCCAAAGCCCTTGGGTGCGACTGCCACCGCGCAGGGAGAACCGTGCAGCAGCTGCAGGGCGACGTTGCCCGCGAGGACCCGATCCACGCCGGCCCGCGAGGAAGACCCGACCACCACCAGGTCGGCCCCCAGCTCCTCGATCGCGTCGTGCAGACCCCGGGCGGGCGAGCTGCTCGGAAAGGCCTCGGCCTTTGCTCCGGCCTCCTTGGCCGCCCGCTCGATCCTCCAACGCCCGATCGATCTCGGCCTCGTCGACTGCCTTCAGCACTGACGCCGACGCGAACGGCTCACTCGGGGCCGTAGGGGAACACGCCGGTGACGACGAGCTGGCCGCCCGTGGCGCCGGCGATCAGCTTTCCCAGGGCGAGCGCGTCGCGCGACTCGTCGGTGTCGTTGTAGCCGACGATGATCTTTTCGTACATCAGGTCGCTCCTTGGATTCCGTGGCATATGCCAGCCTCGCGCTTGAAGGGTCCCGTGGGCAAGGTCGAGAGCCACCCGACAGCGATCCGTAGAAACCCGCACACGAGGCGCGTCCTCTATGCGGATGCCGAGGCTGGTCGAGCGGCTTAACCTCGGCTCATGGAACGCTTCAAAGTCGTCATCGTCGGCGGCGGGGTCGCCGCCATCGAGGGACTTCTCCGCCTGCGCCGCCTCGCCGGCGATGCCGTGGACGTTTCGCTCCTCGCCCCGAACGACGAGTTCGCCTTCCGGGCGCTGAGCGTCAAGGAGCCCTTCGCGATGGGCAGCGCCCAGCGGCACAACTGAGCCAGATCGCGGACGATCAGGATGCCGAGTTGGTTCACAGACAGCTTGAGCTGGATCGACACCGTCGAGCAGGTCGTCCATACCGAGGCCGCGGGCGAGCTGCGCTACGACGCTCTTCTCCTGGCCGTCGGCGGGCGCATGACTCCCGCATTCGAGCACGTGAAAACCTTCCGCGACGCGGACGCCGACGCGCTTTTTGGCGGTGTCGTGCAGGACCTGGAGGGGGGCTACTCGAAGACGATCGCCTTCCTTGCGCCCGAGGGCCCGATGTGGCTGCTGCCGCTCTACGAGTTGGCGCTGATGACGGCCGAGCGGGTGAGCTGCGCCGGCTTCGACGACGTCGAGTTCACGCTGGTCACGCCGGAGCCGTGGCCCCTCGCGGGCTTCGGGCGTGCGGCGAGCGACGCTGTCGGGAAGCTGCTCGAGGACGCCGGGATAGCGGTCTACTCGTCTGCCCTGGCCCAGGTCCCGGCCAAGCAGCAGCTACTCATACAGCCTCAAGGGATCGAGCTGAGTCCCGACCGCATGATCGCCATGCCGCGGGTCAGCGGCCCGGCATCCGCGGCATCGCAGGAGGCGGCGACGCGCACGGGTTTCTCCCCATCGACCGCCACTGCACCGTCCCCGGCACCAAGAAACGGGTCTTTGCTGCGGGCGACGCCACGGCGTTCCCGATCAAGCACGGCGGCCTCGGCGCTCAGCAGGCCGACGCTGCCGCCGCGGCGATCGCCGTGCTGGCCGGCGTCGAGGACAAGGCAGAGCCTTACCGGGCGGTCATCCGCGGAAAGCTGCTGACCGGAGAAGCCGCTGTACGTGAGTGCCCGGGTCGTAGGCGGCCGGGGCTTCGAATCCGAGGTGTCCGACGAGCCCCTGTGGTCCCCGCCCGACAAGGTCAGCGCCGAGGAGCTCGCGCCATATCTCGCGGATCGCGAGACGCCGGCGGTAGCCGGTCTCGCCTATACCCCAAGGTCATCGCCCTTGAACCCATCCTCTTGGATACCAGGAGGGCCCGCCTACCGGAACCTGTCGCCGCGTCTCCTCTTCCGAGCGTCAGACGATGTCACTGTGAGCGACGAGCGGGTCAGCGACGCGATCGCGCGGTGGCTCGACGGGAAGGGCGACAAGACCCTCGGCGGGCTCGCAGAGGCATTCGGGGAGCAGGCCTTTGCCGTCCTATTCGTGCTCCTGTTGGCCCTGCCGGCGCTGCCGCTTCCCACCGGGGGCGCCACCCACGTCTTCGAAGCGATCGCAATGCTGCTCTCGCTCGAGCTGATCGCCGGACGCGACCGGGTGTGGCTGCCGGCGCGCTGGGAGCGCAGGCGCGTCCACGGCGCTCGTCAGCAGCGCTTGGTCGGGCGTCTGCTGCGTCTGATCAGGTGGCTCGAAAAGCGATCTCGTCCGCGCGGCCGCTGGATATTCGACCATCGCCTCGCCCGCCCGGTGTTCGGGTTCACGATCCTGGTGCTCTCGCTCGCCGCGTTTCTGGCTCCACCCTTCACGGGCCTCGACACCCTGCCCGCACTCGGCGCCGTCGTTGTCTCGCTAGCCGTCCTGCTGAGAGACGCTGCCGTACTCATCGGCGGCGTCCTCGTTGGAGGCGCAGGAGTTCTCCTCGAGATGATCCTCGGCAAGGCAGCGTTCTCCGGCATCGAGCAGCTTCTCCGTGGTTGGGCGGGTGTCCTGAGCCGACCGACACGGACGCGGACCTGGGCCGAACGGGAGGGGAGTGGAGCTAGCGGGACTCGAACCCGCGACCTCCTGGGTGCGATCCAGGCACTCTTCCAGCTGAGCTATAGCCCCATGGGCTCGCGAGGAGCGAGCCGAGCGAACATGGTATCCGCTCCAGCCCGAGCGTCCACCCGGAGTACGCTGACGCCGTGAGCTCTGCCGTCGCGGACCTGTACGCCCTGCCCCAGGAGCACCTCGACTTCCGCGAGACGATCCGGGCCCTGGCCACCGATCGCGTCGCGCCGCGCGCGGCCGACATCGACCGGGCCGACGAGTACCCGTGGGACCTGCGCGAGCTCCTGGCCGAGCACGACGTCCTCGCCCTGCCCTTCGACGAGGAGCACGGGGGCACGGGAACGGGCACGCTGATGCTCCAGATGGCGGTGGAGGAGCTGGCCAAGGCCTCCGCGGCGGTGGCCCTCATCCTGATGATCCAGGAGCTGGGCACGCTGCCGATCAACCTGTTCGGCTCCGACGAGCAGAAGGACAAGTGGCTGCCGCGCTGCGCCTCGGGCGAGCTGTCGCCGGCGTTCTGCCTGTCGGAGCCCGAGGCGGGCTCCGACCCCGCGCTCGATGCGCACCAGCGCCGTGCGCGACGGCGACGAATGGGTGCTCAACGGCCAGAAGAACTGGATCAGCAACGCCGGGATCGCCGACTTCTACGTGGTCTTCGCCAAGACCGACCGCGAGAACAACCGCATCTCGGCGTTCATCGTCGAGTCCGACCGCGAGGGCTTCGACCCCGGCAAGCTCGAGAAGAAGATGGGGATCAAGGGCTCCCCGACCGGGCAGCCGAGCTTCACCGACGTCCGGATCCCCGCCGAGAACCTGATCGGCGAGGAGGGCCGGGGCATGGGAGTCGCGCTCGGCACGCTCGAGCGCACGCGGCTGGGAGCCGCGGCCCAGGCGGTGGGCATCGCCCAGGGCGCCATCGACTACGCCGTCTCCTACGCGCGCGAGCGGATCGCCTTCGGCAAGCCGATCCTCGAGCTCCAGGGGATCCAGTTCAAGCTCGCGGACATGGAGACGCGGACGGCCGCGGCCCGCGAGCTCCTGTACCGGGCCTGCGCCGGGGCCGACCGGGGCGAGCCCGGCCTCGGCAAGCTCACCTCGATGGCCAAGCTGTTCGCCTCCGACACCGCGATGTACGTGACCGTGGAGGCCGTCCAGGTCCTCGGGGGCTACGGCTACGTGAACGACTACCCGCTCGAGCGGATGATGCGCGACGCCAAGATCACCCAGATCTACGAGGGCACGAACGAGATTCAGCGCGTTGTGATCGCTCGCTCCATGCAGTAGCCCTCCGCTGGACGATCGTCGTTGCCTTGACGTAACCTACGCCGCCGATGGGCGTTCTCGACGACGCAATACGTCAGCACATCGAGCTCCAGCGCGCGCACGGTGCGAGCGAGGAGGAGCTGCGCCGCAAGGAGCAGGAGGCGCTGGGGCCCGCGCGCCGCGAGTCGCCCCAGCCCGCCGAGCCCGAGGCCGAGGCCGAGGCCGGGGCCGAGGCCGCGCTGGAGGACACCGGTGAGGAGTTCGACCGCGAGCAGACCAAGGTCCTTCCCTCGCTGGAGGACGAGGAGCCGCCGGGTCCCGCCCCGGAGGACTTCCACGAGGCCCCGGTCGCCGGCGAGCCCGAGCCCTTCGCTCCGGCCGAGCCCGCCACGGAGGAGCCGGGCGCCTTCGCCGACCACGACCCCTTTGCCGACGACGAGCCCTTCGCACCCGAGCCCGCGCCGGGCAGCGTGGTGGAGGAGGAGCTCGAGGACGACGAGGACGTGCTCGAGGAGACCCCGGAGTTCCTGCAGGAGACGCCCGAGCACGACCGCCTGTGGTTCGAACAGAAGCCGCCCCGCGACTTCGACTTCGACGACGACAAGTAGACGCGTGTTCTAAGCACCGCCGCGGCGCGTCAAGTGCGGCCGCTTCCGCGACGAGATGGCCGTACGACGGCACGGAGGGTTCCGTCGCATAGGCGGCATGGAACGCCGCTGAGAGAGACGGGGATCGCCGGGGCGGGCGGTCCCCGTTTCGCGTTTGGCCCCGGCTAGGTGATGTAGCCGCGGGTGCGGGCCGCTTCGAGCACGCGCTCAACCCCGAGGGAGAAGCCCGCCACGCGAAGGGAGGACTCATCGGCCTCCGCGCGCCGAGCCACCTCGTGGTAGGCGCGGGTGATGACTCTCGCCAGACGCTGGTTGATCTCCTCCTCCTCCCACCGGAGGTGCTGGAGGTTCTGGACCCACTCGAAGTACGACACGATCACCCCGCCCGCATTGGCGAGCACGTCGGGCACCACCAGTGTTCCCGCGCCGGAGACGATCTCGTCGGCGGCGGGGGTCAGCGGGCTGTTGGCGCCCTCCACCAGCACCCGGCAGCGGAGGCGGTCTGCGTTCCCGGCGTGGATCATGCCGCCGAGTGCGGCCGGGACGAACAGGTCGCAGGGGCACTCGAGCAGGTCGTCCGGGCTCACCTTCTCGGCACCTTCGAACTCGCTGAGGCGACCACCCTCGGCGACGTGGCGGTGGAGGGCCTCGGCGTCGATACCCCCGTCGCTGCGCAGCGCCCCGCTCGCGTCGGAGACGCCGACCATCTTCGCTCCGAAACCCTGGAGGATGCGCGCCGCCCAGGAGCCCACGTTGCCGTAGCCCTGCACCGCGAAGGTCGCACCGGACGGCTCGAGGCCCAGCCCCTTGGCCGCCTCGAGAAAGCAGAGGACCACGCCGCGCCCGGTGGCGGCCTCGCGTCCGTAGGAGCCCTCGAGGGACAGCGGCTTGCCCGTCACGATGGCCGGCGTGTGCCCGTGGAGCTTGCCGTACTCGTCCATGAACCAGGCCATGGTCTGGGCGTTGGTGCCCACGTCCGGCGCCGGGATGTCGCGCGTCGGGCCGAGCACCTTCTCGATCTTGTCGATGAACGAGCGCGCGACCCTCTGCAGCTCGCCGTCCGTGAGGTCCTCCGGGGTCACGTCGACCCCGCCCTTGGCGCCGCCGAAGGGGACGCCGACGATGGCGGTCTTCCAGGTCATCAGCTCGGCCAGGGCCCGCACCTCGTCGAGGTCGACCTCGGGGTGGAACCGGATCCCGCCCTTGTAGGGACCGCGAGCCCCGTTGTGCTGCACGCGAAAGCCGGAGAAGACGTGGATGCGATCGTCCGCGAGCTTCAGGGGGATCTGCACCTTGACCTCGCGGTAGGCGGAGCGCAGGACCGCGGCCACGTCGTCCTCCAGGCCGAGCCCCTCGGCCGCGAGCCCGAACCAGTGGCTGACCGTCTCGAGGTTGGTGACCTCGGCGCGTTTGGCGCGGATGCCGCGCGCCGGATCCGGCACTCCGTCGGGTGTCTGGGGAGCAAACCGCTCGTAGAAGTGCTCGTGGCCGCTGAGCACGAGATCGGCGCCCGCCGCGTAGAGGCTGTCCCAGAACGGGCGGACGTCCTCAGCCCGGTCGCCGTGGCGTCCCGAGGTGAATCTCGGGCCGTGAAAGTAGGCGAGCGTGCAGGCCCTTGGGTGGGCGGCGAGGTCGGCGCGCAGCCATGCGTTCTGGGGCGAGTCCGGGCCGCACCCGCCGGCAGGTCGTTGCACTCGAGAGTTCAACGCGATCACGTGCCAGCTGCCGACGTCGTAGGAGTAGTACCCACCGGCAATGCGGTCGCCGGCTGGACCTGCCCGCTGCCCCGGGCCGTTGAAGTAGTCGTAGTAGCCGGCGGCCCCGGGCTCGCTGATATTCGTGATTTCCGGGCACCGGGCGGATGAGCGGTTTCAGGCGCCCCCAGCTCGGGTCGAAGGAGCGCGTGAAAGGCGTCTAGTCGGCCGTCTCGTATGGAGTCCCCCGGCGAGCACCCCGCGAGGTCCTCGCAGCAGCAGGTGGACGTGAGCATGCTGGCGGACATTCGCCCGCGGCGCACCACCGGGGCTGTCGCCTCCGCGCAGCTCGGCGCTCGACCGAGCCGGCCGTACCACTTGGTGCGCGCCTGTCGAAGGTGCTGGTCGCGACCCGTGCGAGCGCCGGGTACGCATCGTCCCAGCGGGCTCTTCGTCAGCCGCCGGGGGGCTCCACCCCCCGCCGCGATCGCGTAGATGTCGCTGCCGCGCCGATTCATGCGGGCAAAGGCGAGCGTGTCGCTCACCGACCAGCTCGGAGCGGAGTCGTCGCGAGGGTCGCGCGTCACACGCACAAGCCCGGTGCCGTCGCTCAGCACCCGCCATATGTCCCGCGTGCCGGCGCGGCCGCGCGTGAAGGCCACCTCCGTGCCATCGGGCGCCCACGCCGCCCCCGTGTCCCTGGGACCTCGCGTGACGGGTATGGGCGCGCTGCCGTCGAGGTACTGCGTCCAGATCTGGGCACCCCACGGCCCGTAGCGCGTGAGCGCAAGGCGCTGGCCACCCGGTGAGAAGGCGGGGTAGTCGGCCCGGCCCTCAGTGGGCACCACCCGAAGCCGCCCGCCGTCGGGACCACGGGTGTAGATCGCACGGCTCCCGGCACGGTTGGCAGAGAACGAGATCGCCCCGTCGGTGGCCGTCGCCTCGGCGGCGTGAGCGCTCGGGAGCGCCAGAAGCGACGCAAGGAACGCGAGTACGCCCGTGGCGGATGCGCTGGCCCGACGGGACTTGTAAGGGCACCGATCGAGAACCCCGGCGCCCTCGGAGAGTTTCGCTCAAGTGGAGCCAGCCGGATTCGAACCGGCGACCTCCTGCTTGCAAAGCAGGCGCTCTAGCCAACTGAGCTATGGCCCCAGCCCGCCAATCTTGGCAGGGCGGGAGGCTGCCGTGCGATCGGTCTCAGCCGTACCGGAACGCGAGGTCGAGCAGCTTCGGCGCCTGCACGTCGGGGTTGGGCGAGTTCAGCAGCACCACGCCGAGGGTCCGCCCGCCGCGGCGGGCGACGCCCACGAAGCAGCGTCCCGCGGCGTTGGTGTAGCCGGTCTTGAGCCCCATCGCGCCCGGGTAGCCGGCCCGGATCAGCGGGTTGTGCCCGGCCAGGAAGAGGCGGCCCCCCTTGATCGGAAAGCGGAAGGAGGCCTGGGAGCGCCGCACGATCCGCCGGATCCGCCCCTTGCGCATGGCGACGCGGGCCAGCACGGCCAGGTCCGCGGGACACGAGCGGTTTCCGTTCTCGAGCCCGTGAGAGGAGACGAACCGGGTGCACCTCAGCCCCCAGAGCCGGGCCTTCTCGTTCATCAGGTTCACGAAGCGCTGCTCGTCGCCCGACACGTGGGTGGCCAGCGCGATCGCGGCGTCGTTGCCGGACACGATCATCAGGCCGTTGAGCAGCGTCTCGAGCCGAACGTGGCGGCCCTTGGGCAGGACGCCCACGCCGGAGCCCGAGTAGCGCAGGGCGGCTTCGGTGATCAGCACCCGCTCCCCGGGCTCGGTCTGCTCGGTCACCGCGATGGCGGTCATGATCTTGGTGAGGCTGGCCATCGGGAGCACCTTCAGGGGGCGCAGGCGGTAGAGGACCTCGCCGCTGCCCAGGTCGAACACGAGTGCCGCGCCGGGCGGGCGCGCCATCTTGACGCGGAACGCGTCCACGCCGGTGAGCCGGATCGGCGCTATGGCCCTCGGCTCCAGCGAGCCGCCGGCCTCGGGCTGCCCCGGCGTGTTGGGGCCGGCCACCGCGAGCGACGGGTCGTTCGACGTGACCACGGCGTCGTCGCGCACGTAGGCCAGGTAGGCCGCGGCGACCACCGCCACCGGGGCGAGAAGGAGCATCACCAGGAAGAGCCGGACCCCCGCCCGCCGCCGCCGCCGGCCTCCCTGCAGCGGCCCGCTCATTCGTCCGGCGGCGTGGTCAGGGCGCCCACCACGCCGATCCCGATGAAGACCAGCAGGAGGATCGCCACCACCATCAGCGGGGTGAAGCCGTTTCGGGCGATGTCCCTGACGGTCAGGAAGGCCAGCAGCCCGAGCAGCCCGAGCGAGGCGATGAGCGGCGGCGTGCGGGAGTCCATCAGTAGACCACCGATTGGTGGGCGCGCTCGTAGTCCGGCTTGCGGGTGGCGAGCAGCTTGATCGCGGCGAGCCCGAACACGAAGCCGCCGATGTGGGCGAAGTAGGCCACGCCTCCGCCGTCTCCCACCGGCTGCACGATCTCGGTGGCCCCGTAGATGGCCTGCAGCACGAACCAGGCGCCGAGCACCACCAGGGCCGGCAGCTGGATGATGGTGAAGAAGATCACGATGAAGATGAGCGTGACCACGCGCGCGCGTGGATAGAGCAGGGCATAGCCGCCGAGCACCGCCGCCACCGCGCCGCTGGCCCCGATGGTGGGCACGGCCGCGTCGGGGGAGACGAGGGTCTGCGCCAGCATCGCCGCCACCCCGCCCGCCAGGTAGAAGGCCACGAACTTCACGCCGGCCCATCGAGTCCTCGATGTTGTTGCCGAACACCCACAGGAAGAGCATGTTGCCCGCCAGGTGCAGCAGTCCCCCGTGCATGAACATCGAGGTGAGGATGGTCAGCCACGTGGACGGCTGATCGGGGGCCTCGCCCTCCACGCCGGGCTGCCCCTCACAGGCCAGCTCGCCGCTCGCGACCACCCCGCACCCGTCCCCCGGGTGCGTGACCTCGTACGGGATCGCCCCGTACTCGACCACGCGCTCGTTGAACTTGGCTTCGCTCCCGAAGATGCCGCCCTGGAAGAGCGAAGAACATGACCACGTTGATGGCGATGATCGCCACCGTGAGCACCGGAAAGCGGCGCGTCGGGATGTCGTCCTTCAGCGGGAACAAGCGGGGCCTCTGCCGTGGTCAGCGTACGTCGAGGAACTCGATCGTGCTCGCGAAGTGAAACCCGGGCTGCGGGCCGCCCTCGATGGCGTAGACGCGATTGCCGCGCGAGACGCCGCCCAGGCCGTGGCGGGGGGTGCGCATGTCCGGCAGGGACCGCCAGCGCCTGGTCGCCGGGTCGTACAGCTCGACCTCGGCGATCGTCCTGCCCGTGCCGAAGTCCTCGCCGCCGAAGACCACCACCCGTCCCCGGCTGACGGCCGCCGAGGCGATGCCGGCGCGGGCCCGGCGCATCGGGGGCAGCCGCTCCCAGCGCCGCCGGCGAGGGTCGTAGCGCTCGGCCACCCTGTAGTTGGTGTTGCCCTCCCGCCCGGCCAGGGCGTAGAAGTAGCCGCCCGACGCCACGCCGGTCATGTGGTCCCGGCGCGGTCCCCTGAACGAGGGGCCGCGGCTCCAGCGCCGGCGGCGGATGTCGTAGATCTCCATCGAGGTGAGATCGCTCGACTCGTTGCGGCCTCCGGCCGCGTAGAGCTTGCCGGCGATCACGGCCACGGCGTGGGCCGCGCGGTCCTCGCGCGAGCCGGGAAGGCGGGCCCAGCGGTCGCGACGCGGGTCGTACACGTAGAGGCGGTTGCTGGCGCTCGCCAGGTCGCGCCGCGCGGTGTAGCCCCCGTGCACGTAGAGCTTGCCCCTGTATGCGGCGGCCGTCGCGTGGTTCACCCCCACCGGCAGCGGGCGACGGCGCGTCCAGCGGTTCGCGCGGATGTCGTAGCGCTCGAGCGCCCCGACGGTCTGGCCCGTGCGCTTCTCGAAGCCGCCCACCACGTACACGTGGCGGCCGATCCGCGCGGCGGCCACCTCGGTGCGCTCGAGCCCGGCGGGCGTGAGCGGCCTCCACTCGGAGGTCGCCGAGCCCCGGGCGGGCGGCTCCCCGGCGCTCGAGCTGCCGGAGTCCTCGAAGGCGATCGCCACCACGACGCACGCGGCCACGAGCACGGCCGCCAGCGCGAGGGCGAGGCGCGTGCGCCGCACGGCTACCCGGTGCTGGTGGCCTGCTCGAGCGTCTGCTCGGCGTGGTAGCTCGAGCGCACCAGGGGGCCCGCGGCCACGGAGTCGAAGCCCATCGCGTAGGCCTCACGCTCGAGGTCCGCGAACTCGTCCGGGTGCCAGTAGCGCGCGACCGGGAGGTGCTGGCGCGTCGGGCGCAGGTACTGCCCGACGGTCAGGACCTGGACGCCGTGCTCCCTCAGCGCGCCGAAGGTCTCGAGCAGCTCCTCGCGCGTCTCGCCCAGCCCCGTCATCAGACCGGACTTCGTCACGACCTCGTCGCCGCCCATCTCCTTTGCGTTTCGCAGCACCCGGCAGGAGCGCTCGAAGCGCGACCCGCGGCGGGCCAGCGGATAGAGGCGCGGCACGGTCTCCACGTTGTGGTTGAACACGTCGGGGCGCTCGGAGATCACGCGCGCGAGCGGCATCTCCTCGCCGCGGAAGTCGGGCGTGAGGACCTCGACCTTCGTGCCGGGTGACATGCGCCGGATCGAGCGGATCACGCCCACGAACGCGCTCGCGCCGAGGTCTGGCAGGTCGTCGCGGTCGACGCTGGTGATCACCGCGTGGCGCAGGCCCATCCTGCGCACCGACTGCGCCACCCGCAGCGGCTCGAGCGGGTCGTCGTGGGTGGGCTTGCCGGTCTTGACGTTGCAGAAGCCGCAGCGCCGCGTGCAGGTGTCGCCGAGGATCATGAAGGTGGCCGTTCCGCGCGACCAGCACTCGCCGATGTTGGGGCAGGCGGCCTCCTGGCAGACGGTGTGCAGATCGGCCTCGTCCACCTCGCGCCGGAGCTGGCGGTAGCGCGGGTCGCCCGGGGCGGGCACCTTGAACCACGGCGGCTTGCGTGCGCCGAACTCCAGGCCGGGCGCCATCTCGAGCACCCGCGCGCCGCCGGGGTTGGCGCGGGAGCGCGTGCGGTGCTCGCGGGGCGGTGCGCTCATGCCGGGATCGACTCTACCGGTGCGATCGCTTCGCTCAGCCGGGTCGGCGAGACCAGGCGCTGGCGCGACCCGAACGCCTCCGCGAAGCGCCACGCCATGCGCTTGCGAAAGCACGGCATGGCGCCGCTGCGCCCGGTCTCCCTGAGGATGGAGGTCATGCGCGCGTGCTCGATGCCGCAGGGCACGATCCACTCGAAGGGCTGGAGGTCGGGATCGACGTTGACCGCGAAGCCGTGGGTGGTCACACCCCTGGATACGTGCACGCCGATCGACCCGATCTTCGACTCGCCGGTCCACACGCCGGTCAGGCCGTCCCGGACCTCGGCCTCGATGCCCTCGTCGCCGAGCGCGGCCACGATCGCCGACTCCATCGTGTGCACGTAGGCGGGCACGTCGCGCACGCGGAGTATCGGGTAGCCCACGAGCTGTCCGGGTCCGTGGTAGGTCACGCGCCCGCCGCGGTCGGACTCGGCCACGTCGACGCCCTGGGACAGGTACCAGCTCTCGCCCATGGGGAGGTCGGAGGGCTCGGCTCGGCGGCCCTTGGTGTAGACCGGGTCGTGCTCGAGGAGCAGCAGCACGTCGGGGATCGCGTCCTCCTGCCGGGCGGCGCGGAGCCGCTCCTGCAGGGTGAGGGCGTCGCGATAGGGGACACGGCCCAGCGATGTCACCCAGAGCTCTCCGGCCATGTCTCCAGGGTAGTCCCGTGGCTACGCTCACGGAGGTGGCCCCTCAAGGCGAGCGCTTCTGGACCAGCAGGTTGCGCTGGCGGCTGCGGGGCGCCTCGCAGTGGCCGGCGTTCGTGGCGTTCACGCTGCTCGACGGGCTCGTGCTCGACCGCCTCCCGCCCGTGTCCACCTCCGGGCTCAACTTCATCGAGGGCGTGCTCATCGCGACGTTCGCCAACCTCATCCTGGTCGGCGCGCTCGCGCCCTTCCTCGCACGACGCCTGGCGCGGCGCGCGCGCGTGGTCCCGGCGGGCGCCGTGGCTCCGCCCGAGGTGGAGCAGGAGGTCCTGCGCGACCGCACCGCCACGGTGCTGCTCGCGATCGGGCTGCTCGCCTGCATCGTCTCCGGCCTGGCCAACCGGCCGGTGATCGTCTCCGAGACGAGGGAGACCGAGGAGGCCGCCATCGCGGTGCGGGACTTCGTGCGCCACCTCGACAACGAGGAGCTCGACCGCAACCTGGAGACCGCCAACACCGCGCGGTTCGGGGAGGGCATCTTTCGCACCTGCATAGCGCGAGACGACCGCGAGCGCTTCTTCTGCCTCAAGGTCGACACCAACAAGGAGCCCACCGAGGTCACGCGCGATCCCAGCGAGGAGCCCAACTCGGTGCTCACCGGGCCGTGAGGCCCGCGAGCTAGAGCGCGCCGCCGAGCAGGCGCAGGCTGCCCCGGCGCGAGACCTCGAAGACCAGCAGCCGGTTGCGCCCCGGCCGCAGCGACCCCTCGGGCACGTTGACCGCGAAGACCTCCCGGCTCGAGCCGGTCAACCGGAACGTCCGGCTCACGGCCTCGACCCGGCCGTTCACGCTCACGGCGATGTCACGCGCCCGCCCGGCCCCGCCCTCCACCGCGCCGGTGACCTGGGTCGGCAGCACGTTCGAGCCGGGCCTCACCCGCAGCAGCTCGCGGGCGGCGATGAGCCGCCCGCGCGAGCTCGACCGCCCCGCCCGGGCGCCGCGCAGCTCGTCGAGCGATCGGCCCAGGAGCTCGCGGTGGGGGCCGGTGCCCGTGTAGAGCGAGGCCCAGTCGCCCCAGCCGAAGCGGCGCACGCGCGTGCGAAGGAGAACCCTCCGGCGGCGCTCCATCTCGCGCGCGCCGGCGGAGATCGTGCCGCTGAAGTCCCTCGCGACCACCCTCACCGACCGCCGGCGCCGCACCGCCCGCGAGAAGGCCGAGCGCCCGTCGGCGCGATAGGGCATGCGAAAGCCGAGCACGTCGGCCATCGTCGGGACCACGTCGATCGTGCGCGCGTAGGCGGGCGCCACGCGCCCGCGGCGCTGGCGCGGCGCCTTCACGAAGAGCGGGACCGGCGCCAGCTCGTCGATGTTCGCGCGGGTGGTGCGGCGGCGGCTGCCGACCCCGACCTCGGACGAGATCCCGTGGTCCGCGGTCACCACCACGAGCGCGCGGTCGAACATCCGCAGGCGCTTCATCCGGCGCACGAGCCGCCTCAGCTCGCGGTCCACGTAGCCGATCTGCAGCAGCAGCCGCTGCTGGTTGTAGTCGGTGGCGCTCCGGTTTGCGAAGCCGGGCACCGTCTCGATGCCCGGCAGCTGCTCGCCGGCGGCCCGTCGCGCTCGGTGGCCCGAGGGGAGATACAGATGCGGGCCGTGCGGCAGCAGCAGGTGCTTCATGTAGAAGGTGGGCGGCCCCGGGCGGATCGACTTCACGAAGCGGTGCAGGCGCGCCGGACGTCCGCTGTGCAGCAGCCCGAGAACGCGCCGGCGACCCCGCCCGCGCGCCCCGGCAGTGGCGGGGCGGACACAGGGAGGAGGCCTCCTCCGAGCGAACGATGCGGTACCCGTGACGGGCGAAGAGGTCGTAGACCGTGCGCGGGTGGTCGGTGTAGGTGGGCGAGGTGCCCGGCCTGGGCCACCGGGCGTCGAGGATCGCCGGCACCGCCTTCGTGGTCGAGTCGTAGACGGTGTGGGCGTTCGGAAACCACGTGGCCGTTTCCGCGAGCGCCGCGAAGCCCGGGTAGCGCCCTTCGTCGATCCGCCCGTCGGGACGCAGCAGGTGGTCCACGGGGAACTCGTCCAGCACGATCATCACGACGGGTGGCCGCCGGGGTGGGGTGGAGACCTCGGCGCTCGCGCGGGTCGAGGGCCGCGAGAGGCCCTGACCGACGGCCAGCGCCGCTGTCGCGAGGCACCCGCAGAGGAGCAGGGTCAGGACCGAGAGCCTGGGCATCGGGGCGAGACTAGACACGGCCGGCGGACGGTTCACCAGGCGGTAACCACCTGGAAAAACGGCGGTAACAGGCGGCGCGGCTAGGGCGCCTCCGGAACCTCCATGCCGTGCCGGCGCATGCCGGCCTCGACCTCGGCGATCACCGTCTCGATCACCTTCACCCGCGCCCAGCGCTTCGAGTCCCCCTCCACGAGCTGCCAGCGCCCGCCCTCGTGGTCGGTGCGCCTGAGCATCTCCTCGACGGCCTCCAGGTAGGCGCCGCGCTTCTCGCGGTTGCGCCAGTCCTCCTCCGTGAGCTTCCAGCGCTTGAGGGGCTTGCGCTCGCGGCGCTCGAAGCGCCTCAGCTGCTCCTCGTCGGAGATGTGCATCCAGAACTTCACGAGGATCATGCCCTCGGACATCAGGCTGCGCTCGAACTCGAGGATCTCGTCGTACGCGCGCTCCCACTCGTCCTCGGAGGCGAATCCCTCGACGCGCTCGACGAGCACGCGCCCGTACCAGGTGCGGTCGAACACGGCCATGCCGCCCCAGCCCGGCAGCGACGGCCAGAAGCGCCACAGGAAGTGGTGGCGCTTCTCGTCCGACGTGGGAGCGCTGAACTGCGCCACGCGCACGTGACGCAGGTCGAGCGGCTCCACGAGGCGCTTGATCGCTCCTCCCTTGCCCGAGGCGTCCCAGCCCTCGAGGCACACGCAGACGGGCGGGCCGAGGTCGTGGCTTCCGAGCTTGCCCCCGAGCGTGAGGCGCAGCGCGGAGAGGCGGTCCTGGGCCGCCTCCAGGCGCTCGGCCTCCTCCTTCTTGGAGAGCTTGAGCGACAGGTCGAGGTCGTCGAGGCGGCCCACCCGGCGATCCTATCCCGGGCCGGTCGCCTCTCGATCGGTCGCGAGGCGCAACTGGTCACCGCGGAGCACCTGGTAGGCCAGGCCGCCGATCGCCGCCCCGACCAGCGGACCGGCCACGTAGACCCAGAAGTCCGTCCACTCACCCGAAGCCAGCGCCGGACCGAACGAGCGGGCGGGATTCATCGACGCCCCGGTCACCGGGCCGCCGAAGAGGGCGTCGAGGGCGACCGTCCCACCGATCGCGATGGCCGCCGCCGGCCCGACTGCGCGGGTGTCGGTGGCCACCGAGATGATCACGAACATGAGGAACGCGCTGAGCACCACCTCGTAGACGAAGGCGCTACCGACTCCGACGCTCGGAACCGTGGCTCCCAGCGACGCCGGCTGGTCGGGCCAGACCGCGAGCAGGGCAAACGCCCCCAGCGCCGCACCCAGGAGCTGGGCGGTGACGTAGGCGGCCGCGTCTCGCGTCGAGAAGTGGCGGGTGAGCGTGAAAGCCACGGTCACGGCCGGGTTGATGTGGGCGCCCGAGAGATGGCCGGTGGCGTAGATCATGACCATCACGATCAGGCCGAAGACCAGGGACACGCCGACGGCCCCGAGCGCACCGTCGTTCACGGTGTCGGCAACGATCGCGCCGCATCCGGCGAAGACGAGGGCGAAGGCGGCGAGGCCCTCGGCGCCGGCCCGGCGCCAGAGATCGAGTGAGGGGTCCACGGCTCCTCCTCAGGCTGCGCTCAGCAGCTTGTCCGCGTACTCGCCCGGCAGACCGGACGCAGCGATCTCCCGGGCGACCGACTCCGCGTCGTAGGCCACACGCTCGATCGTGGCGCGCACATCCGCGCCCTCGGCCTCCAGCACCGCGAAGGCGGCCCGGGGGTCTCCGTCCTTGGGCTTGCCGACCGACCCGCAGTTCACGAACAGCACCCCGCCGTACTCGCGCACCCAGGGCTGGTGGGTGTGCCCGAACACGAGCACGTCGCACTCGGCGCCCGCGGCGATCCGCTCGAAGGTGCGCGCCGGCTTGTCCTCGAACAGGTACTCGTTGACCTTCCGGGGCGAGCCGTGCACCAGTCGCACGTCGGTGTCACCGAGGCGGAAGCGCAGGTCGAAGGGCAGGCCGCGCATGAAGTCCTTCGAGCGCCGGTCGGTGTGGGCGAGGGTCCACTCCACCGACATCTGGCCGAGCTCGCGGTCGTGGGGGTCGCGGTACGCGCAGCCGCAGTCCTCGAGGTCGCGCCCGATCGCGTAGTCGTAGTTGCCGTAGATGGCGGGGATCGAGCGGTCCTCGATCAGCGCGCACACCTCGTTCGGGTGGGGCCCGTAGCCCACGAGGTCCCCGCCGCAGTACAGGCTCTCGATGCCCAGCTCCTCGATCCTCGCGAGGCACGCGTGGAGCGCCGTCAGGTTCGCGTGAATGTCCGTGATGACGGCGACTCGCTCCACGATGCGAAGAGTCTACGTATTGACGTACTCCGCTTCAATCGATATACATCCATATAGATGGCCGTCGATCTGGAGCTCTCCCCGAAGCAGAAGCGCGCCGCCGGCGAACGCTGCTGCGAGCCGGTCGTCTACCCCGAGGTGGAGCGCGAGCACGCCGAGCGCATCGCCTCCGTGGCCAAGGCGCTGGGCGATCCGATCCGGCTCCAGCTGGTGGACGTGCTTCGAAAGCACGCCGGCAAGGTCTGCGTCTGCGAGCTGGTGCCGCTGTTCGACCTCTCGCAGCCGACGGTCTCCCACCACCTCAACGTCCTGCGCCGCGCCGGGCTCGTCGACTCCGAGCGCCAGGGCCTGTGGGCGTACTACTACGTGATCCCCGAAGCGCTGGAGGAGTTTGCGACATGGCTGACCAGATGACCACGCAGGACGACATCCGCGAGGCGGTCCGCGAGCGCTACGCGGCGGCCGCGGGCGCCGGCGAGGGCTGCTGCGGTCCCGGCGGATGCGGCACGGCGGCGCTGCGGGAGGACGAGCGGGAGGTGTTCGGCGAAGGCCGCTACGGCGAGGCCGACCGCGACTCGCTCCCCGAGCGCGCGCGGCTCGCCTCGCTCGGCTGCGGCAACCCGACCGCCGTGGCCGAGCTCCACGAGGGAGAGACCGTGCTCGACCTGGGCTCGGGGGGTGGCATCGACGTGCTGCTCTCGGCCCGGCGGGTTGGCCCCTCCGGCATGGCCTACGGGCTGGACATGACCGACGAGATGCTCGACCTCGCGCGCCGTAACGCCGCAGAGGCCGGGGTGGAGAACGTGGAGTTCCTGCGGGGCGTGATCGAGGAGATCCCGCTGCCCGACTCCTCGGTCGACGTCGTGATCTCCAACTGCGTGATCAACCTCTCGGCGGACAAGCCGTCGGTGCTGCGCGAGGCGGCGCGCGTCCTACGGCCGGGCGGCCGGCTCGCGTTCACGGACGTGGTGGCCGATCCGGACATGGACGAGGCCACCAGGCACGACATGCAGCAGTGGACGGGCTGCATCGCCGGCGCCCTCACGGTGGCCGACTTCGAGGCCGAGCTGGCCGCGGCGGGACTCGTCGCGATCGAGATCGAGGAGACCCATCGCGTGCACGAGCACGCCGGGTCGGCCATCATCCGCGCGTCGAAGCCCTAACCGTGAAAGAGAGCCGGGGGGCCTGGACCCTGGCGGTCGTCTCGGCCGCCACGGCGCTCCTCCTGCTGGACGTGACGGTGGTCAACGTCGCCGTGCCGGTGATCGGCCGCGACCTCGGCGCCTCCTTCTCGGAGCTCCAGTGGGTCATCGACGCCTACGCGCTGACCCTGGCCGGCGTCCTCCTCACGGCCGGGCTCGCTCTCGGACCGGTTCGGCCGCCGGCGGGTGTTCGTCTGGGGCCTCGCGGCGTTCACCGGCGCCTCGCTGCTCTGCGCGGTGGCCGGGTCGCCGGTCGTGCTCGACGTGGCCCGCGGGCTCCAGGGAATCGGCGGGGCGGCCATCTTCGCGACCGGGCTCGCGCTGCTCGCCAACGAGTTTCCCGAGGACCGGCGCGGGTTCGCACTCAGCGTTTGGGGAGCGGTGAGCGGGGGCGCGCTGGCGCTCGGCCCGCTGGTGGGGGGCGCGCTGGTCGACGGGCCCGGATGGCGCTGGATCTTCCTGCTGAACATCCCGCTGGGGATCGCGCTGATCCTGGCCACCGCGCGCGTGGCCGAGTCGCGCGACCCGCGCGCCGGGGCTCCGGACTGGGCGGGCGCGGCCACCTTCACGCTCGCCGCGTTCGCACTCGTGTTCGCGCTGATACGCGGCAACGCGGAGGGATGGGGCAGCCCGGTGATCGTCGGCTCGCTCGGCCTCGCGCTGGTCGCCCTCGCGTCCTTCGCGGTGATCGAGGCGCGCGCCGCGCGCCCGATGCTCGATCCCCGCCTCTTCCGCATCCCGGAGTTCACGGGCACGGCGATCGTGGCCTTCGCGCAGTCCTTCGCGCTGTACCCGATGTTCCTCTTCCTCGCGCTCTACTTCCAGGAGGTCCTCTCCTACTCCGCCTGGGAGACGGGGCTTCGGCTGCTGCCGGTCACCCTGCTCCTGTTCGCGGTGGCTCCCATCTCGGGCAAGCTCACCGGGCGCGTGCACCTGGGGCGCCACCTGGCGGTCGGGCTCGCCCTGATCGGGGCCGGGCTGATCGCGATGCGCGCGCTGGAGCCCGGCTCGGACTGGACGGTCCTGCTCCCCGGGCTGATGCTGGGGGGTCTGGGGATCGGCGTGATCAGCCCGGCGCTGGCGGCGGCGATGGTCGGCGTGCTGCCGGTCGATCGCGCGGGGCTGGCGTCGGGGATCAACAACACCTTTCGCCAACTCGGAATCGCCGTCGGAATCGCCGCGCTGGGAGCGATCCTCGAGGAGCGCGTGCGGGAGGGGAGCTTCGTGGCGGGCCTCGACAGCATCTTCCTCGTGGCCGCGCTGATGGCCCTGGTCGCCGTGCCCGCCGCGCTGGCGCTGATCGGGCCAGGGCCGACGTTGTCTGAGTGACGCCTCAGCCGATGTTGGCCATCACGTGCTTGACGTGCGTGTAGTCCTCCAGCGAGTACATCGAGAGGTCCTTGCCGTAGCCGGACTCCTTGTAGCCGCCGTGGGGCATCTCGGCGACGAGCGGGATGTGGTCGTTGATCCACACGCAGCCGAACCTCAGCGCGTTCGACACCCGCAGCGCGCGACCCACGTCGCGGGTCCAGACCGATGAGGCCAGCCCGTAGCGCGTGCCGTTGGCCCACGCGATCGCCTCGGCCTCGTCGCTGAACGGCTGCACGGTGATCACGGGTCCGAAGATCTCGTCCTGGATCATCTCGTCCTCCTGCTCCAGGCCGGTGACCACCGCGGGCTCGAGGAAGAACCCGGGCAGATCGGGCTCGGCTCCGCCGGTCACGATCTCCGCGCGACCGGGCTTGCGCTCCAGGAAGCCCTCCACGCGCTCGCGCTGCCGGGCGGAGTTCAGCGGCCCCAGCGT
The DNA here is from genome assembly GCA_963731645.1 of uncultured Thermoleophilaceae bacterium. GTDB lineage: Bacteria > Actinomycetota > Thermoleophilia > Solirubrobacterales > Thermoleophilaceae > JAAYBF01. The sequence goes on along the minus strand of CAVSWF010000006.1, from coordinate 122,307 downwards.
GGTGTCCTCGGCGAGGGTGTCGCCCACCACCTGGGCCTGGGCCTGCTCGGTCAGTCCCGACACCACGTCGTCGTAGACGCCCTTCGCGGCCAGCACGCGCGTGGCCGCGGTGCAGTCCTGGCCCGCGTTGTAGTAGCCCGTGCCCGCCACCGTCTCGGCCACGGCCTCCATGTCGGCGTCGTCGAACACGACCACGGGAGCCTTGCCGCCCAGCTCGAGGTGCACGCGCTTGAGCGTGTCCGAGGCGGCCTTGGCGATCCACTTGCCCGTTCCCGGGGAGCCGGTGAGGGAGACCATGTCCACGTCCGGGTGGGTCACGAGCGGCGCGCCCGCGGGCTCGCCGTGCCCGGTCACCACGTTCAGCACCCCCGCGGGGAAGATGTCGGCCGCCAGCTCGGCCATCTTCAGCGTGGAGATCGGCGTCGTCTCGGCGGGCTTCAGCACCACGGTGTTGCCCGTGGCCAGCGCCGGCCCGATCTTCCACACGGCCATCATCAGCGGGTAGTTCCAGGGGGCGATCTGCCCGATCACGCCGATCGGCTCGCGGCGGATGATCGACGTGTAGCCCTCGAGGTACTCGCCGGCGGCCTTGCCCTCCATGCACCGCGCGGCGCCCGCGAAGAACCGCAGCTGGTCGGCCATGGCCGGGATCTCGTCCTCGAGGAAGGCGCTTCGCGGCTTGCCCGCGTTGGCCGACTCGAGATCGGTGATCTCCTCGGCGTGCTCCTCGATCGCGTCCGCCAGGGCGAGCAGCGCCGAGGCGCGCGTCGCCGGGGTCGTCACGCCCCAGGTCTCGAACGCCTTCCGGGCCGCGCCCACCGCGCGGTTCACGTCCTCCTCGCCCGACAGGGGCGCCTCGGCGATCACCTCGGCGGTGGAGGGGTTGATCACCTCCTCGTGCGCGCCGTCCGCGGGATCCACGAACTCGCCTCCGATGAAGTTCTGCAGCTTGGTCTTCTCAGCGGTTGCCATGGCGGGAATCTCCTAGTTCAGGGTCGTGGGCTGCAGGTCGAGCACGTCCTCGAGCGGGGTGAACTCGGCGCCCGTGCCCTCGGCCACGGGCGCGTACGTCACGCGGCCGCCGGCCACGTTCACGCCGGGCCGCAGACCGGGGTCGCGGGCGAGCGCGCCGGCCACCCCGTGGTCGGCCAGCGCGAGCACGTAGGGCAGGGTGGCGTTGGTGAGCGCGTAGGTGGAGGTGATCGGCACCGCGCCCGGCATGTTGGCCACGCAGTAGTGGGTCACGCCGTCCACCTCGTAGGTCGGGTCGGAGTGCGTGGTGGGCTTCGAGGTCTCGAAGCAGCCGCCCTGGTCGATCGACACGTCCACCAGCACGGCGTTGCGCTTCATCAGCTTGAGCTGCTCGCGCCTGATCACGTACGGCGCCCGCGCGCCGTGCACCAGCACCGCGCCGATCACCAGGTCGGCCCGGGGGAGCATCTCCTCCACCGCCAGCACCGACGAGTAGACGGTGGAGGCCCGCCCGCCGAAGGCCACGTCGAGCTCGCGGAGGCGGTCGACGTTGCGGTCGAACACGAACACGTCGGCCTCCATGCCGATCGCGATCGACGCCGCGTTGAAGCCCACGACCCCGCCCCCGATCACCATCACGTTGGCCGCGGCCACCCCGGGCACGCCCCCGAGCAGCACGCCGCGGCCGCCGAGCGGCTTCTCGAGCATGAACGCGCCGGCCTGGGTGGCGATCTTCCCGGCGACCTCCGACATCGGCGCCAGGAGCGGCAGCTTGGCGTTTCGGTCCTCCACCGTCTCGTAGGCGACGCAGGTGGCGCCCGAGTCGCAGAGGCCCTGCGTGAGATCGGGCGCCGGGGCCAGGTGGAGGTAGGTGAAGAGCAGGTGGTCCGGGCGCAGCATCGCCACCTCGGGGGGCTGGGGCTCCTTGACGCCCAGCACCATCTCGGCCTCGCCGAACACCGACTCGGCGTCGGGCAGGATCCGGGCGCCCTGGGCCTCGTACTCGGCGTCGTGGATCGCGCTCCCGTCCCCGGCGCCGGCCTGCACCAGCACCTCGTGGCCGTGCTCCGAGAGCTCCCGCGCGCCCGCCGGGGTGAGCGACACCCGGTACTCGTCCGGCTTGATCTCGGTCGGGACTCCTACCTTCATCGGCTGGTCACCTCATAGGCTCGTGTGTCGAAGGTGCAGTTGCGGCGCTCGAGCTCGGGAAACAGGTCCTCGGGCTCCACGCAGCGCTCGGGCGGCAGGGCGCCGCGCTCCGCGAGCCCGCCGCGAGCGAGCAGGCGCACGGCGGCGGCCGACGGGGCGGCGGTGGACACGATGCCCCCGCCGAGCCCCCAGTCGGGCATCGGCTTGGTCACGGCGGTCACGGCGACGGTCCGCCCGTCGGCCTCGGCCTCGACCACGTGGACGGACACGGTCCTGCCCGACGAGGGCACCGCCTCGGCCGCCGCCCGCTCGATCTCGGCGTCGCCGGCCCGGGTGAGCGCTCGCGTGCGCTCGAGCACCGCCGGGGCGAGCGACAGCCGGAAGCTGCATTCCGTGCAGCCGAAGCTCTCGGGGAAGGTGCGCACCTCGGAGTGCAGGGTGTAGATGGTCTCGGCGCGGCCGATGGGGTCGGGGAAGTCGTACTCCCCGCCGTCCTGGAGCGGCTCGAGCTCCGTCGGCCGGCCGCCGCGCGAGGCCATCGGCGCCATCGTCAGCTCGTCGACCAGCGTGCGCGGCGCGTACGGGTAGCTCGGCCCGTCCGGCGGGTCGAGGTCGCGGCCCGCGGCCCAGACGTCGACGCGCTCCGGGGTGGCGCCCAGCTCCCGCACCGCCCGCACCGCCATCACGTTGGTCTTGCCGGGCGAGGAGCCCATGCCGAGGAGGGCGAGCAGCCCCGCGCGCTCGAACTCGCCGTGGAGGGCGAGCTGCTCTGACGGTGAGGTGGTACAGCCCGCCGAGGTCGACGTAGTGGCAGCCGGCCTCGAGGCACGCGCGCATGGCGTCGAGGTTCACGCGGTAGCTGGCGGAGTTCACGAGCACGTCGAGCCCCTCGAGCGACGAGGCGAGGCCGCTGCGTGCGTCCACCCGGGCCGCGCGCGCCTTGTCGCCCCCGTGGGCCTCGGCCGTCCGCTGCGCCTTGGCCTCGTCGAGGTCGAGCAGCAGCAGCTCATCCACCTCCTCGGACTCGGCCAGGTCGCGCACGATGGCCGGGGCGATGATCCCGCCGGCGCCGAGCACGCCCACCTTCAGGGGCTCACGGCACCAGCTCCCGGGCGCGCAGGGCCAGCCAGAACTCGATGCGGTCGCGGGCGGACTTGAGGTCCCTCCCCGTCAGCTCCTCCACGCGCCGGATCCGGTAGCGCAGGGTGTGGCGGTGGCAGAAGAGCTGGCGGGCGGCCTTCTCCCACTGGCCGTTCTGCTCGATGAAGGCCTCGAGCGAGCGCACCAGCTCGTCGCCGTACTCGCCGCCGCCGTCCTCGAGCGGCCCGAGCACGCTGTCGCAGTAGAGCTTCAGCGCCTCGTCGTCCTGGAGGGCGAGCAGGAGCTGGAAGGCGCCGAGGTCGCGGTGGGAGGCCACCTCGGGCGCGTGCCCGTTGGCCATCGCCGCCGCCTCGAGCGCGCAGCGCGCCTCGTGGAAGGAGCGCCGCAGGGATCCCACGGGCGCCACGCGGCTGGCCGCCGCCCGCAGCGGCGGATCCGCGTCCCCGAGCACCGGCAGCGCCCTCGCCGCGAGGGCGATGGGGTCGAGGTCGTCGGTCGCGTCCACCACGGCGCAGAGGAGGTCGTCGCGGCAGGCCACGAGCGCACCCACACCCTCCTCGCGAAGGAAGCGGTCGAGCGTGGCCTCGGCGGTGCCCAGGTCGCACTCGCTGAACACCAGCACGGCGAGGCGCTCGCCCACGCCGAACGGCCCGAGCCGGGAGCCCAGCTCGTGCTCGGCCAGTCCGCCCGACAGGGCCTCGGCCAGCACGTCGCCCGCCAGACGGCGCTCGGTGTCGCGCATCGCGCGCTGGCGCATCAGCTCGAGCGCCACCACCGTCGCCGTCTGCTGGAGGATGAGGCGCTCGAAGTCGCCCAGTCCCCCCGCGTCGCGGGAGGCCACGAGCCAGGCCTGCGGCGGGCCGTGGCCGCCCGCCAGTATCGGGAGCACCAGCGAGCGGCCGGCGATGTCGGGGTGGTCGGGAGCGAACTCCGCCCCCTCGGAGTCCGACGCGCGCCGTCCCTCACCGGAGCGCGCACGGACGGCCTCGCGCACGCGCGTGAGCGCCGCCTCACGCGACGGGGCGCCGGAAGGCGCGCTCCGCCAGGGTCTCCCCGCGGGCGTCCAGCACGATCACCGAGCCGCCGATGGCGGCCGAGAGCGCTCGTGCCAGCTCGTCGAGGCCACGCTCCTCGAGCACCAGGCGCTCGAGGCGCTTGTGCAGCGCGATCCCCCGCTGCAGCACCTCGTACTGCTCGTTCACCAGGCGCGTGAACGCCTTCTCGGTGAGCGCGATGAAGGGCAGGTCGTAGGGAACCTCGAACACCGGGAAGCCCGCCGCCTCGGCCTCCTCCACCACGCCCTTCGGGCAGCGTCGTCGTGGTCGAAGCCGGTGCCGAACCCGAGGCCGGCGAGGTGGTTCTCGGACAGCAGCCGGACGAAATCGCGCTGGCGCTTCGGCGTCGTGAGCTGCAGGCCCGTGGTGAGGATCAGCTCGCCGCCCGAGAGCCACGGCGTGGGGTCGGGCAGCTCGGTGATGTGCACCCAGCGCACGGGCACGTCGGCGGCGTCGGCGCCGCAGGCCAGCTCGAGGCCCATCTCCTCCACGAGCGTGCGGAGCGTGAGCATGGCTCGCTAATGCTTCGCGACGCGGTCCGTCGCCTCGGTGAGCACCTTCCGCAGAATGCCCTCGATCTCCTCGAACTGCTCGCTGTCCGCGATCAGCGGAGGCGACAGCTGGATCACGGGATCGCCGCGGTCGTCGGCCCGGCAGATCAGCCCGTTCTCGTAGAGCGCGCCCGAGAGGTAGCCGCGCAGCAGGTACTCCGACTCCTCGTCGTCGAAGGACTCCTTCGTCTCCTGGTCCTTCACCAGCTCGATCGCGTGGAAGTAGCCCGCGCCGCGAACGTCGCCCACGATCGGGATGTCGCGCAGGCTCTCGAGCATGGCCCGGAACTCGGGCTCCTTCTCGAGCACGTGGCCGGGCAGGTCCTCGCGCTCGAAGATGTCGAGGTTGGCCGCGGCGGCCGCGGCGCTCACCGGATGGCCGCCGAAGGTGAAGCCGTGGGTGAACATGTTCTTGCCCTCCATGAAGGGCGCGGCCACGCGGTCGGACACGATCACGGCGCCCATCGGCGAGTAGGCCGAGGTCAGCCCCTTGGCGGTGGTGATGATGTCGGGCTGGTAGTCGTAGCGCTGGGCGCCGAACCAGTGGCCGAGCCGTCCCCACGAGCAGATCACCTCGTCCGAGATCAGCAGCACCCCGTAGCGGTCGCAGATCTCGCGCACCCGCTGCCAGTAGCCCTCCTGGGGCGTGAAGCAGCCGCCCGCGTTCTGCACCGGCTCGAGGATCACGCACGACACGGTCTCCGGCCCCTCGAAGAGGATCTTCTCCTCGATCTGGTCGGCCGCCCACAGGGGGTCGCGGCCCTCGGGCCAGTGGTAGCTGTTGGTGTTCGCCACGTGGCAGCCGCCCGGAGCCAGCGGCTCGAAGGGCGTGCGCAGGTCGGGGATCCCCGTGGCCGAGAGCGCGCCCATCGTGGTGCCGTGGTAGGCGATCTCGCGCGCGATGAGCTTGTAGCGGCCGGCCTCCCCGTTGTGCTTGTGGAAGGTGCGGCAGAGCTTGAGCGCGGACTCCACCGCCTCGCCGCCGCCCGAGGTGAAGAAGACCCGGTTGAGATCGCCAGGCGCGTAGCCGGCGATGCGCGCGGCCAGCTCGACGGCCCGCGGGTGCGCGTAGCTCCAGTTCGTGAAGAAGGCGAGCTCCTTGGCCTGCTCGGCCATCGCGTCGGCGATCTCGGCCCGGCCGTGACCGACGTTCACGCAGAAGAGCGCCGACAGCCCGTCGAGGTAGCGCTTGCCGTGCTCGTCGTAGACGTAGCACCCGTCCCCGCGCACGAGGATCGGCACGTCGGCGTCCTCGTAGGCGCTCATGCGCGTGAAGTGCATCCACAGGTGGCGCTTGGCCTGCTCCTGCAGGGTGCTCTGCGCCGTCCTGACCGGACTGCTTCACGTACTGCGGGCTGGTTGCTGCCATTCCTCTCCTCTGCCCCCTAGACGCTTCGGACAACGGTAGCTGCGAGCCGGTGCACTGGCAATCCGCCGGTGGGCAAAGGTGCCCACGGTCTGGTTGTACGACCTGTCTAAGAGCCCGGCACCGTTTTGGGACATCTGCCACTTGTCACTGCTCTCGTCCGGCCATACCGTCGCGTGTCGTCACTGCCGAGGAGGAGGGGACTGGATGGAGAGCGGAGCGGCCGCGGGGGGCAAGGGGCTCAAGAAGGACGCGATCGGGTTCTGGGACGCCGTGGTCGTCGGCATCTCCTCGACGGCGCCGGCGTACTCGCTGGCGGCTGTAATCGGGATCGTCGTGGTCGGCGTCGGGCTGCAGGCCCCGGGCGTGATCCTGGTCTCGTTCGTCCCGATGTTCCTGATCGCGGCGGCCTTCTACTACATGAATCGCGCCGACCCTGACTGCGGCACGAACTTCTCCTGGATCACCCGCGCCATCGGCCCCAGCGTCGGCTGGGTCGCGGGCTTCGCGGTCTGCACGACCGGCCTCATCGTGATCGGCTCGCTTGCCGACGTCGCCGCCTACTACCTCTTCGACATCGTCGGCTGGGAGTCGGCGTTGCCGACGTACGAGGAGGGCGAGCCCGTCAGCCAGCGCATCCCCACCACGGCCCTGGCGACCGTGATCATCCTGGCCGTGACGGCGGTCTGCGTGATCGGCACGGAGCTGTCCGCGCGCACCTCGCGGATCATGATCGGGGCACAGGTCGGCGCCCTGCTGCTGTTCGCGGTCGTCGCCCTGATCAGGGTGCTCGGCGGGGACGGGCCCGACGGCTCGATCGACCCAGCGCTGTCGTGGCTGTGGCCGTGGGAGGTCAGCACCTTCGACGCGCTCGTGCTCGGCCTGCTCACGGGCGTCTTCATCTACTGGGGCTGGGAGAGCGCGGTCAACCTCAACGAGGAGACCGAGGACTCCAACAGCGCGCCGGGCAAGGCGGCCGTCGTGAGCACCGTGCTCCTGCTGGCCACCTACCTGCTCGTCACGTACGCCGTCATCGCATGGGCCGGTGTCGGCGGCGTGAGCGAGTTCGAGGACGACACCGCGATCCTCGGCACCGTCGCCGAGGGCGCCCTCGGCTCGCCGCTGCACTACCTCGTGATCGTGGCCATCATCACGTCCGGGATCGCATCGGCCCAGACGACGATCCTGCCGGCGTCGAGGACCCTGCTCTCGATGGCGCGTCAGGGGGCGATGCCCAAGGCGTTCGGCAAGGTCCACCCGCGCTTCCAGACGCCGCACGTCGCGACGATCCTCGTGGGCGCGGGCGCCGCCGTCTGGTACGTCTTCTTCAACCTGGCTTCCCAGAGCTTCCTGTTCGACTCGCTCACGGCTCTGGGGATCGTCATCGCCTTCTACTACTCGCTGACCGGGTTCGCGTGCGCGATCTATCACCGCAAGGAGCTCACGAAGTCGGCGAAGAACTTCTTCTTCATCGGCGTCGCGCCGGTCATCGGGGCACTGATCCTCGGCTGCCCTGTTCTTCAAGGCCATCTGGGAGTTCAAGAGCGTCGAGGACTCCTACAGCGGCACGGAGGTCTTCGGCGCCGGGATCCCGATGGTGCTCGGCGTGGGGCTGATCCTGCTCGGGCTCATCCTGATGATCGTCTGGCGGCTGACGGGCCACGACGACTACTTCGGGCGCAAGACCGAGACCGTCGATCCCGACGTGGCGGCCGGGCGGAAGGCCGGCATCGCCGCCGTGCCCGAGGAGGCCGTCTGATGTCCACGGTGGTGCTGGGCTACGACGACTCGCCCGGCTCCAAGGCGGCCCTGTCGACCGCCATCGGGCTGGCCCGCGAGTTCGGAGACCGCCTGGTCATCGGGTACGGCTTCGCGCCGTCCTCGAGCGTCGGCGAGGAGTTTCGCGAGCACCAGGCGGCGCTTCGGGAGCTGGGGGAGCGGCAGACGGCCGATGCTCTCGCCCAGGCGGCCTCCGAGGGAGTGGAGGCCGACGTCGAGCTGGTGGCCGACAGCCCGTCCGCCGCCCTGGTCGAGCTGGCCGAGCGCCACGAGGCCCGCTTCATCGTGGTCGGCACCTACGGCGGAGAGCCCGATCAAGGGCGCCATCCTCGGCTCGACGCCCCACAAGCTGCTCCACCTGTCCGAGACGCCGGTCGTGGTCGTCCCCGCCTGAGCGTTCGGCCGCGTCAGCGCACGACGCGAAAGCGCCGGAACACGGGGGCCGAGACGTTGCCGGCGGCGTCGCGGGCGGTCAGCACGAAGCGGTAGCGCCCGGGTCCCAGGCGGGTCAGCCTGCGGCCCGCGCGGACCCGGCCGCGGAAGACGAAGCGCGCGCCGCCCGGCGGCGAGCCTGCGCGTCCTGAAGGCGCCCGCCGGCTCGAAGCCGCTCGGCTTGAGCCTCGCCACCCGCACGGTCACGGTCGCCTGCTCGGACAGGCGCAGCCGGATGCGCGTGCCCCGCCGCGCCGGTCCGAGCCTCCGCCGGGAGAGCGACACGCGCGAGATCACGGGCGCGCTGCGGTCGAGTCCGGGGATCAGCTCGGGCAGGCCCGGCTCGCCCACCTCCACGTCGAGCAGCGCCTGGTGCGCCGGGTCGCCCGCCACCGGGCTCTGGTTGGCCACGATCAGCCGTGTGCCGAGGAAGCGCGCGCTCGAGGGACCGTCGAAGGGCACGGCCGATCCGTTGTCGCCGCTGCCGGCCTCCTTCGGGAAGCGCTCGATCTCGCGTCCCTCGGGCGAGAGCACGGCGAGCTGCTGGGGCAGCCCGACGAGCGGGATGTAGATGCGCCCGGAGGCCGCGATGGCGAAGCCGTCGGGCAGGTCGCCGGGCTGGCTCTCCCACAGCTGGCGCAGCGCACCGGCGTTCCCGTTGGGGCCGATGGCGACCGAGTAGAGCTTGCCCGTCGATGGCGTCAGGGCGCCGAGGCCCGCCGAGCTGCCCTGCGCCACCAGCAGCGTGCGCTCGTCGGCGGCGAGCGCGATCCCCGTGGTGCCGAACATCCCGCCGTCGAGGCGCCGGTCGGCCAGCCAGATCACGGGGCCGCCCCCTCCGGGCGGGACGCGCCAGAGGACCGCCTGGCCGTAGTCGGTCACGTAGAGGCTGCCGTCCGGGCCCCAGGCGGCGTAGTTGGGGATGGCGGGCCGGTCCTCCAGGGAGGGCGAGCAGCCCGGCGCCGTCTGGCCCGTGGCGCACAGGGGCAGATCGGGGAAGACGGCGTAGGTGGAGAAGTCGCCCGTGCGACGGTCGAGCAGCAGCGCCCGCGACGGGCTGCGGTCCAGCAGGACCAGCCGCCCCCGCGAGTCCGAGGTGGCGGCCTGCACCCCCTGCTCGGCGGCCACGTCCTGTCCCGGCACCGTCCAGGAGCGCACTCGGGTGCCGCCGCCGGTGTACTCGAAGACCTTGGAGGGGGCAGAGCTCCCGCTCATGTTCACGTAGGTGCCCGCGTAGATCCGCCCGTCGGGGTGCACGTAGGCCATCGCCGGGAAGCCGGGCGCGGGCACCAGGCCGAGCACCGTCGTGTCGAAGCGGGCGCGCTCCTGCGCGCCGGCCGGCGACCCGGCCGCGACGACGGCCGCCGCGCACAGCGCAACGGCCAGGGCCACCCGCCTCTCAAAGTGAGTCCAGCACTTCCCGCGCGGCCCGCTCGCCCGAGCGCACGGCGCCGTCCATGTACCCGTTCCAGTAGGTGGAGGTCTCGGTGCCCGACCAGTGGATGCGCCCGATGGGGCGGCGCAGCGCCGATCCCTGCCCGACGAGCACGCCGGGTCCCGGAACGCCCACCGGCCCTCCGCGCGACCACCGCTCGGCCGGCCAGTGGGTCTCGAAGTAGTCGAGCGGGTCGCTCGCCTCGGCGCCGAAGAAGCTCGCGAAGTTCTCGAGCACCTGGGCGCGGCGTTCGGCGCGCGGGGTTGCGAGGAACCGTCGGTCCAGGTCGCCCCCGACGAACCCGAACAGCACGCCGGGCGATCCGTCCGGCGGCGAGTCGTCGAAGGTGGCCGTCACGGGGCCGTTGAGCGAGAGCGCGGCGCCCGTGAGCCCCTGCTCGCGCCAGAAGGGGCGGCGGTAGACGGCCGTGACCTTCGAGAGGGTCCCCTGCGGCAGGCGCTGGGTCAGCGCCTCGCGCGCGGTGGGAAGCTTCGGCGAGTAGTCGATCCGCCCGGCGAGCGTGGGGGGTATGGCCACGATCACCCGCTTGGCGCTCACGTTCAGGCGCTTGGACTCGACCCGTACGCCCCGGCGGCCCTGCACGATCCGCGTGACCGGCGCGCGCAGCACCACCCGCCTGCCCAGCTGCCTGGCCATCCTGAGGCAGATCAGCTGCGTGCCGCCCACGAAGCGAGACTCCTGCGCCCCGGCGCGGGTGTTGAAGTTGCGCTCGAAGGTGCCGGGGTTGCGCTCGTCGCCCGAGGCGGCGATGTAGAACAGCGTGAACAGCAGCGACAGCTCGCGCGGCTCGGTCCCGAAGATCGGCCGGGTGGCGGCCGCCGCGAGGCGGCGGAACTCGGGATTCACGCTGTTCTCGGCGACCCACGACTCCAGCGTCTGGCGGTCGTAGTCCTCCGCGTTCGGCGCCTCGTAGGGCGCGTCGACCGGAACCTCCTTGGACATCTCGTTCAGCCGCGTGACCACGGTGGCGAGGTCGGGGAGGAGCGCCGGCTCGAAGGGGGCGGAGCCCGTGGGGCTCGTGTCGCTGAACGTCGAGCGCCTGCCGTCGACGAAGTACACGTTCTCGCCGGTGTTGTACGTGGGGAAGGTCTCGACGCCGAGGTCCTTGGCCAGGGCGAGGATCCGGTTCTGGGTCGGGCCCACGAAGGTGCCGCCGCGCTCGGACTCCTCGCCGCCGCCGACCGAGCGGTTGAGCACGCGCCCGCCGACCCGGCCGCGCGCCTCGAGCACGGCCACCGACTTGCCCGCCCGGACCAGGTCGCGCGCCGCCGTCAGTCCCGCGAAGCCCGCGCCGACCACGACCACGTCGACCTTGCGTGTCCTGCGCGCCCGCCTGCGCCGCCTGGCGGCTTCGGCGTCGGGGAGCTGCCCGGCGGCGACAGCGGCTCCGGCCGCCGCCCCCGCACCGAGAAAGCCCCGCCGGCTGACCGAGCTGTCGCTCACTCCGCTCGAAGTTACCATCACGGCGTGCGACTGGCGGCAGAGAGGGAGCGGGTTGCGTCGGTGTCGCGAGAGCTTGCCGAGCGCGGCCTCGTGCTCGGCACGGCGGGCAACGTCAGCGCGCGGGAGGGGGACCTGGTGGCCGTGACCCCGACGGGCGGCGTGCTCGCCGAGCTGTCGGCCGACGACGTGTGCGTCGTGGACCTCGACGGCGAGCTCGTGGAGGGACCGCTCGAGCCCACGTCGGAGGTCGAGCTGCATCTCGGCGTCCTGCGCCGTCACGGGACGGCGGGCGTGGTGCACACCCACTCGCCGATGGCCACCGCGCTCTCCTGCGTGCTCGACGAGGTGCCGTGCGTGCACTACTCGATGCTCGCGCTGGGGGGCACGGTGCCGGTCGCGCCGTACACCACGTTCGGCACCCCGGAGCTGGCCGAGTCGGTGGTCACCGCCCTCGAGGGCCACACGGCCGCCCTGATGGCGAACCACGGAGCGGTCACCCACGGCGCCAGCGTCGAGGCGGCCTTCGAGCTGTCGCTGCTCCTCGAGTGGGCGTGCTCGGTGTACTGGCACGCGTCCTTGGTCGGCACGCCGCGCTCCCTCGACTCCGACGAGCGCGCCGCGGTGATAGCCGCCGTCAGCGAGCGCGGCTACGGCGCCACGCGCCAGGCGGGGGGCGACTCGTGAGGGCCATCGCCATGGGCGTGCACGTGGCCGACGTCCTGGCCCGCCCGGTGGAGGCCATCCCCGAGGGCCAGGGCGGCCAGCTCGTGGAGGAGATCCGCATCACCCCCGCCGGCTCGGCGGGCGGCACGGCGGTGACCCTCGCCAAGCTGGGGGCCGAGGTGCAGAGCGCCGGGGCCATCGGCACGGACAGCGTTGGGCGGCGTGCTCGCGGGCATGCTGGAGGACTTTGGCGTGGACACGGCGCTCCTCGTGCGCCGCGACGACGTGCAGACCTCCGCCAGCGTGCTGCCCATCCGCGCCAACGGCGAGCGCCCCGCCTTCCACGTGGTCGGCGCCAACGGCACCTACGGGCCCGACGACGCGCCGTGGGACGCCATCGCCGCCGCCACCCACCTGCACATGGGCGGGCCGGAGTTCATGGGCGGCGAGGCGGCCGCGCGCATCCTGGCCCACGCGCGCGAGCACGGCGTGGTCACGTCGGCGGACATCCTGGCCCCGGGGGAGCAGGCGGCGCAGATCGTGGACTGGATCGCGCCGGCCTTCGAGCACCTCGACTACCTCCTGCCCAACGACGAGCAGGTGCTCGGCCTCTCGGGCGAGAGCGACCTCGAGGCCGGCTGCCGTGCGCTGGTCGAGCGCGGGGTGGGCTGCGTGGCCGCCACGCGCGGGGCCGAGGGCGCCGTGATCGTCGACTCCGACGGGGTCGAGACCGTGCCGGCGTTCACGGTGGACGTGGTGGACACCACGGGCTGCGGCGACTCGTTCTCGGCCGGCTTCCTGCGCGGGCTCTCGCTCGAGCGGTCGCGGCGGGAGGCGGCGGTGCTGGGCTGCGCCGCCGCGGCGCTGGTGGCCGGGGGCCTGGGCACCGACTACGGCGACTTCGACCTGGCGGCGGCCGACGCCTTCGCCGAGGCGACACCCACCCGACCGTAGACTCCCGGCCGTGCCCACCTGGGAGCTCCTGCGCGATCTGCCCCTCGAGATCGAGTCGTACACGCTCGAGGGACGCGAGCAGGCCTTCTCCCCCGAGTTCTCCCGCCTCACCACCACGATCCACCTCGCGGGCGGGGGCGAGGAGGGTGCGGGCGAGGACGTGGTCTACGACGGGCTCGACCACATCGCCTTCCAGGACACGGGGCGCGACCTCCCGCTCGCGGGCTCCCACACGCTCGGCTCCTTCTCCGAGCGCCTGGCGGAGATCGACCTGTTTCCCGGATCGCCCCCCGAGCGCGAGGTCTCGCGCAACTACCGGCGCTGGGCGGTGGAGTCCGCGGCGCTCGACCTCGCCCTCGCCCAGGCGGGCCGCTCGCTGGGGGACGTGCTCGGCCGCACGCCGGGCCCGCTCACCTACGTGGTGTCCATGCGCCTCTCGTCCTTCGGCCACGAGGGTCCCGAGAACGCCGACAAGCTCACCCGGCTGGTCGAGCGCTACCCCGGCACCCGCTTCAAGCTCGACCCCACCAACTCCTGGACCGAGGAGCTCGTGGCCGAGCTGGCCGCCACGGGCGCCGTCGACTCGGTCGATCTGAAGGGCCACTACAAGGGCACGCCGGTCGACGTGGACACCGACCCCGAGCTCTACCGGATGGTGGCCGAGGGCTTCCCCGACGCGTGGATCGAGGACCCCGACCTCTCGGTTCCCGAGGCCGACGCCGTGCTCGAGCCCCACCGCGACCGCATCACCTGGGACGCCCCGATCCACTCCATCGAGGACATCGAGGCGCTGCCCTTCGCGCCCAAGATGGTGAACATCAAGCCGTCGCGGTTCGGGCCCCTCGAGGCGCTCTGCGCGGCCTACGACTACTGCGACGAGCGCGGCATCCAGGCCTACGGCGGCGGGCAGACCGAGCTGGGGGTGGGGCGAGATCACATCCAGTACCTGGCGGCCGTCTTCCACCCGGACACCCCGAACGACACGGCGCCGCGCGAGTTCAACCTCGCCGAGGTGCCGGACGGGGTGCCCGAGAGCCCGCTCGACCTGCCCATCGCCGACACCGGCTTTCGCTTCACCTCGTGATCACACACACCGCCGCCCGCGTGTAAGGCTGCAGGGATGCGACGGCGGGAGTTCATCGCATCGGGCGCGCTCGCCGCGGGCGCGCTCCTCTACCCGGGTGGCCTGCGCCGCGCGCTGGCGGCGCCGGCGCGGGCGGGCGCCTCGCCCTACGGCCCCCTCGTGGGCCCCGACGCGAACGGCCTGATGCTCCCGCAGGGCTTCACGCTCGCGCCGGATAGCCCGCAGCCTCGAGACGGTGCCCGGCACCTCCTACCTGTTCCCGGTCTTCCCCGACGGGCAGGCGACCTTCCGCACCGGCGACGGCGGCTGGATCCTCGTGACCAACTCGGAGTCCCTCGCGCGCCGCCGGCGCCGGCACCTCGGCGGTGCGCTTCGGCCCCGACGGCGCGGTGGTCGATGCCTACCGGATCCTGGGCGACACGAACACGAACTGCGCCGGCGGGCCGACGCCGTGGGGCACGTGGCTGTCCTGCGAGGAGATGGACAGCGGGCTGGTCTGGGAGTGCGACCCGGCCGGCGTGCTGGCCGCGGAGCGCGCGCCCGGCGCTGGGGGTCTTCAACCACGAGGCGGCGGCGGTCGACCCCGTCGGCGGGCGCCTGTACCTCACCGAGGACGAGGGCGACGGGCGCTTCTATCGCTTCACGCCGCGCGCCTATCCGAGCCTGGCCGACGGTGTGCTCGAGGTTGCGGTCGTGGGCCCGGACGCGCGCGTCTCGTGGCGGCGGCTGCCCGACCCCACCACGGCCGAGTCGGGCGTGCCCACCCGCGCCCAGGTCCCCGGGGCCACGAGGTTCAGGGGCGGCGAGGGCATCTGGTACGCGCGCGACGTCCTCTACTTCACCACCAAGGGCGACAGGAAGGTGTGGGCCTACGACGCGCGCGAGCGAGCTCATCGACGTCCTCTACGACCGCGCGCTGGCCACGGACTCCGCGCTCGACGCGGTCGACAACGTGACGGTCACGGCCTCCGGCGACGTGTACGTGTGCGAGGACGGCGGCAACCAGGAGATCGGCCTGATCTCCTCGAGCCGCGAGGTCGCCCCCTTCCTGCGCTTCGCGGGCGACGACTTCGCGCAGTCGGAGGTATGCGGCGTCGTGCTTCGACCCCTCGGGCACGCGCCTCTACGCGACCTCGCAGCGGGCCTACCCGGTCGCGCCCGGCCAGCCCGGCCCCGGCGGCGTCTTCGAGGTCACCGGTCCCTTCGACGTCCCCCGTGGCGGCCAGCCCGCCGACTTCGTGTTCGGGCCGCCGGCCGGCGAGGTGCGGCCGGGCGGGCCGCTCAACCCCGGTCCCGACAGCGCCGGCCCGGGACTGACCGTGGGCGCACGACGGCGGATCGGGCGGCGCACCCTGAGCGCGGGCGGCCTGCGGGTCCGCGTGCGCACCGACGAGGCCGCGGAGGTGAGCGTGACCTATCGCAGCGCGGACATCTCGCGGGTGCGCGGACGCGGCGGGGGCACCGATCGCCCGCGGACGGTGACCCTGGCTCGCGCCGGCGCCCGCCTCGACCGCGCCGGCGAGCGGATCGTGCGGCTGCGGCTCGGTCGCGGGGCCCGCGCGCGCCTTCGCCGGCACCGGCGGGCGTTCCGCGCGCGGGTGCTCGTGGTGGCGCGCGACGGCGCGGGCAACACCACCAGCGCGGTCCGCACCGTTTCCGTCGGGCCGGGCGCGAGGCGCCGCCGACGGCGTTCCCGCCGCCGCTGAGGTCTCAGAGCGCCAGCGACAGCGGCTCTTCGAGGAGCTTCCGCACCGCTGCCAGGAACTCGGCGCCGTCGGCGCCGTAGAGGATCCGGTGGTCGCACACCAGCGTCAGGTTCATCATGTCCCGCGCTCTCACGCGGTCGTTCTCGTCCACCTTCGGCTTCTTCATCAGCGCGCCGACGGTCAGGATCGCCGCCTGGGGAGGGTTGAGGATCGCGGTGAAGCTCTCGATGCCGTACATCCCGAGGTTGGAGACGGTGAAGGTCCCGCCGGAGAGCTCCGGCGGCGTGATCTCCGAGTCGCGCACCCTGGTGATCAGCTTGCGCGCCTGGCGGGAGATCTCGCCGAGCGACTTCTCGTCGGCGTCGCGCACCACGGGCACCACGAGCGTGCCCTGCGCCGCCACGGCCACGCCCACGTTCACGCGGGGGTAGAGCTCGAACTTGCCGTCGCGGTAGGCGCCGTTGACCTTGGGGTGGTCGCGCAGGGCGAGCGCCGCGGCCTTGACCACCATGTCGTTGTAGGACGGTGGGTGCTCGGTCTGCTCCTTGAGCCGTGCGCGCAGCTCGATGCACAGCGTCATGTCCACGTCGAGCGAGATGGTGAAGTCGGGCGCGGTGGCCTTGGACTCGGCCATGCGCCGGGAGACGGTGCGCTGGAGCCGGGTGAGCTCCTGGACCTCGGGGTCGCCCTTGGGCCCGCCGTCGCCGTCGGCCTTGCCCTCGGCCTTGGCGGGCGCCGCCTCGGCGCTCGGGCTCGGAGGGCTCGGCCGCGCGGCCGCCCTCGGCGGCGCCCTCCACGTCGGCCTTCACGATCCGCCCGCCGGGGCCGCTGCCCTCGAGCGAGGCCAGGTCCACTCCCCTCTCCTCGGCCATCCGGCGGGCCACGGGGGACGCCTTGAGGCGCTCGCCCTCGCCTCGTCGGGCTTCTCGGTCGCCGGCTGCGCCTCGGCCTCGGGCTCGTCGTCCTCGTCCTCGGCATCGCGCCGGCTCGTCCTCGGGCTCCTGCTCGTCCTCTTCGCTGCTCTCCGGGCCTCTGCCTCGGCTCGCCTCCTCGGGCTCGTCCTTCGCCTCGGGCTTCTCGCCCTCGTCGCCCACCCGCGCGATCGGCTCGCCCACCGCGAGGGTGTCGCCCTCCTCCGCCAGCACCTCCAGCAGCACGCCGTCGGTGTCGGCGTCGTGGGTCATGTTGGCCTTGTCGGTCTCGATCTCCACGAGCGGCTGGCCGCGCTTGACCTCACCGCCGACCTCCACGAGCCACTTGAGCACGGTGCCCTCCTCCATGGAGTCGGACAGCCGCGGCATGACCACGTCGGAGGCCATCGCCTCAGAGGTCCCTGAACGTGGCCACGCAGGCCTGCACCACGTGCTCCTCGTGCGGGAAGGCGGCCTGCTCGAGCGGCTTGGAGTAGGGCATCGGCACGTCGGCGCCGGTCACGCGGCCCACCGGCGCGTCGAGCCAGTCGAAGGCCTGCTCCTGGATGAGCGCGGCGAGGTTGGCTCCCACCCCGCCGTGGGGCCATCCCTCCTCCACGATCACCGCGCGGTTGGTCTTGCGCACGGACTCGAGGATGGTGTCGAGGTCGAGCGGGCGCAGGGTCCGCGGGTCGATCACCTCGGCCTCGATGTCGTGGTCGGCGGCGAGCCGGTCGGCCGCCTTCAGGGCCGTCTCGGCCATGCGCGAGATCCCCACCACGGTCACGCCGTCGCCCTCGCGCCGGATCGCGGCCTCCCCGAAGCGCATCGGCTCGCCGTCGTCCTCCACCTCGCCCTTGCGCCCGTAGAGGGTCTCGTGCTCGATGAAGATCACCGGGTTGTCGTCGCGGATGGCGGCCTTCAGCAGGCCGCGGGCGTCGGCCGGGGTGGAGGGCACGGCCACCAGCAGGCCGGGCACGTGCAGGTAGAGGGCCTCGAAGGAGTGCGAGTGGGTGGGCCCGAGCTGGTGTCCGCCGCCCTGGGGCATGCGGATCACCAGCGGCACCTTCACCTGCGCGCCGAACATGTACCGGATCGACGCGGCCGAGTTCACGATCTGGTCGAGCGCCAGCAGGGAGAAGTTCACGGTCATGAGCTCCACCACCGGTCGCAGGCCGGCCATCGCCGCGCCGACCCCCATGCCCACGATCGTGTTCTCGGAGATCGGCGTGTCGCGCACCCGCCGCTCGCCGAACTCCTCGAGCAGCCCCGCGGTGACCTTGAACGCGCCCTGGAAGACGCCGATGTCCTCGCCCATGAGGAAGACGCTCTCGTCGGCCTGCATCTCCTCCCGCAGGGCCAGGTTCAGCGCCTCGCGGTAGCGCATCTCGGTGGCCATCAGTCCCCGCCGTTCTCCGTCGGGCTGGTCGC
Organism: uncultured Thermoleophilaceae bacterium; assembly: GCA_963731645.1. Taxonomy (GTDB): domain Bacteria; phylum Actinomycetota; class Thermoleophilia; order Solirubrobacterales; family Thermoleophilaceae; genus JAAYBF01. Next base: position 104,254 of record CAVSWF010000006.1, on the reverse strand, counting down.
CCTCCTCGACGCGGTCCACGCGCCGGCGCGAGCGGGCGTCGTCGCCCTCCGCGTAGGCGGCGCCGGCCTCGGCCAGCTTCTGCGCCACGTCGCCGGCCTCGCGCTCGCGCTCCCCGCGGTGGGGCTCGGGCGAGCGCTCGTCCACCGAGTACCAGCTCTCGGCCACCTGGTCGCCGATCACGTAGATGTCGTCGTAGAGGGAGGCGAGCTCGGGGAAGGGCGACGCGTCCGCGAACTCCACGGCCTCGTCGACCGCCGCCATCGCCTCGTCGTCCATCCGCTTCAGGTCCTCGTCGGACAGCTCGCCCTCCTCGGTCACGCGCTTGGAGAAGGTCTCGATCGGGTCGCGGCGTGCGCCACTCCTCCACCTCCTCCTTGGTGCGGTACTCCTCGGGGTCGGCCATCGAGTGCCCGCGGTAGCGGTAGGTCACGGCCTCCACCAGCTGCGGCTCGCCCTCCTCGCGCGCCGTCTCGAGCGCGGCCGACACGCAGGCGTGCACGTCGAGCACGTCCATGCCGTCGCACTGCCTTCCGGGCACGCCGTAGCCGTCGGCCTTGCGCGACAGGTCGGTCACCGCGGAGTGGCGCTCCAGCGCGGTGCCCATGCCGAACTGGTTGTTGATGACCATGAACACGATCGGCAGCTCCCACAGCGCGGCCAGGTTCATCGTCTCCCCGAAGGTGCCCTGGTTGGTGGCGCCGTCGCCGAACATGCACAGCGTCGCGTCCTCGGTGTCGGAGTAGTCGCTGGCCAGGGCCACGCCGGCCGCGAGCGGCAGGTTCCCGCCCACGATCCCGTAGCCGCCGAGGAAGCGGCGCTCGTAGTCGAACAGGTGCATGGAGCCGCCGCGCCCGCCCGAGCAGCCGTCGACCTTCCCGAACAGCTCGGCCATCACCGACCTTCGGCTCGGTGCCCCGCGCGAGCGCCTGCCCGTGCTCGCGGTAGGTGGACATCAGGAAGTCGGTGTCGCGCAGCGCCTGGGTCGCGCCCACGATCGTGGCCTCCTCGCCGATGCAGAGGTGCAGGAAGCCGCCGATCTTGGCCTTCGCGTACATCTCTCCCGCGCGCTCCTCGAAGCGGCGGATGAGGAGCATCTTGGCGAGCACCTTCTCGTAGGTCTCGCGGCTGGGGAGCGGCCGCTGCTCGGACCCGGCCCCCGTGTCCTCGGGGCGGTGGCCGCGGGTCGCGTCCTCTGTGGCCATCGCCCGCGACATTACCCGCTCGCTCTCGGCGGGCACGCACTTGACACGAGCGCATGTCAACTCCTACAGTTCTGGACATGCCGTCGTGTCAGGTCTGCCGGTGAGCGCCTCCGCGAGGACCTCCCGTCTCGTGCGCCCGTGGCGCGGCGTGAGCGCGGAGAAGCGCACCGTCGAGCGGCGCGAGCGCCTGCTGGAGGCGGGCCTCGAGCTGTTCGCGACCCAGGGCTACGCCAACTCCTCGGTGCGCGAGGTGTGCCGCGAGGCCGGTCTCACCGAGCGCTACTTCTACGAGTCGTTCGCCGACCGCGAGGATCTCCTCAAGGCGCTGGCCGACCAGATCGTGCAGGACTTCCTCGCGGCCGTGGTCCCGGTCCTCCCGATGCTGGAGAGCGACCTTCCCGCCGCGGCGCAGAAGGGCGCCGCGGCCTTCGTCGCCTCCCTCGCCGACGACCCGCGCCGCGCGCGCATCCTCCTCGTCGAGTCCGTGGGCGTGAGCCCCGGCGCCGAGGACCACCGTCGCGCGGTGTTCGCGCAGCTGGTGGGCTTCCTGCGCGAGGCCGCCGCGCTGGCCTTCGGCGGCTGGGTGCGCGAGTCCACCGACTTCGAGCTGGTGGCCCGCGCGGTCATCGGCGGCGCCCAGGAGCTGCTGGTGGCCTACGTGCGCGGAGAACTTCGCATCGGCCGCGACGAGCTGGTGGCCAGCCTGGGCCAGCTGTTCGTGGGCGCGGGCCCGATCGTGGCCGCGCTCGCCGACCCTCCCCCTCAACCCCAACGAAGGAGCACGTGACATGTCAAAGCTGAACCCCCTGTCGGACATCGAGAAACCCCTGCTGCGCCTCGTCGCCGACCTGGAGACCCACCTGTCGCCCCTCCCGGGCATCGAGCGCGAGATCGTCGAGGGCTTCGCCAAGACGAACGAGCTCCTGGCCCGGGTCATCGAGCTGCTCGAGGAGTCGAACGCCGCCGGCGCGGCCGCGCCGACCAACGGCAGGGCACGGAGGGCGACGAAGACGTGAGCCCGGCCGCCGTGGTGGAGAGCGCGCCCGCCGCGGGCGCCGCGCCCCTCGAGCTGATCGCCGGCACCGTGGTGTCGGGCCTGCTGATCGGCTCGCTCTTCGCTCTCGGCCTGCTGCACCAGTCCGGCCGCACCGGCCTCATCGACCGCGCGGGCGCGACTGCGGCGCGCCTCACCGGGCTGCCCGCGCGGGTGGCCCTCCCCGGCGCGATCGCGCTGCCCGCCTTCCTCCTCGCCGGCGTGGGCTTCGTGTGGGACGTGTCCCTGCACGTCACCCAGGGCCGCGACTCGGGCCCCTTCGGCACACCCGCCCACTACCTGATGCTCGCGGGCATCTACGGCTTCGTGGCGGCGGGGTGGCTCGCGGTCTGCATGCCCCGCGGCGAGCGCCGGCCCGGCTGGGTGCGCGTCGCGGGCTGGTACGCGCCGCCCGCCGCGGTGGCGATGCTCGTGGCCGCCGTCTTCTCGATGTCGGGCTTTCCCCTCGACGACCTCTGGCACGTGCTCTTCGGCCAGGACGTGACCCTGTGGGGGCCGACGCACCTGATGATGATCTGCGGCGGCCTCTTCCACTTCTTCGCGCTGATCGTGCTGGTCCACGGGGCCCGCCCCCGGCGGGCGTTTCCACTCGCACCCGCTGGCGGGCGCGATCGCGCTCACCGGCCTCACCGTGGCCTTCCAGCAGGAGTTCGCCTACGGCTTCCAGCAGTTCCGGCTGCTCTTCCACCCGGCGCTGATCGCGTTGACCGCGTCGGTCGTGCTGGTGGCGGCGCGGCTCGCGATGGGCCGCGGCGGCGCGCTGGTCGACCGCGGTTGCGGGCTGCGGCATGCTCGCGTTCCTCACGCTGATGGTGGGGCCGGTGCTCGGCGACGCCACGCACCACTTCCCGCTCTACCTGGCCGAGGCCGCGCTCGTGGAGGCGGCCGCCCTGCTGCCCTTCGCCCGCTCGCCCTACCGGCTCGCCGTTGTGGCCGGCGCGGCCATCGGCTCGCTCGGGCGTGCTGGCCGAGTGGGGCTGGTCGCACGTGTGGATGCCGGTGCCCTGGCCGGCGCACATCCTTCCCGAGGCGATCCTGCGCTCGGTGCCGATCGCCGTCGGCGCGGCGCTCGTGGGCGCCTGGGTCGCGGCGGGCCTCGGCCGCGAGCCGGGAGCGGCGATCCTGCGCCGGCGCGGCTGGCTCGTGCCGGCCGCCGGTCTTGCGCGTGTGCGTGGTCTCCCTGGGCGCACTGCTGCCCACCCGGACCGAGCCGCTGCGGGCGCACGTGCGCGATCGCCGACACCTCGGGCGGCGCGGAGCGCGCGGGGCGGATCACCGTGCGCCTGGACCCGGCGGGCGCCGCCCGGGACGCCGACTGGCTCTACGTGATGGGCTGGCAGGGCGGCGAGCACCGGCGGGTGGTCGAGCACCTGCGCCCGGTCTCACCCGGCGTGTGGCGCACCTCCGAGCCGGTGCCGCTGCACGGCACGTGGAAGACGCTCGTGCGCCTCCACCGGGGTCCCGTCATGCAGAGCGTGCCGGTCTACATGCCGGGCTGACAGCGCGATCCCGGCGCCGGCGGTAGCCGCGCCGGCGGCCTTCACCCGCACCTTCCGCGGCGACCACGAGCTCCTCCAGCGCGAGCGAAAGCGCGACGTCGCCGGTTGGCTCTTCCGGGCGGGGAGCTCGATCGTCGCCGCGCTGGTGCTGGCGCTGCTCGCGCTGGTGGGCTGGGCGCTGCAGCGCCAGGCCCGCGCGGGCGCGGCCGGGCGGCTCAGTCGCCGACCCAGGCCAGCGCCTCGATCTCCACGAGCATCCGCGGGTCGAGCAGCGCGGCCACGCCGACCATCGAGGCCGCGGGCCTGACGTCGCCGAACGCCTCTCCGTGCGCGCGGCCGACCTCCTCCCAGAGCGTCACGTCGGTCACGTAGATCCGGGTCTGCACGACCTGCCCGAGGGAGGCGCCCGCCTTCTCCAGGGTCTCGGCGACCTTGCGCAGCGCCTCGCGGGTCTGCTCGTAGGCGCTCTCGCCGCCCACGACCTCGCCGTCGGCGTTCACCGCCGTGGTGCCCGCCACGAGCACCCAGTCGCCGGCGCACGCGGCGGCGCTGAAGCCGATCGCCGCGGCGTAGGGAGAGGACGAGGGCACGCGCCGCTCAGGCACCCGCGTCGAACTCCTCGCGCAGGCGCTTGGGCGCGCTTCGCCTCCAGGACTCGGTGATCAGCTCGCCCAGCTCGTCCTCGTCGACGGTGGCCAGGCGCACGATCATCATCGGGTAGTTCTCGTAGTGGGGGGTCACCACGAAGGTGTCGGGGTCGGACTGGGTGAGGGCCTCGCGCTCGCCGTAGTCCACCTTCACCACGAGCGACTCGCCGTCATCGAGCAGCCGCCCGATGAGGGTCTTACGCACGTGCCACGCGGGCGTGCCGTAGCTCGTGCCCTCGGTCACCTCCGGGAGCGAGAGGGCGAAGCGGCGCGCGGTGTCGGCGTCGGGCATGCTCGGATGATCGCCTACGTTCGCGCGGGACGTAGGCTGCTGGGTCGTGGCCCTCACCCAGTACTACTTGGCGCAGTCGCTCGACGGGTACATCGCCGAGACCGACGGCGGCATCGACTGGCTGATGGCCTTCGACGACGAGGCGGGCGACGACGTGTCGGCGGTCACCGAGGGCACCTACGACGAGTTCTACGCCGGCGTGGGCGCCGTGGCGATGGGCTCGGCCACCTACCAATTTCTCCTGGACGAGGTCACCGAGGACTGGCCCTACGCGGGCAGGCCGGCGTGGGTGTTCACCTCACGCGAGCTGCCGGTGTTCCAGGGTGCGGACGTGCGCTTCGTCGACGGCCCGGTCGGGCGGGTCGCCGACGAGATGAAGGAGTCGGCGGGCGAGCGCAACCTCTGGGTCATCGGCGGCGGGAACCTGGCCTCGCAGTTCACCGACGAGGGGCTGCTCGACCAGCTCATCGTGACCGTCGTTCCCGTGGTGCTCGGGAGCGGCCTGCCGACCTTCGCCCGCAGGCTGGAGGGCAAGCAGCTGCGTCTGACCGACACCCGGGCCTTCGCCAACGGGATGACCCAGCTCTCCTACGACCTGCGCCGAGTCAGTTGATCTTGATGCAGGTCGAGCACGAAGACGAGCGTCTCGTTGGGCCCGATCGCGGGCGGCGAGCCCTGTCGGGCCGTAGGCCAGGTCGGGCGGGATCGTCAGCTGGCGCCGTCCGCCGACCTTCATGCCCTCGAGACCCTGCTCGAACCCGGGGATCACCCCGCCGGAGCCGAGCGGCGGCACCGGGAGCGGCTCGCGCCCGAAGGAGCTGTCGAACACCTCGCCGGTCGAGAACGCGACCCCGTGGTAGTTCACGGTCACCTGGTCGCCCTCCTTGGCGGCCGGGCCCTTGCCCTCGCTGAGGTCCTCGATCTCGAGCTCGGTGGGCGGCTTGGCGCCCTCGGGGATCGTGACCTTCGGCTGGCTTGCCGTAGGCGCCCTCGTGGTGGGCTTCGCGCCCGAGGACTCCTCGGCCGACGCCGCCTCGCTCGAGGTCTCGTCGCCCGAGTCAGAGCCCGAGCGCGCCTCCTCGGCGTTCTCCTCCCCACATCCGGCGGCCGCGAGGGACAGGGCGGCGAGGCCGCAGGCGATGAGGTGGCGGGTGCGCATGGCGGCGCATCCTAGGGAACGGGCGTGGCCGCCCTCAGCCGAGCGCGGCGGCGGCCTCCTCCAGGCGGTCGTCGCCCCAGAAGAGCCGATCGCCCACGGCCACGGTGGGGACGCCCTGCACGCCGCGCGCCGCCGCCGCCGCGGTGGCGTCCTTCAGCCGGTCCTTCACCGCCTTGGTCTCGATGCCCTTGAGGATCGCCCTCGGGTGCAGCTCGCAGGCGGCGCCGGCGATCAGCACGTTGTCGGTCACGCTCAGATCCCTGCCGCCCGCGAAGGCCTGGCGGAAGGCGGCGAGGGAGAAGGCCACGGTGCGGCCGATCTGCTGGCAGAAGGTGGCCGCGCGCATGGCGGTGAGCGTGTTCGTGGGCCACGGGTCGGGCCAGCGGACCGGCTGGAGGTCGCGCTCGCGGGCCCGGCGCTCGACCTCGGCCATGCCCTCGTCGCGCTTGTCGGTCAGCGACCACGAGCCACTGCCGGTGTGCTGCCAGATGCCGCCGAGGAGGATCGGCTGCCAGACGGGAACCACCGGCAGGACGCTCGTTGACCCGCTCGGCGGCGAGGTAGGCGTAGGGGGAGCCGAGGTCGAAGTAGAAGACCGGCTGGTCGGCCGCGCTCACAGCCCGCGGACGGTGACCGTGACCACGCGGGAGGCGCCGGTGCCGAACGGGTACCCGCCCTCGCGCGACAGAAGGGCCCGGAAGCGGTAGCGCACGACCCCGGAGTCGCCCCGAAGCGGTACCGGAAGCTCCACCGTCCCGACCGCGCGGTCCGCGTGGTCGACATCACGTTGGCGTAGGTCAGTCTGTCCCTCACGGCTCGCAGCACGGAACTGCCTCCTTGATCCATAGATCCAAGGCGCGGGCCCAGACTCTCGCCCCCCTGCAACCCGCAAACACCGGGAAAAGGAGCGCTGCGACAGGCGGCCGAGTCTAGGTGCGGCCCCCTTGAGCGGCATCGAGCGACCGAGGCAGACGCCCGCAAAGAGCGGGAAAAGCTACCCGTGAATCAGCCAGCCATCCGTAGCCCGCGCCGCCTCGAGCACCGCCTCGGCGAACGCCGGGTGGGGATGGATGGAGTGCGCGAGCTCCGAGTAGCCGCCCTCGAGCTCGCGGGTCATCACCAGCTCCTCGATCAGCTCCGCGGCCTTCGAGCAGACGATGTGCCCGCCGATGATCTCGCCGTACTTCTTGTCGCCGATGATCTTCACCATGCCCGACCGGTCGCCGTAGACGGTGGGGGCGCCCACGGCGCCCATCGGCACCTTGCCGACGACCACGTCGTGCCCGGCGTCGCGGGCCTGGGCCTCGGTGAGGCCGAAGGACGCCACCTGGGGCGCGCAGAAGGTCACGCGCGGCACGAAGTCGTACTCGATCGGGTGGGTCTCCATGCCGGCGGCGTTCTCGACCGCGATCACGCCCTCGTCGGAGGCCTTGTGGGCCAGGGCGGGCCCGTGCACCATGTCGCCGATCGCGTAGACGCCGTCGAGCGAGGTCTTCATCGCGCCGTCCACCTCGATCAGGCCGCGCTCGCCCGTCTTCACGCCGGCCTCCTCGAGGCCGAGGCCCTCCGCGTCGGGAGCGCGGCCGGCGGCGATGCAGAGGTAGTCCACCTCGTGCTCCTCGTCGCCCACCTTGATCTTCACCGTGTCGCCGGTGTCCTCGACCTCGGACACGGAGGCGCCCGTCACGATCTTCACGTTCTGCTTGGCGATCTCGCGCGCGCACGCGCGAGCGATCTCCTTGTCCTCCAGGGGCAGGATCTGGTCCAGCGCCTCGAGGAGCACGACGTCGGTGCCGAGCCGTCCGAAGGCCGAGGCCACCTCGGTGCCCGACGCCCCGGCGCCGATCACGGCCAGGCGCTTGGGCTGCTCGGAGATGAGCCAGGTGGCGGCGGTGTCGAGGATGCGCCCGCCGAACTTCAGCCCGGCCACGGGCAGCGCGACCGAGCCGCACGCGAGGATCACGTTGCCGGCCTCGATCTCCTTGCCGTCGAAGGAGCCGCCGACCTTCACGTTCCCGTCGTCGGTGACCGAGCCGAAGCCCTCGATCAGGTCGATCTTGTTCTTCTCGAAGAGCATCGAGACGCCGCCGGTGAGCGTCTTGACCACCTTGTCGCGGTGCTTGGTGGCGCCCTTGAAGTCGAACTTCACGTCACCGACGGTGATGCCGAAGCTCTTGGCCCCCTGCACCTCCTTCATCGCGTCGGCCACGCGCAGCACGGCCTTCGCGGGGATGCACGCCTCGTTGAGGCAGCGCCCGCCCACGTCGCCCTTCTCCACCACGGCGGTCTTCATGCCGAGCTGGGCCGCGCGGATCGCCGCCACGTAGCCGCCCGGTCCGGAGCCGATCACGATGCAGTCGTAGCGGGACTCGGGCATGCGGCCGTGAGCCTATCGACCGGCCGTGCGCGGCTAGAGGCCGGCGCGGCGCAGCGCTCGGCGCAGGCCTGCGGCGTCGCGCAGGAGCCCGCGGGTCGCCACGGCCACGAAGCGCACACGCCCGCCGCGGATGCCCACCACCTGGCGGCTGCGCGCGCTCACGCGCAGGAGCCCGTCCGCCGACCCGGCGGCTGCGGGGGTAGCGCGCGCGGGCGCGCCGCGACCGCGATCCCGGGCGCACGCCGTGGCTGCCGTGGCCTGGCGCGGTGGAGGCCACGAGCACCACGCGGCCGGTCGAGCCGAGCACGGCGAAGAGGCTCGCGCGCGAGCCCCTGACGCAGAAGCGGATCACCCGCCCGCCCCGGGGAGTCGCGCCGACCGGCAGCCCGAGCAGGCGCGCGCGGGAGGAGCCGAGGCGGACCCGCCCGATGTTGCGGGCGCCGACGGGCGAGCGCGGCGAGAGGCACCGGGAGGCCGACGCCGGGCGGGCGGCACGGCGAGGGGCTCTCCACGGTCTGGGACACGCCGTCGCGGTAGGTGAAGACGAGCGTGTTGGTCCAGTGGCCCGAGCTCGGGCAGGTCGGTGGGGTCCTCAGGGCCGTGCGGTTGCCCTTCACGAACGCGGGGCCGGCGGTGCGCAGCGTCTTGATCGCCGTGAAGTTGTCCGGCGGCGGGTTGCCCGGGAAGGAGGGGAACTCGACCGTGGTCGAGGTGCCGCTGATCTTCGACCGGCTCACGACCCGTCCGAGCGGGGGCACCGGCGGGATGTCGCTCCGCGTCCGCCACGCCGATCAGCTCGCCGTCGTTGTTGAAGTTGTCGAGGCGGTTCTCGTTGAAGCGGGGGGCGCCGCCCGAGGAGCCGGTGTCGCTCACGACCCGGCCGCCGCCCACGCGCGACGCGGCCGGACACGCCTCCGCCCCGCGGGCCTGCAGCTCGGCGTCGCTCGCCTTGCACTGCGTCTGGACCGACGTGTCGATCACGGTCCCCGGGTGCAGGCGGATCACCAGCTTGGCCACGGAGTAGGGCTTGCCCTGGGGATCCGACGGGTTCCGCCAGTCCACCGCGGTCTCGCTGCCGCTCGGCGCTCCGGGCTCGGTGGTGGTGAAGCGCACGCTCGCCGTCTGGCGGTCGGTGGCCTGCGCGCCGGCGACTCCGGCGGGCAGCAGCAGCAACGCGCCGGCCGCGAGCGCGGCCATGGACCGGGCTTGCCTCCCCATGGTTGAGAAAGCTATACCCAGCGCTACAAGTAAGTCAACCGGGAGCTGTAGCCTCAGTCCCGTGGCGCGCCGCAGCTATGGCCAGTACTGCACGCTTGCGTCCGCGCTCGACGTGGTCGGCGAGCGCTGGACCCTCCTGATCGTGCGCGAGCTGATGATCGGCCCGCGCCGGTTCAAGGACCTCATCGACAACCTCCCGGGCATCGGCAAGAACCTGCTCACCGAGCGCCTGCGCTTCATGGAGGACGAGGGGCTGGTCGGCCGCCGGCGCCTGCCCCCGCCCGCGGACTCGCGCGTGTACGAGCTGACCCCCGACGGCCGCGCTCTCGGCCCCGCGCTGGCGGAGCTGGGACGGTGGGGCCTCGGGAGGGTCGGCAGCCCCCACCCCGACCGGGCCTTCAGGGCCGCGTGGGCGATGTTCCCGATGAGCTACATGGCCGACGCCGAGGCGGCCCGCGGCGTGCACGAGACCTACGAGTTCCGGGTGGACGCCGAGACGTTTCACCTGCGGGTCGACGACGGCCGGGTGGTGCCCCGGGCGGGCGAGGCCGACAGCCCCGAGCTGGTGATCACGATGAGCCTGGAGACGCTTCTCGGGCTCTTCTCGAGCGAGCTCGGGGCCATGGACGCGGTGGCCGACGGCCGCGTGGCGATCGCCGGCTCTCAGGAATCCCTGCAGCACGCGCTGGCGATCATCGCGGCCGATCCGCGCGGGAGCAGCGCAGAAATACCCCGTTGAGGTTAGGGTTTACCCCATGTACAGGGGTACGAAAGCCATGCTGGCTGCGGCTTTGCTGGGCGTTGTCCTGCTCGCGCCCACGAGCTCGGTGATCGGCAAGGAGCCCTCGCGCCAGACGGCCACGGCCGTTTTCGGCGAGCGGCTGCCCGCCTCCCCCACGGGCGCGTCGGTGAGGATCCGTTACCGCGACCCCGCCGACCCAGAGGGCAAGCCGCCGGCGGTGCAGAGGGTGGTCACCGAGTTCGCGCCCGGTACGCGCATCGACACGAAGGTCCCCGCCGCGTGCGAGGCGAGCGACGCCGACCTCGTGTCGGAGGGCGCCGAGGCATGTCCCCCGCAGAGCCGGGTGGGCAAGGGCAAGGTGAAGCTCGACACCGGAGTCGAGGGCAGCCGCTTCCTGGAGAACGACCTCACCCTCCTCAACAACACCGGCGAGCTCATCCTGCTCACCCAGCAGCGCGGCTCCTCGCCCCCCTCCCGGCTCGTGGTCCGCGCGAAGATCACGGGCAGCCACGTCATCGCCGAGCTTCCCCCGGTGCCGGGCGGTGGCTCCGACGGCTTCACGGCGATCCGCGACGTGGACTTCACGGTGTCGCGCATCACTGACCGCGTGGGCGGCGAGACGCGCTCCTACATCACGACGCCCGGCACATGCCCGGAGGTCGGGCGCTTCGCCAACGGGTACACGTTCACGTACCGCGACGGCGTGACCCAGGACGTGGCCAGCCCCTCGCCCTGCTCGCAACCGGACCGCAGGCCGCCCGCGATCAGGCTGGCGGGCGTCAGCGACAAGGGCTGCGTGAAGCGCGCCCTGCGCGCCCGGATCCGCGTGCTCGACCCCTCGCCGCTGGCCCGGGTCGTGGTGAAGATCAACGGCAGGCGGTTGAGGGTCACGCAGCGCAGGCGCCTGGTGATCACGCTCAGGCGCTCGGCTCTGCGTCCCGGCTTCAACAACCTGAGGATCACCGCCCGCGACTCGGCCGGCAACCGCGCCGGCTTCACGCGCCGCTTCCTTCGCTGCCGCTAGTTCGATCCCGGCCGCTCGGGCATCTGTAGCCGGGCCATCGACTTCACGAGGAACCAGAAGAGCACGCACGACGGCACGATCACCGCGATGCAGATGACCAGCGTGAGGATGCTCGAGGCGCTGATCACGAGCACCGAGAAGATCACGATCAGCAGGCCGAGCAGGGCCTGGACGCCGAGCACCGCCCAGTAGCGCATCCGGAAGCACCCGTAGGCCGCGATGAACATGAGCCCGGTGAAGAGGCCCACGCCGATGATGCTGGGCCGCTCGCCGCCGATGGTCTCGCCCGCGACATAGGCGCCGAAGTTGATCAGCCCGAACACGAGCGCCACGGCCCCGGCGATCGTCACGGCGAGCGGACGCTCGCCCGGAGCCAGCGGCTTGAGTGCGGCGCGGGCGGCCTCGTCCTTGGCTCGCCCGCGCGCGTACCCGCGGGCCATCGTTGTCTCGGGGTCCTCGCCCTTGGGTGCGATGAGCGGATCGTCGACCTCGACGTCGCCGTGCGTTGCCGCGGCCGTCTCACGGGCCGAGCGCTGGCGCTGCTTTCGCCGCTTGCGGCTACTGCGCTGCGCCATCGAGAACCTCGCTGGGAGCCAGTGCCTCGCGGAGCGCGGCGGCTGCCGCGCGCGGGTCGGCCGCATTGCTGATCGCGCGCACCACCACGACGCGGCGCGCGCCGGCGGCGACCACGTCGGCCACGTTGCCGGTGTCGATTCCCCCGATGGCGAACCACGGCACCGAGAGGTCCTGCGCCGCCGCGTGACGCACGTACTCGAGTCCCGCCGCGGGGCGCCCCGGCTTGGTCGGCGTCTCCCACACGGGGCCGACGCTGAGCTGGTCGGCGCCGGCGACGACGCCCGCCTCGAGCTGGCGGGGCGAGTGGGTCGAGAGGCCCACGAGCAGCTCGCCGCGCGGTTCGCTCGCGCGCCTGCGCGACGCTCGCGTCGGTCTGGCCCACGTGCACGCCGTCGGCTCCGGCGCGCAGAGCGAGGTCGGGATCGTCGTTCACGAAGAAGAGCGCGCCGTACTCGTCGCAGAGCGCGCGGAAGGTCTCCGCGGCGCGCAGCAGGTCCCCGCCGGAGACCGTCGGGGTCGCGCAGCTGGAGCAGGTCCGCGCCGCCCTCGAGCGACGCGCGCAGCACATCGGCCGGCGTGCGCGAGTCGGTGACGAAGTAGAGGCGCGCGCGCTGCAGGCGCTCACGCCGCTCGGACACGCGCTCGGGCTCGCTCATCGCGGGGGAGTCTAGGACGGCGCCTAGCCGGTTTCCTGCGCTTGGGCTTCACCAGGTCGTAGCTGTCCTCGACGAGGTCGCGCACGCGCGCGTCGTCCACGTCGCCGCCGAGCGTGATCGTGACCCAGTGGCGCTTGTTGAGGTGATAGCCCGGGACCACCGACTCGTGGCTGAAGCGCAGGGTCTCCAGGAGCTCGGGCTCACCCTTGACGCTCACCTCGCAGCGGGACGGAGGCCAGGGCGGAGATCGCGAAGATCTTGCCCGCGATCTTGAACACCGAGGTGGCGGGGCCGAAGGGAAACGTCTCCTCGGCGCCGGGCCGGGCGAGGCACCAGGAGCGCAGGTCCTCCGGGGTCATCCGGCCGCGACGGGCTCCCCCAGCTCGATGAGCGTGCCGTTGGCGACCCCGTAGAAGTCGACCGCGGCGGTCACGTCGGGCACGTAGAGGATGGTCGATGCGTATCGCATGGGCGCACACTAATGCCGGTAAGCTCGGGTACGACGACGGGAGCCGGGCAGACCCGGCTGAGAGGGCGGCTGCCGGCCGCCGACCGTGGAACCTGATCCGGGTAATGCCGGCGGAGGCAGGCAGTGCGCAGCGACGCAAAGACAGACGCCCACCACGACCTCGCCGTGATCGGGGCGGGCGTGATCGGCCTCTCGTGCGCGTGGCGCGCGGCCCAGGCCGGCATGTCGGTGGTCGTGCTCGAGCGCGACGAGCCCGGCGCCGGCGCCTCGGGCGTGGCCGCGGGCATGCTCGCGCCGGTCACCGAGGCCGAGTTCGGCGAGGAGGCGCTGCTGCGGGCAAACGTGGAGGCCCGGGGCCTGTGGCCGGGCTTCGCCGCCGAGCTGTCGGAGCTCACCGGCATCTCCACCGGCTACGCCGAATCGGGCGCGCTCGTGGTGGCGGCCGACCGCGACGACGCCGAGGAGCTGCGGCGCGTGCACGACTACCACCACCGGCTTGGCCTGCGCTCGGAGTGGCTCGGCCCGCGGGAGGCGCGGTCGCTGGAGCCCGGTCTCTCGCCGCGAATCGGCGGCGCCATCGATGCGCCCGAGGAGGGCCACGTGGATCCCGGCGCCGCGGTTCGCGCGCTCGAGGCGGCGCTCGAGAGCGCGGGCGGAGTGGTGGTCACGGGGGCCGAGGTGCGGGCGCTCGACACGGCGCGCGGAAGGGTATGCGGCGTCTGTCTCGCCGGCGGCGAGAGCGGTGCGCGCCGAGCACGTGCTGGTCGCCGCGGGCGCCTGGAGCGCGGAGGGCGGGCTGGGCGACGAGGCCGGAGCCCCCGCGGTGCGCCCCGTGAAGGGCCAGCTCCTGGAGCTGCGCACCCGCCGCGGCGCGGGCGCCGCCGGCCACCCGCCTGATCCGCACGCCGCGCTGCTACATCGTGTCGCGTCCCGCCGAGGACGGCGGCGCGACGGTGGTGATCGGCGCGACGATGGAGGAGCAGGGGTTCGACACCACGGTCACCGCCGGCGGCGTGTACCAGCTGCTCGAGGCCGCGTACGAGGTCCTGCCGGACACGGCCGAGCTCGAGCTGGTGCGTGCCCGGGCGGGTCTGCGTCCCTTCACGCCGGACGGGCGGCCGTACGTCGGCCCCGGCCTCGTGGACGGCCTCCTCTTCGCCACCGGACACGGGCGAAACGGCGTGCTCCAGGCGCCGCTCACCGCCGGGACGGTGGTCGATCTGCTGCGCGAGGGCGCGGCCGCCGGCTCCACGAGCCCCCTCGACCGCGCCGGGGCCGCGTGATGCCCGTCGCCGTGGTCAACGGTGAGGAGCAGCTGCTGCCCGAGGGCGCAACGGTGGCCGAGGTGGTGCGCGCCACCGGCGCCCCCGAGGGCGGGCGGGGCGTGGCCGTGGCGCTGGACGGCCAGGTGGTGCCGCGGGGCCAGTGGGACAGCACCGCGGTCCCCGAGGGCGCCCGGGTCGAGGTACTCCAGGCCGTGCAGGGAGGATGAGCGCGATGAGCCTCGGCTTCGAGATCGCCGGCCGCACCTTCTCGTCGCGGCTCATCATCGGCACGGGGGGCTTTCGCAACCTCGAGGTGGTGGCCGCGGCGGTGGAGGCCTCGGGGGCCGACATGGCGACCGTGGCCATGCGGCGCGTCGAGGCCTCCGCGCGGGGCTCGCTGCTGGAGGTGCTCGACGAGAGCGGCTGCTTCATCCTGCCGAACACCGCGGGGTGCTTCACCGCCCGGGACGCGGTCGCCACCGCCCGCCTCGCCCGCGAGGCGCTGGAGACCGAGTGGGTCAAGCTCGAGGTGATCGGCGACGACAAGACGCTCCTCCCCGATGCCTCCGAGCTGCTCGAGGCGGCGGCGACCCTGGTGGGCGAGGGCTTCGTGGTGCTGCCCTACACCAACGACGACCCCGTGCTGGCCCAGCGGCTGGAGGACGCGGGCTGTGCGGCGGTGATGCCGCTCGGCTCGCCCATCGGCAGCGGCATGGGCATCCGCAACCCGTACAACCTGCGGCTGATCGTGGAGCAGGCGCGCGTGCCGGTGATCCTCGACGCGGGGATCGGCACCGCGTCCGACGCCGCGCTGGCCATGGAGGCCGGGTGCGACGGCGTGCTGCTGGCGAGCGCGATCTCGCGCGCGGAGGACCCGCGCGCGATGGCCGCCGCGATGCGCAAGGCGGTGGAGGCGGGCTGGGAGGCCCGGCACGCGGGGCGCATCCCGCGGCGGCTCTACGGGGAGGCGTCGAGCCCCGTGGAGGGCGTGGCCGAGCTGAGCCCGTGAGCGACACCGAGCTCGAGCGCGCGGAGATCGACGCCGCTCGCCGACCACTGGACCCGGTCGTGGACCAGCGGGCGCGGGGTTCGAGGCGTGCTGCACGGGCGACGTGAGCTACGAGGACCCGATGGCCCAGGTGCCCCTGACCGGTCTCCAGGCACTCGTCGACCACGCCAAGAAGCTGCACGTGGCGTTTCCCGACGCCCGCCTGGAGCGAACCGCGCCGGCCCTCGAGCGCGGGGGGTTTGCGTGCCTTCCCTGGAAGCTGGTGGGCACCCACCAGGGGGACCTCGGCATCCTCCCGGCCACCGACAAGGCGGTGACCCTGCACGGCCTGCACTACGTGGAGCTCGCCGACGGGCTGGTGCGCCGCGCGCGCGGCTTCCTCGACCTCTACGAGGGAGCCACCCAGCTCGGCCTGCTGCCCGAGCGCGGCGGCCTGGGCGAGACCGCCCTGCTCATGCTGCGCGGCTTCGGCTTGCGGAGGTAGCCCCCGCCGTCAGCTACTTGACGGTGACCGTGCCGGTCTGGTTGGGGTGGATCGTGCAGACGTAGTTGACCTTGCCCGGCGCCGTGAACTTCTGCTCGAAGGTGGCGTCCACGTCGAGGTTGCCGGAGTCGAACTCCGCGCCGGGGCCGGACTCCTTGGTCACCGTGTGGGCCACCGTGTCGCTGTTGGTCCAGGTGACCGTGCCGCCCTTCTTGACCGTCACGTCCTTGGGCACGTACTGGATGTCCTTCATCCCCACCTTCACCGACGTCGGTCCCCGCGCCGGTATCGGCGGGTGCGCCGCCGCTCGCGGACGTGTCCGCGCTCTCGGTGGGGGTTGCGCCACCTCCAGCGCCGGTGTCGGTGCTTTCGTCGTCGTCGCCACACCCGGCCACCGGGAGGGCGAGCGCCGCGCACGAGAGGAAAAGGGCCAGGCGACGATCCGTGAGAGCAGACATGGCGAGACTCTAATCCGCCCGCCCTAAGCTCGTAAAGGGTGCGCCTCGAACGTCTCTCTCGCCTTAACAAGCGACTGCGCGCAGCGGGCCGGCCCTCCCTCGGACCTGCGCTCACGGTGCTCGGGGCGATCGTGGCCCTGGCCGCCGTGGTGGCCGGCGGCGTGGGGGGCGGCGACGGCCCTTCGGGGGCCGGCTCCGACGACGGCGTGAGGGTGTGCAAGAGCGCGCGGGAGCGGGTCACGGTTCGCCGGCAGGGCCGCGCGCGGGTGAGCTTCACCGTGCGCCGGCCGCTCACCGCGACGGCCACTGGCACCGCCACCGAGGCCCTGGCCGACGGCAGCGGCGAGATCACGGTGTCCGCCACGGCGTCGCGGTCGTCCACCCTCGTCGCGCGCGTCGAGGTGGCGGCGCGCGCCACCGCCTCGGCGACCGCCGGCGGGTCGGGGCGCGCGTGCGCGGTGGCAGCCGACCGGGAGGAGGCGCGCTACCAGGCGACCCTCGCCGCCGAGGAGCAGGCCCGCCGCAAGGCCGAGCGCCGCGCCGGCCCGCGGGCCCGGAAGGCGGCACAGGCCATTGCGGACAGGCGCGCGCACGACAGGGCGGAGATCCGAGCGGAGCAGCGGGTGGAGGCGGACGCCGGCCCCGCGCTCGATCGCCTCCAGGCCGAGGCGCAGGAGGCGGCCGACCGCCAGGCCCTCGAGGGCGCGAGCCGGCGCGCCCTCGAGCTCTCGGGCTGAGAACCTCGTTCGGTGCTCGCCCGATCACCGATCGGGCTGCGCGCCTCTCGCTAACGCCGCACGAGCATCTCGAGCAGGGCCTTCTGGGCGTGCAGCCGGTTCTCGGCCTCGTCCCAGACCGCCGAGCGCTCGCCGTAGAGCACGTCGGCGGATATCTCCTCGCCCGGGTGCGCCGGCAGGCAGTGGAGCACGACCGCGTCATCTCGCGCGCGGTCGAGCAGCGACTCGTCGATCCGGTAGTCGGCGAGCATCTCGCGGCGAGCCTCGGCGTCATCGTCGCCCATGCTCACCCAGACGTCGGTGTAGAGGGCGACCGCACCATCGGCGGCCGCGGCCGGATCCTGGGTGAGGGTCACGCGACCCGAGCCCTCGGACTGCGCGCCGGCGACCTGCGCCACCAGCGGATGCGGCGAGAGCTTGGCCGGGGTGGCCACGACCACCTCCATGCCGGCCTTGGCGCCCAGCAGCATCAGCGAGTGGGCCACGTTGTTGCCGTCTCCGACGTAGGCGAGCCGCAGGCCGTCGAGCGACCCGAACCGCTCGCGCAGGGTGAGCAGGTCGGCGAGCGCCTGGCAGGGGTGGTGGTCGCGGGTGAGCATGTTCACGACCGGCACGGTGGCGTGCTCCGCAAGCTCGGCCACCACCGAGTGGGGGCCCGTG
Organism: uncultured Thermoleophilaceae bacterium; assembly: GCA_963731645.1. GTDB lineage: Bacteria > Actinomycetota > Thermoleophilia > Solirubrobacterales > Thermoleophilaceae > JAAYBF01. The sequence goes on along the minus strand of CAVSWF010000006.1, from coordinate 86,725 downwards.
CGCACGCAGACGGCGTCCACGAACCGCGAGAGCACGGTGGCCGTGTCGCGGATCGACTCGCCGCGCGAGATCTGGAGCTCGTCGCCGCGCAGGACCACCGGGTGGCCGCCCAGCTCCACCACCCCCACCTCGAACGAGACCCGCGTCCGCGTCGAGGGGCGCTCGAAGACCAGCGCCACGCTGCGTCCCTCGAGGGCGCGCGAGGCCCGGCGGTCGGCCTTGAGCTCGGCGGCGCGGTCGAGGAGGGCGCCCAGCTGGGCGCCCGTAAGCTCCTCGCCCGTGAGGAAGTGGCCGATCACCGACCGATCGTAGTGATCCTCGAGCTGAACGTGCTCTCGTGGAACCTCTTCCACGGGCGCGACCGCGCCCCCGACGCCGCGCTGCACACCTGGCGCTCGCGGCTCCTGCGCACCACCGAGCGAGGCGGGGGGCTGGCCCAGGTCAACCGCTCGCTGTTCGGCGAGTTCGCGCGGCGGATCGACTCCTGGGAGTGGGACGTCGCGCTCCTCCAGGAGACGCCGCCGCGCTGGCTCGCTCCCCTCGGGCGCGCCTGCGGGGCGAGCGGAGCCCTCGCGCTCACCTCGCGGAACACGCTCGCGCCGCTGCGCACGGCGCTGGCTCGGCTCAACCCGGACCTCATCGCCTCCAACGAGGGCGGCTCGAACGTGGTGCTGGCCAGGGCGCCGGCCCGCCTCGAAGCCGTCGAGCGGGTCACCGTGGCCCGCAAGCCCGAGCGCCGGCGCATGCTCCTCACGCGCGTCGTCCTCCCGGCGGGGGCCAGGTACGCCGTGGCGTGCATGCATCTCTCCGTGCCCGAGACGCGGCAGGGTGCGCGCGAGGTGATGCGGGCCGCGGAGCTGGCGACCGACTACGCCGGAGCCGACCCGCTCGTGTTCGGCGGGGACCTCAACCTCCGCCCCGCCGAGGAGCCGCGGGCGTTCGCCGAGCTCGAGCGCCGCTTCGGGCTGGCGCCCCCCACCGCGCCGCGGTCCATCGATCACGTGCTGGCCCGCGGGCTCGACGTGGTGCGGGCGCCGCATGCCCTTTCGCCCGCCGAGCGGCGCGTGGAAGGTCCCGACGGGCTGCGGGTGCAACTCTCGGACCACGCGCCTGTCATGGCCTCCTTCGGCATGAGATAGTTCGCACCGACCAAAGCCAAGGAGAGGGGCACGATGGCGGAGCAACGTGGGAGAGGGCAGTCCAAGCCGAGGTCCGGGGGCGGCTCGCGAACCCGTGCGAAAGCAGCGTCGAGCGGGTCCGCGGCCAAGCGCTCGGCCGCCGCGAAGAAGGGCGCCCAGACCCGCAAGCGCGCCGCCACCAAGCGCTCCACCGCGGCGAAGAAGGGAGCAACCTCCCGCACCAAGGCGCAGCGCTCGGCCAGCGCGCGCAAGGCGGCCCGCACGCGCGAGTCGGGTCCCGACCTCTCGGCGAAGAGCGCGCAGGAGATGCGCGAGGCGATCTCCAAGCGCCTCATCGATCCGCTGGGTCTCGTGATGCTCACGCGCGAGCGCATCGAGGAGGCGGTGAGCGACGCCGTCTCGCGGGGCCGCGTCACGGCCGACGACGCGCAGGATCTCGTGAGCTCGCTGCTCGACCGGGGCCGCAAGCAGACCAACGACGTGCTCAGCGACCTCGAGCAGCTGCTCGGGCGCGGGCGCGACGAGATCGAGGGTCGCGCGGCGGGCACGCGCAAGCGGGTCGAGGGCGCGACCTCGCGTGCGCGAAAGGGAGCCGCGGAGCGCGCGGATCCGGTCATCGCCCAGGCCGATCGAGCGCGGCGTGCGGCGGGGCTCGGCCCGAGCTTCCCGATCCTCCAGTACGACGACCTGACCGTGGCTCAGGTGCAGGGCCGCCTGAGCGGCCTCAGCCCCGCGGAGCTGCGCAAGGTGCGCGACTACGAGCGCCGGAACGCGAACCGCAAGACGGTGCTCAACGCGATCGAGGAGAAGCTCGGCTGACACGCGGGACAACCGTGGGCTCGTGGAGCGCCTGCACCGGGCGCTCCTCGATTCCCGGGATCCCGACACGGTCGACGAGTTCTTCGCGGAGGGCTTCGAGAGTCACAACATCCCGCCGGGCCTCCCGCCGGGCGTGGCGGGGGTCAAGCAGTTCTTCGCGATGTTCGGGGCCGCGTTCCCCGACGCGCAGGTGACCATCGACGGGATGGTGGCCGAGGACGACCGCGTGGCCGTCGCGACGACCCTGACGGGCACCCACGAGGGCGAGCTCATGGGGATCGCGCCCACCGGCCGGCGCGTGGCGGTGACCGGGATCGACATGGTGCGCATCGAGCACGGCAGGATCGTCGAGCACCGCGGCCTGACCGACACGGTCGGGCTCCTGCGCCAGCTCGCCGGCTGAGCCTCCAGAGCCGGGCCTGCCAGCATTGGGGCGGTGGCCACCAACCCCGCAACCCAGCGTCCCCGCCCCCGCCGCGGCGAGGAGGTCGAGGTCACGATCGACTCGCTCGCCCACGGAGGCGCCGGTGTCGGGCGCGCCGAGGGGTTCGTGGTCTTCGTCCGTGGCGCGGTGCCCGGCGACCGGGTTCGCGCGCGTATAGAGAAGGCCAAGCGCTCGTTCGCGGAGGCGCGGCTGGTCGAGCTGGTCGAGGCCGGACCCGACCGCATCGAGCCCCGCATCGCCCATCCGGGCGCGCCGTGGCAGGTGCTGCCCTACGAGCGCCAGCTCGAGGAGAAGCAGCGCCAGGTGGCCGACGCCCTGACCCGGCTGGGCTCGTTCGAGGACCCGCCGGTGCACGAGATCGTCCCGGCGGTCGAGCCGTGGCGCTATCGCAACAAGGTCGAGTACTCGTTCGGCCGCGGCGACACGGGCGAGCTCACGCTCGGCTTCCACCGCCCCGGGCGCTGGGACGTGATCGACCCGATCGCCGAGGACGTGCTCACGTCCGAGCGGGTCGACGCCCTGCGCGAGACGGTCCTGGCCTGGTGTCGCCAGGAGGGCCTACCCGACTACGACCGCGAGACCCACTCGGGCTTCCTGCGCAACCTCGTGGTCCGCGAGGGGCGGCGCACGGGCCAGCTCCAGGCTCGGCTCGTGACGAGCAAGGGGCCGTTTCCCCACGACGAGTTCGCCGCCGCGCTCGAGGCCGAGTCGGTCCTGTGGACCCAGATCGAGGGCGTGGGCGAGACCACGCAGGGCGGGAAGACCAAGACGCTGAAGGGATCCGCCGCCCTCGCCGAGCAGCTCGAGCTGGGGGGCACGACGCTCTCCTTCGAGATCTCTCCGGACGCCTTCTTCCAGACCAACACCGAGATGGCCGAGCGGCTGTACGCCACGGCCGCCGAGATGGCGGGCCTGTCCGGCCGGGAGCGGGTGTTCGACCTCTTCTGCGGCATCGGCACGATCGCGCTCGCGCTCGCGCTCGACGCGGCCGAGGTGATCGGGGTCGAGGTGGTGGAGCGCGCCGTCGCCGACGCGATCGAGAACGCCAAGCGCAACGGCGTGGACAACGCGCGCTTCTACGCGGGCGACATCCGCACGGCGATGCGCCCGCTGATCGAGGAGGAGGGAAAGGCCGACGTCGTGGTGGTGGACCCCCCGCGGGCCGGGCTGTCGCAGAAGGTGGTGCGGCGGGTGCTCGAGGCCGAGGCGGGCAGGATCGTCTACGTGTCCTGCAACCCCACCACGCTGGCGCCGAACGCGCGGCAGATGGTCGAGGCGGGCTACGAGCTGAAGGCGGTGCGACCGGTGGACATGTTCCCGCAGACGCCCCACATCGAGTGCGTCGCGGTGCTGGACCGGGCCTGACGTGCTCTAGGTCTCCGGCTCCTCGGCCGGGTCGCTCGGCGAGCCCTCGGCCGCGTGCACGGAGCAGAGATACTCGCCGCCCGACTCCAGCGAGGCGCGAATCTCGCCGTCGGTCAGGGTCGCGCCGCACACCTCGCACGTGCGCTCGACGAGCGGCTCGACACCCTCCTGCTCTTCGAGTCCCATGCACCGGACGATACCGGGGAAATCCCGCGTCCGGCTTAGTACGGGGGGAAGTCGGCGTACCAGTCGCCGAGGGCGCGGAAGGCGCTCCAGAAGGCGCGCTTGGAGCTCTCGTCGTCGAGCGACGCGTCGATGTCGGGCACCACCAGGGCGTCGCAGCTGGGGGTGAGCTTCTGAATGGCGCCGGCCTCCGGGCCGATCTCGGCCGCCATCGGCACGCCCAGGCCGTTCAGCTCCGTCCGGGCCTCCTCGCCCATCACCACCACGATGCTCGGCTGCACCACCGCCAGCTCGTCGATCACCCGGGCCCGGCACTCGGGGGCCGAGAGGTCGGTGTCCTGCACGGGACACTTCACGAACACCGTCCCGTACACCGCCAGCGGGTCGATCCCGAGGCGCTTGAAGCTCTTCATGAGCGCCGAGCCGGCGCGGCCGTAGAAGGCCACGCCCTCCTCGATCTCCGACGGCCGAGGGGCGAACTTGAGCATGAAGATGTCGGCCTGGGGGTGGCCCGAGCCCAGGACGGGCATGAGGTTGCCACGCGGGCAGTGGTCGCAGGCCTGGATCTCGCGGGTGAGCGTGTTCAGCTCGCGGATCGCTCGCTCGAGGTACTTCTCGCGGATCTCGTCGTCGGTTACGGGCACCTGAGCCAGAGGATTAGACGGGGCCGGGCGCCCTCCTCTTGACTGCATCAGTCCTTGCCGTCCCCCAGGCGCGCGGCGCCCCCGCCGGGCTTGGCCGTTCGCCTGCGGGCGGGCGCGGGGGTGGCCTTGGTCTGGAGGAACTTGAGCGCCTGCACGTACACGAGGCTCTTGGGCGTGCGGATGATGTCCGCGTCGCGCAGGGACTCGAGGAACTCCTCCGGCCCCTCGAAGTCGCGCATGTGGATCTTCACCGAGCCCAGGCCCGCGGCCACGTGGCTGTCCGACCCCGCGCCGGCCACGATCCGGTACTTGGCCGCGAAGCGCTCGGCCTCCTCGTTGAAGGCCGAGAAGGCGACGCGCGGGTTGAAGACCTCGATGGCGTCCACATCCTCGACCACGTCGAGCAGATGCTCGTAGTCGGGCACCGAGTGCATGCGGTCGAACGGGTGGGGCACGTAGACCAGGCCGCCCTGCTCGCGGATCGCGGCGATCGTCTCGCGGAGGGTCATGCCGCGGGGGATCTTGTCCTCGATGAACAGTCCGATCACCTCGCCCTGATCGGCGGTCTTGACCTCCTCGGCCACGATCACCTTGACCGCGCCGTTCTCACCGGCCTTGTCCCGCGCCTCGTGCGCACCGGAGACCTCGTTGTGATCGGTCACCGCGATCGCCCCCAGCCCGGCCGCCTCGGCGGCCTGGAGAAGCGTGTCGACGGGTGTGGCGCAATCGCTCGAGTGGTCGGTGTGCATGTGCAGGTCGACGTCGATGAACTTCCGCGAGGCGAGGCGCTTGCGCACCATCGGCTTGCCCTCGACCGGGTGCCTGCGGGCGGCCGTGGCGCGGTAGAGGTCCTCGAAGGCTCCGACCGTGCGGTCCCAGCCGAGCGCCGGGACCGTCGAGTGGCCCCGCTCGGCCAGCCGATCCACCAGGCCGGGATCGGAGATCAGGCGCTCGAGCTGTCCGGACAGAGTGATCACGTCGCGGGGCTCGAACAAGAGGCCGAGCTCACCCTGCCCGAGAACCTCCTCGTACTGGGGCAGCCTCGAGCAGACCGGAACCGCCCCGGAGGCCAGCGCCCGCAGGACGAGCTGCGGCGCGGGCGCCGCGCCCGTCGAGGTGGCGACGGCCACCGTTGCGCGTGAGAGGTGCTCGGCCTCCGAGCCGTCGGCGGGCACGGCGAAGCGCACCCGCTCTCGCATCCGCCGCGAGAGCTGGGGCGGCACGGCGGTGGGGTCGCGGTTGAACACGGTCGCCTTCCAGTCCAGCGCGGGCGGCAGCTTGCGCAGCGCGCGCAGGAAGAGGCGCAGCGCGCCGCGCTCCTCCTCGGCCGCGAAGAAGATCTCCGGCGGCCCGCTCGGCCGCTCCCGCCTGGGGGGCCGTGCGTCGGCGCCGGGCCGGATCACCTGATAGTCGCCGGGGAAGAAGCGCTCGACCAGCTTGGCCGTGGCTTCGAAGGCGGCGGTGCGACCGTCCAGGCGCCCGAACAGCCGCTCCACCAGCGGGCGCGCCATCTGGGTCGATATCACCCGCTCGCTCGGCGAGTGGAAGGTCCCGATGTTCAGCGCCCGCGAGTGGCGCAGCGCGGCGCTCGACGCGCTGGGGGCGAAGGGCTCGTGCACGTGCACGAAGTCGAGCTCCGCGTGCTCGAGCAGCGACTCGATCGTCTTCGACACGTCGAGCGGCAGCGCCACCGATCCTCCGTGGCGGAAGGGCAGGCTCTGCCCCACGCCGAGGATGGCGCAGCCGCCCTCGTCGAAGATCGCGCCGGGGTCGTCCTCGAGCCGGCGGATGCGCTCGCGACCCTCCCGGATCAGCTCCCGGGACTCGGAGGGCGCCACCACCACGACCCGGTGGCCGCGCACGCACAGCTCGTGCGACAGCCGCTCGACGTAGAGGTTGACCTCGTGGTGCTGCTCCCACGGGAAGGGCGTGACCTGGGCGATCGTGAACTGCTCGGCTGCGGGCACGGGCGGAGAATACGCCCGCGGCGCGGGGGCGCGGCTACTTTCGGATGCGCAGCCGGGCCGTGGCCTTCGCGTACCCGGACCTGCTCGCGGTGGCGGTTCGCAGCCCCCGCTTCAAGCCCTTGGGGATCGTCAGGGTGGTGCGGCCGTTGGGGCCGGTCGTGCCCGCCGGGTCCTTGCCCTTGATCTTGAGCGCCACCTTGGCTCCCGGCACCGCCGCACCCGCGTCGGTCACCGTGGCCTTCACCGGCCCGCCCTTCTTGGAGGAGACATTCGCGGGATTCAGCTTCAGCGTCAGGCCCGGGCGCAGGCGCTGGTGGTAGAACGCGGTCCTGGCGCCCACCTGGACGTTGGCCAGGAGGTCGAGCGGGCCGAGGGAGGCCTCGCCGTCGAGGGTGTACGGAGACTCGCCGCCCGGGGGCCTGACCTGCACGGTCGCGCCGAGCTTGGTGGCCGCCTCGTTCGAGCGCCGCGCGTAGATCGTGCGGCCCCGGTGCCAGAACACCCACAGCCGCCCCTCCGGCGCCGCTGCCACGCCCACGTCCTGGCCGCCGCGGACCTGCGAGGCCACCAGCGTCGTGTTGCCGGGCAGCCGGAAGAGGGCCGGGCGCCCGAGGAACTGGTTCGTGCCGATCGTGTAGGCCACGAAGAGCCCGCTCCCGCCGATGCGTCCCGTCATCTTGAGCCGCGTCTGGCTCTGCATCGCACCCGAGTTCGGGATGCTCAGCGTCGGGCCGGGGTCGCCGGGGTTGATCGGCTGGATCACGACCGCGCTTGATCCGAGGTCGTTCCACCCCGCGAAGACGGAGTCCGTGCCCTCGACGGCGGCGAGGTTCGGATCGATCTGGCAGCACGCGCCCGGGAGCTCGAAGTCCGGCGACGAGTTGCTCAGGCCCTTGTGAAGTGCGCCGCCGCTCGGCGAGGAGTCGCCCCAGATGGAGAAGAACAGGCCGTTGACCTCCAGCCCGGCGATGCCGGCCGCCGCGTAGACGGGGTGGGGGCTGGCCGAGTTCGACGCGGGCGTGGGCTCGACCTCCCAGACCTTGCCGCCGTCGCTGGAGCGGGCGGTGGCGAGGGTGGAGTCGATCGGGCTGCCCGGCTCGAGGCCGGCGAAGAAGAGACGGAGCGTGTTGTTGGTGGCGGTGAGCCCCGGGCGGTTGTTGATGCCGTTGGAGAAGCTGACCGCCGTGTCGGGACCGAGCAGGCCCTTGCCGGCGGCCGGGATCGCCGTGTGCTGGATGCGCGAGGCGTTCCCGTCGAGCGCCTCGTTCCAGACCAGGTGCAGGACCCCGTCGGGCGTGCGTGCGCGGCCGACCTCGTCCGTGTTGACGCCCTTGCCGCCGAGCGCCGTGACCTGCTTCCAGTTGGGCGCGACCACGACCTTCGCCGCCTGCGCGCCCTGCGCCGCCGACGGGGCCAGCAGCATCGTCAGGGCCGCGATCGCGATGGCTACGGGGATAGCGCTTGAGCACGGCTGATGGCCTACGTCCTCCGGCGCAGCGCGCATTAGTACACGGCGCCCGCGGCCGCGCAAGCAGCTAGCGCCTGAGCACCGCGTTGCGCCGCACGGTCCCCGCCGCTCCCAGCTTGAGCACGACGGTGACCTTCGCCCTGCGCCGGCGGGCCAGCCGCCGGCCCAGCGATTGAGCTTGATGCGCACGCGCCGGTCCTCTCTCGCCCTGGGTGGACTGCTCGGTGAACGCCGGCTTACCTCGCAGCCGCCGTTGGGCTCCTGGTCAGGGGCTGCCCGCGGCTCTGCCGCGGCGCTCGCGGGCGCCGCGGCCAGCAGCAGCGCAAAGACCAGAAGCGCGCGCCTCACCGCCCCAGAGCTTACGCCTCGGTCTTCGCCTTGATCTTGCCCTGTCCCGGAAGCTTGGGGCCGCCGGCGTACTGGGCGATGAACTTCTGGGTGTCCTCGTGCGCCTGGTCGTCGGGCACCTGCACCGGCGGCGACTTCATCAGGTACGAGCTGGGAGCCTCGAGCGGACCCGCGAGCCCGTTGTTCAGGGCCAGCTTGCAGCAGCGCACGGCGTCGGTCACGATCCCGGCCGAGTTGGGGGAGTCCCACACCTCGAGCTTGAGCTCGGCGTTCAGGGGCACGTCGCCGAAGGCCTGGCCCTCGATGCGGATGTGCGCCCACTTGCGATCGGTGAGCCACGGCACGTAGTCCGACGGACCGACGTGGACGTCGTCGGCGGGCAGCTCGTGCGCCATGATCGACGTGACCGCGTTGGTCTTGGAGATCTTCTTGGACTCCAGCCGGTCGCGCTCGAGCATGTTGTAGAAGTCCATGTTGCCGCCCACGTTGAGCTGCGACGTGCGCATCATCTTCACGCCGCGCTCGCCGAACAGGCGGGCGAGCTGGCGGTGCACGATGGTCGCGCCGACCTGGGACTTGATGTCGTCGCCGACGATCGGAAGCCCCGCCTTGCGGAACCGGTTGCCCCAGTACTCCTCGCGGGCGATGAACACCGGGATGCAGTTCACGAAGCCACAGCCGGCCTCGAGCACCTGCTCCACGTACCACTTGGTGGCCTGCTCCGAGCCCACCGGGAGGTAGGAGACCACCACGTCGGTCTTGGTCTCCTTGAGGATCTCGACGATGTCGGCGGTGTCGCCGGGCGCCTTGGTGATCTTCTCCTTCAGGTACCGGCCGAGGCCGTCGTGGGTCATGCCGCGGTGCACCGGCACGCCGAGGTTGCGGCACGTCGGCGAACTTGATCGTGTTGTTCTGGCCGGACCAGATCGCCTCGGAGAGGTCCTTGCCGACCTTGTCGGCGTCGATGTCGAACGCGGCCGTGAACTCGATGTCGCGGACGTGGTAGCCGCCGAGGTTCACGTGCATGAGACCGGGCACGTCCTCGGTCTCGTCGGCGTCGTTGTAGTACTGGACACCCTGTACGAAAGACGAGGCGCAGTTGCCCACGCCCACGATGGCGACGCGCACCTTTTCGCTCTGGTAGCGAGATGCGCCGTTGGTGTAAACGTCGTCACTCAATTGAGGCAGTCCTCCTGAAGTCATAGAAAGGCCCCCGCGCAGATGCGGGGGCCGCAGGGAAAGAGAACCCCTGCAACCCGATCCCGTTACAGGCTCGCAGGTCTGCGAGCTGAGGGCGTCCCGCCCTCGGAGACTACGCGACGCCCTCGGCGGCGTCCGGCTTCATCAGCTCCTTGCGCACGTGGAGGATGCGCTGGAAGGTGGTGAACACGGTCAGGCCGGCCAGCACGTAGACGGCGGGGGCGAGCAGCTCGAAGTCGCCGATGCCGGCTCCCTCGGCGAACAGCGAGGCCGGCCGAGATGATCACCACGCGCACCGCGCGCGTCGCGAGCCCCACCTTGCACTCCACCCCCAGCGCCTCGGCGCGGGCGCGGGTGTAGGAGACCATGAGCGAGAAGAGCACGGCCAGCACCACCGCGGCGACGGCCGTCTCGTCTCCCACCTTTGCGAAGTGGGCGCCGACCGCGGCGAGCACGATGCCCTCCTCCATGCGGTCGAGGTTGGAGTCGAGGAACGCCCCGAAGGGGGTGCCCTTGCCCGACATGCGCGAGTAGCGCCCGTCGAGGGTGTCCATCACCGAGCCGAGCACGAAGGCGAGTCCCGCGAGGAAGAACTCCTCCTGGGTCACGAGCGCCGCGGCGATGAGGTTGCCCACCAGCCCGGCCATGGAGATGGCGTTCGGCGTGAGCCGCGACTCGATGAGGCGGTTGCGTGCCGTGGCGCGCATCTCCGCCGAGCGCAGGCGCGCCGGGCTGTCCCCCCGCGGCGGCGTGCGCTGCGACGCCACCGTCAGGCCACCACTTCGGCGCGGCGCGTCCGCCACGCCCACGCCTCGGGGCGGGCGCGGGCGAGCGCGGCGGAGGCCGTCCACGCCGCGATCGCCGCCACCAGCGCGCCGAGCGCGGCGTCGATCCAGAAGTGGTTGGCGGTGACCATCACCACGAAGGTGACCAGCATGGGATAGAGCGCCCACGCCACCTTGAGGGCCCGCGGCCTCACGAGCTTCACGGCGGGCACGGCGATCATCAGCGCGAAGGCCACGTGCATGCTCGGCACGGCGGCGAACGGGTTGTAGAGCACGGTGGCGCTCTGCCCGGCCGTCCCCACGAAGGCGTCCACCGTGTCGGTGAAGCCCAGCTCGGGGAAGAAGCGCGGCGGCGCGGTGGGGAAGGCCACGTAGAGCACGAGGGCGAGGCCCATGGCGACCATGAACATGTTCCTGACGAAGTAGAACGCGTGGTTGCGCGCCACGTACAGCCAGACGAGGAACGCGGTGGTCACCGCGAAGTGGGAGTTCACGTACATCCAGTTGGCCACGGTCACGATCCAGCCCGTGCCGAGGGCCCAGGTCTGCAGGGCGGGCTCGAAGAACGTGCCCAGCGCGCGCTCGGCGTCGATCAGCTCGCGTGCGTTGCCGAAGGCCAGGGCGGCCTGCCCGTCCACGACCCCGCGCACGAGCCGGTACGCGTAGTAGGCGATGGCGAACAGGGCGAGCTGGCGGAGGGCGTCGAGCCCCCCTTGGGGAAGCAGGCGGCCCCGTGTCGCGACGTCGTGTGAGAGCCGGCGCACGGTGGCGACAGAGTAGAGCTTCGGACGGGAGCGCCGGGCGTCAGATTCCGTTGCACCGGCGCCCGCGCTGCACGATGCGCTCCGGCGAGAAGCGGGTGACCATCCGGACGAAGCCCTCCTTGGGGGCGGTCACCAGGGTCCAGTCGCCCTCGCGCTGCACGCAGCCTCCCTTTGCGAGCCAGTAGGGGGTCCAGCGCACGCGCACGGTCGCCTGGCCCGGCTTGATGACCCGCAGCAGCACCTCGTCCGATCGGAGCTGCTCGAGCGCGATGTTGGCGTCGCCCTTGGGGATCACGATCGGCGCCGGGAGGGTGACCTCGTAGATCCGCCAGTGGTCGAACGTCGCGCGCAGCTTGAGGTAGGGCAGGCCCCGCTCGATGAGGGCGCGCTCGCGGTAGGTGCTCGAGTCGGGCTTGGCGTCGGGGAGCGCCACGTAGCGCACGGCGTTCTCCGACAGCCAGCTCGCGTAGGTGAGCTCGTTGAGACCGCCCTTGTAGAAGATCGGGTTGTGGCCCGTGTCGAGCTGGCGCAGCCAGCCGCGCGCCAGCGGGGCCTCGGAGGCCACCTCGGCCCCCTCCCAGTGGCCCAGGGTGAACGGGATCTCGACTCGCCGCTGGTCGGGGAGCAGCGCCAGGTACTCGCGCACCGGGTCGAAGTAGTCGGGGTCGGCCACCGGGTCCGTGAAGGCCTTGACCGAGTCGCGCACGGCCGATGACCACTGCCACACGCCGAGGGCGAGGACCAGCGCCACCAGGGCGACCCGGATGGGCATGTCCGCCGCAGCCCGCCGTTGGCGGCGATCACGCACGCCAGCACCGGGGCGCCGAAGAGGGCGCCGAACCGCACCGCGTTGTTGCCCACGGGCGTGGGCAGCAGATAGGCCAGCGTCGCCCCCGTCACGTACAGCACCAGTGCGATCCGCAGCGTGCGCTCCGAAGCGGGGATCACGAACCAGGCCGCCAGGCAGAACACCGGCACAGCCAGGTACGTGGTGAAGAGCATCGGCGCGTAGCCGCCCTCGGGGAACGCCACGTTGAGCGCCACCGGCGTCAGGAAGGCGGCCGCCCCCATCGCCAGCCCCGCCGTGCGCCGCCGGTGGGCGCCCTCCCCTCTTGCGGCGAGCGCGTAGGCCAGGCCGGCCATGGACAGGTACAGCGCCGCCACGGGGCTCGACAGGGCGCACACGATCGCGAGCACCGGGGCCAGGACCCGGCGCCCGCGCTGGAGCGCGAGCGCCGCCGCGAGCGCGAAGGCCACGCCCAGGGCGAAGGGCAGGCGGTTGGTGAAGAGCAGCGTGGCCGAGCCGGCCGCGAAGAGCAGCGTGCCGACCCGCGCGTCGCGCGGGCCCCAGTGCTCGCGGGCGAGCTCGGTGAACGCCGCACTGGCGGCCACCGTCGCGAGCGCCCCCATCAGCTGAGGGGTCAGCAGCCAGCCGAGCGGCGGGGAGAGCACCGAGTAGGCGGGCGTGTGGTGGCCCCCGTACCACCCTCCGTTCCAGATGGTGAAGCCCTCGCGCCCGAACAGCTCGGCGCGGAAGATGTGCGCCGCGAGGTCGGGCGAGCGGGGCGCGATGATCAGGTAGGCGGCCGCGAACAGCGCGGCCAGCACGGTGGGAGCGACGCGCCACAGGTCGATGCGCCGCCGCACGCGGACAGGGTAGGCGGCTAGCCGGCCGGCGGGACGATCCGCATTATCCGGTCGTCGCCCTCGCGGGGGCTGCCGCGACCGTCGGTGTTGTTCGTCAGCGCGTAGATCGCGCCGTCCGGTCCCTCGACCACGGTCCGCACCCGGCCGAGGTCGCCCTCGAACAGGGCGTGGTCGCCCGTGACCTCGGCTCCGTCGAGATCGAGCCGGCGGATCTGCTCCCCCACGAGGTTGGCGAACAGGAAGTCGCCGGTCCAGGCCGATCCCGGCAGGGACACGAAGGTGGCGCCCGAGGGCGCGATCACGTCCTCGTAGTTCACCAGCGCCGGCTCGGAGCCGTCCTCGGACTCCTTGCCCTGGGCGTCCGGCCAGCCGTAGTTCTCGCCCTCGCGGATCAGGTTGACCTCGTCGTCGGAGTCCGGTCCGAACTCGGTCGCGAACAGGCGGCCCTCGGAGTCCCAGTCGAAGCCCTGCACGTTGCGGTGCCCGAGGGACACCACCTCCGGCTCGGATCCGCCGGCCCGGGGGTCGGCGATCCTGAGGATCTTGCCGTTCAGCGAGTCGGGGTCCTGGGCGAGGTCGGTCGTCGCCGGCCTCGCCCGTGGACACGTACAGCGCGCCGTCGGGGCCGAAGTGGATCCGCCCGCCGTCGTGGATCGACCCCGCCTGGATGCCGTCCAGCACCACGGCGTCCTCGGTCAGCTCCCCGCCCTCGTAGCGGTAGCGCAGCACCTCGTTGCCCGACTCGGTGGTGCGGTACAGGTAGACGAAGCGGTTGCGGCGAAACCGCGGATCGACCGCGAGGCCGAGCAGGCCGCCCTCGCCGACCGCCGCCACCTCCACGTCGGCCACGCTTCCGGGCTCGAGGCGCCCGCCGGCGCTCAGCACCCGCACGCGTCCCGGGCGCTCGGTCACCAGGGCGCTGCCGTCGGGCAGGAAGGCGATCTCCCACGGGATGTCGAGCCCGGTGGCCACCGTCTCGAGGCGAGGGCTCGAGCCCTCGGTGCGCAGCGGCCGGCTCGTCCGGCTCGCCGCCGTCCTGGGGCGCCGGCGCCGGCGTGCTCTCGGTCGGGGTGGCCGCCCGGTCCTCGCCCTCGTCGTCGCCTCCGCAGCCCGCGAGGGCCATCACTGCCAGCGTGAGCGCGAGGGCGGGGCGGCGCACCGCGCCTCAGACTAGGGAGCGAGGAACTCCGCCACGTCATCAACCACCGACGGATCCTGTTGCCACGGCCAGTGGCCGGCGCCGGGCACCAGCCGAACGCGTGCGTCGCCGCCCAATGCGTCCGCGTAGGCCCGCGCGAAGCCCGTGTCGAGGTAGGGGTCGTCCTCTCCCCACACGACGAGCGCCGGGAGCCTCCACGCGGGCCAGGTTGGCGCCGGCCTGCTCGAGGACCTCCACGGGCGCCGAGCGGTACAGCTTGAGGATCGCCCGCTGGGTGCCGTGGTCGAAGTGCGACCAGAACTCCTCCAGCTCGGGCTCCGGGAAGGGGTGGCCCCCGCGGGCCATCATCCGCCGGGCGACGAGCTTGGTGGTGAAGCCCATCGCCAGCTCGCCCACCACGGGCCGGCGCCACTGGCGGGCCACGGCGTGCCAGCGGTAGCCCTCCAGGAACGGCACGGCATTGATGATCACGAGCTTCTCGATGCGCTCCGGCTCGGCCTGGGCGAGCGCGAGCGCCGCCGCTCCCCAGTCGTGGACCACGAGGGAGAAGCGCTCGAGTCCCCGCTGGCCCGCGAAGGTGCGCAGCCACGACTCGTAGCCAGGGATCGAGTAGTCGAAGTTGACGGGCTTGCCCGAGGCGCCGAACCCCGGCAGGTCGGGCGCGACCCCGCCGGTGAGCTCCAGGAACGGCCGCCACTGGGCGCCGGTGTTGGGCACCCCGTGCACGTAGAGCACGGGGCTTCCCGCCTCACTCTCGAACCACCGCGTCTCGAGCCCGTCCGCGGTGCCCCGCCGCTCGTGCACCGCGTGGCCCATCGGGCGGACAGTACCCTCGAGCCCCCGTGGCTGCTGCTCGGAGCGAATGGAGGCGACCGCCGCCCCGCCGCCTGCGCGACATCCTCGATCGCCTGGCCGCCGAGTACGGCCGGCCGGTCTCCGAGCCGCACCGCGCACCGATCGACGAGCTCGTGCTCACCGTGCTCTCCCAGAACACCAACGACCGCAACCGCGACGTGGCCTACGAGCGCCTGCGCGAGCGCTTCAGCTCGTGGGTTGAGGTGGGCGAGGCCCCCGTGGAGGAAGTGGAGGAGGCGATCCGTCCCGGCGGCCTGGCGGCCACCAAGGCGCCGCGGATCCAGGAGATCCTGCGCGCCATCGGCGACGACGACCTCTCGCGGCTCGAGCACGCGCCGCTCGAGGAGGCGCGGCGGGACCTCTGCGCCCTGCCCGGCGTGGGCCGCAAGACCGCGGCGTGCGTGCTGCTCTTCTCCTACGGGCGCCCCGACGTGCCGGTGGACACACACGTGCACCGCGTGGGGTTGCGCCTGGGCCTGTTTCGCCCCGGCGCCTCCCTCGAGGAGGCGCACGACGAGATGCTCCGCCTGGCCCGGGGCAGCGATCCCTACCAGGCCCACACCGCCCTGCTGCGCCACGGCCGGCGCACGTGCACGGCGCGCAACCCGGGCTGCCCCGACTGTCCACTCCGGCGGATCTGTCCCTACGCGCGCGAGCGCCGGCGTCGATACTGACGGCGTGGAGGCACCGACTCTCGACCCGGCCAAGGCACGCCCTCCGGCACGACCCACGTTCGTGCGGACGGTGCTCCCGCCGCTCGTGGCCTTCGGCGTGCTGGGCGTCCTCCTGTGGCCCCACGCCGACGAGGTGTGGGACTCGGCCAAGTCCGTGTCGCTCGAGGCGGGGGTGGCGCTGGTCGGGCTGCACCTGATCGCCCTACTGCTCCGAGCGGAGGCATGGGGCATGTGCGTGGCGGCCGCCGGGTCGCCCGTCGGTCGCCGGGACCTGCACGCGTCGAGCGCCTTTCGCTTCCTGGCGGACACCGTGGTGCCCACCTACGTCGGCGCCTGGGTGCGGATAGCGATCCTCAAGAAGCTCGACCCCAAGCACGTGCCGACGGTCGGCCAGATGATCACCGCCGACGTGCGTCATCCTGATGGTGGAGGCCGCCATCACGGTGGTGCTGGTGGCCGCCACGGTGTCCTCGGCCTCGGTGAAGTGGTGGTGGGTGCCCCTGCTCGCCGGCTTCCTGGCGAGTGGTGGGAGCGATCGGCTGGGCGCTGCGCGCCCGCTTCGCCGACCGGCCCTTCGTGCAGACCTTCGAGGTCCTCCGGGGCCGGGGAGGCCGGACCCGCCTCGTGGCGCTGCTGGTCGTCGTGCTGCTCATCCAGCCGGTCCGCTTCTGGATCGCGCTCGACGCCGTCGGGCTCGACCCCTCCGCCGTCGAGGCGCTGGTGACCTTCCTCATCACGAACGTCTACGCGATCCTCCCCATCGGCCCGGGACCCTCGAGCGTGGGTGCGGCGGCCACGATCTTCGGAGACGGCCAACTGGCCCAGGCCGGCGCGGCGGGCCTCATCCTCGCGAGCTCGGCCGTGATGGCCGCTGCGCTCTACTCGGTCTACGGGGGCGTGGCGCTCGCGCGCCGCTCGCGGACGTCGCCCGACTCGGCCTCCAGCAGCCGGGACACGCCGTCGGTGCCGGCCGGCACCGGGCGCTGAAGCCAGCGCAGCACGGTCGCGAAGACGTCGGAGGTCCGCATCGGCCCCTCCTCCAGTGCGGCGCTCATGGCGATGGGCACGTTCATGTGCTCTGCGTAGAGCGCTCCGTGGCCCGACAGGTGCTCGGGCTTCTCGTAGCGGTCGCGCAGGTCGTGGTCGGGCGCCGCCGACACCACCAGGTCACCGCAGCGCGGCGAGCGAAAGAGCTGGGCGACCTGGAGCAGACAGTCCGGATAGGCGGAGTCCACCGTCGCGGCGAGGGCCTCCTCGAGGGTCATCTCCTCGGGCAGCGGCGGAAGGCCGAACGGGTCGCCGTCGAGCACGCGATAGAGCAGCCGGCCGTCCGCCTCGGCGAGGAGCGCGCGCCCGCGCCGGCTCTCGACGCAGAGGCCGGGCGCCTGGCGGGTGATCACGATGTCCACCGCCGGCTCGGTGAGCAGCCACTCCCGCACGCCGGGCAGCGCGGCGTCCACCCCGTCGCGGTCGACGAACTCGTGGGGGCGGTCGCGGGGCACCACGTAGATCTGCGCCATCCCGTTGCCGGACACGCAGGCCACCGCCTCCGGGTGGCGCAGGCGCACCCGCGGCGTGTGGTAGGCGACCCGGATCCCGCGCTCCTCCATGCGCACCGCCAGGTCGAAGTGGTGGCGCACCGGGCGGTGGCCGTGGTCGGAGCACACCACGAGCAGCGTGCTGTCGTATCGACCCGCGCGGCGCAGCGCCTCGGCGGCCGCGCCCACCGCACGGTCGAACCTCAGGTAGGCGGCCTCGGTCTCCGGTCCGAAGGGGGAGATGTAGTGGCTGTTCCAGTCGATGCCGGCGAAGGTCACGAAGGCGAACTCGGGGTCCCGGGCCACGGCGTCGAGCAGGGCCGCCGCGGTCGCCCCGTCGGTCCGGTCGTAGTCGCCCCGGAAGTGGGAGTGCAGGTAGAAGGCGATCCGCCGCCGGCGCCAGAGGTTGTTGCGGGCGGGCACGCCGCGGTTCATCACCCCGAAGGCGTTCACGGGATCGCGCGTGAGCTCGAACAGGGTCCGCACCGACGGGTCGAGGTCGCGGTTCTGCCACATGGCCTCGGGGCCCGTGTAGCTGCGCAGGCACCAGGGCCCGGGCGGCAGGCCGGGCCGATAGGCGGCCCGGTCGAACCAGCGGTAGCCGGTCACGTTGGCCGTGCCCGGGAAGCAGCCGGTCAGCAGGGGCAGGTGGGCCGGGCCGGTGGTGGTGGTGAAGGTGGAGGTGGCGCGGCGCACCGAGCCGCGCTCGATCACGTGGCGGCGGATCTCCGGGAGCATCCCGGCCGCGAGCAGGTTCTCGAAGACGTCCGTCCGGGCGCCGTCGGCCAGGAGGATGAATGCGGAGCGCCTCCCGGCGGGAGAGGAGTGGTTGTCGCTGTAATGATCTGCCATACTCACACTTAGATTTTCTTCCTACGCAGCTGAAACCGAAAACGAAAGCAACCTGAAGGAGCTGAAGCGATGGGCAAGACCATCGGAATCGATCTTGGCACGACCAACTCGTGCATGGCCGTGCTCGAGGGCGGTGAGCCCACCGTCGTCGAGAACGCCGAGGGTGCGCGGACCACGCCGTCGGTGGTCGCCTTCACCGAGGGCGGCGAGCGCCTCGTGGGCGCCCCGGCCAAGCGCCAGGCCGTGACCAACCCCGAGAACACCGTGTTCTCGATCAAGCGCTTCATGGGCCGCAAGGAGGCCGAGGTCAAGGAGGAGGAGACGATCGTCCCCTTCGAGGTGATCCGCGGCAAGAACGGCGACGCGCGCGTCAAGGCAGGCGGCAAGGAGTACGCCCCGCCGGAGATCAGCGCGATGATCCTGCAGAAGCTCAAGGCCGACGCCGAGGCCTACCTCAACGACACGGTCGACTCCGCGGTGATCACCGTGCCGGCCTACTTCAACGACGACCAGCGCCAGGCGACCAAGGACGCCGGCAAGGTCGCCGGCCTCGAGGTCAAGCGCATCATCAACGAGCCCACCGCCGCGTCGCTGGCCTACGGGCTCGACAAGGAGGGCACCACCGACGAGACGATCCTCGTGTTCGACCTCGGCGGCGGCACGTTCGACGTGTCGGTGCTCGAGATCGGCGACGGCGTCTTCGAGGTCAAGGCCACCGCCGGCGACAACCACCTGGGCGGCGACAACTTCGACAAGGCGATCGTGGACTGGCTCGTGGCCGAGTTCAAGGCCGCCGAGGGCGTCGACCTGTCGCAGGACAAGATGGCGCTGCAGCGTCTCTACCAGGAGGCCGAGAAGGCCAAGGCCGAGCTGTCCTCCGCACAGGAGACGCAGATCAACCTGCCGTTCATCACGGCGGTCGACTCGGTGCCCAAGCACCTCAACCAGCGCCTGACCCGGGCGAAGCTCAACGAGCTCTGCTCGGCGCTGCTCGCCCGCGTCGAGGGCCCGACCAAGAACGTGATGAAGGACGCCGGCGTGACCGGCGACTCCATCAACCACGTCGTGCTGGTCGGCGGCATGACCCGCATGCCCGCGGTCCAGGAGAAGGTCAAGCAGCTCACCGGCAAGGACCCGCACCGGGGCGTCAACCCGGACGAGGTCGTGGCCGTGGGCGCCGCCATCCAGGCCGGCGTCCTCGCGGGCGACGTGAAGGACGTGCTCCTGCTCGACGTGACCCCGCTCACCCTCGGGATCGAGACCAAGGGCGGCGTGATGACCAAGCTCATCGAGCGCAACACGACGATCCCCACGCGCAAGTCCGAGGTGTTCTCGACCGCCGAGGACAACCAGACGAGCGTGGAGGTCCACGTGCTCCAGGGCGAGCGCGAGATGGCGACCTACAACAAGTCGCTCGGCAAGTTCCAGCTCACCGGGATCCCCCCGGCGCCGCGTGGCGTGCCGCAGGTCGAGGTCGGGTTCGACATCGACGCCAACGGCATCCTCAACGTGTCGGCGAAGGACCTCGGCACGGGCAAGGAGCAGAAGATCGAGATCAAGGCCGGCTCCGGGCTGGCCGAGGACGAGGTCGAGCGGATGGTCAAGGACGCCGAGGCGCACGCCGAGGACGACCGCCGTCAGCGCGAGCTGGTGGAGGCCCGCAACAACGGCGAGAACGCCGCCTACCAGGCCGAGAAGCAGCTCGAGGAGCTGGGCGACTCGGTCGACGAGTCCGCCAAGGCCGACATCACGAAGGCGATCGAGGAGGTCCGCGGCTCGCTCGAGTCCGAGGACGCCTCGGAGATCGAGGGCAAGACCCAGGCGCTCCAGACCGCCTTCCACGCGGTCTCCGAGCAGATGTACGCCGCCGCGGCCCAGCAGGCCCAGGCCGACGGCGCGGCGACCGGCAACGGCGCCGCGGCCGACGGCTCGTCGGAGGCTGACGAAGAGGTCGTGGACGCCGAGGTCGTAGAGGGCGAGGAGAGCCGCTAGTGGCCGATCCTCGCCCCAGGCCCGCGGAGGACGCGGTGCGCGAGCAGCTGCAAGGACGAGGAGGAGCTGATCTCCCCCGGAGCCGCCGGCGGATCCGACTCCGAGGAGCCGAGGCCCGAGCCGCCGAGCCCGAGCCCGAGCCCGAGCCCGAGGACCCGGCCGCGGTGCTCCAGCGCGAGCGCGACGAGTACCTCGCGCTCGCGCAGCGCACCCAGGCCGACTTCGAGAACTGGCGCAAGCGCTCGGCGCGCGATGCCGCGGCCGCGAGCCAGCGGGCCAAGAGCGGTCTGGTCACCGAGCTGCTGCCGGTCGTGGACAACCTCGAGCGCGCCCTCGACTCGGGGGACGGCGGTGACGGCCTCGCCGACGGCGTGAAGCTCGTGCACTCCGAGCTGGTCTCGGTGCTGGCGCGCAACGGCGTGGTGCCGTTCGACCCCGCGGGCGAGAAGTTCGACCCCGCGGTGCACGAGGCGATCTCCATGCGGGCGGACGAGGAGGCCGACTCGGGGGTCGTGCTCGACGTGGTGGAGAAGGGATACCGCCTGGGCGACTCCGTGCTCCGTCCTGCCCGCGTGGTCGTATCCGGCTAGGGAGTTGCACGTGCCGGCCACCAAGAATCCCTACGACGCCCTCGGGGTCGACAAGAAGGCCTCCGACGAGGAGATCAAGAAGGCCTACCGCAAGCTCGCCCGGGAGTACCACCCCGACAAGAACCCCGGCGACTCCTCGGCCGAGGAGCGCTTCAAGGAGATCCAGGAGGCGTACTCGGTCCTCTCCGACCCCAAGAAGCGCAAGGCCTACGACCAGGGCGGCGGCATCTTCGGAGGCGCGGGCCCCGGGGGCTTCGACCCCGGCGCGTTCCGCGGCGGCTTCGGCGACATCCTCTCCGACCTCTTCACCGGCGGCGGCCCCGGCGGGCGCGGCGGGTCCGGTCCCCGCCCCGAGCGCGGGCGAGACCTCGAGACGGAGGTGCACATCTCCTTCGACCAGGCCATGGAGGGCGCCCAGGTCCCCGTGAGCGTCGCGCTCTCGGCGCCCTGCCCGACCTGCCACGGCACGGGCGCGAAGCCGGGCACCACGCCGAAGGTCTGCAGCCGCTGCCACGGCCGCGGCGTGGAGGCGGAGTCGCAGGGCCTCTTCTCCATCTCCCAGCCGTGTCGCAAGTGCGGCGGCACGGGCACGGAGATCACCGACCCGTGCGCGACCTGTAACGGCGCGGGACAGACGCGCCAGGTCAAGCGCTACCGCGTGAACATCCCGGCCGGCGTGCGCGACGGCGGCCGGGTGAGGCTGGCCGGCAAGGGCGAGCCCGGGCGCCGGGGCGGCTCGGCGGGGGACCTGTACGTGGTCACCCGCGTGGCCGACTCGCCGCTGTTCAAGCGCCGGGGCGACAACCTCGAGGTCGAGGTCCCGGTCACGATCCCCGAGGCCATCCGGGGAGCGACGATCGAGGTGCCGACCCTGAACGGGTCGAAGCGCATCCGGGTGTCGCCGGGGACCCAGCACGGCACCGTCCAGCGCCTTCGCGGCGAGGGCCCGCCGCGCCTCGCGGGCCGGGGCCGCGGCGACATCCACTACCGCCTGGTGATCGACGTGCCCCGCACGCTGTCCCAGGAGCAGCGCGAGGCGGTCGACGACCTCGCCGCGGTGATCGACGGCAACCCGCGCGAGCGGATCCTCCGGAACGAGACGGCATGACGGACGAGGACGACTCCACCCGCGGCGTCTACATGATCTCGGTGGCCGCCGAGCTGGCCGGGATGCACCCGCAGACCCTTCGCATCTACGAGAGCCGGGGCCTCATCACCCCCAAGCGCTCGGCCAAGAACACCCGGCTCTACTCCCGCGAGGACGTCGAGCGCCTGCGGCGGATCTCCGAGCTCACGAGCGAGCTGGGGATGAACCTCGCCGGGGTGCAGAGGGTCTTCGAGCTCGAGCAGGAGGTGGCCCGCATGCGCCGCCGGCTTCGCGGCCTCGAGGCGCAGGCCGAGCGCGCCCAGTCGGAGCTGCGTGAGGAGCTCGAACGTGTCCGGCGCTCCTTCCGCCACGAGCTGGTGCCCTACGAGCCCCCGGGGCAGGCGCTGGTGCCCGCCGAAGGCCGGGTCGACCGGGCGGTGCGCGTCTCCATCTCCCGCCGCCGGCAGTAGGGACCGGGCGCCCGCTCGCTACCCTTCCCGCGGCGGTTGGCCCTCGGGGTTCGCGACGGCGCGGTCCCCTCGACGAAAAGGAAGCGATGGGAGCTCGACGGGGCTTCACGAGAAGGGACGTGCTCAAGGCCGGCGGCGCTGGTGCCTTGGCGCTCGGCGCGGCGGGCTGCGCCACCGACGACTACGAGGTCGAGACGGAGAGCGACCCCGACGCGCCCAACGTGCTGATGATCGTGACCGACAGCACCCGTGCCGACTACATCGGCGCCTACAACCGCAGGTCGATCGCCAAGACGCCGAACCTCGACGCGCTGGCCGGCGATTCCCTGCGCTTCAGCCTCGCCGTGCCGGAAGCCATGCCCACGGGCCCGGTGCGGCGCGCGGTGCTCACCGGGCAGCGCGGCTTTCCCTACCGCGACTGGGTCCTGACCGCCGGGGCTGCCGGAGGAGCCGGGCTGGACGCCGATCGGCGCTCACCAGCCGATCTTCACGGAGATGCTCGGCAACGCCGGGATCTCCACCAACTACTGCACGGACAACCCGTTCCTCGTCGCGCCGCGCTTCGCCAACTTCCGCCGGACGCTCGACGTCGCGCGGCCCGACTACTCCCAGGGCGCCTACCGCGCGTTCAACAAGCCCTTCAAGCGGCCCGCGCAGCGCGTCGGAGATCGAGCGCTACCTGCTGCCCAACCTCTCCGACACCGTGGAGGTGCAGCGCCTGCGCGACCACGTGGGCTGGAACGCCCTCTTTCGCCGGCGCGAGCGTGACTACTCGGCGGCGCGCGTCATGCGCATGGGCATGCAGGTGCTCGACGTCGCAGGAGAAGGGCAAGCCGTTCTTCCTCGGGGTGGACTCGTTCGATCCCCACGAGCCCTTCGACGCGCCTCGCGCCTACAACGTTCAGCTCTCCGGCTCCGGCCAACAAGGGGATCCAGAAGGAGGGCATCACCCCGATCCAGCCCTTCGACACGCCGTCGAACCGCACGAGCACGCTGCGAGATCGACGACGAGACGCTCGAGCTGATCCGCGAGATGTACGCCGCCGAGCTGACCTACGCCGACAAGTGGATCGGCCGCCTGATGAACAAGCTGGCCGACACCGGGCTCGACGAGAACACGATGGTCATCTACTTCTCGGACCACGGGCTCACGCTCGGCGAGCACGGCGTGATCGGCAAGGCCGCGGCGCTCCCTCACTACCACATCTACCACGTGCCCTACATGATCCGCGATCCCGAGCGGCGTCTGGCGGGAGAGACCAGCGACTACTTCGCGTCCACCCACGACGTGGCCAAGACCGTGCTCGCCAACTTCGGCGTGCGCCCCGGCGGCATGATGGACGGCGAGGACCTCTCCGTGCTGTTCGACGGCAAGGATCCGCCCCGGCGCCCGTACTTCACCGCCATCTACGCCGACTACGTGATCGCGGGCGATGGCCGCTACGTGCTGATCGTCGAACATCGTCGGGAGGACCCGCCGGCTCTACGACACGCTCGAGGATCCGGGCGAGCTGAACGACATCTCGGGCGACAACCCCCAGATCGTGGACACCCTCTGGCAGGCGCTCAACGACGAGGCGGGGGGCACGCTGCCCATGTTCGGCCAGGACTTCGTGCTCGGTGGGTAACCGAACGTTCAGCCGGCGCGGGCTTCTGCGCGCAGGAGGCACCGGGGCGGCGCGGCCTGACCCTCGGCGCCGCGGCGCTGCGTCCAGGCGCGGCCCAGGCCCAGGACGAGCTCGAACGGCCTCCGAACGTGCTGCTCATCGTGGTCGACGGCATGCGGGGGGACTTCGTGAGCGCCTACGACGACCCCCACGACCTGGCCGACACGCCCAACATCGACGCGCTGTGCGACGAGGGGCTGCGCTTCGAGATGGCCATCCCCGAGTCGATGCCCGCCATGCCCGCGCGGCGGGCGATCCTCACCGGCATGAAGTCCTACCCCTTCCGCGACTGGAAGCCCACCAAGGGCTTCGCGCCAATCCCGGGGTGGACGCGGGTCCTCGATCACCAGCCGGTGCTCACCGAGGTGCTCGAGGAGGGCGGCGTGACACCGCTCTACATCACCGACAACCCGCTGCTGGAGGACGATCGCTTCGACGGCGTGCAGCGCAAGCCCGGCGGGCGCGCGCCCTCGGTGAGCCAGGGCAAGCGCTGGGTGTCGCCCGTGGTGCCGGACGGCGCCGAAGGGGGCGCGCGCTCCCTGACCCGGGTGGTGGACAGCGGGATCGAGGCGCTGGGGGAGCTGAAGGCAAAGCAGCCGTTCTTCCTCGCCGTGGACGCCTTCGACCGCTCGGAGGCCACCGAGCCCACCCCTGTCTACGGGACCCGGGGCGCGCTGGAAGACATCGAGCGCGCGGCGTCGCGCGCCACGGACTCCGAGGCCGTCTCCTACGGGGAGACCGAGGAGGTCGAGAGCTCGAAGGCCATCAGGGAGCGAGTCCGCGAGGCCTATCGCGACGAGATGAAGGAAGTCGACTCCGAGATCGGGCGCCTGCTCGACGAGGTCGAGAAGCGCGGGCTCTCCGACAACACCGTGATCTACCTCGTGAGCGCCGGCACCACCGCCCTGGGCGAGCACGGCGTGTTCGGCACGGGCGCGGCCGCCGGCCACGAGGAGGTCTACAAGGTGGCCTACGTGATCCGCCACCCCGACGGCCGCCGCGCCGGGGACGCGGTGCGCTACTACGCCTCGACCCACGACGTCGCTCCCACCGTGCTCTCCTTCGCCGGCCTCACCATCCCCGGGAAGATGGAAGGCGAGGACCTGACCGCGTTCTTCGACGACGACGACCCGGCGCCGCGCTGGCACTTCACGACCGCGGTCGGCGGACAGCTCGTGGTCGGTGACCGCCGCTACGTGCTGGTCTCGGACGTGGAGGGTCTCGTGAAGAAGCTCTACGACACCGACCCTCCCGAGCACGAGGACGAGCAGGGCGACGAGGACGACTTCTCGCCGCGCACCGAGGACGAGGACGTCTCGCGCGAGAACGCCGAGCAGGTCCGGCGGATGTGGCAGGCGGCGCTGAACGACGCGGGCGGCACCGTGCCGAAGTTCGGCCCCGCGGGCCCGATCCGCCCGCGCGAGGAGGCCGACGAGAACGATGACGACGAGGTCGACGAGGGCCGGCTCGACCGCGACGACGACCTGAACTTCTCGGGGCGCTGAGGCATGGCGAAGACCCCTCGCGAGCGTGTGAATCCCCCGATCGAAGCGCTCCAGCGCAACCGCTGGAAGATCTTCGGGGTGATGATGATCGGCTGGGCGATGTCGCTCATCGACATCTCGATCGTGAACATCGCGATCCCCGAGATCCAGCGCGACCTCGACGACCGACACCGACACCGTCACGTGGGTGATCAGCGCCTACAACATCGCCTTCGCCGTGCTGCTGGTGTCGATGGGCCGGCTGGCCGACCAGTTCGGCCGCAAGCGCTTCTTCATCATCGGCATGACCGTGTTCACGGTCGGCTCGGCGCTGTGCGCCGCTGTCCTGGTCGATCGACTGCGCTGATCTTCTTCCGCGTCCGTCCAGGGTCATCGGCGCCGGCATCCTCGCCCCGCTGGGATTCGCGATGACCGTGCTGGTCTTCCCGCCCGAGCGAGCGCGGACGGGGCCTCGCGGTGATCGCCGTGGTGGCGCTCGTGTCCTCCGTCGATCGGGCCGGTGCTCGGCGGCGGCGATCCTCGAGATCGCCGACTGGCAGTGGATCTTCCTGATCAACGTCCCGTTCGGGATCCTCGGGATCCTGCTGGCCCGTGCGCATCTGGCCCGAGACCTACGACCTCTCCGCGACCGGCCGCCGGGTGGACCTGGCTCGGCATGGGCCTGCTCGGGCTCGCGGTCTTCAGCCTCACCTTCGCGCTCGCCGAGGCCAACGTCGCGCGGCTGGGACGACGCGCTGATCCTCTTCCTGCTCCAGGGCTCGGTGCTGCTCGCCGGCGCGTTCTATCTCTCCCAGCGCTACGGGCAAGGCGTCGATGATCACGCCCGCCCTCATGCGCAACCGCCAGTTCACGGGGGCCAACACCGCGATGGTCCTGTTCGGCTGCCGGCGCCTTCGGCGCGCTGTTCCTGCTCTCGCTGGTGTTCCAGAACCTCTGGGGCTACGACCAGTGGGAGGCGGCGCTGGCGCTCATCCCCGTGCCGCTCATGGGCATGCTCGTGTGGCCCGCTCGTCGCCAAGGGCGCCGACACGCGGCCGCCGCGCGCGCTCGCGGTGCCCGCCCTGCTGTGCATGTCGGTCGGGCTCGTGTGGTTCTCCTTCGTGCCCGTCGACCTCCGAGAGTCTGGGGCGACTACCTGATCATGCTCCCCGGCCTGCGATGATCGGGGTCGGGCTCGGGACCGTCTTCCCGGCGATCAACGTCGGCGCGATGGGCGTCGGTCTCGGGGCCCGAGCTGGGGCTGGCGTCGGGGATCGTGAACACCGCGCGCCAGCTCGGTGCGGCGATCGGGGTGGCGCTCCTGGTGGCCACGGTGATCACCGCGTCCAACTACACGCTCGACTACGCGCGCGAGGACATCGAGGACGCCAACGACCAGGCCGAGCTGCCCCCGCCGCTGGTCGCAGGGGCTCGGGCTGCGCAAGTTCGCCGACTACGTGGGCCAGTCCACGAGACGCTTCGATCCCGGGCCCGGCTTCGACGAGATCGCCGCCCGCGAGACGGCGGGCGCCGCCCGCGACGCCTTCGGCTGGGGCTTCCGCGTCGGCGGCGCTCTTGGCGTCTGCTCGCCGTTCCCTTCGCGCGCGCGAATGATGCGCACTCCGGCGGCGGCCCGCGCAGCGGATGCGGCCGCACGCGAGGCGGCACAGGCCGGCGCGCGCCCGCGCCGGTGCCCGCGGCCGCGGTGCCGGACGCTCCGAGCGCTCCACCCGCGCCGGCGCCCGCCACCCCGGCCGCGGCCACCGCCCGGGCGCGCGGGGGCACGGGCCCGAACGGGGACGTGGACGAGCGCATCCAGGCCCTGGAGTCGTCACTCGCGCAGCTGCGCTCCGAGGTCAGCGAGAGCGGCCCGGCCAACGGCGATCCGGAGGGCGACGGCGGCGGCGAGCGGCCCGACGAGGCGCGGGAGGCGGAGCCGGCGGTTCCTCTGAGCGCTGCGGCCGGGCGGCCGCTAAGCCGCCACGGGCACGCGCTTCACGCAGCGCGCCGGTCCACCATCCGCGCCGCACGGCGCCCGTCGGCGATGGCGGTCACGATCAGCGACTGGCCCGACCCGGGCGTCGCCCGCCGCGAACACCGACTCGCGCGAGGTCGCGTACACCGGGTGCCTTCACGTTGCCGCGCGCGTCGAGGTCGACGCCGAGGTCGGTGAGCAGGCCGTCGTGGGCCGGGTGGGAGAAGCCGATCGCCACCAGGCACAGGTCGGCCTCCTGCACGAACTCCGATCCGGGCACGGCATGCAGGTCGCGCGACGAGGTGCCCTCCACGCGGCGGCCGTGCGACGCGCGCCACGCGTCCGTCCTCCCCCTCGATGCGGGTGACCTGCGTGCCGAAGCGGCGCTCGCCGCCCTCGTCGAGGGCGTAGGTCGTCTACGTGCGCCGCGGGGCCTCGGGCCAGGGCGTGTCCGGGTAGCGCCCGCCGTCGGGCACCGTGCCGTACACGTCGAGCATCAGCACCTCCTCGCAGCCCTCGCGGTTGGCGCTCGAGAGGCAGTCCATCCCGGTGTCTCCGCCGCCGATCACGATCACGCGCTTGCCGGCCGCGGTGATCTCGCGCTCCGGCAGCGGGGCCTCGCGGCCGTCGGCGCGGGCCACCGCGCGGTTGCGCTGGTAGAGGTAGTCCATCGCGAAGTGCACGCCGTCGAGATCGGCGCCGGGGATCTCCAGGGCGCGCTCGACCCGTGAGCCGACGGCGATCACGGAGGCGTCGAAGTCCGCGGCCATCTCCTCGGCCGAGAGGTCGACGCCCACGTCGACGCCGCAGCGGAACTCGATGCCCTCCGCCTCGAGCAGTCCGATGCGGCGGTCGATCATCCACTTCTCGAGCTTGGCGTCCGGCACGCCGAAGCGCATGAGCCCGCCCGGCGCCTCGTCGCGCTCGAAGACCACCACCGAGTGGCCCACCGCGTTCAGCTCCGCGGCGGCGGCCATGCCCGCGGGCCCGGAGCCGACCACGGCCACCCGCTGACCCGTCCGGTGCTCCGGCGGGCGGGGCACGATCCAGCCCTCCTCGAACGCGCGGTGCACGATGGCGTACTCGATCTGCTTGATCATCACCGGGTCGTCGCCGATGTCGAGCACGCAGGCCGACTCGCACGGAGCGGGACAGATCAGCCCCGTGAACTCGGGGAAGTTGTTGGTGGCGTGCAGCTGGTCGATCGCCTCGCGCCACTGGCCGCGGCGCACGAGGTCGTTCCAGTCGGGGATGAGGTTGCCCAGCGGGCAGCCGTTGTTGCAGAAGGGCACGCCGCAGTCCATGCACCGGCGGGCCTGCTGCTCGACGCCCTCGGCGGGCAGCACGCCGAAGATCTCGCTGCTGTCGTGCACGCGCTCGGCCGGGTCGCGCTCGGGCATCGGCACCCGGTGCACCTCGAGGAATCCGCGCGGATCGGCCATCAGGCGGGCGTCTCCTCGATCGCGGCGGCCTTCATCTGCTGCGTCTCCGTGGCCTCCTCGAGGTCGCGCACCTCCAGCGCCTTGCGGTAGTCGGGCGACATCACCTGCACGAACTGCGAGAGCGCGCTGGGCCAGTCGGCGAGCAGGCGCGCGCGCCAGTGCCGACCCGGTGCGCACGTGGTGCTCGGCCACGAGGTCGTGGAGCTCGGTGGCGCGCCTGCCCGGCTTGAGCGTCTCGAGCTCCACCATCTCGCGGTTCACGGACGCCGGGAACCTGCCCTCGGGGTCGAACACCCACGCGATGCCGCCGCTCATGCCGGCGGCGAAGTTGATGCCGGTGGGACCCAGCACCACCACGCGTCCTCCGGTCATGTACTCGCACCCGTGGTCGCCCACCCCCTCCACCACGGCGAGCGCGCCGGAGTTGCGGATGGCGAAGCGCTCGCCGGCCAGCCCGGCGAAGAACGCTCGGCCCGAGGTTGCTCCGTAGAGCGTCACGTTGCCCGCGATCACGTTGGACTGCGGCCGCGAAGTGCGCGTCGGCCGACGGGCGGACGGCGATGATGCCCCCGGAGAGCCCCTTGCCGGCGTAGTCGTTCACCACGCCGTTCACGGTCAGGGTCACGCCGGGCGCGAGCCAGGCGCCGAAGCTCTGGCCGGCCGCGCCCGTGAGCTCGACCTCCACGGAGCCCTCGGGCAGCCCGTCGGGACCGTGGCGGCGGACGATCTCCCCCGACAGCAGCCCGCCGACCGTGCGGTTCACGTTGGCCACCGGGTACTGGACCCGCACCTTCTCGCCGCGGTCGATCGCGCGGCTGGCGGCGGGGATCAGCGCAAGGTGGTCGAGGGAGCCGTCGAGCACGGGCACCTGCGGGCGCGTCTGGCGGCGCGGGGTGGTGGGCTCCTCGGGCTCGCTGAGCAGGGCCGACAGGTCCACGCCGCGGGCCTTCCAGTGCTCCACCGCCGGATCGGCCTCCAGGAGCTCGGTGCGCCCGACCAGGTCCTCGTAGCGGCGCACGCCGAGCGAGGCCATGATGCGCCGCGTCTCCTCGGCCACGGCGATGAGGTAGGTCACCACGTGCTCGGGGCGGCCCTCGAAGCGCTTGCGCAGCTCCGGATCCTGGGTGGCGATCCCCACCGGGCAGGTGTTGAGGTGGCAGACGCGCATCATCACGCAGCCGGTCGCCACGAGCGGCGCGGTGGAGAAGCCGACCTCGTCGGCTCCCAGCAGCGCGGCGATCACCACGTCGCGGCCGGTGCGCATCTGCCCGTCGGCCTGCAGGGCGACCCGCGAGCGCAGGTCGTTGCGCACGAGCGTCTGCTGGGCCTCGGCCAGGCCGATCTCCCACGGCACGCCGGCCGACTGGATCGAGGAGAGCGGCGAGGCGCCCGTGCCCCCGTCGTGGCCGGCGATGACGATGTGGTCGGCGTTGGCCTTGGCCACCCCGGCGGCCACGGTGCCCACTCCCATCTCGGCCGCCAGCTTCACCGACACCGAGGCGCGCGGGTTGGCGCAGCGCAGGTCGTAGATGAGCTGCTTGAGGTCCTCGATCGAGTAGATGTCGTGGTGCGGCGGCGGCGAGATCAGCTCCACCCCGGGCATCGAGTGGCGCAGCCGGGCGATCTCCTCGGTGATCTTGTGGCCGGGCAGCTGACCGCCCTCGCCGGGCTTGGAGCCCTGCGAGATCTTGATCTGGAGCTGGTCGGCGTTCACCAGGTAGTCGATGGTCACCCCGAAGCGCCCCGAGGCCACCTGCTTGATCGCCGAGCGGCGCAGGTCGCCGTTGGGGTCGGGCTCCCAGCGCCGGCGGTCCTCGCCGCCCTCGCCGGTGTTCGACTTCGCGCCGAGGCGGTTCATGGCCACGGCGAGCGTCTCGTGGGCCTCCGGGGAGAGCGAGCCGAGGCTCATCCCGCCGGTGGTGAAGCGCTTCACGACCTCCGCGGCGGGCTCCACGTCCTCGATCGCCAGCGGCTGCTCGGACCGGCGGAGACGCAGCAGCCCGCGCAGCATCCCGTGAGCGGCGTTCTCCTTGTTGACCCGGCGGGAGAAGTCCTCGTAGGCCTCCGGGCCGCCGCCGCGCGCCGCGCGCTGGAGGCCGGCCACGGTCTCGGGGTCCCACATGTGACGCTCGCCGTCGCGGCGCCACGCGTAGATGCCGCCCTGGGGCAGCAGGTCCGCGTGGGCCGCGGGCAGGAGGCCCTCCTCCACGAAGGAGGGCAGCGACAGCTCGTGGGACTCGGGCCAGGCGCGGGCGTGGCGGACCAGCGCCTCACGGGCCAGCTCGGGCAGGCCGGCGCCCCCGACGCGCGACCTGGTGCCCGTGAAGTGGCGGTCCACCAGGTCGGGGTCGAGGCCGACCGCCTCGAAGACCTGCGCGCCCTGATAGGAGCGCACGGTGGAGATGCCCATCTTGGAGATCACCTTGAGCAGCCCCTTGCCGAGCGCCGCGATGACCTTCTCCTGAAGCTGCTCGTCCGATCCCTCGGCATCGAGGGAGGCACGGCCCTCCAGATGCCCGAGCGACTCGAACATCAGGTACGGGTTCACCGCTCCGGCTCCGTAGCCGATCAGCGCCGCCACGTGATGCACCTCGCGGGGCTCGCCCGACTCGACCACGAGGCTGGCCCGGGTGCGGGTGCCCATCCGCACCAGATGGTGGTGGACGCAGGAGAGGGCGAGCAGGGAGGGGATGGCGGCGCGCTCGGGGGAGACCGCGCGGTCGCTGATGATCAGGATCCCGGCGCCGTCCGCCAGCGCGTCGTCGGCCTCGGCGCACAGCCGCGTCGAGCCCGCTCTCGAGCCCGTCCGCGCCGTCGGACACCGGCCAGGTGGCGTCGATCGTGTGGCTGGCGAGCGGCCCCTCGGTGACCGCGCGCAGCCGTCCCAGCTCGGAGTCGCGCAGGACCGGCTGGGAGAGCATCAGGCGCCGGCACTGCTCGGGCGTCTCCTCGAAGAGGTCTCCCTCCGGGCCGAGGCTCGTGGTGAGCGACATGACCACCTGCTCGCGCACGGGGTCGATGGCCGGGTTCGTGACCTGCGCGAACAGCTGCTTGAAGTACGAGAACAGCGGCGGCTGCTTGTCCGACAGGACCGCGAGGGCGGTGTCGTTGCCCATCGAGCCGGTGGGCTCCCTGCCGTCGGCGGCCATCGGCGCGAGCAGCACCCGCAGATCCTCCTGCGACCACCCGAACGCCAGCTGGCGCTCGCGCAGCGGCTCGTCGGGCTCGGCCTGCTGGGCGGGCGGGGGGAGGTCGTCGAGCCGGATCGCGTGCTCGGCGAACCACGCGCCGTAGGGGCGCTCGGTGGCCACCTCCATCTCGGCCTCGTGGTCGGTGAGCACCCGGCCGCTCCCGGGCTCCACGATCAGCAGGCGGCCGGGCAGCAGCCGCCCGACCCTCTGCACCCGCTCGGCCGGGACGTGGAACGCGCCCGCCTCCGAGGCCAGCGCGAACCAGCCGTCGTCGGTGACCACCCAGCGGCCGGGCCGCAGCCCGTTGCGGTCCAGCGTGGCGCCGAGGATGCGGCCGTCGGTGAAGGTCAGCGACGCGGGGCCGTCCCACGGCTCCATGACCATCGAGCCGTAGTCGTAGAAGTCGTGGAGCTCGCGGGGCAGGTCGGGCCGCCCCTCCGCCTCGGGGGTCATGAGCATCGCCGCGTGGGCGAGCGAGCGTCCGCCCATCACGAGCAGCTCGAGCACCGCGTCGAAGGCCGCCGAGTCCGAGGTGCCCTCGGGGATCGTGGGCACCACGCGCTGGACGTCGGGACCGAGCGGGCCGCCCGCCAGGCGCGGCTCGCGGGCGCGCATCCAGCTCACGTTGCCGAGCAGCGTGTTGAACTCGCCGTTGTGGGCGCTCATGTGGAACGGGTGCGCGAGCGCCCACGACGGGAAGGTGTTGGTGGAGAACCGCGAATGGACGATGGCCAGCGCGCTCGCGAGACGTGGATCGGCCAGGTCGGGGTAGAAGCGAGCGAGCTGGGGCGCCGAGAGCATGCCCTTGTAGACGACGGTGCGCGACGAGAAGCTCGGGATCGCCAGGTCTCGCTCGCCGGCCTGCGGCGAGCTCGACCACCCGGCGGATCACGTACAGCTTGCGCTCGAAGGCGTCGGTCGCGGGCACGCCGTCGCCGGCAGCCACGAAGAGCTGGCGGATCACGGGCGCGGCGGCGAGCGCGCGCTCGCCCGCGTGGGCGCCGTCCACGGGCACGTCGCGCCAGCCGATCACCCGCTGGCCCTCCGCGGCGACGGTGGCCTCGATCAGCTCCTCGAGCTCGCGCCGGCGCGCTTCGTCGCGGGGCAGGAAGCAGACGGCCACCCCGTAGCGCCCCGTCGCCGGCAGCTCGGCCGGCGCGACGGCGCGCATGAACGCGTCCGGGATCTGCATGAGGATCCCGGCGCCGTCGCCCGTCGACGCGTCGGCGCCCTCCGCGCCGCGATGCTCGAGGTTGACCAGCGCGTCGATGGCCCGCTCGACCGTCTCGCGGACGGGGCTGCCGTCGAGCCGGGCGAGGCACGCGACGCCGCAACCGTCGTGCTCGGCCGACGGGTGGTAGAGGCCTGTTGGGTGGAAGCTCATGGGTTTGGTGCGGGCAGGCGAGCGGCTCGCCATCCGTGTGAGAGGCCGCGCGGGCGTCCTCCGCTGCTCGCGCGTGCGTAAAGAGTACGCGGACTTTGCCCCTCCGGTCTAGAGCGGCGAGGAAAAATTTCCGGCCGCGGGGGCGCCGGACCTCCGCGAACGCTGTCCAGACCCTGCAAGACCTGCTATATACCCACTTAGATTTTCTATGCAGGCAGATCGGTTCACGCTCAAGGCCCAGGAGGCCCTCGCAGCCGCGCAGCGGCTCGCCGGCGCGCGCCGCAATCCCGAGGTGGCGCCCCACCACCTGCTCCTCTCGCTGCTCGAGCAGGACGGCGGGATCGTGGTGCCGGTGCTGCGGCGCGCCAACGCGGATCCCGAGGCCGTGCGCCGGCGGGCGAACGAGGCGCTCGACGCCCTCCCCACCGTCTCCGGGGACGCCCCCGCCGCTCCGAGCCTGGGCTCGTCCCTCATCGCGCTGCTGGGCGGCGCCGAGGACGAGGCCCGCGGCATGGGCGACGAGTACGTCTCCACCGAGCACCTGCTGCTGGCCCTCGCCGCCGACCCGCAGGTGGACGCCGGCGCCGCGCGCGACCCGCTCGCCGAGGCCGTGGCGGCGGTGCGCGGGCCACACCGCGTCACCGACCAGAATCCCGAGGACCGCTACCAGGCGCTCGAGCGCTTCGGCGTCGACCTGACCGAGGCCGCGGAGAGCGGCAAGCTCGACCCGGTGATCGGGCGCGACGACGAGATCCGCCGCGTGATCCAGGTGCTCTCCCGCCGCACCAAGAACAACCCGGTGCTGATCGGCGAGCCGGGCGTGGGCAAGACCGCCATCGCCGAGGGCCTCGCCCAGCGCATCGTCTCCGGCGACGTGCCCGACTCGCTGCGCGACCGCCGGGTGATCTCCCTCGACATGGGCTCGCTCATCGCGGGCGCGAAGTACCGCGGCGAGTTCGAGGACCGGCTGAAGGCCGTGCTCAAGGAGATCGCCGAGGCCGAGGGCCAGGTGATCCTGTTCCTGGACGAGCTGCACACCATCGTCGGCGCCGGCGCGGCCGAGGGCGCCGTGGACGCCGCAAACCTGCTCAAGCCGATGCTCGCGCGCGGAGAGCTGCGGGCGGTGGGCGCCACCACCCTCGACGAGTACCGCAAGCACATCGAGAAGGACGCCGCCCTGGAGCGGCGCTTCCAGCCCGTCCAGGTGGGAGAGCCCACGGAGGAGGACACCATCGCGATCCTCCGTGGCCTCAAGGAGCGCTACGAGGTGCACCACGGCGTGCGCATCACCGACAACGCGATCATCGCCGCGGCCACCCTCTCCCACCGCTACATCGCCGACCGGTTCCTTCCCGACAAGGCGATCGACCTGATCGACGAGGCCGCGTCGCGCCTGCGCATCGAGATCGACTCGATGCCCGAGGAGATCGACGCCCTCGAGCGCCGCATCCGCCAGCTCGAGATCGAGCTGCAGGCGCTGGGCAAGGAGACCGACGACGCCAGCGTCGCCCGCCGCGAGGCCATCGACCGGGAGCTGGCCGACCTGCGCGAGCGCTCCAACGAGATGAAGGCGCACTGGCGCGGCGAGAAGGAGGCCATCGACAACATCCGCTCGGCCAAGGAGCGCCTGGAGGCCGCCCACCGCGAGGCGGAGCGCGCGGAGAGAGAGGCCGACCTCGAGCGCGCCGCGGAGCTGCGCTACAGCGACATCCCCGCGCTGGAGTCCGAGATCGCCGAGGGCGAGACGCGGCTCCGCGAGCTGCAGTCCGATCGGACCTTCCTCAAGGAGGAGGTCGACGACGAGGACGTTGCCGAGACCGTCGCCCGCTGGACGGGAATCCCGGTGGCCAGGCTGCTCGAGTCCGAGACCGCCAAGCTCGTGAAGATGGAGGAGCGCCTGCACGACCGGGTCGTGGGCCAGCACCAGGCCGTCGAGGCGGTGTCGAACGCGCTTCGGCGCTCGCGCGCCGGCCTATCCGATCCCGGGCGCCCGATCGGCGCCTTCCTCTTCATCGGTCCGACCGGAGTGGGCAAGACCGAGCTGGCCCGTGCGCTGGCGGAGTTCATGTTCGACTCCGAGGAGGCGATGGTGCGCATCGACATGTCGGAGTACATGGAGAAGCACTCCGTGTCGCGGCTCGTGGGCGCGCCTCCCGGCTACGTGGGATACGACGAGGGCGGGCAGCTCACCGAGGCCGTTCGCCGCCGCCCGTACACCGTGGTGCTGCTCGACGAGATCGAGAAGGCGCACTCCGACGTGTTCAACGTCCTGCTCCAGGTCATGGACGACGGACGCCTCACCGACGGCCAGGGCCGCACCGTCGACTTCAAGAACACCGTGCTGATCATGACCTCGAACGTCCCGGGCGGAGTCGCCGGGGTCGAGGCCACCTTCAAGCCCGAGTTCGTGAACCGCCTCGACGAGATCGTGGAGTTCGCGTCGCTCACGCGCGACGAGATCGGCCACATCGTGGACCTCCAGGTGTCCCAGCTGGCCGCCCGGGTCGCGGGGCGCGGGGTGGAGATCGAGCTGACCGACGACGCCAAGACGCTGATCGCCAACCTCGGCTACGACCCGACCTACGGGGCCCGCCCGCTGCGCCGGGTGATTCAGAAGCAGCTCGTGGACAAGCTGGCGCTGCGCCTCCTGGAGGGAGACTTCGTGCCCGGCGACCGGGTGCGCGTGGACGCTGCCGGCGGCGAGCTCACCTTCGAGCGCGCCGGCGCGGCCGCCGAGCCCGCAGCGGTCTAGGGCCGCCGGGGATGGGCAAGCGAGCGCGCAGGCGCAGGCGAACCGGAGATCCGGGAGTCGCCCCGGCGACCTCCGACCTGGTGGTCGGCGACGGGGTGCTCACCGTCCGCGACGAGCTGAGCCCGGGAACCCTGCGCGAGATCGAGCGGCTCGACTCCAAGCCGGCGGCGAGCGCCGAGGACCGCTGGCAGCGCCGCACGGAGCTCGTCTTCGAGCGTCTCGCGGTGCGCTGGGAGATCGCCGGGCTGCCGCTGGAGGGCCAGAAGGAGCTGCTGGGCCGCTACCGGATGGCCGGCGCCGACGAGCGCCGGGCGGTGCGCGAGGCGCTCGCCGAGCACCTTCGCGCGCGCCATCCCGACGTGGACCTCTAGGCCCCCCGCCGGACGGTCAGCGGGAAGACCACCTTCTGAGGCCCGGGAGGCCCGGTAGCGGCGGAAGGTGTCGAACTGCAGCCGGTACTGGCCGAACCGGAAGTCCCGGCGGCGAAAGAAGCGCCGGCTGGCCGTGAGGCCGTTGCACGCCCCTCTCAGGCGCCCCACCCTCACGTTGCGGCTGCGACCGCCCCGCACCACGTGGATGTAGAGGGTCCTGCCGGTGGTGAACCCCTGGGCGCGGATGCGGCGCGGGGTCGTGGGGGTCGCACGAGCCGGGCGGAAGCGGATCGTCGTGGGGCTGACGCGGAAGAGGGCCGTGCTCGCGGTGACCGCGGAATCGGAGGTGTCGGTGGCCGTGAACTGCGTCCGGGTCGTCCCCGCCGGGATCGTGGCCAGCTGCAGGCGGATCGCGAAGTGGCCCTGCGCGTCCGGCGTGATCGGCGCCCGCAAGGGCTCGCCGCCCCGCCGCCCGATCCTGACCGGCGATCCGGGGTTGAAGCCCTCGCCCACCAGCGTCACCGAATCCCCTGTGCCGTAGCACGGCTTGGCCACCTTGGCCTCGAGGGTCGCCGCGCCGGCGGAGGCGGGGGCGGCGAGGATGCCGGCCGCGACGGCGGCCGCTGCGAGACGCGACTTCACGATTGTTCCTTCCGTGGTTGGCGCCGCGAGCGTAGCGGCTACCCCGCGGCCCGGGCGCTGCCCCGCAGGAGCGGACGCACGAGCGGAGGGGCCTTCGGCACCTCGCCGCGGTCGAAGCGCTCGACCTCGAGCGGGGAGCGCTCGATCGTGGCGAGCGTGTCGCGGTTGCAGTGGCATCCGTGGCCGAAGACCCACCACGGCTTCTCCAGGCGGTCCTGCCAGCGCGCCAGCCCCGGCTCGGGCGACCGGACGTGCTCGAGGAACAGGAGCCGCCCACCCGGCCTGAGCACGCGAGCGACCTCCTTCAGCACGGCCTCGGGATCGTCCACCGTGCAGAGCACCAGCGTCAGGGTCACGGTGTCGAAGCTCGCATCGGGCAGGGGAAGGCTCTCGCCGGGCGCCTCCACCACCTCGACCGGCCTGCCCTCCTCGGCCGCCCTGGCCCGGAGCTGGGCCGCCATCGGGCCGAAGGGCTCGGTGAGCACCAGCTCGGTCACCGCCGCCGGGTAGCGGTCCAGGTTCAGGCCCGTGCCGGCGCCGATCTCCAGCGTGCGCCCGTGCGCCTCGCCGAGCAGATCGCCCCGCATCTGCCGGAGGCCATGGCGCTCCGTCCGGGCCAGGAAGAAGTCGTAGGCGAACGCGAACGCGCGGCCCCAGGTTGCGTCGTAGAGCCTCCGCAGCACAGGGGGAGGCTAACGCTTGCGCTCGCTTCTCAAACGTGGGAGAAAGACGAGGTTCCCAGCCGAAAGGACCGCTGTGCCCACCTTCGTACTGCTGAGCACCCTGACGCCCCGAGGGGGTGCAGACGATCAAGAACAACCCACAGCGCATACGTGAGGTGAACAAGGAGATCGAGCAGCTGGGGGCCGAGGTGAAGGCCCAGTGGGCGGTGCTGGGCCGCTACGACTTCGTGAACATCGTCGAGGCGCCCGACGAGGTCACGATGGCGCGGGTGTCGCTCGAGCTCGGCTCGCGGGGCACGGCGCGCTACGAGTCGCTCGTCGCCATCCCCGTCGACGACTTCATCGCCGCGTTGTAGTGCCGGTCCGTTGACGAGGGTCCTCGTAGTCGGAGGAGGGGGGCGCGAGCACGCGCTCGTGCGCTGCCTGCTGCGCAGCCGCCAGAAGCCCGATGTGCTGTGCGCGCCGGGCAACGCCGGCATCGCCCGCGACCGCGTCGAGTGCGTCGGCGTCGAGTCCGACGACGTGGACGCCATCGTGGCGCTGGCTCGCGACCGCGGCGCGGACCTCGTGGTCGTCGGGCCCGAGGCGCCCCTGGTGGCCGGCGCGGTGGACGCGCTCGCGGACGCCGGCATCGCCGCCTTCGGGCCGACGCGCGAGGCCGCGCGGCTCGAGGGCTCGAAGCGCTACGCCAAGGAGCTGATGGCCGAGCTGGGCATCCCGACCGCCGGATACACGGTGCTGCGCTCGCGCGACGAGGCCCTGGGCCAGCTTCCCTGCGCCTCCTATCCCGCCGTCCTCAAGGCCGACGCCCTCGCGGCGGGCAAGGGCGTGGTCATCTGCCCCGACGAGGCCACGGCCCGCGAGGCGGTCGAGGAGTTCTTCACCGCGCGCCGCTTCGGCGACACCGAGGTCGTGCTGGAGGAGTTCCTCGAGGGCGAGGAGCTGTCGCTGCTCGCCCTGTGCGACGGCGAGCGCGCGGTGCCGATGGCTCCCGCCCAGGACTACAAGCGCATCTACGACGGCGACGAGGGTCCCAACACCGGCGGCATGGGCAGCTACTCGCCGGTGCCGGGGATCGGGAACGAGCACGTGGAGGCGCTGGCCAAGGCCGTGCACCAGCCGGTCGTGGACGAGATGCGCCGCCGGGGGACGCCGTACCACGGCGTGCTCTACGCGGGCCTGATGATGACCTCGGCGGGCCCCAAGGTGCTCGAGTACAACTGCCGCTTCGGCGATCCCGAGACCCAGGCGGTCCTGCCTCGCCTGCGCTCGGACGTGCTGGAGCTGCTCGAGGGCGCCTCGCGCCCCGGGGGTCTGCGCGACCTGCGCGTGGAGTGGTCCAACGAATGGGCCGTGACCGTGGTGCTGGCCTCGGCCGGCTACCCGGCGAGCTCCTCGAGCGGAGACGAGATACGCGGCCTGCGCTCCATCGACTCCCTGCAGGTGGAGCTCCTGCACGCGGGCACCGCCGAGGAAGGAGGCCGCCTGGTGACGGCGGGCGGCCGGGTGCTCAACGTGACGGGCATCGGCGCCACCCCGGGCGAGGCCCGCGCCCGCGCCTACGCGGCGGCGGACCGGGTCCAGTTCGACGGCAAGCAGATGCGGCGCGACATCGCCGCCCGGGCCGTGGATAGGGTCGAGGCATGAGCGAAGCAGAGCCAACGCCGGTCGTGGAGACCGAGGTCGAGCACGAGTTCGACGATCTCGAGGTGGACGCCCCCCTCGTGGGCATCGTGATGGGCTCGCAGTCCGACATGCCCGTGATGGAGAAGGCGGGCAAGGAGCTGGAGGACCGCGGCATCCGTTTCGAGATCAGGGTGATGAGCGCGCACCGCGACCCCGAGGTGGTGGCCGACTACGCGAAGAACGCCCAGATGCGCGGCCTCAAGGTGATCATCGCCGGAGCCGGCCTGGCCGCCGCGCTGCCCGGCGTGGTGGCGGCCCACACCGAGCTGCCGGTCATCGGCGTGCCGCTGGTCTCGAAGACCTCGGTCGCCGGCGGGCTCGACGCGATGCTGGCCATCGCGCAGATGCCCCCGGGGGTGCCCGTGGCATGTGTCGGCGTCGACGGCGCGAAGAACGCCGCCGTGCTGGCCGCCAAGATCCTCAGCACGTGATCGCCCGCTACACACGGCCCGAGATCGGCGCCGTCTGGTCCGAGCAGCGAAAGCTCGAGACCTGGCTCGAGGTGGAGCTCGCGGTCACCGACGCGCTCGCCGAGCAGGGCGTGGTGCCCGCCGAGGACGCCCGGGCGATCCGCGAGCGGGCCGCCTTCACGGTCGACGCCGTGCTGGAGCGCGAGAAGGTGACCGACCACGACGTGGCCGCCTTCGTCGACGTCGTGGCCGGCTCGGTGGGCGAGGAGGGGCGCTGGGTGCACCACGGGCTCACCTCCTCCGACGTCCTCGACACGGCGCTCGGGCTACAGATCGCCGAGGCCGGGGGGATCGTGGTGGCGGGGGCCCGGGCGTACCGCGACGCGTTGGTCGCGCGCGCGCGCGAGCACGCGGCCACGCTGTGCGTGGGTCGCACCCACGGCGTGCAGGCCGAGCCCACCACGTTCGGCGTGAAGCTGGCCGGGTTCGCCTTCGAGGCCGAGCGCAACCTGCGGCGCCTCGAGGCGGCGGTCGCGGCGTGCTCGGTGGGAGCGCTGTCGGGCGCCGTGGGCACGTATTCGTCGAACGGCCCCGAGCTCGAGGCGACCGTGCTCGAGCGCCTGGGCCTCGGGCGCGAGGACGTGTCCACCCAGGTCGTGGCGCGCGACCGCCACGCCCAGCTCCTGTCGGCCGTCGCCCTGGCCGGCGCGGGGCTCGAGCGCTTCGCCACCGAGCTGCGCCACCTCCAGCGCACCGAGGTGCGCGAGGCCGAGGAGCCGTTCCGGGAGGGGCAGAAGGGCTCGTCCGCGATGCCGCACAAGCGCAACCCGATCGTCAGCGAGAGGGTCACGGGAATCGCCCGGCTGCTGCGCGGGTACGCGCAGGCCGGGCTCGAGGACGTCGCGCTGTGGCACGAGCGCGACATCTCGCACTCTTCCGTGGAGCGGGTCGCGCTGCCCGACGCGACGATCCTCCTCGACTACGCGCAGGCCCTCGCGACCAGGGTGGTGGCGGGGATGACCGTGCACGCGGACCGCATGCTGGAGAACCTCGAGATCACCCACGGCGCGCTGTACTCCCAGCGCGCCCTGCTGGCCCTGGTGGAGTCGGGGCGCCCGCGCGACGAGGCGTACCGCATCGTTCAGGAGAACGCCCAGCGCGCCTGGCACGAGCGCACCCCCTTCCGGGACCTGCTCGGGCAGGTCGCTCCGGAGCTCGACCTCGATGCGATCTTCGACCCGGCGGCCTTCACGGGGCACGCCGAGGCGATAGTGGCGCGGCTGGACTCGCTGGACGGCTGACGGACGCCGTCGCGTAAGCTCGCCCACCGATGCGCGCCCACCACGTCCACGTGACGCACGACTTCGCCAACCCGGTGGGGCCCGTGTTCGACTACCTCTCCGAGCACGAGAACCTCGCCGACCTGTTCGGGGCCAGGGTCGAGCGGGTGTGCGACGGCGACGGTCACCGCAACGGCGTCGGCTCGTGCCGCCGCCTGCGGGTCGGCCCGACCCCGCCGTTCGAGGAGACCGTGACCGAGTTCGTGCCCAACGAGCACATCGAGTACCGGATCACCAAGGGGAGCCCGCTCAAGGGCCACCTGGGCGTCATGCGCTTCTCCGAGCGCCCCGGGGGCGGAACGCGGCTGGAGTACCGCATCAGGATCGCCTCCGCGGTGCCCGGGCTCGCCCTCGCGGTCAAGACCTCGCTCACCCGCACGATCGAGCAGAACCTCCCGAAGGTCGACGCGGCGACGTAGGGCAAGCCGGTCTTGTGGGACATGGACCGCGCGCCGGTCCGGTCCTACGTTGACGACGTGCCCCTTCTCCTCGGGTTCCTCGGCGTCGTGGGCTTCAGCGGGTCGCTGCCGGCCACACGGGTCGCGGTGGACGAGCTCGATGCCGCCTTCGTCGGGCTGGGCCGCGCCGTGGTGGCGGCGGCCCTGGGCGCCGTGCTGCTCGCGGTGCTTCGACAGCCCCGGCCCCGGCCGGACCAGCTGGGCCGCCTGGCGCTGGTCGCGCTGGGGGTGGTCATCGGCTTCCCGCTCTTCACCGCCCTGGCGCTGCGCGAGCTCTCCTCCGCGCACGGGGCCGTGATCGTCGGGCTGCTGCCCGCGGCCACGGCGGCGATGGCCGTGGCCCGCGCGGGCGAGCGCCCCACCGGCGCGTTCTGGCTGGCCTCGGGGGCCGGCCTCGTGGCCGTGCTCGTCTTCGCCGCCACCCAGGGCGCCGGCCTCCCCCGGGCCGCGGACGGGCTGGTGCTGGTCGCCGTGGTGCTCGGCGCCCTCGGGTACGCCGAGGGAGGGGCGCTCGCCCGCGAGCTCGGCGGCTGGCAGACGATCTGCTGGGCGCTGCTCCTCTCGATGCCGGTCGTGGCGCCGCTCGCGTTGCTCGCCGGCGCGACGGGCGACCTCGCCGCGGGCACCGGGGCCTGGGCGGGCTTCGCCTACGTCTCGGTGATCAGCATGTTCCTGGGCTTCTTCGTCTGGTACGCGGGGCTCGCCCGGGGAGGCGTGGCCAAGATCGGGCAGGTGCAGCTCGCCCAGCCCGTGCTGACCCTGGTGTGGTCGGCGGCCCTGCTCGGCGAGGAGGTCGGGCCGGCCACGGTGGCCGCCGCCCTGGTCGTCCTGGCGAGCGTGGCCGCCGTCCAGCGCACGCGGGTCGATACCCCGCCGGGGGCGGTGCTGAGGGGGGCGCAGGCATCCGCCTGACCCGCTGTTAGCCTCAGATCCGTGGCCGGTTCCGCCACCCTCGAGGATCTCGACCTGCTCGCCCAGGGCAAGGTTCGCGACATCTATGCCGCGGACGAGGGGCACCTCCTGCTCGTGGCCTCGGACCGCATCTCGACCTACGACGCGGTGCACCCGACCCCGATTCCCGGCAAGGGCCAGGTGCTCGCCGGGCTCTCGGTCTTCTGGTTCGACCGCACGGCCGACATCTGCCCCAACCACCTCGTCTCCTACGAGGACGTGCCCGCCTCCGTGCGCGGTCGCGGCCTCCTGGTGGAGCGCCTGGAGATGGCGCCCGTGGAATGCGTGGTGCGGGGCTACCTGACCGGCTCCGGCTACAAGGACTACAAGGCGACCGGCGCGGTGTGCGGCATCGACCTGCCGGAGGGCCTCCAGGAGTCCGAGCAGCTTCCCGAGCCCATCTTCACCCCCGCGACGAAGGCCGAGGTGGGCGACCACGACGAGAACGTGGACTTCGAGCGCGCGGTCGAGATCGTGGGCGACCGCCCGCTGCTCGAGGAGCTTCGCCGGCTCTCCCTGGCGCTCTACACCCACGCGTCCGAGCACGCGCGCGAGCGGGGGATCATCCTCGCCGACACCAAGTTCGAGTTCGGCCGCCGTCGCGACGGCACGATCGTGCTGGGCGACGAGGTGCTCACCCCCGACTCCTCGCGCTTCTGGCCCGCCGACGGCTACGAGCCGGGGCGGGGTCAGCCGAGCTTCGACAAGCAGTACGTGCGCGACTGGGCCTCCGGAGTCGGGCTGGGACAAGGCGCCCCCGGCGCCGCCCCTGCCCGACGACGTGGTCGAGGGCACGCGCGAGCGCTACGCCGAGGCCTACGAGCGCATCTCCGGCGAGCCGCTGTCG
This sequence comes from uncultured Thermoleophilaceae bacterium, assembly GCA_963731645.1. Lineage (GTDB taxonomy): Bacteria > Actinomycetota > Thermoleophilia > Solirubrobacterales > Thermoleophilaceae > JAAYBF01. The sequence goes on along the minus strand of CAVSWF010000006.1, from coordinate 43,451 downwards.
GCCTGGCTCGAGCGCAGCCGCGCGGAGCCGGCCTCCGTGAAGGCGCGGGTGCTCATCCGCCCGAAGGAGGGCATCCTCGATCCGCAGGGCCAGGCCGTGGAGCGCGCTCTGCCCGCGCTCGGCTTCGAGGGGGTCAGCGACGTTCGCGTGGGCCGGCATGGTCGAGCTGGAGGTGGAGGACCCGGGCCGCATGCAGGAGCTGTGCGAGCGGCTGCTGGCGAACCCGCTCGTGGAGGACTTCGAGGTCCAGGTGGGCGAGGAGGTCGCGCCGTGAGGTTCGGGGTGGTGCGCTTCCCCGGAAGCTGCGACGAGCTCGACGCGCTGATGGCCTGCCGGCGCTTCGCCGACGCGGAGCTCCTGTGGCACGGCGATCGCGACCTCAAGGGCGTCGACGCCGTGGTGGTGCCGGGCGGCTTCAGCTACGGCGACTACCTGCGGGTGGGCGCCATCGCGCGCTTCTCACCCGTGATGGACGCCGTGAGCGAGCACGCCGCCGCGGGCGGGCTCGTGTTCGGCATCTGCAACGGCTTCCAGGTGCTCTGCGAGGCCGATCTCCTGCCGGGCGCGCTGCTGCCCAACAACGGGCTGCGCTTCCTGTGCCGGCAGGTGGAGGTCGAGGTGGTCAACCCCGACACCCCCTTCACCGCCGCGTGCCGCGCCGGCGACGTGCTCTCGGTCCCGGTGAAGCACATGTCGGGGCGCTACTACGCGCCGGAGGAGACGCTCCGCGAGATGGACGCACACGGGCAGATCGTCCTGCGCTACCGCGACGGCCACAACCCCAACGGGTCCGTGGCCGACATCGCCGGGGTCTCGAACGAGGCCAAGAACGTCATGGGGCTGATGCCCCATCCCGAGCACGCGGTGGACCCGCTCACCGGGTCCGTCGACGGGGGCCGTCTCTTCGAGTCCCTCGCGCGGCACACGGACGCGCTCGCCGCGGCGTGAGCCCGGCCCCGGCCGCCCCGCCGGCGCATCGAGCTCTGGGCCTCACCGACGCGGAGCTGGAGCTCATCGTCGAGAAGCTGGGCCGCGAGCCCAACGGCCTCGAGCTCGCGGTCTTCTCGCTCATGTGGTCGGAGCACTGCGCCTACAAGCACTCCCGCAAGCTCCTCGGACAGCTGCCCACCGAGGGCAGGCACCTCCTGCTCGGTCCGGGCGAGAACGCGGGCGCGGTCAGGGTCGGGGGCGGCAGGGCGATCGCGTTCAAGGTCGAGTCGCACAACCACCCGAGCGCGGTCGAGCCCTTCCAGGGCGCGGCCACGGGTGTCGGCGGGATCCTGCGCGACGTGTTCGCGGTGGGGGCCAGGCCGATCGCCATCCTCGACTCGCTGCGCTTCGGCGAGCTCGCCTCGGGGCGGTCGCGCTACCTGCTGGACGGCGCGGTGTCGGGCATCGGCCACTACGGGAACTCGATCGGGGTCCCGACGGTCGGCGGCGAGGTCTACTTCGAGGAGCCCTACGAGCAGAACTGCCTGGTCAACGCGATGTGCCTGGGCATCGCCGACGAGGACCGCCTGATCCGAAGCGCCGCCGCCGGGGTCGGCAACCTGCTCGTGCTGCTGGGGGCGCGCACCGGCCGCGACGGCATCGGCGGCGCGTCCGTCCTGGCCTCCGCCGAGCTCGACTCCGAGGACGCCTCGAAGCGCCCGACCGTGCAGATCGGGGACCCCTTCGAGGAGAAGCGCGTGATGGAGGCGTGCCTCGAGCTGCTCGAGCGCGACACGCTGCGCTCGCTCCAGGACCTGGGCGCCGCCGGGCTGTCCTCCTCGTCGTCGGAGATGGCCTCCAAGGGCGAGGTGGGCCTGGACATCGACGTGTCGCGGGTGCCGCTGCGCGAGGCCGGCATGGAGCCGTTCGAGATCATGATCTCGGAGTCCCAGGAGCGGATGCTGTGCGTGATCGAGCCCGGCAAGCTGGCCGAGCTCGAGGAGGTCTGCGATCGGTGGGAGGTCCGCTCCTCGGTGATCGGCGAGGTCACCGACAGCCGGCGCCTGCGCGTCCTCGAGGGCGACCGGGTCGTGGGCGACATGCCGGTGGGCGCCCTGGTGGACGACTGCCCGCTGTACGACATCGAGCCCGAGGAGCCCGCGGAGCAGATCTACCCGCCCCCGCCGCGGGTGCTCGAGTCGCGTGACCCGGCCGAGGTGCTGCTCGCGCTCCTCGCCTCGCACAACATCGCCTCTCGCCGGCCCCTCTTCGAGCAGTACGACTGCCTCGTGGGCTCGCGCACCGTCCGCCGGCCCCAGGAGGCCGACGCCGCCGTGCTCCTGCTCGAGCCCGAGGCGGACGCCGCCAGCGGCGGCCCTCAGCCCGCCATCGCCGTGTCCATCGACGGCAACGGGCGCCGGGTGGCGTGCGACCCCTACACGGGCGCCGTCGAGGCGGTGCTGGAGTGCGCGGCCAACCTGGCCTGCGTGGGCGCCGAGCCGCTCGGGCTCACCAACTGCCTGAACTTCGGCAACCCCGAGAAGCCGCACGTGGCGTGGCAGCTCTCGGAGGCGGTCCGCGGACTGGCCGACGCCTGCCGCGCGCTCGACGTGCCGGTGGTCGGCGGCAACGTCTCGCTCTACAACGAGGCCGGCGACGGGCCGATCTATCCCACCCCGGTCGTCGGAATGGTGGGCGCGCTGCCCGACGCCGCGCTCGCCGCGCCGACCGGCTTCGCGCGCGAGGGCGACGTGGTGGCCTTCTGCGGCGAGCCGCTCCCGCACCTGCCGGGGAGCGAGCTCGCGAAGCTCTGGGGCGAGCCGCTGCCCCTGGGCCTGCCGGCGGTGGACCCCGCCGCGGTGCGCGGGTGGCAGGAGGCCGTGCGGGCCGCGGTGCGCGAGGGTGGCCTGTCGAGCGCACACGACATGGCCGACGGCGGGTTCCTCGTCGCGGTGGCCGAGTGCTGCATGGCGGGCGGGATCGGCGCGACGCTCGACCTCGGGGAGGCGGGCGACCCCGCCCGGGTGCTCGAGTGGCTCTTCGGCGAGGCGCCCGGGGGCTTCGTGGTGTCGGGGCCGGCGGACGCGATCGACCGCCTCGCCGGCGACATCCCGCTCGACAGGTTCGGCACGGTCGGGGGGGACGCGCTGACGGTCGAGCGGCCGATCCAGCTGTCGGTGGGGCTCGACGAGATGCGCAGGGCCGGCGCGGCACTGGCCGAGGCCTTCATCTGATCAGGGGGTCCCAGCCCGCTGGTAGCCTCAGAGGTCGGTCCATGACCGACGTCCTCGACCAACGCGACGGACCGCGCGACGAATGTGGCGTCTTCGGCGTATACGCGCCCGAGTCGGAGGTCGCGCGGCTCACCTACTTCGCGCTCTACGCGCTGCAGCACCGCGGGCAGGAGTCCGCGGGCATCGCCAGCTGCGAGGGCGGCCACATCATGACCGTGCGCGACCTCGGGCTGGTCTCGCAGGTGTTCGACGAGCAGAAGCTCAAGGCGCTCGACGGCTCGATGGCGATCGGCCACGTGCGCTACTCCACCACCGGCTCGTCGGCCTGGGAGAACGCGCAGCCGGTCTACCGCTCCGACCGCCGCCAGATCGCGCTCGCGCACAACGGCAACCTGATCAACGCGGTCGAGCTGCACTCCGAGCTCACCGACCGCGGCGTGCACGTTTCGCTCCACCTCGGACTCCGAGATCATCGCCGCGCTGCTCTCGACGCACGAGGCGGACACCGTCGAGGAGGCCCTGGCCGACGTCATGCCCCGCCTCGAGGGCGCGTTCTCGACGGTGGTGATGACCCCGGAGCTCGGTGGTGGCCTTCCGCGACAGCCACGGCCTGCGGCCGCTGTCGCTCGGGCGTGTCGGCGATCGCTACTGCGTGGCCTCCGAGAGCTGCGCCTTCGACATCATGGGCGCCGAGCTCCTGCGCGAGGTGCAGCCCGGCGAGATGGTCTCGATCGGCGAGCGGGGGATCGAGACCCGCCAGCTCGTCCACTCCGACCGCAAGGCCTTCTGCGTGTTCGAGCACATCTACTTCGCCCGCCCCGACTCGATCCTCGAGGGCAACCGCACCCAGGTCTCCCGGCGCAAGATGGGCGAGATCCTCTGGCGCGAGGCCCCGGTCGACGCCGACGTGGTGATCGCCGTGCCCGACTCGGGCACCCCGGCGGCCACCGGCTACGCGAAGGCGTCGGGCCTGCCGCGTGACGACGGTCTCATCAAGAACCGCTACGTGGCCCGCACCTTCATCCAGCCCGGCCAGGAGCTGCGCAAGCACGGTCTGCGGATGAAGTTCAACCCGCTCCGCGAGGTGGTGGAGGGCAAGCGGCTCGTGGTGGTGGACGACTCGATCGTGCGCGGCAACACCACGCGCCAGATCGTGAAGATGCTGCGCGACGCGGGCGCGCTCGAGGTGCACATGCGCATCTCCGCCCCGCCGATCCGCCACCCCTGCCACTACGGGATCGACATGTCGACCAAGCAGGAGATGGTCGCCCACGGGCGCACCGTCGAGGAGATCGCGAAGGAGCTCGACTGCGACTCGATCGCCTACCTCTCGCTCGAGGGGGTCTACGAGGCGATCCGCGGCGAGCGGGCCACGCACTGCGACGCCTGCTTCTCCGGCGACTATCCGCTCGAGCGCACCGACGACGCCAACGGCAAGTTCGCGCTCGAGGAGCTCGCGGTCGTCAGGTCCTGACGCACCTCCGGACACGCTCGCACAGTTCTCCGCTGCTTCGTAACGATCTCCGCACGAGCGCGCCCGACCCGGCCGGGTCCGCGTAGGTCAGCCGCCGTGGATCTCCCCGCCGCCCTCCGAAGCAGAACTTCGGCTTCGCGGCCTTCCGGCCCGGTCAGCGCGAGGCGTGCGAGGCCGCGCTGGCCGGCCGCGACGTGCTGGTGGTCATGCCCACCGGCTCGGGCAAGTCGCTCTGCTACCAGCTTCCCGGCGCTCATGCGCGACGACCTCACGATCGTCGTCTCGCCGCTCGTGGCGCTCATGCAGGACCAGGTCGAGGCCCTCGCGGCGCGAGGGCTCGGGCGACCGGGTCGCCCTGGTCAACGCGCAGCAGGGCTCCGACGCCAACGCGGACGTCGCTGCGCGCGGGCGGCCGGCGGCGACCTCCAGCTGCTGTACGTGGCGCCCGAGCGCTTCTCCTCGCCCGGTTTCCTCGAGCGCATGCGCGAGGCCCGGATCGGGCTGTTCGTGGTCGACGAGGCCCACTGCGTCTCGCAGTGGGGGCACGACTTCCGGCCCGACTACTTCCGCCTCGCCGACGCCGCCCGCCACCTCGGGGCGCAGGCCGATCGTGGCCTCCACGGCCACGGCCACGCCGCGGGTGGCCGTCGACGTGGTCGCGGCGGCTCGGCCTGCGCGAGCCGCTGCAGGTCGCCACCGGGTTCGACCGGCCGAACATCTCCTTCGCCGTGGCGCGGCCGGCGCCGCACGAGAAGCGCCAGCTGATCGCCGAGGCGCTGCGCGCTGCCGGACGCCCTGCCGGCGATCGTCTACGCGGGCACGCGCGCGGGCGCCGAGGAGATCGCGGAGATGCTCACCGCAGGAGCTGGGCGAGGAGGCCGCTGGCCTACCACGCCGGGCTCGACCGCGACCGGCGCGCGATGGCCCAGCGGCGCTTCCTCGCCGACGAGGTGCGGGTGATCGTGGCCACCAACGCGTTCGGCATGGGGGTCGACAAGCCCAACGTGCGCACCGTGCGTCCACGCGGGCATGCCCGCCTCGCTGGAGGCCTACTACCAGGAGGCCGGCCGCGCGGGGCGCGACGGCGCTGCCGGCGCGCGCGCTGCTGCTGGCCGAGAACCGCGACAAGGCGCTGCACGTGCACTTCATCAAGCGCGACGAGGTCGACGCCGGAGCTGCCCGCGGCGCTGGCCGACCGCCTGCAGGCCGTGGCCGACGGCGAGGGGCGCTACGGCCTCGACGCCGCCGAGCTCTCCCGCGCGATCGGCGGCGGGCCGGACCGGCTGCGCTCGCTGCTCGGGCCACCTCGCCCGCGCCGGGGTGATCGCGCCCTCGCCGTCGTCCCCCGACCGCGTGGCCGGGCGCCTCAGCCCAGGGCCTTCGACCGCCGGGCCGCGGCGGCCTGCCGGTCCTCGGTCGAGGACGCGCGCCCGCGCGCGCTGGCGCCAGTACCGCGAGATCTGGGCCTACGTGGAGGAGGGCGGCGAGACGATGCCGGCGCCGGACGATCCTCCGCCACTTCGGCGACCGCGCCGAGCCCGCGCCGCGGCCCGACGGAGTCGCCTGCTGCGACGCTCTGCGTCCCGGGCCTCGTGCCCGACCTGCCGCCGCCGCGCCCGAGGCGATCGCCGACCTCGACGGCGCGATCGTCTCCGTCGCTCGCGGCGCCCGGCCCGCGGTGGGGCGCACCACCTGCGCCGAGATCCTCCACGGCGCGCGCACCAAGAAGATCGAGCGCAACTCCTACGACGGACTGCCCGCCTACGGCACCTCCTCCCACATGCGCCGCGCCGACATCCTCGCGCGGGTCGACGAGCTGATCGAGCGGGGTGGTGGAGACCAGCGGCGGGCCCTACCCCGTGCTGCAGATGCCGCGACGGTCGCCGCCTGCGGCGCACTGAGCTCCGTGGCGCTTCCGCGTCGGCGTGCTGGTCTCCGGGGAGGGCACGAACCTCCAGGCGATCCTCGACACGGTCCACGGCCGGGACGGGATCGAGGTGGTGGGCGTCGGCGTCGAGCCCGGCCGAGGCCGCGGGCTCGAGCGGGCGCGCGCCGCCGGGGTCGAGGCCGCGGTGTTCCCCCGCGGCGACCTACGCCGACCGCGACGCGCGCGACGCCGCGCTCGGCGACTGGCTCGACGAGCGCGGGGTGCGACCTGATCGTGCTCGCGGGGTTCATGGAGATCCTCGGCGGCCCCTTCATCCGCCGCTTCGAGGGCCGGATCGTCAACGTCCACCCCTCGCTGCTGCCGGCCTTCCCCGGGCTCCGGGCGATCGAGCAGGCGCTCGACTACGGCGTGCGGGTGATGGGCGTGACCGTCCACTTCGTGGACGAGGGCGTGGACAGCGGCCCGGTCATACTGCAGGAGGCCTTCGAGCTTCCATATGCTCGCGACATCGGGGCGGTCGAGGAGCAGGTCCACGAGATCGAGCACCGGCTGCTGCCCGCGGGCCGTGTCGCTGATCGCGAGCGGCGCCGTGAGCGTCGATCCCGACGACCCGCGGCGCGGTCGCGCACCGGTGGCGAACGACTGAGCCCGACGCCGAGGTCACCGCGCCGGGCGAGGTGCGCGTGCGCCGCGCGCTGCTCACGGTGTCCGACAAGCGCGGGCTGGTCGACTTCGCGCGCGGCCTGGCGGACCTCGGCGTGGAGATCGTCTCCACCGGGGGCACGGCGCGCGAGCTGTCGGAGGCGGGCATCGAGACGCGCTCGGTCGAGGACTACACCGGCTTCCCGGAGATCCTCGACGGCCGGGTCAAGACGCTGCACCCCACGCATCTACGCCGGCCTGCTCGCCGTGCGCTCCGACGAGGCCCACGTGGCCACGCTGCGCGAGCAGGCGATCGAGCCGATCGACCTGGTGTGCGTGAACCTCTACCCGTTCGAGCAGGTGGCGGGCCGGCGCGGCGTGAGCGACGAGGAGGTGATCGAGAACATCGACATCGGCGGGCCGACGCTCATCCGCGCGGCGGCCAAGAACCACGCCTTCGCGGCGGTGGTCGTGAGCCCGGAGAGCTACGACGCCGTGCTCGAGGAGCTGCGCGCCTCGGGCGACCGCCTCGAGCTGCGCACGCGCGAGGCGCTGGCGCTGGAGGCGTTCTCCTACACCGCCCGCTACGACGCCGCGATCTCGCGCTGGTTCGCCGAGCGCGAGGAGGACTTCCCCGGCCAGCAGACGCGCTCCTTCCTCAAGGTGCTCGACCTCGCGCTACGGCGAGAACCCGCACCAGCGCGCCGCCTACTACCAGCAGGCGGGGGCGCGCACGCACCTGCTCTCGATGGTGTCGAAGCTCCACGGCAAGGAGCTGTCGTTCAACAACCTGCTCGACCTCGACTCGGCGCGCAAGCTGGTGGACGAGTTCGAGCTGCCCGCGGCGGCGATCATCAAGCACAACAACCCGTGCGGGTGCGCCGTGGCCGCCACCGTCGACGAGGCCTTCGACCGCGCGCTCGCCACCGATCCGCATGAGCGCCTTCGGCGGCGTGATGTGCTTCAACCGGCCGGTCGGACACGGCGCTCGCGGAGAAGCTGAACGCGATGTTCGTCGAGCTGGTCTTCGCGCCGGGCTACGACCGGACGCGCTCGAGGTGCTCCAGCGAAGGAGAACGTGCGCATGCTCGAGGACGAGGAGCGCCGGCGCGCCCGACGTGACCGAGCAGGACATGAAGCGCGTGCGCGGCGGCCTGCTCGTGCAGGACCGCGACGTCGGGCCCGGACTCGCGCGAGGAGATGCAGGTGGTCACCGAGCGCAAGCCGACCGAGGCGGAGTGGGGCGAGCTGCTCTTCGCGTGGAAGGTGTGCAAGCACGTGCGCTCGAACGCGATCGTGCTCGCCCGCGACCTGGCGACGGCGGGCATCGGCGCCGGCCAGATGAGCCGGGTCGACTCCGTGCGGCTCGCGGTCGAGAAGGCCCGCGCGGCCGAGATCGACCTCGACGGGCTCGGCGATGGCCTCCGACGCCTTCTTCCCCTTCGCCGACGGGCCCGCGGTGGCGATCGAGGCGGGGACGAGCGGCGATCATCCAGCCCGGCGGCTCGCAGCGCGACCCCGAGGTGGTCGAGGCCTGCGACGCCGCGGGCGTCGCGATGGTCTTCACCTCGCGCCGGCACTTCCGGCACTGAGCCTCCACGCAGCGCCCTAGACTTCGCGCGGTCGGGCCGTTAGCTCAACTGGTAGCAGCGAGGGACTTGCAACAAACAAAGGAGCGCCAGTAGGCGAGACCGCTGGTTTCGTCGCGCAGCTAATTGCTCGGGACGCCCTTAGAGCCTGAGGTACCAAAGCGTGACAATCCTCAGGATTGGGTCATCAGCAGGCAATCCCCCGACGGGGAGAGCCCTCAGAGGCCATACGCGCCCGCCCTAACGTCGAGCCGAGGGCGAAGCAGATGGTCCAGACCGCAACGCGCCCGCCACGGCGCGACGAGGCCCGGTGAAAGCCGGTGCGGCAGGCTTAATCCCGAGGTTCTGGCGTATCGAGTCCCAGGACGGCCCATGCAGAGCAGCCCCCGATCGGCCTAGACTCCGCGGCCTAGCCCCCATGGTGTAGCGGTCAAGACGCCGCCTTTTCACGGCGGAGGACGCCGGTTCGATCCGGCTTGGGGGTACTATTCAGCCGCGCGGGCGCGGGCTCCTCACCGCGCAACGCGGAGCGCGCAGACCGCGGCGAACAGCGGCAGCGAGAGCAGGAGCCCCGGGCCGTGTCCGATCGCCAGGCCGAGCGCGAGCCCCGCGACTCCGGCCGCGACCGGCGGCCAGCGCGACCCTGCTCAGCGGGAGCCTGACGAGAAGCGCGGTCACGAGCGACGCGGCGATCCAGGCCGCCGGGCCGATCACCGGCCCGTAAGTCGCGAAAGAAGTCCCGGTCGATCGGCAGGGCCAGAAGCACCCCGAACAGCACCACCACCGTCAGGGTCTGCACGGTGAGCGCGCGCCAGAAGATTCCCTGGTCCACGCCTCGATGGTATGCGAGCCCGCCCCGGATACCCTCGTCGGTCCGCGGGCGGTTAGCTCAGTTGGTAGAGCACGTGCCTTACAAGCACGGGGTCGCTGGTTCGAGCCCAGCACCGCCCATCCGGTCCGCGCGTCGAAGTTGACACACTTCATTGTGCCGTCATTTGATGTTACGATCCCGGCCCGTGAACTCCTTCCTGATCCTCGGGAAGGCCACCCCCGCCGGCGGAGCGGCGATCGGCGAGGCGCTCGCTCGCGACCGCCGGGGCGCTCGTGATCACCGCGCTGATGCTCGGCGTCGTGGTCGGGCACCGCAGCGGGCGCCTGCCGCAGGTGGCCCGCGTGGCCGCCTTCGCGGAGCGCTCGTCGGGCATTCCCGGCTGGGCCTCGCTGCCGCTCTTCTTCGTGGCGGGCGCCCTGGGCGTGGCGGTGCTCGGCATGTACTGGGACATCTCGATCCACCTCGACGAGGGCCGCGACGAGGGGCCCCTCGCCAACGCCGCGCACTACTTCATCCTCGCCGGCCTGTTCGGCGTGTTCTTCGCCGGCGCTGCTCTCGATGACCCTGCCCAAGGACGGCCGCCCGAGCTCCACCGCGGTCAAGATCGTGGGCGACTGGTACGCGCCGCTGGGCGGCGTGCTCATGACCGTGTCGGCGTCCTTCGCCCTCGGCGCGTTCCCGCTCGACGACGTCTGGCACCGCCTCTTCGGCCAGGACGTGACGCTGTGGGGCCCCACCCACCTGCTCCTGATCGGCGGCGCCGGCCTGGCCACGGTGGGCGCGCTGATCCTCCTGTCGGAGGGGATCGCGGCGCGGGCGAGGACCACGCCACGCACCAAGCCCCGCTGGCTGCTGCTGCGCCAGGCCACCCTGGCGGGCGCCTTCCTCGTGGCGCTCTCCACCTTCCAGGCCGAGTACGACTTCTCGGTGCCCCAGTTCCGCCTGATCTGGCACCCGATCCTGCTGATGCTGGCCGCCGGGCATCGGGCTGGTGTCGGCGCGGCTGCTGATCGGCAAGGGCGGCGCGCTGCTCGCCGTGGCGGGCTTCATCGCGATCCGCGGCGTGCTGTCGCTCTGGGTCGGCCCGCTCACCGGCCACACCACGCTGCACTTCCCCCTCTACATCGTCGAGGCGCTCGTGGTCGAGGCGGTGGCGCTCAAGGTCAGCGTCGGACCGGCCGCTGCAGGCTCGGCGCGATCGCGGGCCTGGGCATCGGCACGATCGGCCTGGCCGCCGAATGGGCCTGGTCGCACATCTGGTGGACGATCCCCTGGACCTCCGCCCTGGTGCCCGAGGGGATCATCGCGGGCGTGCTCGCCGGCGTGGCCGCCGGCGTGATCGGCGGCTTCGTCGGCGGGTCGCTGCGAGCGCCCGACGTCGTGCGCAAGCCCGAGCCGCGCTGGCTGGGCGCCCGCCGCGGCGGCGGTCTTCGTGGTGCTCTTCGTGTTCGCCCTGCAGGTGAACGCCGGGGACAAGACCACGCGCCGAGGTGACCCTGCGCGAGGTGGCGCCCGCCCCCGAGCGCGAGGTGCAGGCCACCGTCAGGCTCGACCCGCCGGACGCGGCCGAGGACGCCGAGTGGTTCAACGCGACCGCCTGGCAGGGCGGCGGCAGCGTGGTCGAGCCGCTGCGCGAGACGGGGCCCGGCGTCTACGAGACGACGCGGCCGATCCCGGTGTACGGCAACTGGAAGTCGACCCTGCGCCTGCACAAGGACCGCCAGGTGGCGGGCCTGCCGATCTTCATGCCGGCCGACGAGGCCATTCCGGTCAAGGAGATCCCGGCCGATGCCGCAGTTCACGCGCGAGTTCATCCTCGACAAGGACAACCTCCAGCGCGAGCAGAAGAAGGACGTCTCCGGGCGTCCTGGTGACCGGCGCCTACCTGCTCGTCCTGCTCGTGGCGATCGGCCTGATCGGGTCGCTCGCGTGGGGCCTCGCCCGCTTCGCCCGGCACAGCCCGGCGCGCGACACCGCCGCCGCCGACATCCGCTGACCACGAAGGAGCCGTCATGGAAGCCCAGACCGCCACCGAGGCCGCCGAGGCCGCCCTCGACGGGTCGCAGGACGAGGCCCCGCCCTTCACCCTCGAGCTCTCCCAGGACCAGCAGGACATCCGCGACTGGGTGCACGGCTTCGCCGAGAACGTGGTGCGCCCCGCGGCCTCCGAGTGGGACGAGCGCGAGGAGACGCCGTGGCCGGTGATCCAGGAGGCCGCCAAGATCGGCCTCTACGGGTTCGAGGCGATCGCGCAGTTCTGGGCCGACGCCTCGGGCCTGACGCTGCCGATCGTGAACGAGGAGCTGTTCTGGGGCGACGCCGGGATCGGCATGTCGATCATGGGCACGACGCTCGCGGTGGCCGGCATCTTCGCCTCGGGCACGCCCGAGCAGCTCGGCGAGTGGGTGCCCCAGTGCTACGGCACCGCCGACGAGCCCCAGGTGGGCTCGTTCTGCGTCTCGGAGCCCGACGCCGGCTCGGACGTGTCCTCGCTGCGCACCCGCGCCAAGTACGACGAGGCCAAGGACGAGTGGGTGCTCAACGGCCAGAAGGCCTGGGCCACCAACGGCGGCATCGCCAACGTCCACGTGGTGGTGGCCTCCGTGGACCCGGAGCTGGGCTCACGCGGCCAGGCCGGCCTTCGTGATCGGCCCGAACACCAAGGGCCTCGAGATGGGCACCAAGGTCAAGAAGCACGGCATGCGCGCCTCGCACACCGCCGACGTGTTCCTCGACGACTGCCGCGTGCCCGGCTCGTGCCTGCTCGGCGGCAAGGAGAAGCTCGACGAGCGGCTGGCCCGCGCGCGCGAGGGCACGCGCGCCAAGAGCCAGGCGGCCATGAAGACCTTCGAGGTCAGCCGGCCGACCGTGGGCGCCCAGGCGCTCGGCATCGCCCGCGCCGCGTACGAGTTCGCCCTCGACTACTCGAAGGAGCGCGAGCAGTTCGGCCGGCCGATCGTCGAGAACCAGGCCATCGCCTTCGCGCTCGCCGACATGAAGATGGAGATCGACGCCGCGCGCCTGCTGGTGTGGCGCGCCGCGTGGATGGGGCGCACCGGCCAGGACTTCACCGCGGCCGAGGGCTCGATGTCCAAGCTCAAGGCCGGCGAGGTGGCGGTGTGGGCCACCGAGCGGGCGATCCAGATCCTCGGCGGGAACGGCTACACCCGCGAGTACCCGGTGGAGCGGATGCACCGCGACGCGAAGATCTACACGATCTTCGAGGGCACGTCGGAGATCCAGCGCCTGGTGATCGCGCGCGCGATCTCGGGCATGCAGATCCGCTGAGGCGGGCTCAGGCCGGGCCGGTGGCGGCCAGCGCGCGGGCGGCGCCGGCGAGGATCACCTCGGCGACGCGGCCGGGGTTGTCCCAGGTCGGGACGTGCCCGCAGTCGGCGAGACGCTCGGTGTGTATTCCCGCGGGGAGGCTGCGCGGGCGGGAGACGAGCCGGTCGTGCTCGGCCCAGGCCATCGTGATCGGAACCTCGATGTCATCGAAGCCCTCGAACAGCGTCTTGCGCATCTCGGCGTTGGCGCGTGCGAAGCCCGGCGCCGTGGCGTAGGAGCGCACCAGGCGGTAGGCCGCGGCCGGGCGGCACGCGCTCCGGATGCGCGATCGACCCGCGCAAGCAGGAGGTGGCGGCCGCGCTCGGTGGCGAGCAGCGGGCGCAGGAGCGGCACGAGCGCACGGGCCGCGCCGCGGGAGGTCTCGGGCCGGGGCCCGAGTGGGCGTGCCCAGAAGCCGGCCGCGCACAGGGTGGTGACGCTGAGGCAGCGGTCGCTCTTCGCGAACTCGAGCGACACCCACCCCCCGAGGGAGATGCCGGCCACGTGCGCCCGCTCCAGCCCGAGGGAGTCGAGCGTGGTGGCGATGCAGGCCGCGATGGCCGGGGCGGTCGGCGGGACACCCTCGGGCAGCTCGGGCGAATCGCCGAACCCCGGCATGTCCACGGCGATCGCGTCGTGGCGTGCGCCGAGGCGTTCGATCACGGGCTCCCACACGCCGCGGTCGGCCCCGAGGGGGTGCACGAGCACGAGCGGCTCGCCGGTTCCGAGCCGGTCGTGAGAGAGGATCACCGAGCTATCCATTCCAGGTTCAGTACGGAGTCTGACGATGGTCCGATCACACCCCGGCGACGTAACCTCGGATAGGGATGGACCTCTCCGGGCGCACAGTTCTCGTCACCGGCTCCAACCGCGGCATCGGCCGGGCGATCGCCGAGGCCCTTGCCCGGGAGCCGCTCGGCCTGCTGCTCTGCGGCATGCGCTCCCCCGAGAAGTTCGAGGAGATCGCCGTCGGTGCCGGCGGCGCGCGGGAGATCAGGGCGGTGCGGATCGACCTCGGATCGCGCGAGCAGGTCGAGGCGAGCGTCGCCGAGCTGGGTGACGACCTGGGGCGGATCGACGTCCTCGTGAACAACGCGGGTCTCGTGACCGGCGGCCTGCTCGAGGAGCAGGACCTCGACGACATCTACGCGATGTTCCAGGCGAACCTGCTCGGCCTGGTTCAGCTGACCCAGGCGGTGCTGCCCGGCATGCTCGCCCGCCGCACCGGGAAGATCGTGAACAACGCGAGCATCTCCGGCTACGCCTACTTCCCGGCGGCCAGCACCTACGCGGCCTCCAAGGCCGGGGTCGTGGCCTTCACCGAGTCCCTGCGCCGCGAGCTCAAGGGGACGGGCGTGAGCGCCCTGCAGCTCGTCACGGGCGGCGTGGACACGGACATGCTCGGCGAGACCGAGGAGACCTACGGGCGCTACCTCGACACCTCCGACTGGCAGCGCCGGCCGGCCGGCGAGTGGGCCGAGAAGGTGGTGGAGGCGATCCGCGAGGACAAGTCGGTGCTCGGCCCGGGCGGCAAGACGGCGATCGCGAAGCTGGCGAGCCGCGGGCCGGCGATCCTGCTCGACCGGATCTCGGACCGGATGTTCAGCCGCGAGCCGCGCTCCTGAGCGCGGGCGGCTAAGCCTACGGCTCGACGGCGATCTTGTGGTGCTGTGATCCGGCGCTGAGCGCCCGCCAGGCGTCGGCGGCGCGCTCGAGCGGGTAGCGCTCGATCTCCACCTCTATCTCTCCGGCCGCGGCGTGGGCGGTCAGGCGCTCGTAGGCGGCCCGCTGGACCTCCCGCGGCACGAACTGGGTGCCGTGCCCGATGTGGGTGCGGCCGGCGAGGCTCGATAGCGGGATCTCCGCCGTTGCGCCGGCGCCCGCGCCGATGCTCACCAGCCGGGCGCCGGAAGCTGTGGCCTCGAGCGCCGCGGCCAGCGGAGCTCCGTACAGGGGGTCGATCACCACGTCGAAGCCCTCGCCGGCGGCGTCCTTCAGCGCGGCGACTTCGTCGCCGCCGCCCAGCGTCACCGTGGTGGTTCCGAGGCGTCCGAGCGCCTCGGCGTTGCGGGCGGCGCCCACCACGCGGCCGGCTCCGAGGATGCGGGCGGCCTGGATCGCGATCTGGCCCACCATGCCCGTGGCGCCGAGCACGAGCACGGTCTCGCCGGGCTCGAGCTTGGCCTGCCATTCGAGCGACAGCCATGCCGCCAGTCCGGCGACGCCCACCGACACGGCGAGGGCGTCGTCGAGGCCGTCGGGCACGTCGAAGGCCTTGGCCGGATCGATGAGCGTGCGCTCGGCCCAGGTGCCGTAGGGCGAGATCGGCGAGCCCGTGTAGACGCGCCTTCCGTCCTCCAGCCGGCCGACCGCCTCCCGGCCCACGATCGAGGGCAGCGGCGGCTCGCCCATCGCTCCCGACGTCACGACCACGTCGAAGGGATTGGCTCCCGCCGCGCCCACCTCGAGCACGGCCTGCCCGTCGCCGGGCGTCGGCTCGTCGAAGTCGCCGGCCTCGGGCGTGGCCCCTGCGGCGGTGAGGATCGCTGCGCGCATCACGCCACCAGGTCCCCGTGGGCCCGCTCCGCCGCGATCCGCGGCGCCAGTCCTCCGGCCGGGAGGGTGCCCCGCCACTCGGGCTTGGCCATCAGCATCTGGACGTCGCCGATGCGGCGCTCGCGAAAGCCCGCCTCCACGTAGGCGAGGTACAGGTGCCACATGCGCCGGAAGCGCTCGTCGTAGCCCAGGTTCTCAGCTCGCTCCGCGCTCGCCTCGAAGGCGCGCGCGCCAGCGGGCGAGCGTCTCCGAGTAGTGCTGGGTGATGTCCTCGAGCCAGACGGTCGTCATGTCGGTCTGGCCGGCCAGGCAACGGTGGATGACCTCCAGCGAGGGCAGGCAGCCGCCGGGGAAGATCAGCGTGTTGATGAAGCTCTTGGAGGCCTTCTCGCCCTCGTAGGCGCGGTCGTCGATGGTGATGGCCTGCAGGAGCATGAGCCCGTCGGGCTCGAGCAGCTCCGAGCAGCGCCGGAAGTAGGTGTCGAAGTACTGCCAGCCCGACCGCCTCGATCATCTCGATCGACACGAGCTTCGAGTAGGTGCCCTCCAGGTCGCGGTAGTCCTCGAGCAGCACCGTGACCCGGTCCTCGAGGCCCGCGGCGCGGACCCGGTCGGTGGCGAGGTCGTGCTGCTCCTGGGAGATGGTGGTGGTGGTCACCCGGCAGCCGTAGCGCGAGGCCGCGTGCACGGCCATCGCTCCCCAGCCCGTGCCGATCTCCAGCAGGTGATCGTCCGGCCCGAGGCGCAGCTGCGTGCAGATGCGCTCGAGCTTCGCGTGCTGCGCCTCCTCGAGCGTCGCCTCGGGCGACTCGAACAAGGCGCAGGAGTACATCATCGTGGGGTCGAGGAACAGCGAGAAGAGCGCGTTGCCGAGGTCGTAGTGCGCGGCGATGTTGGCCCGGGCGCCGTCGCGGGTCGTTGTGGGGCACCATGTCGGCCAGGTGCTGCGCCGGTGCGCAGCACGGGGCGCCAGCGCTGGCGCGCGCGGTCCATGCGCGCCGATGTTGCGGGCGGCGATGCGGATGAGGGCCACCGTGTCGTCCACGTCCCAGAGCCCGTCCATGTAGGTCTCGGCCAGCCCGGTCGAGCCCCGCAGGATCTGGCGCCACACGCGCGGCGAGTGCACGGTGACCTCGCGCATGAAGCTCGGCGTCCGGGGCGCCGAAGCGAATAGCGCCTGCCGTTCTCGACCACGTCGATCCGCTCGTCGCGGATGCCCGCGAAGAGACGGAAGAGAAAGCGGCGCGAGAGGTCGTTCTTCACGAGCGCTCCGGGATGGGGGAAGTAGGGCGCGCCCTTGAGCTTGAGCTTGCAGCGCGTTCCAGTAGATGAGCGCGGCCACGCGCAGCGACATCGCCGGGAAAGCGGGCCATGATCCGGTTGAGCCGCGGCGCGGGTGATCTCGTGGCGCTGGAGCGACAGGGTGGCGTCGAACACGCGCGAGCCGTCGTGCCCGCGCTCGTCGATGTGCACGAGCAGCCGGCGCGTCGGGCTCGGTGACGCGCCAGTCGTAGCGTCCGTCCATCCCGATGAAGGGCGACACGTGGAAGACCTTCTCCATCGAGTCGCGCATCACGGTCTCCGCGCCGGCGCGCCCGAGCACGTAGGCGTGGCTCTCGCCCCACGGGGTGTTGGTCACCTGCGCGACCACCGCCTCCACCGCGCTCGCCGCCCTCGCCGTAGCAGTAGTAGAAGGAGACCGGGTTGAAGTTGTGACCCAGCGTGCGCAGCGTGGTGAGCAGGCGCACCGGGCCGGCCGGGCGCTCGCCGGTGCGCTCCTGCACCAGGTCGCGGACGCAGTCGGCGAGCGGGCGCGCGCGGGTCGCCCATGTGGTCCTCGCGGCGGATCCGCGCCGGGCGCCGGGCGCCGGGCGGAGTAGAGCGGGTGGCCGTCGAACAGCTCGGGCAGCTCGTCGAGGTCGAGCAGGAACATCGCGTGCCGGTACGTGAAGGCGTGCTCGACCGGCGTGAAGCGCCGGTGGCGCACCGTGCCCTCGTAGACCGCGGACGCGCTCATGCCGCGAGCGGCCTCTCGCGCGCAGGCCCGACGCGCTCGAGCGCGCGCAGCGCGCTGACCACCCCGTCCTCGTGGAAGCCCCAGCCCCAGTAGGCGCCGCAGAAGTGGGTGCGGTTCACGCCCGAGATCTCGCGCGTGACGCCCCTGGGCCGCCACGCCCTCGGGGGTGAACACGGGATGCGAGTAGGAGATCGTGCGGATCACCTTGCGCCGGGTCGATCGCGTCGGTCATGTTCAGCGACACGCAGAAGTTCGTCTCCGACTCGAGGCGCTGGAGGTTGTTCATCCAGTAGGTGAGTCGGCGTCCGGGGCGGCCTCGGGTGCAGGTGGAAGTTCCAGCTCGCCCACGCGGCGCGGCGGCGCGGGCAGCAGCGACTCGTCGGTGTGCAGCACCGCCTCGTTGGCCTGGTAGGCGGTGGCGCCGAGCAGCTCGCGCTCGCGCTCGGAGGGGTCGGCGAGCATGGCCAGCGCCTGGTCGGAGTGGGAGGCGATCACCACCTCGTCGTAGCGCTCGGTCTCGCAGCCGTCGGCCTCGACCTCCACGCAGTCGGCCGTGCCGGGTGACCGCGCGCACGGGCGCGCCGAGGCGGATGCGGTCGGCGAAGGGCCGCGTGATCTCCTCGACGTAGCGCCGCGACCCGCCGGTCACGGTGCGCCACTGCGGGCGGTCGCGGAAGCCGAGCATGCCGTGGTTGTGGAAGAAGCGCGCGAGGAAGCCCGCGGGGAAGGACCACATCTGCTCCGGGTCGGCCGACCACACGGCGGCGGCCTGGGGCACGATCAGGCGCTCGCACGAACCAGTCGCCAGTAGCCGCCCGCGGCGAGGAACTCCCGCAGCGACGGGCCCTCGCCCGGGGCCGAGGTCGAGCAGCGCCCGGCGCCTCGCGGTTGAAGCGCAGCGAGGTCGGCGATCATCCGCAGGAAGCGCGGGCTCAGCGGCGTGGCGAGGGCTTGGCGAAGAGGCCGCGCGGGCGTGCCGGCGTACTCGAAGTCTCCGCGGCCGTCGCTCACCGAGAAGCTCATGTGCGACGGCTGGGTGGCCACCCCCAGCTCGGCCAGCAGCGGCTCGAAGTTCGGGTAGTTGCGGTCGTTGAGCACGATGAAGCCGGTGTCGACCCAGTGGGTCTCGTCGGCCAGGTCGACGCGCACCGTGTTGGTGTGGCCGCCCGGCGTAGTCGTTGGCCTCGTAGACGGTGATCTCGTGCTCGGGGTGCAGCCGGTGCGCGGCCACGAGGCCGGAGATCCCCGTGCCGACGACGGCGATCTTCATCGCTTGACCGCGCGCCAGCAGAGCGGCGCCCGCCGCGCGCGGCGCCTCCGCCGAGGGCCACGGTGCCCCAGCGGGCGTTGTCGGGCAGCTCGCCGGCGGGAGGCGACGAAGATCGCCGCGACGTCGGAGAGGTCGCCGAGGATGGCGCCGGCCAGCCACACGGCGCAGGCGGTCGTCGTCGCCGAGCGAGGCGAGCGCCCCGGCCGAGAGCGCGATGTCGCGCGCGCCGAGGCCGCGCAGCAGCGACCTGAACGGGCTTGCGCTCGCCGTCCGTTCCGATCCAGCGGGCGGAGAGCTTGTCCGGCGCCGACGAGCAGCCCGACGCCGAAGAGCAGGCGGCCGAGGGCGAAGGCGGCGGTGAGTGTGCGAGTCGAGGGCATGTGCACGTTTCTACGGGGAGATGGCCGGCGCCGATCAGCCCGGCCCAGTTGGGTTAGATTCTCTTCAACGCAGCGTCGCCCCTATTGCGAGGAGAAGGTTTTGGACACCAGCCGACTGAAGGCGCTTCCCCTGTTCGAGTCCGTCTCGGACGAGGATCTGGAGAAGATCGCGCCGTTCGTGAGCGAGGTCTCGGTCTCCGAGGGCAAGCCCCTGGTGAGCGAGGGCGACTACGCCTACGAGTTCATGGCGATCGAGGAGGGCACGGCGGAGGTCGCGCGCGGCGACGAGGTCCTGGCCGAGCTCGGCCCCGGCGACTTCTTCGGCGAGATGGGCCTGCTCGGCGCACGACCGGCGCAACGCGACCGTGGTGGCCAAGACGCCCGATGCGCCTGATCACCCTCGACCAGTGGGACATGCGCCGGCTCGAGAAGGCGGTGCCGAGCGCCGCCGAGAAGATCAGGGCGGCGGCCGAGAAGCGCCGCGACGCCTGGCCACCGCGGGCCGGCCCGCGCGCGGACGCGGGTGGCGCGAGCGCGCGTGTAGCCGGGCTCGGCGCGCCATTGCCTACGCTCCCGGGGAATGGCCGCCCCACGCGATCCCGCCTTCCGCCCGCGGCTCGCGGCACTGGCCGCCCTGGCCGCGGCGGCAGCCGGCCTCGGCCTGGCGGTGGGGAGCGCCGGCGGGGGCGACGAGAAGCCCGAGGAGCGCCCCGACGCGGGCCGCGCCACCGCCGAGCCCAAGCCGAAGAAGGCGGTGGACAGGCTCCCGCTCGAGCGCCAGGTGGGCGAGCTCCTGCTCATGAGCTTCGACGAGACCGAGCCCCCCGACTACATCCGCCGCCGCCTGCGCCGCGAGGAGGGGGCGGGCGTGATCATCTTCTCCAAGAACGCACCCGACCCGGACTCCGCGGCGATCCTGACCGCGGAGCTCCAGCGCGAGGCGGGCGGCGACGCACTGGTGGCCACCGACCAGGAGGGAGGCGACATCCGCAGCGTGCCCTTTGCGGAGCCCGAGAGCGCTCAGCCGGAGATCGACACCACCGACGAGGCCGAGGGGTCGGCGCGGGCCGCGGCCCAGGACCTGCGCGAGGCGGGGGTGAACGTGAACCTCGCCCCGGTGGCCGACGTGGCGGCCGACTCGGCCTCGGTGATGATCGGGCGCTCCTATCCGGGCGACGCCGACGAGGTGGCTCCGTTGGTGGGGGCCGCGGTGGCCGCCTACGGCGACGAGCGGGTGGCGGCCACCGCGAAGCACTTCCCCGGCCTCGGGCTGGCCACGGAGAACACCGACGACGTGGGGGTGGCCATCCCCGCCACCGCGGACGACCTGCGCGAGCTCGAGCTCCCGGCCTTCCAGGCCGCCATCGACGCCGATGTGCCGCTCGTGATGGCCTCCCACGCCCTCTACCCCGACCTCGACGACGACCGCATCGCGTCGCAGTCCTCGGCGGTGATCGAGGACCTCCTGCGGGGTGAGCTCGGCTTCGACGGCGTCGTGGTCACGGACAGCCTCGAGGCCCAGGCCGTGCTCGACCGCTCGACCGCCGGCGAGGCCGCCGTTCGCTCCGTGGAGGCGGGCGTGGACCTGATCCTGATGACCGGCTCGGGAAGCTGGAACCTCGTCTACCCGACGCCTGCTGAAGAAGGCGCGAGCCGATCCGGACTTCCGCGCGCGGGTGCGCCGGTCCGCCGCGCGCGTGCTGGCGCTCAAGAAGCGCCTCGGCCTGAAGGCGCCGGAGGGCGCCGGCTAGGTCTGTCGAGCCCGCTCGAGTCCGACCCACACCACGTTGAGGACCGCTCGGACGATGCGCTCGCGCGGCACGTGCGGGTGGTCGCTCCACCAGATCGCGAGGCCCGTGAGGCCCGCGCGCAGGATCTCGGCCGCCATCTCGAGCCCCTCCTGGTCCTCGCCCGCGAGGTTCTCGGCGCCCGGCTCGTGCCCGAGCAGCACGCCGAGCGCGACCCTCGCCTGCGACTGCACCTCGCGGTGTATGGCCTCGGCCTCCGGATCGCCAGGTCGCCGCGGAAGAACATCCGCGCGGCGTACGGGTGCTCCTCGACGTAGACCGCCCACGCCTCGATCGCCCGCGGGAGGCGGACCTCCGCGGGCTCGTCGCCGAAGAGATGCTCGCGCCACATCTCGAGCAGCTCGTTGCGCGTGCGCTCGAGCAGCCGGCGGTGGAGGTCGAGCTTGGACGCGAAGTGGTCGTAGACCACCGGGCGCGGATACGCCGGAGCGCTGGGCGATGGCGTCCATCGACGCTCCGCGGTAGCCGCGCTCGGCGAACACCTCGGTGGCCGCCAGCTCGATCACCTCCCGGCGCTCGGGCCCCTTGAGGCGCTTGGGTGTGGGCGTTGACAACCTAGTGGCCATTAGGTACGTTGCTAACGCACATTAGGTTACGGCTTGGAGGCAACGGTGACATCAGACTTCGCGACGGTCGACCCGGTGTTCGGCATGCGTCACCGGTTCTGGCGGACCGACGACGGGCACGGCGGCGAGGTCCTGCACGTGGAGACGTGGGTCGAGCCGGGCGGCGGGGTCACCCCGCACGTGCACCCGGCGATGGAGGAGCGCTTCACCGTGCACGAGGGCCGCTGCGAGTTCCTGGCCGGGCGCAAGTGGGCCGAGGCCGGTCCCGGTGAGACCGTGGTGGTGCCGCCCGGCACCCGCCACGCCTTCCGCAACCGCGGGCGAGGTTCCGACGCGGATCGAGTGCGAGGCCACGCCCCCGTCCACGCTGCAGGCGTTCCTCGAGGACGCGGCCGGCCTGTCGCGCGCCGGGAAGCTCACCAAGCTCGGGCTCCCCAAGCCGGGCGGCCTGCTCGAGGCGGCGGTGCTCGTGACCGCCTACGGCGACATGGTGACGCTGCTCGCGCCGGCGCCCCCGCCGGCCGATCCAGAAGCTGATATTCCCCCCGCTCGCGCGGCTGGCGCGAGCGGCGCGGGATGCGCGCGGGCACGTTCGCCCAGCTCGCCTAGGCGCTCAGCGGTCGAGGCGCACGGCCGGCGTCTCGCCGGTTCCGCTCGCGCTCTCCGCGGCCCGCTCGCGCGCGCGGTCCATCAGCTCGAGGTGCACGCTTCGCTCCCCGCTCTCGTGGCGCCGCCACGAGCCGTCGGGCTGCATGTCCCAGGCGAACGCGTCGTCGGCGAAGCAGCGCTCGAGCGTGTCCTCGATCTCGGCGCGGGCGTGTTCGCTCTCGACCGGCACCAGCAGCTCGACACGGGTGTCGAGGTTGCGCGGCATGAGGTCGCCCGAGCCGATGTAGAAGAGCCGCTCGTCGCCGCGCTCGAAGCCGTAGATGCGCGAGTGCTCGAGGAAGCGCCCCACGATCGAGACCGCCCTCACGTTCTCGCTGACCCCCTCCACCCCCGCGCGCAGACAGCAGATGCCGCGCGTGTTGATGTCCACGACCACGCCGGCCTGCGACGCCTCGTAGAGCGCGCGGATGAACTGCTGGTCCACGAGCGAGTTCATCTTCAGCACGATGCGCGCGTCCACGCCCGAGCGCTTGGCCTCGACCGTCTTCTCGATCTCCTCGAGCAGGCGGTCGCGCATCATCTCCGGGGCCACGATCGCCTTGCTGTAACCGGGGTCGCGGGCGGCGCCGGTCAGCGCGTTGAAGAGCGCGGCCACGTCGCCGGTGATGTCACGGTCGCAGGTGAACAGGCCGAAGTCCTCGTAGAGCCGGGCCGTCTTGGCGTGGTAGTTGCCCGTGCCCACGTGGACGTAGTGGCGCACGCCCCTGCCCTCGCGGCGCACGACGAGCAGCGCCTTGGCGTGCGTCTTGAGGCCGGGCAGGCCGTGCACCACGTGGGCGCCCGCCTCCTCCAGCGACCGCGCCCAGCCGATGTTGCGCCGCTCGTCGAAGCGGGCCTTCAGCTCCACGAGGCACACCGCCTGCTTGCCCCGCTCGGCGGCCTCGATCAGCAGCGGCACCAGCGCGGAGTCGTCGGAGGTGCGGTACACGGTCATCTTGATGGCGAGCACGTCGGGGTCGTGCACCGCCTGCTCCACCAGGCGCTCGACGCTCGAGGCGAACGAGTCGTAGGGGTGGTGCACCAGGAGGTCCCCGGATCGCATGGCGGCGAACACGTCGGGCTGGCCGTCGTCGCCGGCGAAGGCGCCGGCGGTGACCGGCGTCCAGGGCCTCTCCCGCAGCTCGCGGTGGCCGTCGAGCCCGTAGAGCTGCCAGAGATCGGAGAGGTCGAGCAGCCCGTTCACCTCCTCGACCTCCGAGCCCTCGATGCCGAGCGCGTCCACGAGCACCGAGCGCAGATCGGGCTCCATCTCCGAGCCCACCTCCACACGCACCACCTCGCCGAAGCGGCGCTGGCGCAGCTCGCGCTCGACCGCGCGCAGGAGGTCGTCGGCCTCGTCGGAGACCTCGAAGTCGGCGTCGCGCGCCACCCGGAAGGGCGCGTGGCGCTGCACCTCCATCCCGGGGAACAGCTTGTCGAGGTGCCGGGCGATCGCGGCCTCCAGCGGGACGAAGGTGCCCTCGCCGATGTCGAGGAAGCGCGGCAGCACCTCCTTGGGCACCTTCACCCGCGCGAACAGCTCGTCGCCCGTCTCGGGGTCGCGCAGCCAGACCGCGAGGCTCAGCGAGAGGTTGGAGATGTAGGGGAAGGGCCGCCCCGGGCCCACCGCGAGCGGCGTCAGCACGGGGAAGATCTGCTCGTTGAAGATGCGGTCGAGCGCCTCCAGCTCCTTCGTCGAGCAGTCGTCGCACTCGAGGACGCGGATGCCGTGCTCCGCGAGCGCGGGCCGCAGCTCCTGCTCCCACTGGCGCGCCAGGCGCTCGCCCAGCTCGCGCGTGCGCTCGCCGATCCGCTCGATCGTCTCCGACGGGCGACAGGCCGTCCGCCTTGCGCGCGTCGATGCCCGCGTCGACCTGGTCGTGGAGGCCCGCGACGCGGACCATGATGAACTCGTCGAGGTTGGTCGTGTAGATGGCGAGGAACTTGACCCGCTCGAGCAGCGGCGTGTCCTCGTCCTCGGCCAGCTCGAGCACCCGCTCGTTGAAGTCGAGCCACGACAGCTCGCGGTTGGTGTAGAGCTCGGCCGAGTCCAGGTCCGGGCCGCTCTCGGCTGTGTTCACAACTTCGGACGCCATTACTCTCTTCGCTCGTGATCTGGTTCGTTCGACACGCGGAGGCTGCGGACGGCTCCCCCGACTCGAAGCGCGAGCTGACCGCGAAGGGGGAAGAGCAGTCTCGCATCGTGGGCGCCGCGCTGGCACGGCTGGGGCTCACCTTCGAGTGCTGTCTGTCCAGCCCCAAGGTGCGTGCGCGCGACACGGCCCGAATCGTCTGCGAGGCCGCTGTCGCTCGAGGTGACCGAGGACGAGCGCCTTGCCGGCGGGCCCTTCGACGCCCACGAGCTGGCCGCGGAGTTCGGGGAGGACCTGATGCTGGTGGGTCACGAGCCCGACTTCTCTCTCGCGGTGCACCGGATGACCGGGGCGCAGGTGCGCGTGCCGAAGTCGGGCGTGGTCGGCGTGGACCGGGGCGAGCTCAAGGTGCTGCTCCGGCCGGCTCAGCTGCGGGCGATGGCTCACTCGGACTGAGCCCGGCCATCAGCTCGGCGGCGAAGCCGCGCGCCTCGAGCGCCTCCCACTCGCCCACGAAGTGCTCGAAGAGCACCCCGCGGCGGGCGCTGAGGTAGCCGTGCAGCACCTCGAGCCCCCGGTAGCGCAGCCGGTTGGGCGCGGCCCGCGCCGCCCGTGCCGGCAGGTCCTCGCGCCCCCGGGCCGACCCGTGCAGGTGCTCGGCGTCCGCGAGCGCGGAGCCGCTCGACATGGGCGCGCACCTGCGGCAGCATCACGTCGCAGTCGTGGATCTCGCCGAGCAGGTCCTGCAGGCCCTTGGCCACGCTCGGCTCCCTGCTCGGCCGGGGCCCCGAACGCCGGTCCGGTGATCTCGAGCACGTAGCGCAGCCGCTTGGCGGCGATGCGCATGTCGTGCAGCGCCTCGCTGGTCGCTCGGGTCGAGGGCCCTCGGCGCGAACGAGCGCAGCTCACCGAGGCGAACCTCCACGATCCGCCGCGCGTTGTCGTCGAGGCGGCCGCCGGGATCGAGGCCCTTGACCTTGAGCGCCTTCACGCGGCCACCTCCGCTCGGCCGGCTGGGCCCGCGCGGAGGCGGCCAGCGCGGCCAGCCGCTCCTCGAGGCGCGCCGCGCGCGCGTGCTCCAGCGCGGTCGCCACCACCTTGTTGCCGCGCGCCTGCTCCGCTCGGTGCTCGTCGACCAGGCTCGCGACGCCGGGCGCGTCGGCCGCCGTGAGCTTCCGCGCCACCTTCTCCAGCTCCTCGATGGCCACGTCGGGGTCGCGGCGCTCGCCGAGGGCGTCGGCCAGGGCCTTCACCTCCCTGAGCACGCTGCGGTGCTCCTTCTTCTCGAAGCACGCCGCGAACACCTCGAGGGCGGCCCGCAGCCTGCGCGTGGCCACCCGCATGTCGTGCACGCGCTCGATGTCGGAGGTGTCGAGCACACCTTCGGCGTGCGAGAAGACCTCGCCGGCCCGAACCTCCACGGCCGCCGCGGCCGCATCGCCGAAGCGCGTGTCCGGGCTCCAGGCCGGGTATCGGCGCAGCCTTCGCCACGGCTCAGCCCTCGCCTCTCTCGTAGCGATCCATCAGCTCCAGTATCACGCCCTCGCGCAGGCCGCCGCGGGCGATGCGCAGCGGCAGGCCGAGGCAGCGCGACACCGCCTCGAGCACCAGGATCCCGGCGGGAAGCAGCCGCACCCGCTCCGGGTCGAGCTCGAAGCGCGCGGCCACGTCGGCGATCGGGAGCTCCGCGAGCACCCGCACGCCGCGCGCGAGCGCGTCGTGCTCCAGCTCCGACGCCCAGCAGCCGGCGCAGCGAGGTCGCGGTGCCGCCCACCGCCACGGCGCTCCGGGCGCGGGGCGCGTCGAGGCCCTCGAAGGCCTCGGCCACGTGGGCGCGCACCGCGTCGAGCTCGCCCGCCGAGGGCGGGTCCGAGCGCAGGTGGAGGTCGGCCAGCAAGCCCGAGCCCACCCGCAGCGAGCGCCACCACTCACCTCGCCCCCCGGCGACCGACCGCGATCTCGGTGGAGCCCCCGCCCACGTCGACCACCGCCATCGTGTCCGGCGGCGCCTCGTCGAGCGTGCGCGTGGCGCCCACGAAGGACAGCCGCGCCTCCTCCTCGTCCGAGAGCACGCGCAGCGTCGAGCCGAGCTCGGCCTCGACCGCGGCGGCGAACCCGCCGCAGTTGCCGGCGTCGCGGATCGCCGCGGTGGCCACCCCGACGACCTCCCTCGCCCCGAGCTCCCGCGCCGCCCGCGCCTGGGCGCGAACCACGCTCGCGGTCTCGGCCGATCTTCTCCGGCGGGATCATCCCGTCCTCGTCGAGGCTGCTGCCGATGCGCGTGAAGGCCCTGTCGGCCATCAACGGGCGAAGCGAGCCCCGCATCGCATCGGCGACCAGCAGCCGCGTGGTGTTGCTGCCGATGTCGATGCAGCCGAGGACGTCAAGCCCGCTTGACCACGATGCCCTCGAGCACGTGGCCGACCCGCTCGCAGGCGTCGATCGCCTGCTCGAGACGCTCGAAGAGGTCCTTCCAGCGGATCACCACCATCGGGTCCACGCCCCCCGAGAAGAGCGCCACCAGCGCCTGCCTGCTGATGCGGTCGCCCTCGTCCTCCAGGCGGTCCACCTCCACGAGGTGGGGCGTGACCTCGCTCATGGTGTCCAGCTCGTCGAGCGCGAGGGCCATGTGGGCGGCCGCATCGCGCAGCACCCCGGTGAGCTCCACGGCCTGCTCCATCGGCGCCTCGATCTTGTAGAGGCCGAGCACGTCGGCCGCCTCCTCCGAGTAGTCGACCACGTCGTCGAGCGCGGTGGCGAGCGCGTGGATGTCCTCGCGCTCGAGCGGGGTCTCGCTGCTGGCGTGCAGGAGGTAGAGGATGTCGTGGGTCATCCGGTCGCCCTCCTCCTCGAGCACCTTGATCTCCTGCCGCAGCGAGGCCTCCTCGGGCCAGTTGCGCATGAGCCGGTCGAGCGTCTCGGTGGCCTGCTCGGCGTTCCGGCCGGCCTCGGACAGAGCGAGAAGAAGCTGCGCTGGGCGGGCTTCTCCGCGAACAGCGCCATCGGCCTCAGACGCCGGGCGCCAGCTCGGGGTGCGAGGCGTCCTCGAACTCGCGGAAGAGCCCGGTGACCACGAAGGCGGTCTGCTCGCCGATGTCGACGGCGTTGTCGCCGATCCGCTCGAGGCAGCGCGCCATGAGCATCATGTGCATCGCCCACTCGCGCGGGTCGGGGTCGTCGCCGATGTCGAGCGCGCGGCGAAAGCTGGCGCGGTTGAGCCGGTCGATCTCGTCGTCCTGGCGCACCAGGTCCTCGGCGAGCCCCACGTCGCGCCGGGCGAAGGCCTGCTTGCACTGCACCACCAGCGACCTGGCCAGCTCGCCCATCGCCCGATGTTCTGCAGCAGCTCGTCGTCGGACGGCGGCTCGTGGCCCGGCGAGCGGCACCAGCTTGGCGATGTTCACGCACTGGTCGCCCATGCGCTCGACGTGCTTGATCAGGTGCAGCAGCGCGGCGACCACGCGCAGGTCGGTGGCCACCGGAGCCTGGAGGGCGAGCAGCGACAGGATGCCCTGGTGGACCTCGAGGTAGCGGCCGTCGATGCGGTCGTCGTCGGCGATGACCATGCTCGCCAGCTCGATGTCCTGGTGCTGGACGGTCTCGAGCGCGCGGTCGAGCGCCGCGCCACCAGGTCGAGCCCGCCGAGCGCCGACTCCTCGAGCTCGGCCAGCTCCTCCTGGAAGTGCTGGCGGCTGCCGGGGTTGACGGGCACGGGCGCTAGCCGACCTTGCCGGTGACGTACGCCTCGGTGCGCTCGTCGCTCGGGTTGGTGAACACCTTCTCGGTGTCGTCGTACTCGACGACGCGCCCGGTGCGGTGTCTCGTCCTCGTCCAGCTCGACGGTGAAGAAGGCGGTCATGTTCGAGACGCGCGCGGCCTGCTGCATGTTGTGGGTGACGATCACGATCGAGTAGTTCTCCCTCAGCTCGAGCATCAGGTCCTCGATGCGCCCGGTGGAGATCGGGTCGAGGGCCGAGCACGGCTCGTCCATCAGGATCACGTCGGGGTCGGTGGCCAGCGCGCGGGCGATGCACAGGCGCTGCTGCTGGCCGCCCGACATGCCGAAGGCGTTGGTCTTCAGCCGGTCCTTGACCTCGTCCCACAGCGCGCCGCGGCGCAGCGCCCTCTCGACGATCTCGTCCATGTCGCCCTTCCATCCCAGCACGCGCGGGCCGAAGGCGATGTTGTCGTAGATCGACTTGGGGAACGGGTTGGGCTTCTGGAAGACCATCCCGATGTGCTTGCGCACCTGCACGGGGTCGATGTCGTCGGCGTAGAGGTCCTGGCCGTGGTACTCGACCTTGCCCGTGACCTCCGCGGCCGGGATCAGGTCGTTCATGCGGTTCAGGCAGCGGATGAGCGTGCTCTTGCCGCAGCCCGAGGGGCCGATGAGCGCGGTGATCTCGTTCTCGTAGATCGGGAAGTTGACCTCGCGCACGGCGGGCTTGCCGCCGTAGGCACGCCGCACGTCCTCGAGGTCGAAGATCGCCTCGCGCGTGCTCGGACGAGCTTCTGGCCCGTGGCCTCGAGCTTCTGGGCCTGTACCTGGCTCTGGCCGTCGCAGCCGGGGCGTCCCCGCCGTGGTAGCGGCTGGCTCGGCGCGCTGCTCGCTCCGGCTCCTGGTCACTCGTTCGGTCACTGTAGATCACCACCACTTCTGCTCGTAGCGATTGCGTAGGTAGATCGCTCCGGCGTTCATCACGAGGAGCATCGGCGAGCAGCACGATGATCGCCGCCGCGCCAGCGCCTGCGAACTCGGTCGTCGGCGTCGCTGATGAACTCGAAGATCGGCAGCGGCATCGCCGTGAACCGGTCGTCCGTGAGCCCTCGGGGTTGAAGCGCGCGAACGCGCCGGCGCCGATCACGAGCAGCGGCGCCGTCTCGCCGATCGCGCGCGAGAGCGCGAGGATCACGCCGGTCGCGATGCCCGGGCAGGGCGCCGGGCAGCACCTGCTTCCAGATCGTCTGCCACTGGGTGGCGCCGAGCGCCAGCGAGCCCTCGCGGATCGAGGACGGCACCGCGCGGATGGCCTCGCGCGCGACGATGATGACCACCGGCAGCACGAGCAGGCCGAGCGTCAGCGCGCCGGCCAGCAGCACCGGCCCGAGGCCGAGCGGGCCGCGCACGATGAAGGCCAGGCCGAGGATGCCGTAGACCACCGAGGGCACCGCGGCGAGGTTCTGGATGTTGACCTCGATCATGCGGTTCCACCAGCGCTCGCGGTTGGCGTACTCCTCGAGGTAGACCGCCGTGGCCACCCCGACCGGCACGATGAAGAACGCGCGCAGGACCATCAGGTAGAGCGTCCCGAGCAGCGCCGACTGCACGCCGGAGTTCTCCGGGGAGATCCGCGACGGGAAGCTGGTGATGAAGTCGCAGCGACAGCCGCGAGCTGCCGTCGATGAGCACGTCGACGAGCAGCACCGCCGAGCACCACGAAGCCGACGCTCACGCTCAGCAGCAGGGCCGCGCGGAACATCAGGTCCTTGGTCTGCTCGCCGCTCGAGGCGCGCTCGACGGCCTTGCGGGTGAGGCGTCGCCTCGGCGACGTCTCATTCGTAGACCTGCCGGTACTTGCGCACGAAGCGGATCGAGATGGCGTTGAGGATCAGCGTCATCACGAACAGCGTGGTGCCGACGGCGAAGATCGTGCCGTACTCGGGCCCGGGGTCGGGATGTCGGCGCGCGAGGTGGCGGCGATGAACGCGGCCATGTTCTGCATGGCCTCGGTCGGGTCGAGCGTCAGGTTGGTCTTCTGGCCGCCGGCCACGAGGATGATCACCGTCTCGCCGATGGCGCGCGAGGCGCCGAGCACGAGCGCCGCCACGACGCCGGACAGCGCGGCCGGGAAGACCACCCGCAGCGAGACCTGCATGCGCGAGGCGCCGAGGCCGAAGGCGCCCTCGCGCAGCGACTGCGGGCACCGCGGAGAGGGCGTCGTCGGCCACCGTGGCGATGGTCGGCAGCACCAGCACGCCGAGCACCAGGCCGGCGCTGAGGCGCGTTGAAGGTGCCGACCTCGATGCCGAGGTCCTTGAGGAGGGCGGGGGTGACGAAGGTCAGCGCGAAGTAGCCGAACACGATCGTCGGGCACGCCCGAGAGCACCTCGAGGATGGGCTTGAGGATCTTGCGCACCCGCGGCGAGGCGTACTCGGACAGGTAGATGGCCGAGCCGAGGCCGAAGGGGATCGCCACCAGCAGGCCGATGCCCGTGAGGTAGAGCGTGTCGTAGATCAGCGGCAGCGACCCCGAAGGACTGCTGGTCTCGCCCCGGACAGCGGGTTCCACTTCGTGCCGAAGAGGAAGTCGCCGACCCCGACCTCGCCGAAGAACTCGATCGTCTCGCGCGAGCAGCGAGATGACGATCCCGGTGGTGGTGAGGACCGAGATCAGCGGCCGCCAGGAACAGCAGCGCCTTGATCGCCGACTCCCCCACCGACCGCGAGGTCCGCTGCCGGTTCAGCCCGGCGCGGCGCCCTCGCGGTGGTGGCGGAGGCTTCCATCGCTTCGGCACCTGCCGGCTAGCTGCCGGCCTTGCTCTGGGACTCCGTCGCCTGCTCCGCGTTCATCGGCACGATCTTGGCCGCCTTGGCGATCTTGTCCTGGTTCTCGATCACGAAGTCCATGAAGGCCTTGACCTCCGGCTTCTTGAGCGCCTTGTCGCTCGGGTACATGAACAGCGGCCGCGACAGCGGCTTGTAGCTGCCGTCCTGGATCGTCTTCGCGGTCGGGTCGACACAGCCCTTGCCGCCGTCGACCTTCACCACGTTGAGCTTGTCCTGGTTCTGGTCGTAGAACGAGAAGCCGAAGTAGCCGAGGGCGTCCTCCTCACCGGAGACGCCCGTCACGAGCACGTTGTCGTCGGCGGAGGTCTGGATGCCGTCGGTGCGCTGCACGCCCTCCTCGCCGTTGATCTGCTCGGTGAAGAAGTCGAACGTGCCCGACTCCGTGCCCGGGGTGAACAGCGACACCTCCGTGTCGGGGAGCTTGGGATCGACCTCGGAGAGGTCTTGACCTTCGACCTTGGGGCCGAAGACCTCCTTGAGCTGCGCGGTCTTCAGGCACTTGACCGGCAGACTCTTGTTGGACACGACGGTGATGCCGTCGTTGGCCACCTGGACCTCGGTGGGCGATCGTCTCCTTCTTGCAGGCGTCGGTCTCGTCCTCCTCGATCTCCCGCGAGGCGTCCGCGATGTCGATCTCGCCGCGGCAGAACTTCTCGAAGCCGTCGCCGGTGCCGGCGCCGCCGACCGTGATCCGCACGTCGGGGTTCTCCTCCTTGAAGAGCTCGAGCGCCGCCTGGGCGAAGGGCTGGACGGTGCTCGAGCCGTCGATGGCGATGCTGCCGGAGAGGTCGCCGCCGCCGCCTCCGCCGCCGCCTCCCTGCTTTCGTCGTCGTCACCGCACGCGGCGGCGCCGAGCGCGAGCGTGCCGGCGATCGCTATCGTGAGCCATTTCCTCATGAGTGTTCTCCTTGTTCGTTCATCGGGTGGCGGCGAGGCTGTCAGGCGACTTGCCACAGTCTGTTGCCGACTTGTCGCCGGGATGTGAAAGACGTGTGAAAGGGCCTCAGGCCTGCAGCCGGTAGCCGAAGCCGAAGTGGGTGTGGATGAAGCGCCGGCCGGGGAGCGCGTCCTCGAGCTTCTGGCGCAGCTTGCCGACGTAGACGTCCACCGAGCGGTCGGACTTGCGGTAGGGCTCGTCCCAGACGGAGACGTGCAGCTCCTCGCGGCTCACGATCCGCCCCGCGCGCCTGAGCAGGGCCGTCAGCAGCTCGAGCTCACGCGCGGTCAGGTCGAGCCGCTGCCCGCCGGCGAGGGCCAGGAACTCCTCCGGGCGGACCTCGAGCTCGCCGGCGTGCAGCTTCTCGCCCTGGCTGGTGGTGGCCGCCTCCATCGCCGGAACGCTCGCACCACCGGGCCAAAAGCCCGTTATGTGCGCGTAACCAGCCTGTGAAAAAGCTGTAAAGCCGGGCTTTCCGGTGGCGCGTGACGTATCCTCGGGCTGGTTCGCGACGCGTCCCCAGCCATGATTGCCACCGATCCAGGATCTGTGAAGCTCGCGATGCTCGACTCCGACTCGGGTTTCGTGCGCGTGCTCGTGAACCGCATCGAAGGCGTCGGGTGGCAGTACCGCCGCCTGGAGGCCGCCCCGCGGGTCGAGGAGTTCGTGGCCATGCGAGTCAACGCGCTCGTGGTCGACCTGGCGCTGCTCGGGCCCAACGCCTGGGACTTCCTCGAGCGCCTCACGGCCGCGATGCCCGGGCTCGGCGTCGTGGTCTGCACCGGGCGCTCCACCGTGGCCCAGCGCGTGCGCGGCCTGCGCCTCGGCGCCGACGACTGGGTCACCAAGCCCTGTCATCCCGAGGAGGTGCTGGCGCGCGTGGACGCCGTCGTGCGCCGCCGCAAGCAGGCCACGAGCCGCACCCAGGACGGCCCGGTCATGGCCGGCGACCTGGAGATCCGGGCCGACCAGTTCCAGGCCTTCGCCGCGCGGCCGCAGCGCGGACCTCACCCGGCGCGAGTTCGAGGTGCTCCAGCTGCTGGCCCACGCGGAGGGCAAGGTGCTCCAGCGCGAGGAGATCTACCAGCAGGTCTGGGGCTACACGATGGCCCACGGCGATCGCTCGGTCGACGTCTTCATCCGCAAGGTGCGCCAGAAGCTCGAGACCGCGTCGCCCGAGTGGCGGTACATCCACACCCACTTCGGCGTGGGCTACCGCTTCGACCCCGAGTCGCTCGGCGTGGGCGGCGACCTAGGCGACGACGGCCAGGCGCCCGCGCATGCCGCGGGCGAGCAGCCGCAGCGGGCCGCTGCCGGTGAGCCCGGCGGCGACGGCGGCATCGATGCCGCCGGCCACAAGCTCCGCGCGAGCCTGGCCTAGCAGCGGCGGCCGCGTCGGGCCGTGGGCGTCTGAGCTGACCACGCTCACCAGGCCCTCGGCGATCAGCGAGAAGGCCGCGTCGCGGGCGCTCGGCCCGTGCGCTCCGGTGATCGACTGCGCGTTGACCTGGGCGAGCGAGCCGCGGTCGAGCTCGTGTCGCAGGCCCCGCGCGCCGTCGAGCGCGGCGTCGGCGCTGCGCTCCGGGTGGGCGACGAGCACCCCGAAGCCCCGGTCGCGCAGCTCGTCGGTGGCGGCGTGGAAGTCATCCGCCAGCGCTTCGAAGGGGGCCTCCACCAACAGCCACCTGCCGTTGGGCGGCCCCTGGGCGATCGAGCTCCAGCTCGCTCTGTGAGAGTCGCCCGACCATGTCGTGTCCAAGCTCGCCCCCTCGGCGCAGCTCGATCCCCAGCCCGAGCGCGTCGACGGCGGCCTGCACCTCCGCCACCCGCTCGCCCAGGTCCTCCAGGTCGGTGACCATGTCCGAGCGCACGTGCGGGGTGGCCACCACCGTGCCGGTGCCGTCTGCCGCGGCCTGAGCGAGGAGCTCCACGCTCTCGGTCAGCTCGCTCGGCCCGTCGTCGATCCCGGGGAGTGCGTGGAAGTGCAGCTCGGCCTGTCCGGGCCGGACGGTCGTCATGCGGTCAGAATCGGCCTCTTTGCAGCCCCTTTCGTCACATGGCGGTTACGCGCGTGTGGCCATTCTGTGAACCGGTGGCGCCGCGCCTCCTATTCTGCGGCCCGACGGTGAGCGCAATCTCCAGACACCGAGGAGGCAGACCATGAGCGGCCGGACCCGCGTCGCATTCGGGGCGGTCGCGGCGATCCTTGCGGTCGTTGCGATCATCCTCGCCCAGCCCGACCAGGCGAGCGAGCAGGCCGACGACCCGTCGACCTCCGCGGCCCAGGAGGCGCCGGCCAAGGGCGGTGACACCGAGCCCACCGCGACCGCGCGTTCGGCGCCCGAGCCCGCCCCCAAGGAGATCGTGCTGCGAGACCACGAGGTCAGCGGCGGCGTGCAGACGATCCGGGTGAAGACCGGCGACACGATCCGCTTCCTCGTGTCCTCGAACGTGCCCGACGAGATCCACTTCCACGGCTACGACGTCGAGAAGGAGGTGGCCCCGGGCAAGCCCGCCCGCTTCGAGGTCAAGGCCGACCTCGAGGGCGTCTTCGAGGTGGAGAGCCACGAGGCCGAGCACGAGGGCAAGGAGGCCCTGATCGCCAAGGTGGTCGTCGAACCTTCGTGAGCTTGCAGTTCCTGCAGCTCGCCCACGGGGTCGGAGCCGGCCGCGCCGATCTGCCGATCTCGAAGGAGCTGTTCATCGTCTCGGCGCTGGCGGTGCTCGCGGTCTCGTTCGTCGGGCTCGCGGTGCTCTGGTCTCAGCCCAAGCTCGAGGAGCCCAGGTTCCGCCCTCTTCCCCGCGGTCTGTCCGCCGTTCTCCTCAGCCGGCCGGTGGAGGTGGCGTGCGGGGCGATCGGGATCTTCCTGCTGGGGGTCACGGTCTGGGCCGGGCTCGCCGGGGTGCAGGCCTCGACTGCCAACTTCGCGCCGGTCTTCGTGTACGTGGCGTTCTGGCTCGGCCTCGTTCCCGCGAGCCTGCTCTTCGGAGACGTCTTCCGGGCCTTCAACCCGTGGCGGGCGATCGGCAGGGCGGTGGCGTGGGTGGCCCAGGGGGCCGCCCGCGGTCCCCTTCCGCCGCCCCTCACCTATCCCGAGCGCCTGGGACGGTGGCCCGCGGCGGCGGGCATCCTCGCCTTCGCGACGCTCGAGCTCGTCATCTCCGGCGGAGACCTGCCCGACAACGTGGCGGTGGCCACGCTCGTCTACTCGGCCATCACCTTCGTGGGCATGGCCCTCTTCGGGATCGACTCGTGGTGCGATCGCGGGGAGGCGTTCGGCGTGTACTTCAACCTCTTCTCACGGCTCTCGATGGTCGAGCGCCGCGGCGATCGCCTCGTGCTGCGCCCGCCCGCTCTCCGGGCTCCCGAGGCTCGAGGTGCTGCCCGGCACGGTGGCGCTGCTCGCCGTGATGATCGGCTCGGTGTCCTTCGACGGCGTCTCGGAGAGCACCTTCTGGACGGGCATCGCCCCCGACATCGCCAGCGCGTTCGAGTCCGTCGGCCTGTCGCCGCAGCGGGCGTTCGAGGCCGCGCGCTTCGTCGGGCTGCTCGGCTTCATCGGGCTCGTCCTCGGCTTCTACCGGCTGGGGGTGCTGGGCGCGAGCCTCGTGGGAGGAGACCGCAGCCCGAAGGAGCTGGCCGGCGCCTTCGTCCACACCCTCGTGCCGATAGCGCTCGCCTACGCGGCGGCTCACTATCTCTCGCTGCTCGTCTTCCAGGGCCAGGCGATGGTCTACCTGGCCTCGAACCCGCTCGGCCACGACGGCACCGACCTCTTCGGGACGGCCGACCGGGCGATCGACTACAGCGTGATCGGCTTCAGCTTCACGTCGTTCGCCCAGGTGAGCTTCGTCATTCTCGGGCACGTGGCCGCGCTCACGCTCGCCCACGACCGGGCGCTGGCGCTCTACGATCGTCCCAGGCTTGCCGTGCTCTCCCAGTACTGGATGTTCGTGGTGATGGTGGGCTTCACGATTCTCGCCCTGCTGCTCCTGCTCCAATCGAACGTATGAGGCGGACGCCCGCATGCTGATCGCCCACGCCGGGCACTGGCTGGTGAGCCTCGCCTACATCATTCCCGTGGTCGCCTTCCTCGTCTGGCTCGCGATCGCCACGATGCGCGAGCGCAGGGCGGCGTCCACTTCCGCGCCCGAGGAGGAGAGAGCCCGTCAGCTGACGGTGCGCTGGAACAGGTAGCCGGCGATCGCCGCGACGATCGCCGCGAGGAGCACGAGCCCGAAGCCCACCACCCCGACTATGGCCAGGACCATCAGAACGACGGTGGCCAGCGCCCCGCCACCGGCGACCAGCCCCAGGGTGTAGGCGCGCTGCTCCTTCTGACGTCGGGTGGGGAGGTTGCTCATGGGTTGCAGTCTAGGACAGCCCGACGGCTTTGAGGGCACGGCTGCGCTCGAGGAAGAGATCGATCTGAACAGCTCTTCCATTTCGCAGCGTCCACAGGTGGGCTGTGCGTGCGGCCTCTACCTCCGCGCCACTGGCGCGGCCGCGGCCATGCTCGATCGCGAGCGTGAGAACGCGGCCCTCGCCGACGTCGAGGATGTCCTCGATCTCGGGGCGATATTCGTCGAACGCCTCGTAGACGGCCGCCATGTAGCGCCGGACCCCGGCGTGGCCGACGTAGTCCTCACCGAGCCCCACCCACCACGCGTCGGGGTCCGGGTTGAGGCGTATCTCCGGGTCGTATGTCCCGAAGACGGTCTTCGTAGTCGTCCGCCAGCCAGGCGTCGTACAGGCGGCGGATCGTCTCGACGTCCTCCTGCGACATCGCACGCCGAGTATCGCGCGGCGTTGCGGACTAGCTGACTTCGCTCGGTGAGGAGGTCCGCCGCCGCGGCTTCGCGGATTTCTGCACGGGTCACCGCGAGGTTGAGCTTCTTCCTACGCCGGAAGCGCCAAAAAGGCTCTCGGTCAAGCTGCTCCTGATAGCCGCGACGCTTGGCCTCGTGCTCGCTGAGCTGCCGCTGCACGACCTCCCTGGCTGATTGAGCTCCATCCGGCACAGCTCGAAACTCACACGGCCTCCCATCGGGCGCAAGCTGCGCGGACCACATGTGGAGTCTTGCGGCACAGATTGCGCACGCGGCCATGTTTCCAGCCCTGAGTAAGGCCGTCGTGCCGCTGAGCCGAAGACCTTCCTTGATGAGCATCTCGCGGTCACGCCGAGCAAAGACGAACTCCTCCGCCGAGCCGGACTCGCTGGCACGAGGAACTCGCCGCGATCGCGCACGAGCAAGCGGCGTCCTCGAACACGCGACGCCGCAGGATCTGCTCAGCCTCTCCGTAGTGGCCGCGGCCTTGGAACAGGCAGGGCTGTCCAGCGCCGGCGCATATTCCCGGTGGGCGGAGGTGGCCGACAATGACGAGACCCCTGCTGGCCCGCTCCTTGAAGGCGATAGCCGGCACTCTGGAAGTTCTCGCGGAACAGGCCCGCACCGCCTCGGCCGAAGCAAGCAGCTACGCCCAAGCGGTCGAAGCCGATGCCCAAGCCGCATTCCAGCAGTCCTAAGCGTTCCTCTCGGGCGTAGTCTGGATGCCATGCGACCGGCGCTCTGGCTCGTGGCCGCCGCCGCGCTGGCCGCGGGCTGCGGTGGCGACGACGGCGAGCGGCTCTCGAGCGACCTGCCCCGTGCGCCGGCGGCGCTGCGCGTGTCGAGCCCGGCGTTCATCAACGGCTCCCGCCTGCAGCAGCGCTACACGTGCGACGGCGCCGGCGACGAGCCGCCCGTCGAGGCCGGCACCGTCCCAGCGAGCACGAGCGAGCTCGTGCTCGTCGTCTCAGACCCCGACGCGCCGGGCGGCCCATACGTGCACGTGACGCGCTACGGCCTCAGTCCGCGCGGCGACGGCTCCGTCGACAACGGTGGCCACGAGGGGCGCAACAGCGCCGGCGAGATCGGCTGGACCGCGCCTTGCCCACCGGAGGGCGACGACGCGCACCGCTATGTGTGGTCCGTCTACGCGCTGCGTGACCCGTCAGGGATCGACGACGGCGCGAACGCCGACGAGGTCGCCGGCGCGCTGCGCGAAGGCGTGCTGGCGAGCGGCACCATCACGGCGCGCTACGGGCGCTGACGGGACCGTCGCGGAGCCCTCGAAGCGCGAGCGACCGGACTCGAACCGGCGACCTCCGGCGTGACAGGCCGGCGCTCTAACCAACTGAGCTACGCCCGCTGAGGGACGGCCGAGCATAGCGGAGGCCCGCTGCGCTCAGACCTGGCGGGCGCGGGCTCCGGGCAGGCGGTCGGCGATCCGCCCGAGCCGCTCCGTGGCCCCCTTGAGCGGCTCGACGGTCTCGGCGAGCACGGCGGTGGACTCGCGCAGTGTGTCGAGCGACTCGCCGAGGCGCTGGAGGGGCATGAGGTGGGCGTCCACCCGCTCGACCTTGTCGAGGACCTCGGAGATGCCCGGGCAGGGAGGCCTCGAGGCGCTCGGCCAGCACGAGCAGGCCGTCGAGGCGCCGCTCGAGGCCGTCGACGCGATCGACGATCGCATCCTCGGTGCTCGCCAGCTTCTCCTCGATGTCGGGCACCCGCCGGGCGGCGTCGCCGACGGCCGACAGGTCGTCGAGCGCCCTTCGCAGCTCGAGCGGGCCCTCGCCGTCGCGGGTGAGCGTGCGGGCCAGCTCGGCGATCTGGTGCAGGTCGTCGGCGGCTCGCAGCAGCAGCGCCGGGGGAAAGAGGAGCCGGTTCACGGTGGGGGCGGGAGGCTACCGGGGCCGTCCTGGCCGCGACTCTCCTGGATAATCGCCCCATGGCCCTCGAGCTCAGAGGTCGGCGCGTGCTCCTCACCGGGGCCTCCGGCGGCATCGGCTTCGCGGTGGCCCGCGCGCTGCACGCCCGGGGCGCCACCATCGTGGCCACCGCCCGCCGGGCCGAGGTGCTCGAACAGCTCGGGGCCGAGCTGGGCGACCGCGCGGAGGCGCTGCCGGCCGACCTGGCCGATCGCGAGCAGGTCGCGGCGCTGGCCGAGCGGGCGGGCGTGGTCGACGTGCTCGTGGCCAACGCGGGTGTTCCCGCCAGCGGTCCGCTGCTCGACTTCGCCCCGGAGGAGCTCGACCGGGCGCTCGACGTGAACCTGCGGGCGCCGATGCACCTCGCCCGCGCTCTGGCGCCGGCGATGGTCGAACGCGGCGCGGGGCACATCGTGTTCATCTCCTCGCTCCTCGGCAAGGCGGGGAGCCCCGCCAGCGCCCTGTACTCGGCCACCAAGTTCGGCCTGCGGGGCATGGCGCTCGGGCTGCGCGAGGACCTCGTGGGCACCGGGGTGGGCGTCACGACCGTGTTCCCCGGCTTCATCCGCGACGCGGGGATGTTCCACGACAGCGGGGCCAAGCTTCCCTCGTACGTGGGCACCAACTCGCCGGAGCAGGTGGCCGAGGCGCTCGCGAAGGGCATCGAGAGGAACCGGCTCGAGATGGTCGTCGCGCCGCGAGCGCTGCGGGTCGGAGTAGCGGCGGCGGGCGCCGCGCCCACCGCCGTGGCCGCGATCCAGCGGCGCCTCGGCGGCGCGGCCGTGGCCGAGGACCTCGCGCGCGGCCAGCGCTCGTCTCGCAGCTAGCGCTCTAGAGCCAGGTGCGCGCGGAGGACACGTCGCGCTGGCGGATGTCCTCCTCGAGATCGAGCGCCACGCGCACGATCCGGTCCTGCTCCTTGCGGTGGGCGGCGGCATAGCCCTCGCCCGGGGCCGCCCGGAGCTGGCGGCCCACGTAGAAGTAGTGCAGGGCCTTGGGGAGGATCGCGGCCATGCGCCGGCGCATGAACGCGCGGGCGCCCATGTTGCGCGGCTCCTCCTGAACCCAGATCACGCGCTCGAGGTTGGGGTAGCTCGCCATCAGCTCGCCGAGCTCGTTCTCGGGGAACGGGTAGAGCATCTCGACGCGGGCCACGGCGATGTGCGGCCGCCTTGGCCCGCTCCTCGTGGCCGACGATGTCGTAGAAGACCTTGCCCGAGCACAGCACGAGCTTGGTGACCTCCTCGCGTGAGCCTGCGAGCGTCGGGGTCGTCGATCACGCGCTGGAAGGTGCCGTCGGCCAGCTCGCTCGAAGCGTGGACATGGCCGCCGGGAGGCGCAGCAGGCTCTTGGGGGTCATCACCACGAGCGGCCGCGGCTTCGAGACGAGCGCCTGGCGGCGCAGCAGGTGGAAGTACTGGGCGGGGGTGGTCACGTTGGCCACGCGCATGTTGCCCTCGGCGCACGCCTGCAGGAAGCGCTCGACCCGGCCGCTCGAGTGCTCGGGGCCCGAGCCCTCGTAGCCGTGGGGGAGCAGGAGCGTCAGGCGCGAGGTCTGCCCCCACTTGGCCAGGCCGGAGACGATGAACTGGTCGATGATCACCTGGGCGCTGTTCACGAAGTCGCCGAACTGCGCCTCCCAGAGCACGAGCGCGTCGGAGTCCTGCACGCTGTAGCCGTACTCGAAGCCCAGGCACGCCTGCTCGGAGAGCGGGCTGTTGTGCAGCTCGAGCGGC
The DNA here is from genome assembly GCA_963731645.1 of uncultured Thermoleophilaceae bacterium. Classification (GTDB taxonomy): domain Bacteria; phylum Actinomycetota; class Thermoleophilia; order Solirubrobacterales; family Thermoleophilaceae; genus JAAYBF01. The sequence goes on along the minus strand of CAVSWF010000006.1, from coordinate 3,204 downwards.
GACACCGCGCTCGGGAGGTTGCTGCAGCGGGCACCAGCGCTCGCCGTTCGAGGCGTCGTGGAGCACGAGGTGGCGCTGGCTGAAGGTGCCGCGCTCGGTGTCCTGCCCCGTCAGGCGGATGGGCACGCCGAGCGCGAGCAGCGACGCGAAGCGCGAGCGCCTCCGCGTGCGCCCAGTCGACCGTCCGCCCTCGCCGGCCGCCTCCCTGCGCTTCTCGAGGAAGGGCCGGAGCTTGCGGTGCACGGTGAAGCCCTCCGGCACCTGCGCGATCTGCTCGTTGAGCGAGCGCAGCAGGTCCTCCGGGAGCGTGGTCTTTGGCTCGCGGCTCATCGTCGTGTCGATCTCGTGCTCGCCCGTGGGTCGGCGGGCCGGCCATCGTCTCCTTGAGCTCCGCGTGCGCGTCCGCCACGCGCGCGTACGCGTCGGCGGCGAGCCGCTCGGCCTCCTCGGAGAGACCACCTCCTCCGCGGCCAGCCTGTCCGCGTAGACCTTGCGCACCGGCGGGTGCTTCTTGATCCGCTCGTACATCTCGGGCTGGGTGTAGGCCGGCTCGTCGGTCTCGTTGTGGCCGAAGCGGCGGTAGCCGATCAGGTCGATGAGCGCGTCGCGCTCGAACTCGTTGCGGAAGGCCACCGCGAGCCGGACCGCGGCGATGCACGCCTCCACGTCGTCCGCGTTCACGTGGATGATCGGGATGTCGAAGCCCTTGGCGAGGTCCGAGGCGTAGCGCGTGGAGCGGCTCTCGGACGGATCGGTGGTGAAGCCGAGCTGGTTGTTGGCGATGATGTGCACGGTGCCGCCGGTGCTGTAGCCCGGCGAGCGCCTGCAGGTTGAGCGTCTCCGCCACGATGCCCTGGCCGGGGAAGGCGGCGTCGCCGTGGATCAGGACGGGCACCACGAGGCTCGGGTCGTGGCTGATCTCCCGGCCCTGTGCGGCTAGGTCTGGTCGGCGCGCGCGCGACCCTCGATCACCGGGTTCACGTACTCCAGGTGGCTCGGGTTGGGCGAGAGCGTCACGGTCACGCCCTTGCCCGCGCGGGTCGGTGTAGGTGCCCGAGGCGCCGTAGTGGTACTTCACGTCGCCCGTGCCGCCCTCGGGCGCGGCGGTGTCCGCCGAGAGCGTCTGCTCGCCCTCGAACTCCACCAGGATCGACTGGTAGGGGCGGCCGACCGTGTGGGCGAGCACGTTCAGCCGGCCGCGGTGGGCCATGCCGAGGACCACCTCGCGCGCGCCGCTCTGCGCGGAGAGCTCGATCGTCTCGTCGAGCATCGGCACGAGCACGTCGAGGCCCTCGATCGAGAACTGCTTCTTTCCGAGGAACGCCTTGTGCAGGTAGCTCTCGAGGGCCTCGACCTCCGACAGCCTCGTCGAGCAGCCGGCGGCGCTTCTCCTCGGGTCGAGCGGCTTGCGGTACTCGCCGGACTCGATCGTCTGGCGCAGCCAGATGCGGCGGTTGTGGCCGGCGATGTGCTCGATCTCGTAGGCGATCGTGCCCGTGTAGGTGTCGGCCAGGTGGGGGAGCGCCTCGGCGAAGGTGTCGCCCGGCACCGCCACCCGCAGCACCGAGGCCGGGATCCGCTCCATCAGCTCGGGCGTGAGGTTCACGGACTTCCGGGTCGAGCGCGGGGTCGCCGCGCGGCGCGGCCGCCGAGCGGATCGAGCTCGCGCCGCCAGGTGCCCGTGCATGCGGTGGGCCTTGACCACCGAGGTCGCGGCCTGCACCGCCTGGAGCAGCGCCTCGTCGGGGATCGCCGCGGCCGCGGGCTCCGCGGCGTGCCGGGGCCGGCTCGGTGGCCGTGATGGCGGCGTCGTCCGGGGTCTCGCCGCCCGCCGCTCCGGCCACGTCCGAGCGCCGCAAGACGCTCCTCGTAGAAGCCGTCGGCGCCCTGGAGCAGCTCGTCGACGCGCTTGAGGAAGGCGCCCGGACTCCGCGCCCTGGATGACGCGGTGGTCGTAGGTGGAGGTCATCGTCATGACCTTCGCCACGCCGAGCTCCGTCAGGCGTGCCGGGTCGGCCTGGGCCAGGCCCGGCGGATAGCCGATCGCGCCGGTGGCCACGATCGTGCCCTGCCCGGGCATCAGCCGCGGCACCGACGCCACGGTGCCGATGCCGCCCGGGTTGGTGAGCGTGATCTGGGCGCCCTGAGTAGGCGTCGGGCGGGAGGGTGTTGTCGCGGGCGCCGGCCACCAGCCTCGTCGTAGGCGGCCACGAACTCGCCGAAGCCCAGGCGTGCCCGCGTCGCGGATCACGGGCACCACGAGCGCGCGGGTGCCGTCCTTGCGCTCCACGTCCACGGCGAGGCCGAGGCTCACGGCGCCGGGGGTCACCCGATTGGGCTTGCCGTCGACCTCGGCGTAGGAGTGGGCCATGACCGGCATGTCCTTCGCCGGCCTGCACGATCGCCCAGGCGATCAGGTGGGTGAACGAGAGCTTGCGGCCCGCCGCCTTGAGCTGCCTGCGGCGGGCGTCGAGCACGTCGACGGAGAGCGTGCGGAAGCTGGTGGCCGTGGGGATCGAGCGGCTCTCCTCCATGAAGCGCACGAGCGTGGCCGCCGGCCCGCGGATGACCGACTCGCCGGTGCCCGCCGCCGGCTGCGTCGGGCGCCTTGCCCGGGCCCCGTTGCCGGCGACGGCGGCCTCCACATCGCCCTTCGTCACGCGGCCGCGGGGCCCGCTGCCGGGGACGCCGGCCAGGTCGACGCCGTGGCTGGCGGCCATCCGCGCCGCGACGGGGGTGGCGCCATCCCGGCAGGGCTGCGGTGCTCGGCCGACTCGGTCGGCCTGCGCGTGCCCGCCTGGGAGGTGCCGGTCGCGTCGGCGCCCGGGCGCTCCGCCGTCGGTTCGGCGCTCGGGCTCACGGTCGTTCCGGCGGGCGCGTCGCCCGCGGCGATGCGGCAGAGCACGGTGCCCACCGCGACGGTCTCGTCGGCCTCGACCAGGAGCTCGGCGATCGTGCCGGCCACCGGGGACGGCACCTCGGCGTCCACCTTGTCGGTCGAGACCTCCACGAGCGGCTCGTCCACCTTCACCGTGTCGCCGGCCGCGACCCGCCACTCGAGGATGGTGCCCTCGGCCACGGAGTCGCCCATCTCGGGGAAGGTGACCTCGACCGGCTCGGCGTCGCCGGTGGCCTCGCCACTCCTCGCCGGTGGTGGCCGGCGCGTCCCCGTTGCCCGAGCCGTCCGGGTCGGAGGCCGCCGGC
>CAVSWF010000005.1:0-100905 GCA_963731645.1 uncultured Thermoleophilaceae bacterium | reverse complement strand
GCCCGGTGCGCCGGATCCACCGCCGGCCAGGTTCGCGACGCGCCGGTGCGGGAGCGGCTGGGTCGGCGCGGGTGTGGTGCATGCGGGGGACCCTGCACCTGGTGGCGGCGCAGGATGCGCGCTGGCTCGTGGAGCTCCTGGGGCCGGTCGGCCTCGCTCGCGGGCGAAAGCGCCGGGCGTCGATGGGCGCGAGGACGCCCGAGGCGGTCGCGGCCGTGCGCCGGGCGCTCGGCGACGGGCCGCTCACCCGCCACGAGACGGCCGCCGCGGTGCGCCGCGCGGGCGTCCGGCTGGCCGACGACCCGCAGGCGCCGGTCCACCTCGTGGCCGCCGCCGCGCTCGAGGGCCATGTCTGCGAGGCGGGAGCGCGCGGCGACGAGCCGCTCTACGCGCTGGTCGACGACTGGCTCGGCCCCGCCGCCTGGCGGCCCGACCGCGACGCCGCGCTGGCGGAGCTGGCTCGCCGGCACGCGGCCGCGCACCCGCCCGCGGGCCCCGAGGACCTCGCGGCCTGGTCGGGCCTCGGGCGGCGTGACGCGCGCCGGGCCTACGCGGCGATCGCCGCGCAGCTGGAGGAGGTCACCGTGCTCGATCGGCGCGCCTGGGTGCCGCGCGGGCCTCGCCCGGAGGGCGACGAGCCGGTCACCCGCCTCCTACCGGCCTTCGACGGCGTGCTCCTCGGCCACCGCGACCGTGCGCTCACGGTGCGCGGCGAGCACGCGCGCTCGGTGCTGCCCGGCGGCGGCGTGCTGCGTCCCACCCTGCTGGTCGACGGGCGGGTCGAGGGCACGTGGCGCCTGGAGCGGGGCACCCCCGTGGTCGAGCCCTTCGCGGAGCTGTCGCGGCGGATCGCCGCGGCGGTGGAGGCCGAGGCCGCCGACGTGGTGCGCCACCGCGAGGCGGGCGCTAGACCGGCTGCGGCGCCCGCGTCCAGGGCTGCGCGGCGCGCAGTGCGGCGAGGATCGCCCGCGTGGCCGGCGAGCGGTTGAGCGTGTAGAAGTGGATGCCCGGCGCGCCGCGCGCCAGCAGGTCCACGCACTGCAGCGTCGCGTAGGCCACGCCCAGGTCCTGCACCGCGTCGCCGTCGTCCTCGCGCCGCTCGAGCTCGCGCTCGAAGAGCTCGGGGATCTCGTGACTTGCACAGCTCGGTGATGCGCTTGATGTTGCGCACGCTGGTCACCGGCATGATCCCCGGGATGATCGGCACGGTCACGCCCGCGTCGCGGGCGCGCGCCACGAAGTCGAAGTAGAACTCGTTGTCGAAGAAGAGCTGGGTGATCAGAAAGCGCGCCCCGGCGTCCTGCTTCTCCTTGAGGAAGCCGATGTCGGCCTCGGCGCTCCGCGCCTCGGGATGCACCTCCGGGAACGCCGCGGCGCCGACCGCGAAGTCGAAGTCCTCCTCGAGCAGGGCGATCAGCTCGGTCGAGAACCGCAGGCCGCCCTCGGTCTGCGTCCAGACCTCCTCGCCCTCGGGAGCGTCGCCGCGCAGCGCCAGCACGTTCTCCACGCCCGCCGCCTCGATCTCCGACAGCGTGTCGCGCAGCTCCTCCCGGGTGGCCCCGACGCACGTGAAGTGGGCCATCGTCTCGATGCCCAGGTCCTGCTTGATCCACTTCACGATCTCGACCGTGCGGTCGCGCGTGCTGCCCAGCGCGCCGTAGGTGACCGACACGAAGTCGGGCTTGTCGTGACGCAGCGTGTCGAGCGTGGCCTGCAGGTTGGCCTGCCCCTCGTCGGTCTTCGGCGGGAAGAACTCGAAGGAGAAGACGGGCCGCCGCTCGGCCAGGATCTCGTCGATGCGCATGACGGAAAGCCTACGGAACGGGCTCTGGGCGCGGAGGAGCGATCTCCAGGCCGGTCGCGACCGTCGTCCTCCCGCCGAGCTGGTACTGCACGTCGACCGAGTCGTTCTTGCCGTAGGTGCCGAAGAGCGCGAAGAACATCGCCGTCCAGCGCCAGAAGCCCAGCCGCTCCTTCTCGAGCGGCCGGTCGAAGAGCAGCTCCGAGCCGTCGACCTGGTAGTCGCGTCCCTCCTCCTGGGGCACCCCGTTCACGAACACGCGAAAGGGCGGCTCTGCGCCCCGCGGCAACGCGACCCTCCACCGGCCGGTCGGCGCGCTCACGCGGCCAGCTCCCGCCGGAGGGCGTCGTAGGGCGACTCGCCGTCGCGCTGGCGCACGAGCGTGCGCCGCACCCGGCCGGTGAAGGCCTCGGCCGAGCCGTCGCCGCGGACGTCGATCCCCGCGCGCAGCTTCGCCGGGCCGCTCAGCTCGATCCGGCCGGCCACCTGCTGCACGGGCTCGAAGCGGCGGATGAGCCTTCCGCCGCGGGGCCGCTCGGGGGCGCCGGACTGCAGCTCGCGCCCGCGGCGCTCGAGCGTGGCGAGGGCGCCCTCGAGGTCGTCGGCGCGCTCGCGCGCGACCTTCCCCTCGGCGCGGACGGTGATGCGGTATCCCGCCATCGGCCCAGCGTAATCTGATCGGTGTGGCCGAGGTCCTCTCCGTGAACGTCGCCGAGGTGCGCACCCTGCCGCGCCGCGGGCGCGAGGTCCCCACCGGCATCTGGAAGCTGCCCGTGCCGGGCCGGGTGGCCGTCGGCGACCTGGGCCTGGAGGGTGACGTGCAGGCGGACAAGCGCGTCCACGGGGGCAACCAGAAGGCCGTGTACGCCTACGCGATCGAGGACGTGGAGTGGTGGGAGGCCGAGCTCGGCCGCGAGCTCGGGCCCGGCTTCTTCGGCGAGAACCTGACCCTGCGGGGCGTGGACGTGAGCGGGGCTCGGGTGGGCGAGCGGTGGGAGGTGGGCTCGACCCTGCTCGAGGTCACCGAGCCGCGGCTGCCGTGCTGGAAGCTGGCCGCGAAGGCGGGCGAGCGGGGGTTCGAGCGGCGCTTCGCCCGGGCCGGCCGGCCGGGGGCGTACCTGAGCGTCGCGCGCGCGGGAGAGCTGGGCGCCGGCGACTCGGTGCGCCTCGACTTCTCGCCGGCCAACGGAGCCCCGACGTTGTCGCAGCTGGCTCCAGGCGGCTAGGCGCTCAGCCGCCGATCGCGCTCATGCTGCGCGCGGGCTGGCGGAAGCCCTTCTCGCCCACCCGGTGCTTGAGCTCCTTGCGCCACACGGCGTCGCGCACGATCTCCTCCAGGTCGTCGTCGGTGGCGCCCGCGCGCAGCGGCGCCCGCAGGTCGGTCTCGTGCAGCGAGAACAGGCAGGTGCGCAGCTTGCCGTCGGCGGTCAGGCGGATGCGGTTGCAGTCCGAGCAGAACGGCTCGGAGACGGGGTTGATGAAGCCGATCTCGCCCTGCCCCATCGGCGAAGCGCGAAGCGCCGCGCGGTGGCCGACGCCTCGCGTGGCAGCTCCTCCAGCGGGTACGCCGCGTCGATGATCCGGCGCAGCTCCTCGCCGGTCAGCACCTGGTCCTCGCTCCAGCCGCGGTCGCCGTCGAGCGGCATGAACTCGATGAAGCGCACCTGGAAGTCGTGCTCCCGGGCGAACTCCGCGAAGGGCAGCGCCTCCGACTCCGTGAAGCCGCGGATGGCGACCGCGTTGACCTTCACGGGGCGCAGCCGGGGCTGTGCGGCCACCGCGGCGAGCCCGCGAAGCACCTGGGGCAGCGAGTCGCGGCGCGTCATGGCGAAGAAGCGGTCGCGCTGCAGCGAGTCGATCGACACGTTGACCCGCGTGATGCCGGCATCCGCCAGGGCCGCCGCGTCGCGCTCGAGCAGGTAGCCGTTGGTGGTGAGGGAGAGGTCGGCGAGACCCGGCACGCGGGCGAGCATCCCGGCCAGCACCACGAAGTCGCGGCGCACGAGCGGCTCGCCGCCCGTCAGCCGGACGTCGGAGACGCCCATCTCGGCGAGCAGTGCGACCAGGCGCTCGATCTCCTCGAAGCGCAGGATCTCCGTCGCGCTCCAGCCACGGGAGGCCCTCGGCGGGCATGCAGTACTGGCAGCGGAAGTTGCAGCGGTCGGTGACCGACACGCGCAGGTCGCCGATGGTGCGGCCGTGACCGTCGACGAGCGCGTCTCGGCTCATGTCCAGAGGCTACCCGCCGGGCGCCACCCGCTCGGCGCCGGTGTAGACGTTCAACCGGCCCGCGCGCGCGAAGCCGCACAGGGTGAGGCCGCGGTCCGCGGCCAGCGAGATCGCCAGCGAGCTCGGCGCTCCCACGCCGACCAGGATCGGCGCGCCGGCCACCGCCGCCTTCTGGACCAGCTCGAAGGACAGGCGCCCGCTCACGCACAGCAGGCGATCGGTGAGCGGCAGGTCGCCCGCGAGGAGGCGGTTGCCCACCACCTTGTCCATCGCGTTGTGGCGCCCCACGTCCTCGCGGCTCACCACGGGCTCGCCGCCCGCCGTGAACAGGCCGGTGGCGTGCAGGCCGCCCGTGCGGTCGAACGTCGGCTGGCCCAGGCGGTCGGGCAGCAGGGCCAGCAGCTCGCGCGAGACCACGGGCCCGGCGGGGATCGGCTCCGAGTGCACGGCCACCTCCTCGAGCGCGCCCTTGCCGCAGACCCCGCACGACGAGCTGGTGTAGAAGCGCCGCTCGCCCGGGTCGCGCAGCAGCGGGCCGGTCACCTCGATCACGTTGGCCGCGAGGTCGGCGGGCGGTCCGACGCCGGTGGGCGCGCGGTCGATCAGCCCCTCGCCGCGCAGGAAGCCGACCGCCAGCTCCTGGTCGTGCCCGGGGGTGCGCATGGTCACGACCAGGGGCCGCCCGTCGACCCGGATCTCCAGCGGCTCCTCGACCGCGACCTCGTCCCTCACGCCGTCGTGCTCGACCTCCGCGTACATGCCGCGGACGCGCACGGTCACGCGGGCACCCGCTCGATCGAGGCGCGCGTGTTGTAGTCGGGGATGCCCGCCTCGGGCGAGCGCGCGCCGCGCCCCAGCAGCACGTTGCCCTCGGGCCAGTGCACCTGCAGGTTGCCGGGGGCGATCGGGGCGAGCTTGGCCTGTCCGCGCAGCTCGCCGTGGCCGGAGCGCACGCGGACCTCGTCTCCCGCCGAGATGCCGAGCCGGCGCGCGTCCGCGGGGCTCACGAACACGGCCAGGCGGGCGGCTCCCGTGATCGCGTCGCTCTCCTCCTGCACCATGCTGTTGAACTGCTTGCCGCGGCGGGTGGCGACGTTGAACAGCCCGTCGGGCTCCACGGGCGGCGGCGGGACGACCGCGGCGAAGTGGGCACGACCGTCGTCGGTTCCGAACTCCCATCCCGCACAGAGGTGGGGGCCGCCGTACTGGAAGCTGTCGCCGCCCTCGCTCAGGCTTCTCGATGCCCGCGTAGAGCTCCACCACGCGCCCGATCTCGCGGCGGATCGCCGCGGTGCCGTCGTACGTGAGGTGAGCGCGCGCGCTCCGGCCGCACGCGGCGGGCCAGGTCGAGCAGCACCTCCCACTCGGGCCGGGCCTCGTCCACGCGCGGGCCGGGGATCTCGGGGGAGAGGATCACCCGGCGCTCGGTGGAGGTCTCGGTCACCCCGCCCGGCACCTCGTAGCGGGTGGTGGCCGGCAGCAGCAGCACGGTGTCGGAGGGGTCCACGCAGCATGGGGGTCGAGAGCACGATGTCGTAGTGCACGCGCAGCCCGACCCGCTCCAGGGCCTCCTCCACGTAGGCGGGGTCGGGGAGGATCTCCAGCAGGTTGCCGCCCACCGAGACCAGCACGTCGAGGTCGCCCCGGTGGGCGGCGTCGACCATCTCCGGCGCGGTCGGCCCCGGCCGAGTCGGGCACCTCGAAGCCCCACTGCTCGCCCAGCCGTGCGGCGTTGTCGGCGTTCACCGCGGCTCCGCCCGGCAGCGCGGTCGAGTAGCACCCCATCTCCGCGCCGCCCTGCACGCCCGAGTGCCCCCGGATCGGCATCAGCCCGCAGCCCTCCCGGCCGACCCAGCCGCGCGCCAGCCCGAGGTTCACGATCGCGCGCACGTTGTCCTCGCCCTCCTCGTGCTGGGTCACCCCCATCGACCACACCAGCACGCCGCGCTCGGCCTCGCCGACCATGCGGGCGAAGGCGAGCATCTCGTCGCGCGAGCAGCCCGCGCCGGCCTCCAGCTCCTCCCAGCTGCGCGTGTCCAGCCCGCTCGGACAGGGCCTCGAACCCGCTGGTGTGGCCGTCCACGAAGTCGCGGTCGATCCACCCGTTGTCGCGCATGTGGCGCAGCGTGCCGGTGAGGAAGGCCACGTCGCCGCCCACGCTGATCTCGAAGAAGCGGTCGGCGATCTTCGTGCCGAACACGGCGCTCTCGGGGATCGAGGGAATCCAGTAGCGCTCCATCCCCGGCTCGCGGTAGGGGTTGACCACGGCGACCCGGGCACCCTCCCGCTTGGCGTGGTGGAGGTACTTGGTGGCCACCGGCTGGTTGTTGGCCACGTTGGAGCCGATGAAGACGATCAGGTCGCTCTTCATCCAGTCGGTGTAGGAGCAGGTGGTGGCGCCCACGCCCAGGGCCTCCTTGAGCCCGAACGTGCTGGGGGAGTGGCAGACCCGCGCCGCGTTGTCGATGGCGTTGGTGCCGATCGCGCGAGCGGCCTTCTGCGCCGCGTAGTAGGTCTCGTTCGCGGTGCCGCGGCTGGTGAGATAGAAGCCCTGGCGATCGGGGCCCGCGCTGCGCAGGCGCTCGGCCGTGAGCTCGAGCGCCTCCTCCCAGGAGATCGGGGAGAAGCCGCGGTCGCCGCGGCGGCGGATCATCGGGCGCGGCAGGCGGCCCATCTCGCGCAGCTGCGCTCCCGAGCGGTCGCGCAGCGCCGAGACGTCGGCCAGCTCGGCGGGGTCGAAGGCGCCGGCCGTGTTCAGCCGCAGCAGCCGCAGCCGCACGTTGCACAGGTGCACGCCGTCGAGCGTCCAGTCGCGCATGCCCTTCGTGCCGAGGGCGCAGCCGTCGCACACGCCGTCCTTCAGGATCCGCCACGTGTAGCCCGGCTGGTCGCGGTTCTCCCACAGGGCCCGCGTGATCTCGCCGAAGTTGTTCGGCCGCTGCTCGCCGATTCCGAACGGCTTCCAGCTCGCGCGCAGCGACAGCGGCCCGCGGCGCCGGCGCTTCGACTCCTCCTCCATGCGGCTATGTTGCCATCCCGATGGAGGCAGCCTCCCCACCTCCACCCGAGCACCCGATCAGGCCGCGGGACGCGATCGAGGGCGTGGCGCTGCGGGCGCCCACGCGGGGCAACCGCCGCCTCGAGGCGCTGCTCGCCGCCGCCAACGCCGACGATCGCCTGCGCGGCTGGTGGCACATGCAGCACGTGTTCGCCAACCGCCTGGGCATGTCCGACCACTCCTGGGTGCACGTGCAGATCGTGCTGAACATCGCCCTGCGCCTCTTTCGCCTCCTGGTCAAGCGCGGCGTGTCGCCGGCGATGGTCAGCGAGCACCTCATGAGCGACCACGACGCCGAGGTGGTGATCGCCGCCGCCTGCCTGCTCCACGACACCGGGATGTCGATGCACCGGACCGACCACGAGGCCTACAGCCTCTTCCTCGGCGCCGAGCGCCTGCCGGCGCTGCTCGAGGGGATCTACGACGAGCCCGAGCGCACGGTGGTGGTCGCCGAGGCGCTGCACGCCGTGATCGGCCACCGGCGGCGCGGCGAGCCGATCACCGTCGAGGCCGGCATCGTGCGCGTGGCCGACGCCCTCGACCTCGCCCAGGGCCGCTCGCGGGTCCCCTTCTCGAACCGCCGTCCGAACATCCACTCGCTCTCGGCTGCCGCCATCGACGGCGTGGAGATAAGTGCGGGCGAGGAGCGGGCCGTGACGATCGAGATCGCCCTGAACAACTCGGCCGGGATCTTCCAGGTGGACGAGCTCCTGGCCACCAAGCTGCGCGGCTCGGGCCTGGAGGACCACGTGGAGGTGGTCGCCCGGATCGACTCCGAGCACGAGAAGCGGCTGTTGCCGGTCTTCCGCATCTGACGCGATGCCGCGCGTGCCGGTGATCGAGACCGAGCGGCTCGTGCTGCGCGAGTGGCGCGACGCCGACGTGAACGCCTACGCGCGCATCTGCGCCGACCCCGCGGTGATGCGGTTCATGCTGCCCCCGCGCGCGCTCACCCACGCCGAGGCGGCCTACGACGTCCAGGGGCTGCTCGAGCACTGGGCGCGCTGGGGGTTCGGGCACTGGGTGGTGGAGGAGAAGGCCACGGGGGCCGTCGCCGGCCGCACCGGGATCAAGCGCCACCCCGACTGGACGCTCGACCCCGACAACACCGAGGCCGGGTGGCTGTTCGCCCGGCGGTTCTGGGGCCGCGGCTACGCCACCGAGGCCGCCCGCGAGGTGGTGCGCTTCGCGCGCGAGGAGCTCGAGCGGCCAGAGGTGATCTCGATAGCCCACCCGGACAACCTGGGCTCGCGCCGCGTGATGGAGAAGGCCGGCCTGACCTACGCGGGCACGCGCCTGTGGGAGGAGCGAGGCCTGGAGGTGGTCTGGTACTCCAGTCGTCTCCGACCGCAGTGCCCTAGCCGGAGGCGGGGACGGCGACCGGGGCGGCCGACGCGGTGTTGCGCCGGTGCATGAGGCGCGCGAACAGCCCGGCCGTGATGAACATGAACAGGCTGTAGACCGCCGCGGGGATCGCGATCGAGGTGGCGATCCCGGCCGCGACCGTGATGGCCACGGTGCTGTTGTGCACCCCCAGCTCCATGGCGATGGCCGTGGACTGGCGGTCGTCGAGCCGCGCGACCCTGGCCACCGTGTAGGACACGGTCATCGCCGCCACGTTGAGCGCCAGCGCCGCCCCCGCCACGTCGGTGAAGTTCTCGGTCACCGTCTCCCACTCGTCGGCGACCGCGGCGACGACCACCAGCACGAAGGCCACGAGCGCGGCCTTGCGCGCCCGGTCGTACCAGGCCTCGACCCGCTCGGGGTAGCGCGCGCGCAACGACATCCCGACGGCCAGGGGGACGAGGGTGATGAAGAACACCCGCGCCACCACGCCGCCCATGCTCACGTCGTCGGCGACCGAGGCGTCGAAGTGGTCGATGGCCAGCCCGAGGAACAGGGGGATGGTGACCAGCGCCGCCACGCTGCTGATCGCCGACATGCTCACCGACAGCGCCACGTCACCCCGGGCCAGGTGGGTGAGGAGGTTGGCCATCGTCCCGCCCGGCGAGGCGCCGAGGAGCACGAGGCCCACGGCCAGCTCCGGGGGCAGGTCGAAGACCGTGGCCACGAGAAAGGCCAGCAGCGGCGACACCAGCAAGAGGTTCGTCAAGCCGATGGCGACGCCGCGCGGCACCAGGAACACGCGCTTGAAGTCGGACGGCTGCAGCGACAGCCCGAGCGTGCCCATGATCAGGGCGACCGCTATCGGCAGCGCCACCTCGGTCAACGCCGAACCCTCCACGCCGCTGACCCTATGGCAATCACGGTAGTTGCAACGACAACCACCTGCTAACTTTTCGTAAGTAACCTACGAAAGGCAGGGCAAGGTGGATTTCGGTCTCTTCTTACTTCACGCAGTGGTAGGTCTCTTCTTCGTCGGCCACGGCGCTCAGAAGCTCTTCGGCGCCTTCGGAGGACACGGCCTCGAGGGCACGGCCGGGTTCTTCGACTCGCTGGGCCTCCGGCCGGGGCGTCTCCACGCCCGGGCGGCGGGCGTGAACGAGCTCGTGGGAGGCGCGCTCCTGGCCCTCGGGCTGTTCGTGCCCTTCGCGGCGACGCTGATCGTGGCCACGATGGTCGCGGCCGTGATCACCGTGCACGCGAGCAAGGGCCCGTGGAACTCCGACGGAGGCTGGGAGCTCAACGCGACCTACGCCGTCGCCGCGGTGGCCCTCGCCGGGCGCCGGCGCGGGCCAGTGGTCGCTCGACCACGCCCTCGGGCTGGACCTGGCCGGCACCGGGTGGGCCCTGGCGGCCCTCGGCGCGGGCCTCGCGGGCGGCATCGGCGCGGTGGTGGCGGGCCGGCTGGCCTCGGCGCCGCGGGGCGCCTCGCAGCAGCCCGCGTAGCGCCGCACCCCGGTCGAGGGCCTAGCGGTCCTCGATCGGGGTGTAGTCGAGCTCGCGCTCGCCCGCGTAGATCTGCCGCGGGCGGGCGATCTTCGTGTCGTCGTCCAGGACCATCTCCAGCCACTGGGCGACCCATCCCGACGTGCGCGGGATTGCGAACATCACCGTGAACATCGCGCTGGGGATCTCCAGCGCCTCGTAGATCAGCCCCGAGTAGAAGTCCACGTTGGGGTAGAGCTTGCGCTCGGTGAAGTACTCGTCGTCGAGGGCGCGCTTCTCGAGCTCCGAGGCCACCTCGAGCTTGGGGTTGTCCATCCCGCCCGTGGCCTCGAGCACCTCGTCCACGTGCTTCTTGATGATCCGCGCCCGCGGGTCGTAGTTCTTGTAGACGCGGTGGCCGAAGCCCATCAGCCGCTCGTCGCCCTTCTTCACGCCCTTGAGGAAGTCGTCGATGTTGTCCACGGAGCCGATCCGCTCGAGCATCCGCAGCGCCGACTCGTTCGCCCCGCCGTGCAGGGGCCCGTAGAGGGCGGCGACGCCCGCGGCGACGGCCGAGTAGGGATCGACCTCGGAGGAGCCCACGTTGCGCACCGCGGCCGTCGAGCAGTTCTGCTCGTGGTCGGCGTGCAGGATCCAGAGCACGTCGAGGGCACGCTCGAGCCGCGGGTCGGGCTCGTACCTCACCTCGGTCATCTTGTAGAGCATCGAGAGGAAGTTGCCCGGGTAGGAGAGGTCGTTGTCCGGGTAGACGTAGGGGAGCCCGCGGCCGTGGCGGTAGGCGAACGCGGCCAGCGTCGGCATCTTCGCGATCAGCCTGATCGCCGCCATGTGGCGCTCCTCCTCGTCGCCGAGGTCCTTGGCGCCCGGGTAGTAGGTGGACAGCGCGCCGACGGTGGAGAGCAGCATCCCCATCGGGTGGGCGTCGTAGCGGAAGCCCTCGACCGCCTTCTTGATGTTCTCGTGGACGTAGGTGTGGATCGTGACCTCGTGGACCCACGTCTCGAGCTCGTCCTTCGTCGGCAGCTTGCCCTCGACCAGCAGGTAGGCCACCTCGAGGTAGGAGGACTTCTCGCAGAGCTGCTCGATCGGGTACCCGCGGTACTCGAGGATGCCCTCGGCGCCGTCGATGAAGCAGATGTCCGAGCGGCAGTGGGCGGTGTTCGTGTAGGCCGGATCGAAGGTCATGAGCCCGAAGTCGTCCTCCGAGACCTTCATCTGGCGGAAGTCCATCGCCTTCACGGTGCCGTCGGTGATCTCCACCTCGTAGGTGTCGCCGGTCCGGTTGTCGGTCACGCTCAGCGAGTCCTTGCCCGCCGTGGCTACGCCCCACCGCCGTCCTTCTCGCTCTGCTCCTCAGCCATCTCGGTCTCCTCGGTCGCGCTCGGAATCTCCCGGATTCTTACGTACCCCGGATCGCGGGTGACCGATCCACACCTAAGATGCCCGCCATGTCCCTCCCGCGGCTGGCGGCCGTCCTCTGCCTGACGGTCGCCCTGGCGGCCGGCGGGTGTGGCTCCTCGGACGACGACGGGCAGGCTGAGGGCACCAAGGCCTTCGAGGCCAAGGGCATCGACATCACGTTCGACTACCCCGAGGAGATGAAGAAGTCGAGCGACGTCGAGTTGGGCGAGACGGTCGGCGCCAAGGCCAAGGTGACCGCCGGGGTGGGCTTCGACAAGCGGCAACGCCATCATCGTCCAGCGCTTCGACCTCAAGCGGGAGATCGACGAGGGCGATCTGGATGCGGTCAAGCCGGAGGTCGGACCGGCTCCTCGAGCAGGCGCTCACGAAGGTCGGCCGACGGCCAGCCCACGAAGGTGGGCGGGCTGCCCGCTCTGCAGTACGAGTTCGACGGTCCGAGGGCCGGCCCGGCGAGCGGAGCCGCCTCCTGGTGATCTTCGACGGAGACGTGGAGTACACGATCAACTGCCAGTCGAACGAGAAGCGTCGCGAGGAGATGGACAAGGCCTGCCGGACGGCGCTCGACAGCGTCGAGACGGAGACCTAGGGGAAGCCTCACTCCTTCCGCCAGCCGCCGCCGAAGAGGCGCGCGATCCTCCCGCCGCCGCGCGGCCGGAACACCGACGGGCCCTCCTCGGGCGGCGGCAGAGCGGCCGCCGCCTCGGAGGTGATCGTCAGGGTCACCCCGCGCTCGGCGGTGCGGGCCACCTCCGGCGCGTCGACGAAGCGCAGGTCGCCGGCGGCCGTCTCGATCACCAGGCCGTCGAAGATGTGCTCGCGGACGTTGTCGAGCACCTCGCGCACCCTGCCGACCTCGACCTCGTCGGACCCGTACACGGGGGTGCCCCGTTCCAGGGCGGTGTAGTGGACCGCGATGCCGTCGTCGAGCGCCACGGCGCTCAGCGGGGCAGCACGAGGGCCGCCTCTTCGCCCGGCTCCTGGAGATCCTCGTGCTCCTCGGACGCGGAGGTGATGATCGCCGAGCTGATGGTCCCGATCACGAGGATCACCGAGATCGCGGCCACGACCTTCTCCATCCCGCCGGGGAAGTCCTCGCGCGTGATGCCGAGGAAGGAGACGACGAGAGCCCACACGGCCAGCAGCCCCCCCAGTACGTGAAAAGCGTTCATGCGGCGGGACGCTACAGCCTCAGCGGGCGGTACGCCGTAGGCGCCGCCCGGACACCGTGCGAACGCGTCGAGGGGCAGCCGGCGGGGGCGCGCCGTGCGGGCCGCGCCGGGGAGGGCCGGGGCGTCGCGGGCGGGTCGGTGGCTCGCGGTCCGAGCCTCCGGAGTCGTCTTCGGGCCCGGCCTCGGCGGGCTCGGGCTCGCGCACCGCCCACCAGATGAGCACGAGCGCGGCGACCACCGGAACCTTCAGCACGAAGAACATCCAGATGAAGGTGCTCGCGTCGATCCGGCGATGCTACCCAGACGTCTCGCTAGGACGCGGGCGCTGCTTCCAAGGCGGTCATGCGCCGGAACTCCTCGAAGCGCTCGTCGATCTCCTCGCGGGTGAGGCGCGCCACGCGCTCGGTGCCGAACTCCTCGACGTTGAACGACGCGACGCGTGGAGCCGTAGGTCATGGCGCGCCGCAGCGCGGCGTCGTCGCGCCAGTCGTCCTCGGAGGCCAGGTAGCCGAGGAATCCGCCGGCGAAGGAGTCGCCGGCGCCGGTGGGGTCGACCACGGTCTCGAGCGGGAAGGCCGGGCAGGGCGAAGTAGCCGTCGTCGGTGAACGAGCGCCGCCCCGTACTCGCCCTGCTTGGCCACCACCACGCTCGGCCCCATGTCCATGACCTCGCGCGCGGCCCGGACGAGGTTGGGCTCCTCGGTGAGCATGCGGATCTCGGCGTCGTTGAGGAACACCAGGTCCACGCCCGCGATCGTCTTCACCAGCGACTCCCGCGCGGTGTCGATCCACAGGTTCATCGAGTCGAGGCCGGCCAGCGCGCGCCGCCTCGCACTGCTCGCGCACCCCGCGCTGGACGTCGGGCTGGATGTTGGCCAGGAAGAGGTTGTCCGCGTTGCGGGACTCCTCGGAGAGCTTGGGCTCGAACTCGCCGAACACGCCGAGCTGGGTGTCGTCGGTGTGGGCCGTGGTTGAGGTCGAACTCGTAGTGGCCCCGCCAGAAGAAGGTCTCGCCCGCCCTCCACGTGCTCGATGTCGTCGGTGTTCACCCCGCGGCCGTGCGAGCACGGCGTACTCGTCCGCGCCGAAGTCGTCGCCCACCGGGCCCGACCACGCGGACGTCGGTGAAGAAGCTCGCCGCGAGCGAGAAGTGCACGGCGGAGCCGCCGAGCATCCGCTCCCGCTCCCCGAACGGGCGTCTTGACGGCGTCAAAGGCGATGGATCCGACCACGACGAGGCTCACAGCCGCGCAACACTAGTGGCATAGCCTGCCGAGCCGTGCGTGGCGTGCGCATCGAGCGATTCGGAGGCACCGAGGTGCTCGAGCTGGCCGAGCTGCCCCCGCCCGAGCCGGCCGCGGGCGAGGTCCTGGTCCGGGTGGCGCGTGCCGGGGTCAACTTCGGGGACACCCACCAGCGCGAGGGGCAGTACGTGGCGGAGCGCGAGCTGCCGTTCGTGCCCGGCGGCGAGGTGGCGGGCACCGTCGAGCGCGCGGGGCCGGCTTCGCCGAGGGCGAGCGGGTGGTGGCGCTGCTCGACACCGGCGGCTACGCGCGAGTTCGCGGCCGTGCCCGCCGGACGGCTCTTCTCGCTGCCCGACGCCTGGACGACGACGCCGCGCTCGCGCTGCTGATCCAGGGGCTCACCGCCTGGCACCTCCTGCGCACGTCGCGCCCGGCTGGCCGCCGGAGAGAGCGTGGTGGTCCACTCGGCGGCCGGGGGCGTGGGAGGGCTGGCCGTGCAGCTGGCCGGGTCGATGGGCGCCGGGCGGGTGATCGCCACCGCGGGCTCGGAGGCCCGCCGGGCCGTGGCGCTCGAGCTGGGCGCCGACGTGGCCGTCGACCCCGAGGCCGCGGACCTGACCGCGGCCCTGATCGAGGCCAACGGAGGCCGGCCGGTCGACGTGGTGCTCGAGACCGCGGGCGGCCGGGTGTTCGAGCAGAGCCTCCAGGCGCTCGCGCCCTTCGGCCGGCTCGTGGCCTACGGCAACTCCACGCGCGAGAAGGTGCGGGTCTCCAACGCCGCGCTGTTGAAGACGAGCCGCGCGGTGGTGGGCTTCTGGCTCTACCACGCCCTCGAGCGGCGAGAGATGACCGAAGGGCCGCTGCGCGGACCTCTTCGACCGCGCCGCCCGAGGGGAGCTGCGGCCCCAGGTGGGCGCGACCTACGCGCTCAGCGACGTGCGCCGCGCGCACGAGGACATCGCGGCGCGGCGCACGACCGGCAAGCTGCTGCTCGACCCGGGTCGCTGAGCTTCAGCGCGGGCGCGTCTCGCAGACGAACACCTCGCGGTCGTCCGAGCGCCGCCGCAGGCGGATCTCGTAGGAGGTGCCGCTCGGGCCGACCTCGCGGCGCCAGACGCCGTAGGTCTTCGGGTCGGAGTTCGCGTAGGAGCCGGTCCGCCAGCGGATGCGCCGGCCGCTCGGTGGAGTAGCGGCCCTTGCCCTTGCGGTTGACGTTGTAGGTCGACTTGCTCGTGATGTAGAGGATCCCCGCCGAGAAGGTGCCCGAGAACGTCGTGTAGCTGCAGGCGTACTTGCCCTTCGGCGGCGACTTGGCCTCGGCCGACGCGACCGGCAGCGCGAGCAGGAGCAGGACGAGAAGCAGCGAGAGCTTGGTTGTCATGCGCGACATCCTGCATGCGATCCGGCGTCATCGGCAAGCCGGCGTGAGTAGTCTGAGCCCTAGATGACGACATTTGCAGAGCTCGGGCTTCTCCGAGCCGCTCCTCGAAGCCCTCGAGCACCTCGGCTACCAGAACCCCACTCCGATCCAGGAGGAGACGATCCCCCTCCTGCTGCAGGGCCGGGACGTGATCGGCCAGGCCCAGACCGGCACCGGCAAGACCGCCGCCTTCGGCCTGCCGATGCTCGACTACATCGACGCCGACGATCCCGAGGTCCAGGCGCTGGTGCTCACGCCCACGCGCGAGCTGTGCATCCAGGTGACCCAGGCGCTGCGCGCCTACGGCGAGCGGCGCGGGATCTCGGTGGTCGCCGTCTTCGGCGGCGCGCCGATCCGCGACCAGGCCTCGCGGCTCAAGGAGAGCGCGCAGGTCGTGGTCGGCACCGTCGGCCGGGTGATGGACATGATCGGCCGCCACTACCTCTTCCTCGACTCCGCCCGCTACGTGGTGCTCGACGAGGCCGACGAGATGCTCGACCTCGGCTTCCTCGAGGACGTCGAGACGATCCTCGGCCGCTGCCCGTCGCGGTCGCCAGACCGCGCTGTTCTCGGCCACGATGCCGCCGGAGATCAAGAAGCTCGCCGAGAAGCGGATGTACGAGCCGGTGACCATCAAGGTCAAGGCCGCCACGCTGACCATCGACACCGTCGCCCAGTTCCACGTCGAGGTGTCCGGACAAGGACAAGCCCGAGAAGCTGGCCGAGGTGCTCAAGGCCGAGTCGCCCGAGCAGGCGATCATCTTCGCCCGCACGAAGATCGGCGTCGACCGCCTGGCCCGGCGCCTCGGCGACAAGGGCCTGCGCGTGAAGACCCTGCACGGCGACATGAGCCAGGGCTCGCGCGACGGCGTGATGATCGCCTTCAAGAGCGGCCGCGAGCGGCTGCTGGTGGCCACCGACGTCGCGGCCCGCGGGCTCGACATCGCCGGCGTCTCGCACATCGTGAACTACGACATCCCGAACTCGCCCGACATCTACGTGCACCGCATCGGGCGCACCGGGCCGCGCCGGCGAGACCGGCCGCGCGATCACCTTCATCACGCCCAAGCAGCGCAGCGACCTCGAGGCGATCGAGCGCCACGCCAAGACCGAGATCGCGGCGTGGGGCGCCAACGGCGCGATGCCGAAGCGCACGGCGAAGCCCGAGCCAGAGCCGCCGCCGACGGCGGCGAGGACGAGGCGCCCGAGCGCAGGCCGCGCCGGCGGCGCCGAAGCTCCGGCGCGGGCGCGATTCGGACCCGAGCGAAGGCCGAGGACGAGTCACCGCGCGAGACGCGCCGGCCGCGTCACACCAAGCCGCGCCGCGCGCTCGACGGCGGCACCGCCAAGCTCTTCGTGGCGCGGGACGAGCGCAGGGCCTCGAGCCCGCCGACGTGGTCGGCGCCATCGTCGACGGCTCGCACCTCGACGGCGAGGACGTGCGCAACGTGCGCGTGCTCGAGCGCTTCTCGTTCGTCGAGGTGCCCGCCGACCGCGCGCAGGAGGTGGTGGAGAAGGTGACCGGCAACGAGGTCCGGGGCGTCGCGCTCCGGTTGGAGGTAGCCAAGCGATGAGTCAGGCGACGCTGCACACGAACCACGGCGCCGATCGGCGTCGAGCTGTTCGACGACGACGCCCCGAAGACGGTCGAGAACTTCCGCAAGCTCGCGGCCGACGGCTTCTACGACGGCCTCACCTTCCACCGCGTGATCCCCGACTTCATGATCCAGGGCGGCTGTCCCGAGGGCACCGGCACGGGCGGGCCCGGCTACACCTTCGAGGACGAGTTCAACCAGCACAAGGTCGTGCGCGGGGCGCTGGCCATGGCCAACGCCGGGCCGAACACCAACGGCTCGCAGTTCTTCATCGTCACGACCGAGGCCGCGCCGTGGCTGGACGGCAAGCACACCGTCTTCGGCGAGGTCACGGCGGGCATGGAGGCGGTCGACGCCATCGAGGGCCTCCCGACCGGCCCGGGCGACAGGCCCACCGAGCCGGCGCTGATCGAGCGCGTGGAGCTGGACGCGAGCTGAAGCCCGTCGTCGAGCTGCTGTGGTGGGAGGGCTGTCCCTCGACCGCCGAGGCTCACGAGCTGCTGCGTGAGGCGCTGATCGCTGGAGGGCCTCGACCCCGAGGGCGTGGAGCTGCGCGAGATCGAGACGGGCGAGGCCGCGCGGCGCGAGCGCTTCGTGGGCTCGCCCACGATCCGGATCGGCGGGGTCGAGGTGGCGCCCGAGCCGGACGAGCCCGCCGGGCTGACGTGCCGCGTCTACCGTCTGCGCGACGGCCGCGTCTCGCCCACGCCGGATCCCAGGACATCCGCGACAGCGATCAGGGAGGCCGATGCGCAGATGAACATCGGAGAGCACCGCCCCGCCGTTCGACCTGCCGGCCACCGACGGCGCCACCCAGGGCCCCGGGGCCACGCCGACCGCGGTGATCTTCACCTGCAACCACTGCCCGTACGCGCTCGCCTGGCACGACCGGCTGCTCGACGTCGCGCGCGACTACGGGCCGCGGGGCGTGCACGTGCTGCTCGTGAATCCCAACGACGCCGTCCGCTATCCGCGCGACTCCTTCGAGGCGATGAAGGAGCGCGTCGAGGCCGACGGCGGCTGGCCCGCGCCCTACCTGCGCGACGAGTCGCAGGGGGTGGCGCGCGACTTCGGCGCCCGGACCACGCCCGACGTCTTCGTGCTCGACGCCGAGGGCGTGCTGCGCTACCGCGGCGCGCCCGACGCCGACTACGACGACCCCTCCGCAGGGCGCGGCCTGGCTGCGCGGCGCGCTCGACGCCGTGCTCGAGGGCCGCGAGCCCGATCCGGCCGAGACCGAGCCGGTGGGCTGCAGCGTCAAGTGGATCTCGACCTCCTGAAGTGCTCACCGTAGCCCTCGGGCTGGCCGCCAGCGTCTCCTGGGGGCTGGCCGACTTCATCGGCGGGACCAAGAGCCGCGCCGCTCGATCTCCTCGCCGTGCTGGTGGTGTCCCAGGGGGTGGCGCTGGTCCTGCTCGTCGTGGCGGTGGCGGCGCGGGCCGACGGGCCGCCCGGACGCCGAGTCGCTCGCTGTACGCGGCGGGCGCGGGCGCCGCGGGGGTGGCGGGCCTGGCCGCGCTGTACCGCGGGCTCGCCGTGGGCGCCATGGCCGTCGTGGCGCCCATCGCCGCGCTCGGCGCCGGCATCCCGGTGGTGGTCGGGGTGGCCACGGGCGACCGCCCGGGCGCGCGTGCAGGTGGCCGGCATCCTGCTGGCGCTCGCCGGGGTGGCGCTGGCCGCGCGGGAGGAGGCGCCCGAGGAGGGCGGAGCGCGCCTGGCGGTGGGCGTCGGCCTGGCGGCCGGCGGCCGCGCTCGGCATCGGCCTCTTCCTCGTGGGCATGGACGCGGCCGGCGACGACGGACGTGCTGTGGGCGCTCGCCGTGGCCCGGCTCACGAGCGTCGTGCTGCTCTGCGTGCGCGGTGCTCGCCACCCGGCCCGACCTGGCCGCCGACCCGGCCGCACCTGGGGGCGGTGGCCGCGATCGGGCTGCTCGACCTCGGGGCCAACGCCCTGTTCACCGTCGCCTCCACCGAGGGCCTGGTGAGCGTGGCCTCGGTGTGCTCCTCGCTCTACCCGGTGGTCACGATCGTGCTCGCCGCGCGCGCTCCTCGGCGAGCGGGTGCGTCCCGCGCAGGCGGCGGGCGTCGCGCTGGTGATGCTCGGCGTGGTGGGCATCGCCGCCGGCTGACCCGGCGACGGTCTAGGGCAGGCCCAGGGCGTCACAGAGCGCCGCGCAGGTCGGTCACGTCCTCGAGCACGGCGTCGGCGCCGGTCGCGCGCAGCTCGCTCGGCCGAGTAGGGCCCGCTGGCCACCGCCACGGCGCGCGCGCCGGCCTCGCGCGCGGCCTGGACGTCGAGCGGCGTGTCGCCGATCAGCACCGTGTCGCGCGGCGTCGACCTCGAGCGCCGCGCAGCCGGGCCGCCTTCTCGCGCGCGACGGCCACGAGATCCGCGCGGGCCTCGTGGCGGTCCGAGCCGTAGCCGCCGATCTCGAGGTCCACCAGCCGGTCGAGGCCGAAGGCGGCGAGCTTCACCGCGGCGTTGACCTCGATGTTGCCGGTGAGCAGCGACTGCGTCACGTCGTGGCGCTCGCTCGAGCGCCTCGAGCGCCTCGCGCACCCCCGGCATGGCGTGGCCCTCGTCGCGCGATCCGCTCCGCGCGCGCCTCGAGCGCGGCGGCCAGCTCGCTCGAACATCCGCTCGCAGGTGGTCCTCGCCGCCGGTCACGCCGTCGCCCTCGAGCACCGCCATCGCGATCACGTGGTCGGTCCGCCCGGCCATCGTCGCACCGCGGCGACGTCGGCCTCGCGCCCGAACACCGCCGCGAAGGCCTCGCCGAACGCGTCGCGGCCGTGGCCGGCGGTGTGCACCAGCGTGCCGTCGATGTCCCAGAGCACGAGCTTCACGCACCGAGCAGGCTACTTTTCCTGGCGCGTGCTCGACCGCCTGACCCTGCCGCCGCGGCTCGTCGCCCAGAGCGGTCGACGACCTCCACGCGCTCGCCGAGCACGCTGCCGCCGCCTGGTGGAGGCCGGCCGACGACGCCTGCCCACAGGTCGAGGACGAGCTGACCGCCGGCGTCACGTCGCTGCAGAGCGACGTGCGCAAGGTCCACGAGGGCGTGGTGCCGCTGAACGCGAACGTGGTCGACCTCGACGACACCGCCGAGAGCGCTCGAGAAGTCGATCGCCGGGCCTGCGCGACCAGATCACCGTGCTCACGGGCGAGATCCAGGGCTTCCGCGGCGACATCGCCGAGCTGCGCGACAAGATCCCCGGGCTCTAGGAGAGCGCTCACTCCCAGCAGCTCCTCCAGCCGCGGGCAGCGGTGTCGGCCGCGCCGCGGTGCAGCACGGCGGTCATGCCCACCGCCTCGGCGCCCTCGCAGTTCTCGCGCAGGTCGTCCACGAACACGCACTCCTCGGCGGGGAGGCCGACGCGCTCGGCGCCGAGCGCGTAGATCTCGGGCTGGGGCTTGTGCATCCCCACCTCGCCCGAGATCACCACGCCGTCGAACAGCTCGGGGAACGCCGAGCGGTCGTAGCGGCCCTCGCCCAGCGAGTTGGAGACCAGGCCGGTGCGCACGCCGGCCGCCTTGGCCCGGCGGACCGCGTCCACCATCGGCTCGTCGGGGCGCATGCCGGCGAACAGGCGGTCCACGAGGCCGCTCGGGCTCGTCCACGCCGAGCATGCCGGCCAGCCGGCGGGAGAACTCGGCCTCCTCGATCTCGCCCGTCTCCACCCGGCGCAGCTCGGCGCGTGCCTCGGGGTCCGAGCGAAAGAGCGTGACGAAGGCGTCCTCCTCGAGCCCCTCCTTCACGCAGAACTCGCCGGAAGGAGTCGAAGACGTTGGAGGTGAGGACCCCGCCGAAGTCCACCAGCAGGCCCTTCACGGCGACTGGGCGATCTCCCACGCCTTCTCGGCCAGCGCCGGCACGCCCTCGTCGAACATGCCCAGGAAGGCGTCGTCGGTCGAGCCGGCCAGAAAGCGCTTGTAGTTGCCCTCCATGAACACCGCGGCCTTCCACAGCGCCAGCGCCTGGTACCAGTGCAGAGCCCCCATCGGGCGCCCCGAGCGCTCCTCGTAGCGCGCGATCATCTGCTCGCGCGTGGGAAAGCCCTCGCCGCGGGTCACGGCCGAGAGGGAGGAGAACATCGTGTCCTCCGGGTCGTCGGCCTGCACCCAGGTCACGGTCAGGTAGCCCAGGTCGGCCAGCGGGTCGCCGATCGTGGCGAGCTCCCAGTCGAAGATGGCGACCACCCGCCCCGGCGGGTCGGCGGCCACCATCGTGTTGCCCAGGCGGTAGTCGCCGTGCACGATGGTGGCGGTGGGGGACTCCGGGCAGGTTGGCCGCCAGCCACTCCCCGACGCGGCCGACCGCCTCGAGCTCGCGGGTCTTGTTGTGCTCCCACAGCCCGTTGAAGCGCCGCAGCTGGCGCTCCAGGTAGCCGCTCGGCTTGCCGAACCCCTCGAGCCCGGCGCGCTGCCAGTCCACCGCGTGGACCTCCACCAGGGCGTCCACCAGCTCGTCCCCGATGCGCGCCCGGTGCTCCGCGGAGTCGAGCGGCGGCCGGCATCTCGCTGGTGATCACCTCGCCGGCCACCTCCTCCATCACGTAGAAGGGAACCCCGCCGAGCACCGACTCGTCCTCGCAGGCCGCGAGCACGCGCGGCGTGCGCGCCGGCGTGTCCTCGAGCGCCCGCAGCAGCCGCGCCTCGCGCAGCACGTCGTGGGCGGAGGGGGGTAGCGGGGGCCGCGGGGGGCGGCGCAGCACGAAGCGCTCGCCGCCGCGGCGCACGAGGTAGGTCACGTTCGAGTGGCCCTCCCCGATGCGCTCGACCTCGAGCGGGCCCGAGCCCAGGCCGCACGAGTCCAGGTACTCCGCCAGCGGCTCGCGCACGATGAGCGGCGCGAGCTCCAGGTCGGCGGCCTCGGCGCTCGTGTCCACTATCTCGGGGGCGGCCACGGCGCGGATCCTTCCAGAACGGCGTTCTCCACTCCGTCGCTAGGGTTTGGTGGCCGTGGATCCGATGATCGTCGCGTTCGGCCTCGGCGTGGGCCTGCTCATCGGGCTGACCGGGATCGGCGGCGGCTCGCTGATGACGCCGCTGCTGCTCATCGTCGGCGGCTACAACCCCGTGGTCGCCATCGGCACGGACGTGGCCTACGGCGCGATCACCAAGACCGTGGGGGGCTGGCGCCACCTGCGCGCGGGCCACGTGGACCTGCGCCTGTCGTGGTGGCTGGCGGCGGGGTCGATACCCGGATCGATCGGCGGCGTGGTGGCGATCAACTGGCTCCACGACGCCTACGGCGACGACTTCAAGACCTACCTGCTGGCAGCGGTGGCCGCCTCCCTCGCGCTCGCCTCGTCGGCCACGCTCTTCCGCGCGCTCTTTCGCCCCGGCCTCGTGGCCAAGGAGCGCGACTCGGCGCTGCTCGAGCGGCGGGTGAGCAAGATCGGCACGGTGGCGATCGGCGCCGTGCTCGGCTTCATCCTCGGCCTGACCTCCGTGGGCTCCGGGGCCCTCATCGGGCTGGCGCTCATCGTGCTCTACAAGCTCAAGCCCCGGCGGGTCGTGGGCACGGACGTCTTCCACGCCGCCGTGCTCCTGTGGACCGCCGGGCTCGCGCACTTCATCAGCGGCAACGTGGACCTCGCCCTCATGGGCACGATCCTGGTGGGGTCGCTACCGGGGGTCTGGATCGGCACGTCGCTGGTCTCTCGGGTTCCCGTCGGCGGGTTGCGCGTGGGTCTCGGCGTGATCCTCGCGGCCGCCTCGCTCGGGGTGCTCTCCAAGGCGGGGGTCGACGTGCCCGGCGGCCGTGATCCTCGGCGTCCCCGCGGCCCTGGCGCTGCTCGCCTTCTTCATCCACCGGGCCCAGGTGTCGGCGCCCGCTCCACACCCCCAGCCCGCCGACGGCTAGACGCGCCGGCGGCGGCCGCCGGATGTGGCCTATTCCCCACTGACTTGCTAGGGTTTCCGGTCTTCTTCACTATCCCTACTAGTCATATGAGGTATTGGATGTCACGGACTCGCACCCTGGGCGTTCTCACAGCCCTTGCATTGCTCATCGCATCGACCGTCACCGCCTGCGGAGGCTCCTCCGAGAGACTCCAGCGGTGGCGACGGCAGCGGCGGGAGCCTGACCCTGGTCGCCTACTCCACCCCGGAGGAGGCCTACAAGGAGATCATCCCGGCGTTCACGAAGACGCCGGAGGGCAAGGGCGTCTCCTTCAAGGAGTCCTACGCCGCCTCGGGCGAGCAGTCGCGAAAGGTCGAGGGCGGCCTCAAGGCCGACCTGGTGCACCTCTCCCTCGCCCCCGACGTGGACAAGCTGGTGGACGCCGGCCTGGTGGCCGACGACTGGGCGGCGACCGACGACCGAGGGCTTCGTGAGCTCCTCCGTGGTCGTGTTCGCGGTGCGCAAGGGCAACCCGAAGAACATCAAGCAGTGGGCGGACCTGACGCAGAAGGGCCTCGACGTCGTCACCCCGAACCCGTTCACCTCGGGCGGCGCGAAGTGGAACATCATGGCCGCCTACGGCTCGCAGATCGAGCAGGGCAAGTCCGACGCGGAGGCGCAGCAGTTCCTCACCGACATGCTGGCCAACGTCGACTCCCAGGACAAGTCGGCGCGTGAGGCCCTCGGGACGTTCACCGGGGGCAAGGGCGACGTGCTCCTCGCCTACGAGAACGAGGCGATCGCCGCCCAGCAGGCGGGCGAGGACCTCGAGTACGTGATCCCCGACGAGACGATCCTGATCCAGAACCCGGCCGCCGTGCTCAAGGACTCGGCCGAGAAGGAGACGGCCCAGGCCTTCGTGGACTATCTGACCACCGAGCCGGCCCAGAAGCTGTTCGCGGAGAAGGGCTACCGGCCGGTCCTGCCCGAGCTGGTGGACAAGAAGGTCTTCCCGGATCCCAAGACCGAGTTCAAGATCGACAAGTTCGGCGGCTGGGACGCCGTGAACGACAAGTTCTTCGATCCGGAGAAGGGCGTGATCGCGAAGATCAATCGCGAGCAGGGAGAGGCCACTGAGTAACGCGGCTACAGCCGTAGCGCGTCTCCCCCGTGGGCGCACGGTGCCGTCGATCGGCGGCACCGTGCTCCAGCGGGGGTTCGTGGGCGCGTACCTCAGCCTGATCGTCCTGCTGCCCCTGGCGGCCGTCGTCGCCGAGGCGTTCAGCGGCGGCGTGGGCGAGTTCTGGACGGCCGTGAAGGACCCGACCGCCGTCGACACCATCAAGCTCACGGTGGGGATCTCGCTGGTGGTGGTGGCGATCAACGCGGTGGTGGGCACCGTGATCGCCTGGGTGCTGGTGCGCGACGACTTCCGGGGCAAGAGCGTGGTCAACGCGATCATCGACCTGCCGTTCGCCCTGCCCACCGTGGTGGCCGGCCTCACGCTGATCGCCCTCTACGGCAACCGGGGGCCGGCGCCCTTCAACGTGAGCGCGTCGAGGTGGGGCGTTCTGATCGCGCTTCTGTTCGTGACCCTGCCCTTCGTCGTGCGCGCCGTTCAGCCCGTGCTGATCGAGCTCGACCGCGAGACCGAGGAGGCGGCCGCCTCGCTGGGCGCGACCAACGGCCAGGTGCTTCGCCGGATCATCCTGCCCACCCTTCTGCCCTCCATCCTCGCCGGAGCCGCGCTGGGGTTTGCCCGGGCCGTCGGGGAGTTCGGATCGGTGATCCTCATCGCGGGCACCGCCCTCGGGGCGCAGGTCACGTCGGTGTTCATCTTCATCCAGATCGAGTCGGGGCCCGACTTCCGGACGAAGGCCGCGGCGGTCGCGGTGGTGCTGCTGGCCATCTCCCTGGTGGTCCTGCTGGCGATCTCCGGAATCTCCCGCTACGCGAGGCGTCATGACCGTTAGCCGCCGCGGAACCCTCTCGCTGCGCTTCGTCGCGCTCGGCTACCTGGCCCTGCTGCTCGCGCTGCCGGTGGGCATGATCTTCTTCAAGACCTTCGAGGACGGCCTGCAGCCGGTGATCGATGCCCTCACCGCCCCGGAGACCCAGCACGCCTTCTACCTCACGATGATCATGGTGCTGGTCGCCGTGCCGCTGAACGCGGTCTTCGGGGTGGTCTGCGCCATCGTGCTCGAGCGCCATCGCTTTCGCGGCCGCACGCTTCTCAACGCCTTCATCGATCTCCCGTTCGCGGTCTCTCCGGTGGTCATCGGGCTGGCTCTCCTGCTCGTCTACAGCCCCCAGTTCGGATGGTTCGGCCCCTGGCTTCGCGACCACGGGGTCCAGCTCGTGTTCACCGTGCCCGGCATGATCCTCGCCACCATCTTCGTCTCGCTGCCCTTCGTGGTCCGCGAGGTCCAGCCGGTGCTCCAGGAGATCGGCACCGAGCAGGAGCAGGCGGCCTCGACGCTCGGCGCCTCGCCGTGGCAGACCTTCCGGCGGATCACGCTCCCGGCCATCCGCTGGGGCCTCGGCTACGGGATCGTCCTCGCCACCGCGCGGGCACTCGGCGAGTTCGGCGCGGTGTCGATCGTGGCCAGCAACATCGCGGGGGAGGGGCAGACCCTGACACTGAGGGTCGTGTCGAGCTACGACGCCCCCTCGCCCAACTTCGCGGCCGCCTACTCGATCTCGCTCGTGCTCGCCGCCATCGCCATCACCGTTCTGCTCGTGATAACCAGGCTCAACCCCGAGAGGAAGTCCACATGAGCATCGTCGTCCACGACGTGCACAAGCGCTTCGGGGACTTCGTCGCCCTCGGCGGCGTCTCCCTCGACGTGAAGGAGGGGTCGCTCACGGCGCTGCTCGGGCCGAGCGGCAGCGGGAAGTCCACCCTGCTGCGGGTCATCGCCGGCCTCGAGGAGCCCGACTCGGGCTCGGTGGAGATAGCCGGGCAGGACGCCACGCGCCTCCCCGCCCAGCGGCGGGGCGTCGGCTTCGTCTTCCAGCACTACGCGGCGTTCAAGCACATGACCGTGGAGCGCAACGTGGCCTTCGGGCTCGAGATCCGCAAGACCCCCAAGGACCGGACCACGCGAGCGCGTGCACGAGCTCCTCGAGCTCGTGCACCTCGACGGCTTCGCCCACCGCTATCCCTCCGAGCTCTCGGGCGGCCAGCGCCAGCGGATGGCGCTCGCCCGCGCCCTCGCCGTCGAGCCCGAGGTGCTGCTGCTCGACGAGCCCTTCGGGGCGCTCGACGCCACCGTGCGCAAGGAGCTGCGCCTGTGGCTGCGAAACCTCCACGAGGAGGTCCACGTGACCACCGTGCTGGTGACCCACGACCAGGAGGAGGCCATGGACGTGGCCGACCAGATCGTGGTGATGAACGAAGGCCTGATCGAGCAGGAGGGCCCGCCCCGCGAGCTCTACGAGAATCCTGCCAACGCGTTCGTGATGGGCTTCGTGGGGCCCGTCAACAACCTCGGCGGCGAGGAGCTGATCCGCCCGCACGACATCGAGATCATGCCCGAGGCCGGGCCCACCACGATCGAGGCGATGATCGACCGTGTGGTCCACCTGGGCTTCGAGGTGCGCGTGGAGCTCACGCTGGGCGACGGGCGCCACCTCTGGGTCCAGACCACCCGCACCGAGGCCGAGCAGCTCGAGCTGCACGACGGCCAGATCGTCTACCTGCGCACGAGCGAGGTGCGCTCGTTCGACCCGACGGAGGTCGAGCGGGCGGCTGCTCAGATCGCGCGCGACGACCCGGCGGCCGCGAAGCCGGTGGCCTGAGAGCGGGCTCGGCTCAGGCGGCCGCGGCGAGCGGCACGTCCGGGGCCCGCGGGTGGCGCAGCAGGGCGCCGTTGTCCGCGACCTCGTAGGTCCCCACCCGCTGGAGAGGGGGAGAGTAGGCGTGAAGGCTGACCGCCGGTGCGTGCCCGGCGTGGCGAACCCGGTGGATCGCCTCCTGCCCGATGGTCACCCGCTCGCCCAGCTTCCAGGGTCATCTCGACCGTGCCGCCGAGGGCGAGGCGCTCCTCGGTCAGCGCGCCCCCGACGACGGTGATCGCCGCGGCGCTCTCGTCGTGGTCGTGAAAGCCGGTGTCGTGCCCCGCCGACCAGCAGACCACGTAGACCTCCACGTCGTCGTCGCGATGGAGCAACGCGTAGACGCGCTCACCGGGCTCGTGGCGCACCAGCGGGCGCCACGCCTCTGGCGACGCAGCCCAGCCGTCGACCACGGACTCCAGGTCGGGCACCGAGAGCCGCATTCACGCCGGAGTCCAGGTGTGGCCGAGCGCACGGGAGGGGCTGTCGCGCTGCACGAGGTCCGCGATTCCGGGGGTGAAAGCCTCCTCGACGGAGTCGGGGGCCGTGCCGACGACCGGGTAGTCGCTTCCGTGGACGAGCTGGCCGATCCCCACCGCGGTGGCCATGGCCCCCACCGCGCGCGGTCCATAGGAGGAGGTGTCGTAGAAGGTGAGCGGGTCGCGAAGCGCGCTGTCCTGTTCGAGGCCCGAACGCAGTGCGGTGCGCTCGGCGTGGAGCGGGGCCAGCCCGGCGAGCAGCGCGAATATCACTCGCAGCCCGGGCAGGTGCGGGCGCACCACGAGGTGGAAGGCATGCCACGCGGCATGCTGCTGGGTCACGTAGCCGGTGGCGGGCGCCCACCAGCCGGGCGCGCCGCGGTCCAGCGCCTTCGCCACCGGCCCGGGGTGCAGGAAGGCTGTTCCGCCGGCGCTCGCGACAGCTTCCAGGAGCGGCAGCGCCCTCTCCGCCGCGCGCGGTGTGGCGAGTTGCGTCGCGGCGACGCATACGCCCGCCGCCCCGTCCGAGATGGCCGAGCGGGCCGAGATCGGCCGCCTCCTGCCCGGGCAGCGCGACGGGGACCGCGCACCACCACCCCAGCGAGGGGGAAGCGTCCGGGCCACCTCGGTCCAGGCCGCGGCCGCCGACCACGCCTCCCGCAGGGGAAGCGCCTCGATCCCGACCGGGGACGACAGTGCGACCAGAGCCTGATCCACGCCCAGGTCGCGGACGCGCTCCTCGGGGTCGTGGTCCGCGGGATCGATGTCGAAGCTCGGCTCGCCGGGGAGGTCGACACGCCAGCGCGCGCCGTTCCAGGTCGCGCAGGGCGGCTCGCTCCGGCGCTCCAGAGTCCTGAGGACGTCGTCCGGCCAGAGGTGCTGGTGTACGTCGATGGACTTCACGATGCGCAGGGTAGCGCATTGTCTATAACTTCGGTAGGGATTACCGGGATTGTGCCGTCAGGGTCGCCGGCGGCGCTCCCAGGCCTCGGGCTCGCGGGTCCGCGCCTGGATCTCGGTCGGCAGCGCGCCGTCGGCCAGATCGGCCAGCGTCACGCGTTCGAGCACGTCGCGCATGCCGACGCGCAGCGCGACCCAGACGTCGCGCAGCTTGGCCGCGGAGCCCTCGTAGGCGAGGTCCTCGGGCTTCTCGCCGCGCACGCTGGCCAGCGGGCCGTCGGCCGCGCGGATCACGTCGGCCACGGTCACGTCGGCGGCGGGCCGGGCGAGCCAGTAGCCGCCGTCGGGCCCGCGCCGGCTCTGCACGATGCCGGCCTGGCGCAAGTCGACGAGGATGTTCTCCAGGAACTTGATCGGGATGTCCTGCGCGCTCGCCACCTGGTCGCCCTTCATGGGCTCGGCGGGGTCGGCCGCGGCCAGCTCGGCCGCGGCGCGCACGGCGTAGTCAGCTTTGGCCGAGATGCGCATCGCGCGCCATTGTTACTGGTCGCGGGGTGAACCTCGCGCCGCCCGGCCGGCGACCGCTCACCCGATCTCGTCCAGGTGGCGCACGTTCGCCACGTCGTCGTGCTCGCTGCTCGGCCGCTCCTCGAACCAGCCGTCCAGGATCTCGCTCAGCACGTGCTCGCTCGTGGTGCGCAGCGACAGCGCCAGCACGTTCGCGTCGTTCCAGCGCCGGGCACCGCGCGCGGTCTCCGCGTCCGTGCACAGGGCGGCGCGCACACCGGGTACCTTGTTCGCCGCGATCGAGGCGCCCGTGCCGGTCCAGCAGCACACGATGCCCTGCTCGCTGCGTCCCTCGGCAACGTCTCGCGCGGCGGCCTCGCTGGCCCAGGCCCAGTCGTCGGGCTCCGTGTCGGAGTACACGCCGTGCAGCAGCGGCTCGTGGCCGCGCCTGCGCAGCTCCTCGACGAGCGCGCCCGCAACCCCGGTGCGCTCGTCGGCGGCCAGCGAGACCCTCACGCCGACCTCAGCGCCGGCGGCGCGCGGGCTTGACCCGCACGCGCCTGCCGACCGTGATCCGCCGCCCCTCGGCGGTCAGGCCGCTCGCCCTGAGCCGGTACCGCCCCGGCGCCAGCCTGCGCCTGACCTTCACCCGCGGGCTCCTGGTACGCGTGCGCAGCTTGAAGGCGCGGCTGGCGCCGACGCGGCGCCCCGCGGCGGTTGAGCAGGAGCACCTCGACTCCGGTCACGGTCGCGCCCTGAGCGCGCACTCGCACGCGGAAGGCACGACCCCGCCGGGCACGGCGCACGCCCCGCGTGCGCCCCAGGCGCAGCCGCTCGGCGCGGTGCTCGCGGATGTCGGTCGACGGCACCCGCAGGGCGATCTTCTCCAGCTCCACGACGCCCGACGTGCGCTGCGTGGAGTACAGGGTCGTGGCCGGCGCGATCTGGAGCTGCAGCCTGGTTCCGGCGGCGGCGTGGTAGGCGATCGGCTCGAGCGCCCGGCTCACGGTGTGCTCCTTGCCGTCGAGGGTCACGGGGATCGGCGTGGCCACGTTGCCCACCACGAGGTTGCGCGCCACGTCCACGATCTGCGCGAACACGTGGGTGCCCGCCGGCGTGCCCGTCCCGCTGTAGGTGAGGCTCACGCGGGGCGCGCCCAGGAGGTCCACCTCGTTCTGCGGCGCGGGCACGGAGAGCGTCGCGGCGTCCGGGGACGGGGAGGCGAAGATCAGGCCGCCGTTGCCGTCGCCGGGCGAGAGCGCCAGGGTGCCCGAGCCCGTGGCCTCGAGCGCCCCCCGCTCGACGGGCGGGAAGGTCACGCCGTTTCGCACCTTGCCGTCCTGGGCGACGAAGGTGAAGGGCGCGCCCGTGTCGACCCGCGGATCTCGCTTGAGCCACCTGTCGAGCCACGCGACCACGGACTTCTCAACGAGGTCGTCCGGCCCGCCGTCGGTCAGGCAGACCCCGTGTCCGCCGCAGAACCAGACCATGCGAACCGGCACGCCGTTGGCCTTGAGCAGGGCGTGGTTGACCATCGACTCCTGCAGCGTGAAGAGCGTGTCGACGGTGCCCTGGAGCAGGAGCGTGGGCACCCGGATGCGGTTCACCAGGGCGCCGGGTCCGCGCGAGCGAAAGAACTCGACCGACTCCGGTGAGAACTGGCCCGTGCTCGTCCCCTCGACCAGCGCCCGGGTGATCGCCGGATCGGTGCCCCCGGTCTCGGCCGGAGGTGGCTTGGCCAGCCCGCCGGTGATCGCCGTCCCTCCCGCGGCGCCGAGGATGCTGCCCCACCCCTGCTTGACCCGCTGGTCCTTGTAGAGGCTGGGGACGAGCGAGTTCCACGCGGTCCCGGGGCTGATCACGTCCACGCGTTCGTCGATCCCGGCGGTCACGAGCTGGATGGCGCCGCCGTAGCTCACCCCGCTCATCCCCAGGCGCGGATCGCCGGCACCGTCGAGCTGCGCCTCGGGCTGCTTGGCCACGTGGCTGATGAGGGCCTGCACGTCGCGGCCCTCGAACTCGGGCGAGTCGGCCATCACCTGGCCGCCGGACTGCCCGAAGCCGCGGGCGTCCCAGGTCAGGACGTTGTAGCCGGCGCGACGCAGGGGGCCCAGGCCCACCTTGCCGAAGATGTCCTCCGAGGTGGAGTCGGGATTGGTCTCCCCGGTCATGCCGTAGCCGTGGCCCACGAGCACCGTCGGCGCCTTCTGCCCCGGGCCCAGCTTCTCGGCGGCGAAGAAGTGCGTGGAGATCCTCGTGCCGTCGAACGACGTGACCGTGGCGTCGCGCGCGAGCGCCCCGGGCGCACACAGCGCGAGTGCGGCGAGGGCGGTGCAGAGTGACTGAACCGGCCGGCGGGCACGCATCGCGTGGGCGATGCTACTCGGCAACGAAGCCCGGGCGCGTAGGTTTCAGGCATGCCCGAGCTGCCCGAGGTCGAGATCGCCGCCCGCCGGATCGGTCGCGCTCTGGAGGGCGCGCGAGGTGGAGTCGGCGCTCGCCCCCGGCATGGTCACGCTGAAGACCTTCGACCCTCCGCTCGACGCTCTCGCGGGCGCCGCGGTGGAGGGCGTGCGCCGGCGGGGCAAGATGTTCGTGGTCTCCTTCGGCGAGCTCTCGCTGCTGGTCCACCTCATGTCGGCCGGGCGCCTCCAGGTGTGGGACAAGCGGGCCTCGCTGCGCGACCGGGCCTCGCGCCTGCTCGTGCGCCTGGCCGACGGCCGTGAGCTGCGGCTGCGGGAGTTCGGCACCCAGCAGCGGGCGTGGGCCAAGCTGCTGCCCTCGGGCGCGGTGGAGCAGGATGAGGCCGTGGCCACGCTCGGCCCCGAGGCCTGGCCGGCGCCGCCGCCCGCCGAGCTGGCCGCGCTGCTCGACCAGCCCCGCCATCTCCACCCGCTGCTGCGCGACCAGCGCGCGATCGCCGGCATCGGGCGCTCGTGGGTGGACGAGATCATCTGGACCGCCCGGCTGTCGCCCTTCCGGAAGGGCTCGGAGCTCGCGGAGGACGAGGTCGCGCGCCTCGCCGAGGCCATCGACACCCGGCTCGCGGGCGCCCTCGAGCACTACGAGCAGGTGATCGGCGACACCGTGCCCGACAAGCTGCCGATGCCCCTCGAGGTCCACCGCCGCTCCGGCGAGCCCTGCCCGCGCTGCGGCACGGTGATCGAGGCCATCCACTTCAAGGACTACGTGCTCTGCTACTGCCCGACCGAGCAGACCGGGGGACGCGTGCTGAAGGACCGCCGGCTGTCGCGGCTGCTCAAGTGAGCGCCTCGAGGCGCCGGGCCACGGCGTCGGCGTAGCGCTCCGTCGCCGCCGGCGCGTGCCTCAGGAAGAGGCACGGCTCGACCAGCTCCAGCTCGATCAGCAGCGGCGTGTCGCCGTCACCGGCCACGAGGTCGACCCGGGCGATCAGCGGTGGCGTGGTGAACGTGTCGATCGTCCGGGTCGCGGCGTCCACCGCCGCCGCGCCGGGCTCCTCGAGTGCGACGGAGCCCCCGTACTCGGGCTGCACCCGGAAGTCCCCGCTCTGCGGGCGCTTGCGGACGGCATGGGTCAGCTCGCCCTCCGCGAAGAGCAGCGAGAGCTCGCCTTCGGTCTGCACCGACTCCAGGAAGGGCTGCATCAGGGCCGGGCCGGTCGCGAGCAGGGCGTCGGCGGCCTCCTGCCGGGCGGCCGCCTCGGCACGCCGCACCGTGATCAGGCCGCGCGCGCCGGCGCCCACCGTGGGCTTGACCACCGCGCGCTCCCAGCGGCGCTCGTCCATGACGTCCGCCAGCGAGGCTCCCGGGGTCAGCCACGCCGTGGGCACCACGTCGGCGCCCAGCGCCTCGAGGTCGAGCAGGTAGCGCTTGTCGGTGTTCCAGGTGACCGTGGCGAGGGAGGGCAGGAGCGCCACCCGCGCGTCGGTCTCGCGAGCCCAGGCCAGGAACTCCTCGTGTCGGAGGTCGTAGTCCCACGTCGAGCGAAGGAGGCACAGCCGCGCCTCGCCCGGGTCGAAGCCGGAGTCCCACACGCGCGGCTCGCAGCTCAGCCCGCGCGAGCGCAGGGCCTCGAGCAGGGGCACGCTGTCCTCGTCGAGGCCGGGAAGGTCCGCGGAGGTGGCCAGGACGATGTCGAGCACGCGGCCATGCTGGCAGCCGGCGATCCGTACAGTTGCGCGCGTGGCGGATCTGGCCGCGCTCGGCGAGTCGTTTGAATCCTTTTTCGACGCCGTCGAGGACTTCTTCGCGGGCCTGGCCGACGTCCGGCTGGGCTCCCTGGCGATCGCTCTCACCGCGTTCGGGATCTACCTCACGCTGCGCGCGCGAGCCTCGTACAACATCCTGCGCGCCGCCTACCCGACCGAGACCATCCGCTTCCGCGACGTGTGGGGCGCCTACATCGCGGGCTACGGCTTCAACTCGGTGATACCGGCGCGGGGGGGCGACGTGGTGCGCCTCTTCCTCACGAAGACCTCGGTGCCGCGCTCGAGCTACCCGGCGGTCGGCGCGTCGTTCGTGGTCGAGGTGGGCTTCGACGTGGCGATGGGCGTGCTCATCCTCGCCTTCGCGTTCACCCAGGGCGTGTTCCCCAAGCCGCCGGACTTCGCCAAGCTCAACGCGTTCGACCTCTCCTACCTCGCCTCCCACCCGCGCTTCACGCTCTTCCTGGTGACCGCGCTCGGGGTGGCCGCGATGGTGGCGTTCGCGCTCCTGTCGGTGCGGGTCAAGGCGTTCTGGGCCCGGGTGCGACAGGGGCTCACGATCCTCTCCGACCGGCGCCGCTACTTCCGCCAGGTCTTCGGCGTGCAGCTGCTCGGCTGGTGCTTTCGCTTCACGGCCTTCTTCTTCCTGCTCGAGGCCTTCGGAGTCGGCGGCTCGGTCAAGAACGTGCTCCTCGTGCTCGGCGTGAACGCGGTCGCGGCCGCGGTCCCCTTCACGCCGCAGGGCGCGGGGGTCGCCCAGGCCCTGCTGGCCAAGGTGTTCGCGGACACCGCGCCCGGAGCCACCGTGGCCGCCTACTCCGTCGGGCAGCAGGTGGCCCTGGCGGCGTTCACGTTCAGGGTCGGCTTCTGCGCGCTCGTGTTCATCTTCCGCGTGCGCTCGTTCAGGGAGATCATGGACCGCGGCCGCCAGGACCGCGAGGAGGAGAAGGCGGCACGCGAGCGGCCCGCCGGGGCCGAGGCGTAGGCTCTCCCCGCGAGGGGGCTACGTGCCGAAGCCCTCGCGCGCCTCGCGCACGAGGGCGACGGCCTCAGGAAAGAGCCGCGTCATCGCCGCGCGGATCTCCTCGGCCTGCTGCTCGGCGTTGCCGGACAGGTTGAGCCGGTTCACGCCGGCCACCGTCATGTCCACCGCGAGCTTGATCGCGTTGTCGGCCCACGCGACCTTCTGGGCGCCCTGCATCGACTCGGCCAGCTCCTCCATGCGACGCCGTAGCTCTTCCGGGTCGCCGAACAGGCCGCCGAAGGGATCTTCAGAGGACATGGAGGGAAGTCTACGGACCCGGGCACACCGGCTCGGCGGGCGCTTGGCGACTACGCTCCCACGCGTGGCCCTTCCCCCTCCGTCAGCGGACGCCACCTGCCTGATCACCGGCGCCTCGTCGGGCATCGGCGCCGATATCGCCCGTTCGCTCGCCTCCCGCGGACACGGCGTGGTGCTGGTGGCGCGCCGCGAGGAGCGGCTGACCGCGCTGGCCGAGGAGCTGACCGCCGCCCACGGTGTACGCGCCGAGACGCTGGCGGCGGATCTCGGGGACGCGCGGGCGCGAACGCGGATGCTGGCGAGCCTCGCGGAGCTTGGGCTGCGCGTGGAGGTCCTGGTGAACAACGCGGGGTTCGGATCCGGCGGGAGCTTCACCGAGCTCGACGGCGACCGGGAGACCGAGATGGTGCGCCTGAACTGCGAGGCGGTGGTCGCGCTGTGCGCGCGCTTCGTGCCGGAGATGGTTGCCCGCGGCCGCGGCGCCGTGCTCAACGTCGCGTCGGTCGCCGGCTTCCAGCCGTTGCCCCGGCAGGCCACATACGGGGCCACGAAGGCCTTCGCGCTCTCCTTCACCGAGGCCCTCCACGCCGAGGTCAAGGGCGCCGGAGTCACCGCCACGGCGCTCTGCCCCGGGCCCGGTGAAGACGGAGTTCGTCGACGAGGCGGGCCTCGACGGCGTGGAGGACACGGTGCCCGGGTTCATGTGGACGGCCTCGGCCGACGTCGCCGAGCAGGGCGTGGCCGGCCTCGAGAAGGGCAAGCGGGTGGTGGTTCCGGGTCACCTCAACGCGGCCGCCGCCCTCGGTGGCCAGCATGCTCCGCGCGGCGTGCTGCTGAAGCTCGCGGCCCGGTTCTATCCCGTCCGCTGAGCGGGCGGTCTCAGCCGGCGTTTCCCGAGCGCGCCAGGGGGGCCGGCTTGGTGGCCAGGTGGTTGCCGTTCCTCGCGTCGGTCCACACGAGCCGCACCTGCCCGTAGCCCGGCGAACGGAAGCCGATGTCCACGTAGCCCCGGGGGTTGGTGACACGCACCTTGCGAACGGCCCGCCACGGCCCACCGTCGGGGGCGAACTCCACGGTGGCGTCCACCGGGATCTCCGGGATGCCGGGGCGGTAGGTGCCGAACGCGCGTGCGCGGCGCCCGCGCTGGACGACGTGGAGGGGGAGGCGGTAGTCGTCGAAGAAGGGCTTGGGCCGGCGGTCGGCCGTGAACAGGCCCGACTGCCAGGACACCCACCTGCGCGGATCGTCGGCGGCGAAGCCGGGCAGAGGCTGGTCGTCGAGCAGCAGGAACTGGGCGATCGAGGCGACCCTGGGGTTGCGGTAGGCCAGGTACTCGCCCCACGCGCTGAGCGGGCCCTGGCGCGCGAGCGAGACCCCCGCGGTGGGATCGGGAGGCGTCGTCTGGTAGCCGTACTCGGTGATCCAGATCGCCTTGCGGCCGGCGGCGACGCCCCCAGACGACGGCGGACCGGTCGAGCGTCGCGGTCAGGCGCCGGAGGTTGGCGATCGGGCACGTTGTCGTCGCAGCGAGTGGCGCCAGGTGGGCAGCCGCCAGCGCCCGAGCGCGAGGCTGTAGGGGTGGTGGCCCCAGCCCTGCGCGCGGAAGAGGCCGGGGTGCGCGCCGCGCGAAGGCGCGTCGCGCCGACTCGGTGGTCGGGCACTCGCGCAGGCGGGCGGCCCTGCCCCTGAACGGTCGCAGGGTCGGATCGAGGCAGTAGACCTCACGGGCGAACTCGGCGGGCGCCATGGGGGCGTCGAGGTTGCGCGGGCTCTTCCCGCCGCGCGGGGCTGGTCTCGCCGATGAGGATGGTGTCGTTGCCGTGACCGGTCGCGTCGAAGGCCGGCGTAGGCGGCGTCCACGAGCTTGCGGTAGTGGGTGGGGGCGGATCCCACCATCTCCGTGACCGTGCGGGGACGCGTCCTCTTCCAGATCGGGAGCAGCCACGCCGGGTAGTTGGGCTCGTTCCAGATCGACCAGTGCGCCACGCGCGGGATCAGGGCGCCCGGCTCGGCCGGCGGCGGGGGTTGCTCTTCGGGCCCGATGATGCGTGCCTCCACCCGGGGTGGGGACGGACGGGAACGGAGAAGGGTTCCGGCTCGGGCTCCGGCTCGGGCGGGGGCTGGGGAGCGGACTCGACGCTGTAGGTGCCCGAGTAGCGCGTGCGCCGCCGCCTGCACGAACGAGCGGAACTCGGCGGGGTCGGGCATGTACACGCCCTCCTCGCAGCCCCCGAAGGGACCCGCCTTGTCGCAGTGGCGGCCAGGCGTGGCCCAGGCGGGACCGGGGCCCGTGACCGAGAAGAGCAGCCCGACGCCGGTCTTCTGCGCGGCGAACGCGATGCGGTCGTACGGCGCCCAGCTGCTCGGGCGGATAGGAGGCCGGCGAGGCGGGTCCGGCCGCCGGGAACTGCGGGCTTGTCCTGATCGAGGCGGCCGGGGGCGATGTGGTCCCAGAAGAGCGACACGCGCACCCTGTCGATGCCGATGGCGGCGAAGGACTGGAAGGCGGCGTCCACCTCGTCCTGGGTCTTCGCGTCGAGCAGCAGGGGATCGTCCTGGATCAGCGACTCCTGGGTGGGCGAGGCGCCGGCGGGCGCGCACAGAACCGACGCCGCCACGGCGGCGAGAATCACGGCATTGCGGATGACTCGATGCCTGGACAAGGGTTTGGAGGGAACCGGGCTGCACCCCGCGGCGGCCGACGGCTCGGTGAGAAACGGTAGCGGGCCGATACTCTCGGGGCCGTGGCGCCCATGACCCCCGACCAGATTCGCCGACGCGACCGCGTCGAGACGCTGATAAGGATCGCCGCGCCGGGCCTCAACCTCGTGCTGGCGGTGGGCGAGAGGATCTCGAAGCTCGTGGAGCCCGAGGATCACGAGTACTACCCGCCGCGTAGCCGAGCGGGCGCAGCCGAGCCGCCGGCTACGTGAGCCCCGACGAACAGCTCGAGTGGGAGGACCGGACCGGCCGGCTCGCCGGCGCGGCGGCGATCGCCAGCGTGATCTGCATCCTGGCCGCTCCCGCGATCCAGATCGCGTCCGCCAGCGAGCAGGGTGACGGAGAGCTCGGCCTCCTGAGGCTCGTCGACGAGGAGAGGACCGCCTTCATCGCGGTGCAGGCGGTCCAGTCGGTGGGCTACCTGCTGGCCGCGTTCGTCCTCTACTACCTGCTGCGGTGCACGGTCGCGCGGCGCCCGGAGATGCCGAGGCTCGTGCTGCCCCTGACCGTGATCGGGCCGATCCTCCTCGCCGTGGGCGCGGCGCTCACACTGACCGAGCTGACCGGGATCGCCGACGACCTGCTCTCGGGCGGCCCGCAGACCGAGAAGCGGGCGGACGACCTGCTGGCCGACGCCAGCCCGGTGGGCAGCCTCCTGGCGCTGGTCGGCACGTTCTCGTTCGCCGTCTCGTTCGTGCTGGTGAGCCTCAACGCGATGCGCGCCGGGCTGCTCAGCCAGTTCATGGGCATCCTCGGGGTGATCGTCGGGGCCCTGCTGGTGCTTCCGATCCCGGGCCTGTCGCAGACCCAGTTCATCGTCCAGGCCTTCTGGATGGGGGCGCTCGCCGCGCTCTTCATCGGGCGCTGGCCCAAGGGCCGCGGCCCCGCGTGGGACGTGGTGGAGGCCATCCCGTGGCCGTCGGCCCGGATCAGGCGGCCGGGCGAGCAGGCCGGCGCGATGCCGGCCGACGACCCGACGATCGAGCCGGCGACCGAGCTGGACGAGCCCGCCGGCGATCGAAGCGACCCGCGGGACCAGGCCCACCCGGTCTCCAAGAAGCGCAAGCGCAAGCGCCGGCGTTAGCGCCTAGCGCTAGCGGCCGAGGCCGACCCGGCCCTCGAGCTTCGGGTCGGTGTCGCGGAAGCGGCACGTCGACAGCCCGCTGACCTCCTCCGGCGTCGCCGGCTGGTGCACGTGCGGCGCCGGCGGGTTGCCGTCGCTCACGAGCGGCCACCCCTGCCGCGACCGGATCACCACCTGCCCGCCGGAGTCGCAGGCACTCGAAGATCACGGTCGTCTGCCCGCGCGCCGTCTCCGCCACGTTGATGTCGGTCGGGACCGTGACCAGGATCTCGACGCCTCCGTCCGGAGTCACGGCCTGCTCGACCTTCAGCAGAGCCTCCCCGTTCGACCCCCCGCCGTCCCCGAGCAGCACGACCAGCGCCGAGCCCGCGCCGAGCACGGCGAGAAGGACCCCGAGGGTCACCACCTTGCGCCTCACCGCGGCGAAGCTATCCCACGCCCGGCGTCTATCCGAGCTTGGCCAGCCGCACGTATCTGCGCAGCGCGGCCGCGGTTCTTCGCCAGCTTGCGGTCGGCCAGCGCGACGAAGCGCACCTTGCCGCCCTTCGTGGCGAACACGACCCTGCTGCGACTCGCCTTCGGGGCCTTCACGATGAACAGGCTGCTCGACAGTCGCTGCGAGGCGCCTGCCGAAGCGCTGGCGCAGGACCCGGGCGGAGGTGCCACGGCCTACGCGCCGGCGTGTGTGGCCCTTCGCGTTCGTGCCGGCCACGCGCAGCTTGCCGCGGCCGTCGAACACGGCCGCGCCGCGGAACACCGAGCTGCCCTTGACGCAGTAGCGCAGGACCCGGGTGCGGCGAGAGAACGTGCCGAGCGGCTGGGCGCGCTTCGCGGTGCGGGCGCGGCTCTGCCCGAGGGCCAGGCGGCCGATGTTGCGCGGGCCGACCACGACCCGGCGCGCGAGGCAGCTCGGCGGCTTGAAGCCCGAACCCACGCCGGGGAGCAGCCTGCGGGGGGCCGGAGGCGCGGGGAGGGTCACCTTGTACACGTCGATCGTGTTGCGTCCGCCGTCGCCGACCGCGAAGTCCGAGGCGGCCCCGTAGTAGGTGAAGCTGCCGTCGCCGTTGCGCTCGACCTTGAACACGTGCGAGACCCACTCGTTCGCGTTGGTGGGGATGAAGTAGGCCGCCTCCTTGACGTCGATCGTGCCGTCGTCGCGCTCCTCGTAGTCGAGCACCTGGGTCCCCTGCGAGTACCAGCCCATGAAGATCCGGTTCTGGCCCGGGATCTGCTGGAACACGTGGGCGGTGCACAGCG
Organism: uncultured Thermoleophilaceae bacterium; assembly: GCA_963731645.1. Lineage (GTDB taxonomy): Bacteria > Actinomycetota > Thermoleophilia > Solirubrobacterales > Thermoleophilaceae > JAAYBF01. Next base: position 62,014 of record CAVSWF010000005.1, on the reverse strand, counting down.
CCGCCTGGGCCTTGTTGCGGACCGGGGCGCGGTAGATCGCCTTCCCGCCCCCGGGCTTGGCGGCGTAGGAGTTGTGGGCGTCCTCGGCGGAGGTTGGCTTGCGCCGCAGGAGGTTCGCCGTGCGGTAGGCGTGGACGCCGCCGTTGCCGACCTTGACGTCGGTAGCGGTGCTGCACGAGGCGCCGGGGGGCGCCACCCCGCCGCCGCGCTCGTCGGTGGCGAGCAGGAAGTCACCTGAGTGGGTGAGCTCGGCCTCGTGATTGAAGTCGATGTCCTGGGTGGAGTCGAACTTCGGGCTCGCGGCGCCGGTGGCGCTCTCGCGCCCGGGATGGAAGGCGCTGCCGAGCCACGTGACGCCGGTGAGCGACGGCGCGCCCGCGGCCAGCCACTCGGCCACGCGGAGGTCGTTCTCGCCGGCCCCCTGACCGTCGCGGCAGTCGGTGATCTTGGCGCCGGTGTCGAAGCCGCCGACGGTCGTGCTGTCGCGGAGGCTGCATGGCAGCGGCGTGCCCCTCGGCTTGTCGTCGAGGTAGTTGCGCGGGCGTGCCGTTGTCGTCGAAGGCGCCGCTCATGTTGAGCGCGATGAGGGCGTTGCCGCCGCCGCACATGAGCCGGTCGTCGGGGTAGACCTCGAGCTCGTGGCAGCCGTAGACGCTGTTCTTGTTCGTGTGGCCGAGCGCCATGTCGACGGTCGGGTAGCGGTAGCGGTAGACCTCGGGACGGCACTGGGCGCGCTTCTGCTCGAGCGTCGTCCCGGCGGGGAAGTTCATGCACGAGGCCAGGTTCACGACCTCGAAGCCGTCGAGGTTCAGCGCCGCGCTACCGGCCGTCTCGTTGGCGCGCTTGCCCTGGGCGTCCACGCTGACCGAGTCGGAGGTGACCGCGTAGGCGATGTGCGGGCGCCGCGGATCGACGTTGACGGTGTGGGCCTCGCCGATGTGGCTCGTGAGGCCGATCTCCTTCGGCTTGGTCGGGGTCGGTCACGTCGATGATCTCGAGCCCGCCCTGCGGGCGCCGCCTCGACGCCGAGCACGCCCTGGTCGTGGCAGCGGCCGGGCGCGTCGGTGGCGTCGATCAGCAGCTGCGTGTCGGTCCGCGGCGGCGTCCAGCACGTCGGTGTTGAGGATCGCGTTGCCCTTCGGGGTGGCCTCGACGTCGTGCTGGAGGCCGAGTGCCTCGGCGGGGTTGCTCACGCAGTTCGCCGACGGGTGGAAGGAGACGCGCTTGGGGGCGACCTTGCCGCCGTCGGTGAGCTGGAGGATCTCCTGGCCGCCGCCGTTGGCTCCGATCCCGAGCGTGCCGAAGGAGCCGTAGGTCTCGCCGTTCTTCGTGAAGAAGTCGAGGTCGGTGTGCGGGTTGGCCGTCGGGAAGCTCGCGAGCAGCTCCCACTTGGCGCCCTTTCCGCCGGAGGTGAAGGTCTTGGCGGGCTCCTGCTGGGCCCCGAAGGAGGGCGGGGCGTGGTCGTAGCTCAGCCCGTGACCGGCCAGGGCGGCCGCGGGTAGGGCGAGCGCCGTCGCTACGACGGCGAGCAGCGTGAGCGTGCGGTTCATGTGACTGGCGCCTCCGGGCGATCGGGTTCTGCCACTTGCTCGGGTCCCCACCCCGCCGGAAAAGCTACCGCTTCGCGGATTCGGGCGTATCACTCGGCGCCGGCGGCCCGCGCGACCGCGCGGTAGCCCTCACCCGGGTCGGCGGCGCCGAACACCGACGATCCGGCCACGAAGAGGTTCGCCCCCGCCCGCGCCGCGCCGCCCGCGGTCCGGGCGTCGATCCCGCCGTCCACCTCGAGCGCCACGCCGGGGCCGACGCGCTCGCGCAGGTCGGCGATCTTCGCCTCGGAGCTCTCGATGTAGGGCTGTCCTCCCCAGCCGGGGTTCACCGTCATGCAGAGCACGCAGGTCGAAGGCGCCCTCGAGCGAGTCGACCGCGGAGGTGGGCGTGCCCGGGTTGAGCGCGAGGCCCGCCACGCATCCCGCCTCGCGCACCGCCTTCAGCGCGTAGTGGACGTGGGGGGTGGCCTCGGCGTGCACGGTGATCGAGTCCGCGCCCGGCCGTCGCGAACTCCGCGACCCGGCGCTCGGGACGCTCGACCATCAGATGCACGTCGAGAAAGCCGCCCGCGTCGTGCACCTGGTCGCGCAGCGCCGTCGACCACCTGGGGGCCGAACGTGATCGGCGGCACGAAGTGGCCGTCCATCACGTCCACGTGGATCACGCGCGCCCCGGCGTCCATCACCAGCGCGACCTGATCGGCGAACCGGGCGAAGTCCGACGCGAGTATCGACGGCGCGACGTGCGGGGCGAGGAGGTCGGGCTTCGCCATCGCGCCGACGCTACCGCACGAAGAAGGGGCCCCGCAGGGCCCCTTCTCCGCGTTTCTGGATGAAGCCGGACCTAGCTCTCCTGGCGGTCCTCCGTCTCGCTCTCGACCTTGTCCTCCTCGGAGTCCGACTCCGTGGAGGCGTCCGCGCGGTCGACCCGCTCGCAGGAGCCGGTGGGATCCCCGACGGTGGCGTCGACGATCACGTCGAACTGGTCGGCGCGAACCCTGTCGTTGCCGTCGCCGCAGGTGATCCGGTCGACCTCGCCGTCGCGGACGCGGAACAGGTCGTCGCCGTCCCCGCCGTCCAGCGCGTCGGCCACGAGATCGCCGGGTGCGGTCACGTCGGCCTTGGCGAGCGCCCACAGGACGTCGTTGCCGTCGCCGCCGCTCGGTCATGTCCACGCCGCGGTTGGCGAAGATCAGGTCGTTGCCCGCGCCGCCGTTCTGGGTGTCGTCGCCGATGCCGCCGGACATCAGGTCGCGGCCGAGGCCGCCGTTGATCGTGTCGTCGCCGTCGCCGCCGTGGAGGCGGTCGCCGAAGTTGCGAGCCCGCGGCGCCTGCCGCGGTTGCGCTTCGGCGGCACGCGCCCGGGCCGCCGTTGATCGTGTCGTTGCCCAGCCGGCGAAGACGCGATCGCGGCCGCCGCCGCCCCGGATGGCGTCGTCCCCGGCGTTGCCGGTGATGAAGTCGGCGCCGAGGCCGCCGAAGATCGTGTCGTTGCCCGCGTTGCCGTGCAGGCGATCCGCCCGCCGGCCGGCCACTCCGCCGCCGCCGCGGACGCTCGTCGTCGCCCGCGCCGCCGCGCACGACGTCGCGACCCTGCTCGCCGTTGACCTTGTCGTTGCCGTCGCCGCCGAAGAGGCGGTCGCGGCCGAAGGAGCCGGCGAGCGTGTCGCCGCCGTCGCCGCCGCCGACCCTGTCGCGGCCGGTGCCGCCGTTGACGGTGTCGTCGCCGGCGAGGGCGCGCACGCGGTCGTTGCCCGCGAGGGCGTCGATCTGGTCGGCGTCGGCCGTGCCGATGAGCCGGTCGTCACCGGGCGTGCCGGTGATCGTGGCCGCCACGGCGACCGCCGCGAAGAGACACGACAGTGCGGCCGCCAGGCATATGGTGAAGCTGAGCGTGTTGGTACGCTGATTCAAGGGGCACCTCCTGTGGTTGGTGGTGCCCCCGTAACCGTTAAGGGCGTATGTAGTTGCGGTCGGCGCTCAGGTCCTGGACGCATGTCGAGCGTGCGTCCGGATCTCGCTCAGGATCCGCTCGAGCCTCGGCTCCACGTCGGCGTCCACGTGCCTCATCGCTGCCGCGACGCCCGGGTGCACCGCGGCGATCTGCGAGTGCAGCTCGTGGGCCACCGCCCGGTAGCCCGGGTGTCCCTCGCGCCCGGAGCGCAGCTCGATCAGGTGCATCGCCTCGCGGGCGTTCATGTCGAGCACGTAGCGGATCCGGTACCCGAGGCAGAGCGCGTACGGCGCCAGCTCCGGCATCCCCGCGTCCGTGAGGCGCCCGAACTCCGCGCTCGAGCGCTCCAGGCCCCGCCGGTAGTCATCCGCCACCCCGGCGTCGGCCAGCTCGTGCGGGATCCCCGCCCCCAGGTCGGGCGTGAGCGTCTGCCACTGGATGGTGAGCATCCGGTGGCGCTGCAGGTCGCGGAAGGCGCCGTAGTCGGAGACGACCTCGAAGCGGTAGCGCAGCGCCTCGAACCCGCGCCCCGGCCGGTGGCGGCGGTTGGCCCGCTCGCCCACCAGCTCGGCGAGCATCTGCGCGCGCTCGTCGGGCGGCAGCGCGCGCAGGGCGCGCGCGGGCCTCCTCCTCCGAGGCCGATCCCGCCTCGAACAGCAGGGCGGCCAGCAGATCGTCCTCGGAGCCCTCGACCGACAGCAATCGCACCGACGGGCCGGGCTCCTCGCCCCCGCGGGTGCGGTCGAGCCCGAGCCGCCCGGCCCAGCGCTCGGCCGCGGCGCCCCGTTCCTCGAGGTAGGAGATCCATTCTCCGCCGCGCTCGGGGCGCTCGACCCGCTGCACGAAGCTGGGGATCATCGACTTGAGCTCGGTGAGGATCATCGCGCCCATGTCGCGCGCCTCGGGCAGCGGCGACGCCATCAGCCTCAGCAGCAGGCCCTCGTACGCCTGACCGGAGGCGAAGATGCCCATGTGCGACAGCGAGGCCGCCGGGAGCAGGCCGCGCAGGAGGTCGAGCGACTTGGCCTGGATCGAGCGTGCGTGCGCCGCCTCGGGCTCACCCTCGGACCGGGGGAAGCGCTCCGACGCCCACGCGCGCACGCGCGGCAGGCTCTGCGCGTAGGCGTCGAACAGGGAGTCCATGGCCGCCGGGTACTCGGGGCCCATCGACTCGTCGCTCCAGTAGCGGTAGCCGCCGCCGTCCATCGGGGCGTCGTAGGCGATGTACCGGGTGGACTGCTCCAGGTAGGCGGCCAGGCGCCCGCGCTGGAGCACCTTGGTCATCACGTTGGAGACCCACTCGCAGCCGATGTGCGCGCCCCCCAGCTGGGCCACCGAGTCGTCGCCGTAGCCCAGGAAGATGCGCTCGTAGAGCTTGCGGGCCCGCTCGCCCTCGGGCCCGTCGATCGCCGCGCCGCGCCTGGGCGTCGGCCGCGAACTCGTCGAGGTACAGCCGCCGCAGCGTCCCCGAGTAGCGCGAGTAGCGGGCGAACATGGCGCCCTTCACGGTCTCCGGCAGGTTCACCAGCCCGAACACGGGTCGCTCGAGGTTGGTGAAGTGCGGCTGCAGCGCCGCGCGCTCGGCGTCCGTGAAGCTCTCGACCGGGTATCTCATCTGCGGGCCGGGCAGTGTAGATGCCGGACCGGAGGCGTCAGGCGATGGTGTGCTCGAACACGCAATCGAGCTTCGGCTCGCCCGGCCCGTTGACGTCGTCCTCGTCGTGCAGGGCCTTCTCGATGCGGAACCCCATCCGCCGCCCGTCGAGATCGAGCGAGGCCACCTGGTTGTCGAACCACGGCCCGTCGCCCACCATGCGCCAGCGCACGGGCTCGCTCTCGACGCCCGCCGCCTTCGACAGGGCACGGGCGATGGCGTAGGCGGGCCGGGTCATCATGAACTTGATCACGCGGCGCTCGGTGTCGTCGAGCGGATTGCGCAGCGGCGAGCACACGGCCTGGTAGACCTTGCTCTGGACCCCCGAGCCGCGCGGGAAGGCCACCTCGGAGAGGTAGGCGTGGTGAACGTCGCCCGACAGGGTCACGATCGACGCGGGAGGACGACCGCGCTCCCCCGCCGCCACGGAGCGCTGGAGCTCGGCGAGCCGGTCGAAGGAGTGGTTGAACGCGCCCCAGTGCTCGAGGTCCACGTCCTGGCGGAGCTTCTCCGACAGCTTGGCCGCCCAGGGACCCCAGGCTCCGCCGCAGACCGCCTCGTTCCACGCCTCCACGTGATGCATCGCCGGCGACAGCAGCCACGGGAGCGACGTGGCGAGCAGAAGGTGGTCGAAGTCGCCCGAGCAGTGATCCTCGATCCAGCTCCACTCGTCCTCGTCGAGCATGTCGCGCGCGCCCTCCTCGAGCATCCGCCCGCAGCGCGAGTCGATCACGACCAGCCGCGTGTCGCCCAGGTCACGGTGGTAGCTCCACCGGGTGCCGTTCTTCTCGCGGTCGGCGTGCAGCGCGAACTCCCGCAGGATCGGACCGGCGTCCTCGGCCTCGCGGACCCTGGCGAGCAGCTCGTTCTCGGCCTGCTCGGAGGGGCTCAGGTTTCCGATGTGCTGATAGACCCAGTAGGTCATCAGCCCTCCCACGATGTGCTCGTCCCACCAGTCCGAGGCGCGCATCTTCTCGAGCCACGCCTGCGACGCGTTCCAGTCGTCGTGGATGTCGTGGTCGTCGAAGATCATCGCGCTGGAGACCGTCGAGAGCAGCCAGCGGATCACGGGCTCGCACCACGACTCCCGGTAGAGGTGCGTGTACTCCTCGTAGTTGAGGGCGATGGGGCCGGGCTCGGTGTCCATGTCGCGCTGGGAGCGCACGAACTTCTCGGTCTCGGGCGAGACCTCGTCGGCATACACCTGGTCGCCCAGCAGCAGCAGCAGGTCCGGCCACTCGGCGGGATCGGAGTCCTTCATGCGAAAGGCGAGGCCGCGCAGCGCGTCGAGCTCGCGCCCGCGGTCGTCCTGATCCTTCTTGAGGGTGAAGGGGGGGTGGTTGGGCATCGCCGTGCGACACGACCCGAAGGCCACGTTGATCCGGTCCCCGCGCGGGTGGGTCCGGAACTGGCTGGGGGGCAGGTCGGACTCCTCGAGGGGCCAGACCCGCTCTCCGTCGAGCTCGACCGTGTACTCGAACTGCTTGTCGGTCTCCAGGCCCTCGACGCTCACCAGGCCGAAGTGGTGCCCCTCCACGTGAAAGGTGCGCTCGCTCGTGCCGAGCACGCTCACCTCGCAGGGGACATCGGTCTCCACCCAGAAGGACGCGCACGTCTCGCCCACGTAACGGAGCAGGGGGCCGAGGACGAGCTGGGGCACGTTTGCACATTACCCCCGGCTCGCGGCTCTGAACGCACGGCCGAGCGGAGTAGCGTTCGTCGCGTGACGGAGCCAGCGGTCGAGGCCGAGGTTCAGCGCATCGGCACCGAGCTGCACGCCGCGCTGCCCCGCGCCTCACGCCATCCGGTGAAGGCGCTCGACGCCCGGGCCATGGAGCTCACATCCCGGGACGCCGAGCTGCGCGCCGCGCTGTTTCGCCTGGTGGACGTGACCCCGGCGTGCCGCTCGCTCGACGACCTGGCGCGCCACCTGACCTCCTACCTCGACGAGGTCGGCGAGGCGCCGCCCTCGCTGGAACGGGCGATGCGGGCGGCCGATCACGCGGCCGGGCGGCGCGCGCTGGGCGCCGCGGCATCGGCCGGCGTCCGCCACATGGCGCACCGCTTCATCGTGGGGGAGTCGCCGCGCGCGGCGGAGAGGGTGCTCCGCGGATTGTGGAAGGACGGCGCGGCGTGCTCGGTGGACCTGCTCGGCGAGGCCACGGTGACCCGTGAGGAGGCCGACCGCTACGCCGCGCGCTGCCGCGAGGCGCTCGACGATCTCGCGGCGGCCACGGCGCGCTGGCCGGCGCGCCCTGGGCTGGAGGCCGACTCGCAGGGTCGGCTGGCGCGGGTCAACCTCTCGGTGAAGGTCTCCGCGCTCACGCCGCTCATGCGGCCGGAGGCGCCGGAGGTGGGTCGCGACGACGCGGCCGAGCGCCTGCGCCCGCTGCTTCGCCGGGCGAAGGAGCTCGACGCCCATCTTCACATCGACATGGAGTCGCTCGACGCCCTCGAGACGACGCTGGAGCTCGTCTTCGAGCTGCTCGACGAGCCCGAGTTCGCGACGGGCCCATCCGCCGGGGTGGTGCTGCAGGCCTACCTGCGCGAGTCGCCCGGGCCAGCTCGACCGCCTGGTCGCCTGGACGGCGCGCAGCGAGCGGGAGCCGCCCCTGACGGTGCGCCTGGTCAAGGGGGCGTACTGGGATCACGAGGTCGTGGAGGCGCGCCAGCACGGCTGGCCCGTGCCGGTGTTCGAGCAGAAGGCCGAGTCGGACCGCAACTTCGAGGACCTGACCCGCCGGCTGATCGAGGCGCGGGCCGGCGGCGAGAGGATCCGGGTGGCGATCGCCTCGCACAACCTGCGCTCCGTCGCCCACGCCATCGCCTACAACCGGGCGACCGGTGGCGACGATCGGGACCTCGAGCTGCAGGTGCTCCGCGGCCTCGGCGACGAGCTGATGGAGGCACTGGTCCGCCAGGGGTCGCGGGTGCGTGCCTACTGCCCGGTCGGCGATCTGGTGGCCGGGATGGCGTACCTGGTGCGCCGCCTGCTCGAGAACACCTCGAACGACTCGTTCCTGGCCGACCAGGGCCGCGGCGTGCCGGTGGCAGAGCTGCTCGCGGCGCCGTGACAGACCTTCGCGAACGAACCCGTGCTCGAGCTGCGGCGCGGATCGGCGCGCGACTCGCTCACGGGCGCGCTGGCCGAGCTGGACGCGCGCCTTCCGCTGCGCGTGCCGGTGCTCGTCGGCGGGGACGCGGGCACCGGGGCCGGTGCGTTCGCGTCGACCGACCCCGGGGCGCCCGAGCGCGTGGTTGCCGAGGCGGCGATGGGCGGCGAGGCCGACGCCGCGGAGGCGGTGGACGCCGCGCGGCGAGGCTTCCGTGAGTGGGGCGCCCTCCCCGCCGCGGCGCGAGCCGAGGCCCTGGTGGGCGCCGCGGCGTCCCTGCGCGAGCGGCGGCTCGAGCTCGCCGCGCTGATGGTGCGCGAGTGCGCGAAGCCGTGGGTCGAGGCGGACGCCGACGTGTGCGAGGCGATCGACTTCCTCGAGTACTACGCGCGCGGGGCGATCGCGCTGGAGGCCGGTCCCGGCCTGCTGCAGGTGCCCGGGGAGCGCAACACGATGCGCTACGCGCCGCGCGGCGTGGTGGCGGTGATCTCCCCCTGGAACTTCCCGCTCGCGATCGCCTGCGGGATGACGGCCGCCGGACTGGCCACGGGCAACGCCGTGGTGCTGAAGCCGGCCGAGCAGTCGCCGGCCTGCGGGCTCGCCCTGGTGGAGGCGCTGCACGGCGCCGGCGTGCCGGCGGACGCGCTGGCTCTGGTGCCCGGCTTACGGCGACGTGGGGGCGGCGCTGGTGCGCGACCCTCGCGTGCACACGATCGCCTTCACCGGCTCGGGCGCCGTGGGGCTCGAGATCCTGCGCAGCCGCGGCGCAGACGCCCGACGAGCAGGGGCACCTCAAGCGGGTGGTGGCCGAGATGGGGGGCAAGAACTGCGTGATCGTGGACTCCGACGCCGACCTCGACGAGGCGGTGCCCGCCATCGTCGCCTCGGCCTTCGGCTACGCGGGCCAGAAGTGCTCGGCCGCCGCGCGGGTCCTCGTACACGAAGGGAGCCACGACGTCCTCCTGGAGCGCCTGGCGGGAGCGGTCGAGGTGCTCGAGGTCGGGCCGGCCGAGCGATTCGCCACCGACGTGCGGTCCGGTGATCGACGAGGAGTCCCGCGAGCGCGTGGGCGGCTACGCCGAGGAGGCCGGGCGGGCGGGGCGCGTCGTGGCGCGAGCGCAGCGGATCCCGGACGAGGGCTGGTACTGCGCCCCCACGCTCGCCGCGGGCCTCGACCCCGACGCCCGGGTGCTGCGCGAGGAGGTCTTCGGACCCCTCCTGACGGTGGAGCCGGCGGCGAGCGTGGAGGCGGCGTGCGACACCGTGGACTCGCTGCCCTTCGCCCTCACCGGCGGGCTCTTCTCGCGCGACCCGCGCACCGTGCGGATGGCGAGCGAACGCCTGCCGGTCGGCAACCTGTACGTGAACCGGGGGATCACCGGGGCGATGGTGGGCCGCCAGCCCTTCGGCGGCAACCGCCGCTCGGGGATCGGCTCGAAGGCGGGCGGTCCCGACTACCTGCTCCAGTTCACCGAGCCGCGGGTGGTCACCGAGAACACGATGCGCCACGGGCTGGTGGTGGAGTGAGCGCCACCCCCTCCCATACGATCGCCACATGAGGATGCGCGCGGCGGTGCTCGAGGAGTTCGGTCAGCCCCTTCGGGTGCAGGAGGTCGAGCTCGCGGACCCCGAGGCGGGCGAGGTGCTCGTGCGCCTCGAGGCGTGCGGCGTGTGCCACACCGACATGTACACCGCTTCGGGCGCCGACCCGTCGGGCTACGCCCCGGCCGTGCTGGGCCACGAGGGGTGCGGCATCGTCGAGCGCACGGGCGAGGGGGTCTCGCTCGTGAAGGAGGGCGACCGCGTGGTCACGCTCTTCTCGCCCCAGTGCGGCGAGTGCGAGCACTGCCTGAGCCCCCGCACGAACCTCTGCATGGCCATCCGGGCGGAGCAGAACCAGGGCCACCTGCCCGACGGCACGGTGCGCCTCTCTCGCGGCGGCGAGCCGATCCGCCACTTCATGGGCACCTCGACCTTCGCCGAGTACACGGTGATGCCCGAGATCGCGCTGGCGGTCGTCTCGGCCGACGCGCCCGCGGACAGGGCCTGCGTCTTCGCCTGCGGGCTCTCGACCGGCCTCGGCGCGGCGATGTACACCGCCCAGGTCGCCCCCGGCTCCACCTGCGTGGTGTTCGGCGCGGGGCTGGTCGGGCTGGGCGCCGTGGCCGGATGCCGCCTCCAGGGCGCCGAGCGGATCGTGTGCATCGACCTCTCGGCCGACCGGCTCGAGCTGGCCCGCGGCCAGGGGGCCACCGACGTCCTCGTCGGGGGGCCGGACGTCGTCGAGGAGATCCTCGCGATGACGGGCGGGATGGGCGCCGACTACACGTTCGAGGCCACCGGCAACGTCAAGGTGATGCGGCAGGCCGTCGAGGCGGCGCGCATGGGCTGGGGGCTGGCGACGATGGCCGGCGTGGCCGGCAAGGGCGAGACCCTCGACATCGTGCCCCGCCTGCTGATCACCGGCCGGCGCGTGGCCGGGTCCTCCTTCGGCGGAGTGAAGGGCCGCGACCAGGTTCCCCAGCTCGTGGAGCGCTACCTCCAGGGTGAGATCGACGTCGACCCGCTGATCTCGCACCACCTGTCCCTCGACGAGGTCAACCGCGGCTTCGATCTCATGCACGCCCAGGACGGCATCCGCAGCGTGATCGGCTTCTAGGCCGAGGCGGGCGCCGCCGCCTCCCGTGGTCCGTCGAGGATGGTGCGGGCCACGAGGTGGGGGTCGTCCCACATCGGGCTGTGCCCGCAGTTCGCGAGGGTGAGGTAGCGAGTGTGCGCGGGCAGCTCGTCGCGCCTGCGCGCCTTGGAGGGGATGAGACGCTCCCGGTCTCCCCACGCGACGGTCACGGGAACGTCGATGTCGCCCCCGTCGCGGAAGCGCTCGCGCCGGGTGCCGGCGAGGTGCTCGTCGAACGTGGGGGTGCGCGCGAAGGTCCTCGCCATCTCGATCGCCTCCTCGGCGGGAACCTGGCGGGGCCTGGCCACCGTGCCGCGGAGGAGCGCGGTGCGTCCGAGCTCGCTGCGCATGAGGCGCGGCACGAGCGGCGCGAACGCGCGGCCCAGTGCGTGCTGGCCCTTCAGCTGGGCCACGCACCTCCACGGGTCGCGCCTGGGCCACAGCCCCGCGGGGGCAAGGGCGACGACCGAGCGCGCGCGGGCGAGCTTCGCGAGCTCCAGCGCCGTCCAGCCGCCGACCGAATTGCCCGCGACGTGCGCCGACCCGATCTCCAGCTCGTCGAGCATCTCCGCCAGCACCCCGGCGTATCCGATCGGGCTGTGGGGCGTCCCGGGCGGAGGCCGGTCGGACATGCCGTGGCCCGGCAGGTCGACCAGCAGGAGCTCGCGGTGGGGGGCGAGCAGGTCCACCACCGGTTTCCAGTGCGATCGTGCGCCACCGGTCCCGTGGATCAGCAGGAGCGGCTCTCCCTCGCCGCGTCGCTCGTATGCGATGCCGCCCCCGCTCTTGCCGCTCACGTCCTTCCTCCTAACGGTTCGTACAGAAGAAGCCGTTAGACTCGCAGTCGAGGCGACGACGGTCAAGTGGAGCGATTCGGTCCGACACTCAGAGGAGGGCCCATCTTCCGGTGGCTCGGGGAGCCGCTCGCGATCGATCTGGCCAACACCGTCATGGTCGTGCGCGAGGACCAGGCAGTGGACCTCCTCGAGACCTCGGAGGATCTGCGGCGGTGGCTCGACGCCGAACGGCCACGCCTCGGCGACTGCGCCTTTGCGCTCCCGCACCTCGAGGAAGTCCGCGCGCTTCGCGACTCCGTGCGTGGGCTGCTCTTGTCGACGGCGCGGGGAGTGGCGCCCCAGGCCGACGCCCTCGAGGCGGTGAACGCCGCCAACCGCGAGGCGCCCGCCGCCGCGCAGATCGAAGCGGCGGCGGACGGCGAGCTCCGTCTGGTGGAGCTGCGCACCGACGGCGAGCCGATCGTGCGACTGCTCGGGACGCTCGCGGGCGCCACCATCGCGCTCCTCACCGGGCCGGAGCGCCCGCGCCTCCGGGTGTGCGAGGCCCCGAGCTGCGGCATGCTCTTCCTGGGTGCTCGGCGCTGGTGCTGCGCGGCCTGTGGGAATCGCGCGCGCGCGGCCCGGCACTACCGGCGCAGGACGAGCGCTAGCGCGGGCCCGAGGGCAGCGCCGCCACGCCGAGCCAGAAGGCGTCGATCGCCTTGATCACCTCGGTGAAGCGGTCGAGGTTGACCGGCTTGCGGATGTAGGCGTTCACGCTCTTCTCGTAGGCGTTCAGCACGTCGCGCCGCGAGTCGGAGGTGGTCAGGACGATCACCGGGATGCGGCGGAGCTTGTCGTCGCGCCTGGAGCTCCTCGAGCACCTCCCGCCCGTCCTTGCGGGGGAGGTTGAGGTCGAGCAGGATCAGGTCCGCCCGGGGGGCGCGGGAGAACTCCCCCTCGCGCCGCAGGAAGCTCATGGCGCGCACGCCGTCCTCGGCCACGTGCACCCGGTTGGCCGTCTTGGCCTCCTTCAGGGCCTCCGTCGTGAGGAGGACCTCCTCGGGGTTGTCCTCGACCAGCAGGATGTGCACCGGGCGGCCGGCGCCGTGGGGGCTCATGCGTGCCGGTCGGGCAGGGTGAAGGAGAACACGCTACCCCCTTCCTGCCGGGGATCGACCCATATCCGCCCCCCGTGCCTCTCCACGATGCGCTGGCTGATCGACAGCCCGATGCCCGTGCCGGGCATGTCCCGGCCGTGCAGGCGCTGGAACATCCCGAAGATCCGCTCCGAGTACTCGGGGGTCGACCCCGATCCCGTTGTCGGCCACGTGGAAGACCCATTCGCCGCTGCCGCGCTCGGCCGTGATCTCCACCTCGGGCGGCTCCGGGCCGGTGAACCGCAGCGCGTTGGAGATCAGGTTCTGAAAGACGCGGGTGAGCAGGCCGGCGTCGCCGTAGACCGTGGGGAGGCGACCCACCCGCACCTCGCCGCCGGTCTCCTCGAGGCGGGCGCCGAGCGCCTCGACCGCCTCGTTCGCCGCCACCGAGCAGTCGACCATCGAGCGATCCAGGTCTCCCGAGCCGACCCTCGCGTAGGCCAGCATCGCGTCGATGAGGGCCTGCATCCGCTCGACGCCCGGACACCGTGGCGTCGATGAAGCGGTCCGCGTCCTCGTCGAGGCGGCCCTCGTAGCGGCGCTGGAGGAGACCCACGAACCCGCCGATGACCCGCAGCGGCTCGCTGAGGTCGTGGGAGGCCACGTGGGCGAACTGCTCGAGCTCCGCGGTTGGAGCGGCGCAGCTCCACCACGGCCTTCTCGCTGCGACCTAGCTGGGCGGCACGGCGCTCGCTCACGTCGTGGTAGAGGACCAGGCGCAGCCGGCCCTGTTCGGGGTGCTCGAAGAGCACTCCCTTGACCGAGCACCAGAACACCGCGCCGTCGGCCTGGATGGTCCGGGCCTCGGCCTCCCAGGTTCCCGTCTCGAGCAGAGCCTCGCGCAGCGACTGCTCGTTGGCCCGCGAGAGCAGGAGCGTCGTCGTGCCCTCGAGCTCGCCGTGCGCGTAGCCGAAGATCCGCTCGAGCGCGGGGTTGACGGCGAGGATCACGCCGTCCTCGACGCGCCGGAGGCAGGCACCCTCGAAGAGGTTCTCCGCGATCATCGCCTGCACCGAGAGCGCCCCGGCCGTCTCGGCCTGCTGGAGGTCGAGCGCGCGCGCCACCAGGAAGACCGCGCCGAGCGAGACGACCACGCCCGACCAGCGTGAACAGCCACGACCCCGACGGTCGGCGAGAAGAGCCCGGACCGGATGCCCGCGAGCAGGAAGGTGCCGATGATCATCGGGAGCAGCAGGGCGCCGACGCCCAGCCTGCGAACGAGCGTGCCGCCCACCGTGTCCCGGGTGAACCAGGCGCTCTCGCGGGTGAGGATGAGCGCGCCCGACGCCAGGAGCAGCACCAGCGCGGTGGGCAGCGCCATCACCACGTTGCGACCGACCTGGGCGAGCGCGGTCGTGTTGTCCGCGTGGCCGATCACGCCGCCCATTCCGATGAGGAAGCTGGCGACGGCGAGCAGCAGCGCCGCCCTGCTGCGCGCGAGGATCGCGCCTCCCAGCAGAGCGAGCGCGAGCGCCGAGTTCGGCGCCATCCGGCCCGGGTAGGGGCCCGCCTCGAGCGGGGGTGAGAACTCGTCGAAGAGCAGGAGGTCGATCCCCAGGTCCGTTCCGAGTACGTACTGAGCGAACGTGAGGACGCCGATCGCCAGCACGCCCGCGCCCATGAGACGCGCGGCCCTGCGGCCGTCGAGCGCGAGCGCGGCCACCACGAGCACGGCCGCCAGGGACGTGTTGCCCTTGATCGGAGTTGGCTCCGGGAAGATCGAGAGCAGGTCCCGATCTATGACATGGGACCCCAGCGCCGCCAGGGCGACGAGGCCCGTCAGCCCGATCAGGCTCCAGCGGATCGCCGCCAGCCCCGCGGGCGCGCCGGGCAGCGCCAGTCGCCACGGGAGCCGGGGCATGGCGTCGCGCCGCGGGGCGGGATGCGCCATCCCCGTCGAGCCGACCGCCGCGCCGCCGTGCATCAGGCCAGGGTGTCGGCGGGCAGCGTGCGGAGCTTGGCCCCGAGACCCTCGGCGGCCTCGGGACGGCAGAGGAAGAATCCCTGCACGGCGTCGCAACCCAGGCGGGCGACCGTGTCGAGCTGCTCGCGCGTCTCGATCCCCTCCGCCACGGCCTTCAGGCCCACGGCTCGGGCGGCTCCGAGAACGGCCGAGAACATCCGCTCGGCGCGCGTTCCCTCGTCCAGCCGTCCCACGAACGAGCGGTCGATCTTCAGCATGTCGAGCGGGTAGCGGTCCAGCGCGCTCAGCGAGGAGAGCCCCGTGCCGAAGTCGTCGAGCGACAGGCTCACGCCGAGCGACTTCAGCTCGTGCAGCTGGCTCATGACCTCCTCGCGGTCGGCCGCGACCACGGTCTCGGTGACCTCGAAGCACAGCGCCTGAGGCGGAATCGAATTGGCCTGGAGCGCCTCCTCGACGCGGCTCGCCAGGTTGCCCTCGGCGAGCTGGCGCAGCGAGACGTTGATCGACGCGCTCATCGTCGGGGCGCACAGCCGCGCGTCCCGCCAGGCCGCGAGCTGCCGGCACGCCGTGGCGATCGCCCACTCCCCGATCGGCACGATCAGGCCGCTGTCCTCGGCGCACTTGAGGAAGTCCGCCGGGCCGAGCATGCCCGCGCTCGGGATGGCGCCAGCGCAGAAGCGCCTCGACGCTGAAGATCTGGCGGCTGCCGAGGTCGAGCTCGGGCTGGTAGTAGAGGCGAAGCTCGTCGTGCTCGAGCGCGCGGTGCAGCTGCGTCTCGGTGCTCAGTCCGACGACGGCGTGACGCGAGGCATCCGAGTCGGCCAGCTCGTAGCGCGTGCCGTTGCGCTTGGACCGGTACATGGCCTGGTCGGCGTCGCGGATCAGCGCCTCCGCGCCGCGGCCGCGGGAGGCGCCGAAGGAGATGCCGATCGAGGAGCCGGCGAAGACCTCTCGTCCCTGGATCATGAAGGGAGCCGCCAGCCCGCCGCTGAGGCGCTCGGCGACCATGATCGCCTCGCGGCGGTCGGCGATGCTGTCGCACAGCACCATGAACTCGTCGCCGCCGAAGCGGGCCACGGTGTCGCTCGGCCGGGTGAGGCTGGTCAGCCGGTCGGCCACCGCGCAGAGAAGGCGATCGCCCACGTCGTGGCCGAGGCTGTCGTTCACGACCTTGAAGCTGTCGAGGTCGACGAACAGCAGCGCGAGGCGGTGGGGCCCGCGCTCGGAGCGGGCCAGCGCCAGCTCGATCCGGTCGAGAAGAAGGGTGCGGTTGGGCAGCCCGGTCAGCGAGTCGTGGAGCGCTCGATGGGCCAGCTCCACCTGGGCGCGCTTGCGCTCCATCGCGTATCGCACCGACCTGAGCACGAGCTCCCCGGTCGCGCCGCGCTTGACGAGGTAGTCCTGCGCGCCCTCGTGCACCGCCTGCACGGCGAGCTCCTCGCTGCGGTCTCCGCTGAGCACGACGATCGGCAGGTTCGGAGCCAGCTCCTGGACGCGCATCACGGCGTGCAGCCCGTTCGTGTCCGGCAGGCCCAGATCCAGCAGCACGCAGTCGGCCTGGCCGGCCCGCAGGTCGGACCCGGCCGCAAGGATGCTCTCGTGGTGCGCGATCTCGAGCTCGGCGTCGGAGGCGTCGTGGAGCATCTCGCGCACCAGGAGCGCGTAATCGGGGCTGTCCTCGATCAGCAGGATCCGCAGCGGGCGGCCATGCTGCTCGTCGCGATCCTCGACGGGCGCTACGAGAGCAGGGGCTCGTGTCGCCGGCGAGGGCGACCCGTCAGGTGGCCGGGGCGGGGCCATGTGGTCTTTTCGTCCAACTTCCCCGCCGCCTTTAACCGAACATTCGTCCAGTGCGGCTCGCGCCGCTCAAGCTACTCCGAGCCGGCCCCGGCTTCGACCTCCGAGGGCACCTCGATCTCGCGCTTGAGGATCTTGCCCGTCGGGCCCTTGGGCAGCTCGTCCATGAACCACACCTTGCGCGGGTACTTGTACGCGGCCACCTCCTCCTTGACGTAGTCCTTCACGTCGTCGGCGGAGACGTCCTCGCCGTCCTTGAGCACCACCGCGGCGCCGACCTCCTCGCCGAGGTTGTCGTCGGCCACGCCGATCACGGCCGCCTCCTGGATGGCGGGGTGCTCGTAGAGCACCTCCTCGATCTCCCGCGGGTAGACGTTGTAGCCGCCGCGGATGATCAGCTCCTTCTTGCGGTCGACGATGAAGAAGTAGCCGTCCTCGTCGATCTTGCCCATGTCGCCCGAGTAGAACCAGCCGTCCTTGATCGCCTCGGCGGTGGCCTCCTCGCGGTTCCAGTAGCCCTTCATGATGTTGTGGCCCTTGATGACGATCTCGCCGACCTCGCCCTGGTCGACCTCGTTGCCGTCGTCGTCCACGACCTTCATCTCGACGCCCTCGATCGGGGTGCCGATGGAGCCCGCCTTGTTCTCCCGGTCGGGGTGGTTGAACGAGGCCACCGGCGAGGTCTCGGAGAGGCCGTAGCCCTCGAGCACCTTGCAGCCGAACTTCTCCTCGAACTTGCGCATCACCTCCTCGGGCATGGCCGAGCCGCCCGACATGCACAGCCGCAGCGACGACGTGTCGGCGGAGTCGGCGCTCTCGGCGTTGAGCATGCCGTTGTACATCGTGGGCACGCCCTGGAACAACGTGATCTCGTCCCGCGCGATGATCTCCAGCGCCTTGTCGGGATCGAAGCGCGGGATCATGGAGATCATCGCCCGGGCGGCGATGCCGGCGTTCAGCGTGCAGGTCTGCCCGAACGAGTGGAAGAGCGGCAGCGCCCCGAGCAGGCGGTCGTCGTCGGTCAGCTCGCCCAGCGTGTTCGCTGCGATCGTGCAGTTCTTGTGCAGGTTGGAGTGGGTGAGCTCCGCCCCCTTCGGCTTGCCGGTGGTGCCCGAGGTGTAGAGGATCACCGCGGTGTCGTCGCCGTCGCGGTCCGCCAGGTCCTTGTCGGGCTCGACGTCCTCGAGGAGCTCCTCGAACTCGCCCGGCTTCACCAGGATCGTCTCCACGCCGGCGTCCTCGGCGCCCTTCTCGGCCGCCTCGGCGAAGTCGCCCCAGGCGATCAGCAGCTTGGCCTCGGGATCGGTGAGGTAGAAGCCCACCTCGCGGCCCTTGAGGAGCACGTTCATGGGCACGACCACGCCGCCCGGCGCGCAGCACGCCGTAGTAGGCGATCGGGAAGTAGGGCACGTTGGGCAGCATCACCCCGACCCTGTCGCCGGGCTCGACGCCCTTCTCCTTGAGCACCGCCGCGAGCCGTGCGCTGCCCTCGTCGAGCATCCCGTAGCTGACCTCGGTGTCGTCCAGCTTGACCGCGATCGCGTCCGCGCTCTTCTCCGCGGCCTCGGTCAGTATTCGTGCCAGGTTCTCGCTCATGTCTCGCGTCAGCTCCCTCGTTTGACGACCTGTCGATCTCCCTTTCCCCGTAGGTTCTCACGTCAACCGCGTGCGATGCTGGCGGCCCCGTGACCGGAACCTTCTTGAACGTGGGCACCGTGCTCACCGGCACGCTGATCGGGACCCTGGCCGGGCGCGCGGCTGCCGCGAGGGCGTGCAGCAGAGGGTGCTCGCCGGGCTCGGGCTGGTCACATTGGTCGTGGGCGTGGACAGCGCCCTCGCGTGGAACGACTCGAACCCCCTGTTCGTGCTCGGCGGGGTTCTGCTGGGCGGCATCGCCGGAGAGGCGATCGGGATCGAGCGCCGCCTCGAGGGCCTGGGCGATCGCCTCCAGGCCGCCGTGTCGCGCGGGCGGGGACCGTCGCGGGTCTCGGAGGGCTTCGTCACGGCCTCCCTGCTCTTCTGCGTCGGCCCGCTGACCGTGCTCGGCTCGATCGAGGACGGCCTCACCGATCAGTACACGCAGCTGGCCACCAAGTCGGTGCTCGACGGCTTCGCCGCGATCGCGCTGGCCGCCGGGCTGGGGTGGGGCGTCGGCCTGGCGGCGATCACGGTCCTCGTGGTTCAGGGCGCGATAACCCTCGGCGCCGGTGCCTTCGAGTCGATCCTCGAGGGGGAGACCCTCGCCGTGCTCACGAGCGCCGGCGGGATCCTCATCATCGGGATCTCGCTCAAGCTGCTCGACCTCAAGGACGTGAAGGTCGGGAACTTCCTGCCGGCGCTCGTGTTCGCGCCGGCGCTGGTGGGGATCGCCTCGCTGTTCTGAGCGAGACGATCCCCATGCGCCTGCTTCCGGGTCCCGGCGTTACTCGGTGACCTCGACGTAGAAGCGCCGCGTGTCGCGACGTCACGTCGCTGTTGTCCACGAGCGAGCGCACCACGAGGACGTTGTCGGTGTTCGTCCCGGCCGGCACGCAGTTGATCGCCGCGGTGTTGCAGCGACCCACGGCCACGTCGCCGTTGAACGCGGGGTCGGGCGCCGTACCGTTGGCCCCGCCGCGGTCGACCAGGTTCTGGATCGCCGTGCTGGCCACGAACCCCTTCCCGGCCAGCGAGGAGCCGGCGTTGATGTAGATGTTGGGGTTGGTGATCGGCTGGCCGTTGATCCCCGGCTTCGAGGCGCACGGTGAAGCCGCCGGACTGCTCGACGATGGTGCCGGTCTCGTCGACCAGCGCCCAGCGCACGGAGGACGGCCGGGATCTTCCCGAGCGTGGACTCCTTGATGGCGCCGCCGCCGAAGCCGTCCGGCTTGGCCTCGTTGCCGCGCAGCGTGCCGTCCTTGAAGTCGACGTTGCGGATCGAGCCGTCCTGGATCTCGCGGCTGTCGATCGAGCCGGTGGCGACGCCGTAGGAGACGCCGCCGAGGGCGACGAACAGGGCGATGCACGAGATCACGAGGGCCGGCGAGGGCCTTCTGCTGGTGATGCGTTTCACGATGGATCGCCACTTCCTGTCGGGTACCGAAAGGTGCGTCGGGGTTGCAACCCGTGCGAGCGCGGAGTTGCGCCTTCGCTGCGCCGGCTGGCGCGTCGGGTCATTCGCGTTCTTCGAGAGGGCTAACCAGCGGGTCTGGCGCGCCGGCGCTCGAATCGAGCAGCGAGGAGAACACGTCGTCCACCTGCTGCCAGCCCAGGCTCATCAGGAACTGGGAGTTGCGCCCGTAGGACTTGGCGCCGAGGATGAAGAACCCGGGCTCGGGGTTCACCAGGGTCTCGGGGCCATGGCCCGTCTGCGACAGGCAGTCGCCACCGCCGCCGTCGGCCATCAGCGCGGCGGCGAGGTTCATCGGCCCGCACGTCGCGTAGCACTCGTGGACCTGCAGCTGGCGGTAGAGCGAGTGGTCGCCCACACCGCCGTTCAGCGCCAGGATGCGATCCACCTCCACCCTCTCGACGTCTCCGTTGCGCAGGGAGACCGCGATGCGATCGCCGCTCGGCTCGAGCGCCTCGGTCACCCGCCCCGCCCAGACCTCGACGGCGCGGGACTCGCCGCGCTGCAGCTCGCGCGCGGCGTCGTTCAGCGACGCCCGCTCCGGCAGCGGGTCGCCCTCCACGGCGCCCCAGTCGGGATCGCGCCGGCGCACGGCCCAGATCACCCGGGTGTCGGGGGCCGCGCGGGCCATTCGCGCGAGATCCCGCGCCGCGGTCTGTGCCGAGTGGCCCGAGCCGGTCAGGAGGATGGTCCGGCCCAGCCACCGCTCCCCCTCGTCCTCGAAGCGCGGCAGGAAGCGCTCGATGCGATCGCCGAGGGCGCTCTCGCCGGGCGCGTCGATACCGCCGTCGCCGAGCCGGTTGGGGTTGCCGTAGGTGCCGGAGCAGTCGATCACGGCGTCGGCGTGCTCGATCGCCTCGGAGCCGTCGGGAAGCGTGAGCAGCAGCCGGAACGGCCGGGCCGCCCGGTCGTCGGAGCCGATCGCCTCGTGCTTGAGCAGGCCCTCGCGCCCCACTGCGCGCACCCGGGTCCCCAGCCTGAGCCGCCCGGAGAGGGGAGCGCCGGCCGCCAGGGGCTCGATCAGGCGCTCGGCCAGGTCGTCGCCGGTCGGCAGCTCGTCCCCAGCCGGCGCCTCCGGGCCGAGCGCGGCGCGCGCGCGGTCGGACACGTTCATGTCCCACGGCGTGAAGGCGCGAACGTGCCCCCACCGGCGGACGTGCCCGCCCGCGGTGTCGGCCGACTCGTAGATCGCGAAGTCGAGCTTGCGCTCGGCGGCGGCCAGCCCCGCCTCGAGCCCGATCGGCCCTGCTCCGATGATGGCGAGCCGCGTCACCGTCTGTCGATCCTAAACTGGACGACCAAGCCCGTGCGGATCGCGGCCTTCGGAGGCGCATACGCCAATCCCTACGCGCTGCGCGCGATGCTCGAGGATGCGCGCGCCCGGGGCGCCGAACGCATCTTCAACCTCGGCGACCTCGGTGGCTTCGGCGCCGAGTGCGACGCGATCTGGCCGCTGCTCGAGGAGTTCGGGGTCGAGTCGATCGCGGGCAACTACGACGTCGCGATCGGCCGGGGGGACGACGACTGCGGCTGCGGCTACGCCTCCGATCGCGACAACGAGTTCGCCCAGCTGATGTACGACCACACCAGGGCGGCGACCGGCGCGGACTTCGCCGCGTGGATGCACGGACTGCCCGGCGAGCTGCGCGAGCGGATCGAGGGGGTGGACGTGCACTGCGTGCACGGCTCGCCGCTCGCGGTGAACGACTTCCTGTGGGAGTCGCTCGAGGACTCGGAGCTCCGGGTCCGCGTCCGCGAGTCGGGAGCGGACGTGCTCCTGTGCACGCACACGGGGATCCCGTGGCAGCGCGAGATCGACGGGACGCTGGTGGTCAACGTCGGCGCGGTCGGGCGCCCGGCCAACGACGGGCGGCGAGAGACCTGGTACGCGCTGCTGCACCTCACGGCGGGCCGCGTGGCGGCCGAGCTGTGCCCCGTGGCCTACGACTGGCGCGCGCAGGCCGCCTCGATGCGCGCGGCCGGGCTGCCCGAGCCCTTCGTCGAGACGATCGAGACCGGCTGGTGGACCACGTGCCTCGAGGTCGTGCCCCCGCCGGAGCGCTCGCGCGGGCGCTACCACGTGTACCGCGAGGCGATGCCCAGCGGGTTCGCCCAGGAGGGCGCCGGCTGGGCGGACGCCCCGGCGGCCGAGGAGGACGGCCTGCCCGTGGTCTCGCTGTTCTCCACGGAGGTCTTCCCGCCGCGCCTGTGGGTCTACTCGAACTTCCACTGCAACCTGGCCTGCGACTACTGCGTCGTGGCCTCCTCTCCCACCGCCCGGCGCCGGGAGATCGGCGCCGACCGCTTCCGGGCCCTGGTGGACGAGGCGCTCGACGAGGGCTTCACCGAGATCTACGTGACCGGCGGCGAGCCCTTCGTGCACAGCGAGATCGTGGAGATGATCGAGTACGCCAGCCGGCGCCTGGAGACCGTGGTGCTCACGAACGCGATGCTCTTCACCGGTCGCCGCCGCCGGGACCTCGAACGCCTGGCGGGGCTGGAGCGGCTGACGTTGCAGAGCTCGGTCGACGGCGCGCGACCCGAGACCCACGACGCCTGGCGCGGCGCGGGCTCGTGGGAGCGGGCGATGGAGGGCATCCGCCTCGCCCACGGGCTGGGCCTCCCTCTGCGCGTGGCGATGACCGAGACGCCGGAGAACGCCGGCGAGGTGGAGCGGCTGCGCGACGTGCTGGCCGGGATCGGCATCGAGGGCGACGCCTTCGCGGTGCGCCCGCTCGTTCAGCGCGGCTTCGCGTCCGATGCCGAGACCGGAATGGAGGTCTCGGAGGAGGTGATGGTGCCCGAGCTCACGATCACCGCCGACGGCGTGCACTGGCACCCGGTCGGCGGCGACCTCGAGTCGAGCCCCGACTTCCTGGTCGCCCGCGGCGAGGTGCCGCTGGCGGAGGCAAAGCGCCTCGTGATCGAACGCTTCCTCACCCTGCGCCAGGACGACGGCTCGCTGCCGGCTGCCTTCCACTGCGCGGTGTGAGCCTCTCGGTGCTGGTCATGGCCAAGGCCCCGCGGCCGGGCGCCGTGAAGACCCGGCTCGAGCCGCTGCTCGGGCCGCGGGGTTGCGCCGACCTGCAGGCTGCGCTGATCGGCGTCGCCGCGCGGTGGGCGGTGGAGGTCGCGCCCTCGGCGGCCTATCTGGCCTACGGGCCGGATGGGGCCAGCTCCGCCGAGCTGCGCCCGCACGTGCCCGCCGGGGTCGAGCTGTTCCCCGACGGCGACGGTGATCTCGGCGACCGCCTCGCCGCCGCCACCGAGCGGGTGCTGGGTGAACGAGACGGGCCGCTGCTCGTGGTCGGCACCGACATGCCGCTGCTCGCGCACGCGCACGCGCGTGCGGCCGAGACTGCGCTCGAGGAGGCCGACGTGTGCTTCGGGCCGGCGGTGGACGGGGGCTACTGGCTGGTCGGACTGCACAGCGCCCACGCGGAGCTGTTCGCGTTGGGAGCGGCCTGGGGGGGCGGGGAGGTGCTGGAGCGCTCGCTCGAGCTGGCCCGCGGCGCGGGGCTGACCGCCGCCCTGCTCGGCACCGAGCGCGACCTCGACGACGCGTCCGACGCCCGCGCGCTGCTGGCCGAGCCGCGGCTGCCCGCCCGGATCGCCGAGCTGCTGTCGCGCCCATGACGCGCCGGCCGCTCGTGAGCGTGATCGTGCCCGTTCTGCACGAGGACGTCGAGCTGCCCCGGGTACTCGCGCACGTGGAGTCCCTGCCCGGGGAATGGGAGGTGCTGGTGGCCGAGGGCCCCGGCCGCGCGCGTGCGGCTCAACGAGGCGGCGGGCCGGGCCCGCGGCGACCTGCTCCTGTTCCTCCACGCCGACTCGCGCCTTCCGGGCGGCGCCTATGCGTCACTGGTCGCGGCGAGCGCGGACCCGCGCGTCGTCGGGGGCAACTTCGCCCTGCGCTTCGACGGCGACGACCGCTTCTCCCGCGTGCTCACCGCGCGCCTACGCCCTCCAGCGGCGCCTGGGCTTCTACTACGGCGACTCGTCGGTGTGGGTGCGCCGCTCGGTGTTCGAGGAGCTGGGCGGCTACTCCGAGCTGCCGATCATGGACGACTACGACTTCGTCCGGCGGATGGAGGCCGCCGGGCGCACCGAGTGCCTGCCGGGCCCGGCCCGGACTTCGGACCGGCGCTGGCGGGCGATGGGGGTGCCGCGGACGCTCGTGGCGTGGTGGGCGATCCGCCTGCTCTACCTGGCGGGCGTGCCGCCGGAGCGGCTCGCGCGCCTGTACCGCCGAATTCGCTAGAGGTAGCATCGGCCGATGGCCTCCCTACTCGCCAGGTTGCGGGAGCTGGAGGTGGCTACCCGGCCCGAGCACCCCGACCTCACCGCGGCGCTCGCCCGCCGCTGGGCGGAGCTGCCCGAGCACGTCAAGACCCCCAACCAGATGCTCGGGCGCCGCACCGCCGGGTGCGAGGGCACGCACGGCGTCTTTCCCCGCTGCGACCTGGCGTGCACCCCCTGCTACCACTCGCGGGAGGCCAATCGCGTGCGGACCGACGGCGAGCACACCGCGCGCGAGGTCGACCGCCAGATGGCCTACCTGCGCGCCGAGCGGGGCCCTGGGCAGAACGCTCAGCTCATAGGCGGAGAGGTCACGCTGCTCGAGCCCGACGACCACGCCGCGGCGCTCGCGGCGATGCACCGCCACGGGCGCAAGCCGATGTCGATGTCCCACGGCGACTTCGACTACTCCTACCTGGAGGCGCTGGCCCTCGACCCCCGCACGGGCGAGCCGCGCTTCTCCCACCTCTCGTTCGCGGGGCACTTCGACTCGATGATGTACGGGCGCCGCGGTCTACGGTCGCCTCCGCGACGAGGCCTCGCTCAATCCCCACCGGGCCGCCTTCTGCGAGATCTTCCAGCGGCTCGAGCGAGAGCACGGGGTGACCCACTACCTGGCGCACAACATGACGGTCACGCCGGGCAACATCGACGAGGTCGCGCAGGTGATCCGCGACTGCCGCGACATGGGCTTTCGGATGTTCTCCTTCCAGCCCGCCGCGTTCATCGGGAACGTCAACCGGTGGAAGCACGCCTACCGCGAGTTCTCCACCGACGAGGTCTGGCGGCGGGTCGAGGAGGGCGCAGGCGGTCGTCTGCACTTCAACGCCTTCCAGATCGGCGACGTGCGCTGCAACCGCACCGCCTACGGCGCCTACTGCGGTGAGCGCTACGTGCCGCTGCTCGACGAGGACGACGAGCGCGACCGCCGCGTGCTCGGCGACTTCGTCGCGGCGTTCGGCGGGATGGACTTCGTGGCGCCGCGCGCGATCCTCGCCGCCCGCCTGGCGCGCGGGCTGGCCCGCCATCCCGCGCGCGATCCCGAGCGCGGCCGGCTGGGCGCGCCGCTTCGTGGCTCGCGCCGGCGGCGCGAGCGCGTTGCGGCGCGATCCCCCGCGGGCGGTCACCTACGTGATGCACTCGTTCATGGACGCCGACAAGGTCAAGCCCGCGTGGGAGCTGCTCAGGCGCGGCGAGACGGCCACCGAGCCCGCGATCCGCGAGACCCAGGAGCGCCTCCAGGCCTGCTCCTACGCCATGGCCCACCCCGACTCGGACGAGCTGGTGCCCGCCTGCGCGCAGCACTCGGTGCTCGACCCCGAGGAGAACCTGCGCCTGCGCGACGAGCTTCCCCTCATGGAGCTGCCGATGGCCCCCGGCCTAGAGCTCGGCCACCACCAGCCGGTATCCCAGGTCCAGCTCGGCGAGCCGGCGCAGGTGGCCGTGTCGCCGGTCCCACTCGCCGGACGCGAGGTCCTCGCGCAGCCGGCCGATCCCCCGCTCGAGCACGCTCGGGTCGAGCGCCCGCATGCCCGACATCCCCGCCCGCACCCTGGCGTCGAGGTAGGCCTCGGGGCGGGCCCAGAACGCCTCGATGAACCCGTCGTGGCAGTCGCTCGGGATCGGGATCCGCCTCACCTCGGCGCCCCCGAGAGCCTCGGCCAGCTCGACCGGCGAGGGGAAGCGAAACAGGTCGATCTCGCCGAGCTCGGGCAGGTAGTCGTTCGCCAGCCAGGAGAGCGCGCCCGGTGTGCCGTCCCAGGTGAAGATCACGATCCGCGAGCGCGCCACGCGGCGCAGCTCCGCCAGGCCGGCGTCGAGGTCGGTCCAGTGGTGGACGGTCATGAGCGCGGTCGCGGCGTCGAAGGATGCGTCCTCGAGCGGCAGGTGCTCGGCGGAGCCCTGCACGCACGGTGCGGCGCCGGGCGGGCGCTGCGCGATCATCGCGGCCGACGGCTCCACCGCCAGCACCTCGCGGTCGGACGGCTCGTAGTTGCCGGTGCCCGCGCCGACGTTGACCACGCTCCGCGCGGGGCCGAGGGCGTCGAGGATCGCGGCCGCGATCCGGGGGTCCGCACGGCGTGTGGCCTCGTAGCCGGGGCCGATGCGGTCGTAGAGCGGGGCGTCCCCGCGATCGCTCGCGCTCACGCCTTCGAGCGCACGAGGAACCCGAGGCGCCCGGCGCGCTCGTAGCTCGCCTCGCCGGCCAGCTGGCCGATCCCGATCGACAGCGTGGGGTAGACGTGCACGAGACCACCGAGGTCGGTGAGCTTCTTCTTCTCGTCGATGGCCAGCGCGAGCTCGTGGATCAGCTCGCCGGCGCCCGGCGCGAGCACGTGCGCACCGACCATCCGGCCCTTGGCGGTGACGATGCGGATCTCGCCCTCGGCCGCGCTGTCGGCCCGCGCCCTGTCGGAATGGGAGAGGTCGTGGCGCCAGACGTGCACGTCGTCGCCGTGCTGGTCGCGCGCCTGCGCCTCGGTCATGCCCGCGTGGGCCAGCTCGGGGTCGGTGTAGGTGCACCACGGCACGAAGTCGGTCGCGTCGCTCGAGCCCGGGAAGAACATGTTCGCGGATGGCGGCCGCCGCCTCGTAGCCCGCCGAGTGGGTGAACAGGAAGCGCCCGGCCAGGTCCCCCGCCGCGTAGATCGACTTGACGCTGGTCCGCATCGCGCCGTTCACGACCACCCCGCGAGGACCGGTCTCCACTCCCACGTCGTCCAGGCCGAGGCCCTCCACGTTGGGCTTGCGGCCGGCGCCGACCATGATCTGCTCGGCCCGCCACTCGCCGGCCTCGCCGCCGACCGTGCCCCGCACGACCTTCGCCCCGTCCTCGACCGACACCGACTCCGTCTCGACGTCGAGCAGCAGCTCGACCCCCGACTCGCGGACGGCCGCGGCCAGGCGCTCCACCAGCGCCGGCTCGTCGCGGGGGAGTATGCGCGGGCCCCTCTGAAGCACGGTCACGTCGACCCCGAGCCGCGCCAGGCCCTGCGAGATCTCGATGGAGATCGGCCCGCCCCCGATCACGACCAGCGAGGCCGGGGGCCCTCTCGATGTCCCAGAGGTTCTCGCTCGTGAGGTACCCGGCCTCGGCCAGGCCGGGCACCGGCGGCTCCGCGGGGCGGCTGCCCGTGCAGAGCAGAACGAACCGCGTCCGCAGCTCCCCGACGCCGTCGACCTCCACCGTGTTGGGCCCGGTGAGCCGCGCGGCGCCGAAGTGGACGTCGACCCCGGCCTCGACGAAGCGCTCGGCGTTGTCGTCGGTGTCGGCCAGGTCGGCCTGGATGGAGCGGATGCGGTCGAACACCCTCGCGGTGTCGATCTCGGGCTCGACCGCCGTGAGCCCGTAGCGGTCGGCGTGGCGAATCGTGTTGGCCGCCTTGGCCGAGGCCAGCAGGGCCTTGCTGGGCACGCATCCGGTCCACAGGCAGTCGCCGCCCACCCGGTCTCGCTCCACCGCCGCGACCTTGATGTCGAGGTTCGACGCGAACTCCGCGGCCACCATTCCGCCCGAGCCCATGCCCACGATCACGAGGTCGTAGCTGAGCTTCTCCATGCAGCTCCGACCCTACCTCAGCGCTTTGCACCCGCTCGGGTCGTGAACCCGTGCGTTACGTCCTGGTCACACGCGCAATTTGACCGCTGGGGTTCAATGGAGGTGTACCCCTTTTTGGCGCATTTGGACTTGGACGAGAGCCCCTACATCCAGATCTCGAGAATGCTGGCGACCGGCGCGTCGCTGGGCGACGTCGAGGCCTACATCGAGGGCCGGACCCGGGACAAGAGCGAGGAGGAGCTGTCGGCCGCCTGGCTGCGGGACTGGCACGCGCGCGAGCATCCGCCGCGACCGCCGATCCCCTCGCTCGCGCCGCTCGAATAGCGCCCGCGGCGCTCGGACTCAGAGCAGGGCGGAGATCGACGTGCCCACGTCGCGGGCCAGGTCGAACAGGGGCGAGGGCACGATTCCGAACACCACCGTCGCGGCGGCGGCGAGCACGGCGACGGCGACCACCTCGGGCTGAGCGCGAGCGTCGGCCTCCGGGGACCAGCCCGCGATCGGCTTCACGTGGCGGGGCGGAACCGTGGGGAGCTGGATCTCGAACCTGCCCATCCACATCACGGCGATGACCCGCAGGTAGTAGGCGAGGGAGATCATCGACCCCACCACGATGACCACGCCGAGCCAGGCGTACTCGCCGGCCACCGAGGCGTCGATCAAATAGAACTTGCCGATGAACCCGGCGGTGCCCGGGATGCCCGCGAGCGCGAACATCGAGATGGTCAGGCACCAGGCCAGGACCGGACTGGTCCGCCCGAGGTCGCGTATCGACTCGAGGTCGTCGCCGTGCTCCGAGACCCGCTCGCGGGCGATCACCACCGCGAACGCCGCGACGTTCATGAAGAGGTAGACGCCGAGGTAGAAGACGGTGGCCTGCATCCCGAGCGAGGTGCCGACCACGACGCCGGCCAGCAGGTAGCCCGCCTGCGCGACGCCGGACCACGCCAGCAGGCGCTTGAGCGAGCGCTGGCCGATGGCCCCGACGTTGCCGACCAGGATCGAGACCACCGCCAGGACGGCCAGCGCAGGTCCCCACTGGGGCTGGAGGTCGCCCAGCGCATGGTCGAACAGGCGCAGGATCACGGCGAAGGCGGCCGCCTTGGTGGCCACCGCCATGAAGGCCGTGACCGGAGTGGGCGCGCCCTGGTAGACGTCGGGCGTCCACTGGTGGAACGGGGCCACCGAGGCCTTGAAGGCCAGGCCGGTGGCGGCGAGCGCGACGCCGGTGAGCAGCAGCGGGTCGGTGGCCTCCACGGTTCCGCTCGAGAGGCCGGTCACGCCCGGGAAGCCGATCGCCTCGGCGATCCCCGCGAAGTCGGTGGACCCGGTGGCGCCGTAGATGAGCGCGAGCCCGTAGAGCAGGGTGGCCGAGCCCACCGAGCCCACCACGAGGTACTTCAGCCCCGACTCCAGCGAGCGTGCCCGGCGCACCTCGCCCGCGCACAGCACGTAGAGGGGGATCGACAGCAGCTCGAGGCCCACGAAGAGGGTCACCAGGTTCTCCGCGCCGGCGAGGATCACCATCCCGGAGATCGATCCGAGCAGCAGGCCCATGTACTCCCCGGCCCCGGCCTCGCGGGTCACGTCGGCCCGCAGCGAGAGAAGCACCGTGGCCAGTCCGGCGACGTAGAAGACCATGGACAGGAACAGCGTCAGCGTGTCCACGGCCAGCGCGCCCTCGATGATCGGCCGGCTGTCGCCCGCCTCCCAGTTCACGGCCGCGAAGACGATCGCGACCACCAGCGAGGCCGCCGCCAGGAGCGGCACGAGCACGCGCTGTGCCGTGCGGCCGGAGACGAGCCCCACGACCGTCACGAGGATCGAGCCGCCGATCGTGGCGAACAGCGGCGCGAGCCCCTGGTAGTCGATCTCCGGCGCCTGGATCTGGGCGAGCTCGATCATCTGGTCGCCGCCGCCTCATCGCTCCGAGCCGGTCGAGGCGGCCGCCGCGATCTTCGCCGTCGTGGTCTCCTCGGTGCGGTCGAGCACCAGCTGCGGGTAGACGCCGAGCGCCACGACCACCGCGGTCACGGGGAGGATGGCCCCCAGCTCCAGCGCGTTGAGCTCCGCTGGGCTTGGCGTCGGGCCCGACGCGGTTGTGCATCGCCTTCTGGAAGATGCGGATCATGTACACCGCGGCCAGCACGACGCCGATGCTGGCCACCAGGCCGTACACGAGCTTGTCCTCGAAGGCGCCGAAGAGGATCAGGATCTCGCCGACGAAGTTCGGGCTGCCGGGCATCGCGAGCGTGGCCAGGGCCACGACGAGGAACAGCGCCGCGAGCACGGGCGCGCGCATCGCCATCCCGCCCATGCGGGCGAGCGAGGGCGAGCCCTCGGCCCGCGCGCTCAGCGCGGCGATGATGAAGAACAGCGGCGCCACCACGAGTCCGTGGTTGACCATCTGCATCAGCGCGCCCTGCGCGCCCTTGTCGTCGAGCGAGAAGATGCCGAGCACGATGAAGCCGAGCTGGGCGATCGAGGAGTAGGCCACCACCAGGCGCGCCTCGTCCTGGGA
The DNA here is from genome assembly GCA_963731645.1 of uncultured Thermoleophilaceae bacterium. Lineage (GTDB taxonomy): Bacteria > Actinomycetota > Thermoleophilia > Solirubrobacterales > Thermoleophilaceae > JAAYBF01. Next base: position 31,921 of record CAVSWF010000005.1, on the reverse strand, counting down.
GAAGGCGAGGATCGACCCGTAGAGGATCGAGAACACCGCGAGGATGAGCATCAGGTTCTGGAACTGCTGCGCGGCGTCGGGAAGGATCGGCAGCACGATGCGCAGGAAGGCGTAGACGCCCACCTTCGAGAGCACGGCCGACAGCAGCACGAGCACCGGCGTCGGCGTGGCGCGGTAGGTGTCGACCACCCAGCCGTGGAACGGGAAACAGCGGCGCCTTCACGAGGAACGCCACGGCGAAGAGCACGAAGATCCACTCCTGCGAGCCCGGGGAGAGCGTGCGCTCCTCGAGCACGGCGAGCGAGTAGGACAGCTCGCCGCCGTCCGGCGTGGCCAGCACGCCCAGGGCGATCGCTCCGGCCAGCATCAGCAGCGATCCCACGAGCGTGTAGATCACGAACTTGGTGGTGGCGGCCACGCGGTCCCCGCTGCCCCATCCCCCGATGAGGAAGTAGAAGGGCACGAGCATCAGGTCGAAGAACACGACGAAGACCGCGAGGTCCTGGGCGCAGAAGGCGCCGAGCACCGCGGTCTCGGCCAGGGCCATGTGGAACATGAACAACCGCGGGCGCTCGTCCGTGCGCAGGGCGGCCCAGAGCGTGGCCGGCACCCACAGGATCGCGGTGAGCGCGATGAGGAAGAGGTTGAGCCCGTCGATGCCGAGCTGCCAGCGGATGCCCAGCTCCGAGATCCAGTTGGCGTCGGTCACGTAGCGCAGCTGACCGCCCTCGGGATCGAAGTCGATCAGCATGGCGATCACGTAGCCGAGCACCCCGAGCGCGCCCGCGACCACCAGCCAGCGGCCCGCCTTGGCCGGCAGGAAGGCGGCGATCAGCCCCGTCGCGAGCGGGAGGAAGATCAGGATCGAGAGGTGGATCGTGAAGGGCATGGGCTAGGTCGAGACGATCAGGAAGTAGAGGACCAGGCCGCCGAGCCCCACGAGCAGCAGCGCGGCGTAGGCGCGCAGCTCGCCGTTCTGCATCGAGCGCGCCAGCGCGGAGCCGGCGCGCACGATGCTCACCGTTCCCCCCACCAGCACGCCCTGTACGAAGGTGCTCTCCACCACGGTGCGCCCGAAGCGCCCGGCCGCGGCCCGGGGCGCACGATCACGGCGTCGAAGATCTCGTCGAAGTACCACTTGTTGATGAGCACCCGGTGCAGTCCCGTGAAGCGCTCGCGCGTCTGCAGGCGCAGCATCGGGTCCCGCATGAGGTAGTACCACGCGGCCCCGATCCCGATGAGCGCGAACACGCCACCGGCGCCCAGCCCGGCCCACTCGGCGCCGTCGGAGGGCACGTCGTCGTGGAAGCGCGACTCCTCGAAGGTGGGCTCGAGGAAGTGCTCGAGCGTGTCGGTGACCCCGGGGACGCCGAGGACGCCGGCGATCAGCGCCAGCACGGCGAGCGGAGCCATCGCCGCCTTCATGAGCCATTCGCGCTCGGCGATGTGGTGCTCGGAGCCCGGGAAGCCGACGTCGGTGTCCTCCTCCTCGCCCGGTGGCGGGGTTGACGTGCGCGCCGTGGGCCATGTGGCCCTGCTGCGAGCTCGCGCGCCTCGCGGCACCGGCGGCCCGAAGAAGACCCGGAAGACCATCCGGAACGCGTAGAAGGCGGTGAGCAGCGCGGCGATGTACCCGATCACCCCGAGCACCACGTAGAAGCCGCCGCGGTTCAGCGTGAAGGCGAGGATCTCGTCCTTCGAGAAGAAGCCCGACATCAGCGGGAAGCCGGCCAGGGCGATGCGCGCCCACGGTGAAGGTCACGAACGTGAAGGGCATGGCCTTGCGAAAGCCGCCCATCCGGTCGAGCGACTGGATGCCGCTCATCGCCCCGATCACCGAGCCGGCGCCCATGAACAGCAGCGCCTTGAAGAAGGCGTGGGTCATGAGGTGGAACAGCCCGGCGCCGTAGGCGGCCACCGACACGCCGAGGACCATGTAGCCGATCTGCGACATCGTCGAGTAGGCGATCACCCGCTTGAGGTCGGTGGCCACCATGGCCACGCTCGCCGCGAAGATGAAGCGTGGCCGTGCCGATGATGGCCGACACGTCCGCGGCGGTGGGCGCCAGCTCGAAGAGGGGAAAGCAGCGGGCGATGAGGTAGACGCCGGCGGTGACCATCGTGGCCGCGTGGATCAGGGCCGAGACCGGCGTGGGGCCCTCCATCGCGTCGGGCAGCCACGTGTGGAGGGGCAGCTGCGCCGACTTGGCGAACGCCCCGACGAGGATCATCAGGCAGGCCGCCACGAGCTGGGGGTCGTTCTCGCCGAAGACCTCCGGCGCGCGCTCGAACACGCCGAAGAAGTCGAGCGAGCCGGTGGCGTCGAAGAGCAGGAACGCGCCGATCACGAGGCCGACGTCCCCGATCACGTTGATCACGAACGCCTTGATCCCCGCGGCGGTGGCGGTCGAGCGCCGGTACCAGAACGAGATCAGCAGGTAGGAGGCCGCGCCCACGAACGCCCAGCCCACGATGAGCAGCACGAAGTTGGCGGCCAGGACCAGCAGCAGCATCGAGAAGACGAAGAAGTTGAGGTAGGCGAAGAAGCGCGCGAAGCCCTCGTCGGAGGTCATGTAGGCCACCGAGTAGAGGTGGATCAGGAACGAGACCCCCGAGACCACGAGGCACATCAGCACCGACAGCGGGTCCACGAGGATGGCCAGGTCGGCGGCGAAGCCGCCGGTGTCGATGTAGGTGAAGGCGGTGCCCACCAGCGCCTTCTCGTCCTCGGGCTGGTCGCCGAGCGCCAGGAGCATGCCCACGGCGGCGACGAAGGAGAGGCCGATGGCGGCGCTGCCGATCCAGCCGGGCGCGCGACCGGGCAGCACGCGCCAGCCGAGCGCGGTGACGAGCGTCCCGACGAGCGGGAACGCCAGGACGAGCCAGCCCCAGTCGGTCACGTTCATCCGCGCGAGCTCCGACATCTCGTCGACGTCGATCGGCAGCCGCCGGCGGAACATCCCGACGATGATTCCCAGGCCGATCACCACCTCGCAGGCGGCGACCACCATCACCATCAGCGCGAAGACCTGGCCGTCCTGGTTGCCGAGCATCCGCGAGAAGGCGATCAGCGCGAGGTTGCCCGCGTTGAGCATCAGCTCGAGGCAGAGCAGGATCACGAGCGGCGAGCGGCGCGTGAGCACCCCGGCGGCGCCGATGCAGAAGATGAACGCCGACAGAACGACGAACCACGTCGTGTCCATCAGGTCGGCCTCCAGCCCGCGGCGCTTGCGGGCCAGCAGCACGGCGCGCCACCGCCGCCAGCAGCAGCAGGAACGAGGCCGCCTCGAAGGGCAGCAGGAACTTGGTGAGCAGCAGGCGCCCGATCTCGCCCGGCGAGCCGAAGCCGGCCGCCGACGTCCGGGCCGTTCGTGTCGAGCGCGCCCAGCGACGAGCCGACGACGGCGATCGAGATCTCCACGAACAGCGCGAACGCGAAGAGCGGTCCCAGGGTGGTCAGGAGACCGCCCGCCTCCGGGCGCAGCGGGTCGTCCGAGCCGCCGACGTAGGCCACCACGAACACGTAGAGCACCATCACCGCGCCCGCGTAGACCACCACCTGGGCCGCCGCCAGGAAGTCCGCCCGCAGGAGCAGGAAGAGCACGGCCAGGGCGATCAGGTGCCCGACCAGGGCGAGCACGGAGTAGAAGGGGTTGCGCAGCAGGGCGACGCCGCAGCGCGCCGGCGATCGCGCCGATGCCGGCCACGAAGAACAGGATCTGCTCGAAGAGCAAGGAGCGGCCCCTACTCGCCCTCGCGCCGCAGCGGCGTTCGCTCGACGGGCTCCGCCAGCAGCATCTCCTTCGTGAAGATGAGGTCCGAGCGCTCGTAGTCGGCCATCTCGTAGTCGTTGCCCATGGTGATCGCGTCGAACGGGACACGCCACCTCGCAGTAGCCGCAGAAGATGCAGCGCGTCATGTTGATCTCGTAGACCGCGGCGTAGCGCTCGCCGGCCGACACCTGGTTGTCGGGCGTGTTCTCGGCCGCCACCACGCGGATGCACTCGGCCGGGCACGCGGCCACGCACAGCGAGCACCCCACGCACTTCTCGAGCCCCGAGTCCTCGAAGCGCTGGAGCTTGTGGCGCCCGCGAAAGCGCGGGTAGACGGGCGTCTTCTCCTCGGGGTACTGGATCGTGGGCGGCTTCTCGCCGAGGCGGCCGAAGGTGGTGCGAAGCCCGCGCAGCGTGGCGCCGAACACGCGGTAGGCGCCGCCCAGGCCCCCCGGCTCGGGCCCCCGCTGGACGGCGATGACGTCGTCGGAGAGTCGGTAGGGCTCGGGCATCAGGTGACCACCAGGAGGATCGCGGTTACAAGGACGTTCAGCGTGGCGAGCGGGAGCAGGACCTTCCAGCCGAAGCTCATCAGCTGGTCGTAGCGAAGCCGCGGCAGGGTGGCGCGGATCCAGATGAAGAAGACCACGAAGGCGAACATCTTGAGCACCACCCACAGCGGGGCGAGCGCCTCGGGCCCGGGCCCGTGCCAGCCGCCCAGGAAGCAGGCGGTGGCCACGCCCGAGATCACGATCACCTCGATGTACTCGGCCATGAAGAACGAGCCGAAGCGCATGCCGCTGTACTCGGTGTTGTAGCCCGCAACCAGCTCGGCGTCGGACTCGGGGAGGTCGAACGGGGGGCGCGAGGACTCGGCGAAGCCGGCGACCATGAAGATCAGGAAGCCCACGAACTGGGGGATCGACGAACCACAGGCCGCGGCCGTCGGCCCCCTGGGCCTCGACGATGTCCACGAGCGACAGCGAGCCGGCCATCATCGCGACGCCGAGCAGCGACAGGCCGATCGCCACCTCGTAGGAGATGAGCTGCGCGGCGGAGCGCATCGCGCCGAGGAACGAGTACTTCGAGCCCGAGGCCCAGCCTCCGAGCACGAACGCGTAGAAGGCCAGCGAGCCGAAGGCGAAGAAGTAGAGGAGCCCGATCGGCACGTCGATGCCGTAGAGCCCGAGGTCGCCGCCCCACGCCCCCTGCGGGCCGAAGGGGATGATCGCCAGCGTGGCCACGGCGGTCACGATCGAGATCACCGGTGCGATGGCCATCATCCACGGCACGGCCGTCGCCGGCGTCGAGCTCTCCTTCGAGAGCAGCTTGAAGCACGTCGGCCAGCGGCTGCATCAGCCCGTAGGGCCCGACGCGGTTGGGGCCGTAGCGCGCCTGGAAGCGCCCGAGCAGCTTCCGCTCGAGCAGCAGGATCAGCGGCACCACCTGGAGGATGAAGGCGAAGATCACGATCGCCTTCACGATCTGGACGAGCGTGGTCTCGACCACCGTCAGGCCCCTCGCCGGTCTTCGAGATCTGCACCACGCGCGGCACGCCGTTGGTCAGGGCCGTCGCGTTGTCGCGCTCGGTGCCCGCCACGAGGAAGACGCTGCCGGTCGGCATGGCCTGGCGCAGCGCCACGGTGGCGCGCACGCTCGCGTCGCCGGCCGCTGACCTCGACCTCGTCACCGGAGGTCACGCCGAGGCGCTGCGCGTCGACGGGAGCCAGCTCGGCGCGCTGGGACGGCGCGAGGAAGTGCAGCGACGGCGCGTGCTCGCACGGTCGGCCCGGACCACAGCGACGGCCGCCGTGCCCGAGGCGCAGGCCCTCCGGCAGCTCGGGCGGCTGCTCGAGCTCGGCGTCGGGCACGCTCGGCCCCGGGCAGCTTCGAGGCCGCGTCGCGGTCCTGCCAGCGCACCCCGCGTGCCGCCGATCTCCTCGAGCGTGAGGCCGGCGTAGAAGGGCACGGCCTTCGCCAGCTCCGCCGTGACCTGGCCGAGGACCGCACGTCCAGGCCGGCGCCGCAGCGCTCGGCCAGCTCGGCCAGCACGCCCCACTCGGAGCGGATCTCGCCCTGCTTGCCGATCGCCTGGCGCACGCGCTGGACGCGCCCGTCGGGATGGGTGAGCGTCCCCTCCTTCTCGGCGTACGACTCCGCGGGGAAGATCACGGTGGCGTGCTCGGACAGGCCGGGGGTCACGAAGTCCGCGAAGGCGATCACCGAGGCGGCCTCGTCGAGGGCGGTCTCCCAGTCGCCCTGGCTCGGGGTGCGTGGCGAGCGGGTCGGCGTGCAGCAGCACGAGCGTCGGTCAGCTCGCCGCTCGGCCGAGCGCCGCGGCGATCTCGCGCCGCGGCCATCCCGGCGCTCGGCGCGTCGGCGAGCCCGGGCGCCAGCCCCGGCAGCACGCCCGCCTCGCGCATGCCGCGGGCGTTGGTGGCCGCGGGCACCTCGATCAGCCCCGACTCCGCCTGGCCCGCCACGCCCGAGGGCGCCCGCCACCGCCAGCAGCGCGTCGAGCGCCGCCGGCGCCGCGCTCGCCGTCGGCGATCCGCTCGCCCCACAGGACCACCACGTCGCCGGCGTCGCGGAGTGGGGCGGCCGCCGCGGCGATGGCGCCGGGCTCGGCGCCCGCCGCGAGCCCAGCCGCGAGGCGTCCGGCGCCCGCGGGGAGCCGAGCTCGGCCGCCAGGGCGGTCAGCGCCGCGTCGGCCGCGCCCGGCGCGAAGCGCACGCGAGGCCGCGGCGTTGGGGTCGAGCGCGCCCGGGCGGCTGGTGAGCGTGACCACCCTCGCGCCGTTGCGCCGCACGGCCTTGCGCACCCGCAGGTCGAGGATCGGCGACTCCTCCACCAGCTCGGTCTCCACCACCAGCACCACGGCCGCGTGGTCGATGTCGCGACACCCGCGCGGACAGGTCGGGGCGCGCCAGCACCCGGGCCTGCTCGGCGTCGATCGCGCCGCCCGCGCGCGAGTCGAGGTGCGGCGAGCCGAGCGCCCTTGCGGAAGAGGTGCTGGAGGAGGAAGGCCTCCTCGTTGGTGGTGGCCCCGCCGGCCAGCGCGGCGGCCTTGTCGCCGGCCTTCTCGAGCGCGCGCGGCGGCCTCGCCGAGCGCGCGCTCCCACGACACCTCGCGCAGGGCGCCGCCGTCGCGCACCATCGGCGCGCGCAGGCGCTCGGGCGAGTGGATGGCCTGATAGCCGAAGCGGCCCTTGTCGCACATCCAGCCGTCGTCGACCTCGTGGTTGTCGCGCGCGAACGCGCGCAGCACCTTCGAGTCGTCGCGGATCGTGAAGGTCACGTTGCACTGGCTCGGGCAGAGCGTGCAGACCGAGCCTGCCTCCTCCACGTCCCACGGTCGCGCGCGGAAGCGGTAGGCGGTGGAGGTGAGCGCGCCCACCGGGCAGAGCTCCACGATGTTGCCGGAGAACGGGCCGACGTACGGGCGCCCGTCGTGGGTGCCGACGTAGGTGTGGTCGCCGCGCTCCAGGAACACGAGCTGGTAGTCCTCGGCCACCTCCTGGGAGAAGCGCACGCAGCGGTAGCAGAGGATGCACCGCTCGCGGTCGATGGCCACGAGCGGCGAGAGCTCGAGCGGCTTGCGGAAGTGGCGCTTGGGCTCGATGAAGCGGATCTTGCCGCCGCCCCATCCGTAGGTGATGTCCTGCAGCGGGCACTCCCCGCCCTTGTCGCACACCGGGCAGTCGAGCGGGTGGTTGATCAGCAGGAACTCGACGACCGCGTTCTGCGCGGACTTCACGCGGTCGGAGGTGGTGTTGACCACCATGCCGTCCTTCACGGGGGTCGAGCACGAGGTCTGCAGCTTGGGGATGCCCTCGATCTCCACGAGGCACATGCGGCACGCGCCCACCGGCGCCCCGAGCTTGGGCTCGTAGCAGAAGTACGGGATCTCGACGTCGCCGTGCTTGGCGGCGTCCACCAGCATCGTGCCCTCCGCCGCGCGCACCTCGCGGCCGTCGATCTCGAAGACGATCTCCTTGATCTTCGGGCGCGCCATGGCTAGGCCGGACCCGCCTCGGCCACGGCCGCCAGCTCGCCGGCCCCGTAGGCCGGGACCGCCGCCCGGTCGCCCGCTCGCGCGCGCGCTCGATGTGCTCCTCGAACTCGGGCCGGAAGTGCTTGATCATCGAGCCGATCGGCATCGCCATCGAGTCGCCGAGCACGCAGAGGCAGTTGCCGATGATGTTCGTCTGGACCTCGGCCATGATCTCGAGGTCCATCGGGGTCGCGTCGCCCTCGTCGATGCGCTCGAGCATCTTCACGGTCCAGTTCGTGCCCTCGCGGCACGGGACGCACTTGCCGCAGCTCTCGTGGCGGTAGAACTCGGCCAGCCTCAGCGCCAGCGGCACGAGCGGCTGGGCGTCGTCCACCACGATGATCGCCCCGGAGCCGAGCATCGAGCCGGCCTCGGCCATCGCCTCGAAGGAGTAGGGGAGGTCCAGGTGCTCGTCCAGCAGCACCGGCGCCGAGGAGCCGCCCGGGAACCAGCACTTGACCTTGCGCCCCTCCTCGCAGCCGCCGGCGAGCCCCTCCACGATCTCGCGCCCGGTCACGCCCAGCTCGACCTCGTAGTTGCCGGGACGCCTGACGTTGCCGGACACCGACACGAGCTTGGTTCCCGTCGACTTGTCCACGCCCATCGCGGCGAACCACTCCGCGCCCTTCTCGATGATCAGCGGCGCGTTGCACAGCGTCTCGACGTTGTTGATCAGCGTCGGTCCCTGGTAGAGGCCCTGGTTGGCGGGGAAGGGGGGCTTGAGGCGCGGGTTGCCGCGCTTGCCCTCGAGCGCGTCGAGCAGCGCCGACTCCTCGCCGCAGATGTAGGCGCCCTGGCCGCGGTGGACCACGAGGTCGAGCGAGATGCGCGAGCCGAAGATGCCCTGGCCGAGGTAGCCCTTCTCGTAGGCCTCGACCACCGCGGCGTCGAGGATCTTCGCCTGGGTCTCGTACTCGCCGCGGATGAAGATGAACGCCTTGGTGGCCTCCGCGGCGATCGAGCCGATGATGCATCCCTCGATCAGCAGGTGCGGGTTGTGCTGCATCAGCAGGCGGTCCTTGAAGGTGCCGGGCTCGGACTCGTCGGCGTTGCAGCACAGGTACTTGTCCATCGAGCCGTGGGGGATGAAGCTCGCCTTCTTGCCCATCGAGAACCCGGCGCCGCCGCGGCCGCGCAGGCCCGAGGCCTCGAGCTGCGAGAGCACCTCCTCCTGGGGCATGTCGAGCGCCGCCTTGCGCGCGGAGCGGTAGCCCCCGAGGCGCTCGTAGACGTCCATGGTGTGGAGGCCGGGCTCGTCGAAGTTCTCGCAGGAGCACGCGCATCTCAGGCACGGGTGTCGCTCCAGGGCAGGCGTGTAGCCGGGGTCCTCGAGGCTGCGGCCGGGCAGCACCTCCCGTCCCTCCTTGACCGCGCTCACCAGCTCGTGGGCGTCGGAGGGATCGAGCGGGCCGACGTAGCGACCGTCGACGGACGCCATCGGCGCCATGTCGCACGCGCCCAGGCACTCGAACTCGCGCAGGTCCACGCCGGTCAGCTCCTGGTCGCGCGCCTCCTCGGCGATGGCGTCGTAGACGTCCTTCGCCTGGCGCAGGTGGCAGGCCACGCTGGTGCACACGAACACGTAGCGGTCCGCGCCCGGCTCGGTGCGCAGCATGTCGTAGAAGGTGGCCACCGAGGAGAGGTAGGCCGGGGTCACCTGCATCACCGCGGCCACCTGGCGGATGGCCTCGGGCGAGCACCAGCCGTGCACCTTCTGGGCGGCGGCGAGCGCGGGCAGCGTGGCCGAGCGCGTGTCGGGGTAGCGCTGCATGGCCGCCTGGATCGAGGTGCGCAGCGCCTCCGGCACCTCGACCTCGGCGGCGTCGGGGATCACGCGCGGGATCGCGGTCGAGATCGACCGCCTCGATCCCAGCCGACGGGCACGCGTGCGCCGGTCCACTCACCGGTCGATCCCCCCGAGGATCGGGTCGAGCATCGCGATGCAGGCGATGAAGTCGGCGATCAGCCGTCCCCTGGCCCATGTGCTTGAGCGACTGCAGGTTCACGAACGAGGGGTCGCGCATGTGCACGCGCGCGGGCTTCGCCGAGCCGTCGGCCACCACGAAGCAGCCGAGCTCCCCGCGCGGCGACTCGACCGCCGAGTAGACCTCGCCCGGCGGGACCCGGAAGCCCTCGGTCACGAGCTTGAAGTGGTGGATCAGCGCCTCCATCGAGGTGGCCAGCTCGTGGCGCGGCGGCAGGGCGATCTTGCGGTCCTCGGTGATGAACGGGCCCCTCGGGCAGGCCGTCGAGCGCCTGCTCGACGATCTTCAGCGACTCGCGCATCTCGGCCAGGCGCACCCGGTAGCGGTCGTAGTTGTCGCCCACCGTGCCCACCGGGATCTTGAAGTCGAAGTCCTCGTAGGAGGAGTAGGGCATCGCCTTGCGCAGGTCCCACGGCTCGCCGGCGGCGCGCAGCAGCGGCCCGGTCACGCCCAGCTCGAGCAGCTTCTCGCGCGGGCACGATCCCGGTGTTCTTCATGCGCCGCAGCCAGATCTCGTTCTGGTCGAGCAGCGCCTCGTACTGGTCGATGCGCGAGGGCATCGTCGTCGAGGAAGGAGCGGCACTTGGCCTCCCACCCCGGCGGGATGTCCTCGAAGACGCCGCCCACCTGGAAGTAGCGCGTGTGGAGGCGCTGGCCCGAGGACATCTCGAACAGGTCGAGGATGAGGTCGCGCTCGCGCAGCCCCCACCAGAGCATCGTGATCGCGCCGATGTCGAGCGCGGCCGTGGCGATCCAGAACAGGTGGCTCGCGATCCGGTTGAGCTCCATGTGGATCACCCGCAGGTACTGCGCGCGCGGGGGCACCTCCTCGTCGAGCAGGCGCTCGACCGACGATGCAGTAGGCGTGCGCGTTGAAGTAGTAGGAGAGGTAGTCCATCCGCTCCACGAACGTGATGGCCTTCCAGTACTCCTGGTCCTCGCAGCTCTTCTCGATGCCCGTGTGCACGTAGCCGATGATCGGCTCGATGTCCCGCACGACCTCGCCCTCGAGCGTGCACAGCAGCCGCAGGACCCCGTGCGTCGCCGGGTGGTGGGGGCCGAGGTTGATCGTGAGCAGCTCGGTCTCGCGGTCCTCGTAGGCCGTCGGTGCCCGAGATCGGCTGGTCGAGGGTGCCCGACCGAGATCGACTCCTCGCGCTCGCGGTAGGGGACGTCGAGGGGCGCGTCCCCGCCCCGCCGTTCCCCCGTCCTCAGTCATACCAGCGGGGCAGCTCGTGCTCGTTGTGGGTGAACAGCACGGGCTCGCCGCCCATCGGGAAGTCGCGCCGCTGGGGGTGGCCCTCGTAGTCCTCGGGCATGAGGATGCGCCGCGGGTCGGGATGGCCCTCGAAGACCACGCCGAAGAAGTCGTAGACCTCGCGCTCCTGGAAGTTGGCGGTGGGGAAGATGTCGGTGACCGTGGGCAGCGCGCGGGTCCTCGGCGCCGAGGCGGGTCTTGACCCCGAGGCGCTCGCGCCGCCCCATGGAGAGCAGCTGGTAGTGCACGCCCAGTCGCGGCTCGTCGGGCAGGTAGTCGCAGCCGTGCAGGCTCATCAGGTGCTCGTAGGGCTCCGGGTCGTCGCGGCTCAGGTGCTCGAGCACGTCGTGCGCGTGCTCGGGCGCGACCTCGAGGGTCGCCGCGTCGTGGGCGAACGAGGTGCCCACCACGGCCTCCTCGTGCGACCGCCTCGCGCACGCGCTGGGCGACCAGCTCGAGCCCGGTCGCGTCAGGCATCGCGGCCTCGCGCTCCTGCGCGCGCTGAGGCTCGGCCTCCTCGGTGCCCGCCGACGCCGTAGCGCTCGCGCCAGCCGAGGTTCGGGCTCGCTCGTGATCTTGTCCTGGAGCTTCATGATCCCGTAGATCAGCGCCTCCGGGCGGGGCGGGCAGCCGGGCACGTAGACGTCGACCGGCAGGAACTTGTCGGCGCCCGCGACGAGCGCGTAGTTGTTGAACATCCCGGCGCTCGACGCGCAGGCGCCCATGGAGATCACCCACTTGGGCTCGAGCATCTGGTCGTAGATGCGGCGGATGACCGGCGCCATCTTGATCGAGACGCGGCCCGACAGGATCAGCATGTCGGCCTGGCGCGGGGAGAAGCGGATGACCTCGGCGCCGAAGCGGGCCAGGTCGTTGCGCGGCGAGCCGATCACGGTGATCATCTCGATCGCGCAGCAGGCGAGGCCGAAGCCGAGCGGCCAGATCGCGTTCTTGCGCGCCCAGTTCTGCGCGTCCTCGAACTTGGTCAGCAGCAGGCGCTCCTCCACGTACTCCTCGAGGTCCGCGCCCTCGAGGTCGCCGCGGAGCATCTGCTGGGCCTTGAGCTGGCGCGAGCGGAAGTCCTCCGGCCCGCCCGGCGCCTTCGAGCGGGTCACTTCCATTCGAGCGCTCCCCGTCTCCAGACGAACACGAAGGCGACCGCCAGCAGCGCGATGAAGATGCTCGTCTCGACGAGCGCGAAGGTCCCGATGGCCTCGAGCTGCACGGCGATCGGGTAGAGGAACACGACCTCGATGTCGAACAGGATGAAGAGCATCGCCACGAGGTAGAAGCTCACCCCGAAGCGGAAGTTCTTGCGCACGTCGGAGGGCAGGCCGCACTCGTAGGGCTCGCGCTTGACCTTGGTCGGGCGCTTGGGCCCGAGCAGCTGGTTGGCGAACGTGAACGCGACGCCCACCCCTAGGCCAAGGGCAAGGAACACGAGGGCCGGCACGTAGCTCTTGAGCAAGGCAGCGCATGTATAACGCAGGCTTGTGCGGAGTTGCTACATAGTGCGAAAGGGCTCTAGGGGGAAGGCCCTCTGAGCGGGCTGCACATGTGGGTCGGCATCGCGGTGCTGGCGGCCAACGGGGCGGCCGGCGTGTGGGGCGCGGTGTCGTGGCTGCGCAAGCGCGTGTCGGGACCGTTCTGGTATCTCCTGCGCGCCGCTCAGGTCACGGTGGCGGTGCAGGTGGCCATCGGCTTCATCCTCCTGGCGCGCGGAGAGACGGCCCCCGACGGTCTGCACATCGCCTACGGCTGGTGCCGCTCGTGATCACTCTCGTGAGCGAGGGCATGCGCCTCGGAGCGGCCCAGCGAGAGCTCGAGGACGTGGAGGACGTCGACGCCCTCGAGCGGACGGAGCAGATCGCCATCGCGCGACGGGTGGCGCTCGCCGAGATGGGCGTGATGACGATCGGCGTCCTGCTGATCCTCACGCTCGCGCTGCGGGCCTACCAGACGGGCGGCGGGTAGGGGCTCAGCCGCGGCGCATCAGCCGGCCGACCGCGCCCATCAGCTCCGACGTGCGCTCCTCGCGCTGCTCGGCCTCGCTGCCGATCACGCACAGGCGCGCGTGGTCGTCGAGCAGGCCCAGGGCCACCTTGTCGAGGGCGGCCTGCACGGCCGAGATCTGGGTGAGCACGTCGATGCAGTAGCGGTCTTCGTCGACCATGCGCTCCACGCCGCGGACCTGTCCCTCGATCCGCCGGAGGCGCGTCGTCAGCTGATCCTTCGAGGCGGTGTATCCGCGTGTTGCCATGCGGGCAGTCTAGCGATACCCTAGGGGGGTATGGAGGCCGCACAAGCCCACCACCATCACGAGCCCCTGCCCACGTCGGGGAGCGCGCTCAGCTCCGTCGCGTTCTACGCCACCCTGCACTGCCTCGCGGGCTGCGCCGTCGGCGAGATCCTGGGGATGGTCATCGGCACCGCCCTCGGCCTGTCCGATGTGGCGACCATCGTCCTCGCCGTCAGCCTGGCTTTCGTGTTCGGATACAGCTTCACCAGCGTGCCCCTGCTGCGCGCCGGCCTGGCGCTGGGCGCGGTGATCCCGATCGCCCTCGCCACCGACACGTTCAGCATCTTCACGATGGAGGTGATCGACAACGCGATCATGCTCGCCATCCCCGGGGCGATGGAAGAGGGGCTCGACAGCACGCTGTTCTGGGGCTCCCTGTCGGTGGCCCTCGTGCTGGCCGGCGTCGCGGCCTACCCGGTCAACCGCTGGCTGATCGCGCGCGGGAAGGGCCACGCGGTGCTGCACGAGACCGGCATCCACGGGGGCCCTGACCCCCGTCACGTGGGCGTCGTGGCGGCCTTCGCGTTCGTCTTCGGCGTCGCCGTGCTGGCCGCGGAGGCCTTCGGCTAGTGGCCCACTAGGTCAGCCCGGCGTACCAGAGACCGAAGAGCACACCGAAGCCGCCGAGCAGCGGGATCAGCACCGCGCGGTAGGCGGGCTCGATGATCGGCCGGGTCAGCACCCAGGCGAAGGCCGTGGTGCACGCGGCCATGGAGAGGATCGACATCGGAGCGAACACCAGCAGGGCGGCCGCCGCCTCGGCCTGGCTCGGCAGCGAGGCCAGCAGGAGGAGCACCACGGCGCCCGTGCCCGCCAGCCCGTGCAGCACTCCGATGACCAGCGCCTGCTGCGGGGAGCGCACCTTGACGTGCTCGTGCGAGGGGGATCCGCCGCGACGCAGGTGTCGGCGAGGCGGGTGGCCCGCCGGGTCGTCGTGGGAGTGGGTCCCGGCGCGGAAGTCCCCTCGGACCCACTTCGCGAGGACCCGGGCGGCGAGCAGCAGGATGATCACGCCGATCGCCGTCTCCGCGCCCGACTCGAGCCACGACGGGAGCTCGGACTTGAAGAGGATCAGGGGAAGCCCGACCGCCAGCAGCGCGGCGGCGTGGCCGACGCCCCACCACGCGCCGAGGCGGGCCGCGCTCCGCGTGTCGCCGTCCTCGGACGCGACCAGCGAGGTCACGGCCACGAGGTGGTCGGGGTCGGAGGCGTGTCTCAGACCCAGCAGGAAGGCGATGCCGAGGGCGACCAGCAGCGGGGCGGTGTCGAAGAGGTCCGTGAGCCGGCTGTCGATCTGCTCGACGGGCTCGAACAGGAGGTCGAAGCTCATGCGCTCTCCTGGCACTCGGGACACAGGCCGACGATCGGGAAGTGGGTGAAGCGCGCCTGGAAGCCGAGCCGGTCGCTTATCAGCGCGCGCACCTCATCGAGCTCGACCGGCTCCACGGCGCGGAGCCGATGGCACGACTCGCACACGAGGTACTCGCGCTCGGCGCCCGCCGGGGCGTAGAGCCCTGGTCCGTGACCCAGGTGGAAGTGACGGACGAGGCCGAGTGCCTCGAGGGTCTCGAGGTTGCGGTAGACCGAGGCGAGGTCGGACACCGGGAAGCGCCCGTCGAGCCCCCCGGCGATCCGTTCCGCGGACACCGGCTCGCCGGCCGCGTAGAGCGACTCGAGCACGAGCCGCCGCGCCGACGAGACGCGCAGGCCCCGGTCCCTCAGCGCGGTGACCGCGGCTCCGAGATCAGGCGCGGCGACGGCCGGTCCTGTGTGCGGTGCCGTCACGACGAACGCTCCACGGGCCTACCCTCCTGCAACGAGGTTGCAATTGCAAGGCGGTCCAAACCAACTTGCAACTCCTACCCACCACTTCGCCGCGGGGGGCGGTGCGGATCACCGCGGCGCGATCAGACGACGCCGGGCACCGCGCGCGCCGTCAGCGCGAGTCCGGCGACCACGATCACGACGGCCGAGACGGCGGGGAGCACCGTCGCGACGCGGCCGCCGAAGCGAAGCCTCGGAAGGAGCCGACGCGCGTAGACCACCCCGAGGCCGAGCGCGGTGAGCGTGCCCGCCAGGCCGACGCTGAACGCCACGATCAGCAGCAGGCCGAGCGCCACCTCGTTCTGCCCGACCGCGGCCAGGAGGACGACCAGCGCGGAGGGGCAGGGGATCAGACCCGCGGCCGTGCCCATCGCCAGCACCCCCCGCCACGTGATCTCGTCGGGCATGTGCTGGTGCCCGTGGGCGTGCTTGTGCCCGTGAGGGTGCGAGTGCTCGTGTGCGATGCTGAGTGCTCGCGCGACCAGCGGACCCGCGAGCGCAGGACCCCGGCGCCGATCACCACCACCAGCAGGCCCGAGACGAGCGTGAGCCACGGGAGGATGTCCTCGGGGAGGATGAACTGCTGGAGCGTCAGGGCGACGATGCCCAGCGCGAAGACCCCGAGGGTGTGGGTCACGGTGACCACCAGCCCGAGCGCCACCGCGTGCTTCGCCGTGCCCCTCGTGCCGGCCAGGTAGGCGGCCACCATCGCCTTGCCGTGACCGGGCGAGAGCGCATGCAGGGCTCCCCAGCCGAGCGCGGCCAGCAGCAGGAACACCAGCACTCCCCTGCCGTCGGCGGCGTTCTCGAAGACGTCGGCGAACCCGCCCCCGGTCGAGTCGCGGACGCTCGAGAGCTCGCCGCCCTCCGCCCGGGGCGCCACCAGGGTCCCGTCGCCCTCCGCCACGCTGAAGCTCGACTCGGTGCGGTTGAGCGGGCTCTCCAGCACGTCCTTCGGGTAGCGCGTGAGCCCGCGTGTGGGATCGCCGGTCGGTGTGCTCGTGCGCACCGCGGTGCCCTCGCCGGGCTCGGCCACGATCGAGCGGAGCCCGACGCGCCCCTCGAAGGTGCGGTCGCGCAGCTCCACCCTGCGCGGGTCCGTCACGGACGCGCGGAGGGCGAGCTCCAGCCGGGTCGTGTCGAGCCCCGCCTGCCCGGCGGTGAAGGCGAGCTCGCCCGGCCTGGCCGCCTCGAGCGCGACTCGCCGTCCGTCCACGGTCAGCTCCAGCCCGGACACGATGGCCTGGGTCTTCGCCCTCACCAGCTCGCCTCGCCCGAGCCGCTTGTTGCGAACGGTGGGGATCTCGGCCTCGTCGAGGAGGTAGTGCACGCGCACCTCGTCGCTGGAGATGCTCACCGTGCTGAGGTGGTTCACCGAGAAGTTGCCGAGCGGGTGCGCCGAGGCGGCGGGCGCGCACAGCAGGACGAGGCCGAGCGCGACGAGCGCGAGACGCCGGTGCCGGCGAGTCACGCCGTCCCCTCCAGGGCGCGCAGCGCGCGCCGGGCGCGGGCGGCGTGCCACGGCGAGAACGCGGGGTTCAGCGACAGCGCCCTGCGCAGCTCACGCCGGGCGAGCGCGGGCTCTCCGGCCGCCCTGGCGGCCATCCCCGCGTGGTAGTGAAAGGACGGATCGACCGAGCCGAGGCGCAGCGCCCTGAGCGAGAGGCGCAGGCCGCGAGCGGGCCGGCCGGCCCGCGTGAGCGCCCACCCGAGGGCGTCCTCGGAGCGCACGCTCGGGGCCTCGGCCATCACGCCCCGGCCCAGGCGCACGGCCCGCCGGGGGCTGCCGTGATCGGCCTCGAAGAGCACCAGGTCCACGTCGGGCCGCAGGCCCGCGCCCTCCAGGAGCCTGCGCTGGGCGCGCACGAGGTCGAGGTCCTGCGTGGCGAGCCGGTTCCTGCCGAGCGCCAGCTCGACGTCCGCCAGCGCGATCACGAACGCGGGGAGGGGCAGCCGCGCGCTGACCTCGCGCAGCCTGCGCTGCGCCGCGTCGAGGCGTCCGCGGGCCACGTCCACCTTCGCCAGCCCCGCCTGCGCCGGCGGATGCCCCGGGACCCGCGCGAGCGCGCCGCGGTAGGCCGCGCGCGCGCCGGCCACGTCCCCGCCGTCCAGCTCGAGGTCGCCGAGCAGGGTCTGCACGAACGCCTCGTTCTCGAGCGTGCCGCCGCCGGCGGACACGGCCAGGCGCATCGCTTCGATCGCTCCCGGCAGGTCGCCCTCGAGCTCGCGGAAGTAGGACACGCGCGCGTAGGAGTCGAGGTTGGGCTTGCGGTCCACCATCTCCTGGAGCGAGCGCCTCGCGGCGGCGTACCGGCCGAGCTCCACCTGGGCGTCGACAACGACGGCGAAGGGCCTGACCGCCTGGGGCGCCAGCCTGCGGGCGCGCAGGCCGTGACGCAGGCCCGCCCGGAAGTCGTGGCGCGCGAGGGCGAGCGTGCCGGCGCCGATCGTGGCGGTGAGCTCGTCGGGGTCACGGCGCAGGGCCTGGCCGAAGGCGCTGTCGGCACGCTGGTACAGGCCCGGGTCGCCCGTCTCGCGCGCGCGTTGAAGATATGCGTCGCCCAGCATGGAGTAGCCGGCCGCCCTTCCCGGCTCGGCCCGCACCCGCGCCTGCAAGCTCGTCGATCAGCTCCTGGGTGTCGCGCGGACGGCGGTCGGGATCCGCGGCGGTGGGGACGCCCGCCACGCGCTTGAGGTCCGAGCCGCCGTTCAGGAGCGAGAAGGCCGCGAGCGCCACGAGGAAGACCACGGCGACGCCACAGGCGAGGAGGGGCGCCCGCCGGGCGCCCCTCCTGTCGGTGCTCACCAGCGGTGCGATCCTACGATCCCCCGGGTCCGACCGGCGGGTGCGACGGCTCGGTGCGTCCCGGAGCCTCGTTGCCCGGGGACGGCGAGGCCAGGTAGGGGAACGTGTCGAGGAACGGCTTGTCGTTGCGATCGACGCCGTCTCCCAGCGGGACCTTGTTGTCCTTGAGGAACCCCGCGACCACCTGGAGCTCGATGTCCACCACGTCGTCGCCGAGGCGGCGCCCGTTCGGGAACCCGGCCGTGTCGCCCCCGATCACGCCGAAGCGATTCTCGGCGCCGGCGGCGGGCGGCGTGCCCAGGTTGAGCTTCAGGGTGTCCACGGCCGGCACCTTGCCCGCCGCGAAGCCCTTGTGCTGGTTGAGGTTCGGAAGGCCCTGGAGCAGCGCCTGCACGATGTCGGTGCGGTTGTTCTCCGGGGCGTTGACGCTGAACAGCGCGTTCAGCACCGCCGCCAGCTCGGGCTTGACGACGAAGGCGCCGTAGCGCTTGGCGTCCTCGTCCGGCGTGGTGCGGTTGAACTGGTCCTTGCGGCCGAGCGGGATCACCAGCTCGTTCACCAGCGGCACGCCGAGCCGCGAGACCTGCACGTACCGGTTGGGGCTGCGCCCGCGGCGCCTGCCGCTACCCGCGCGGATCGTGCCGGGCGAGAGCTTGTTGTAGTCGGCGTTGCTCAGCTGGAGCCTGCGGCGCTCCGTGGTGGACCAGACACCGACCACGGAGTTGGCGGCGTCGGGCGAGGCGACCGCCTGACCGTTGCGGGTCACCTGAGCCTCCGGCACCTGAAGCACGATCGCCGAGGTGTTGGTGCCCGCGATGTCCTCGCGTCCCTCGCCCTCGTTGCCCGTGCCCTTCTTGATGTTGATGGCGTCGAAGGTCGCGCCCAGGTCGATGAAGAACGGATCGTCACGCTGTCCGGCGAACGTGAGCCCGCCGCCCCTCAGCGTGCGGATGGCCGGGCCGGTGAAGGCCTCGTAGTTGGGGAAGGTCTTCGTCCCCGCGTAGGACGGGGTGGCCGGAACGCCGCGAGCGATCGTGGCCTCGCGGACCGTGGTGCGCCCGCCGCGCCGTCGAATCGTCTCCTTCACGACGTTGTAGCGCTGGACGACGTTGAGCTTCGAGTCGCCGAAGCCGGTGACGCCGGGGAGCGCGTACAGGAACGAGTTGCGGTTGCGGACCGTGGTCTTGAAGTCCCAGCGATAGCGGATGTCCGCCTTGCCGTCGCCGGTGTTGTCGATGTTGATGTAGTACCGCGCGTCGTCGTCGAAGCGGTAGAAGTTCGGGCCCGCGTTGGCTACCTGGTTGGGCTGCCAATTGGCGACGACCGTCAGAGCGCCCGGAGCGTTCTTGGCGGTGAAGGCGTAGGTGTCGGTGTTGTCGGCCGACGGGTCCAGCGAGATGTTTGGTGCTTCGCGGTGGCTCGAGCCGAGGCTCAGCGGGACCGCGATGGCGCCCGCGGCGATTGCGGCGAGCAGGGAGAGCTTTTTCATGCGGGCTCCTCTGGTGGGGTACGTGCGAGTACCTGCGGAGGCCCCCGCCGGTCGGATCACTCCCAGATCGAATAAAATCCCTGCAAAACAGCCCTTTTTGCGGCCTCGTCGCTAGTGCAAGCCGGTGGCAGTTCGCGGTCGTGATCCACACCGCGGTCCCGGCGCGAAGATCATGGGACGAGCATGACCCGAGGGCCCCTCATCTGCGCTTCGACCGTGGCCGTCGCCGTGGCCCTCGCCGGCTGCGGGGACGGGGACGGGAAGGGCCGCGAGGCCGGCCCCCCTCCCTCGCCCGGGAGCGCCCCCATGGTCGAGACCACGCTCCGGGTGGGCGGCAGCCCGTCCGCGGTGGCGGCCGGCGAGGGGGCGGTGTGGCTGGCCGACAACCTGCGCGGGCGTCTCGTGCGGGTCGATCCGCGTCGAGCGGCGAGTCGTCGGCCGCGCCCCGGCCGGCCAGGGTCCGCTCGCGGTGGCCACGGGCGCCGGGGCGGTCTGGGTGGCCGCCGCCGACGGCACGGTCAGGCGCTTCGACTCCTCCACCGGCAAGCCCTCCGGACCACCCGAGAAGGTGCCCGGCGCGGCCGGGATCGCCGTCGGCGAGGGCGGTGTGTGGGTCACGAGTCAGTCGCGCGGCACCGTCACCCGTCTCGATCCGGCCACGGGCAGGAAGGTCGGCGGGCCCATCGAGGTCGGGCCGCAGCCGACCGACGTCGCGGTCGGTGGCGGGGCGGTGTGGGTGGCCAACAGCGAGCAGCGCGACGGGACCGTCTCCCGCATCGACCCCGAGACCCTCGAGGCCGGCGAGCCGATCGACGTGGTCGAGGGCCAGGTGTTCGCGCTCGCCTACGGAGAGGGCGGGGTGTGGGTCGCCGGCACGGCTCCCGGGCGGGGCGACCGGATCGAGGTGCTGCGCGTCGACCCCTCCTCCTCGAAGGTGGAGGGCTCGTTCATCCGTCTGGATCGCCCGGGGCTCCCCGTGCGCCTGGCGGCGGGCGAGGGCTCGGTATGGGTCACGCAGGGGGGGATCGGCCCCGGCACCGTCGCGCGGATCGACCCCGGCGAGCGCAGGCGAATCGGCTCTGCGGCCCGGCTCGCGGGCGAGCCGACCGGGGTCGCGGTCGGCGAGGGCGGGCGTCTGGGTCTCGCTCGGTGGGCGGGGGGCGCTGGCTCACGTGCAGGTTGGCGGCTGAAATCCGCTGCAAACCCGCAGGTTTCGTTTTTGCCCCGGAATGGGCACAACAGCGTCGGGCAGGTAGTCAATGACGACGGCATGTAGAGAAACACACAAGAGGCCGGATGCCTTCGAAGAACGAGATCTTCGGATCTGTGCGCGACCTGTCCCGGATCGGCGACGCGCGCGAGTGGGCCGCGGCGGCCGCCGCGGACTTCGGGATGGCCGCCGAAGAGGCCTTCGAGGTGAAGCTCGCGACCAGCGAGGCGGTCACCAATGCCATCGTGCACGGCTCTCGCTCCGATGCGGACCTGATCTCGCTCGAGGCGAGAGCGGAGTCGGGCGCGCTCGTGTTCGAGGTGCACGACAGGGGCATCGACACGCCGCTCGCACCCGAGAAGCTGATCCCGCCGCGCGCCGAGGAGCTGGCGGAGGGGGGCCGCGGCCTCGAGCTGGTCGAGATGGTGATGGACGAGGTCGAGCTGACCCGCCGCGACGACGGCAGCGTCCTGCGCTACGTGAAGCGCCGCGCGGCCTGACGCCTCAACCGGGCCGCTCCACCCGCAGCTCGCCCACCATCCCCTTCTCCCGGTGGTCGGCGACGGTGCAGACCAGTGCTGTAGGAGCCGGCGGGCACGTCGACGCTGAAGCGGCGCTCCTCCCCGGCCGGGAAGCTCTGGATCCCTCCGACCTCGCGGTCGCCGTCGAGCACCTTGAGGTCGTGGGCGAGGCTCCCGTCGTTGACGAGCGTGACCCGCAGCGGTGCGCCGCTCGCTCGCCTCTATCCGTCCCGGGTCGAACGAGTACTCCTTGGCGATCACCCGCACGGCGCCGCCGGGGGCCACCGTTTCGGTGCGGACGGGCTCGTCGTCGGAGCCGCCGCAGCCCGCGAGAGCGGCCAGGCAGGCCAGGGATGCCGCCAGGGGCCACTGCATCGGCGGGGGATAATATGCGCGCGCGTGACTCGCTCCCTGCCCTCGCCGCCGCCCAAGGCAGCCGTCGCCGGCGTTCTTGGCGCGCTCGCCCTCCTGTCCTCGGGATGTGGCGGAGGCCTGGACGTGGAGCAGGCCGACCGCAGCGCGGGCACGCTCTTCTACGAGCGCTGCTCGGGCTGTCACACCCTCGAGTCGGCCAACTCCTACGGGTCCAAGCCCGAGGGCCAGCTCGCCGGCGGCGAGCGCACCAACGGCCCCAACTTCAACGTGCGCAAGGTCGGGCGCGACGATGCCCTCTACGCGATCCGCAACGGCGGCTTCTCCGGCGCGATCATGCCGGCGAACATCGTCGTGGGCGACGACGCCGAGCGGCTCGCGGACTTCCTCGCCAAGTACTCGGGCAAGGACCGCACGAGCGACACGGACATCGCCAACCCCGCTCCGAACGAGTAGCCCTCGCCCCGGAGGGCCCGCCGTGCTCGACCTGAAGGCGCTCCGCAGCGACCCCGACGCCGCGCGCCGGGCCCTGGCGCGGCGGGGACCGCAGGCGGCTGAGAAGCTCGACGAGGTGCTCGAGCTCGACGCCCGGCGCCGGTCTCTCCTGCCCGAGCTCGAGGAGCGGCGCGCCGCCAAGAACGCGGCGAGCAAGCGCATCGGCGAGCTCCAGCGAGAGGGAGGGGACGCATCGGCGGCCATCGCCGAGGTCCGCGAGGCCTCGGGCCGCGAGAAGGAGCTCGACTCCGAGCTGGCCGACGTGCAGGGCGCGCTCGACTCCGCGCTGCTCGCGCTCCCCAACCCGCCGGACGCGAGCTCGGCCGACGAGGACACCGTGCTGCGCGAGGTGGGCGAGGCGGGCGCGTCGGGGCGCGACCACCTCGAGCTGCTGGACGGACTGATCGACCTCGAGGCCGGGGCGCGCGTCGCGGGATCGCGCTTCGCCTACCTCAAGGGCCCGCTGGTGCTGCTCGAGCTGGCGCTGGTGCGGTGGGCGCTCGAGACCCTGGGCGCCAAGGGCTTCGTGCCGGTCGTGCCGCCGGTGCTCGTGCGCGAGGAGGCCCTGATGGGCACCGGCTTCCTGCCCGACACCGAGCAGCAGATCTACCGGCTGCCCGAGGACGACCTCTACCTGGTGGGCACCAGCGAGGTGCCGCTCGCCTCGCTGCACGCCGATCAGATCCTCGGCGAGGAGGAGCTGCCGCTGCGCTACGCCGGCTTCTCCCCCTGCTTCCGGCGCGAGGCCGGCGCCGCCGGTCGCGACACCCGCGGCATCTTCCGCGTGCACCAGTTCGACAAGGTCGAGATGTTCACGTTCGTCGCGCCGGAAGAGTCGCTCGACGAGCACGAGCGGCTCCTCGCCATCGAGGAGGAGCTGATGCAGGCGCTGGGGCTTCCCTACCGCGTGGTCAACATCGCCGTGGACGACCTCGGGGCCTCCGCGGCCAAGAAGTACGACATCGAGGTGTGGCTGCCGGGCCAGGGGCGCTACCGCGAGCTCACCTCGTGCTCGAACACCACCGACTTCCAGGCCCGGCGCCTGGGAGTGCGCTACCGCCCCGCGGGCGGCGGCGGTCCCCGCCACGCGCACACGCTCAACGGCACCGCGGTGGCGGTCGGGCGCACGATCATCGCGCTGGCCGAGAACGGGCAGCAGGAGGACGGCAGCGTCGTCGTGCCCGAGGTGCTCGTGGAGTTCGGGGCGCCGGCGCGGATCGAGGCCGCGAGCGCTAGGTGCCGCCGCGCGCCTGCGCGCGGTCCTCGCGCGCCATGAACTCGTCCAGCTGAGCGCGGGCCTTCTTGCGGGTCGCCGCCCGGAGGACCGGCGTCCAGCCGAGCGCCAGACCGGACGGACCGAGCGCCTGGCGTGCCCAGGCGTGGAACGAGAACTGATCGCGGTGCTCCACGATCTTCCCGCCCTGGAAGCGAAACCGCGCCCGCACGTCGTTGTGCACCTTGCGCCCGGTCTGGGCGAACGTGTAGTCGGCGAGCCAGTGGGCGGTGCCGGTCTCCTCGGCGGCTTCGTGCTCGACCAGGCGGATCTCGAGGTCGTCGGCCCGCGCGGTGAGCATCCGCCACATGGCGCCGGGCTCGTCGTTGACCAGATCGGTGAACACCGGGTCGGAGAAGGTCGCACCCGGCGCGTAGCAGTCGGTCATGGCCTCGCCGTCCTTGCGGGCGAAGGCGGAGTAGAAGCGCTCGATGAGGGCGGCGTTGTCGTTGGCCATGCCGTCAGTCTTGCATCGGCTCGCGGGGGGTGGGAGAGTCGCTCGACAGGTCCGGCATCCCGTCGGACTGCGAGTGGAAGGAGACGGTATGGCCGATCGCGTGCTGTTCATCAGCTGGGGGTCGCCCATTCCCGGCCGTGAGGAGCATGGGCTCGAAGTGTTCAACGAGGCCATGGGCCTCCATGGCCGCCTGCAGCAGGACGGTCGCACCGATGGCTTCAACGTGGTGCTGCTCGGAGCCAACGGCGGCGGCATCAACGGCTACATCGAGGTGCAGGGATCAGCGGAGCAGCTTGCCGCCCTGCGCGAGGACGAGGAGTTCACGCGCAACATCCTCGACGCCGGCCTCGTGGTCAAGGATCTGCAGGTGAGCGTGGGCTACGCCAATGAGGGCATCGCCAGCCAGATGCAGCTCTACCAGGAGGCGGTTGGAAAGGTCCCGCAGACCGCCTGAGTTAGGCACGGGTCTTGCTTGGTGCCTCGCCACGGGCGGCGAGGCACCGCGGCCCTACGGCCGTCCTTGAGCGTCCGGCGGTGAGGGTATGAAGCAAGCGTGCCGAGGGACGAGAAGCCCGCCAACGCGTTCATCGCTGCGCTCGTCGAGTCGCTCTCGAGTCGCACGGTCTCCGAGGCCGACTGCCTGGCGTCCGCGCTGATGCGCCGCCACTGGCCCGGCGGCGGATCGGACCGCACCCACCCCACGGCGCGCGAGTGGGTTCGCCGGTGGGGGCCGAAGCGCCCGGCTTACGCGCTGCCCGGCTGTACCTGCGCCGAGGGATCCTGCGGCGTCTGTAACTGAACCGAGCCTTGACTCGGAGGACCGGCTGGGCGGAGAATCGAGCCCACGCGACGGAGGAGGACGGCATGGCCTGGAAGGTGGAGGGTCAGTACTTCGAGAACTGCTCGTGCGACGTGCCCTGTCCGTGCACGGTGTCGCTGGACCTCGGCGCCGACTACGACCGCTGCAACGCGTTCCTCGTCTTCCAGGTGGAGTCGGGCGAGGTCGAGGGCGTGGACGTGAGCGGGCTGACGGTGGCGGCGATGGCCGACACGCCGAAGGTCATGAGCGAGGGCAACTGGCGTCTCGGGGTGCTCATCGACGACCGGGCGTCCGACGAGCAGATGGAGAAGCTCGGCGCGGTCTTCGGCGGGCAGCTCGGCGGGCCGATGGAAGCGCTCGGCCCGCTCGTGGGTGAGCAGCTGGGTGTGGAGCGCGCGTCGATGGACGTGTCACACGAGAACGGGACCCACCGGATCAAGGTGGGCGACGACGGCGAGGTCGAGGTGCAGGAGATCGTCTCGTTCGGCAGGGAGGACGGTGTGCGGGCACGGCTCGTCGGCATCTTCCATCCGGCCGGCGAGGACCTCACGATCGCCAAGGCGACCAAGTCCCACGTGAACGCGTTCGGCATCGACTTCGCATACGAGGGGCGCTCCGCGTTCGCCAGCCCGTTCTCCTGGGCGGCCTAGCTTGGAGGCGCCCGGTTCGCCGCGCGCGCGCAGGCACCGCGGATCGAGCGCGCGCAGCTCGCCCTGCTCGGCGCGCTCCTGGTCCTGGCCGTCGTGGCCTGGGCGGTCACGAGCGACCGCATGGGCGGGATGGAGTCCACGCCGGGGATGGACCTGGGCGGGCTGGGCTTCTACGTCACGGTCTGGGTGGTGATGATGGCGGCGATGATGTTCCCGTCGGTCGCGCCGACCGTGCTCATGTACGACCGCCTGCGGGAGGGACACCGCGCGCGCGGGAAGGGCGCGGCGGCCGACGCGACGGCGCTGTTCGTGGCCGGCTACCTCCTGGTGTGGACGGCGGCGGGGCTGGCCGCCTATGGCCTGTTCGCGCTCGTCCGGGAGATCGACCCCGCGTTTCTGGCCTGGGACGAGGCGGGCAGATACGTGACCGGCGGCGTGATCGCGCTGGCGGCCGTCTATCAGGTGACACCGCTCAAGCAGGCCTGCCTCGTCAAGTGCCGCAGCCCGATGATGTTCCTCGCCGAGCGCTGGCGCCACGGGCGGGCCGGCGCGCTCGAGCTCGGAGTGCGGCACGGGGCCTGGTGCCTCGGGTGTTGCTGGGCCCTGATGGCGGCGCTGTTCGCCGTGGGGGTCATGAGCCTCGGCTGGATGGCCCTGATC
Organism: uncultured Thermoleophilaceae bacterium; assembly: GCA_963731645.1. Classification (GTDB taxonomy): domain Bacteria; phylum Actinomycetota; class Thermoleophilia; order Solirubrobacterales; family Thermoleophilaceae; genus JAAYBF01. The sequence continues at coordinate 5,975 of CAVSWF010000005.1, read as the reverse complement.
GCCGCGTTCATCGCGGGCGAGAAGCTCCTGCCCCGCCCGACGCTCGTTCGCAGAGCCGTGGCCGTGCTGCTGCTTGCGCTGGGCCTGGGCGTGGCCTTCTTCCCGGCCGACGTGCCCGGGTTCGCCGAGCCGGCTCCCGCCCACGAGGGCGGTGGCCACCAGGGCCCCGGCATGGAGATGATGCGCTAGGGCCGCCGCCTGCCTGCTTCGACGGAGCGGGAGGGATTCGAACCCCCGGGCCGCGTAAACGGCCGGCTGCTTTCAAGGCAGCTGCAATCAACCGGACTCTGCCACCGCTCCGAGGCGGAGGGTAAGCCTTCCCTAGCCCGGCATCTTTCCGCGACCCTTGCGGCCCGCGGAGGCGCTCTTGCGACGCGGCCTTGCTGCCTGAGCTGAAGGGCTTGCGCGCCCACCTCCCAAGGGGCCCCGGCAGCTTGCCGCCGGCCCTGCCGCCCGCGCCGAAGGCCTTGTGCGCGCCTCGCTCGGGGTGACGTGACAGGCGTGGCGCCAAAAAGGCCAGGACAAGCAGGACGATGCAGACGACGACTATTACGGCAATCAGCACTCGGGTACTCCTCGCTCTTGGGGAAGGTCCACTTACCCCGTGGGTCCGACCCGCAATCCCCGACCGATCCCGCAGGGACTCTCGTTACGCTGACGAAAGGGTTCATCAACGCATCCCGCGTTGTCTGCCCTCATCCGGATGATCGATCGTCAACAACTCGCCGCCGCTCTCGCGCGCCTCGATCCCCGTGATCGCGAGATCCTCTATCTCTCGCTGCGCAGGCGCGTCCCCGACGAGGATCTCGGCGAGGTCTTCGGAGGGGATGCCAGCCACGTGGCGCGCATGCGGGCGGGAGCGGTGGAGCGCCTCTCGAACGACATGGGCGTGCAGCGGGGAGAGGACCTCGGGCACATGCTCAAGGAGCTGCTCGACCCCGACACCTGGCAGATCAAGCCGGTCCCCGAGGAGGAGACCCGGGCTCCGGGCGAGGGCCATCGTCCCGTGGGAGCCGGCGACCCCTCGCCGTCACCGGTCGCCGCCCGAGTCCGCCGATCCCGATCCCGAACCCGAGCCGGCCAGCGCTCGCCGGTGCTCGGGATGCTCGAGCAGCGCTCGCCACGCGAGCCCTCCGCCGCACCGGCCGGACGTGGCCCGGCGGGGCTGAGGCGGCTGGCGGTGCCGGCCGCCGTGGCGGTGGCGCTCCTCGTGCCGGCCGGTGTCGTCGGCGCTCTCACCTCCGGGGAGCCCGGCGCCGGAGGCTCGGCCGGGTCGGACTCGGGCACCCGTCCCTTCATTCCCGCGCCGGACGTGGTCGGCCAGCCGTTCCCGTCCGACCCCGACGCCGTCGGGCGAGTACCCGGTGGCGCGGCTGAACCGCGCCACGGTGGTCTACACCGAGCCTGGGGGCAAGGCCAGGGCGCGCGTCGACGCCAAGACCGAGTGGGAGTCCCCGCGCATCCTCAGCGTGGTCGAGCAGCGCGAGGGGTGGCTGGGCGTGCTCCTCCCCGAGCTGGACAACGACGAGGTGGGCTGGATCGAGGAGGGGGCCATCGAGCGCCTCGACTCGGTCTCCTTCTCCCTGCACGCCGACCTCTCGAGGCGCGAGATCGTCGTCAAGCGCGAGGGCAAGCCGGTCAGGAGCGTCTCGATGGGGGTCGGCCGCTCGACCAACCCGACCCCGACCGGCCGCTTCGCGGTCACCGACAAGCTGAAGGTCTCGGACCCGGGATCGCCCTACGGCTGCTGCGTCCTGGCGCTCTCCGGTCACCAGGTCAAGTTGCCCGAGGGCTGGCCCGGGGGCGACCGGCTGGCCGTGCACGCCACGAGGGACCTCTCCGGCCTCGGGCAGGCGGTCAGCCTCGGCTGCATGCGCACCGATCCCAAGGACGCCCGCTGGATGCTGGAGACCGTGCCGCTGGGCACGCCGGTCTTCGTTCACGCGTAGCCCGGGCGCCGGGATCTCACACTCGAGGGCCCCGGGTACGTTTCCCACCCGAGACGTGAGCCTGCCTCCCTTCCAACTCCTGCTCGACACCCACGGGCCGACCGTCCACCGGTTCCTGGTGGCGGCGATCGGCCCGAACGAGGCCGACGACTGCTTCCAGGAGGCCTGCATCGCCGCGCTGCGCGCCTATCCGCGCCTGCGCCACGGCGAGAACCTGCGCGCCTGGCTGATGAAGATCGCCCAGCGCAAGGCGATCGACGCCCATCGCGCGCGGGCGCGGCGACCGCAGCCGATCGACCCGCTGCCCGAGCGCCCGGCGCAGGGCGCGGACTCGCAGCCCGGGATGGACGGCCTGGGCACGGTGTGGGCCCACGTCCGCGAGCTTCCCGAGAAGCAGCGCATGGCGGTCTTCCTGCGCAGCGCCGCCGACCTTTCCTACGCCGACGTGGCCCGGGCGCTCGACTGCTCCCAGGACGCCGCGCGGCGCAACGTGCACGAGGGGCTCAAGCGCCTCAGAGAGGAGATGGCCGCATGAACGAGATCGATTCCGAGCTGGGCCGGGCGCGCGGAGGCCTCCCCGGCGGCCCGTCCCCGGCGCTGCTGCGCAGTCTCGCCGGTCGCGCCGAGGCCGAGGGGCTGGTCGACGTGGCCTACGCCCAGGTGGACTCTCCGCTCGGGCCGCTGACCGTGGCGGCGTCGCGCCGCGGCCTGCTGCGCGTCGCCTACCCGGAGCACCCGCTCGACACGGTGCTGGGCGACCTCGCCGCGCGATGTCTCCCCGCGGGTGCTGGAGGCCCCGGGGCGCCTCGACGACCTGCGCCGGGAGCTCGACGAGTACTTCGAGGGACGCCTGCACCGCTTCACGATCAAGATCGACTGGGCGCTGACCCACGGCTTCCCGCGCAAGGTCCTGCAGGCCACGGCCCGGATCCCCTACGGCGAGGTGCGCACCTACCGCGACGTGGCCGGCAGCGCCGGCAACCCGCGCGCGGTTCGCGCGGCGGGCAACGGCCTCGGGTCCAATCCGATGCCGGTGGTGGTCCCCTGCCACCGCGTGGTGCGCACGGGCGGCGCCCTCGGCGGCTACACGGGCGGCGTGGAGCGCAAGCAGGTGCTGCTGGGCATCGAGCGGCGACCTGCCGAGAGACCGTCTAGAAGCGCTCGAGGACCGTCACGACCACGAGCTCGGCGAGAGGTCCGGCGGGGATGCCCGCGACCGATCCGCTCGAATCGGTCACGTCGGGCTGCCCACCGTCGCTCTCGATGGTGGCGGTGAGCTCGAAGGGGACGTCCACGCTGTCCGAGCCCGGCAGCGCCTCGGCGCCCAGCTCGCCCAGGAAGCCGCCCAGCGCCCCGCCCGCCTCGGAGCCGATGTCCTGAGCCAGCGCGGACGGGGTCGTGCTGCCGCGCACGGTGAGCTGGTACTCGCCGTCGGGCTCCTCGCGCGTGAGCTCGAAGCGCTCGATCTCCAGTGGGCCCGCCTCCGAGTCGGTGATGTCCACGTCGACGCGGTCGAAGCCGTCGAGATCGTCGAACGGGTCGCCCGTCTCCTCCTCCAGGTCGAACTCGAGGTTCTCCGCCTCGACCTCGAGCGAGTCGCCCTCCTTGGCGATGAGCGTGAGGGCCGGCAGCGCCTTCAGCTTCACGTCCGCCTGGCCGCCGCCCTCCTCCAGCCGGTGCTCGGTGCGGTCCGCCAGGTAGGCGGGCAGGGCCAGCTGCGCCGCGAAGGCGAGCAGGAGCAAGGTCACGAGGATGCCGGCGACGAATCTCCGCATACAATCGCCCATTGTCCCGGAGAGGTGGCCGAGTGGCTGAAGGCACTCGCCTGCTAAGCGAGTATCGGGCTCACGCTCGATCGAGGGTTCGAATCCCTCCCTCTCCGTTGCCGGGCTCAGCTGCGCTCTGGCGGTGTCATCGGCGGCCTCGTGTGCGTTCGCACACGTCGGCCTCCTCTTCCTTGCCAGAGCCCACCTGAGCTCCGGCAAGCCGGCCGGGCTCAGCTTCCTCCGGTCGCCTCCTTCAGGGTCAGGGCGCTTTGCCAGGTAGCTCTTTCCCGCTCTCACGTTGATCGTCTTCTTGCGCCTGAAGTCGCGTACGGCGACCCTGCCGCGCCTCACGGTGGTCAGCGTGCCGTCGCAGCGGTCGGTCACCGTCCAGATCGTTCCGCGCACGGTGGCGGCCGAGTGGCGTCCGCGGGTTCGGAAGCGGCCCCGGGCGTTTCCGCGCAGGCGGCGGACCGTGCGCCTCGAGCGCTGGCTCGTGCTCGCCCTCCTGCCGCGGTTGCAGCCCGAGAAGCTCGATCCCTTGAGCCGCATCTCGGCGATGCCCCGCGTCCGCCCGGAACGGGCCTGGAGGGTCTGGAACATCCCGCCGGTGAACGCGCCGGACTGCGTGGCCGAGCCGGTCCCCGTCGCGCGTGGTCAGCCGCACCGTGCCGCGCCGGGTGTCGAGGAGCGATCGCACCGGGATCTGGCGCGCCTGCGAGAGCGGCACGAAGCCGGTGCCCTTGACCTGGCTCGCCCCCGCGGAGCCGGCCGGGAGCTTGATCCGCACCGTGCCGCGGACCCGCTGGACGTTCACCGCCCTTCCCAGCACGGGCGGGGGCGGGCCGGCGCCGGTCTTTGCCCTGATGATGCGCTCGAAGCCCGGGAAGCGGTCCGCGATCAGCAGGTCGCCGTCCGGGGCGAAGGACAGGCCGACCGGTCGCGTGTTCAGCGGACCGATCGTCTCGTAGTTCTCCTTGAAGGTGCCGTCGTCGGCGAAGCGGCTGATGCGGTTGTTCTGGGCGTCGCCGATCCAGACGTCGCCCGCCGAGTCCACCGCCACGTTGGACGCCGTGCCCGATCTGGCCGGGGCCGGTGCCCTGGTCGCCGCCGTACACGCGGATGAACGCGCCGGTGGGGCTGAAGCGCTGCACGCGGAAGTTGTCGCGGTCGACCGCGTAGACGTCGCCGCTCGGGCCGACGCTCACCTCGACGACGCGGTTGAAGAGACCCGGGGCGCTGCCGAAGCCTCCCCACGAACACGCCGGGCGTTCCGGTCACGCTGTACGCGTCGATCTGGTTGTTGCCCCGGTCGGCCACGTACACCTGTCCCGACCCGAACGCCAGCCCCTCCGGGTTGCCCCACTGCCCCGGGCCCTGGCCGTCGGCGCCCCACTCGGGCCCGATCTGCACTCCCGCGGCGGTGAAGCGCGACACGCGGCCGACCGAGGTGGTGGCGTCAACCACGAACACCTCGGACGCCGGGCTCACGATGAGCGAGATGGGCGAGAACCACGCGTTGTCACCCGAGCCCTCGGTGCCGAACGGGGGCTGGAGAGGCGTTCCCGTGCCGCTGAAGCGCTGCACCCGGTCGGCGGCGCCGCCGCCGTTCTCGATCGTGAACACATCGCCGTTGGGAGCCACCGACACGTCCTCGATCAGGCTGAACTGTCCCGGCGCCGTGCTGTTGGCGCCACCCCACGAGGTCACGAGCGGGAGGGTCGCGGCGGAGGCGCCGGCGGGAGCCGCCGCGAGCGCGAGACCGGCGAGGACGGTGACGGCGCGCCTCAAGACCATGCCTCGGAGAGTAGGTCACCGGCTCGGGGTAGGGTCGCAGTCACCCGCCGTCGAACAGGAGGATCGGGATGCTGAAGGACTTCCGCGAGTTCATACTTCGCGGCAACCTCGTCGACCTGGCCGTTGCCGTGGTGATCGGCACCGCCTTCGGAGCTCTCATCACCGCGCTCGTCCGCGGACCTGATCACCCCGGTGATCGCCGCCGTCGGAGGCAAGCCCGACTTCTCGGACCTGTCGTTCACGATCAACGACAGCGAGTTCCTCTACGGCCACTTCCTCAACGCGCTGATCACCTTCCTGATCATCGCCGCCGCGGTGTTCTTCCTGGTCATCAAGCCGGTCAACGCGCTCATGTCGCGAGTGAAGAGCGAGCCCCCGGTCGACGAGCTGACACGCAAGTGCCCGGAGTGCGTGAGCGAGATCCCGGCCGTCGCCTCGCGGTGCGCGTTCTGCACCGCCCAGGTGA
>CAVSWF010000004.1:0-258057 GCA_963731645.1 uncultured Thermoleophilaceae bacterium | reverse complement strand
CCCAGGGCGTCGTCGAGGCGATCAAGCAGACGAAATTCGCGCTCTCACTCCTCAAGGTCGGCAAGGTCCCGATCCTGCCGCACGTCGCAGGGGAAGTCGAGCGAGGCGCGTGGCGTTGCGTGAGCTCATCAAGACGCAGGGTCGCGACGGGGCCCTCGGGCACGTCCAGGGCGAGCGGGCGCTCGCGCAGGATCGAGCACACGGACTCGGGCGGTGCGAGCCGCGATGCGCCCGAGGTGACTGCCGGGTGAAGCTCCATTGAAGGCGGAAGGATGAAGGTCGCCTACTACAAGGGCTGCCTCGCCTCGCTCTCGGCGAAGGAGCTCGATTCGTCGACGCAGGCCCTCGCTCCGAAGCTCGGGATCGAGCTCGAGGAGCTCGACTCGGTCACCTGCTGTGGCGCCGGCGACATCCACGAGGCCGAGCCGGACTACTACCTGCACCTGAACGCGCGCATCCTCGCCTACGCGGAGGCCACCGGCGCCGAGACGCTCATGACGATCTGCAACGTCTGCACGCTCAACCTCCGACAGGCCAACTTCATGCTCCAGAACGACGACGCGCTGCGGACCCGGGTCAGCGAGAACCTCGAACGAGTTGGCGCCCCGCCGTATTCGGGCGGGGTCGAGGTGAAGCACTTCCTCTGGCTGATCGCCCAGGGCGATGGCTACGACCGCTTGAAGGAGGTCGCCCACAAGGGCCTCAAGGGCCTCAAGGTCGCACCGTTCTACGGCTGCCAGATCCTCCGCCCCTCGAAGATCATGGGTTTCGAGAACCCCGACAAGCCGTGGTCGCTCGAGGCGATCATCGAGGCCTGCGGCGGCGAGCCGATCGACTATCCCGCCAAGATCAAGTGCTGCGGCTTTCCGATCATCCAGGCGCGCGAGGAGACGGCTCTAGCCGAGCTGATCCAGCCGATCGAGCAGTCGCTCGAGGCGGGGGCGGATGCAATGGTGACGCCGTGTCCGCTCTGCCACCTCTCGCTCGACGCCTGGCAGCAGAAGCTCGAGGCGTCGACGGGCAAGCGCTATCAGATGCCGATCCTGCACCTGTCCCAGCTGATCGGGGTCGCGGCCGGGCTCGAGGACTCGGAGCTCAAGTTCAAGCGTCACGTCGTGCCCGTGACGCCCATCCTCGAGAGGCTCGAGGCTCCCTAATCATCGAAAAGCCGGCCCAGCCTCGCTAGGAGGCCGGGCCGGGTCGAACCCCCCGGAAAGTGAGATGCCGGCTGTCTTACGAAACTTGCGCGAGCGCCTGAGCCGGGTTGCGGGCGTCGGAGCGGTCGCAGGAGGGGCGCTGGGCGCCTGGTCGCTCTTCGAGGCCCAATGGGTCGAGACGCTCGAGGTCGAGGTTCTCATTCCGGGCCTGCACGAGGACCTCCGGGGGTTCCGGATCCTGCACCTCTCGGACTTCCACCTCGGCACGCTGTCGCTGAACTGGCGGGCGCTTCGCAAGGCGGTGGACTGGGGGCGGGAGCAGCAACCTGACCTCGTCGCAATCACGGGTGATCTGATCAGCCGCCGGCGGGGAGCGCCGGAGCTTCGTCGCGCGCTGACCGCCCTCGCCGCTCCGAACGGCGTGCACGCCGTGCTCGGGAATCATGACCTTGGCAGGACCCGCGACCCGCTTCAACCAGCCTGCCGATCCGGCGGAGATCGACAGGCGCCGGGGCTGTTCTCCACTCCGGCTCGGCCCGCATGCTCGAGGTCGGCGCGGCTCGGCTCCAGGTTGCCGGAGTCGATCCTGTCTCGTTTCGCCGCCGTGTCCGGCCCGGCGCCCTCGTCGACCAGAATGCTGACCTCCGCATCCTCCTGTGTCACTTTCCGGACGTCGTGCGCTGGGTCGAGCCCGGCGACTTCGATCTGGTTCTGGCCGGCCACCTGCACGGAGGGCAGATCTGCATTCCCACCCCGCGGGGAAAAATCCGGCTCGAGCACCTACGGGCCCGACACTGGGAGGGGCTGTACCAGACGCCGGTGGGACAGCTCTACGTCTCGCGCGGGCTCGGCACGAGCTTCGTACCCTTCCGGTTCCTGGCCCGGCCGGAGGTGACGCTTTTGCGGCTCGAGCGGGCACACTAGTTCTGCCATGGCCTACAGGCTCCATCCGCTCACCCAGGTCTCGCTCGCCCATGCGCCGCCTCCGTGCGTCGGCTGTGTGTTCTGGCAGACCCGTGGCAGGCGGCCGGCGGCGAAGGGCAGGTGGGCAGACCGGGTCGAGGACGAGTGGGGGGCTTGGGGGACGCTCTACTACGGTGACGAGCGGCTTCTCGGCGCGATGCAGTTCGGCCCGTCCGAGCACTTTCCGCGTGCGCAGGAGCTACCGGCCGGACCACCGTCCCCGGACGCGATCCTCATCACCTGCGCCTATCTCGTCGACCTGCAGACGCCATGGGTGATGCAAAGCCTGTTCCTCTCAGCGATCGGCGAAGCGCGGGATCGCGGCGTGAAGGCGATCGAGACTTTTGGCTATCGCTATCCCGAGGGCACGGAGGGCTACGAGCGCTTCGTCGTCCACCGCACGATCTTCCCGACCGACTTCCTCGCGGACTTCGGCTTCCGCCCCCTTCGCTGGGAAGGGCCGGTCGCGCTGGCGCGCCTCGAGCTCGGAGGGCTGCAGCCGGTTCTCGAGGGGAGCCGAGCCAGCGTGCTTCGGCGCGTGAAAGAGGCCTTCACGCCCGCCCCGGTGCCTCAGCGCCCGTAGTAGGTGGTTGATCGGACCACCTAAGCGGCGAGAAGGCTCCGCGAGAGAAGGTGCTCGGCGATCTGGACCGCGTTCAGGGCGGCGCCCTTGCGGAGGTTGTCGTTCACAATCCAGAGGCAGAGGCCATGTTCCACCGTCGGATCCCGCCGTATGCGTCCCACGAGCACGTCGTCGCGCCCGCGAGCGTCGGCGGGCGTGGGGAGCTCGGCGAGCGCCACGCTCGGCGCAGCGGCAAGCGCCTCGCGCGCCTCCGCCGGAGACAGCTCCCTGTGGGTCTCGACCCAGACGGCCTGAGCGTGGCCGACCAGGACCGGGACGCGCACGCACGTCGCCTGAAGCGGCAGCTCGGGTAGGCCGAGGATCTTCTGGGTCTCCGCGCGGAGCTTGTGCTCCTCCGAGAACTCGTCTCCGTCGAGATCCCAGTCCATCGCCAGATCGCCCTCGGCGGGTGCCGTCGCGCGGAGTTTCTCGATTCCCGCGCCTCCAACGCCCGACATCGACTGATACGTGGCGAGGCGTACCCGGGCCAGGCCCGCTGCCTCGTGCAGAGGCTTCAGCGCGCAGGTCAGCTGGATCGCGGAGCAGTTCGGGTTGGCGACGATCCGGTCACCGTCCAGAACGTCGTCGTTCACGCCGGCTACGACGAGGGGAATGCCATCGGTGAGACGGTAGGCGTCCGACTTGTCGATGCAGACCGTGCCGCCCTCGGCGGCGGTGGGAACGAGCTTCAGGCTGGTCTCCGTCCCGATGGAGAAGAACGCGAGGTCGAGGTCTCCGGCTGCGAGCGTCTCGGGCGTTCCCTCCTCGACGAGCAGCTCCCCGCTTCCGAACGCGATGCGCTTGCCGGCCGATCGGGCCGAGGCGAACGCCCGCACGTCGCCGAGATTGCGACCCGCAAGCAGCTCGAGCGTGACCGTGCCCACGGCTCCGGTCGCCCCGACGACTCCGATCCTCGGCGTCATGCGTGCTGCCGCTCGGCGTCCGGGGAGGAGAGCTCGAACGTGTCGTGCAGCGCCGCGACCGTCCGCTCGACGTCGTCATGCGGCACGTAGAACGAGATCTTGATCGGCGAGGTGGTCAGGAACCGCGGCTCCACCTCGAGCTCGTCGAGGGTCGCGAACGTCTTGGCGGCGATTCCGGGGTGGCTCTTCATCCCGGCACCGACGAGGCTCACCTTCCCGAGGTCGTCGGTCTCGGACCATCCGGCCCCGAGCTGCTCCAGAGAGGCGGCGATCTCGGCCCGGTCTGCGACCGGTGCAGAGAAGATGATCTCCTCGCCGGTCTGGATGATCGTGTCCACGTTTACGGAGGCGTCGGCGAGGGCCTGGAAGAGGGCGGCGCGCGAGGCTCCATTCACGCTGTAGAGCGCCTCCTCGAGGGTGTGGGTGACCCCGGAAATCATCGCCTTCTCGAGCATTCGCTCGTCCTCCTCCCTGATCCACGTGCCTTCCTCGCTGGTGAAGGTCGAGCGCACGTGGAGCCTGACTCCGTGGTTCCGCGCGAACTCGACCGAGCGTAGCTGAAGCACCTTCGCGCCAGACGCCGCCATCTCGAGCATCTCCTCGAAGCTGACCGCGTGGAGCTTCCGCGCGTCGGGGAAGATCCGCGGGTCGGTCGTGAAGACGCCGTCTACGTCTGTGTAGATCTCGCACACGTCCGCTTGCAGTGCGGCGGCGAGCGCCACGCCGTCGTGTCGGAGCCCCCCCGACCGAGGGTCGTGATCTGGAAGTCGGTCGAGACACGCCTGGAACCCGGCCACGAGAACGATCCGGTCCTCGTCCAGGGCCTCGTGGATCCGCCGCGCGCACCTCCACGATCTTGGCCTTCCCCGTGCACGGTGTCGGTGACGATTCCGCCTGTGACCCGGTGAGGGAGACCACGTCCAGCCCGAGGTCCAAGATTGCCATCGCGACGAGGGAGCAGGAGATCCGCTCCCCCCACCGAGAGCAGCATGTCGAGCTCGCGCGGCCGAGGGCGGGGGAGCGCGTAGGCGAGCGCAGCCAACTCGTCCGTGTGCCGGCCCATGGCCGAGACGACACCCACGACACGCTGGCCCCGGCCGCGTGCGGCGGCAAGGCGCTCGGCGACTCGGCGGATCTTCTCGGAGTCGGCCACGGACGTGCCGCCGAACTTCATGACCACCGTGCCGAGGCTCGCCGCAGGCGGCTCCGGCTCGACCCGAGCGACGGTCTCGAAGGCGGTTTCGGTCATCCGCCGATTGTAGGCGGGTGCTCGGAGATTTGGCCGTTAAAAGCGCTGAACCGGTCGACCCGAGGGTCTTCCGGTTCAGCAAGGCGATCTTATCCCGGCTGCGACCGAATTCAACCGGGCGGAAAAACAAAAGTTCGCTGTTAGCGGAAAAAACCTTCCGGACTACATCTCCCGGCGCCCGGCGAGCGCTCTCCCGAGCGTCACCTCGTCGGCGTACTCGAGGTCGCCTCCCACGGGCAGTCCGCTTGCCAGCCGCGTCACACGAGTTCGGTCGCGCAGGCGATCCGCCAGGAAGGATGCAGTCGCCTCTCCGGTCATGTTCGGATTCGTTGCGAGAACGACCTCCTGGACGCCGTTTCGCTCCACCCGCGCGAGCAGCTCGTCGATCTTCAGATGCTCGGGGTCGATGCCGTCGAGGGGCGAGAGCAGGCCGACGCGCTGGTGGAGAACACCGCGAATGCAGCCATACGGCTGCCCATGGAGATCAGGTCGGCGGGCTACTGCCACGACGCAGATCACAGAGCAGCAGGGCGTCCCGGCAGATGAGGCAGAGCTCTTCTTCGGTCAGGTTTCCGCACTCGGAGCAGAAGCGGATCCGCTCCTTGACCTCGCGGATCGCGTCCGCCAGAGCAAGCGCATCTTCCTTGGAGGCCCGCAGGATGTGGAAGGAGAGCCGCTGCGCGGTGCGGGTGCCGATTCCGGGCAGGCGCGAAAGCTGCGCGATCAGGTTGTCGACGGACGGGCTGAACACCAGCCCATTTTGCCCTAGCGGGTTACAGGCCCGGGAGCCCCAGCCCGCCGAGCCCGCCCATCGTCCCGCCGAGCTTCGACTGCATCAGGTCCTGAGCGCTCCGGAGCGCCTCGTTGACGCCGGCAACGACGAGATCTTCGAGCGACTCGGGATCGTCCGGATCGATGGCGTCCTTGGCGATCTTGATCTCCACGATCTCACCGCCGCCGGTCGCCTTGACCGTGACCATCCCGCCTCCGACCGAGGCCTCCACCGTCTCCTTGGCGAGCTCCTCCTGGGCCTTCGCCATCTCCGCCTGCATCTGCTGCACCTGCTGCAGCATCTTGTCCATGTCCATCTTCACCTGAGCGCCCCTTCCAGACGGCTGTCTACTCAGGTTAGGCCGGGACGTGAGCTCAGATCGGCTGAGATCGGTAGAAAGCGCGGTAGAAAGTGTGCAAGGTTCGGGGGGACGAGCACGGTCCTGGCGGCGGATCTAGAGTCGAGACAATCAAACCTTGAGGGAACGCCGCCTCGCTCCTCCGCTCGCCCTGTTGATCGGGATCGTGCTCACCGGGCTCGGCCTTAACGGCCAAGCCTGGATCAGCTCACGATCGGCACATTGTGCCTGCTCTGCGCCGCGTCGTATGCGCTAGTGCCGGCGCCCGACAGCCAAGTGGTTCCAGGAGAAGCGTGGCTGGAAGTCGATCCGGTCCCACCTCGGCCCGAGCCACTGGACGAATCGAGTGACGGGCCGGGCGATCGCCCGAGGGTACCTCTGTAGTGCATAGGACAGGTGGAGGGCGTAGGTCGTCCAGAAGCCCGAGAGCGGCACCACTTCAACGACCTCGAAGCCCGACTCCTCGAGCAGGAACCTAAGCCCGAAGGGCGAGTAGCGGTAGAAGTCCTCGGCTCCTCGTGCAGCGGCCAGAAGAACGGAGCGGTCGGATCAGGTGCCCGCCCGGTGTTGCAGGAGCCGGTGCGCCTCGTTCAGTGCCTCCCCGGGTCGCTCCAGGTGCTCGAGGACAGCGGCCAGGAGAACCGTGTCGGCACTTCCGTCCGGGAGCGGAACGTCGTAGGCAGTCGCAACCACGTCGACGTGCTTCAGACCGTGCAGGGACTCAGTGTGGTCGACCCCGATGTGCTTGTCGACGTGCGGAGAGAGATCCCAGTCCAGGGCTTCTCTCCGCAGCCGATGTCGACGAGGGTCCCGGCCGCATACGTCTCGGCCGCGTAGGCAAGCGTCGGCTCAAGGATCCGGTAGACGAGCTTGTTGTGCCCGTGCTCGTTCGGATGGGCCGTCTGAAGATCAGGCGCCGGATTGAAGCGCGGCCGCTCACGGACAGGCACACGTGCAGGTTGTCACGCAGCCTGATCGTTGTAAACGTCACTTTTTGCTTTGGCTGGTCCAGGGCGGTCCGCCCACCGCACTAGCACTTCGGACGCCAGCAACAGTGTTCGGGTGTCGAGAAGGTCGGCAACCGACTCGGCTGAACGCTCGTTGAAACGTGTGGGTTTCGCGGATTGCAGGTTGCCCTCTGCTCCTAGCCTCGGGTCATGTCGATCACGAGCGCCGACCGGGGTCTAGACAAGCTTGTTCAACGCGGACGGAACCGTCTTCTTCCTTTCGACCGGGATCCACTTCAAGGTGAAGGGCGTCTACTACGAGATCGGCTTGCGAAAGATTCTGTTCAGTGGCGACCCGGATGATCCAAACTCGAGCATTCTGTCCTTCGAGGAGCATGGCAATTTCGGCGCCGATGCTCCCGCCGCCATACTTCTTCCGCTGCTCGCCTAGCGGCGTCCATTACGCACGTTCGCCCTAATCGCCGTTTCTGTGCACTGGGAGAAGGCTGCGATCAATGAAGACGGGGTGCCAGAGCGGAGGCCGCTTCCCACGTCGTTCTTGGCGGCGGGGGATGCTCTTCGTGATAGCCTTCGGCCAGTCGCGGTCACGATGGGAAGCCAGAAGCCCGTCTTCACCATCAGACCAAGACGACGAAGAGGCCCGCGCCGATGACGATCCCGACCACGACCAGTGCGACGCTCGAGATTCTTCACCGACTGACGGCTTGCTTGGCTCTTCGGGGCAGCGGTACGGAGCGATAGACGGGCTCGGGGAACGCTTCGCCCCTCGGGGCGAGCCACCCCGAACACCTCGAGGTTTTGGGGTGCCTGCCCCGAAGTGGCCAACGACGTCCACGCGTCGGAACGTTCTCTTGGCCCCTCCCACTCGCCCGAGTTTACGAGAACACTGACCTTCGCCGCCGGCCCGTTTCGAGCGAGATAGACGGCAACTTCCCTGGAACCACGCAGCACAAGCTGTTTTTGACTCGGTCCTGCGCGTTCAAACGAAGAAGAGGCCTGGACGGTGCCGCTCCGCCGCGTCGCGAGCGTCGCGCGCCCGTGTTCCGGTGAGCTCACGGTCCGTACACCGCGGCGTAACGGCCGTCACCGTCCTGCTCGGAGCATTCCTAGCCTTTCGCCTTGGGAGTCGGCCGCCGACCGGCGACGAACCGACCTGTTCTCACGAGGCCGTCGGCCGCTCGGCAACAGTCCTGCGACACGGTCATCGCCAACGGCGCAGCGCGCGCTCCACTACCTACTCGCGCACCTCGCCCTTCGGGGCCTGGAAGCCTGAACACCGATTCGGTTGATCTCCCTCGCGAGCACCATCGCGGCGGTACCATGGTGGCCGCGCTGGTCGCGCGGCTCGTGATTAACGGACCGCTGCTCGTTGCGACAACGATCGTGCGGCGAGCTGAACGACCGTCTCTCACGGTCTGTACGCCGCATGTACGGGCTACTTCCTTTCTCACGACGGCACTCTCGTTCCTTCTCCTTCTCTCACCCTCGAGCACCGCGTCGAGGAACTCGGCGATCTCGGCCTCGCTTCGCTCGCCGCGATCGCGACCCAGCCCTACAGGGCGCTCGTCGTCGAGACCCAGGCGCTGCTACGTCGGCTGGCTCCGTCTTCGCGACGGCACGACCTCTCGCCGCCCGATCGCGGCGTTTCGCGGTCCTCGGTCTCAGCGGCTGCCCCACTTGGGTGACCTATACGCGCCTCGCTTCGCGCTTCGGTGTCGGCGTCGGCGTCGGACAGCGGCTCGCGATCGGGTCTCCACTCGAGACCTTCGATATCTGCACGCGGTATTCGAAGATTTCACGGCCGCTGGCTCGTCGTCTCGCTCCACTTGCGATCCTTGTGCTGACCGGTACCGTAGCGCTCGCCCGGACCCGACCCAACGCCGCCTTTCTAACCGCCGCCGTCGGCGTCGTGCCGACGCCACGCTCCTCGCTGTCCGGTCGGGAAACGGACGACGATCTTCCTCGAGACCCTCACCTCGTCTTCCTGCTGCCGTTCGTCGCAATGCTCTCGCGGCTGAATTTTCACCGTCGCCGAAAGACACGCCCAGGTCGGCGCGCTGAGCCGTCACGATAACCGCCGTCGGAGTCGTCTCGGCGCAGATCGCATGGGGCTGAACCAAAGCGTGCCGTCGCTATACGCCGCGAGCCGCCGTCCCGAGCGCGGCGCGGAAGACGCCGGCCCGTGGCTCGCCGCAACGACTCGCGTGAGTGATGCCCCTTCGCGTGGATGCCGATCTACCTCGACGCCTGGCGTGCAGGCGCCCCCCTCGAAAGGATGTTGCGGCTTCATCGAGCGATCCGGCAGTCGCGGCTCGACGACGCTCGAAGAAGCGGCAAGCCGCTTGGCCGTGGCCTCTGGGTGCTGGATGCGAGCGACGATCCAGCCGACGAACCGGCGCGTCTTCACGTCCCGAGGTCGTTCCATGCCCGCGTCGGTCGCACGCGTTCGGCCCCTTCCTTGATCGTCACGAACGGATCGGGTCGAAGCGTCGCGCGATTCCTCGAGAACACTCTCGCCGTGCGACGCATCGACCAACGGCTCGACATCAGCTGGAGCTGGACGAGTCTCGAGTCACACTCACGGCCCTCGAATCGTCAGAGTGCCCCAAGGAAGTCATTCCGGAACGCGGACAGTCCCCTAGACCACGGTACGTTCAGACGTTCCTCAGGCAGCCAGGCGGGAACGAGCCCGCCCGCGGGCGCGGCTCAGGGGCACGGCAGGCGAGGCGATTGCGTTCTGCGCGTTGGCCTTCTCCGTCCAGTACCGGTTGAGCGCGCCTTGCACCTTCACGTACCAGACGATCGCCGGGATGATCAGGATGGCTCCCGGTCCCAGCCACAGGCCGGTCCAGCCGTTGACGGGCGGTTCCTCGCCGTCCCTTTCGTACATCTTCCCGATCTCCGACGGGATCACGAAGGCGTTGACGAAGGCAATGAGGATCCAGATGACGAGGCCGAGCACGCCACCGAGGCCATCGCCGGTGTGCTGCTTCATCTCCTCGTGCGTCTTGAAGGCCCAGTACCAGCCGTAGAAGCCGAGCGTGACGATGAACATCGAGGATCCCGAACCCGATCCCGCGCGGCTGGCCGAGCGGGCCTGTGTTCCGGACGTGCTCACCCTCCGTCGACCTCGCGGGCGTCGAAGCGATCCTTGAAAAGGGCGATGAACTCCTCTTCGGTCTCGGGCTCGTGCTCGCCCGTCTCTTCCTCGCCGCTGCCCTCTCCGACGACGAAGGCCAGCTCGAGGCGCCGGCCGGTCACCTCGCGGATCGCGTCCACGAGGAGGGTGGAGTTCTTGGGCTCCTCGGCGAGGTTCCGGTGGAACGAGGCCGCCGGGGGGAACTCGATCACGAGCCGCTCACCGGCCAGCTCGACTGGACGAGCCTCGTTCAAGACCGAGCCGGCAGGGATGGAGCGCTCTGCCACGGCCGGGACGATTGCCTGCTGCCAGAGCTGCTGGAGCTGCTCGAGCTCGAGCGCCGGCCCGGTCCGCTCGGCTCCTCGGCCACGGGCGCGGCTTCCGACGAGGGGGCAGGGGCTCCGCCTCGTTCGCAGGTGGGGCCGGAGCCGAAGCCTGAGCGAGGTGCGTGGTGGGGCTCGCGCGTCCGTGACTCGAGCTGCTCGAGCCGATAGGACGAGCGACTCGCGGGAGAGGTCGGCTCCGGGCCGCGTCACCTTGACGAGCGCGAGCTCGAGGGGGAGGCGGGGGTCGCCGCCCTGGCGCGCGTCGTCGACGGCGAGGGCCAGGAGGTCGATCAGCCGCAGCACGTCGGGCTCGCCGAGCTGGTTCGCCTGGGAGCGAAGCCGCTCGCGGGTCTCGTCGCGTCACCGGAATCGACTCCGGCGCCTCGCCCATGTGCTGGACGAGCAGGAGATGGCGCAGGTGCTCGAGCAGGTCGGTGACGAGGCGGGTGAGATCCTGACCCTGGTCGGCGAGCTCCTCGACGAAGGTGAGGAGGCCGCCGGTATCCCGGTCGACGATCAGGTCGCAGATCCGGAAGAGCGCCTCCTCCTCGACGGCGCCCAACAGCTGCAGGACGACCCCTGCACCGTGATCTGGCCCTCAGTCGCCGCGGCGAGCTGGTCGAGCGTCGAGACCGCGTCCCGGAAGCTCCCGCGGGCACTCCGCGCCACGAGGGCGAGGGCTGCATCCGGAACGTCGATCTTCTCGCCGTCCGCCACCGTGCGAAGGAGCTTCGTCAGCTCCGGCAGGCGCGGTCGCGAGAACATGAATGTCTGGCAGCGGGACCGGACGGTCGGAAGCGTCTTCCCAGCTCCGTCGTGCAGAAGACGAACACGAGGTGGGGCGGGGGCTCCTCAATCAGCTTCAGGAGCGCGTTGAAAGCCGCGTCGGTCAGCTGGTGGGCCTCGTCGAGGATGTAGACCTTGTAACGCCCCTCGACCGGTTGGAGGACGACGCGGTCCCGGATCTCGCGAATGTCGTCGATGCCGCGCTGGCTGGCCGCGTCCATCTCGATCACGTCGAGCGACGTCCCGGAGGCGATCGTTCGGCACGAGTTACCGGTGCCGTCCGGCTCGACCGTGGGGCCCTGGTCGCAATTCAGCGCCTTCGCCAGGATCCGGGCGAGCGACGTCTTGCCGGTTCCGCGCGGCCCGGCGAACAGGTAGGCCTGGCGGATCTGATCCCGCCCGATGGCGTTCCGAAGCGTGCGCACGACCGCCTCCTGCCCGACGACCTCGTCGAAGGTCTGGGGCCGGTACTTCCGGTAGAGCGCGGTCACGACGCCATGCTAATCGGAGGAGGGGGTGAGGGGAACCACGGTTCCCCCGAAGGAAGGGAGGGAGCCCTCGAGGGAACCATGGGTTCCCTCGAGTAATCCCGGTCGCGCACCTTCCGTCGTAGTCGGCTCGGAGGCGGTGCGTACGACGCTCGCTCTTGCCAGGCTGCTCCGCGGCACCTGAGAGAAGCTGCTTAGCGCTGCTTCCTCCCGGATCTGACGCGGTTCACAGGCTCCCAGTGCGCGGGACCTGACAGTCAACACTTACGTCGGAAAGCCCTACCCCCGAACGTTCCTCCTCGGGAAGGAGTTCGGCCCCGCTAGAGCGGATTGCGGGTACAGGGAACCGCTAGCTCCCCGCTTAGCGCGACCGGGAACGGCATGGTAGCAAGCTCCGATTCGGTCAGAACGGCCTCTCGCGAGCGTCCGGTTCGGGAACCTGGACGGCACTCCGGTGCAGTGACTCCCGGCGAATCAGGCACGGGCACCGAGCGGGTTGACAGGCCTCGGGTACGCACTTAACGTCGGCGTGTCCTGAAGATGTTCATGAGGATCTTCCTCCGCCGCAAGCCCCTTCTCGTCCTCGCGCTGTGCAGCGGGTCCACCGCGACGCTGGCAGCTTTCGCCCTCGCCGCTCCTGGAGGTCGTGACCCCGGCTTCAGCCGGAGATCGTCGATCTGGGGCGGTTCCTCACCACGCTGGGCGCCAGGATCGAAGGGCTGGGAACTTCGACGCTGACGATCACCGGCGTGAGCGAGCTGGGAGGCGGAACGCATCGCGTCATCGCCGATCGCATCGAAGTCGGTACGCTGCTGCTGGCGGCGGCCATCACGCGCGGCACGATCACGATCGAGTCCCTCGAGCCGGACCACCTCGCGTGTGCGACGGCCGCCCTGGCGGAGGCCGGCGCGTCGATCGCAATCAGCGACGGCGCGATCACCCTTGCTTGTCCGGCTCGCCCGCGGCCGCTGAACCTCACCGCGTCTCCCTATCCGGGCCTGCCGACCGACTTGCAGTCGCAGTTCATGGCCCTCCTCTCGTTGGCCGGGGGGCGCAGCCAGCTTGGCGATGCGGTGTTCCCGGAGCGGTTTCAGCATGCGGCCGAGCTGCGGCGGATGGGCGCCCGCATTCGCCGGCGCGGGCCATCGGTATTCCTCAGCGGTGTGGACCAGCTTCAGGGGGCGATCGTCACGGCCTCGGACCTGCGCGCCAGCGCCGCGCTGGTCCTGGCCGGCCTGGCCGCGCAAGGCCGCACGATCGTTCGGCGGATCCACCATCTGGACCGCGGCTACGAGCGGTTGGAGGCCAAGCTCGGCTCGCTCGGCGCGCGGATCGAGCGCGTGAGCGACAAATCCGCTAACGCCATTGACCAAACCTCGCTCGCGAGTTAGGGTTAGATAAACACTCCCTGGTCCTGTTGGCGCTTTTCGATTGATGTCTGCTGTTTCGGTGTTAGAGAATCCTGCCGTTCCCACTCCCGCCGCTCAACCTGCCGCTCGTTTCGAGGATTTGGGCCTTTCCGCCACGATGATGGAGGCCTTGGCCGAGGCCGGCTATCTGGAGCCCACGCCCATTCAGGCCGGCCTCATTCCGCGTGCGCTGGCCGGCGTCGATGTCCTCGGCCAGGCCCGCACCGGCACCGGCAAGACGGCCGCGTTCGTGATTCCGATCCTCGAGAAGCTCGACAGCTCGGCAACGACAGCCACCAGCCCGCAGGCGCTGGTCCTGGTGCCGACGCGCGAGCTGGCCGTGCAGGTCGACGGACGAAGTCGATCAAGCTGTCGCACGGCCGCACGCGTGCACTGCGTGGCCGTCTACGGCGGCAAGCCGATCCGCGGCGCAGATCGACAAGCTCTGCAAAGGGGCGCGAGATCGTCGTCGGCACGCCGGGCCGCGTGCTCGACCACCTCGGCCCGCGGCACGCTGCGATCTGCGACAAGCTCAAGTTCGTCGTGCTCGACGAAGCCGACCGGATGCTCGACATCGGCTTCCGGCCCGACATCGAGAGGATCCTCCGCCGCTGCCCGCAAGTCGCGGCAGACGCTGCTGCTTCAGCGCCACGGTGCCGCCGCCGGTCGAGCGGCTGGCCGCAGCGCTACATGCGCGATCCGGAGACGCTCAACTTCTCGCCGAAGGACATGGCGGTCGAGACGATCGAGCAGTTCTATTTCACGGTCGATCCGGAGCGGAAGTTCGACCTGCTGCGTGCGGCTGCTGAAGCGCGAGGAGCCGCGGCAGGCGATCATCTTCTGCCGCACCAAGCGCGGCGCCGACAAGGTGCACCGCCGGCTGTCAGCAAGAAGCTCAAGGGCGTCGACGTGCATCCACGGCGACCTGCAGCAGAGCGCCCGCGACCGCGTGATGAAGGCGTTTCCGCGAGGGCAAGGTCCGCTTCCTGGTGGCCACCGACGTGGTCGGCCGCGGCATCGACGTGACCGGCATCTCGCACATCATCAACTACGACATCCCGCAGTTCTGCGACGACTACGTCCACCGCGTCGGCCGCACCGGCCGCATGGGCCGCGAGGGCGTGGCCTTCACGTTCGTCACGCCCGAAGAAGGCAACGAGCTGACGCGGATCGAAATGCGGATCAACAAGCTCTTGAAGCGGGACGAAATCCCCGGCTTCGAATCGTCCCGCCCGGCAGCCCCGGTTCGCTCCGCGGCGCCTCCCGCCGACGGCGCTTCCGCTGAACCAGCCGAACCCGCGGCCCCCCCGCCGCCCAAGCCGCCCGTCTTCGGACGCCCCGTGCGCCGCATCCGTCGGGCCCTGTAACAATTGCGTAAAGCCCAAAGGTGGGGGAATCGCACCCACTTTCCTGATGGCTTTCCTCAGGGCATCGCGAACCTCTTCGACGATTCGAGCGTCAATAAGGGCAGTGGGGCATTTGCTTCGGGAGTAATGAAAATGTTCGCGCGGCTGGGTTTCATCGGTCAACGGCAATGCCAAGGACAGTTCGCCGCCGCAACGGCGAAAGGTCCCGCGCACCCGTTGCGCTTGTGACACTCGGCTGCTACCAAAGCAGGATCCAACGAAAGCCGATGTCGCCAGCGACATCGGCTTCTTTTTTTGGATCGGCACAGTCAGAGGACCATCAACATGACCGCAGGTCGATTGAAACGCTGCCGCCTCACCCAGCGCACGAGGTTGTGGTGTAACGGCAGCATCCCTGGCTTTTAACCAGGCGGGTGGGGGTTCAAGTCCCTCCAGCCTCACTGACTTTTGATTCCACGGGATTGAGGTGCTAGCGGCAGCATGTCCGGCTCTTAACCGGATCGGTGAGGGTTCGAGCCCCTCCAGTCCCACTTGATCAAGCACGGGTCGTCTAGCGGCCAGGATTCCGCACCCGTAATGCGGAGACGTGGGTTCGAGTCCCACCCGGTGCTCTGAGTTTCAAACAACACACGCGCCCATGATGTAGCGGTAGCCTGCTGCCTTGCCATGGCGGAAGCGCGGGTTCGATTCCCGCTGGGCGCTCTTTGGACAACCAATCCATTCCGGGGTCGTCGCTGTTGGTAGTGATGCCTGGCTTTGAACCAGGAGTCCGTAGGTTCGATTCCTACCCCCGGAACTCACAACTCAGCAACTGGTCCTGTGGCCTAGCGGCGAAGGCAGCACCCTTACAAGGTGACCATCGGTGGTTCGAGTCCACCCAGGACTATTAACGACTTCTCTCCGGGCCTGCATGCCGTTGGGGGCGACTGACCCTTGCAAGGTCGGTGTGGTGGGTTCGACTCCCATCAGGTCCACTCAAGCCGCACTCGGCGATCAACGCACGAACGAAACGCCGATCTTGCCGATACACAGGTCGTCGTCGGGGCTGATGTCGCGGACGCTGTCCGCCGCCAGGTGCAGGTATTGCACCGAAGCGTTCACGAACCATTGGCCGTGTCCCTCGATCGGCAGCAAGATGCTGGCCGTCGCCGCGGTCGAAAAGTAACCCAGCGCGGCGTTGCTGCCGTCGCGATTGAAGTAGTACCCGTCGGCGCTTAAGCCCCAGTCGATGGGCAGACCCAGGCCGATCTTCCATCCGGCCAGCTCGCACCGCCAGGCGGGCTCCACACCCAGGTTCACGAACACGTCCTCCGTTCCCTCTTCGTCGAACACGTCGACGTACACGCCCGCGAACGGGCGCAGGCTGAAGGGGGAGGCGGCCTCGCACGGGCAACGCGGCGCGAGCACGTCGTAGCTGGCCTTGAAACCCAGCTCATGGACGTTGGAGCGCATGAGCTGATTCATGGTGTAGTACGCGTACCGCGCATCGATCGAGAAGGCCTGCGAACTGGCCACCGCGCCGAGCATCACGTCGGACATGCTCTCCATGCGGTTGGCGTCGTCGGGGCTGGCGCTGTGGAACAGCGACACATAGGGACGCACGATCACATCTTCCGCGAAGGCCCGTTTGGTGAAGACGTTCAGATACGGCTGCAGGATCGGCCCGTGATTGGCTTGTAGATAGCCGCGAAAGTAGAACGCCGAGGGAGTGTCGATCCCGCCCGAGAACTGGATCGCCGGCTCTTCACCTGCTTCCCCTGCTGGCGCAGCCAGTCCGGTGGCGTCCGCGCGGCAGAAGGGGCAGGCCGTGGCGCGGATCGACCAGGCCATACTGGCCAGGGCCAGACACGTCCCCAGCAGCAAAGACCTCAACCCCATTCCTCTCTCCTTGCCAAGTCCTCGCCGGCAACGCAGACTGTGTCTTGGAGCTGAAAGCTCAAGGTATTGATGCGATTCGTTGCATTCGGAGGTATCGTAGTGCCAGGGGTACAACTTGAGGCGATTCGGCCGATGCCGCTGGCCACGCTGGCGATCGTGCTCGGCGCGACAGCATTGATGGCGGCTGACCCGCCCGCCCCCGACTTCGCCCAGTCGGGGCGGCCGTTCCTGGAAAAGCACTGCCTCGCCTGCCACAGCGGCCAGGAGCCCAAGGCCGAGCTCTCGCTGGAGCCGTTCCGCGACTCGCATGGCGGTCGTCCGGCAGCGGAAGGTCTGGGACAACGTCCTGAGAATGATCGCCGCGGGCGAGATGCCCCCCAAGGATCGACCCGCGTCCCACGGTCGCGGAGGTCGATGCCTTCACCACGCACGTGCGGAACGTGTTCGACTACGCCGACCGGCACGCCAAGCCCGATCCGGGCCGCGTGACCATGCGGCGGCTCAATCGCACCGAGTACAACAACACCGTCCGCGACCTGCTCGGCGTCGATTTCGATCCGACCGAGGATTTTCCCGTCGGACGACATCGGCCACGGGTTCGACAACATCGGCGACGTGCTCACGCTCTCGCCGGTGCTGATGGAACGCTACCTGGCCGCGGCCGAGACGATCGCCGATCGCGTGATCGTGGTCAATCCGCCGCCGCCGCGCGAACCGCTACCTGGCGGGCCGGTTCCTGCAGCCCAACAATGCCCAGACCTCGCAGGCGGAGTTCCGCGTGCTGGACCCCAACGTCCAGCGAAGCGGTGCATTCCGGCCCGTTCATGGCGCCGGCGGATTACCTGAAGTTCTCGGCCGATGCCGACCTGATCCTGCGCGCCAACCTGTACGCCGAGACCAACGGGCACGCGCCGGTCAAGGTGGCGCTGTTCATCCTCGGCAACAACCTCCAGGACGTTTCCAGCGATGCAGAAGTCGATCAGCTCATGGGCGCCAAAGTTCCGCGGCCGATGAAGATCCTCAAGATCTTCGAGATCACGGCCCGCGACGCCAAGCAGCCGCAGGAGATCGAGTTCCCCGATCAGCCGCATGGGCAACCTCCGCAACGCGGGCGTCGCGGCTGATCAAGCCGCCGGCCGGCGAAGAGCCGCGCGAAGCTGTTCATCCAGCACATCTGGAGCGAAGGTCCGCTGGAGACACGGCCCAAGTCGCAGCTGATGATCCTCGCTTGCTCGCCGGACAAGCCGCAGGCCGAGCAGACGCGCGAAGTGCTCACGCGGCTCGCTGCGGCGGGCCTATCGCCGCCCGGCCGACGGCGAGGAGGTCGATCGGCTTGTCGAGCTCGTCGAGCAGGCGCAAGCCGCGCGGCGAGAAGTGGGAAGCGGGCATGCAGCTGGCCGATGCAGGCGGTGCTCTGCTCGCCGAAGTTCCTCTTCCGCGTCGAGCTCGACGACCGGCCGCAGAGCCGCCGAGCCGCGGCCGCTCGACGAGTACCAGCTGGCCTCGCGGCTGTCGTACTTCCTCTGGAGCACGATGCCCGACGACGAGCTGTTCGACCTGGCGCGAGCAGAAGCAGCTCACGGCGAACCTCGACGCCCAGGTCCGGCGCATGCTGGCGGATCCGAAGGCGACGGCGCTGGTCGAGAACTTCGCCATGCAGTGGCTGCAGCTGCAGCGGCTGAAGACGCATCGCCCCCGACGCGCAAGCTGTTCCCGACGTTCAACGACCGGCTGCGGGCGGCGATGCTCAAGGAGACGGAGCTGTTCTTCGACGCGATCGTCCGCGAGGACCGCAGCATCCTCGACCTGATCGACGCCGACTTCACCTTCCTCAACGAGCCGCTGGCCCGGCACTACGGCATCGCCGACACGAACGGCAACCGGCCGGGCCAGAAGCCGACGCGCCGAGGCGGCAAGCCGATCCGCGGCGACGAGTTCGCAGCGCGTCGTCGCTGCAAGGCGGCGCGCGCGGCGGCCTGCTGACGCAGGCCAGCGTGCTGACGGTCACCTCGAACCCGACGCGCACCTCGCCGGTGAAGCGCGGCAGCTGGGTGCTGGAGCAGATCCTCGGCACGCCGCCGCCGCCGCCGCCGCCCGACGTGCCGGAGCTGGCCGACGGCGAGCAAGGCCGAGCTGACGCGGCACGCTGCGGCAGCGGATGGAGCAGCACCGGCAGAACCCGACCTGCGCCAACTGCCACGCCAAGATGGACCCGCTCGGCTTCGCCTTCGAGAACTTCGACGCCATCGGCGCGCTTCCGCACGAAGGACGGCGAGTTCGCCGATCGACGCGTCCGGCGAGCTGCCCGACGGCACGAAGTTCAACGGGCCCGGCCGAGCTGAAGGCGATCCTCAAGGACAAGAAGGAGCTGTTCGCCCGCTGCCTGGCCGAGAAGATGCTGACCTACGCCCTGGGCCGCGGGCTGGAGTACTACGACCAGCCGGCCGTCGATCGCGATCGTGGCCGGCGCTGGCGCGCGAACGACTACAAGTTCTCCGCGCTGGTGGCCGAGATCGTCAAGAGCGACCCGTTCCGGATGCGGCGAGGAAAGGACAGCAGCGAACCATGACGCTCGGAACCATGCCGAAGCTCGATTTCCCGCCGGACGCGTCGCTGCGACGGCCTGGGCGCGGCGCCGTCGCCCTGCCGTGGCTGGAGGCGATGGGCCCGCTCGACCGCCTGGGCCGACGGCCGCCGGCCGCCGGCGCAGGCCGCGCCCAACCGCATGGCGTTCCTCTACGTGCCCAACGGCAAGAACATGGCCGACTGGACGCCGAAGGCGGAAGGCGCCGACTTCGAGCTGCCGCGCCATCCTGCGAGCCGCTCGCAGCCGGTCAAGGACGAGCTGCTCGTGCTGACCGGCCTGACCGCCGACAAGGCCCGCGCCAACGGCGACGGCGGCGGCGACCACGCCCGCGCCCTGGCCGCGTTCCTCACCGGCTGCCAGCCGCGCAAGACCGACGGCACCGACATCCGGGCCGGCGTCTCGGTCGATCAGGTGGCCGCCGCCGCGCATCGGCGACCAGACGCGGCTGGCCGTCGCTGGAGATCGGCTGCGAGCGCGGCGCGATGGCCGGCAACTGCGACTCCGGCTACAGCTGCGTCTACTCCTCGACCATGTCCTGGCGGTCGGCGACGCAGCCGCTGCCCAAGGAGGTGAACCCGAAGCTGGTCTTCGAGCGGCTGTTCGGCACCGGCCCGGACGCCGACCGCGCCCAGCGCGACGCGCAGCCGCAAGAGCATCCTCGACTTCGTCCGCGAGGACGCCGAGCGACCTGCACGGCCGGCTCGGGCGCCAGCGACCGCCGCAAGCTCGACGAGTACTTCGCCGCCGATCCGCGACATCGAGCAGCGCATCGAGCGGGCCGAGAAGCTGCCGCCGGTCGAAGGCGCCCGACGTCGCCAGACGCCGACCGGCGTCCCGGCCGACGTACGAGGAGCACATCCGCCTGATGTGCGACCTGATGGTGCTGGCCTTCCAGGCCGACGTGACGCGCGTCGTGCACGTTCGTGCTCGCCAACGAGGGGAGCAACAAGCCGTACCCGTTCATCGGCGTGCCGCGAGGGGCACCACGACCTGTCGCACCACGGCAACGACCCGAAGAAGAAGGCGAAGATCCGCGACATCAACACGCTTCCACGTCGACGCAGCTCGCCTACCTGCTCGACGAAGCTGAAGGCGATCGCAGGAAGGCGACGGCACGCTGCTCGACCACTGCATGATCGTCTACGGCAGCGGCAACTCGCGACGGCAACCGCCACAACCACGACGACCTGCCGATCCTGCTGGCCGGCGGCGGCGGCGGCACGCTCAAGACCGGGCCGCCACGTCCGCTATCCCGAAGGAGACGCCGCTGAACAACCTGTGGCTGTCGATGCTCGACCGCATGGAGATCAACGTCGACAAGCTCGGCGACTGCACCGGCACGCTGGCGAATCTCTCATAAAATCCCCTCTCCCCTTGGTAGAGGTTTGGGTGAAGGTGATCAACTGAAAGGGACACCATGACACGCACCTCGCGCAATTCACTTTCCCGTCGCAAGTTCATTACCAACACCTCGCAGGCCGCGGTCGGGTCGCTGGTCGCCGCCGGCGCGTGGATGCCCGGCAATCCGGCCAGCGGACAAGGCGGCGACGCGATTCGTCAGGCCACGGGCACGCGGGTCGGGGAAGTTACGGATACGGAGGCCATCGTCTGGACCCGTCTCACGGCCAACGCGGCGCGGAACAATCAAGGATTGAACGTCGGCGGCCGCGTCAATCGGAATAATCCCGTTGCGGTGACCGTCCCGGTCGAGCAGCTCGAAGGCGCCTGCCCCGGCGCGGCGGGCCGCGTGCGGCTGCGCTACGGCACGAGGGAGGACCTGAGCGACGCGACAGACCTCCGAGTGGGTCGACGTGTCCGAGGCCGGCGACTTCATCCACCAGTTCCGCCTCAGCGGGCCTGAAGCCCGACACCGCCTACCACTACGCAGCGCAGACGGCCGGCCCCGGCGGCTCGCCGCAGCACGGGGCCTTTCGCGGCCGGTTCGAGACCGCCCCCGGGCGGACAGCCCCGAGCGACCTGCGCTTCTGCGTGATGACCTGCCAGGGCTATCCCGACCGCGGCCATCCCGACGGGCACCCCATCTACCCGTCGATGCTCGCGCTCAAGCCGCGCTTCGCGTGCCTCACCGGCGACCTGGTCTACTACGACAGCGACGAGCCGCGCGCCGTCACGCCGCGCCTGGCCCGCTATCACTGGGAGCGGATGTTCAGCCTGCCGCGGCTGGTCGAGTTCACCCGCAACGTCGCCACCTACTGGCTCAAGGACGACCACGACACGCTGAACAACGACTCGTGGCCGGGCACGAAGGTGGGCGAGTTCACCTTCGCCGAGGGGCAGAAGATCTTCCGCCAGCAGGCGCCGATGGCCGACGGGCCGAGCTACCGCACCTTCCGCTGGGGACGCGACCTGCAAGTCTGGTTCACCGACGGCCGCGACTTCCGCTCGCCGAACAAGCATGCCCGACGGCCCGGACAAGACCATCTGGGGCGCCGAGCAGAAGGCGTGGTTCAAGCGGACGGTCGCAGGAGAGCACGGCGACCTGGAAGGTGCTGATCAGCCCGACGCCGCTGGTCGGCCCCGACCGCAAGAACAAGAACGACAACCACTCCAACGCGGGCTTCACGCACGAGGGCGACGAGATCCGCGCCTGGCTGCAAGGAGCACGTGCCGGACAACTTCTTCGTCGTCTGCGGCGACCGCCACTGGCAGTATCACTCGGTCCACCCGCAGACGGGCCTGCACGAGTTCTCCGTCGGCGCCGCCAGCGACGAGCACGCCGGCGGCACGCCCGGCGAGGACAAGACCTACCACCGCTTCCACCGCGTGAAGGGCGGCTTCGCCTCGATCACGCTCACGCCTACCGCCAACGGCAGCGCCATCGCCATCCGCCACCACGACGTGAACGGCGCCGTCGTCTACGAATACCAGCCCCCGGCCGCACGAGTTTAGTGCTGTGGATCGGCGGTTTGCAGCTCGACCATGTCGCGGTAGCGGCCGCTGCGGGCCATCAGCTCGTCGTGGCGTGCCGGTCTCGACGATGCGGCCGTGCTCGAGGACGACGATCTGGTCGGCGTGGGGGATCGTGCTCAGGCGGTGGGCGATCACGAAGCGACGTGCGGCCGTGCATCAGGCGTGCCAGGCTGTGCTGGATCAGCCGCTCGCTCTCGCTGTCGAGGTTGCTGGTCGCCTCGTCGAGGATCAGGATCCGCGGGTCGGCCAGCACGGCGCGGGCGATCGCCAGCCGCTGCCGCTGGCCGCCGCTGAGCCGCACGCCGCGCTCGCCGATCAGCGTGTCGTAGCCCGTGCTCGAGCTCGCGGATGAACTCGTCGGCGTTGGCGGCGACTGGCGGCCTGCGTCGATCTGCTCGCTGCGCTGGCGTTGCGGACGGCGTAGCCGATGTTCTCGGCGATCGTGCCGTCGAACAGGAAGACGTCCTGCTCGACGATCCCCAGCAGGCGGCGGTAGCTCTCGACCGGCAGCTCGCGCAGGTCGAGGCCGTCGAGCTGCGATCGCTGCCGGCGGTCGGATCGTAGAAGCGGGCCACGAGGTTGCAGAGCGTCGTCTTGCCCGCGCCGCTGCGGCCGACCAGGGCGACGGTCTCGCCCGGCTGCGACGTCGAGGTTGATGTCCTCGCAGCACCGGCTTGCTCGCGAGCCGGGATAGCGAAAGCTGACGTCGCGGAACGTGATGCGGCCGGCGACGCGGCTCGGGTCGAGCGCGGCGCGTCGGCGGCGTGTGCGAGGTCTCCAGCGGCTCGGCCAGCAGGTCGAGCACGCGGTCGAGCCCGGCCAGGTTGTTCTGGAACTGCGTGGCGCTGTTGGCCAGCGTCGGCCAGCGGGCCGAGCAGCATCGTCAGGTAGACGAGGAACATCGTCACGTCGCCGATCGTCAGCTGGCCCTCGCAGCACCTGCGTGCCGCCGTAGAGCAGCAGCGCGATCGAGGCCAGCGGAATCAGCACCTCCCAGACCAGCTCGATCACGCGCGTCCACCACCAGACGAACAGCTCCTGGCGGACCATCAGGTGGTTGCGCGGTGACGAAGCGGCTCGTCTCGCTGCGCTCGCGGCCGAAGGTGCGGACGACGCGCATGCCGCCGAAGGCCTCGGTCGTCTGGCCGTCGATCTCCTGCCGCTGCGTGCGGATGTCGCGGTACAGCGGCCGGATGCGGTTGATCCAGGTGCGATGCGTGACGATAGACGGCCGGCAGCAGCAGCAGCGCCGCCGAGCAGCAGCCGCCAATCGACCCAGGCCAGCACGATCAGGCTGCCGACAAGCTGGATGATCGCCCGCCAGGGGTTGTAGAGCATGCTGAAGACCAGCTCGGCGATGCCGCCGGCGTCGTCGCGCAAGCAGGCTCGTCGCCCCGCCCGACTTGAGCTGATAGACGCGGTGCAGCGGCAGCCGCACGGCGTGCTCGAAGACGCGGCGGCGAATGGCGACCTGCAGGCGGTTGACCGCCTTGGTGGCGTACCAGCGGCCGCTGAGATGAATGAGCCGTCGCCAGGAGCGAGATCGCCGTCACGACGCCGCCGACCAGGTACAGCACTTGATAGCGATCGGTCGGCAGGCCCCACCGGCTCCACCAGGCGGGAAGCGGATCGTCGATCAGCACGTTGTCGATGACGAGCTTGGTGGCCAGCGGCGGCGCCAGCTGCAGGAGCGTGGCGACCGTCAACGTCGCCAGGGCAAAGCCGATCGGCCCAGCGATGGCCGCGCAGCAGCCGCAGAAACTCCCACAGCAGGCGGCCGAACGATCGTTCCCGCCGCGGCGGAGCATCGGCCTTGCCGACCTCCGGCTGGCGGCCTGCTCGGCGCCGCTGTTTCAGTTCCTGTCGATAATCGGAGTAACGACGCCGGCTGCTGACGATGGCCATGATTTCTCCGCGGGGGAACGCTCACTACCAGGTACTCGGTACTGAGTACTGAGTACTGAGTACTACTCTCCATCATCAGCCGGAGGAGCTTTTAGACAAGCCCCGATCGAGAGGCTGTCAGCGCAGTTGAGTCGCGCCTGGCGGACGGAAAAGGAGTCGTCGCCCGAGAAGACCAGGTGCAGCGTGCGGCCGTCGGCGCTCATCCACTTGGCCGGAAAGTCGGCATGCTCGCCGGGGCCGACGTCCCATTTGCTCGTGTAGAACGCGGTCGTCCACGGTCCCCAAGGCTCGGGCGCATCGTAGATGGCAAAGCCGCCGTCGAAACGCGTGTCCCCGCGATCGTTCGTGACGCCCGGCGGTTGGGGGAGCTGCTGCCACCACAGGTAGCGCGCAGCGCGCGCAGTAAGTCATCGCCGAGCGCAGGCAGGCACCGGGGTGCTCGAACACGGCGCCCGCGCCTGGATATCGCTGGTCCAGACGGGCCGGCCTTGATCCATCCTGGCCAGAAACTCCCACGCCTCGCGCTGGGTGAGACGCTCCTTCGGCGCACGCAGCAGGACGAAGCGGTCGGCGGGCGTATCGGCGCGCGGCCCGTCGTGGGAATAGGCGTAGACAAACTCATCCCGCGCCCGGCGTAGTTCCGGCCGAAGTTGATGAAGCCCAGCAAGCCGAACTCCGCGAACTTCCAATCGGCGAAGGTCCAGGTCGCCGCGTGGTCGCGTGACCAGGCCAGTTGAGCTTCGCCCCCCTTGTTGTTCGCGTGGCCGAACCACAGATAGAGCGTGCTGTCGACACAGAGCATGCCCCATCCCTTCTTGCCGGCCCGCCCCTGACCGAGCTGCTCTGCCGGCGAGCGGATGTTCCTCCCCTGAAAACTGTCCGGCGAACCGGCGACGCGGGCAAAGCCACAGCTCAGCTTCTGCGGGACCTTGGGCACGAAGCCGGTACCGTCTCCCCAGGTGGTGTAGAGCGCATCGTCGTCAGCCCAGGTAATCGGCCAGTTGTCGCCATCGCGAGCCGCGCGGACGATCTGCTCGTGCGGCGCCCACTCAATCGCCGCAATCACCGGGCTGGGCGGATACGGCGGCGAAGCCGGCTGCGCCCGCACGATCGATGTCCCCAGGATCAACCAGCAAACCGTGACGAACAAGGGGCCTTGGTTCACGGCAGCAGCATGATGCAGGAGGGGCTGGGCATCGAAACCGGCTCGCCGACCGACTTCAGGCCGCCGGTCGGGTCGATCCGGAACACGGCGACGTTGTTGCCGGGCATGTTCGCGCACAGCAGCAGCTTGCCGTCGGGCGTGATCGCCAGATTCTGCGGCCCCTTGCCCAGGCTCGGCTCGATCGCCAGCAGCGTCAGCCGGCCGTCGTCGCCGATCTGGTACGCCGCGATGCTGTCGTGGCCGCGATTGGTGCCGTACAGGAACCGGCCGTTGGGCGTGATCTTCAGGTCCGCGCAGTAGCTCTTGCCGCGTGAAGTCCGTGGGCAACGTCGAGATCGTCTGCTTCTCGGTCAGCCGCCCGGAGTCTGCCTCGTAGTCGAACACGGTGACCGAGTTGGCCAGCTCGTTGATGACGTAGACGTGCTTGCCGTTGGGATGGAACGTCAGGTGCCGCGGCCCGGCCCCCGGCGGCGTCTTCGCGAACGGCGGCTCGTTGGGCGTCAGCTTCGCCGTCGCCGCGTCGAGGCGGTAGCAGAGCACCTGATCGAGCCCCAGGTCCGCCGCGTAGACGAACCGGTTGTCGGGGCTGACGACGATGCAGTGGGCGTGCGGCTCCTTCTGCCGCGCGGGATCGACGCTCGAGCCCGTGTGCTGGACGAACGACGCCGCTTCGCCCAGCGACCCGTCGGCCTTCACCGGCAGCGAGGCCACGCTGCCGCTGGAGTAATTGGCCACGAGCACGGTCTTGCCGGTCGCATCGACGTCCAGGTAGCAGGCCGCCGTCCCCTGGGCCGACTGCCGGTTGAGCAGCTTCAGCTTGCCCGTGCGGCCGACGACCTCATAGGCGGCGACCTGCTCGTGCTCCTTGCCGCCGAACGACTTGGCGTGGATCGAGTACAGGAACTTTCGATCGGGAGACAGGCCAGGAAGAACGGGTTCTCGACGCCGCCGGTCCGCTCCACGAGCTTCAGCGCGCCGCTCTCCACGTCGGCCTGGTACGCAGAAATCGCCCCCTTCTCCCCGGCCGCGAACGCCGAGACAAACACCAGCGGCCCCTCGGCCCGCGCCGTCAGTGTCAACGTACAGAGCAGCATTCCACAAACGAGTTTCATTGGTCACCTCTCGAAGGAACGGATCGAACCCCCAGGATAGTCCAACCCTGGTCCCGAGGAAACCAGCGGCGACAAACTTGCTTATCCTAGGTTCGGGCCTCGACGTGTCCCTGCCGAAGCGACCGACGGCAACGCTGGTTCGCCGTGCTCCTCGCCGTGGTCACCGCGGCCCTCCTGAGCCACCCCCCCGCGTCGAGGGCGGCCGCCGAGAAGGCGATCTGGGGGCCGGTCGGAGCGGGCCTCCCCGGCGGCGACTCCGCCTTTCGAGCTCTACGAGCGGCTGGGTGTCGACACCCTGCAGATCCTGATGCGCTTCGACAGGTCGCGTCACGAGCCGGACAATCCGCGATCCCCGGACGATCCCGCGTACGACTGGCCCCGCAAGCTGGACGTCGCGGTAGAGGAGGGCGCCTCCTCGGGCATCAACATCGCGGTTCAGGTCTCGGGCTCGCCGCGGTGGGCCAACGGCGACCGATCGCCGATTTGGAGCCCACGCCGGCGGGCGTTCGCCGACTTCCTCATCGCCGCATCGCGCCGCTACCCAACGGTGCGCCGGTGGATGATCTGGGGTGAGCCAAACCGAGTCGACGCCTACCGGCCGAACCGGGCGAACAGCACCATCGGGCCGCGCACCTACGCACGCCTGCTCGACTCCTCCTACAGCGCGCTGAAGGGGGTGTCGCGGCGCAACATCGTCATCGGGGGCATGACCTTCACCGGGGGCGGCCTGCGGGCGATCAACCCGCGGCCGTGGCTGCGCTACATGCGCCTGCCGAACGGCCGGCCGCCGCGGCTGGACTGGTTCGGGCACAACCCGTTCTCCACCCGCTTCCCCAAGCTGAGTGATCCGGTGAGGCCCGGCGGCTACCGCGACATCAGCGACCTCGACGTCTTCTCGCGCGAGATAGCCCGCACCTACGCCGGCGCTGCGGCCCGGGCCGGGGGCGGCGCTGCGGTCGCCCGAAGCTGTGGCTGTCCGAGTACGTGATCCAGTCCGACCACGGGTCGAGGACGTTCAACTACTACGTCAGCCGCAAGGGCCAGGCCCAGTGGCTCACCGCGGCCTACCGGATCGCCAACAGGCTTCCGTCCGTGGCCGGCCTCGGGTGGCTGCACCTCCTGGACGACAGGGAGTCGGATCTCAGCGAGAACTTCGGGCTCCTGACGGCAAAGGGGGAGCGCAAGCCCTCCTTCTACGCCTTCCGGCGCGCTCGCGGGCGGGGAAATTAGTCGCGAGACCCCACCTGATCCACGTAGCCGCCCCACCGCCGGGGGCAAGGCGATCCGCGGCGGCTCGCGCGCGTCGTCGGCTACGGCGTCGGAGCGCTCTGCGACCTGGCCACGGCGCCGTTCGTCATCCGGCACCTGGGGGTCGAGGAGTTCGGCGGCTACGTGGCCGCGCTCGCGCTGATCGGCGTCGTCGCGCTGGTCTCGGACGCGGGCCTGACCCTCGTCGGGCTGCGCGAGTACGCGGTGCGGGACGAAGCAGGCCGCGCGCGGCCTGCTCGACAGCCTGATGGCGCTGCGGCTCGCCGTCGTGATCGCCGGCGTCGCGGTCGCCGTCGGCTTCGCGGCGATCTCCGGCTACACGCCGGCGCTCATCGCCGGCACCGCGCTCGCGGGCGCCGGCCTCCTGCTGGTCGTCGTCGAGCAGACGTGCAGCGTCGCGCTCAGCTCGCAGCTCCGGTTCGGCGCGGTCACCGTCCTCGAGGTCGGGCGGGCGGTCCTGACCGCCGCGGGCCTGCTCGCCCTCGTCGCGCTCGGCGCCGGCGTCACGTCGCTGATGGCGATCAGCATCCCCGTCGGCGTGGTGATCGCGGCGCTCGCTCGGCATCTGCTCCGCGGGCACGGGATCCGCCCGCGCTTCGACCGCCCTGAGTGGGCGCTACCTGATCCGCGAGGCGATCCCCGTGGCGATCGCCTCGGCGATCGGGTCGCTCTTCTACCGCTCGGCGATCGTCGTCATGTCGATCACCGCGACGAGCGCGCAGACCAGCTACTTCGGCGCCTCCTATCGCATCCTCGAGGCGCTGATCGTCATCCCCGGCCTGCTGTGCGCGACCGCGTTCCCGATCATCGCCCGAGCTGCCGCACGACGACGAGGACCGGACCGCGTTCGCGCTCCAGTCGCTCGCCGACGTCGGCCTCGTGCTCGGCGCGGCGGCCGGCCTGACGCTGGCGCTGGCGGCGCGGCCGGTCATGCTCTTCCTCGCCGGAGAGGACTTCGAGCCGTCGATCCCGGTCCTGCAGATCCAGGCGGCGGCGCTGCCCGGCGACCTTCCTCGTCTCGGTCTGGGCCACCGGCCTGTGGGCGGTCCGGGGCCAGCGCCGGCTCGCGATCGCCAACTGCGTGGGCGTGGCGACCGCCGTGACGCTCTCGGCGATCGCGGCGCCTGAGCGCGGGCGCGCAGGCGGTGGCGGTCGCGATGCTCGTCGCCGAGTGCGCTGCTCGCCGCGCTCTACCTCGCCGCGCTGGTCCGCGCAGCGGCCCGGGCTCCGGCCGTCGGCGCGGGTCGTGCCGCAAGGTCGTGCTCGCGGCGGCCGTCGGCTGCGCCGCGCTTCCTGCCCTGCCCGACTGTCCGCGGAGCTCGCCCGCGCCGCGTCGCGGAGCTCGTCCGCCTACGGCTCTCGCGATCCTGCTGCGTTCCCGAGCGTGCCGCCGGCCGCGTGGCAGGCGTTCACGGCGCTGCGCACCCGATGACCGCCGAGTTCACCAAGTACGAGACCCGCGGCGCCTACCACTGGCGCGAGATCGGGGCGCGCTGGCCGCCACCAGGTACTCGGCGCGGCTGCACGCGCTGTACTCGTGGTTCGTGGACGAGGTGGAGGCGCGGCGGCCCGCGCTCGTCGTCGACGTCGGATGCGGAGACGCCGCCCTGACCGACCTCATGGCGCGCGCGACGCCCGGTCGCGTCGTCGGCATCGAGCCGGAGCCCTCCGGCGTGGAGTTCGCGCGCGACGGCGCTCGACGCCGCCCGGTCCCCGGCCGAGGTGGTGCTGGGCCGCGGGCGAGGAGCTGCCGTTCGAGACCGGGACGGTCGACCTCGTCACGATGTGCGAGGTCGTCGAGCACATCGCGGACATCGAGCCGCTCTGCCGCGAGGCGGCGCGCGTGCTGGCGCCCGGCGGCGCGCTGCTCGTGTCGACGCCGCAGTGGCAGCGGCCGGAGCTGCGCCGCTTCCACGTCCGCGAGTACCGCGGGGCCGAGCTCGCCGAGATGCTCGGGCGGCAGTTCGGCCGGTGCGGGTGCAGGCGAGCGAGCCCGGGCGCCTCCAGGACCGCTACGCGGCCAGCCGCCCGGTCACGCGGATCGGCGTGAACCTCATCAGCCAGGCGGGGCTTGAACCCCTTCCGGGTCCGCCGGCGGAGCCCGGCCGGAGCGGGCCGGCTGGCGTCAGCTCGTGGCGATCGCCCAGGTGCCCCGGGAGGGATAGGCCCTTAGTGTTGAAAAGGTGGCCACGCCGATGAAGATCCTCGCGGTCATCCCGGCGCGGCAGGCGGCCGTCGCGCTTCCCCGGCAAGCCGCTCGCGGACCTCGACGGGCGGCCGATCGTCCAGTGGGTCTACGAGGCCGCGCGGCCGTGCGCCGAGCTTCGACGAGGTCGTCGTGGCGACCGACGACGAGGAGATCGCCGCCTGCGTGCGCGGCTTCGGCGGCGCCGTCGAGCTGACGCGCGCCGACCACGAGACGGGCACCGACCGCGTCGCCGAGGTCGCCGAGCGCCACCCCGACGCCGACGTCGTCGTCAACGTCCAGGGCGACCAGCCGTTCGCGACGGCCGCGATGCTCGAGGCGCTCGTCGCGCCGTACCGTCGCCGGCGAGCCGCCGGCGATGACGACGCTCGCCTGCCCGCTGGCCGCCGAGCACGCCGTCGGCCGACCCGAACGTCGTCAAGGTCGTGTGCGACCGTCGGCGGCGACGCGCTCTACTTCTCGCGCAGCCCGATCCCGCACGCGCGCGACGGCGGGCCCGTGCCGGCGCTGCACCACCTCGGCCTGTACGCCTTCACGCGCGAGACGCTGCTCGCGCTTCCGCGACCTTCGAGCCGACCCCGCTCGAGCGCTCGGAGCGCCTCGAGCAGCTGCGCGCGCTCGAGCACGGCGTCCCGATCCGCGTGTGCACTGACCGACCGCACCGTGCTCGAGATCAACACGCCCGAGGACCTCGACGCAGGCGCGGCGGCTGCTGGACGGCAGCGCATGAGCCGGTGTGCGGATCGCGCCGGGCGTCGCGGCCGGTGCCGGCGCGCCCGCTGCTGCTGATCGCCGGCCCGTGCGTCGTCGAGGACGCGGGCTTCATGCTCGATGGTCGCGCAGCCGCTGCAGGAGATCGGCGACCGCGCACGGCGTCGGCTTCGTCTTCAAGTCGTCGTTCGACAAGGCCAACCGCTCGTCGGGCTCGTCGGCGCGCGGGCCCGGGCTCGAGGCCGGGCTCGAGATCCTCGCGCGGGTCAAGGCGGAGCGTCGGCGTCCCGGTGACTCACCGACATCCACGAGACCTGGCAGGCGGCGCCCGTCGCCGAGGTCGTCGACGTGCTGCAGATCCCGGCGTTCCTCTGCCGCCAGACCGACCTGCTGCGTCGCCGCCGCGCGCGACCGGCGCGGTCGGTCAACGTCAAGAAGGGCCAGTTCCTCGCCGCCGGCGGAGATGGCCAACGTCGTCGGCAAGCTGCGCGAGGCCGGCGCCGCCGGCATCCTCCTCACCGAGCGCGGCACGACGTTCGGCTACAACAACCTCGTCGTCGACTTCCGCTCGCTGCCGCAGCTGCGCGCGCTCGGCTGCCCGGTCGTGTTCGACGCGACGCACAGCGTGCAGCTGCCCGGCGGCGCTCGGCACCAGCTCGGGCGGCCAGCGCGAGTTCGTCCCGCACCTCGCCCGCGCCGCGGCCGCGGTCGGCATCGACGCGCTGTTCGTGGAGGTCCACCCCGACCCCGACACGGCGCCGAGCGACGGGCCGAACATGCTCACGCCGGACGAGCTCGCCGAGGTCCTCGACGAGGTGCTCGCGGTGCGATACGCTCTCGCGAACGGGGCCGAGCTTCCCGGGCGATGAGCGCGCCTCACGGCCCGCGTGCCGTCACGTTCGACTTCTGGAACACGCTGATGTGGGAGGAGCCGGGGTCGCTGAAGCGAGAGCGGCTGGCGGTGCTGGGCCGGTCCCTGCGCGCCGCGCGGCATCGACCCGGCGCCGCCGAGCTCGAGCGCGCCCACGACGCCGCCCACCGCGCCTACGAGGAGGCCTGGCGCGCGGGCCGCCAGTTCCGCGTCGAGGACGCCGCGCCGATGCTGGTGCGAGCGCGCTGCGGCCTGCCGCCCGGCGAGGACGGCTGCTGCTCGAGGGCTACGACGAGGCCGGCCGCCGCGCCGCCGTGCACCCGTGCGACGGCGTCGCGCGAGTGCCTGCGCGGCGCTGAAGGACGGCGGGGGTCGCGCTCGGCGATCGTCTGCGACATCGGGCTCACGCCGTCCACGGTGGTGCGCGAGCTGCTCGACGCGCGACGGGCTGCTCGACTTCTTCGACGACACGACCTTCTCCGACGAGGTCGGCCACTACAAGCCCGCGCCCGAGATCTTCGAGCACGCGCTCGCGCAGCGTCGGAGGCGTCGCGCCCGGCGACGCCGCCCACGTCGGCGACCGGCGCCGGACCGACGTCGGCGGCGCGCTCGCGCGCTCGGCATGACGGCCGTCCGCTACAACGGGACGTCTACGAGGACCCGACCGCCGGAGCGCCGAGGCCGACCTGGTCGTCGACCGACCTCGCCGAGCCTCGCGACCTGCTCGGCAGTCGGAGCCGGTCGAGCGCCGTGAGCGACGGTCGGCGGCCCGGCGGTCGAGCTCCTGCGCCAGGAGGCCGAGGCGTCGCCGCGCGCGGCCGACCGCCTCGACGGCGCAGCGCTTCAGCGCGGCCGTCGGACCTGCTCGTCGGCCTGCACGGGCAACGTCGCGACGATCGGCGCCGGCACCTCCGGGATCGTCGCGCGCAAGATCGCCGCCACGCTGACGAGCACCGGCACGCCCGCGCTCTTCGTGCACCCGGCCGACGCGCTGCACGGCGGGCTCGGCGTCGATCGGCGGCCAGGAGGTCGTGATCGCGCGTCAGCAACAGCGGCGAGACCGAGGAGGTGCTCGCGCTGCTGCCGTACCTGCGCAGCCGCGAGGTCCCGGTGATCGCGATCGTCGGCAACCTGCGACTCGACCCTCGCGACGCAGGCGACGCGTCGCGCTCGACGCGTTCGCCGAGCGCGAGGCGGGCCCGCTCGACCTCGTGCCGACCGCCAGCGTCGCGGTGGCGCTCGCGCTCGGCGACGCGCTGGCGCTGGCGGTGATGGAGCGCAAGGGCATCACGCCCGAGGCGCTTCGCGGCCAACCACCCGTCGGGCCGGCTCGGCCGCCGGCTCACGCTGCGCGTCCGCGACGTCATGCACGCGGCCGCCGAGCGCCGCGCGTCGGCGCCGAGACGCCGCTGCTCGAGCGTCGTCGCCGCGATCACCGCGGGCGGCCTCGGCGCGGTCGATCGTGGTCGACGACGCGGGCGCGCTGGTCGGGATCGTCACCGACGGCGACGTCCGGCGCAGCGTCGCAGCGCGGTGACCCGACGACCCTCGGCGCCGTGCTGCGCCGAGACGTCATGACCGCCGACCCCGTGGTGGTCGCGCCGGACGCGATGGCCTACGACGCGCTGCAGCTCGATGGAGGACCGGCCGTCGCAGATCGCCGTGCTGCCGGTCGTCGAGGGCGGGCCGCTGCGTCGGGCTCGTCCGCCTGCACGACCTGGTGCGGATCGGCCTCTGACCTCGTCGCTATCGTGGCGCCCGCCAGCCGATGATCGAGCTTCGCGACTGGATCCGACAGAGCCGTTTCGCGCCCAAGCCGTGGCTCGTGCTCGGCAAGGGCCCGACGTTCGCCCGCCGCGACGAGTTCCCGCTCGGCGACTACAACCTGCTCGGGCTGAACAACGTCGTCGCCGAGCAGAGGGTCGACGTCGCGCACATCATCGACATCGACGTCGTCGAGCGCTGCGCGCGACGCGCTGCTCGAGAACTGCCGACTGCCTGCTGATGCCGCGCCGCCCGCACGTCGCGCTTCCGGCCGGCGAAGCGCCTGCTCGAGGACTACTTCGACGACGTACCCGGTGCTGCGCGAGCTCGACGAGCGCGGGCCGGCTCGTCTGGTACAACGCCGCGCACCGTCGGCGCCCGTCGGCGACTCGCCGCGTGATCGGCGTCCGCTACTTCAGCTCCGAGGCGGCCATCGACATCCTCGGCGAGATGGGCGTGAAGAAGGTCCGCTCGCTCGGCATCGACGGCGGCAGCCGGCTACGGCGACGGAGTTTCAGAGCGGCTCGCAGCGCTCGAGCAACGACCTGCCGAGCTTCGACGCGCAGTTCCGCGAGATCGAGGACATCGTCGCCGAGCGCGGGCATCGACTACGACCCGCTGATCGAGCCGATGCGCGTCTTCGTCGGCGTCGACGAGTCGCAGATCGTCGCCGCCCGGGTGCTCGAGCACTCGATCCGCAAGCACGCCAGCCGCCCGGTGCGCTTCATCCCGATGCTCGACGTGCCCGACGCCGATGCCGAAGGACGAGCCGAACCGCGGCCGCACCGGCTTCTCGTTCAGCCGCTTCCAGATCCCGAAGCTGGCCGGCTACAAGGGCCGCGCGCTCTACCTCGACGCCGACATGCAGGTCTTCGGCGACATCGCCGAGCTGTGGGACATCCCGTTCGACGACGCGCAAGGTGCTGTGCACGCGCCAGGACGAGCCGCCGCCGCAGTGGAAGGACTGCGAGCTGGTTCCATCCGGGCCGCCAGATGAGCGTGATGATGCTCGACTGCGAGCGGCTCGACTGGGACATCGACGAGATCGTCGGCGGCGCTCGACGAGGCGAGTACACCTACCAGGAGCTGATGTTCGACCTCTGCATCGTCGACGACGCGAGATCGGCGACGACCTGCCGCCGGAGTGGAACCACCTCGAGCGCTACGAGCCGGGCGACACCAAGCTCCTCCACTACACCGTCGTGCCGACCCAGCCGTGGAAGAACGACGACAACCCGCTCCGCGAGATCTGGGAGGCCGAGCTGGCCCAGGCCAAGGACGCCGGCATCGTCTACCCGTCCGAGCTCAAGGCGGGGGTCCGGGCCGGGCACCTCAAGCGCTCGCTGGCGGGCCTGCCGCCCGCGCGGCTGCCGCGGAAGCTTGCCGACCGCGCCGTGGCCAAGGCCGGCCGCGGCCTGCGCCGGCTCGACCGCAGCACGAACCTCCTCCGGCACCCGGCCGTCGCGCGGCTGCGGAGCCGGTTTCGCATGCTCTGAGCGTCTACATCCTGCGAAAGCGCAGGAACTCCAGCAGTGACGCGCCCACCGGGTCGATCACCCCGGCGGCGCGCAGGTCCGCCATCGAGCGCCGCCGCCGGGGCCGGAACGCCCGCCGCGCGGCCAGGCCCCGGCGGGCCTGTCCCGCGAACGAGGCGATCCCCCTCGCCTTCCCGCTTGTCGCCCGGCGCGCGTGGCGCCTGTCGGCCACCGCCAGCCAGGCGACGACCACCACGTCGTGCAGGACCGAGGCAGCGAGCGCGAGCGCCATGTGGGCGGGGGGAAACAGCTTGAGCGCGGTCAGCATCCGGTTGCGCGACGCGTAGAAGTTGCGCGTCTCCGAGTAGCGGGTGCCCGATGTGCCCCCGAAGGCGTGCAGGACCACGGAGTCAGGCACGAACCTGATGCGGTGGCCCTCGAGCCACGCCCGCAGGCAGAGGTCGACGTCCTCGAAGTACATGAAGAAGGCCTCGTCGAACCCGCCGGCGTCGAGGAACCACGAGCGATCCACGGCCATGCTCACCCCCGACACGCCGGCCACGTCCTTCTCCTCCAGGCTGAGGCCGTCGAGCGGCTCGCGGAAGCCGATGTCGGTGCCCGCGGCCGAGAACCCGATCCGGACGCCCGCGGAGTTCACCAGGTGCGGCTCGTGCTGGAAGATCGTGAGCCCGCCAGCCATCACCACGTCTGGCGCGCTGTCGATCGCCCGCACGAGCGCGGAGCTCCACCCCGGCTGGACCACGGTGTCGTTATTGAGGAACACGGCGATCCGTCCCCGCGCGGCGCGCGCTCCGAGGTTGCAGGCCACGGAGAAGCCCGAGTTGTGCGACAGCGCGATGAGCCGAACCGAGGGCCAGGTCTCACGCAGCCACGCCGCGGATCCGTCCGAGGAGTCGTTGTCCACCACCACGATCTCGGAGGCGGGCGGCTCCGGAAGGTCGGCTGCGAGAGACTCCAGGCAAGCGGCGAGCAGCTCGCGATTGTTTCGATTGACGATGACGACGAGACCTGAGCCATGAGCCGCCAGCTTCGCATCCTCCACGTCTACAAGGACGTCTATCCCGCCGATCGCGGGCGGCATCGAGAAGCACATCGACGGCCTCCGGCGGGCGATGCCGGACGTGCACCTCGGACGTGCTCGTCTGCTCGCGGCGGCGCGCGGACGTCGATCGACCGCGGGTCGACCGGGGCTGGAGGTGCGGGTCGCCGAGGCCGGGCCGCGGCTCGCTCTCGGTGCCGCTCGCGCCGACCTTCCCGCTCTGGCTGCGCCGGCATGGAGGCGGACGTGATCCACCTGCACATGCCCAACCCCGTGGGCGAGGCGGCGGCGCTGCTGGCCGCGCGACGGCCGGCCGCTCGTGGTCGAGCTACCACGCCGACATCGTCCGCCAGGCGCGCCTCATGCGCGCTACGGGCCGCTCGTCGGCGCCTGCCTCGACAGGGCGGCGGCGATCGTGGTCGGGCAGCCGGCGGCTTGCTCGAGACCTCGCCGCTGCTGCGCGCCTCGCGCCGACCGCGCTCACGTCGTGCCCTACGGCGTGGACGTCGAGCGCTACAGCCCGACGCGGTGCCCGGGGCGAGCGTGCGCGAGGTCCGGGAGCGCTACGGGGCGCCGCTCGTGCTGGCGGTCGCCCGGCTCGTCTACTACAAGGGCCTCGAGCACCTGATCGCCGCCGCGCGCGACGCTCGAGGCGTCGCGTCGTGATCGTCGGGGGCGGGCCGCTCGAGGGCGAGCTGCGCGAGCTCGCGCGCGGCGAGCCCAACGTCCACTTCGCCGGGCGCGTCTCGGAGGAGGAGCTGGTCGCCCACCTGGCGGCGGCGGACTGCTTCGTGATGCCGTCCACCAGCCGCGCCGAGTCCTTCGGGATCGCCACGCTCGAGGCGCAGGCGATGGGCGTGCCGGCCGTGGTCACCGACGTCGGGACCGGCACCGTGGAGGCGATCGAGCCGGGAGAGACCGGGCTGGTGGTCCGGCCCGGGCGAGCCCGCGGAGCTGGTGCGCGGCATCCGCTCGATCATCGACTCCGCCGACCGGGGCCGCGCGATGGGCGAGGCCGCGCGGGCCCGGGCGGTCGAGCTTCACGACCTCCGGGCTCAGGCGGAGCAGATCAGGCAGCTCTACCTGGGGCTCGTCTAGCCGGGACGGGCGAGGGCCAGCGGAGCTCGCTCAGCCGGGGGGCGAGCTCATTGCCCGCGATCGCGGCCAGGCCGCCGAGCAGGACCCAGTGGAAGTCGTCCCACCACAGGTCGTACACCGCGTTCGAGAGCAGGAAGCCCACGTAGCCGGCCAGCAGCGCGGCGGGCAGGAACACCGAGGGGCGGTAGCGCGAGCGCCAGTAGAGCTTCCCGGCGCCCGCCACGGCGATCCCCGCCGCGAGGAGCATCGCCACCAGTCCCACGAGCCCGAGCTCGGCGGCCACCGTGAGGTAGGACGAGTGCGCGCCGGAGGTGCGCGGTCCCTGGTTGAGCGCCGACTCCCAGGCTGCCGACGCCGCCGCCGAGCACGGGGGAGTCGCGGAACTGGTCCAGGGCGGTGGAGAGAGTGGTCTCGTGGTTCTCGTTGGACTCCGAGTTGACCGTAGAGCGCGGGTCGATCCGGTCGATCACCGCGGGCGTCGCGGGCGCGAGGGCGAGGCAGCGCGACGCACCGCGGCGGCCGCGGGGGCGAACCTGCGCCAGCCCGCCGGGCGCGACGCCCGCTCGGCGCGCTCCATGCGCCAGAGCGGGACCAGGAGGGCCGCCAGCAGGGCGACCCCCACCGCGGCGCCGCCCCAGCCCGCGCGCGAGTAGGTCGCCGTGAGCGCCCCCGTGGCCGCCACGCCGAGCGCTCCGTGGGTGACGGCCGCGGGCATCTGCTCCCGCCGCACGGCGTCGAGGCACAGCCCGGCGGCGATCACGACGATCGAGACCAGGTAGGCGCCGCAGTGGTTGGGATCGCCGAAGGTCCCCTTGACCCGCACCCCGTTCGGTCCCCCGAACGTGCTCACGGCGTCGCGTGTCTTTTCCAGTCCGTCGGGCACGGGCAGGGCGTCGAGGAGGGGCAGGCTCGGAACCGTGTCGAGCAGCGTCGCGAGCCCCTGCCAGGAGGCGGCGGCGATTGGGAGGACCGACCCGAGCGCGACCGCTTGGAGGAACTCCCGCAGCCCCAGCCGCTGGGTGAGCTCGGCGACGAGCACGATGGCGCCCAGCCCGATCACAACCACGGCGAACAGCCGGACGCTCAGCGAGGTCACGCCGTCCCCGAACGCGAGCGAGCAGCCCACCGCGGTGGCGACGAGCACGTAGCAGAGGGCCAGGGGGGTCGAGAGCCAGCGCAGCCCTCCCCGGCTGCGCGCGACCATCCAGAGCAGCCCGAGGGCTATCGACAGGCGAAACAGCGAGAGATTCACGCCGCCGACGTCGGTTCGGTACACCTCGAGCGGCGCGGTCACGGCGACCAGGTACAGGACCGCCCGGTCCTCCCGGCCCCGGACGGCGGCGTAGATCACGCCCGCGAGCAACGCCTCCAGGCCCAGCAGCACGAGCACGCCCACGGCCGGTCAGTCCTCCCGGGCCGGCTTCTCGACGTAGGCCTGGAGGTCGCCCAGCCGGACGCTGATCGAGCGCGGATCGCGGCCGTAGCGCTTCGCCGCAGGAGACGCGAAGAGCGCCACGCGCGCCCGTCCCCCCGTGAGCGCGAAG
Organism: uncultured Thermoleophilaceae bacterium; assembly: GCA_963731645.1. Lineage (GTDB taxonomy): Bacteria > Actinomycetota > Thermoleophilia > Solirubrobacterales > Thermoleophilaceae > JAAYBF01. The sequence goes on along the minus strand of CAVSWF010000004.1, from coordinate 219,954 downwards.
GGTCCGAGGACGGTGCGCGACGGGGTGGAGGCGGCGCCGCTCCGGGCGACCTCGAACCGGCGCACCGGCTGGGCCTCGCTCGCCCCCAGGACGGTGACGGTGCGCTGCGAGCCGGCCGACTCCGCACGGAAGGACAGCCAGGCGCGGGTCGCCGAGGGGCTCGAGGCCACGATCTCGACCTCCGCCCGGCTGCCGAGCCAGTTGGAGGACACCCCGGCCTCGGCCTCCTCCGGCCAGAAGCCCCGCCCCGGCAGGGCTGCGATAGGCCGGTCGGACACCCGCACCGAGGACACGAGCACCGTTCGCCGGCGTGGCGTGCCGAACACCGACCGGCCTGCGTCCGCGCCCGTCTCCAGGGTCAGCTCGCTGTCGGCGGCGCCGGACGTCGGCCCCGCGATGAAGCCCCGCGGGGCGCTCGTGACCGAGACGTCTGAGAGGACGCGGTCGCCCTCGGTCACGGCCAGGCGGTCGGTTTCCCGGCCCCGCGCCCGGAAGGCGACCCAGCGGCTGCCCGGCTGCGACAGCGTCAGGGACGCCGACGCGGCGATCCAGACGCCGGTCACGCCGCCCGGGCCGACCTCCCTCGCGACCTCGCCGTCCAGGTCGGCACGGGCGGGGGCCGACGCCTCCGGCTCGCCCTGAGAATCGGGAGCCACCGACGCGGTGCCGTAGAGCCCCGCCAGGGCGGCCGTCGCGAGGAGCGCGACCGCCACGGGAGCCAGCAGTGCCCGGCCGGCGCTGTCAGGCTTTGTGGTCGACGGCGGGTTCACAGCTAGTCTCGTGGGGACGGGGCCCGAAGTTAAGCGTCTGCGGACGTCCGGACCCATGCGCACCGGCGGCTCGCCTACCATCCGGCGGTCGGGCAGGTCGGGGCCGACAGAAGCCCGAACGGGGATGATGGCAAGGTGAGATACCTGATCACCGGCGGCGCCGGATTCATCGGCAGCCATCTGGCCGAGGAGCTGCTCGCGTCCGGGGAGCACGTGCACGTGCTCGACGACCTCTCGACGGGCGCGATCGAGAACATCCGTCACCTCACCGCCGAAGTCCGGCTTCGACTACACGATCGAGTCGGCGGCCAGGCACGACATCGTCGCCGAGGCCGTTGACGAGGCCGACGTCGTCTTCCACCTCGCCGCCGCGGTGGGCGTCGAGCTGATCATCGAGAGCCCCGTGCGCACGATCGAGACCAACGTGCACTGCACCGAGGTCGTCCTCGCCGAGGCCAACAAGAAGAAGAAGCCGGTGTTCATCGCCTCCACCAGCGAGGTCTACGGCAAGAGCGACGCGCTGCCCTTCCGCGAGGACGGCGATCTCCTCCTCGGGCCCACCAACACCGGGCGCTGGTCCTACGCCTGCTCCAAGGCCATCGACGAGTACCTCGGCCCTCGCCTACTGGAAGGAGCGCCGGCTCCCGACCGTGGTCGGGCGGCTGTTCAACACCGTCGGGCCCCGGCAGACCGGGCGCTACGGCATGGTCGTGCCGAACTTCGTGCGCCAGGCGCTCGCCGGGCAGCCGATCACCGTCTTCGGCGACGGCAGCCAGCGGCGGTGCTTCTGTCACGTCAAGGACGTCGTGTCCGCCCTCATCGGTCTGATGGCCGACGAGCGCGCGCACGGCGAGGTGTTCAACGTCGGCAGCACCGAGGAGGTCACGATGCTGGAGCTGGCCGGCCGCGTCAGGGACGCCGCCGGCTCGGACTCGGAGATCGTCACCGTCCCCTACGAGGAGGCCTACGGAGACGGGTTCGAGGACATGCAGCGCCGGATCCCCGACACCACGCAAGGTCGAGGAGCTGCTGGGATGGAGCTCGACCCGCGACCTGGCGGGCATCCTGCGCGACGTGGTCGAAGCGCAGCGGGCGATGGACAGCTTCGACGAGTCGGTTCCCGACGCTGCATAGGACATGCCTGACGAGGCACGCCTGATCCTGGCCTTCGGGCTCGCCCTCGCTGCCGCCTTCGCCGCCACGCCCCTGGCCATCTCGGTCGCCACCCGCACCGGGTTCAACGACAAGCCGATCGGCTACAAGGGCCACACGTCGCCCACCCCCTACCTCGGCGGCGCCGCCGTGGTGACCGCCTTCATCCTGGCGGGGCTCACGGTGGGAGGGGAGCTGTCGCGGCTGTCGCCGATCGTCGCGCTCGCCTTCGGCATGTGGTGCCTCGGCACCTACGACGACCGCCGCCCGCTGTCCCCGCGCCTCCGGCTCACCGTCGAGTTCGCGGCCGCGTCCACGCTCTGGGCGTTCGACCTGGGCTGGTCGGCGTTCGACCTGCCGGTGATCGACCTGATCGCCACCAACCTCTGGGTGGTGGGGCTGATGAACGCCTTCAACCTCATGGACAACATGGACGGCGCGGCCGCGACCGTGGGGGCGGTCACGACGATGACGACGGCGGTGCTGGCGCTGGTCGACGGGGACGTGGCGCTCGCCGTGCTGTGCGCCGGGATGTCAGGCGCCTGTCTCGGCTTTCTCCCCTACAACCTCTCGGGGCCGGCCCGCATCTTCCTCGGCGACGGCGGGAGCCTGCCCGTCGGGTTCGTCGTGGCGGCCACGATCATGGTGCTGCCGGACGGGGGCGAGCTGGGCTGGACCCAGATCCTGGCCGCCGTGATCCTCGCCGGCCTGCCCGTGGTCGACACGGCGCTCGTGATGATCTCCCGCCGGCGCGCCGGGATCCCGCTGCTCACCGGCGGGCGCGACCACATGACCCACCGCCTGCTCTCCCGGCTCGGTTCGCCGCGCACGGTCGCCGTGGTCCTCGGCGCCGATCCAGGCCCTCCTCGGCGCCATCGCGATCGGCGTGGTCCAGATCGGCGAGGGGCTCGTGGTCGTCCACCTGGGCCACGTGGTTCGCCGCGTCCACGGTGGCCATCCTGCTGCTCGAGACCGCGCACCTGGGCGCCGGTGCGCGAGCCGCGGGACCGAGCCGGTCGGCCAGCCCACACCGAGACCACCCCCGTCTCCCGGCGGGACGGCCGCCCCGGGGGCGGGCGGTCACCCACCGTCGTGGAGGGCTCGGTGATCGTCTTCATCACGGTGGCCTGCGGCATCAGCCCTGCCTTCTTCGGCTTCTACCGCCTGTCCGTCTGGGGGCCGATCGCGCTGTTCCTGCTGGCCGGCGCTGCTCGCCCTCGTGCTCGCCCGCCCGTCGGCGCCGCGGCGCACCGCGCTCGTGGCCGTGGGGGGGCTGGTGTTCCTCTGGCTCTGGTCGCTGCTCTCGACGGGCTGGGCCGAGTCGGCCGACCAGGCGCTGCTCGAGTCCAACCGCTGGATGCTCTACGCCAGCGTCTTCGCGATCCTGATCCTGCTGCTGCGCGACGACCGGCTCGGCAAGCTCCTGCTGGCGCTCGGCCGCCGCGGTCGTGGTGCTGTTCGCCGGCTACCTGGTGGTGCGGCTGCTCGGGCCCGACGGGGCGACGCTCTTCCTCGTCAAGCGCCTCAACGAGCCGCTCGGCTACGTGAACGGGCAGGCCGGCTACCTCCTGCTGGGGGTCTGGCCGCTGGTGGCCCTCGCCGAGAGGGCGCGCAGCCACCTGCTCTCGGGCGCCGGGATCTCGGCGGCGACGGTGCTCGCCGGCCTCGCCGTGCTGGGCCAGACCCGCGCCATCGTGCCCGCCGTGGTGGTCAGCGCCGTCGTGCTCGTCGCGGTGCTCCCGGGCCGGCGCGCGCGCGTGTGGGCGCTGGTGGCGATCGCGGCGGGTGTGGTGCTGGCGGCCGGGCCCCTCCTCGACGTGTTCAACAGCGGCGCGGCCGGGGCCGGCAGCCCGGACCCCGTCGACGCTCAGGACGGCCGTCGTCGTGGCTGCTGGCGGCCGCGGTCGCTGGTCGGAGCGGTCTGGGCGCTGCTGCGCTGGCTCGGCGAGGGCAGCTCGCTGGGCTACGGCGCGCGCCCGGTGGCGCGGGTCTCGACGATCGTGCTGGTCGCGCCTCGTGTCGGCGGGGGTCGTGGCGAGCGTCGTGGCGGTCGGCAACCCCGTGGACAACGTCCGCGAGCAGGCCAGCGCGTTCCGCAACCTCGGTGCCGACTCCACCGCCGAGACGCGTTCGCGCTTCACGTCGGGCGGCGGCAACCGCTACGACTACTGGCGGATCGCCTGGAACCAGTTCGCCGACGAGCCGCTCCAGGGGGTCGGCGCCGGCAACTACGACCGCACCTACTTCCTCGAGCGCAAGACCTCCGAGGACATCCGCCAGCCCCACAGCCTCCCGCTCCAGACCCTGGGCGAGCTGGGCGTGGTCGGGGGGCTCGGGCCTGCTGGTCTTCCTCGGCGCGCTGGGCGCGGGGTTCGCGCGCCGGGCCCGGGCCGCGCGCACCAGCGACACGCGACCTCGGGCTCGACGGTGGCCGGCGGGCGGCATGGTGCTCGTCTGGCTGGTCCACACCAGCGTCGACTGGCTGCACCTGATCCCCGGCGTGACCGGCATCGCCCTGTGCGGCGCGGCGGTGCTGGTGGCCCCGTGGGCGCGCGAGCGCGGGCACGGCGGCGTCGCCGCTGCGGGTCGCCACGATCGTGGTCGTGCGCGGTGCGCGGTGGTGTTCGGCGCGACCCTGGTCGGGCGCTCGGCGCTCGCCGACAAGTACCGGTCGGACTCGCGGGACCTCGTCGCCACCGATCCCGCCAGGGCGCTCGAGAAGGCCGACGACTCGCTCAGCCTCAACGACGAGTCGCTGCCCGCGTACTACGCGAAGGCCGCCGCCGAGGCGCGGCTCGGGCGCTACGAGCCCGCGCGGGCGGCGCTCGTCGAGGCGACGAGGCGAGAGCCCCACGACTTCGTGCCGTGGGCGCTGCTGGGGGACCTCGCCGTGCGCCGCGGAGACGTGGTTCAGGCCATGAACGACTACAACCGCTCGGCGGAGCTGAATCCCCGCGACCCCGTCGGGCTGCCGGAGCTGTTCGCGCTCACCCCAGCGCCGCCTGACTGACCACGCCGGCCACCTCCTGCCACCAGGCCCGCGCCGGCTGCCGTGTCCGCGCGCCGGATGCGCTCGCGGCAGTAGCGAAAGAGCTGGCGCTGGCCGCCCGTGGCCACCACGCCGTCGCCGGTCACCGCGAGGCGCCCGTCGGCCAGGAGCACCAGCGCTCCGGGCTCGTCGCGCCGGGTCCGCAGCCGGCGGATCACGTCCACGCCCTCGATGGTCGTGGGCGCAGCCGGGGTCGCCGGCCGTGGTCCTCCACGGCTTGACGCTGAAGATCGGGGAGCGCCCGCGGGCCATCGGCACCGCGGCCTCGGGCTCCTCGAGCGGGCCCGAGCGCCAGCGCTCGAAGAGCCCCTCCACCTGGGCGCGGGCCCGCTCGCGGACCAGGATGTGGAGCTGATCGCCGCTGTCGATCTCGGTCGATCCCCGGGGCAGCAGCGCCTCGCCGCCGCGCACCACGACGCTCACCAGGGCGTCCCGCGGGAGCTGTAGCTGGTTGACCAGGCGCCCGACGATCACGTCCGACTCCGCCACCGGGTACTCGAGCACCTCGGCTCCGAGCTGGCGGATCGTGCCGACCTCGTGGAGCGGGCGCGAGAGGGCGGGCTGGTCGGAGGTCAGGCCGAGCGCCTTCGCGAGCGGGTCGAAGGTGGCCCCCTGGATCAGCGTCGAGGTCGACGCACCACGAAGAAGACGATGTTGAAGAAGTCCCCGGCGTGCTCCACGCCGTCGATCACCGGAAAGGTGGCGAGCACGATCGGCGCGGCGCCGCGCAGCCCGGCCCACCCGACCAGCGTGGACTCTCGAAGGTTGAGCCCGGTCGGCACGGTCGAGAGGAGGCTCGCCAGCGGCCGGGCGACGAACATGAGCACCCCCGCGACCAGCAGGCCCTCGTCGACTATCTCGCCGAACTCCGACGGGTTCACCAGCAGGCCCAGGGTGAGGAACACCGCGATCTGGCTGACCCAGGCGAGCCCGTCGTGGAAGTCGTCCACCGTGCGCCGGGCGGGGATCTGGCCCGACCCGAGGACCAGCCCGGCGAGATAGACCGAGATGAAGCCCGAGCCGTGAAGCGCGTCGGCGGCGCCGAAGGCGAGCGCGGCCGACGCCATCGAGGCGACGGGGTACAGCCCGGCGGCCCCGAAGCCCACGCGCCGGAAGGCGAGCACCGACAGGCCGCCCACGGCGAGCCCCACCACGAGCCCGATGCCGAGCTCCTGGAGGGCGAGCAGGGCCATGTCGAGCGGGCCGTAGTCCGGCTGGGTGATGTACTCGATGAACCCGAGCACGAGCACCACCGCCACCGCGTCGTTGAGCCCGGACTCCCCCTCGAGCACGCGGGCCAGGCGGCGCTCGAGGCTCGACCCGCGCAGCACCGAGAAGATGGCCGCGCCGTCGGTGGCCGCCACGATCGAGCCCAGCAGCAGGCCCTCCAGCAGGCTGAGATCGAGGAGCACGTGGCAGGCCACCCCCACCACGGCGGCGGTGATGAGGGTGCCCGCGGTGGCCAGCGACACGCTGGTGCCGAGCACGGGCCTGATCTCCGAGAAGCCCGCCGCCAGGCCGCCCTCGAAGAGGATCAGCGCCAGAGCGACGATCCCGACCGTCCGGGCCAGCTCGATGTCCTCCAGGGTCCCGCCGAACTCGATCAGCCCGAGCACGTCCGAGCCGAGCAGCATCCCCACGCCGAGGAACAGCACGAGCCCCGGCACCCTGCAGCCGGCCCGCGACGAGCGAGGCGGCGATGCCGAGCGCCAGCAGCGCGCCGGCGACCAGGATCAGGGTGCCGTCGGCCATCGCCCGGCGAGTCTATGAAGCGCTGCGGTTCCTCAGGCGGCTGCCGACTCGGCGAGCTCCGCGAGGCCCCACAGGTCGCGCCACTCGTAGTCGGGCGTCACGTCTCCCGGCACCTCCTCGCGGTGCCGGTTGATCCAGGCGGTCTGCATGCCGACCTCCCGCGCGGGCGCCAGGTCGTACTTGTAGCCGAAGGCCACGTGGAGGATCTGCGCCGGGCGGGCGTCGGCCGCCTCCAGCGCGCGGGTGAAGGCGGTGGTGTCGGGCTTGTAGGCGTTCACGTCCTCGGCCACGACGACCGCGTCGAACGTCAGCGGCGAGAGCTGCTCGAGCGTGCGCCGCATGATGTGGCGGTCGGTGTTGGAGAGGATGACCAGGCGCAGGCCGGCCTTCTTGGCCCGCTCCAGGGCCGGGATCGTGTCGGGGAACGGCTGCCAGCTCTGCATGGCGTTCTCCAGGGCGTCGCCGTCCCTGGTCGTTCCAGCGGTACCCGCGCTCGCCCGCCCACTTGCGAAGCGACGACGCGCAGAATGTTCGAGTAGGAGCGTGTACTCGCCCTGGATCTCCTCGAACTGGATCTCCTCCCAGCGCTCGCGCAACAGCCGGCCGGGCCCGGGATCGGCGTCGCCGTGGCGCCGCGCCATGTCGAACAGGAACGAGGCCGCGCCGCCCTCCCAGTCCACGAGGGTTCCGTAGCAGTCGAAGGTGGCCACTTTCACCGGCTCCATGCGGCCTACACTCTTACTCATGGCGGTACTGGAACAGGTCAAGACCGATGCCACGGAGGCGCTCAAGGCGGGCGACCGCGAGCGCGCGGGTGCTCTGCGCCTGATCGTCTCGGAGCTCCAGAAGGCCGAGAAGGACGGCGGGGCGGACGAGGTCGAGGTGCTCCAGCGCGAGCGAAAGCGGCGCCTCGAGTCCGCGCAGGCCTACCGCGACGCCGACCGGTCGGACCTGGCCGAGACCGAGGAGTCGGAGGCCGAGCTGATCGCCGGCTACATGCCCGCAGCAGCTGTCCGACTCCGAGCTGCACGCGATCGTGGCCGACGCGGTCGGCGCTTCGGGCGCCTCGTCCCCGAAGGAGATGGGCAAGGTGATGGCCGCGGTGATGCCGCAGGTCAAGGGCCGGGCGGACGGCAAGCGCGTGAGCGCCGCCGTAAAGGAGCTTCTGACGCCTTGACGGCACGCTAGATGCGCAAGCAGCTCGAGCTCTCGAACGAGGTGGCCGCCGAGCTGGCCGGCCCGAACGATCAGATCATGCGCACGCTCGAGGAGCGCCTCGACTGCGACGTGTTCCTGCGCGGGAACGTGCTCACGCTGGACGGCGCGGGCAGCCACGTCGCGATGGGCGAGACCGTGATCCGCGAGCTCGACGACCTGGTCCGCCAGGGGCACGAGGTCGCTCCCGGCACGATCGACGCCATCGGCTCGGCGCTCGAGCGCCACGAGAGCCCCAGCCAGATCCTCGAGGACGTGGTCTGGCGCCACCGCGGGCTGAAGGTCGCGCCGAAGACGGTCAACCAGAAGCGCTACGTGGACGCCATCCGCCGGCACACGATCACGGTGGGGATCGGCCCGGCCGGCACCGGCAAGTCGTTCCTCGCGGTGGCGATGGGCGTGGCCGCGCTGCAGCGCCGCGAGGTCAACCGGATCGTGCTCACCCGCCCGGCCGTCGAGGCCGGCGAGCGCCTGGGGTTCCTGCCCGGCGACCTCATGGCCAAGGTCGACCCCTACCTGCGCCCCCTGTTCGACGCCCTCTACGACATGCTGGAGCCGGAGCGGGTCAACCAGTACCTGGAGCGCGGGGTGATCGAGGTCGCGCCGCTGGCGTTCATGCGCGGTCGGACCCTCAACGACGCCTTCATCATCGTCGACGAGGCCCAGAACACCACCCCCGAGCAGATGAAGATGGTGCTCACCCGCCTGGGCTTCAACTCGAAGATGGTGGTGACCGGCGACGTGACCCAGGTGGACCTCCCGCGCGACCAGCACTCCGGCCTCAACGTGATCGGCGAGATCCTGGCCGACGTCGAGGGCATCGAGTTCCTGCGCTTCGGCGGCGAGGACGTGGTGCGCCACAAGCTCGTGCAGCGGATCGTGGCCGCCTACAACGCCTACTCCGAGAAGCAGGCGCCCGAGCTGCGCACGGCGCGCAAGAGCAGCTGATCGACGTAGAGGTGATCGGCGGCGACGAGGCGCTCCTGAGGCCTCCCGCCGAGGCGGCGCTGAAGGCGGCGGGCGTGGACGAGGGCCATCTCGCCGTCGCACTGGTCGACGCGGCCGAGATCCAGCGGCTCAACGTCCGCCACCGCGGCGTCGACCGGCCGACCGACGTGCTCTCCTTCGGTGTCGACGAGGCCGGGCCGACGCCCGGGCCGCGCGAGCTGGGCGACGTGGTGATCTGTCCCGAGCACACCGAGGACCTGGCCGAGGCGGTGGTGCACGGGGTGCTGCACCTGTGCGGGATGGACCACGAGACCGACGCGGGGGAGATGCTCGCGCTCCAGGATCGGATCATGGACGGCCTGCGGTGACCCGGAGCGGCTTCGTGGCCCTGGCGGGGCGGCCGAACGCCGGGAAGTCGACCCTCGTCAACCGGGTCGTCGGCGAGAAGGTGGCCATCGTCTCCGACAAGCCCCAGACCACCCGTCGCGAGCTGCGCGGCATCGCCACCGGGCCCGACTGGCAGCTCGTGCTGGTGGACCTCCCCGGCATGCAGCGGCCCCGCGACGCGATGACCGAGCGCATGCAGCGGCGGGTGGAGCACGCGATGGCCGACGCCGACGCGCTGCTGGTGGTGCTCAACGGCGAGCAGCAGGTGGGGCCGGGCGACCGCTTCATCGCGCGGGCGGCTCAGCGATCGGGGCGGCCGGCGGTCACCGTGGTCAACAAGATCGACCGCCTGTCGCGCGCCCGCACGCTCGACGCCCTGACCGCCGCCGCGGAGCTGGGCATCCCCGGGGAGATCTTCCCGGTCAGCGCCCGGACGGGCAGCGGGATGACCCCGCTCGTCGACCATCTCACCGGACTGCTCCCCGAGGGCCCGTTCCTCTATCCGCCGCAGGAGCGCTCCGATCTCCCCGAGCGCGTCCACCTCGCGGAGCTGGTGCGCGAGCAGGTCCTCCTGCGCACCCGCGAGGAGCTTCCCCACGCGGTCGAGGTGGAGGTGGCGGACATCTTCGAGCGCGACGACGGGCTGCTCGAGATCGAGGCCTTCCTGTGGGCCGAGGGCGAGACCCAGAAGGCGATCCTGATCGGGGCGCAGGGCCGGATGATCAAGTCGATCGGCACCGCCGCCCGGAAGCAGATCGAGGCGGCGGTGGACCGCCACTGCCACCTCGCCCTCAGGGTCCGGGTGCGAAAGGACTGGCGACGCGACGAGGGCCTGCTGGACCGCCTGGGCATCGAATGAGACAGGCTCAATCGATATGTGTTACGATATATCGCGTAATGCAGCGATGCAGTTGAAGGAGGATCGATGAGGCACTGCCATCGACACGATTTTGAAGGTGGCCCCCCACGTCACCGCCACGGAGGAGGACCACCCTGGCGCCACGGCCGTTTCGGCTGGGGCGGACCCGGCCCCCGCGGGCCGAGGGCGCGCCGCGGCGACGCCCGCACGGCGATCCTGCTGCTTCTGGCCGAGGAGCCCCGCAACGGCTACGGCCTGATGCAGGAGATCGAGGACCGCAGCGAGGGCGCATGGAGGCCGAGCCCCGGCTCCGTCTACCCGCTGCTCTCGCAGCTCGAGGACGAGGGCCTGATCCGCGGCGAGGAGCACGACGGACGCAAGGTGCTCGAGCTGACCGACGAGGGGCGGGCGGCCATCGCCGACCGCGGCGACCGGCCGGCCCCCTGGGAGGAGTTCTCCGAGGGCGTCGACGACGACGTGCGCGCCCTGGTGGACGTCTCGCGCCAGGCGGCGGCGGCGGTGGGCCAGATGGTCCAGGTCGCGAGCCGCGAGCAGCTCGTGGCGGCCAAGGACATCCTCGAGGAGACGCGGCGCAAGCTGTACGGCCTCCTCGCCGAGGGCGGGAAGGACTCCGCCTAGCGCGCGATTCTCGCGATCGGGGCGGGTTTGGGTTGTCATACGACCCAAACCCGCCCCAACGCGGCCTTGTGGCCTTCGCCACACTGTCCGCATGCAGATCCGCTTCGACGAGCACGGCCTCGCCCCGTGCGTGATGCAGGACGCGAGCACCGGTGAGGTGCTCACGCTCGCCTACGTGAACTCGGAGGCGCTGCGGCGCACCGAGGAGACCGGGGAGATGCACTTCTGGAGCCGTTCGCGCTCCGAGCTCTGGCGCAAGGGCGAGACCTCGGGCAACACGATGAGGGTCAGGGCGCTGCGCTACGACTGCGACGAGGACGCCGTGCTCGCGCTCGTGGACCCCGCGGGGCCCGCCTGCCACACCGGTGAGCGCACCTGCTTCCACCGCGGGGACACCGATCCCCAGCCGGGCGAGGCGCTCGCGACGCTCGAGCGCACGATCGCCGAGCGCAGGGCCGCGCCGGCCGGGAGCGAGAGCTACACCGCCGAGCTGCTCGCGGACCCCCCGCGGATCGGGGAGAAGGTGCGCGAGGAGGCCGAGGAGGTGACTCGAGCCGCCTCGGAGGAGTCGCAGGAGCGCGTGCGCGAGGAGGCCGCCGACGTGCTCTACCACCTGGCGGTGCTGCTCGCCTCGCGGGACCTGAGCCTCAGGGACGCATTCGAGGTGCTCAATGACCGTCGCCGCTGAGCCGTCGGGCCTGCGGATCGAGCCGTCGCTGGAAGAGGTGCGCTCGCTGGCGTCCGCGCACTCGCTGGTGCCCCTGCGCCACACCTTCATCGCCGACACCGAGACGCCGGTCTCGGCGTACATCAAGCTGCGAGGCGACGGTCCCTCGTTCCTGCTCGAGTCGGCCGAGCAGGGCCAGCGCTTCGGGCGCTGGTCGTTCCTCGGCTTCAGGCCGCGCACCGTGATCCGGCTCGAGGAGGGCCGGCTCACCGTGGGCGGCGAGGCCCGCGACGGGAGCGACCCCTACGCCGCGGTGGGCCGTGAGCTCGAGCGCTACCGGGTCGCCCCGCTCGAGGGACTTCCCCCGTTCGCGGGAGGCGCGGTGGGGCTGTTCGGCTACGACCTCGTGCGCCACGCCGAGCCCACCGTGGGCCCGGGCAACCCCGACCCGGTGGGCACGCCCGACATGGCGCTCATGGTCAGCGACGTGCTGGTGGCCTTCGACCACCTGCGCCACGAGGTCACGATCCTCGCCAACGTCTTCGCCGAGGACGACACCGACCGGGCCTACGCCGACGCCGTGGCCGCCATCGCCGAGGTGCGCGAGCGCCTGGCGGCGCCGGTGCCGCGAGCCCCGGAGGCGCGGGTCCGCGCCGGCGCCCGAGTTCACCAGCAACATCGGCGCCGAGGGCTACGCGGAGGCCGTCGAGCGGGCCAAGGAGTACATCCGCGCCGGCGACGTCTACCAGGTGGTGCCGAGCCAGCGCTGGAGCGCCGACGCCACGGTCGACGCCTTCTCGATCTACCGCGGCCTGCGCGCCATCAACCCGAGCCCGTACATGTACTTCCTCGACTTCGAGGACTTCGAGATCGCCGGTGCGTCTCCGGAGTCGCTCGTGAAGGTCAGCGGCAGGCGCGCCGAGCAGCGCCCGATCGCGGGCACGCGCCCGCGCGCGGAGACCACCGAGGGCGACCTCGCGCCGCGCCGAGGAGCTGCTGGCGGACGAGAAGGAGCGCGCCGAGCACGTGATGCTCGTGGACCTCGCGCGCAACGACCTCGGGAAGGTCTGCGAGTACGGATCGGTCCGCGTGGACGACCTCATGGCGGTCGAGACCTACTCCCACGTGCTGCACATCGTCTCCTCGGTCTCGGGGACGCTGCGGGAGGGAGTGACCGCGATGGACGCCCTCGAGGCCTCGCTGCCGGCCGGCACGCTGTCCGGCGCCCCGAAGATCCGCGCGATGCAGATCATCGACGAGCTCGAGCCGGTGCGGCGCGGGCCCTATGGCGGGGCCGTGGGCTACCTGTCCTACAGCGGCGATCTCGACACCTGCATCTACATCCGCTCCGCGGTGGTCAAGGACGGGCGCATCCACGTCCAGGCGGGCGGGGGCATCGTGGCCGACTCCGAGGCGGGCTACGAGGTGCGCGAGACCGAGGCCAAGGCCGGCGCGGTGTTCGGCGCGATCGAGCTGGCCGCCGCGCAGCCGGAGTGGGCCTAGATGCGGGTGCTCGTCATCGACAACTACGACTCGTTCACCTGGAACCTCGTCCAGTACCTCGGCGAGCTCGGCGCCGAGCCGGATGTGGTGCGCAACGACGTCGCCGACGGTGGACGAGCTGCTGCGAGCGCGGGGCGGAGCGCGTGGTGGTCTCCCCGGGCCCGTGCACCCCCGCGGAGGCGGGTGTGTCGGTCGAGGCCACGCGGCGCTTCGCCGAGGCGGGCGTGCCGGTGCTCGGGGTCTGCCTGGGCCACCAGGCGATGGCCGAGGCCTTCGGCGGGCGGGTGGTGCGCGGCGACCCGGTGCACGGGAAGACCGCCGAGGTGGAGCACGACGGGCGCACGATCTTCTCCGGCGTGGCCAGTCCGGTGACCGCGGGGCGCTACCACTCCCTGGTCGTGGATCCCGACCTTCCGCCGGAGCTCGAGGCGTCGGCCACCTACGGCGACACGGTGATGGCCATCCGCCACCGCGACCTGCCGGCCGAGGGCGTGCAGTTTCATCCCGAGTCGGTGCTCACCGGCGAGGGTATGGCCATACTGCGCAACTTCCTGCGCGCTAACTGCCCTTGACCCCGAACCCGATACTCACCCAGGCCATCGACCGGCTCTGCCGCTCCGAGGCCCTGACCAGCGACGAGACCTCCGCCGTGCTGCGCGAGGTGGTGGAGGGCCGGGCCTCGGAGGTCCAGACCGCCGCCCTGCTCATCGCCTTCCGCACCAAGGGCGAGACCGTCGGGGAGATCGCCGGCATGGCACGGGCCCTGCGCGAGGCGGCCGTGAGGGTTCACCCGAGCGCCGAGGGGGCCCCGCTGGTGGACACCGCGGGCACCGGGGGTGGCCGGCCGACCTTCAACGTGTCGACCACCGCGGCGTTCGTGGCCGCGGGCGCCGGCTGCCGCGTCGCCAAGCACGGCAACCGCTCGGCGACCGGCCAATCCGGGTCGGCCGACGTGCTCGAGGCGCTCGGCGCGCGTATCGACCTCGAACCCGAGGAGGTGGCGTCCTGCATCGACGACCTGGGGTTCGGCTTCATGTTCGCGCCCAGCCACCACCCGGCCATGAAGCACGTCGTACCGGTGCGCAAGGCGCTCGCGGTGCGGACGATCTTCAACTTCCTCGGTCCCCTCACCAACCCCGCCGGCGCGACGCGGCAGCTGATCGGGGTCTCGGACTGGCGCTTTCTCGACATCGTGGCCGGTGCACTCGGTGAGCTGGGGTGCGAGCATGCGCTCGTGGTCTCCAGCGAGGACGGTCTCGACGAGTTGAGCATCTCCGGGCCGACCCGCGTGGTCGAGTTGCGCGGCGGCGCGATCGAGGCCCGCAGCGTCACCCCGGAGTCGGTGGGGCTGACCCCCGCGCCCCAGGATTCGGTGGCCGCCGGGACCCCCGAGAAGAACGCCGGGGTGGCCCGCCGCGTGCTGGGCGGGGGGACCGGGGCCGAGCGGGACCTGACCGTGCTCAACGCCGGGGCGGCGATCTACGTCGGCGGAGGCGCCGAGTCCCTCGAGGAGGGAGTCCGGCGCGCGGAGGCGGCCATCGACTCCGGCGCGGCGAGCGAGGTCCTGGACCGCTTCGTGGAGCGCACGAAGGAGCGAAGGGCGGCGTGAGCGCCCGCCTCGAAGGCCTCGTCGAGGCCACGCGCGACGCGCTGGAGCGGCGCATGTCCGCCACCCCCCTCGCCGAGCTCGAGCGGGCGGTCGCGGCCCGCACGGTCGAGGGCAGGCCGTTCGCGGAGGCGCTCGCCCGCCCCGGGCACGTCGCTCGTGGCCGAGCACAAGCGCCGCTCGCCCTCGGCGGGCGCCATCCGCGAGGACCTCTCCTGCGCCGAGCTGGTGCAGGCCTATGAGAGGGGCGGCGCGGCGGCGCTGTCGATCCTCACCGAGGAGGCCCACTTCGGCGGCTCCCTCGACGACCTGCGCGAGGCGCGATCCGCCACCGAGCTGCCGATCCTGCGCAAGGACTTCACCGTCGACCCGTACATGCTCTACGAGGCCAAGGCGGCCGGCGCGGACGCCGTGCTGCTGGTCGTGGGCGCGCTCGAGGAGACGGAGGTGGCGTCCCTTCACCAGACGGCCCGCGACCTCGACCTCGACGCGATCGTGGAGATCTCCAGCGACGAGGAGCTCGAGATCGCACTCGCCGTGGACGCCGACGTGATCGGCATCAACAACCGCAACCTCGAGGACTTCACGGTCGACCTCGACCGCACCTACGACCTGCTCGCGGACGTGCCCGCGGGGAAGATCGTGGTCTCGGAGTCCGGCATCGCCTACCGCGAGCAGATCGAGGAGCTGGAGCGGGTCGGGGTGGACGCCGTGCTCGTGGGGGAGACCGTCATGCGGGCCGCCGATCCCGAGTCCGCGGTGAGAGAGCTCGTCCAGGCCGAGGAGGGCGTGCCTCCAGGCTGATCGGCCGCTTGGGGCCGTCCCCTACCATCGCAACATGGCCACCGCGCCCGAACTCGATCCCCCCGCGGTAGCCGAGCTGGCGGGTCGGCTGCGCGACAACGTGGCCTCGGCGGTCAAGGCCCCGGATCACGTGTACCGCGACGTGGTGGTGGCGCTTCTCGCGGAGGGCCACGTGCTGATCGAGGACAACCCGGGCGTGGGCAAGACCGCCCTGGCGCGCGCGCTCGCGCGCTCCATCGAGGCGGAGTTCGCCCGCGTCCAGTGCACCGCCGACCTGCTCCCCGCCGACGTGGTGGGCACCAACGTCTTCAACCAGCGCGAGTCGCGGTTCGAGTTCCGGCCCGGACCCGTGTTCGCCAACGTGGTGCTGGTCGACGAGATCAACCGGGCCTCGCCCAAGACGCAGTCGGGCCTGCTCGAGTGCATGCAGGAGCGCCACGTGACGGTGGACAACCACACCCACCACCTGGCCCGCCCCTTCATCGTGCTGGCCACCCAGAACCCGATCGAGTACGAGGGCACCTACCCGCTCCCGGAGGCGCAGCTCGATCGCTTCATGGTGCGCGTGTCGCTCGGCTACCCCTCGTTCGAGGACGAGAAGGACATGCTCGCCCAGCACTCCGACCGCGACCGCGTGGAGGAGCTGGAGCCGGTCGCCGGGATGGCGGAGATGCTCGCCGCACAGGCCGCCGTCGCCGCGGTGCACGGCAGCGCGGCGCTGCGCAGCTACATCGTCTCCATCCTCGACGTGACCCGTGCCGATCCCCGCGTCGAGCTGGGGGCGAGCCCGCGCGCCGGTCTCATGCTCTTCCGGGCCGCCAAGGCGCTCGCCGCGCTCGAGGCGCGCGACCACGTGCTGCCCGACGACGTGAAGGCCCTGGCTCCCTCCGTGCTGGCCCACCGGCTGCTGCTCGCGCCCGAGGCGGCCGGCTCGGACCGCGAGACCGTCGTCCGCGAGGCGCTGGAGCGGGTGCCGGCCCTGTGAGCCCTTCGCCGTGACCCGGGCGGCGGGAGCCGCGGCCCTCGGCGCCACCCTGCTGGCGGTAGGCGTGGCGTTCGACACGCCGTCGCTCCACGTCCCGGGCGTGGCGCTGGTCGTCCTGGCGGTGGGCGCGGCGGCCTGGGTCGCGCTGGCCGCCCTCGGAGCCGGGATCCACCGCCTCCCGGGCGCCGCGACCGTCGAGGAGGACCAGCCCTACCCGGTGGTCGTGGAGCGCACCGACGGCGTACTCCCCCCGCCGGGCGGGGCCGTGTGGGCGCCGCTGCTGGGCGGGCCGATCTCCATCGGCCCGGGCTCGCCCCGGCGCGTGAGGATCGACGTGCGCTTCGCACGGCGCGGGCGGCACGTGCTCGAGCCCGCGGCGCTCTCGATCTTCGATCCGCTGCGCCTCGCCGTGCGGACGGTCGCGTCGGACGACGCGGGCGGCGAGTTGCTCGTGCTCCCCCGCGTGGAGCCCGTCCTCGCGCCCGGCGGAGGCGGGTCGGCGGCCGCGGGCGCCACCGCCGGCGGCGCCGGCGGGCGCGTCTCGCTGCGCGGGCGCCTCGACGGCTCCGCGGCCGAGCTGGACCTGGACGGCCTGCGCCCGTACAGGCCGGGCACGCCGGCCTCGCGCATCCACTGGCCGGCTCTCGCCCGCGGGGCGGAGATGCTCGAACGCCGTCTCACGGCCGAGGCGGACTCCGCTCCGCTGGTGGTCCTCGACACCACCAGGCCCCCCTCGGAGGAGGCGCTCGACATGGCCGTGAGGGCGGCCGCGTCGCTGTGCGTGCACCTCGCCCGCGGCGGTGGCTGCGCCGTGCTCCTCCCCGGTGACCGGCGGGCGGTCTCGCTCGCGCCGGACCTCGCGGCCTGGCCGTCGGTGCACGTCCGCCTGGCGCTCGCCGGGGCCGAGGCCGCCAGGCCGGCCCTGGCCCGGGTGCGCCGCTCGGGGGCGGTGATCTGGGTCAGCGCGCGTCCCGACGCGCCCCGGGACCTCGCCCGCGCCGCCGGCGGGGGAGGCTTCCACGTGTCGCCGGCCACGGCGGACCGGGTGCCGCGGGCGGCGTTCACCGTCGCCGGGTGCGTGGGCTCTCGCCTCGGCCGGGTCGGAGCGCGGACGCGGAGCGCCGCGTGAGCGGCCTGGCGCTGCCGCGCCGCATCGGGTCGCGGGCCGGCCGCGACCGCGCCGGGCTGGGGCGGCTCGCCGAAGGGGAGGGCCCGGTCTCGCTTCGCCTCGCCACCTTTGCCGCCCTCGCCGCGTTCTGCGCCGCGCACTGGGTGGGCCTCGTGGCAGCCGCGCCGGCGGGCAGGACCGTCGCGGCCGTGGGCGTGGCGTGCGCCACCGGGGCGGCCCTCGCCGGGCTCGGCCGGCTGCGAGCCCCACGCCTGGCGGTGCACGCCCTGGCCCTGGTGGTGCTCGCCGCGGGGCTCGGCGCGGGGCTCGCGGCCATGGGCCTGCCCGTGCGCCTGCTCGGCCCTGGCGCCTGGGACGAGCTGGGATCCGAGCTCGACCGCGGCCTCTCCGGGATCCGCACCGTCACCTGGCCCTACTCGGGCGCGGACGACCAGGTGCGGCTCGTGGTCCTGCTGGGCGCGCCGCTGCTGCTCACCGTGTCGGCTGCCCTCTCCTTCTGGCCCGCGCGCCGGGCGCGGGGCCTCCTGCGGGCGCTCGGGCTCGTGGCGCTCCTCGTGCTCTACGCGACCGCGGTGACCGAGCACGACCCCGGCGAGCCGCTGCCCCGCGGCTTCCTGCTCTTCCTCCTCGTGGCCGCCTGGCTGTGGCTGCCGCGGCTTCGAGGCCGAGCGGCCACGGTCGGCGGCGCCGTGGTGCTGGCCGTGGCCGTCCTGACCCTTCCCGTGGCCTCCCGCCTGGACGCGGAGGCCGCGATCGTGGACTACCGGTCGTGGAACTGGTTCGGCGGCGACGGCATCGTCTTCAACTGGAACCACACCTACGGTCCCCTCGACTGGCCGCGCGAGGGCACGACCCTGCTCGACGTGGAGTCCGAGCGCCCGCTCTACTGGAAGGCCGAGACGCTGGACGAGTTCGACGGCCTGCGCTGGCGACGCACCGGCGCCACCGAGCTGTCGAGCCCGTACGGAGAGCTTCCCGACGAGCTCGAGGACGACTGGATCGAGGACATCCGGGTGACCGTGCGCTCGCTGGAGACCGACTTCGTGGTGGGCGCCGGCACGCCGCTCGAGGTCGACGGCGCGGGGGCGTCGGTCTCCGGCTCCGCCGACGGCACCGTCCGCCGGCTCGACGAGCCGCTCACGCGGGGCGAGAGCTACAGCGTCCGCGCCTATGTCCCCAACCCCTCGGAGGAGCGGATGGAGGACGCGGGCTCCGACTATCCGTCGGAGCTCCTGCAGTACACGCGCCTCGAGCTCCCGTCCGCGGGGGAGACCGCGCTGCCCGGCGGCGAGAGGGCCGTGGGCGGCGACGCGGAGCGCCCCGCGGTGGTGGTGCCGTTCTGGGAGCCCGGCGTGGTCGCGGCCCCCGACTCCACGCTGGCGGGCTCCCCCTACGCGCAGACCTATCGCCTCGCGCGGTCGCTGACGGCCGGCGCCCCCACGGCCTACGCCGCCGTGACCCGCGTCCAGGAGCACCTGCGTGACGGCTTCACCTACAGCGAGCGGCCGCCGCCCCAGGCCTACCCGCTCGAGTCCTTCCTGTTCGAGGACCGGATCGGCTACTGCCAGCAGTTCTCCGGCGCGATGGCGTTGATGCTGCGCATGTCGGGCATCCCGGCGCGCGTGGTCTCCGGGTTCTCACCGGGCTCGCGCAACCGGGCCGAGGGCGAGTTCGTGGTCACCGACCTCGACGCCCATTCCTGGGTGGAGGTCTTCTTCCCGGACATCGGCTGGGTCACCTTCGATCCCACCCCTCGCGCCGCTCCCGCCGACCGGGCCGGGCTCGGCCCGGAGGCCGATCCGCTCAACATCCCCAACGACGGGGACGCGACCTCGGCCGACGGGGACGCTCCGCTGGGTGACCGCGCCGGGGGCGGGGCCGGGGCCGCCGGGCCCGGTGGGGCCTCGAGCTCCGACGACGGCGTGGGAGCACTGCCCGCGATCGCTCTCGCGGTTCTCCTGGCCGCCGGCGGCGCGCTGCTGATGAGGCGCTCGGGCCGAGTCTCGAGGGACGCGCCGGACTCGGCGGATGCCGGGCTGCGTGAGCTCGAACGGGCGTTGCCGCGCCTCGGCTGGGCCCTTGGCGGGGCGACCACGCTGCTCGAGCTCGAGGCCAGGCTCCGGCGCGCCGCGGGCCCGGTCGCCGCGCGCTACGTCGCCAGGCTCCGGGACGGCCGCTACTCGCCCGCCGGCGCGCAGCCGCCCCCCCGGGGCGAGCGCCGGGCGGTGCGGCGAGAGCTCACCGCCCATCGGGGCCTGCGCGCCCGCCTGCGCGGCTACCTCGCGCTGCCCCCCGGCGGCCCGCGCCCGGGCCGCCGGTCCTTAGGTTCGGTTAAGCCGGCCCCGCCACACTCCCGGCCATGAGCAACTCCCCGCGCCTTCCCGTCTTCCTCGCCGCCGTCCTCGGAGGGCTGGTCGTCCTCGTGCTGGGCGCGGTGCTCATCGCCACCGACGTGATCGACACCGGGGACTCGACCAACCGGGTGGTGCGCGAGGCCGCGCCGCTCACCCGTCCGGCCGCGTCGGGCGACGGGCGCACCGTGGCCGACATCTTCCGCGAGGAGGGCCGGGGCGTCGTCTTCGTCCGCGCCGACGGGGTCGAGACCCAGGACGCGCCGTTCGGCCTCCCGGGCGAGAACGGCACGGCCACCGGATCGGGATTCGTGGTCGACAAGGACGGCACGATCCTCACCAACGCCCACGTGGTCGAGGGCTCCGACGAGGTCTCGGTGAGCTTCGAGGAGGACGGCTCGCACCTGATCGACGCCAAGGTCCTCGGTCGCGACGCATCGACCGACCTGGCCGTGCTCAAGGTCGATCCGGACGAGGTGAAGAACCTCCAGGTCGTGCCGCTCGGCTCGTCGAAGGACGCGAAGGTCGGCGACCCGGTGGTGGCGATCGGCAACCCCTTCGGATACACCCGCACGGTCACGACGGGCATCGTCTCGGCGGTCGCCCGGCGCATCAACGCCCCCAACGACTTCACCATCGGCGACGTGATCCAGACGGACGCCGCGATCAACCCCGGCAACTCCGGCGGGCCGCTCCTGGACGCCGAGGGCCGCGCGATCGGCATCAACGCCCAGATCGCGACCGGCGGAACCGAGGGATCGGTCGGCATCGGCTTCGCGATCCCGATCGACACGGCGAAGGACCTGCTGCCCAAGCTGCGCGAGGGCGAGGACATCTCCCGCGGCTTCCTCGGCGTCAGCGCCACCACGGTCGACGAGGAGGTGGCCAAGGAGCTGAAGCTGCCCGTCGACGAGGGCGCCCTGATCGCCGAGGTGCGCGACGGGTCCCCGGCCGACGAGGCGGGGCTGCGCGCCGGCGAGGACACGACCGCCGACGGGCTGCCGCGAGGGGGCGACCTGATCGTCTCCATCGACGGCGAGGAGATCTCCAGCTCCGACGACCTCGTCACCGCCGTCGAGCAGAAGAGCCCAGGCGACGAGATCGAGGTCGAGTACTACCGCGGGGACGACAAGCGAACCGCATCGGTGACGCTGGAGGAGCGCCCCGACTCCGCGGGGATCGGCGGACCCGAGTCCCCCTAGCGGGCGTGGGCGCATGCCACCATTGGTGGCGTGAGCACCAAGGTCAAGATCTGCGGGGTCACCGATCCCGCCGACGCCCGCCTGGCCGCCGATCTCGGCGCCTGGGCGGTCGGCCTGATCTTCTGGCCGCAGAGCCCGCGCACCTGCTCGACCGACGCGGCGGAGGAGATAGGCGCGCTGCTGCGGCGGCGGCTCGAGATCGTCGGCGTGTTCGTGAACGCCACCCTCGACGAGGTGGCGCTGTCCGCCGACCGCTTCTCGCTCTCGATCCTGCAGCTCCACGGTGACGAGGGCCCGGCCTACTGCCGGGAGGCCGCTCGGCGCACGGGGTGTCGCGTGATGAAGGCGGTTCGGGTGCGCGACGCCGCCTCGGTGCGCGCGCTGGGAGCCTTTCGGACCGACCTCCACATGCTCGACGCCCACGTCAAGGGCCTGCGCGGGGGCACGGGAGAGCCCTTCGACTGGAGCTTCGCCCGTGTCCATGCCCGAAAGGTGCCGCTCGTGCTCTCCGGTGGCCTCGGTCCCGAGAACGTCGGCGGGGCGGTCGAGAGCGTGGCGCCCTACGCGGTGGACTCCGCCAGCGGCACCGAGTCCGAGCCGGGACACAAGGACCCCGCGCTGATGGAGGCGTTCTTCGCGGGCGTCGCCGCCGCGGACCGCGAACGGGCGCCGGCGTGAGCGCCACCGAGCCCGCGCAGAGCCGCGAGCGCGAGTTCGGCCCCTACGGGGGGCGCTTCGTGCCCGAGACGCTGGTGCCGGCGCTGGACGAGCTGGAGGCGGCGTGGCTCGAGGCTCGCGCCGACCCGGCCTACACGGCGGAGCTCGCCGCCCTCTTGCGTGACTACGCGGGGCGGCCGACGCCGCTCTACCTCGCGCCGCGGCTGTCGGAGGTCACGGGCGGAACCGTCTACCTGAAGCGCGAGGACCTCCTCCACACCGGCGCGCACAAGGTCAACAACGCGCTCGGCCAGGCGCTGCTGGCGCGGCGCATGGGCAAGCGGCGGGTCATCGCGGAGACGGGCGCCGGCCAGCACGGCGTGGCCACCGCGACAGCGTGCGCCCTCCTCGGCCTCGAGTGCGTGGTCTACATGGGTGAGGAGGACATCCGCCGCCAGCGTCCCAACGTGGACCGGATGGGCCTGCTCGGTGCCGAGGTGGCCCCGGTGAGCGTCGGGGCGCGCACCCTCAAGGAGGCGGTGAGCGAGGCGATCCGCGACTGGGTGGCCAACGTGGCCACCACGCACTACGTGATCGGGTCGGCGGTGGGGCCGGCCCCGTATCCGACGATGGTTCGCGACCTTCAGCGCACGATCGGCGACGAGTCGCGCGAGCAGATCCTCTCCGCCGAGGGCCGCCTGCCCGACCGCGTGATCGCCTGCGTGGGTGGGGGCTCGAACGCCATCGGGGCGTTCGTGCCCTTCGTCCGCGACGCGCGACGTGGAGCTGATCGGCGTCGAGGCCGCGGGCGAGGGCCTCGAGACCGGGCGCCACTCCGCGCCGCTCACCACGGGCGCCCGCGGAGTGCTCCACGGCGCGATGTCCGCCGTGCTCCAGGACGAGCACGGCCAGGTGCTCGAGGCCCACTCGGTCTCGGCCGGGCTCGACTACCCGGGCTCGGGACCCGAGCACGCCTGGCTGCGCGACGAGGGCCGAGTGCGCTACGAGGCCGTCGAGGACGACGACGCCGTCGAGGCGTTCCGCCGCCTGGCGCGGCTGGAGGGAATCATCCCCGCGCTCGAGCCCTCGCACGCGCTGGCGTGGCTCTTCGCGAACCCGGGTGCGGGCATCGACATCCTCATCCTCTCCGGGCGCGGCGACAAGGATCTCGCCGAAGTGCTGGCCCGGACTCCTCCCCCTTGATAGCCGAGGCCTTCGCCGCGGCGCGGGAGCAGCACGGCCGCCGGGCCGCGCTCATGCCCTACCTCATGGGCGGGTATCCGGACGTCGACACCTCGCGCGCGTGCGTGCGAAGCGGCGGCCGGCGCCGGCGCGGACCTCATCGAGCTCGGCGTGCCCTACTCGGACCCGCTGGCCGATGGGCCGGTGATCCACGCCGCGGGCTCCGAGGCGCTCGCCGCCGGGGTCACCCCCGACGACGTGCTGGGGGTCTGCGAGGCGGTGGCCGGCAGGCTCCCGGTGATCCTCATGGTCTACGCCAACGTGGTCCTCGGCGCCGGGCTGGACGCCTACTGCGCGCGGGCCGCGAGCGCGGGGGCCGCCGGGCTCATCGTCCCCGACCTGCCGTGGAACGAGGCCGCCGAGCTGCGGGCCGCCTGCGACGGGGCGGGGCTGGCGCTCGTGCCGCTCGTGGCGCCCACCACCACCGACGAGCGTCTGGCCGCGATCGGGGCCGACGCGCGCGGATTCGTCTACACCGTGTCGCTCGCCGGTACCACGGGCGAGCGCTCCGAGCTCCCGCCCGAGCTCGCCGGCGCCGTGCAGCGCGTGCGCGGCGCCACCGACCTGCCGGTGGCCGTGGGCTTCGGCATCTCGACGGGCGAGCAGGCCCGCGCGGTGGCCGAGCTGGCAGACGGCGTGATCGTCGGCAGCCGGGTGGTGCGCGCGACGGGCGAGGGGGGCGCCGCCGCGGTGGCAGCGCTCGTGGGCGAACTGGCCGAGGCGCTGCGGTAGGTTTCCCGTTCCGATGGCCGAGACGAAGACCGAGAAGCCCAAGGAGGCGGCGAAGAAGCCGGCCAAGCCGCGCAAGTCGGCCCGTGTGAAGGCCGTCGAGGCCGCGGCGCAGAGCTACTTCGACGCCATCGCCGCCCGTGACCCCGCCGCCATCGCCGGCGCACATGCGCCCCGACGGCATCGACGACGTCGTGCCCCTCGGCGTCTTCCGGGGACCGGACGAGGTGCGCCGGCTCTTCACGGAGATCTTCGCCGCCATGCCCGATGGCACGATGACGGTCACGCGCCTGTTCGCCGACCACGAGACCGCGGCCGTGGAGTACCGCATGGAGGGCACCTTCAGCGGCGCGCCGTTCCAGGGCATCGAGCCGACGGGCAAGCGTGTGGAGATCCGCGGCTTCGACTGCCTCGAGATCGACGACGAGGGCAAGATCTCCCGCAACACCGGCTACTACGACGGCGCCGCCTTCGCCCGCGCCATCGGCATGCTCCCCCCGCAGAACAGCGGAGCCGAGAAGGCGATGACCGCCGCCTTCAACGCGGTCACCAAGGTGCGAGCGAGGGCCGGCCGATGATCGTGCTGGTCACCTTCACCTTCGGGCTCGTGGTCTGGATCGTCGCGTGGGCCCTTGGCGTGAAGGCGTTCGACGCCTTCATCTTCGTGGCGATCATCACGGTGACCGCCGCGGCCGTTCACATCGCGCTGCCCTTCGTGGAGAAGTTCATGAAGGGCCAGCCCTCAGCGCCCGGCGAGCGCTGAGCCCTACCCGAAGAACACCTCCGCCACCGCGAAGTCCTCCTCGGGCACCAGCCTGCAGCTCCGCGACGGCGTCGCGCATCGGCACCAGCTCGATCCGCGTGCCGTGCAGCGCGGGCATGCAGCCCCACCGGCCCTCCTCGACGGCGTCGATCGCCGCCACGCCCAGGCGGGTGGCCAGCACGCGGTCGAAGGCCGTCGGGGTGCCGCCCCGCTGCACGTGTCCCAGCACCGTGACGCGGGTCTCGAAGCCGGTGCGCCGCTCGATCTCCGGGCCGAGTCGCTGGCCGATCCCGCCGAGGCGGGCGTGGCCGAACTCGTCCTCGTCCGCGCTCACGGTCTCCATCGTGCCCTCGAGCGGGATCGCTCCCTCGGCCACGACCACGATCGAGAAGTAGCGGCCGCGCGAGTGGCGGCGGCGGATGTGCCGGCAGACCTCGTCCACGTCGAACGGCCGCTCGGGCACGAGGATGGCGTCGGCCCCGCCGGCGAGGCCGGAGTGCAGCGCGATCCAGCCGGCGTGGCGGCCCATCACCTCCACGACCAGGATGCGGTTGTGGCTCTCGGCCGTCGTGTGGAGGCGATCGATGGCCTCGGTCGCCACGTGCACGGCGGTGTCGAAGCCGAACGTGAGGTCGGTCGCCCCGAGGTCGTTGTCGATCGTCTTCGGCACGCCGATCACCGGAAGCCCGGCCTCGTCATGCAGGCGAGCCGCGGCTCCCAGGGTGTCCTCGCCCCCGATCGCGATGAGGGCGCCGAGGTGCAGGCTCTCGATGGTCTCGCGAATCCGCGCGGGGCCGTCCTCGCGCTTGAAGGGGTTGGTGCGCGAGGTGCCCAGGATGGTGCCGCCGCGGGGCAGGATGCCGCGGGTCGACTCGATCGTGAGCTCCGAGCCGTCGTTCTCCAGCGGTCCGCGCCAGCCGTCACGGAAGCCGACGATCGCGTGCCCGTAGTGGTCGATCCCCTTGCGCACGATCGCGCGGATCGCGGCGTTGAGCCCCGGGCAGTCGCCGCCCCCTGTGAGAACTCCGACCCTCATCGAGCCTCGATCCGCCACCTGCAAAATGACCGCTGCGCCTGCATGTCCATTTCCCTTTAGTATGCGCGCAGTTGCACTAATTCTTCTAGGAGGGAATTGCTTTGAGAGTTCGGTGGATGGCGCTGCTCACATGCCTGCTCGCCGCTTTGTCGCTGGGAGCGACGGCGTGCGGTGACGACGACGACGGCGGTGGTGGCGGTGGCGGCGGAGCCGTCTCCGGCAACACGCTCACGGTCTATTCGAGCCTGCCGTTCCAGGGCCCGGGCCGCGCGCAGTCGGAGGACGTGGTCAAGGGCGAGAAGCTCGCGCTGAAGCAGCGCGGCGGCAAGATCGGGAAGTTCACGATCAAGTACGAGTCGCTCGACGACTCCACCGCCCAGGCCGGCCAATGGGAGCCGGGTGCCACCTCGGCCAACGCCCGCAAGGCGGCTCAGGACGACACCACCATCGGCTACCTCGGAGAGTTCAACTCCGGCGCCACCGCGATCTCCCTCCCGATCCTCAACGAGGCGGGGATCATGCAGATCAGCCCGTCCAACACGGCGCTCGAGCTGACGAAGGACGCCGGCGAGGACGACAAGGGCGCGCCCGAGAAGTACTACACGACCGGCCAGCGCACCTTCGCGCGTGCCGTGCCCGCGGACCACATCCAGGGCGCAGCGCAGGCCGACTGGCAGAAGGAGCTCGGCGTCAAGAAGCTGTACATCCTCAACGACAAGGAGGTCTACGGCACCGGCGTGGCCAAGACCACCGGGGACGCTGCTGAGCGGGAGGGCATCGAGGTCCTCGCCAACGAGGGCATCGACCCGAAGGCCCCGAACTACCGCGCGGTGGCCGAGAAGATCAAGTCGTCGGGTGCCGACGCCGTGTTCTTCGGCGGGATCTACACCAACGGCGGCATCCAGCTGTGGAAGGACCTCGCCGCCACGCTGCCCGACGCCAAGCTGTTCGGCCCCGACGGCGTCGCCGAGACGGAGTTCACGGAGGGGATCTCCGACGCGGCCGCGAAGCAGACCTACATCACGGTGGCCACGATCGACCCGAAGGACTACCCGGCCGAGGGCCAGAAGTTCTTCAAGGACTACGAGAAGGCCTACGGCGACAAGTCGCCGGAGCCCTACGCGATCTACGGCTACGAGGCGATGGACATCCTCCTCACCGCGATGGAGAACGCCGGCGACAAGGCCAACGACCGCCAGGCCGTGATCGACGAGGTCTACAAGATCAAGGACAAGAAGAGCGTCCTCGGCACGTACGACATCGACAAGGACGGCGACGTGACCATCAACCAGTTCGGCCGCTACCGCGTCGAGGGCGGCGAGCTGAAGTTCGAGGAGACGGTCAAGGTGGCCGAGGACTCCAACGGGAACCCGCTAGGGGAGTAAGGAACACGAGGCGGCCGGGGGGCGCGACGCATGCCCCCCGGCCTCGCCCCGAACTCCGGCATCTGAGGATGCACTAGCTTGGAAGCGGCATCGGCCACGGTCGGACCGGCGCGCCCCCGGGGATTGGACCGCGCTCGGGATCTCCTCTCGCGCTACGGCCTGATCGCCGCCCTGCTCTTCCTGCCCGTCCTCTTCGCGATGGGGGACCTGCTGGGATGGCAGTCCAAGGAGTTCCTCAAGTTCAGCACCGAGGGGAACCTCTCGCAGCTGGGCAACAACCTCCTGGACGGCCTCTCGAACGGAGCGATCTGGGCGCTCGTCGCGCTCGGCTACACGCTCGTCTACGGGATCGTGGAGCTGATCAACTTCGCCCACGGCGAGGTCTTCATGATCGGATCGTTCGTGTCGGCCGGCCTGTTCGGCACGCTCGGCTTGACGGCCGCCACCGGCGCCATCGGCCTGATCCTGGGGCTGTTCGCTCACCCTGATCGTCTGCATGGTCGCGTCGGGCTCGCTCAACGCCATGATCGAGCGGGTCGGCTACAGGCCGCTACGCGACGCTCCCAAGCTCGCGCCGCTGATCACGGCCGTCGGGTTCTCGTTCATCCTGCAGAACGTGGGTCTGCTGTGGCTCGGCGGCGCGCCGCAGGGGGTGCCGGACCTGATCGAGTCGCAGAAGCAGTTCGTGGACATCCTCGGGATCTCGGTCACCAACGGCGACGTGCTGGCGATCGCTGTCACGGTGCCGCTGCTCCTCCTGCTCGTCTGGTTCGTGAGCACCAGCCGGATCGGCAAGGCCATGCGCGCCACCGCGCAGGATCCGGAGGCGGCCAGGCTGATGGGCATCAACGTGGACACCACGATCTCGTTCACGTTCCTTCTGGGTGGCCTCATGGCGGGCGCCGCGGGCCTGATCTATGCGCTCTACCAGACCACGGTCTGGTACTTCCAGGGCTTCACCGCGGGCCTGATCGCCTTCACGGCGGCCGTCATGGGAGGCATCGGCAACCTGCAGGGAGCCGTGCTCGGAGGCGTGATCATCGGCGTGATCCAGCAGCTCTCCGACAACCGCATCGGCAGCCAGTGGACGCCGGCGATCGTGTTCGCCTACCTCGTGCTGATCATGGTCTTCCGGCCCCAGGGCCTGCTCGGGGAGGAGACGAGGGAAGCCGGATGAGCTCGCTCGCGGCCGCCCGCTCATCGAAGAACGTCGGTCGCGTCGCTGTCGGCCTCCTGTTCGTGGCCGTCGCGCTGCTGCCCTTCCTGTACGACAGCGGCAGCCCGTTCATGGACGACTGCGTGACCGCCCTGGCCTACGTCGTGATGGCCCTGGGGCTCAACATCGTCGTGGGCTTCGCGGGGCTGCTCGACCTGGGCTACGTCGCGTTCTTCGCGATTGGGGCCTACACCATGGGCTGGTTCGCGTCGGGATTCTTCTTCAACGCGAACGGGGGCGAGGGAATCCACGTCGCGGTCTCGGGCTTCGCTTCGAACCTGCCGGGGATCCACCTGAACTTCCTGCTCGTGCTGGTGGTGGCGATCATCCTCGCGGCCCTGGCCGGCGTGATCATCGGCCTCCCGACGCTGCGGCTGCGGGGCGACTACATCGCGATCGTCACGTTGGCGTTCGGAGAGATCATCGGCCGGATCGCGATCAACGGCGACGACGTGAAGATCGGCGATTACACGCTCACGGCCGGTCGACAGGGGATCTCCCCGGTGGACAAGGTCGATCTCCCGTTTGTCGAGCCGTTCACTTCGCTCGACCTCAGGCCGTGGTACTGGACCGCGCTGGGAATGGTGCTGGTCGCGCTGTTCGTGAGCTTCCGTCTGCGCGACTCGCGGCTCGGCCGGGCATGGATCGCGCTGCGCGAGGACGAGGTGGCCGCAGCCAGCATGGGCATCCCGCTGGTGAGGACGAAGCTGATGGCCTACGGGGTGGGGGCGGCTTTCGGTGGAATCTCCGGCGCCTTCCTCGGTTCGTACCTCAACACCGTGAACGCCGACCAGTTCGCGTTCGCGTTCTCGATCTTCATCCTGGCGATGGTCATTCTGGGCGGGCTGGGCAGCATCTGGGGAGTGGTGCTCGGAGCGGTGCTGCTGTCGTTCATCAACACGCGCCTCATCCCGGACGTGCTCAACGACGTGCCGTCGAAGGTCGGGCTCGACTTCGACCTCACCCAGCTCTCGTTCGGCATCTTCGGCTTCCTTCTGGTGCTGATGATGGTGCTGAGACCGGAGGGGCTGATACCCGAACGGCGGCGAAAGATGGAGCTGACCGAGGGCATCGGGCGCCGACGAGACGCTCTACGAGGCCCGCGCATGACTGAGTCGGAGGGCAACGGCACGCTGCTCGAGGCCGTCTCGGTCTCGAAGGTGTTCGGGGGGCTCGTCGCGGTCGAGGACGTGTCGTTCTCCGTCCCGCACAAGTCCATCGTCTCGATCATCGGCCCCAACGGGGCCGGCAAGACCACCTTCTTCAACATGCTCACCGGGCTCTACAAGCCGACCGTCGGGACGATCTCCTTCGACGGCAAGGACGTGACCGGCAAGCGGCCCGACATCATCACCTCACGGGGCATGGCCCGGACGTTCCAGAACATCAGGCTCTTCGCCACGATGTCCGCGCTCGAGAACGTGATGGTCAGCCAGCATTCGCACACGAAGGCCGGCCTCTTCGGCTCGATCTTCCGGCCGCCGTGGGTCGGCAAGGAGGAGCGCAAGGCCCGGGAGAAGGGCCGCGAGATGCTCGCCTACGTCGGCCTGAAGGAGAACGTGTTCGAGGAGATCTCGATCAACCTCTCCTACGGCGACCAGCGGCGGCTCGAGATCGCGCGCGCGCTGGCCTCGGACCCCAAGCTGCTGCTGCTCGACGAGCCCACGGCCGGCATGAACCCGCAGGAGTCGGCCCGGCTGACCGACTTCATGCGCAAGCTGCGCGACGAGCGCGGCCTGTCGATCCTGCTGATCGAGCACGACATGAAGGTCGTGATGGACGTCTCGGAGCACATCACCGTCCTCGACCACGGCGAGAAGATCGCCGAGGGCGAGCCCACGGAGGTCCGCAACAACCCGCGGGTCGTCGAGGCATACCTGGGGACGAAGGCCTGAGATGGCGCTTCTCGAGCTCAAGGAGGTCCACACCTTCTACGGGAACATCGAAGCGCTGAAAGGTGTCTCGCTCGAGGTCGACGAAGGGGAGATCGTGACGCTCGTCGGCTCCAACGGTGCGGGCAAGTCGACCACCCTGCGCTCGATCTCGGGTCTGACGCCTCCGCGGGAGGGCTCGATCAAGTTCGACGGCCGCGAGATCGGCGAGACCCCTCCGCAGGACATCACCCGGCGCGGCATCGCGCAGTCTCCCGAGGGCCGCCACTGCTTCCAGCGAATGTCCGTCAAGGAGAACCTCGAGCTGGGTGCCTACCTGCGCCGTGACGAGCGGATCGCCGAGGACGTCGACCGGGTGTACGAGCTCTTTCCCCGCCTCCATGAGCGCCAGCGCCAGAAGGCCGGGACGATGTCGGGCGGCGAGCAGCAGATGCTGGCCATCGGAAGGGCCCTCATGGCCGATCCGAAGCTGCTCTTGCTCGACGAGCCCTCGATGGGCATCGCTCCCGTGCTGGTGGAGCGCATCTACGAGACGATCGTCGAGATCAACAAGCAGGGCACCACGATCCTGCTGGTGGAGCAGAACGCCAGCTATGCACTGGACGTCTCGGCGCGCGGCTACGTGCTGGAGACCGGCAGCGTCGCCCTCAGTGACTCCTGTGACGCCCTCCTGAAGAACCCCGAGGTCCAGAAGGCATACTTGGGCACATGACGGTGATCGCGCTCATCGGGGCGAAGGCGCTGTACCTCACCTTCGCATGGCTCGCGTCGGCGATCGTCGCCTCGTACCTGTCCGACCGCAAGGGCTACGGCGAGAAGCTGGGCCTCGCCAGCGGACTCCTCCTCAACGTCATCGGAGTGGTCGTGTGGCTGGTCTGGCCGGCGAAGACGGACTCGCGCTGGAAGGTCCAGGGTCCGTTCGGCCGCGGCGACAAGACGGTCGCCGAGGCGCGCGCCGAGCGCGAGTCGCCTAGCACGCAAGCCTGAGCGCGCCCTCCCCGGGCGGCAGGCACACCCTGCGCCAGGTGTACGCGTAGCGCCGGTAGGCCACCCGCGCGCGAAACGGGTGGCCCACCAGGAACCGTCCCTGCTCGTCACGGCGCCTGATGGCCAGGCAGTCGTAGTCCGCCGCGCTGCGGGTGAGGTCGGCCTCGATGTAGCGCTGCGAGGGCGGCTCGATCTGGCACTCGACCGCCAGGATCGGGCCCTTCAGCTTCCCGGCGCGCGCGCGGCGGCGCGCATCGCCGGCGATGTCGGCCTCGAGCGACCCGACGAGAGCCCGGCGCGCCATGCGCTCGCGTCGCGGGCTCAGCGGCGACCGGGCTCCGCGGCCGGGGGGCCGATCCCCGGTGCAGGCGGCCCTGCTCGGCGAGCAGCCTTCGCTTCGCGTCCTGCCGTGCGGCCTCCCGCTTCTCCTCCCGGGCGGCGGACTCCTTCTTACCCCGGTCGATCGCCGGGCCGGCCACCGCGAGCACCGCGGCACCAACCAGCAGCGCGGTCCCCCCGAGGATCGCGATCCTGCGCCACGGAACCGGGGGCACGTCGACCCCCTTGGGTGGCGTCCACACACCCAGCCACGCCCCGAGCGTCTCGAACCGGCCCGGGCGGCGCCCGCTGCGGTCGTCCCCCGGCAGCCGCTACCGCCCCGTCGCCGCCCGCAGCGCGTCCTCGAGATCGGCGCGGCGGAACTCGTACCCCAGCTCCAGCAGGCGAGCGGGCACCGCCCGCACGCCGGTGGTCACGATCGACGCCATCTCGCCGTAGAGGAGCTTCACCGCGAGGCCGGGCACGGGCGCCACCGCGGGCCGCCCGAGCACCCGCCCCAGCGCCTTGGAGAGCTCCTTGTTGGTCACGGGCTCGGGGGCGGCGAGGTTGAGCGGTCCGCTCGCGCCCGGGGTGTCGAGGCAGAAGGCGAGCGCGCCGACCACGTCGTCGGTGTGTATCCACGGCACGTACTGCCTGCCCCCCGCCACGGGCCCGCCCGCGCCGAGCTTGAACGGGGGCAGCATCTTCTCGAGGGCGCCGCCGTCCTCGGCCATCACCACGCCGGTGCGCGTGATGGCCACGCGCAGCCCGAGGTCCTCGGCGTGGTGCGCCTCGGCCTCCCAGGCCACGCAGACCTCGGCGAGGAAGTCGCCGCCCGCGGGGGCCGACTCGTCCACGCGCTCGTCGCCTCGCGGGCCGTAGTAGCCCGTGGCGGACTGGGACACGAGTGCGGCCGGCCGGTCGCCTTCCACCAGCTCGGCGATGCCGGCCACGAGGTTGCGGGTGGCGAGCACGCGGGACTCGCGGATCTCGTTCTTGGCGGAGTCGGACCAGCGCTGGGCCACCGGCTCGCCGAGCAGGTGGACCACGGCGTCGCGGCCGCGGAGGGCATCGGGCGGGGGAGGGTCGGCCTTGGGATCGGCCCACTCGACCGCGGTCACGGCCCCGAGCTTCTCGCGCGCGGTGCCCGGGTTGCGAGAGAGCACGGTCACCTCGTCCCCGCGTTCGAGCAGCTCGGCGACGAGCGCCGAACCGAGTGTGCCTGTGGCTCCGGTCACGGTGACCTTCATCTGTGTGCCCTCCTCAGCTGACTGGGAGCGAGAACTCGGCGGTCTCCGCCGTGTTCTCGCGCGTAGCGCCGGCGCGCTCCGCCTCTTCGGCTACGGCCCGCGCCACCGCCGGGCTCACGTCCCGGTTGAACACGCTGGGGATGATGTAGTCCTCGGCCAGCTCGTCGTCGGCCACCGTGGCGGCGATCCCGCGGGCCGCGGCCAGCTTCATCTCCTCGGTGATGGCCTGGGCCCGCACGTCCAGCGCCCCCCTGAAGATCCCGGGGAAGGCGAGCACGTTGTTGATCTGGTTGGGGTAGTCCGAGCGCCCCGTGGCCATCACCCGTACGTGCGGCTCCGCGTCCTCGGGACGCACCTCGGGGTTGGGGTTGGCCATCGCGAACACGAACGGGTCGGTGTTCATGCGCTGGAGGTCGTGGGCGGCGATGATCCCGGGGCCCGAGAGGCCGATGAAGAGGTCGGCGCCCTCCAGCACGTCGGCGGGCGAGCCCGAGCGACCCTCGGCGTTGGTGTTCTCGGCCAGCCACACCTTCGGGGCGTTCATCGAGCCGGACTCGTAGTCGTGGCGGCTCTTGTTGATCGCGCCGTAGCGGTCGCAGGCCACGATCCTCGCGATACCGGAGTTCATCAGGATCTTGGCCACGGCCACGCCCGCGGCGCCCGCGCCCACCATGGCCACCGACAGGTCCTCGAGCCGGCGCCCGGTGAGCCGGCACGCGTTGATCAGGGCGGCGAGAACCACGATCGCCGTGCCGTGCTGGTCGTCGTGGAAGACCGGGATGTCGAGCTCAGCCACCAGGCGCTGCTCGATCTCGAAGCAGCGGGGCGAGGAGATGTCCTCGAGGTTGATCCCGCCGAAGGTCGGGGCCATCAGCCGCACGGCCTCGACGATCCGGTCCGGGTCCTTGGTGTCGAGGGCGATCGGGAAGGCGTCCACGTCGCCGAACTCCTTGAAGAGCATCGCCTTGCCCTCCATCACCGGCATGGCCGCCTCAGGGCCGATGTCGCCCAGGCCGAGCACGGCGGTCCCGTCGGTGACCACGGCCACGGTGTTGGCCTTGATCGTGTACTTGAAGGCCTTCTGGCGGTTCTCGGCGATCGCGGTGCACACCCGCGCCACGCCCGGCGTGTAGGCCATGGAGAGGTCCGCGCGCGTCTTCACCGGGGCGGCGAGGCCCGTGTAGATCTTCCCGCGCCGGTGCAGCTCGAACGTGCGGTCGGTGGTCTCCACCAGCGTGGCCTCGCGCACCGACTGCACGGCCTTGATCACCCGCCCGCGGTGGTCCTGGCTCTCGCAGTCGATGGTGATCTCGCGCAGGCTCCCGGTGCCGCCGGCCTCCACGGTGTCGACCGCCACGATGGCCCCGCCGACCCGCCCGATCGCCTGGGTCACCTTCCCCAGCGTGCCCGAGCCGCGGGGAAGCTCGACCCGCAGTGTGAGGGAGAATTGAGCGCTGGGAGTGCCCATCGGCGAGAACAGTACTCCGGCGCCTTCGTAGGATGGTCACGTGTCCGGCGACGCCCCCCGCGAGCTCTTCCTCATCGACGGCAACAGCCTCGTGTACCGCGCGTTCTTCGCTCTCCCGGAGACGATCTCCACCTCCCGCGGGTTCCCCACCAACGCGATCTTCGGCTTCGCCTCGATGCTGGTGAAGCTCATGACCGAGTACGGGCAGCGGCCCACGATCGTGGCCTGGGACGCGGGCATGTCGGGCCGCGAGCAGACCTACTCGGAGTACAAGGCCGGGCGGAAGACCCGCCCCGACCTGCTGAAGGAGCAGTGGCCCCACATGGAGCCGCTGGTGGACGCCTTCGGCTACGCCAACGTGAAGGTGCCCGGCTACGAGGCCGACGACGTGATCGCCACCCTGGCCCGCCGGGCGAGGGATCAGGGCCTGGAGGTGATGGTCGTGACCGGCGACCGCGACACCTTCCAGCTCGTGGAGCCCGGCGTACGGGTCATGGCCACGGGGCGGGGGATCACCGACACCAAGATCTACGACCGCGAGGCGGTGGTGGACCGCTACGGGATCCCGCCGGAGTCGATACCCGACTTCTACGGCCTCAAGGGCGACACCTCGGACAACATCCCGGGCGTCCCCGGGATCGGCGACAAGACGGCCGCGCAGCTGCTCCAGCGCTTCGGCGACCTCGAGACCGTGCTCACGAGCGTGGACGACATCTCCGGCGCCAAGCGCAAGGAGAACCTCCTCAACCACGCCGACGACGCGCGCATCTCGCGTGATCTCGCCACCTCCATCCGCGACGTCCCGATCGACCTCGACCTCGACGGCTCGATCCTGCGCGAGCCCGACCGCACGCGCCTGCGCGAGACCTTTCGCGAGTTCGAGCTGCGCGACCCGCTGCGGCGCCTGGAGGAGGCGCTGGGCTCCGAGGACGCGGCGGCCCCCCGCGCCGCGCCGTCGTCGGAGGTGCAGGCGCGGCTGAGTCCCGCGACCCCCGCCGGCCTGCGCGACCTCGGCGGCGAGGGCTTCGCCGCGCTCGTGGCCGAGCGGCCGGCCGTGGCCGAGGGCCAGCTGCCCGGCCTGGCCGAGACCGGACCGCTGCGCTTCGCCGCCTACGCGGGCGCCGACGTGCTCGCGGGCGAGGCCCCCGGCGGGCTCGAGGAGCTGCTGCGGGGCTGGGGGGACCGACCGGTCACCGCCCACGACTGGAAGGCGCTCGCGGCCGGCGAGGACCCCGCGGTGGCTCCCCCGCTGGCGCACGACACCGAGGTGGCGGCCTACCTCGTCGACCCGGCCCGGCGCGGCTATCCGCTCGAGGACCTGGCCGAGGAGGTCGGCCTCGGCGCCCGGGTGGAGGGCGACACGCCCGCCGACGACGGCGGCGTCACCCTGGCCCAGAGGGCGGTCTTCATCCGCGGCCTGGCCGAGCGCCAGCGCGCGATCCTCGAGGAGCTCGACCTCGTCCGGCTCCTGGAGGAGGTGGAGCTCCCCCTCGTCGACGTGCTGGTGGAGATGGAGCGTGCCGGCGTGCGCCTCGACACCGCGCAGGTCCGGACGATCGCCGCGCGGGTCAAGGAGGAGGCCGCGGCGCTGGAGCGCGAGATCTGGGATCTCGCCGGGGAGGAGTTCACGATCGGCTCGCCCCAGCAGCTCGCGCCGATCCTGTTCGAGAAGCTCGGGCTGTCGCGCAAGCGGCGCGGCAAGACCGGGTTCTCCACCGACGCCCGCGTGCTCCAGGCGATCCGCTCCGAGCACGAGATCATCCCCAAGATCGAGGAGTGGCGCGAGCTCACCAAGCTCGCCTCGACCTACCTCGACGCCTTCCCGTCGCTGGTGGACGCCGACGGGCGGCTGCGGACCACCTTCAACCAGACCACCGCCGCCACCGGGCGCCTGTCGAGCACCGATCCCAACCTGCAGAACATCCCGATCCGCACCGAGCGCGGGCGCGAGATCCGCGCCTGCTTCGTGGCCGAGGAGGGCTGCCGGCTGATCTCGGCCGACTACTCGCAGGTCGAGCTGCGGCTGCTGGCCCACATCGCCGGGGAGGACGTGCTCAAGGAGATCTTCCGCCGCGGCGAGGACGTGCACACCGCCACCGCGGAGCAGATCCTCGGAGGAAAGGCGGATCCCGGAACCCGATCGAAGGCCAAGATGGTCAACTACGGCATCGTCTACGGGCTCTCGGCCTACGGACTGGCGGACCGGCTGCAGATCCCCCAGGAGGAGGCGGGGGCGTTCATCGACCGCTACCTGGAGCGCTTCCCGGCGGTCAAGGCCTTCATCGACGAGACCGTGCGCCGCGCCACGGACGAGGGCTTCGTGGCCACGGCGTTCGGGCGCATCCGCCGGATCCCCGAGCTGCGGGCGCGCCAGCGCCAGACCCGTCTGCTGGGCGAGCGGCTGGCGGTGAACATGGTCATCCAGGGCACGGCCGCGGACATCATCAAGGTCGCGATGGTGCGCTGCCGCTCGGGGCTGCGCGACGCGGGCCTCGCCACGCGCCTGGTCCTGCAGATCCACGACGAGCTGCTCTTCGAGGGGCCCGAGTCCGAGGTGGCCGAGGCCTCTGAGATCGTTGAGCGCGAGATGGCGGGCGCATTCGAGATGGATCCCCCGCTCGAGGTGGACGTGGCCTCGGGCGTCAACTGGCTGGAGGCGAAATGAAGTGGCTGCCGGTGATCGCGACGGTGGTCGCCGGCGGGCTCGTGGCGCTCCAGGCCCCGATCAACTCCACCCTCGGCAGGACGGTGGGCACCTTCGCCGCGGCCTCGGTGTCCTTTGCGATCGGCCTGGCCCTGCTGATGACCATCACGGTGGTGGCCGGCGGCGGCTTCGGCGAGGTGGGGGCCGCGCTGGACCTGCGCTGGTACTACCTCACGGGCGGGCTTCTGGGGGCCGCCTACGTGACCACCGTGCTGCTGACGGTTCGCGAGCTGGGGGCGGGCGGGGTCACCGCGGCCACCATCGCCGGGCAGCTCACGATGTCGGTGATCGTCGACCGGGCCGGGCTGCTCGGGCTGCCCGAGAGGGGGCTCACCCTGCAACGGGTGATCGGGATCGCCCTGCTGGCGTCGGGCACCTTTCTCATCGTTCGCGAGTAGCGGGACGCCGGCCGCCGTACTAGCATCTACGTGCCAAGACGCACGAAGAAGGGGAGACTCCCGTGGCCCAGATCGACTACGACGATATGCCGCGTGAGGAGCCGGTCGGCAGGCGACCGCCGGTCGCCCGATCCGGGGCGTCGCAGGTCCGACAGGAACGAGCGGCTGAGGACGGCGGCCGCCGCCGTGCTCGCGCTGTGCGGGGCTCTCTCGGTGGTCTACTTCGGGGTCGCCGCCATCGGCGCCGTCGACCTGGCCGATGCGGCCCTCGCCTCCGGGATCGCGCTCGGCCTGGCTCTGCTGTGGCTCCTCGGCCTGTGGCAGCGCTCGCGCTCCAACGCAGGCTTCGCCACCCGGCCGGACCGCGAGCGCCGCGGCTTCTAGCTAGGGTCCCCGCCGCGGGTACAGGCCCGTCACCCTCGGAAGGAGTTCTCAGTGAAGATGATCGGAGTCGGCTTCGGCCGCAGCGGAACGATGTCGATCAAGCAGGCGTACGAGGATCTCGGCGCCGGGCAGTGCTTTCACATGATCGACCTGATTCGCAACCCGGACAAGGTCGGCCCGTGGCACGACGCGACGATCAAGGGCGAGGTTGACTTCGATGCGATGTTCGACGGCTTCGACGCGACGATCGACTGGCCCGGCTGCACGTTCTGGCGCGAGCTGATCGATGCGTATCCCGACGCGCCGGTGCTGCTCAACTACCGCGACTTCGACGGCTGGTACCGGAGCATGAAGAACACGATCTACGACATCCGCAAGACGGCGATGCGGGGCGAGCTCAAGCAGGACGCGAACCGCCCGGCGCCCTCGCCGCAGCTGTGGGAGGTGATCGGCACGGTGGTCTGGCAGCGCGACCTGGACGGCCACTTCGAGGACTTCGAGGAGAACATCGACGTCGTGCGGGGGATCTACGAGCGGCGCATCGAGATGCTGCGCGAGGAGATCCCGTCCGACCGTCTCGTGGAGTTCGAGCTCGGCGTGTCCGGCTGGCCCGAGATCTGCGGCATCCTCGGCGTGCCTGAGCCCGAGCAGGACTTTCCACACGCGCACGAGACGGACGAGTTCCGGGCCGAGTTCGGCCTGCCGCCGCTCGAGAAGGTGGCCTAGGGCTAGCGCGAGGAGCGCAGCCGGATCGGTGATCCGGCGAGCACCGCAGCGAGACTCAGACCGCGACGCCCTCCGGGCTCCGCTGCCGCCGCACCGGCGGCGGAGCGGGCGCGGCCGACACGAGGTCCGGCGGCGCGATGCGCAGGTAGTGCTCGAAGGACCAGTCGACCAGGCGGCGGTTCGTCATCGCGGACACGACGGCCCGCAGCGCCCGGGGGCGCAGGCGCGGCACCAGCCGCTGGGCGCGCAGCAGCCAGCGGAACTTCCACTCGTGGGAGTCGTGGAAGCGCGTGTAGCGGCGCAGGGCCTCGTCCCGCGAACGCTCGCCGGCGATCACCGCGCGAAGCTCGCGCCCGCAGGCGATCCCGAAGTAGAACGCGGTGCGGATGCCCTCCGCCGTGAGCGGCAGGCAGTGGCCCGCCGAGTCGCCGGCGAAGAAGACGCACTCCTCGGTGGCCGGGCGCAGCTGGTGGGGGATCCAGTTGCCCTGGTAGCCCTCGGGGGCCGAGCCGAGGTCCTCGGTGAGCCTCACCGTGGGCTCCTTCACGTGGAAGCGGGGGTCGAAGGAGCCGACGCCGATGCGCAGCTCGTCGCGCGCCGGGAAGCTCCATCCGTAGCCCGCGGGCACGTAGCGCTTGTCGATCCAGATCGTGAGGTCGTCGTCGGCGCCGCCGGGGTGCACCTCCAGCCCGCGCGAGAGCGGTGCGTCCGGGGGCTGGAAGCCGCCGTCTGCGGCCAGCATGCGCCGCCAGCCCAGGCAGTCCACGATCAGCGGCGCGGACACGTCCCCGCGGTCGGTGTGCACCACCTCTCCCGTGCGCCCGCTCACCTTCGCCGTCTCGAACGCGCAGTCGGAGCGGTCGAACATCAGATCGCACAGCCGGCGGTAGTCGAAGGTGGAGAAGGAGAAGGGCAGCGGCCAGCGGCTGGACCCGCGCGGGGTGTTGACCACCAGCTCGTGGAAGGTCTGCAGGTGGGCCTCCATGAGGTCCATGGCCTCCAGCCAGACCGTGGGTATCCCGCACGCCGATGTCTGGCGCTCGCCGATCTCGTAGCGGTCGATCATCAGCACGCGCGCCGGGGAGCCGTCGGCGCGGCGGGCGCCGGCCAGCTCGCGGGCCACCGCGAGCCCGGCGAACGAGGCGCCGCAGATGATCGCGTCGTAGCTGCCCGAGAGCGGCGTGCGGGCTTGGCCTCGCTTTGTCGCGCGGACAGGCATTCAGAGCGCAGGGTACCTGGGGCTCGCGGGCGCTAGGCTGTGCGGTCGCGTGAACGACGCAGCGACGCTGACACCTCCCAAGCCCGTCGAGGGCTCCGACGGCCTCCTCATCGAGGTCGACGGCCAGATCGTCCCCAACTACGACGCGACCCTCGTCCCCTTCGACGAGGGCGACGTTGTGTCGGGCAAGGTCGTGCGCATCGACCAGGACGAGGTCCTCGTCGACATCGGCTACAAGAGCGAGGGGGTCATCCTCTCCGGCGAGCTGTCCATCCGCAAGTCGGTCGACCCCGCCGACGAGGTGGAGCTGGGCGAGGAGGTCGACGCCCTCGTCCTCACCAAGGAGGACCAGGACGGCCGGCTCCTGCTGTCCAAGAAGCGCGCCCGCTTCGAGAAGGCGTGGCGGCGCATCGAGGGCGCGGCCGAGTCCGGCGAGCCCGTCGAGGGCACCGTGATCGAGGTCGTCAAGGGCGGCCTGATCATCGACCTCGGCGTGCGCGGGTTCCTGCCCGCCTCGCTCGTCGACATCCGCCGGGTCCAGAACCTCGACGAGTTCCTGCACCAGAAGATCGAGTGCAAGGTGATCGAGCTCAACCGCTCCCGCAACAACGTGGTGCTCTCGCGCCGCGCGGTCCTCGAGGAGGAGCGCAAGGAGGTCCGCCAGCAGATCCTCGACCGGCTGCAGCCCGGTCAGGTCGTGGAGGGCGCCATCTCCAACATCGTGGACTTCGGCGCGTTCGTCGACCTCGACGGGATCGACGGCCTCATCCACATCTCCGAGCTCTCCTGGAGCCACGTGAACCACCCGTCGGAGATCCTCTCCATCGGGGACACGGTGCCGGTCAAGGTGCTCGACATCGACCGCGATCGCCAGCGCATCTCCCTCGGCCTCAAGCAGACCCAGGAGGACCCGTGGCAGCGGGTCGTGAACACCTACAACCTCAATGACGAGCTCGAGGGCACCGTGACCAAGGTCGTGACCTTCGGCGCATTCGTCGAGATCATGGACGGGGTCGAGGGCCTCGTGCACATCTCCGAGCTGGCCCACCACCACGTCGAGAACCCGCGCGAGGTGGTCGAGCCCGGCGACGAGGTCAAGGTCAAGATCCTCGAGATCGACTCCGAGCGCCGCCGGCTCTCGCTGAGCGTCAAGCGCGTGGCCGGCAACGAGCCCCCGCCCGGCACCGTCCCCAGCGGCGGCGGTCCCGACCTCGGCGAGGTCCGCGACCTCGGCCTGTCCGACGACGTCTTCGCCGGCCCCGACGTGAGCGGCCTCGGCAGCCTGCGCGCCACGGTCGAGGCACAGACGGCCGAGCGCGAGGCCGCCGACGACGCTCCGCCCGCCGACGATGCTCCCGCGGCCGACGCTCGCCTGCCGACGAGGCCCCTGCTGCCGAGGCTCCGGCCCCGGACGACACCGAGGCGGCCGCCGAGGCCGACTCGGGCACCGAGGAGGGCGAGGAGTCGCCCTCCGCGCCGGATGGCGGCGACGATGCGCCTGCTGCCGAGCCGCCCGCCGAAGAGGCCGGCGGCGAGCCCGACGCCGGCGACGGCGACTCCACCCCCTAGGTGGCGGCGCCCGCTGCGGCGCGGGTCCCCTTCGTCGGTCTCACCGGCGGCCTCGGAGCGGGCAAGTCGACCGCCCTCAAGGCGCTCGCGGAGCTGGGCGCGGTCGTGCTCTCCACCGACGACGTGGTGCACGAGCTGCTCTCGGGCTCAGAGCTACGCGACGAGGTGGCCGCACGCCTCGGCGAGGACGTGATCGCCGACGGCAGGGTCGACCGCTCGAAGGTGGGGGAGAGGGTGTTCGCCTCGCCCGAGGACAGGGAGTGGCTCGAGTCGCTGCTCTGGCCCAGGGTGGGCGAGAAGGTGGTCGCCTGGCGCGAGGAGATGTCGGGACTGGACCCGCCGCCCCCCGCGGCGGTGGTCGAGGTTCCGCTGCTCTTCGAGGCGGGGATGGAGAAGGCGTTCGACACCACGATCGCGGTGGTGGCCGACGAGGCGGTGCGCGCCGAGCGCGCGGGTAATCGCGGCCACTCGGCCGTCGACGAGCGCTCGGGCCGCCAGCTCACCCAGGAGGAGAAGTCGCAGCGTGCGGATTTCTCGGTCCGCAACGACGGCACCCCTGAGGAGTTGAAGGCAGAGTTGTCCCGAGTTCTCGACACCCTGGCAAGCTGAAAACGGCATGGCCCAAACAGCCTCCTCCCGAACCCGACCCCGCGTGGTAGCCGACAAGCGCCGGCCCCGTCCGGGCAGCAAGGCCGCCGTCAGGCGCCGCCGCCGGATCGGCGCGATCCTGGCCGCCGCGGTGATCGGGGCCTTCGCCGCCGCCGTGGTCGCGGGCGTGGGGCCCCTGGGCGACGCGGTGCGGGAGATCACGCTCCCGCTGCGCCACGAGGACATCATCCGCCAGCAGGCGGCCGAGGAGAACCTCGACCCGGCGCTGGTCGCGGGGATCATCTTCGAGGAGTCGCGCTTCCGCGACCAGACCTCCCACGCGGGCGCCCGCGGGCTCATGCAGATCACGCCGGCCACGGCCGCCTTCATCGCCAAGGACTCGGGCGGCATCGCCTTCACCCAGGCCGACCTCGCGACCCCGCAGGTCAACATCTCCTACGGCGCCTACTACCTGCGGTATCTCCTCGACCGCTACGGCAACGAGCCGGAGATCGCGGTGGCGGCCTACAACGCCGGTGAGACCAACGTGAAC
Source organism: uncultured Thermoleophilaceae bacterium (assembly GCA_963731645.1). Classification (GTDB taxonomy): domain Bacteria; phylum Actinomycetota; class Thermoleophilia; order Solirubrobacterales; family Thermoleophilaceae; genus JAAYBF01. The sequence continues at coordinate 177,852 of CAVSWF010000004.1, read as the reverse complement.
CGCTGGATCAAGGAGGCCGGCGGGATCGACGACTTCGATCCGGACGATGACATCCCGTTCCCCGAGACCACCGCCTACGTGGAGAACGTGCTCGAGCGCCAGGCCGAGTACCGCAAGAACTACGCGGACGAGCTGGGGCTGTGAACCGTGAGGCCGGTGAGGCAGATCTCGGAGCGATAGCGGCGATCCACGCCCACTACGTGGCCGAGACGGTCGCCACCTTCGACGAGGAGCCGCTGCCGGTCGAGGGCTGGCTCGAGAAATGGCGCACCGCACAGAACGCCGATCAGCCGTGGTGGGTGAGCGAGGAGGCCGGTGAGGTCGTGGGGTTCGCCTACTGCGGGTCGTTCAGGCCGAAGGCCGCCTACCGGCCGACCGTGGAGACCACGATCTACCTCGACTCCGGTGCCGTCGGGCGGGGCCTGGGGCGTTCGCTGTACGCGGACCTCCTGGCCGAGGCCGCCAGGCGGCGGCTTTCACCTGGCCGTGGCCGGGATCACCCTGCCCAACGCCGCGTCGGTGCGCCTGCACGAGGGCCTGGGGTTCTCGGCGGTGGGCGTCTTCTCGGAGGTCGGCCACAAGCAGGGGGAGTGGTGGGACGTCGGGTGGTGGCAGCGCCGGCTGTGAGGAGTCGGTTCGCTCCGCCCGGGCGTCCTCCTGTCGCCGGCTTGTCGCAGAACTGTCACCTAGGGAGGCGAGAAGTGAGCGTCCGGGCGCCAAGCTCGGAGTGTGGGCCGAGAAACACTCGGATATAGGGGAAAGCTCGGCCCGCACTCGCTCTGGGCGGCGGTTTCGAGGCTTGCGGGGCGCCAGTTCGGCGTGGTTTCGGTCGGGCAGCTCAACCGGCTCGCCGTCGATAGCCGCTGCTTGGCCCGCTGGGTGGCCGACGGGCGCCTGCACCGCCTCCATCGCGGCGTCTACGCGGTCGGCCACCTGGCGCTCACGCTGCGCTCGCGCGAGCTGGCCGCCGTGTTCGCCTGTGGCCCCGAGGCGCTGCGCGGCTACCGCTCCGCTGGGGCCGCCCACGACTTCACGAAGCCGACGCAGAGAGTCGAGGTGACGGCCCCTCGTTCCCGTGGCTCCCACCACGGCTTCATCCTGCACCGCTCGCGCTGCCTCGAGCCCCAGGACCGCACCGAGATCGACGGCATCCCGACCACCAGCGTGGCCAGGACCCTCGTGGACCTCGCTGAGGTTCTGACCGAGAAGCAGCTTGCGGACGCGGTCCACCAGGCCGAGGTGCGGCGCAAGTTCGACCTGACGTCGATCAACGAGGTACGCGCGGAGGTTGCCGGGCCGCACCGGCCGCCGCCTCCTCAGCCGAGTCCTTTCCGTATACGAACCGAGCCCCAGGATCGCGAGGAGCGAGGGAGAGCGCTCTCCTGGCCTGATCGAGAGCATGGTCTGCCGATGCCGGAGACACAGTGCCCGTCGCCGGCTACGAGCTCGACTTCCTCTGGCGACGCCGGCTGGCCGTCGAGTTCGACGGCGCGGCGTCACGACACCGCGAGCCTTCACGAGACGCCTCGCACCGCCGGCTGCGCGCGGCGTCCAGGTCATACGGGTCACGTGGCGCGACCTCGAGCCCGACCCGAGCGCGCTCCTCGGACCTGAGCCGCCTGCTCCGCCGCTAACCTCGAAGGGTGCCTCCGTTCAGGCTCAACGCCGCCTACAACCCGGTCGCCGACCAGCCCAAGGCGCGCGACTCCCTCGCCGCCGGCGTGGAGGCCGGACACCCGTTCCAGACGCTCCTCGGGGTCACCGGCTCGGGCAAGACGGCCACGATGGCCTTCACCATCGAGAAGCTCCAGCGCCCCGCGCTGGTGATCGCCCACAACAAGACGCTGGCCGCGCAGCTCTGCAACGAGTTCCGCGAGCTGTTCCCGGACAACGCGGTCGAGTACTTCGTCTCCTACTACGACTACTACCAGCCCGAGGCCTACGTGCCGGCGCAGGACCTCTACATCGAGAAGGACTCCTCGATCAACGAGGAGATCGAGCGCCTGCGCCACAGCGCCACCGCCGCGCTGTTCGGCCGCCGGGACACCATCGTGGTCGCCAGCGTCTCCTGCATCTTCGGCCTCGGCTCGCCCGAGAAGTACGACTCGATGATGCTGCTGCTGAAGAACGGCGGCACGCTCGACCGCGACGCCACCCTGCGCAAGCTCGTGGACATCCAGTACTCCCGCAACGACCAGGTGCTCGGCCGCGGCACCTTCCGGGTGCGCGGCGACACGCTCGAGGTCTTCCCCGCCTACGCCGAGACGGCCTACCGGGCCGTGCTGTTCGGCGACGAGGTCGAGACCCTCCAGGAGTTCGACCCCCTGACCGGAGAGGTGCTCAAGGACGTGGAGCACGCCGGGATCTGGCCCGCCACCCACTACGCCACCGACCCGCAGACGATCGAGCGGGCGGTCGGCGAGATCCGCGACGAGCTCGAGGCGCGCACGCAGGAGCTCGAGGCCGAGGGCAAGCCGCTGGAGTCGCACCGGCTGCGCCAGCGCACCCAGTTCGACATGGAGATGCTGCGCGAGCTCGGCTTCTGCAACGGGATCGAGAACTACTCGCGGATCCTCGACGGCCGCGAGCCGGGCGCACGCCCCTACTGCCTCCTCGACTTCTTCCCCGACGACTTCGTGTGCTTCATCGACGAGTCCCACCAGACCGTCCCGCAGATCGGCGGCATGTACGAGGGCGACCGCTCCCGCAAGCAGACCCTCGTGGACTACGGGTTCCGCCTGCCCAGCGCCCTGGACAACCGCCCCCAGACCTTCGACGAGTTCCTGCGGGCCGTGAAGCAGACCGTCTTCATCTCCGCCACGCCCGGCGACTACGAGCGCACCCACTCCTCCAACATCGTGGAGCAGATCGTGCGTCCCACGGGGATCATCGATCCCCCGGTGGAGGTTCGCGAGACCAAGAACCAGATCGACGACCTGATGAACGAGATCCGCGCCAACACCGACGCCGGCGAGCGGACCCTGGTCACCACCCTGACCAAGAAGATGTCCGAGGACCTGACCGACTACCTGCTCGAGTACGGGGTGAGGGTGCGCTACCTGCACTCGGAGATCGACACCCTCGAGCGCATCCAGATCATCCGCGAGCTGCGGCTCGGGGAGTACGACGTGCTCGTGGGGGTCAACCTGCTCCGCGAGGGCCTCGACCTGCCCGAGGTGTCGCTCGTGGCCATCCTCGACGCCGACAAGGAGGGCTTCCTCCGCGGCGAGACCTCGCTCATCCAGACCATCGGGCGGGCCGCCCGCAACATCCGCGGGCGGGTGCTGATGTACGCGGACAAGGAGACCGCCGCCATGCGCACCGCGATCTCGGAGACCAACCGCCGCCGCGAGATCCAGATGGCCTACAACGAGGAGCACGGGATCACGCCCGCGACCATCCAGAAGGGCGTCTCCGACATCGCGCGACTTCCTCGCCATGGAGTCGAAGGTGCCCGGCGGCCGCGGGCGCCGCCGGCGCTCGCCGGAGGAGGAGAACATGTCCGCGGAGGATCTGACGCGGACGATGATCGAGCTCGAGGAGGAGATGCTCGCCGCGGCCGATGACCTGCGGTTCGAGTACGCGGCCAAGCTCCGCGACGAGATCAAGGCCCTCAGGCGGGATCTCGACGCGCTGGAAGCCGGGACTTGACGCCCTTGTCCTGACCTTCCGCCGCGATCTAGACTAGTCTGCCGCGCACGCAGATTCTGGCAGGAGCGATCAAAGAGGGGAATCTTGGAGCTGGAGCGACACGAAATCGAGCGAACTGGACTTCTCCCAGGCGCGGCGCGGGCTACGACCCGGATGAGGTCGACAGGCACCTGGCCGAGGTCGCGGCGGCGATGGAGGACCTCAAGGCCGCGGCCCAGGCGGCCCCGGCTCGCGGCCAGTCCGGGGCGCGCCGTCGCTCGCCGGCGCCGCCGCCGAGCAGGTCAGGACGATCGTCGAGGCCGCCGAGCGCAGCGCGCCGAGATCGAGTCGAGCGCCCGCTCCGAGTCCGACCGTGTCACCGGCGAGGCCAAGCGCCAGGCCGAGCAGGACCGCTCGAGGCCGAGGCCGACGCCAAGCGATGCGCTCCGAGGCCGAGGCCGACGCCGAGCGTATGCGCTCCGAGGCCGCCGAGGCCGCCCGCCAGACCCGCGAGAAGGCCGAGCAGGACGCCGCCGCCCACGTGGCCGAGGTCCGCGAGGCCACCACCGGGATGCGCAGCCGCGCCGACACCGTCGAGTCCGACCTGTCGGGCCTGGTCGACGAGCTGCGCACCACCATCACCTCGCTCGTCGAGAGCGTCCGGACCAACGCCGGATCGCTCGAGTCCGAGCTGCAGGGCATGAGCGCCGGCGTCTCGGCCATCAGGCCTCCTCGCCCGGGGCGGCTGCCCGGCACCGCCCGCGGAGGAGGCGCCGCCGCGGCCGCCGAGGCGCCGTCCGAGCCGATCACCGCCCACGACGAGGACGTCGAGGCCACCGGCTCGGAGCCCGAGGTCGCCTACGAGGAGCCCGAGGCGGCCGATGCCGAGGCCCCCAACGGGGACGGCCCGGTCACCTACGAGGAGGAGCCCGCCGTCGCCGAGGACGAGCCGGCGGTCGAGGAGGCCTACGACGAGCCCGAGGTGGCGGAGCCCGAGCCCGTCGAGGAGGAGCCGCGAGGCGGCTCCGTCCGGCGGGGGCGGCGACGGCGCGGAGGGCGCGCGCCTGATCGCGCTCAACATGGCCCTGAACGGCACCCCCCGCGACGAGACCGCGCGCTACCTGGAGGAGAACTTCGACCTCCAGGACCAGGACACGATCCTCGACGAGGTCTACGCCGCGTCGGCGGGTAGCGCGGCTCACCGGCGCACTCCGGCGATCGACGATCTCGTGGCGTTCGCACAGGTCGACCGCTTCCTTGGATCGCTTGGAGCTCGCTCGCCTGCCCCGCCGAGGAGCTGGCGCAGCCTCCGACTACGAAGCCCGCGTCACCTCGGCGTTGATCGCCACTCCGCCGCGGCGTAGCGCCTGCGCGTAGTCGATCCACGAGGCCAGCGTGGCCGCGATCATCGCCAGGACCAGGATCTGGACCCAGGTCGCCGTGGTCGACGGGGCCGTCAGGAGCACGACCACGGTCACGCACTGAAGGCCCATCTTGGCCTTGCCCATCGGCAGCGCCCCGAGCAGCACCCCGCGCTGGCGCGCCATGCTGCGCATCCACGTGACCCCCACCTCGCGGGCCAGGACGATGAGCACGACCCAGAGCCCGACGCGCCCGAGCGCCGCCACCGCGCCGAGCGCGGCGCAGATCAGCAGCTTGTCGACGAAGGGGTCGAGAAGGGTGCCGATGTCCGTCACCAGGTTGCGCGAACGGGCCACCCAGCCGTCGAGGGCGTCGCTGGCGGCCGCCACCACGAACAGCACGGCGGCCGCGGCCGACGGCCCGTCGGCCTCCACCACGAGCAGCACGATGAACGGAGCGGCCAGCGCGCGCGCCAGCGTGATGGCGTTCGCGAGGTTGGCGACCGGAGGCGCGGAAGGGCGTCACGCCGTGCCGACCTCGGGGCCGGCACGGCGCGACTGCGCCGCTACGACTGGTTGGAAGCCGGTGATCGCCAGGGCGATGGCAAGCGCGGCCAGGCCGATGACCACGCCCCCGAAGTCGTCGATGACGTAGTGCCAGCCGAGGTGGATCGTGGACAGCACGGTGAGCCCCAGCAGCGTCCAGAGCGCGATCTGCAGCCGCCGGCCGAGCCCGAGCAGCCACACCGCCACCGCGGCGGTGAAGATGATGGAGGTGTGCAGGGAGGCGAAGGCCGCGATGCTCTGGGCGGCGTCGCCTGCCGAGGGGTCCTGCCAGGTACTCGAGCCGGGCCTCCATCAGCACGTCCTGGAGCTTCGAGGCCGCCGAGGCGGGAAGCTCGGCGAACGCACCGGGTGCCGCGTAGACCGGACCGAGCGAGGGGAACAGGAAGTAGCTCGCCGCCCCGAGGGCCCAGTTGATAGACAGGGCGGTCGCGTAGAAGAGCCCGCGTTGAAGATCCTTCGAGAACACCAGGGCGAGCGCGAGCGAGACGGGTACGAAGAGGAGGAAGAGCACGTAGACGGTCGAGAAGACCTGGGTGGCCGCGCCGGTGCCGAAGATGTCGTGCACGAGCGCCGCGGGGTCATTGCCGCCGAACAGCGTACGGTCGAACTCGGCCAGCTGGGTGTCGAACAGCTCACCCGGCCGCAGGACGGGCAGGAGGCTCTTCAGATTGCGGTAGGCCAGGTAGGTGACATAGAACGAGATGAGCGCACTGCCTACTATCGCCCCCCGACGTAGGCTCCAGCGCTCGCGGCGGACGGCTGCCAGGATCTCCCGCCGGGGTAGCACCCTTCCACTGCGCCTGGCCGCGCGCACCAGCACGTCGAGCAAGATGAGAACGCCCACCAAACCGAACACGAGCAGCAGTCGCTTGCCCACCACGCCGTCGGGATCGCGCAGGGGCACGCCCGCCACGATTGTCGCGACGAGCGCCGTGAGCGCGGTGACTGCAGCCACTACCGGACCGGCGACCACGCTGCGGCGCGGGGCCAGTTCGGGTGCCGAGGAAGTCACTTCGAGTTCACGGGATGGTGACACCAAGGCCCAGGTCCCGCATCGCGCAAAAGATAACAAGACCCCCCTGCTCCTGCTGGTCAATATGCGGGCGACGCGGGTCGAGCCGAGCGTGGTCGCGCAGGTTCGCGCCGCCCTGCGCCGGCGCTACGAGGTCGAGGTCGTCGCGACGGACAGCCAGGGGCACGCGGCGTCGCTGGCCCGCCTGGCCGGCGACTTCGGCGTGGTGGCCGTGCTCGGCGGCGACGGCACCCTCAACGAGGCCGCCAACGGGCTGGCGGGAGGCGATGTCCCGCTGGCCTGCCTGCCGGGTGGGCTGACCAACGTCTTCGCCCGCTCACTCGGCGTGCCGCCCGACGCGGTGTCGGCCGCCGAGCGTCTCGGGGCGCTGGGTGGACAGCCGCGGGCGGTCGACGTGGGGACGGTCGCCGGACGCTGCTTTCTATTCGCGTCGGGGCTCGGGCTGTCCGCGGCGCTGACGCGCCGGCACGAGCTCGGCCCGAGAGGCATTCCCGGGGCGGCGGAGGCGAGCGCCACGTGGGCGGCCACGAGGGCGATCCTCGAGGAGTTTCGCCAGCAGCGCCATCTCCGGGTGACCACCGCCGACGGTGCGGTGGAGGGCAACACGGTCGTGGCCCAGAACGCGGAGGCGCTCACCTACATCGGCAACCATGCGCTGCGTGTCGGCCGCGGGGCCGCGCTGGACTCCGGCAGCCTCTCGCTGTGCGTCCTGCGCCGCGCCGATCCGCGTGAGCTGGTGACCCTGACCCCCCGCGTCCTGTCGGGCCGGGCGAGCGCCGTCTCCAGTCACCCGCGCATCGCGAGCCTTCCCTCCGTCGGCTGGGCGCGGGTCGAGGTGCTCAACGGAGCCATGGTGCCGCTGGACGCCGACGGCGAGTACATGGGCGAGCATTCGAGCGTGGAATACCGGGCCGTCCCCGGTGCGCTCAAGGTGCTTGCCTGAGAACATACGTTCGCTCCGGGGCTGTCCGTAGACTCGGTTATGTGAAGTCCGAGCAACGCAGCGGGGGAGACCAGATCGTGGTCTCGGGGGCCCGCGAGCACAACCTCAGAGACCTGCATCTCAGCCTGCCGCGGGACAGCCTGGTGGTGATCACCGGCCTGTCCGGGTCGGGCAAGTCCTCGCTCGCCTTCGACACCATCTACGCCGAGGGCCAGCGCCGCTACGTCGAGTCGCTGTCGGCCTACGCCCGCCAGTTCCTGGGGCAGATGGACAAGCCCGACGTGGACTCGATCGAGGGCCTCTCGCCGGCGATCTCCATCGACCAGAAGACCACCTCGCGCAACCCGCGCTCGACGGTGGGCACGGTCACCGAGATCTACGACTACCTGCGCCTGCTCTGGGCCCGGATCGGCCACCCCCACTGCTACAACTGCGGCCGCCCGATCGCCGCGCAGTCGGCCGAGCAGATCGTGGACCAGGTGATGCTGCGGGAGGAGGGCTCTCGCTTCATGGTGCTCGCGCCCGTGATCCGGGGGCGCAAGGGCGAGTACGGCAAGCTCTTCGCCGAGCTGCGGGCCGAGGGCTTCACGCGGGTCAAGGTCGACGGCGAGCTGCGGCGCCTCGAGGAGGAGATCGTCCTCGACAAGAAGTTCAAGCACGACATCTCGGTGGTGGTCGACCGCCTGGTCATGCGGCCCGACCTGCGCAAGCGGCTGGCCGACTCGATCGACACCGCGGTCTCGCTGGCCGAGGGGATCATCGACGTCGAGGACGTCGAGTCGGGCGAGGTCACCACCTACTCCGAGCGCTTCGCCTGCCTGCACTGCGGCACCTCGATGCCCGAGCTCGAGCCGCGCATGTTCTCCTTCAACTCCCCCCACGGCGCGTGTCCGCGCTGCACGGGGCTCGGCTCGCAGATGGAGATCGACCCCGAGCTGATCGTCCCGGACCCCTCGCTGTCGCTGGGGGAGGGGGCGATCCTCCCGTGGTCCACCAGCGCCTCCAACTACTACGAGCAGATGACCCAGGCGATCGCCGAGAAGTGGGAGATCGACATGGAGACGCCGTGGGAGGACCTGCCCGACGAGGTGCGCGAGACCTTCCTCCACGGCACCAACGGCGACCGCATCTACGTGTCCTACCGCAACCGCTACGGGCGCCGGCGCTCATACATGACCCGCTTCGAGGGCATCGTGAACAACCTCGAGCGCCGCTACCGCGAGACCGACTCCGACGTGTCGCGCGAGAAGATCGAGGAGTACATGTCGGTGCGGCCCTGCCCCGAGTGCCGGGGGGCCCGCCTGCGGCCCGAGAGCCTGGCGGTGAAGGTCGGCGGCCTGAGCATCCACGAGCTCACCAGCATGTCGGCGCGGCGGGCGATCGAGTGGTTCGAGGCGCTCGACATGTCGGACACCGAGCGGGCCATCGCCCGGCTCATCCTGCGCGAGATCGACGAGCGGCTGCGGTTCCTCGACAACGTCGGCGTCGGCTACCTGTCGCTGGAGCGCGCAGCGTCCACGCTCTCCGGCGGCGAGGCGCAGCGCATCCGGCTCGCCACGCAGATCGGCTCGTCGCTCGTGGGGGTCCTGTACATCCTCGACGAGCCCTCGATCGGGCTGCACCAGCGCGACAACGAGCGGCTGATCGCCACCCTGGAGCGGCTGCGCGACCTCGGCAACACGGTGATCGTGGTCGAGCACGACGAGGGCACGATGCGCGCGGCCGACCACCTGGTCGACCTCGGGCCGGGCGCCGGCGAGCACGGCGGCGAGCTGGTCGCGGCCGGCACCCCCGAGGAGGTGATGGCGGTGAGCGGCCTCGGCCACCGGCCAGTTCCTCTCGGGCGCGCGGGAGATCCCGCTGCCGCGCCGGCGCCGCCGCCCGTCGGGCTACCTGGCCATCGAGGGCGCCTCCCAGCACAACCTGCGCGGGGTCAACGTGAAGGTGCCGCTCGGCACGTTCTGCGCCGTCACCGGGGTCTCCGGGTCGGGCAAGTCGACGCTGGTGAACGAGGTGCTCTACAAGGCGGTGGCCAACCGCCTGCACCGCGCCAAGCAGCGCCCGGGAGCCCACAGGCGCATCACCGGGCTCGACCAGATCGACAAGATCATCAACATCGACCAGTCGCCGATCGGCCGCACGCCGCGGTCGAACCCGGCCACCTACATCGGCCTGTTCGACCAGATCCGCGACCTCTTCTCGCGCACCCAGGAGGCCCGCGCCCGCGGCTACAAGCCCGGCCGCTTCTCCTTCAACGTGAAGGGCGGGCGCTGCGAGGTCTGCCGCGGCGACGGCCAGATCAAGATCGAGATGCACTTCCTGCCCGACGTCTACGTCCCGTGCGAGCAGTGCCACGGCAAGCGCTACAACCGCGAGACGCTCGAGGTGCGCTTCAAGGGCAAGACGATCGCCGACGTGCTCGACATGACCGTCGAGGAGGCGCTCGACTTCTTCCACGCACATCCCGAAGATCAAGCGCAAGCTGCAGGCGCTGCACGACGTGGGGCTCGACTACATCCGCCTCGGCCAGCCGGCCACCACGCTCTCCGGCGGCGAGGCCCAGCGCGTCAAGCTGGCCTCCGAGCTCTCCAAGGTGGCCACCGGGCGCACGCTCTACATCCTCGACGAGCCCACCACGGGCCTGCACTTCGCCGACGTGCAGCGGCTGCTCGAGATGCTCGACCGGCTGGTCGAGCAGGGCAACACCGTGGTGGTCATCGAGCACAACCTCGACGTGATCAAGACCGCCGACCGCATCATCGACCTCGGGCCCGAGGGCGGCGAGGAGGGCGGCCTGCTCGTGGCCCAGGGCACGCCGGAGCAGGTGGCGGCCAAGGAGGGCTCCTACACGGGGCGCTTCCTGGCCGAGATCGTCAAGCCGGCCGCGGCGCCGAAGGCGCGGCGCCGGCGCACGAAGGTCGCCGCCGCGGCCTAGCGCGACCGGTCGCGCACCACGCCGTCGGCGCGCCGCTTGACGGCCGCCGGCACGAGCTTGGACAGCGCGGAGCGGTTGTGCGGCCACCCACTCGTAGCCGCGCTGCGAGGCGCCGGGGAAGCGCTCCGACAGCCGGGCGAGCGGCGCGCCGCCGGGGAGCTCGCGAAGCACCGGGCCGAACGCGGCGCCCGCGGACACGGGGCTTGCGCCCGGGGGCGCCAGATGCCGCGAGGCCATCCGCTGCTCGGAGTTCAGCTCCGGCGAGCAGCGCGGTCGCCCTCGGGGCCCTGGATGGGCACCGGCCGCAAGGTGCGCCTGCGGTCCCAGCACGAGGGCCACGGCCGAGCAGGACGCGGCAGAAGCCGCAGTCCGCGTCGTACAGGATCGGGGTGGGCTCCACGCGTCGGGACGGTACCCGCACCGTCGGCTCTGCGAAGCTCGGGTGGTGCCCGTCTCGCCCGCTCAGGCCAAGCTGTGGCTGCAGAAGTGGCGCTGGTACGAGCGCAACTCGCTGCCCTGGAACCGGCTCGCCATCCACCGCGAGATGGCCCGGCGGGGCGCGTTCGCGCGCTGGCCGCATCCAGGGCAACGTGCTCGAGGCGCTGCGCGAGGGGCGGCTGGAGGTGGGGGAGGGCACCCTGTTCGAGCCGCACGTCTGGCTCACCGCGCCCGGGGAGGCGCGCATGCGCATCGGCGCGGGCTCGTTCCTCAACATCGGCGTGATGGTGGCCGCCCAGGAGCTGGTGGAGATCGGCGACCACTGCATGTTCGCCAACGGCTGCTTCGTGACCGACGCCGCGCACCGCTTCGACGACCCCGATAAGCCGGTCCCTGGCAGGGCTTCACCACCAAGGGGCCGACCCGCGTGCGCGACAACGTCTGGTGCGGCGCCAACGTGGTGATCACCAGCGGCGTGACCGTCGGCGAGCGCTGCGTGATCGGCGCGAACAGCGTGGTCACGCAGGACCTGCCGGCGCGCACGATCTGTGCGGGCGCGCCGGCGAAGGTCCTGCGCGAGATCGACTACAGCGGCTAGAAGCAGGAGACGATCAGGTGGAACGAGCGGTCGCGCGGCGGCGTTGTTCGCCGCGTTGGCCGTGCGCACGTTCACCGCGTTCGGGTTGATCGCGTTGCGTGGCCACCGAGATGAGCGCCGCTGCCGGTCCCGCCGCTGCGACTCGTCGCCGATCGTGGCCGCGTAGGTGCAGCTGCGTCATGCTCGCGCTGGAAGATGACCGTGTAGCGGCCCTCGGCGGTCCGCACGCGCGGTGGCTCCGCCCGTGCTGCGCACGACCGCGCCCGTCGGGCTGACCACCGCCGAGTTCTCGACGCCGCGCGCGAAGTTCACCGTGCCGAGGGTGGACTCCTTGATCGCGCCGCCGCCGAGGCGGTCGGCTTGGCCACGTCGCTGCCGGTGAGGCTGCGGTTCTTCACGTCGATGCCGCGGATGCTTGCGTTCTTGATCTCGCGGCCGTCGATCGAGCCGGTGGCGACGCCGTACGACACGCCGCCCAGCGCTACGAACAGGGCGATGCAGGAGATGACGAGAGCCGGCGACGGGCGCCGGATGAAACGCTTCATGGGAGATCCTCCTCCGTTGTCCTCCGAGGGTGGTTCTCCCCCAACCGCGCTCGGATCCTGCTCAGTTGCGGTCTCGGCGCTCTCGAGCAGCTCCCGCAGCCGCTCGCGCTCGTCGGGCGCCATCGTGTAGCCGTGCTCGGGCTCGGGGTAGCGCCGCGCGCGCACGTCCTCCGCGAAGGCGTGCACGCCCGGCGACCATCTGCTCGCGCACGTTGGCGTAGCGCTTCACGAAGCGCGCGGCGTGGCCGTCGTAGATGCCCGAGCAGGTCGTGGAAGACGAGCACCTGGCCGTCGGTGGCCGGGCCGGCGCCGATGCCGATCACCGGGACCTGCGAGCCGCGGCATCACCAGGTCGGTCACGTCGGAGGGGATCGCCTCGAAGACGATCGAGAAGCAGCCCGCCTCCTCGAGGGCGAGCGCGTCCTCGCACCACCTCGAGCGCCCGCTCGGCCGTGCGGCCCTGCGAGCGGTAGCCCCCGAGCGCCGTGGCCGTCTGCGGCGTGAGCCCCACGTGGCCCATCACCGGGATGCCGGCCGCCGACGATCGCGCGGGCGCGGTCCACCGAGCTGCCGCCGCGCTCGAGCTTGACCGCGTCGCAGCCGGCCTCCTTGACGAACCGCTGCGCGGTGGCCACGGCCTGCTCGTCGGAGACCTCGTACGAGCCGAAGGGCAGGTCGCCCACCAGCAGCGGCGTCGCGCAGCCCGCGCCGCGCGGCCGCGGCCAGCATCAGCATCTCCTCGACCGAGACCGGGCACGGTGCTGGGGTAGCCGAGCACGGTCATGGCGGCCGAGTCGCCCACCAGGACCACGTCGACGCCGGCCTCCTCGGCCACCCCGGCGCTCGGGTAGTCGTAGGCGGTGACCATGGCGATCGGCTCGCCGAGGGCCTTCTTCTCGGCCGAGGCTGGAGAGCGTGACCGGCTTGCCCTTTGCGGGGGGCGCGGTGGCGATCTTCGGCGCGCGCGCTCATGACAGCAGCTCCGCGACGGCGTCGTCGACGGTGACGATCTCGTTCGCCGCGTTCACGTGCACCACCCGCGGCTCGTAGGCCTCGAGCTCGGCCTCGTCGTAGGACGCGTAGGACACCACGATGACCTTGTCGCCGGTGTGCACCAGCCGCGCCGCCGCGCCGTTGACCTGCATCTCGCCCGAGCCGCGGGCGCCGGCGATCGTGTAGGTCTCGAAGCGCGCGCCGTTGTCGATGTCGAGCACGTGCACCATCTCGTGCTCGCGGATGTCGGCGGCCTCGAGCAGGTCGGCGTCGACCGTGATCGATCCGACGTAGTTGAGGTCGCTGCCGGTGAGCGTGGCCCGGTGGATCTTCGACTTCAGCATGGTCCGGTCTCATTTGGTCTCGGTGCCTCCCAGCACCCTGTTGTCGATCAGGCGGGCCCGGCCCACTCGGGCGGCTACCGCGAGGAGCGTCGAGCCGTTCACGTGCTCGACGGGTTGCAGGTCTTTGGCCGAGCGCAGCTCGAGGTACTCGGGCTCGATGCCGGCCGAATCGAGCTCCGAGCGCGCCGCGGCCAGCACCGCGGCGGCCGATCGCTCGCCGCGGCCCACGGCGGCGTCCGCCGCCTCGAGCGCGCGGTGGATCGCCGGCGCGCGCTCGCGCTCGGCGGGGGTCAGGTAGGCGTTGCGCGAGCTCATGGCCAGGCCGTCGGGCTCGCGCACCGTGGGGCAGACCACGATCCGACCGGCATGTCGAGGTCGCGGACCATCGTGCTGGATCACCAGCGCCTGCTGGGCGTCCTTCTGCCCGAAGTAGGCCCGTCGGGCTGGGCCATGTTGAAGAGCTTGGCGACCACGGTGGTGACCCCGGAGAAGTGGCTCGGGCCCGCGCAGCGCGGGATCGCCGCAGAGCACGTCGGTCAGCCCCGTCGACCGTCGACCGTGGTGGCGAAGCCGTCCGGGTAGACCTCCTCGCCGGCGGGGCGAAGAGGATGTCCGCGCCCGCCGCCTCGGCCAGCCGCGGCGTCGCGCGCCTCGTCCCGCGGATACGCGCCGAGGTCCTCGCCCGGCCCGAACTGCGTGGGGTTCACGAACAGGGAGACCACGACCACGTCGCACTCCTCGCGCGCGCGCTCGACGAGCGAGAGGTGGCCCTCGTGGAACGCGCCCATCGTCGGCACGAGCCCGATCGCGGCGCCCGCCCGCCGCTCGGGGGCGAGGGCCGCTCGCAGCTCCGCCACGGTCCGCACGGTCCTCACAGCAGGGCCCCCTCGCCGGCGAGCGCGCGGGTGCGCTCGGTCAGCTCGTCGAAGAGCGCGAGCAGCTCGGGGCGCGACCTCGGCCACCGCCTCGCGCTGGCGCTGCGACGGTGGCCTCGTCGCCGCGCGCGACGGGCCCGGTGAGGGCTCGCTCGGGACCGGCGCTCGCCCAGTTCTCCACCGTGGAGCGCACGAGCGGAGCGAGCAGTGCGCGGGCCTCGGACGGCTCGAGGCCGGCGCCGCCGGCCACCCGCTCGGCGGCGGCCTGGAGGGTCACGAGGAAGTTGGAGGCGATCGAGGCGGCGGCGTGGTAGGCGGCGCGCTGGCCGTCCTCGATGGGAAGCGGGCGCATGCCGAGCCGCTCGGCGAGGTCGATGGCGGCGCTCAGGGCCGGCCCGGTGCGGCCCGCCACGGCGCAGCCGGCGCCCCGGAAGCGCTCGGCTCCCTCGCCGCCGGCGAAGGTCTGGAGCGGATGCAGCCCGAAGGCCTGCGCCCCGGCGGGATCCAGCGCGTCGAGAGGCGTGGCGCCGCTGGTGTGCCCGACGAGGGGAGCGGTCCCGGCCACGGCGCCCGCGGCGGCCGGGATCTCGGAGTCGGGGACGCACAGGAGCACCGCGTCGGCGCCGGACGGGCGCGAGTCGGCGGCCCAGGGGTCCCTCGACGTGGGTGCCCGCGGCCCGCAGCGCGGCGGCGAGCGCGGTGCCGAGGCGCCCGGCGCCGACCACGGCGACGCGCGCGAGAGGGTTGTGCTCGGTCTTTGGTGCCAAGGGATCCGATCCGGTTCTTGGGAGATACCGGTCGGTACTCGGTGTCCTATTCGGTCCACTCCCGGGCGGGTAGCGGCCGACTCCCATAAGGATACCGCGCTCGATCCGTGCTTTTCCGATCGGCCGGCCTGCCCGGGGCGCGAGGCGCGCATTTAGGGTCCGCTGCATGTCCCGCCCGGCGAGCGAGCGTCGATCAGAGCTCGTGGCCCTGTTTCGCGAGTCGCAGGCCTGCACGCGCTGCCCGCTGCACGAGACCCGCACCCAGGTCGTGTTCGGCTCGGGCAACGCCGACGCCGACCTCATGTTCGTCGGCGAGGCGCCCGGGTTCCACGAGGACGCGCAGGGTGTGCCCTTCGTGGGACGGGCCGGCGGGCTCCTCGAGGAGCTGCTCGTCGAGAACGGGCTGAGCCGGGGCGACGTGTTCATCACGAACGTCCTCAAGTCCCGGCCTCCGGGCAACCGCGACCCGGAGCCCGGCGAGATCGAGGCCTGCCGGCCCTATCTCCAGCGCCAGGTGGAGCTGATCGAGCCGCGGGTGATCTGCACGCTCGGCAACTTCGCCACCAAGCTGCTGAGCGGCTCGAGCCGCGGCATCACCCAGGTGCACGGCGCGCCCCAGGAGCGCGAGATCGGCGGGCGCGCCGTGGCGCTCTACCCGCTCTTTCACCCGGCCGCCGCGCTGCGCACGCCCAAGGTCAAGGAGCAGCTGCGGCAGGACTTCGGGCGCCTGCCCGATCTCATCGCGAGCCGGGCGCCGCGCCCGGCGCCGGCCGAGGCCGAGGTGCGCGAGGTCGAGCAGCTCGGCTTCTTCGCCTGAGCGCGGCGCGGCCCGCCACACTTCGGGGGGTGACGGTCGAGACATCCAGCCCCGAGGAGACGGCGGCCGCGGGCGCCGAGCTGGCCGCCCGTCTGGGGCCCGGCGACGTGGTGCTGGTGAGCGGTGAGCTGGGCAGCGGGAAGACCACCTTCGTGCGCGGCGCCTGCCGGGCGCTGGGGGTCGAGGGTGTCGTGTCCAGCCCGACGTTCACGATCGGCCACGTACTGCCCGGCCGGCTGGAGGTGGCCCACCTCGACCTGTACCGGCTCGAGTCGCTGGCCGGAGAGGACCCGTCGCTTCTCGAGGACTACCTCACCCCCGACCGGGTCGGCTTCGTGGAATGGCCCGGCGTGGGCGAGGCGGCGATCGGCAAGGTGGCGGCCCGGGTGCGGCTCGCGCACGCCGGGGAGGATCGGCGGCGCATCGAGGTGACCGAGTGAACGTGCTCGGCATCGACACCTCCACCGCCGCGTGCGCCGCCTGCGTGCTGCGGTCGGACGGCGAGGCCTTCGAGGCCGAGCAGGCCCCCGAGGCGCTGCTCGGACCGCCCGCGCACGCGCGGGAGCTGATGCCCGCGGCCGCCGGGTGCCTCTCGGCAGCCGGCCTGGGATGGCGGGAGCTGGACGCGATAGCCGTGGGGATCGGCCCCGGGGGCTTCACCGGTCTGCGGATCGGCGTCTCCACCGCCCGCGCGCTCGCGGGCGCGCTGGGCCTCGAGCTGCGCGCCGTGTCCTCGCTGCGGGCGCTCGCCGAGGGCAGCCCGGAGCCGGTCCGCCTGGCGCTCATCGACGCCCGGCGCGGCGAGGTGTATGCCGCGCTGTACGAGGGCGGGGACGAGCTGATCGGCCCCTTCGCGGCCTCCCCGGAGGACGTGGCCACCCGGGTCCTCGCCCGGGGCGCCGAGCCGCTGGCGGTGGGCGACGGCGCGTTACGCTACCGGGAGGTCTTCGAGGCGGCCGGCCTGCGGGTGGCCCCGGACGGCTCGCCGGCGCACTCGGTGCGCGGCCTCTCGATCTCCCGGCTCGCTGTCACAGTTCGCTCGCGCCCCCCCGAGGCCGTGCTCCCCGACTACCAGCGCCTCCCCGACGCCACCCCTTCCGCACGATGAACGAAGCGCTCGAGATCCGCCGTCTGTCCTACGCCGACCTCCCCCAGGTCGTTGCGATCGAGCGGCGGGCGTTCACCACGCCGTGGTCGCTGGCGATGTTCGTGCTCGAGCTCTCGAAGCCCTCCGGGATCTGCCTCGCCGCCCTGCGCGAGGGCCGCCTGGTGGGCTACCTGGTGTGCTCGCGCTACGACGTGGTCTGGCACGTGATGAACGTGGCCGTGGACAACCGGGTGCGCCGGGAGGGGGTGGCCACCGCGCTGATGGAGCACCTCTTCGGGGTCGCCGACCGCCCCGGCGAGCAGTACACCCTGGAGGTGAGGACCTCCAACGCGGCCGCGATCGAGCTGTACGAGCGCTTCGGCTTCGAGGCGGCCGGGCGCCGGCGCGGCTACTACCACGACAACCGCGAGGACGCGGTGATCATGTGGCGCACGGCCAGAGGCGACGCGGGCGGGGCGGACGCGGGAGAGCCCCGCAGCGCCGGCGCCGCGGGCTGAGCGGGCGGGCCGCGTGATCCTCGCCGTCGAGACGAGCTGCGACGACACCTGCGCGGCGGTGGTGTCGGAACGGGGGGAGATCCGCTCGAACCGGGTGGCCTCGCAGGGGCTCCTGCACGCGCGCTACGGCGGCGTCGTGCCCGAGGTGGCCTCGCGCCGCCACCTCGAGGTGATCGACGCGGTCGCGGCCGACGCGCTCGAGAGCGCGGGCACGACCATCGACGACATCGAGTCGGTGGCGGTGACCCGGGGGCCCGGCCTGATCGGGGCCCTGCTCGTGGGGGTCTCGTGGGCCAAGGCCACGGCGGCCGCCCGCGGGCTTCCGCTGGTGGCGGTGGATCACCTGCACGGTCACGTGGTGGCCGCCACGCTCGAGCCCGACCCGGTCGAGACGCCCTACCTCGCCCTCGTGGCCAGCGGCGGCCACACGTTCATCGCCCGGGTGGAGGACCCGCGCGCCTACGAGATCCTCGGCCAGACCCTCGACGACGCCGCGGGGGAGGCCTTCGACAAGGGCGCCCGCCTCCTCGGGCTCGGCTACCCCGGCGGTCCCGAGCTCGACCGGCTGGCCCGCGAGGGCGACCCCGACGCGTTCGACTTTCCCCGCTCGGCTCCCCGGGGACGGCCTCGACTTCAGCTTCAGCGGGCTGAAGACCGCGTTGCTCTACAAGGTGCGCGAGCTGGGGGAGGACGAGACGGCGCGCCGCCGGGCGGACCTGGCGGCCGCCTACCAGGGCGCGATCGTGGCGTCGCTCACCACGCGCGTGGCGCAGGCCATCGGGCGCGAGCGGCCTGGCCCACGTGACCGTCGGGGGCGGGGTGGCCGCCAACTCGGCGCTTCGCGAGTCCCTGGCCGAGCGGTGCGCGGACCTCGGCGTGCGCCTGCACACCCCGCCGTTCGAGCTCTGCACCGACAACGCCGCGATGATCGCGGCCGCCGCTCGCTTCACCGAGCCGCTGGCCTATCCGGACTACCTGGCGCTGGACGCCTCCGCGAGGCTCACCGCGTGACCCCCCGCCTGACCCTCTACGGCAAGCCCGGCTGCTGCCTCTGCGACGAGGCGAAGGAGGCCGTCGCGGCGGTCCGGGCCGATCTGCCCTTCGATCTCGAGGAGGTCGACGTCTCGCTCGACCCCCTCCTGAATCGCGAGTACGGCGAGCGCATCCCGGTGCTGGACGTGGACGGAGCCGAGGCCTTCGAGCTCGGCGTGGACGAGGGTTCGCTGCGGGAGTTGCTCGGTAGAGTGGGCACGTGAGCTTCCGCGACCCGCCGGCCGCCCGCCCCCCGGCGGACGGCGTTCGCCCCCGGTCGACCCGCTCGCCCCCGAGCGGCTGTCCATCGGCGTCGCGGCACGGCTCTCGCGCTACCTCCAGGTGCTCACCCAGGCCAAGAAGATGGGCAAGGAGACGATCTCCTCCCAGGAGCTGGCCGACTACACGCACGTGAACTCCACCCAGATCCGCCGGGACCTGTCGGGCTTCGGCAAGTTCGGCAAGCGCGGGGTGGGCTACAACGTCGACTCGCTGGTGTCGCAGATCCGCAAGATCCTGCACACCAGCGGGCAGCACAACATCGCGCTGTTCGGCGCGGGGCACCTGGGCCGGGCGATCGCCGGATCCGACATCTTCGCCGACCACGGCTTCCGGGTGGTGGCCCTGTTCGACACCGATCCGAAGAAGATCGGCAAGCGGGTGGACGGCAAGCTCGAGATCCGCGACCTGCGCGAGCTGTCCCAGGTCGTGGAGGAGGACGAGATCGTGGTCGGCGTGATCGCGGTGCCCACGGAGGCGGCGCAGGGAGTGGCCGACGAGCTGGTGGCGGCCGGCGTGAAGATCATCTTCAACTACTCCGAGGCCCTGCTCGAGGTGCCGCCCGAGGTGACGGTGCACACCTCCAGCCCGGCCGTGGACCTGCTGTACGCGCTGTACTTCTACCTCGCCTAGCTCGATGCCGGCAGCGATCTCGACATGGACAGGGCACGTGAGGTCTTCGAGGCCTCGCAGGACTTCACCGTCGGGCTCGAGGAGGAGTTCGGCATCCTCGACCCCAACACCCTCGCGCTGGACCACCGCTTCGAGGAGCTGAGGGACGCCGCGGGCCAGGACGAGGTGCTCGGCGGAGGCCGTGGCGGGAGAGCTGATCGCCTCCGAGATCGAGATCCGCTCGGGCCGCGGCGAGAGCTTCTCCGACGCCATGGCCCGCCAGCGCGACGCGCGCGCGCCGCCTGTTCCGCCTGGCCGGCGAGGCACAACGCGCTGCTCTCGGCCACCGGCACGCATCCGTTCAGTCCCTGGCAGGACCAGCGGATCATCGACACCGAGCACTACCGGCGGCTGGAGGAGGGCCTGCGCTACGTGGCGCGGCGCAACAACACCTTCAGCCTGCACGTGCACGTGGGGGTCCGCGGCGCGGATCGGGCCGATGGCGGTGTGCGACCGCCTGCGGCCGATCCTGCCCGAGCTGCTGGCCATCTCGGCCAACTCGATCTTCCTCGACGGCGAGCGACTCGGGGCTGCAGTCGGTGCGCAGCCAGATCTTCACGAAGAGCTTCCCGCGCTGCGGCATCCCGGACCCCTTCGGCAGCTTCGCCGACTACGCCGACTACGTGGACCTGCTGGTGCGGACGGGCTCGATCGTGGAGCACACCCAGCTGTGGTGGAGCGTGCGCCCCCACCACTCCTTCGGCACGGTCGAGGTCCGGATCTGCGACGCCCAGTCGAGCGCCGAGGACTCCACCGCGCTCGCCGGGCCTGATCATGGCCTGCGTGGCCCAGGCGGCGCTCGACCACGACGAGGGCGTCGGCCTTCGAGGACCCTCCCGGCCGGCTGATCGAGGAGAACCTCTGGCGGGCGATCCGCTACGGGCTCGACGGGCGCCTGATCGACCTCGAGCGGGGCGAGGAGTTCCCGGCGGCGAGCCGTGGGCGACCGGCTGCTGGCCTGGACCGCCCCGGCGCGGGCGGCGCTGGGCATCGACGCCGGCCCTGCCGGCGGAGAACGGCGCCCAGCGCCAGCGCCGTGCCCTGGCCGAGGGGGCGTCGATGCAGGAGGTCTTCGCCGCCGAGGTGTCGGAGACCCAGCGGTCGTATGCTGCCGCGGGGGTACCCACGCTGAGCGATGCACGAGCCACCTGGACAGAGCCCACCGAGGAGGAGCTGCGCGCGGCGCTCGAGGAGCAGATGCGCCAGCATCCGCGTGGAGGACGTGATCCTCCAGACGGTGGCCACGCTGGTCAACCTCGCCGCCCGCCGGCTCGGCCTGCCGCCGCCGGGCGAGGACGCCTCGGACGAGCGCGACGTCGAGCAGGCGCGGCTGGCCATCGAGGCGGTGCGGGCGCTGCTGCCGCTCACCCCCGAGGAGCAGGTCGAGCCCGATCCAGCCAGGCCCTCACCCAGCTGCAGATGGCCTTCGCTCAGCAGGCGAGGCCCGGCGGCGCCGGGTGTCGACGTGTCGCCGCCGCCGCCCCGACCGGGAGCGGCCGAGGAGGCGACAGCCCGAGGACGACGGGCGAGCGGGCGAAGGCCCGCTCCAAGATCTGGACGCCCGCCCGGGGCGTGACCGCAGCACCGGTCGGGATCTTCGGCGGGTCGGGCTTCTACCGCTTCCTCGACGACGTCGAGGAGGACGGCGGTCGACACCCCCTACGGGCCGCCCTCGGCGCGGATCCGGATCGGCGAGATCGACGGCGCGCGGGTGGCGTTCATGCCGCGCCACGGCGACGAGCACACGCTGCCGCCGCATCGCATCAACTACCGGGCCAACGTCTGGGCGATGAAGCAGGTGGGGGTCACGGCGGATCATCGGCCCGTCGGCGTGCGGCGCGCTCAAGCCGGAGCTCGAGCCGGGCACCTTCGTGCTCTGCGACCAGTTCGTGGACCGCACCAGCGGTCGCGAGGACACCTTCTACGACGGGCCGCAGACCACCCACGTCTCCGCCGCCGACCCCTACTGCCCCGGACCTGCGCGAGACGCTGGCCGAGTGCGCGCGCGAGCTGGACATCCCGGTGGCGGACTCCGGGCACGGTGGTGGTCATCCAGGGCCCGCGCTTCTCCACCCGGGCCGAGTCGCGCTGGTTCGCCGCGGTCGGGTGGGACGTGGTGAACATGACCCAGTACCCCGAGGCCTGGCTGGCCCGCGAGCTGGAGCTCTGTTACGCCAACGTCTCGCTGGTCACCGACTACGACGTGGGGCTCGAGGGCATGCCCGACGTGCCGCCGGTGTCCGCCGACGCGGCGTTCGCGGTGTTCAGGGAGAACCTCGAGCGGCTGCGCGCGCTGCTGTTCGCCGCCGTGCCGCGGGTCGGGGCCTCAGCCGCGAGGACGTCTGCGCCACCGCCCTGCCGAGCGCGATCGTCCACTGAGGCAGGCGCGGCGCGTTCCGGCGGCCCGGTCGGTAGACTGCCGACGCCTTTCTGCGGGCGGCGCCGTTTCTCGGCCTCTGTCGAGCGCCTCTGCGCGCCCCGCTCCGGCGTCCCGCCCCTACCGAACCACACGGAGGAAACACCCCTTGACTGACTTTCTGACCGACTACGGGATCATCGTCGCCCTGGCCTGTGCCGGCGCGGCCGTGGTCTACGGCGTCATCACCTCGCGCTGGCTGCTGGCCAAGTCGCCCGGCAACGAGGAGATGCAGTCCATCTCCGGGGCCGTGCAGGAGGGCGCCAGCGCCTACCTCACCCGCCAGTACCAGATCATCGGCGTGGTGGCCGTGGTGCTGGCGATCCTGCTGGCGTCGCGCTCGACGTCGAAGGCCGCGATCGGCTTCGTGATCGGCGGCGCCTTCTCCGGCGCGGCCGGGCTTCATCGGCATGAACGTGTCGGTGCGCGCCAACGCCCGCGTGGCGGAGACCGCCCGCGGCGGCGTCGCGCCCGGCGCTCGAGGTGGCCTTCAAGGGCGGCGCCGTCACCGGCCTGCTCGTGGCGGGCCTGGCCCTGCTCGGCGTGGCCGGCTACTACGGCATCCTGCTGGCCGCCGGCGACGGAGGAGAAGGAGGCCATCGACGCGCTCGTGGGCCTCGGCTTCGGCGGCTCGCTGATCTCCGTGTTCGCCCGTCTGGGCGGCGGCATCTTCACCAAGGCCGCCGACGTGGGCGCCGACATCGTCGGCAAGATCGAGGCCGGCATCCCCGAGGACGACCCGCGCAACCCCGCGGTGATCGCCGACAACGTGGGCGACAACGTGGGCGACTGCGCCGGCATGGCGGCCGACCTCTTCGAGACCTACGCCGTCACCGCCGTCGCCGTGATGCTGCTCGGCGTGCTCACCTTCAACGAGCTCGGCGAGGTGGCGCGTCTACCCGCTGGTGATCGGCGGCGTGTCGATCCTCGCCTCGATCATCGGCACCTTCGCGGTGCGGAGCAGCACCGGGCAACGTGGAGCGCGCGCTCTACCAGGGCCTGATCGTCTCCGGCGTGATCGCCGCGCTGGCGTTCCTGCCGATCACCCTCTGGCTGATGGACGACATCACCTTCAAGGAGGGCGCCTCGGCGCTCATCACCGGCGGCGGCGCGGTGGCCAGCGGCTTCGACTTCTGGCTCTGCACGCTGATCGGCATCGGCATCACGGCCGGCCTGTTCGTGATCACCGACTACTACACCTCCACCCGCTTCTCGCCGGTCAAGAGCACCGCGCGGGCGTCGCAGACCGGTCACGCCACCAACATCATCCAGGGCCTCGCCCAGGGCTTCCAGTCCACCGCGGCCCCGGCGATCCTGCTCGCGCTCGGCATCCTGGCGGCCAACGAGCTGGCCGGCATCTACGGCATCGGCGTGGCCGTGATGGCGCAGCTCTCGCTCACCGGCCTGATCGTGGCGCTCGACGCCTTCGGCCCGATCACCGACAACGCCGGCGGCATCGCCGAGATGGCGGAGCATGCCCCAGGACGTGCGCGACGTGACCGACCCGCTCGACGCGGTCGGCAACACCACCAAGGCCGTGACCAAGGGCTACGCGATCGGCTCGGCCGTGCTCGCGGCGCTCGTGCTGTTCGCGGCCTTCGTCGAGGAGCTGCGCGAGGAGGCCGCGAAGCGAGGGCGAGGCGCTCGTCACGCTTCGACATCTCCCAGCCCGAGGTGCTGATCGGCCTGCTGATCGGCGGCATGATGGTCTTCCTGTTCGTGGCGCTCTCGATCGAGTCGGTGGGCCGCGCCGGCGGGCTGGTGGTGGACGAGGTCCGGCGCCAGTTCAAGGAGAAGCCGGGCATCATGGACCGCACCGAGAAGCCCGACTACGCCCAGTGCGTGTCGATCGTGACCGCCGCGGCCCAGAAGGAGATGATCGCTCCGGCGCTGATCCCGATCGTGGTCACCGTGGTGGTCGGCCTGCTGTCCTACCAGGCGCTCGGCGGCCTGCTGATCGGCGTGATCATCGTCGGCTTCTTCACCGCCGTCTCCATGACCGCCGGCGGCGGCGCGTGGGACAACGCCAAGAAGCTGATCGAGGACGGCGAGTACGGCGGCAAGGGCTCGGAGGCCCACGAGGCGTCGGTCACCGGCGACACGGTGGGCGACCCCTACAAGGACACCGCCGGGCCCGGCGATCAACCCGATGATCAAGGTGGCGAACATCGTGGCGATCCTGATCATTCCGTTCCTGGTCTGAGCGCCGCAGGGCATCCTGCCCGCGGTACCGACTGGCAGGGGCCTCCTGGCCCCGTGACCGCCCGGCTGCGCCGGGCTTCTGGGTAGCTTCCCGGCGATGGCCGAGCGCCGACCCAAGGAGCCGGGCTCGAGCGGGTGCTGGGCACCGGCGCGCTGTTCTCCACCGCCTACGGCAACGTGGGCAGCTCGATCTACTACGCGCTCGGGCTGGTGGCGGTGTTCGCGCTCGGCATGACGCCGGTCGTGTTCCTCATCGCCGGGCTGATCTTCGCCGCCACGGCCGCCACCTACGCCGAGGCCACCACGATGTACCCCGAGGCCGGCGGCTCGTCGTCGTTCGCGCGCCGGGCGTTCAACGAGTTCTGGTCCTTCTTCGCGGCGTGGGGCCAGATGCTCACCTACATCATCACGGTCTCCATCTCGGCCTTCTTCGTGCCCCACTACCTCGGGGTCTTCTGGGAGCCGCTGGGCGAGTCGCCGGCCGACATCATCGGCGGGATCGTCGTGGTGGCCGTCCTCGTGGTGGTCAACGTCGTGGGCGTCAAGGAGTCGGCGGGCGTGAACGTCTTCTTCGCGGTCGCCGACTTCCTCACCCAGGTGCTGCTGGTGGTGGTCGGCATGGTGCTCGTGCTCTCGCCGGACACGCTGGTGAACAACGTGGACTTCGGCACCACGCCGACGGTGAGCGACTTCCTGATCGCGATCCCGGTCGGGATGGTGGCCTACACCGGCATCGAGACGATCTCGAACATGGCCGAGGAGGCGCGCGACTACGGCACGCACGATCCCGCGCGGGATCGGCGGGGTGGTGGTCGCCGTGGCCGTGATCTACGCCTTCCTGCCGGCGGTGGCGCTGTCGGCGATGCCGGTGCGAGAACGGCGAGACCGTGCTGGCCCTGTCCAAGGAGGAGGGCGGCTACGCCGACGACCCGATCCTCGGCGTGGTGGAGAACATCGACCTCGGGGCGCTGCAGGGGGCGGCCGAGATCTACGTGGGCATCCTCGCGGCGACGATCCTGTTCATCGCCACCAACGCCGGGCTGATCGGCGTCTCGCGGCTCACCTACTCGATGGGCCAGTACCGCCAGCTGCCGGAGGGGCTGCGCCAGCTGCACCCGAAGTACCGCACGCCCTACGTGGCGATCGTGATCTTCGGGGCGATCGCGGCGCTGACGATCGTGCCCGGCCAGGCCGACTTCCTCGGCACGATCTACGCCTTCGGCGCGATGCTCTCGTTCACGATCGCCCACGTCTCGGTGTGCGTGCTGCGGATGACCGCAGCCGGACGACGAGCGGCCGTACCGCAGCCCCGGCAACGTGCGGATCGCGGGGTGCGACATCCCGCTGCTCGTCGGTGTTCGGCGGGCTCGGCACCGGCATCGCCTTCGTCGTGCTCTCGGTCCTCGACCTCGTGACGCTCGTGGCCGGCAGCGATCTGGCTGGCCGTCGGGCTCGTGGCCTACGTGCTCTACCGCCGCAACCAGGGCCTCAGCCTCACCGCAGACGACGAAGATCGTGATGCCCAAGCCGATCGTCGAGCACGAGGTGGAGTACGAGTCGGTGCTCGTGGCCTTCGAGGACGGCGCCTACTCGGGCGAGGCGGTCTCCACCGCCGCGAAGCTCGCGGCGCGCCGGCGGCGGGGCATCCACGTGCTGGTCACGATCACCGTGCCGGCCAACGCGCCGATCGACGCCGAGATGCCCGAGGCCGAGGCCAAGGCCCAGGCGGCGATCGACTCCGCGCGGGTGCGCGGCGGGCGGCGGGTGACCGGGCACTGGGAGAAGGTGCGCGCGGGCGAGGCGCGGGCGGCGGATCGTGGGCGAGGCGCGCGAGATCGACGCCGCGGCGGTGGTGATGACGCTGCCGCCGCGGCGCACCGGGTCGTCGATCTTCGGGCGCACGCTCGAGACCGTGCTCGCCGAGCGGCCCTGCCGGGTGATCATCGACTCCTCGAAGCCCGAGCAGCCCGTCGCCGCAGCGCATAACATCGAGGGGGTGGAGAGGGCCTATCTCGCGTCGTCGCAGGTGCTGAGCGCCCTGCTCTGCGCGCTCGGGCGTGGCGATGGTGGTGAGCACCCTCGCGCGCGGCGGCGGTCCGTTCGCGCTGGGCGTCGGTCCTGGGCGTCGCGCTCGCGGTGCTCGGCGCGGCTGCGGCTCTGGCTGGCCCGGCGCGCCGACCCGGGCGCGCGACCGGTGAACCTCCGCTCGGCGGCGCGAGGGCTTCGCCCGCGAGCGGCTGACGCCGAGGCGCGGATCGCCCGCGGGCTCGGCGAGCCGGCGCTGTTCGCGATCGCGCTGAGCGCGGTCGGCTCGTCGATCTACTTCGGGCTCGGGCGTGGTGGCCGGCGGCGCGCTGGGGCTCACCCCGCTCGTCTTCCTGGCGGCCGGGCTCTTCTTCGTGCTCACGATGCTCACCTACGTGGAGGGCAGCTCCCTGCACCCCGAGCGCGGCGGGGCGTCGATGTTCGCGCGCTACGCGTTCAACGAGCTGTGGAGCTTCATCGCCGGCTGGGCGATCCTCCTCGACTACCTGATCGTGATGGCGATCGGCGGCCTTCGTCGGTGCCGCACTACCTGGCGGCGTTCTGGGGCGAGCCGGGCGAGGGCGTGCTCGAGGTGGCGATCGCCGCCGCCGTGATCGCCTACGTGGCCTGGGCCAACATCCGCGGCCTGTCGGCCGAGCGCTTCCGCACGGTGCTGCGGCTGTCGCTGGTGAGCTTCGCTGCTGCTCGCGCGTGATCGCGGTCATCGGGCTCGTCGCAGCTGTTCGACCTGTCGCTGCTCACCGACTCGATCGAGCTGGGCACCACGCCGGAGGTCGGACGACCTGATCTTCGCGGCGGTGATCGCCACGGTGGCCTGCACCGGGATCGAGGCGGCGTCGGGGCTCGCGGGCGAGATCCGCGTGGGCCGCGGCGGGCTGCGGCGGGTGGTGGTCGTGGCGGGCGCCGGCGGTGATGCTGCTGTTCGTCGGCTTCTCGGCTGATGGCGCTGATGGCGGTGCCCGTGGAGGTCGGGCAGCACCGCGCTGGGCGGGCCGTTCGTCGAGGCGCCGGTGCTCGGCGTGGTCGCCGCGCTCGAGCCCGGCTGGCTGGCCGAGACGCTGCGCTACGCGGTGGGCGCGATGGGCGCGCTCGTGCTCGTCCAGGCGGCCAACGGGCAGATGCTCGGCATCGGGCGGCTCGCCTACTCGCTCGGCGCGCAACCGCCAGATCCCGAGCCTGCTGTCGCGGCTCGACGACCACCCGCTCCACGCCCTACGTGACGATCGTGATCGCGGCGGTGATCGCCTTCGGGCTCGCGCTCGTCGGGCGACATCGAGTTCCTCGCCGGGCATCTTCGCGTTCGGGGCGATGCTCGCCTTCACGCTCGCCCACCTGTCGGTGATCGTGCTGCGCTTCCGCGAGCCCGACCGCCCGCGGCCGTTCCGCGTGCCGCTGAGCGTTCCCGTCGGCCGCGGCGCGATCCCGCTCCCGGCGGCGCTGGGCGCGCTGCTCGGGCGCGGCGGGCTGGGTGAGCGTCGGCGTCCTCCACGAGGGCGCGCGGGTCGCGGGCGGGGTCTGGATGGTCGTCGGGCTCGCGCTCTACGTGATCTACCGGCGCGGCCAGGAGCAAGTCGCTCACCAAGCGCTTCACGATCCCCGAGGAGGCGCTGCGCGAGGCCAAGGACACCTCGTACGGCAGCATCCTGGTGCCGGTCTTCGGCGAGCCGCTCGACGACGACATCGTGGGCACCGCGGGCCGGCTGGCCTCCGAGGACGCGAGCGAGGGAGGAGGGCGGCGCGGTGCTCGAGGCGCTCTACGTGCTTCGAGATCCCGATGTCGCTGCCGATCGACGCGCGCGTGCCCGACGACCGGGTGCGAGCGGGGCGCGGCGCGCGCTGGCCCGGGCCAAGGAGGTGGGGGAGGAGTACGAGGGCGTGGAGGTGGCGACCGCGATGGTGCGCGGGCGCACCGTCGGGCTCGGCGATCGTGACCGAGGCCCGGCGGCGGGGAGTGGAGGCGATCGTGCTGGCCGCCGAGGCGCCGAGCCGCATCCGCGGCGGCGGCGCTGCTCGGCGGCCGGGCCTCGCCCGCGAGCGCTTCGCGGGCGAGACCACCCGCTACGTGATCGAAAAGGCGCCCTGCAAGGTGATCCTCACCGCGCCGCCGGCCGAACGGCGACCCCCGGTCCCGGCGAGACGGCCGAGCGCCCGGCCTGAGTCCGACCGGCTGATAGGCGCTCTGCAGCGCTATTGTGCGCGCAATGTTCGTCCTGGTCGTGGGCTGCGGGCGGGTGGGCTCGGCGATCGCCAAGTCGATGCTCGCCGAGGGCCACGAGGTGTCGGTGCTCGACGAGAACCCCGAGGCCATCGCGCTGCTCAACCGCGGCCAGGAGGTCAGACTGGGAGGACCTGGGCGGCTCGTTCACCGTGGGCACCGCGCTCGAGATCGACGCCCTGCTGGCCGCCGGGCATCGAGGAGCGCCGACGCCTTCGTGGCCTCCACCGACGGCGACAACACCAACCTGGTGATCGCCCAGATCGCCCAGCGGCGCTTCGAGGTCGAGCGCGTGGTGGTGCGCGTGCTCGACCCGGGCCGCGCCAAGTGGTACGCCGAGCAGGGCCTGCAGACCGTGTGTCCCACCCAGACGGCCATCGAGCTGCTCGAGGCCGCGGTGCGCGGCCAGGTGCGCTTCGAGGGGGTCTCCGGCTGTGGTACGATGTACATCCTGATCGTCGGCGCCGGCAAGGTCGGGCTGGAACCTCGCGCGCGAGCTCGAGGAGAAGGAGCAACGAGGTGACCGTGGTCGAGTCGCAGCCGCCGCCGCTACGAGATGGTCGAGGAGGAGCTCGAGCACTCGATCCAGTACGGCGACGGCACCGAGCTGTGGGTCCTCGAGCGCGCCGGCATCGAGCGCGCCGACCTCGTGATCGCCGTGACCGGCGACGACGAGGACAACATCCTCATCTGCCAGATGGCCGCGCGAGAAGTACGGCGTCGAGCGCGTGGTGGCCCGCTGCAACAACCCGCGCAACCTCCAGCACTTCGAGCTGCTCGGCATCAAGCCCGCGGTGTCGGCCACCGACCTGATCCTGCGCCTGATCGAGCACGAGGTGCCCAAGTACGGCCTGGTGCACCTGCTCGACCTCAAGGAGGAGCGGCTGGAGATCATCGAGATGGAGGTGCGCCGAGGGCTCGGCCGCCGACGGCGCTGCGGTGCGAGGACCTCGACCTGCCCGACGGCTCGCTCGTGATCTCGATCCTCCGCGACGGCGGCGGCTTCGTGCCCACCGGCGACTCGGTGGTGCAGGCGCGGCGACGAGGTGCTGCTGGTGCTCGACATCGGCCTCGAGGACTCGGTCACCGAGCGCTTCTCGCGGTCCGCGTCGAGACCGCCGGCGCCTGACGCGCCGGCTGGCGTGGCCACGCGCGAGGTCGACCACCTCCTGATCGGCGGCGGTCTGGCCGCCGCCACTGCGCGCGGCCAGCTGCGCGAGGAGGGCGCCGACGGCACGATCCTGCTCGTGGGCCGCGAGCCCGACCCGCCCTACGACCGGCCCGCCGCTGTCCAAGGACTACCTGCGCGGCGAGGAGTCCGAGCGCGAGGACGCCCTCGTGCGCCCGGAGAGTGGTGGGACGAGAACGACGTGGAGCTGCTCACCCGCACGAGCGTGATGAAGCTCGACGCCGGCGAGCGGGTGGCCACGCTCTCCAGCAAGGAGGAGGTGCGCTTCGGCAAGGCGCTGCTGGCCACCGGCGCCAACGTGCGGCGTCTGCGCGCCGACGGCTCGGACCTCGACGGCATCCACTACCTGCGCGCGTTCGCCAACTCCGACGCCATCCGCGAGGACGTCGCGGAGGCCGAGCGCGTGGTGCTGATCGGCGGCAGCTACATCGGCTGCGAGGTGGCGGCGTCGCTGGTGGCGGGGTTCGGCGTGAAGTGCTCGATCGTGATGCAGGAGGACGTGACCCTCGAGCGCCAGTTCGGGCGCGGAGGTCGGCGGCTTCTTCCAGGGCGTGCTCGAGGAGCACGGGGTGGCGGTGCGCGGCGGCGACGAGCTCGAGCGCTTCGAGGGCTCCGGCGACCGGGTGGGCAGGGTGGTCACCAAGGGCGGCGCTCGAGCTGGACTGCGACTGCGTGGTGATCGGCGCCGGCGTGGTGCCCGACGTGATGCTGGCCCGGGCGGCGGGGCTCGAGCTGGGCGAGACCGGCGGCGTGAAGTGCTCGTCGTGGCTGCGAGACCTCGGCGCCCGGCGTCTTCGCGGCGGGCGACATGTGCGAGTACGACAGCGCGCGTCCACGGCCGGCCGCTGCGGGTCGAGCACTGGGACGTGGCCGCTCGAGCAGGGCAAGACGGCGGCGCTGCAACATGCTCGGCCGCGAGTGCGCCGCACGAGACGATCCCCTACTTCTTCTCCGACCTCGCCGACTGGGCCTCGATGGAGTACGTGGGCCCGGGATCGGGCGAGCCGGTGATCCGCGGCTCGATGGAGGACGGCGACTTCACCGCCTTCTACGTGGACGGCGACCGGGTGACGGCGGCGCTCACCGTGGGGCGCTCGGAGGACCTGGAGCACGCGCGGCGCTGGATCGCGGAGGGCGGCGCGCCCGACCGGGACGCGCTCGCGGACGAGGGCTCGGACCTGTCCTAGTCCGAGCCGCTACGTCGTTGAGGCCAGCTGGGGGGCAGGGATTCGAACCCCGATAACCAGCTCCAGAGGCTGGCGTCTTTCCATTAGACGACCCCCCACCGAGGGGGCACAGCATAGCCCGCCGCCGTCCCGCGGGGACCCGTCCGGGCCCTACGCCGCGGCCTGCTCCGCCCAGTCGCGGTACAGCCGCGCGTAGGCCCCATCGGCCTCCAGCAGCTCGTCGTGCGTGCCCTGCTCGGCGATCCGTCCGCCGTCGAGCACCACGATGCGCCCGGCGTCGCGGATGGTCGACAGGCGGTGGGCGATCACGATCGCCGTGCGCCCGGCCAGCAGGCGCCGCAGCCCGCGCTCGATCCGCGCCTCGGTGTGTCACGTCCACGTTCGACGTGGCCTCGTCGAGGATCAGCACCCGCGGGTCGGCCGCGGCGGCGCGGGCGAAGGCCACCAGCTGGCGCTGCCCGGCGGACAGGTGCCCGCCGCGCTCGCCCACCTCGGTCTCGTAGCCCTCGGGCAGGCGCTCGATGAACTCGTGGGCCCCGACCGCCCGGGCGGCCTGCCTCGATCTCCTCGCTGCGGCCGTGCTCGCCGCGCGCAGCGCCTCGGGCGCCCGAAGCCGATGTTCTCGCCGACGTGCCGGAGAACAGGAAGCCCTCCTGGGGCACCACGCCGAGCTGCGAGCGCAGCGAGTGCTCGGTCACGTCGCGCAGGTCGTGGCCGTCGATCGACACCCGCCCGCGCGTCGGGTCGTAGAAGCGCGCCACGAGCTTGGCCAGCGTCGACTTGCCCGGCGCCGGTGGCGCCCACCAGCGCCACCGTCTGGCCCGGGGGCACGACGCAGCGACACGTCCTGCAGCGCGAGCGCCCCGCGTGCTGCCGTAGCCGAAGTCCACGTCGCTCGAAGCGCGATCTCGCCCTTCACCGGCGGCAACTCGATCGCGTCGGGGGCGTCGGCAGATCTCGGGCTCCTCGTCGAGCAGGTCGAAGATCTTGTCGAGCGCGGCCATCCCCGCCTGGTAGGTCGTGTAGAGCTGCGAGAGCTGCTGGATCGGGTCGAAGAAGATCTGCAGGTAGAAGACGAAGGACGCGAGCACGCCGATCGTGACGGCGCCGTCGACCACCTGGCTGCCCCCGTAGAGCAGGATCGCCGCCGTGGCCACCGCCGACAGCAGCTCCACCGACGGGGAAGTAGGCGGCGTTGAGCTTCACCGTGCGCATGTTGGCCGTCGCGGTGCTCGTCGTTGAGCTCCGCGAAGCGCCTGATGTGGCGCGGCTCCTGGCCGAACGCGCGCACGATCCGGACGCCGGACAGCGTCTCCTGCAGGTAGGCGGTGACCGCGGCGATCTTCTCGCGCGTGAGCCGGTAGGCGCCCGCCGAGGCGATCCGGAACGCCACGCTGCCCACGGCGAGCACGGGGAAGACCGCGAAGGTGACCAGCGCCAGCTCGAAGTCGAGGAACAGCAGGATCACCGCGGTGCCCGACGAGCGTGAGCGATGGCCGAGAAGAGCGTGACGATGCCGTCGCTCACGAGCTGGTCGAGCGCCTGGACGTCGTTGGTCAGCCGCGAGATCAGCACGCCGGCCTTGTTGCGCGAGTAGAACCCGATCGACAGCGACTGCAGGTGGGAGAAGATCCGCGTGCGCAGATCCTGCAGCGCGCGCTGGCCGACCCAGCTGACCAGGTAGGTCTGCACGTAGGTGGCGGCCCAGTTCGAGCGCGCTCGCCACCAGGAACGCGATCAGGACCGAGGTCAGGAAGCCGGTGTCGCCCGCGCCGATGCCGTCGTCGATCGCGCGGCCGAGCAGATACGGCGGGGCCAGGGAGGCGGCGGTCGCGATCACCAGCGCGACGAACATGAGCGCCACCCGCCCGCGGTAGGGGCGCAGCAGCGCGAGCAGCTTGCCGAGCTTCCGCGTGCGCCCGCGCTCGCCGCGCAGGGTCTCCCAGCACGGTCCGCGCAGTCGATCGCTCACAGCCCCGCCACCTCGGCCTCGTCCGGCTTGCGGTTGAGGAACACCTGGTCGGGCAGCCCGCGCTCGGCGATCTCGCGGTAGAGCTCGGACTGCTCGAGCAGCTCGTCGTGGGTGCCGCGGGCCACGATCCGCCCGTCCTCGAGCACCGCGATCTCGTCGGCCAGCGCGATCGTGGACAGCCGGTGGGCGATCACGAACGTGGTGCGGCCCTCCATCACCTCGCGCAGGGCCTCCTTGATCCGGCTCTCGGTGGTCGCGTCCACGCTGGAGGTGGCGTCGTCGAGGATCAGGATGCGCGGCTCGGCCAGCAGCGCGCGGGCGATCGCCACCCGCTGGCGCTGGCCGCCCGACAGCGTGAGCCCGCGCTCGCCCACGAGCGTGTCGTACCCGTCGGGGAGCGTCTGCACGAAGTCGTCGACGCCGGCGCGCCGGGCGGCGCGGCGTACGTCCTGCTCGCTCGCGCCGGGCCGCGCGTAGGCGATGTTCTCGCGCAGGCGTGGCCGAGAACAGGAAGGCGTCGTCGGACACCAGCGCGATCTCGCGGCGCAGCGAGGTCGGGTCGACCTCGCGCACGTCGGCGCCGTCCACGAGCACCGCCCCTTCGTCCACGTCGTACAGGCGCGGGATCAGCGCCACCAGCGTCGTCTTGCCCGAGCCGGTGCCGCCCACGAGCGCCACGGTTCGCCCGGCCTCCACCTCGAGGTCGACAGCCCGTCGAGCACGGGCTCGCCGCCGTCGTAGGAGAAGCACACGTCGCGCATCTCCACGCGCCCGCCGCCCTCCGGCAGCGCGGGAGCGTCCGGTGGGGCGGTGAGCCGGGGTCCGCGGTCGAGGATCTCGAAGACGCGCGCCCCGGAGGCCACGGCGCGCTGGGCCATGCCCAGCGAGACGCCGAGCGTCCGCATCGGCGAGGTGAGCATCATCACGTAGCCGTAGAAGGCCACGAACTCGCCGAGCTCGAGCGAGCCGTTGATCGACCTGCCGGCCGCCGACGAAGAGGATCGCCGCCAGCCCGAGCTGCGGCAGGAACCCGATGAACGGGTTGTAGAACGCCCGCAGCCGCGTGGACACCATCGACTGGTCGAAGACCCGCGCCACGGCGCGGTTGAAGCGGTGCAGCTGGCGCTCCTCCTGCGCGAAGGCCTTGACCACCCGGACGCCGGACACGTTCTCCTCCGCCTCCGCGGTCAGCTCGGCGATGCGCTGCTGGACCTCCTGGGTGGCCGGCCGGTTGAGGCGCCCGTAGCGGAAGGCGACCCAGATCACGAAGGGCATGGGCGCCAGCGCGACCACCGCCAGCGGCGGGTTGACCGCCAGCATCACCGCCGCGGCGATGAGGATCGTGAGCATCGACTGCGCCATGAAGATCAGGCCGTAGCCGAGGAAGAAGCGCACCGACTGCAGGTCCACCGTGGCGCGCGACATGAGCTGGCCGGTCTGCTGGGAGTCGAAGAAGCCGAGCTCGAGCGACTGCAGGTGCCCGTACATGCGGTTGCGCAGGTCGACCTCGACGCCGAGCGAGACCCGGCCGGCCACGAGGCGGCGCACCACCGAGAAGGCCAGGCGCAGGACCGCGGCCGCGATCAGCGCGAGCGCGAGCGGCGTGAGATCGGCGCCGCCCTCGCGGATGTCGTCCACCGTGCGCCCCACGAGGTAGGGGATGAGCACTCCCGTGCCCATCGCGGCGGCGGCCAGGGAGAAGGAGGCGATGACGCCCCGCCGGTAGGGGCGCAGGAACCCGAGTAGGCGGCGGAAGGTCTTCACTGGCCGATACTTTACTTAGTGAAGGATTCGGCCATCAGCGACTCGACGTTGTCCCGGCGGAAGTCGAAGATCCGAGGCGAGGTCGCGGCGCACCAGCCCGGCGGCGCAGCTCGCCGAGGGGCCACGCGGGCAGCGCGTAGCGCACCACGTCGCGCATCAGGGTGCCGCCGTCGCGCTCCTCGAAGGTGTGCGTGTGGTGCCACAGCCGGTAGGGCCCGGCGAGCTGCTGTCCACGAACCGCCGCCCGGGCTCCCACTCCTCGATCCGCGTGAGCCAGTCGACCGGCAGGCCGTGCAGCCGCAGCCGGTACTCGATCAGCGTGCCGGCGCGCATCTCGATCGGCTCGGTCGTCGACCACCTCGAAGCGCAGCAGCGGCGGCGTGATGCGCTCGAGGTTGCGCGCGTCGGCGAAGAACGGGAACACCGCGTCGATCGGGTGGGGCGAGCAGCTGCTCGCGCTCGAGCATGTGGACCTTCATCTCGGGTACGGCGCCCGGCGCCGCGCGGCTCAGCGCTCAGGCGGCGTCGGAGAGCCCGTCGAGCTCCTCCTCGCTCAGCTCGAGCTCGGCGGCGGCCACGTTCTCCTCCAGGTGGTCCACGCTCGACGTGCCCGGGATCGGCACGATCGACGGGCGAGCGGTGCAGCAGCCAGGCGATCGCCACCGGCGTGGGCCGAGACCCCGCGGTCCGGGCGATCTCGCTCGCCACTCGGCCGGCGTCTCCGGCCCCGAGGGGAAACCAGGGCAGGAAGGCGAGCCGTCGTCGGTGCAGGTCTCGAGCACGTCCTCGTTGGAGCGGTCGGAGAGGTTGAAGCGGTTCTGCACCGAGACGATCTCGGTGATCTGGCGCGCGATCGTCGAGCTCGTCGGAGTTCACGTTGCTAACGCCGATCTGGGCGATCTTGCCCTCGTCGCTGCAGCTCGACGAGAGCGCCCACCGACTCCTCGTAGGGCACGTCCGACGTCGGGCGAGTGCAGCTGGTAGAGGTCGATCTGGTCCACCCGCAGCGTCGCAGGCTGCCCTCGCAGGCCTCGCGCAGATGCTCGGGCCGCCCGTTCGCGCTCCACTGGCCCGGGACCGCCGCGCTCGAGGCCGCCCTTGGTGGCGATCACCACGTCGTCGGGGTAGGGGTGCAGCGCGTCGGCGATCAGCTCCTCGGAGACCTCGGGCCCGTACGAGTCGGCCGTGTCGATCAGCTGGACCCCGAGCTCGAGCGAACGCTGGAGCACCCGGTGGGCGCGTCGTCGGGGTCCGACGGGAGGTCCCCAGATGCCCTCGCCGGTGATGCGCATCGCGCCGAACCCGAGCCGGTTGACCTCGCGGTCGCCGAGCCGGACGGTGCCGGCGGCGGCCGCTGGCTGGGAGTCGTTCATCGGGCTGAGGTACCCGCGCGGAGAACGGCGAACCATCGGGGTAGATTCCCGGGCGCCATGCGCTCGACGAAGATCGTCGCCACGATCGGCCCCGCCTCGAAGGACGTCGACGTGCTCGAGAAGATGATCCGGGCGGGGATGGACATCGCCCGCCTGAACTTCGCCCACGGCACGCCCGACGAGCAGGCCGGGACCGCGCGCGTGGTCCATGAGGCCGCCGAGCGGGTGGGCAAGCGGGTGGCGATCCTGGGCGACATCCCCGGTCCGAAGCTGCGGCTCGGCCCCATCGCCGGCGGGGTGGTGGAGGTGCGCGTCGGGGCGCAGCTCACCCTGACCAACCGCCGGGTGGAGGGCACCGAGCGGGAGCTGCCCGTGGTCTGGCAGGGGCTGCCCGAGCTGGTCACCGAGAACGACGTGATCTACCTGTCCGACGGCGCCATCCGCCTGCGGGTGGCCTCGGCCGCCGGGGAGGACGTGTTCACCACGGTCGAGGTCGGTGGCAGCGTGGCCTCGCGCCAGGGCATCAACCTGCCCAACGTCACGATGTCGCTGCCCACGGTGAGCGCGGACGACTTCCGCCTCATCGACGCGGCCATCGACATGGGCGTCGACATGCTCGCCCTGTCCTTCGTGCGCCGCGCCGAGGACCTCGAGCCCGTGCGCGAGCATCTGCGCTCGCGGGGCTCGGACCTGCCGCTCATCGCCAAGATCGAGAAGCCCCAGGCGGCTGCGGGGGCGGAGGGGATCCTGGACTCGGCGGACGGGATCATGATCGCTCGCGGCGACCTCGGGATCGAGCTGCCGATCGAAGAGGTCCCGCTGGTGCAGAAGCGCCTGCTGGCCCTCGCCGGCCGGCGCGCGGTGCCGGCCATCACGGCCACGCAGATGCTGGAGTCGATGGTGCAGTCCACCCGCCCCACGCGCGCGGAGGTGGCCGACGTGGCCAACGCCATCTTCGACGGCACCGACGCCGTGATGCTCTCCCAGGAGACCGCCGTGGGCAACCACCCGGTCGAGGCGGTGACGATGATGGCCGCGATCGCGCAGAGCACCGAGCGCGAGCTGCCCTACGGCCGCTGGCTGGCCGAGCGGGGACCCAAGGCCAGCAACCAGTACCAGGCGATCGCCTTCGGCGCCGTGGGCGCCGTCTACCAGCTCGGGCTGAAGGCCATCGTGTCTCGCCGACCCGCTCGGGCAACACCGCGCGGCTCATCTCCGCCTACCGTCCGAAGGCGCCGGTGCTGGCGCTGTGCACGAGCCCGGAGGTGATGCGCCGCTGCACCCTGCTGTGGGGAGTGCACGCGGCCATGCGCGACGAGACCAGCTCGACGCTCGACCTCATCGACGAGTGCGCGGCGGCCGCCGTGGAGGAGGGGGTGGCCCGGCGGGGCGACACGATCGGCATCACCGCGGGCCTGCCTCCCGGGCGCAGCGGCGGCACCAACCTGTTCAAGGTGCACGAGATCGAGTGAGGCCGGTGCGCATCGGCTGTTCGGGATGGAACTACGATGCGTGGCGGGGTGGGCTCTACCCGGAGGGGCTGGCGAAGCGCCGATGGCTCGAGCGCTACGCCGAGTGCTTCGACACCGTGGAGGTCAACTCGACCTTCTACCGGCTCGCCTCCCGCACGGCGGTCGAGCGCTGGCTCGAGCAGACGCCCGAGTCGTTCGTGTTCGCGCTGAAGGCGTCCCGCTACCTGACGCACATCAAGCGCCTTCGCGAGCTCGGTCCGCGCATTGCCCGCTTCTACGAGCCCATCGAGCCACTGGTCAAGGCCGGGCGCCTCGGTCCCGTCCTGTGGCAGCTGCCCGCCAACTTCCGTCGCGACGACGAGGTGCTGGCGGGGGCGCTGGCCGAGCTCCCCGCGGGCCGCCACTGCTTCGAGTTCCGCGATCCGAGCTGGTTCGCGCCCGACGTCATGGCCCTGCTCCGCGAACGGGGGGCCGCGCTCGTGATCGGCGACCATCCCGAGCGTCCGTTCCAGGCGCACGAGCTGCACGGCCGACTGGACGCTCGTTCGCCTGCACCGCGGCACGCGCGGCCGGGGCGGCAACTATTCCGAGACCGAGCTGGTGGAGTGGGCCGCGCGAATCGGGCGCTGGCGCCGCGAGGCGGACGTCTTCGTCTACCTCAACAACGACTGGAAGGGCTTTGCGCCGCGCAATGCCAAGCGGCTCAGGGAGCTCTGTTCGCGACCGCGCGGCCAAGCGCCAGAACGGTCTCCGCGTGGCGCCGGGCGTTCCTCGCGGTGAGATTCCCCGAGCCCAGCTCGATGGTCATCGCGCTGTCGGAGGGAAAGGCGTGGTTCTGCCACCGCGTCGCGGTCCCCGGGAGCCTCGGGAAGGTCCACCGGGGTACGCCCGAGAGCTTCGAGTAGAGGCGCTCCAGCTCGGGGTCGGCGACCCCCTGCTCCACCGCGAACCAGGGCTGGTGGTACCAGAGCGAAACGTCCGGTCGCAGCCGGCGGACGAAGCGGGCGGCCGCTCGGGACTCGGGCTCCGACAGCGGCCTGCGCCCGGAGTGGGTCTCCGAGAACGGACGGCCGATCCGCCGCCAGCGGAATCCGAAGTTGCGGTTGAGGTCGACCCCCCGGGCGTTCTGGCGGGTGCGGGCGGCCGTGCCGTCGGGGTTGATCGTGTCGATCAGCCACAGCGAGACGCCGCGCCCCGGGTGGGCGTGGCGCAGCCGCCGGACGACAGCTCGGCCGGCCAGCTCGTCGCCGTGGATCGCCCCGACCACGAGCACGCGCGTCCTCGCCCGGGCCGAGCCCACGCGCAGCACCCGGATCGGGCGCCCCTGGGCGGACTCGCCTATCACGCGCACGTCCGGGCGTGCGGCCGCCTCGACTCCCCGAGGCGAGGGCGCTGCTTCGGCAGGGGAGACGATCAGACAGGTCAGCGCGGCAACCGCGGCGGTGCTTCGAATCCGTAGAGCGGGCATGGCGGCACCGGACAGGCTAGGGAGACCTAGAATCAGACGATGCGCCGCGGGCTGCTCTGCGCTGTCGTCGTGGCCGCGGTCCTCACACCGGCAGTTGCGACGGCCACCGCGGCGTCGCCGTTCGAGTGGCGCGGCATCGTCGAGGGGCCGTACGGCCGGCCGTGGACCGCGGGCGAACGGGGGCGGATGCTCGAGTGGATGGCCGGCCACAAGCTCAACGCCTACGTGCACGCCCCCAAGGACGACCTCTACGGCCGAACCTACTGGCGCGCGCCCTACCCGGCGGGCGAGCAGGCCGCGTTCGACAGGGAGATCGCGGCAGCCGCGCGTCGCGGGATCGCCTGGATCCCCAACATCTCGCCCGCCCTGCCGCTGATCCCGACCCCGCGGGCGCCCGACGCCGGCCCGCCGAGCCGCGACCTCTGCTTCGCGTGCCCCTCCGATCTCGAGGCGCTGCGCGCGAAGTTCGCGCCGTTCGTCGCGGCGGGCGCACGCGTGGTGATGGTGTCCTTCGACGACGTCACGAAGACGCTGACCCACCCCGAGGACCTGGCGGCCTACGGGCAGGGCGACGAGGCGTTCGGGCGCGCCAACGGGGACTTCCTCACCCGTCTGGCGGCCTCCTACCGCGCGCGGGGGGTGCGTGTGCTCACGGTCGGCGCCGACTACTCCGGCACGGCGGACACCGCCTACCTGAAGGGGCTGCGCGCGACGCTCGACCCTTCGGTCGAGGTGATGTGGACGGGCACGAACGTGCCCAGCGAGGACTGGCGCGCAGCCGACGCGCGCGCCTACGGCGAGCGGATCGGCCGCCGCCCGCTGGTGTGGGACAACTGGACGAACACCGACACGACGGGCTCGATCTTCGGCTCGTTCTCCGAGGAGCGCACCGTGCGGATATTCCTGGGCCCGTACCGGCGGCGGGCCGAGGTCGCGGGCGCCGTCGGCGGGTTCTTCTTCAACCCCGCGAACGAGGCCGACCTGAACAAGCTGCCGCTGGCCACGGCGGCCGCCTTCCTCGATCATCCCGCGCGCTATGAGCCGCGGCGAGCCTGGCGGGCGGCGGTTCGCCGGATCGCGGGGAAGGGCCTGTCGGACGACTTCCGAGCCTGGGCCGAGACGAGCTGGTCGAACAAGCTCGATCGGACGACCGAAGCGCCCACCTTCTCCGCCCTGGCGACGGCGACCCTCGAGTCCTACAGCGCCGGCGGCGCCTGGACCACGCCGCATGCCAGGCTCCGCCGCGAGCTGGCCCTGGTGCGTGGGAGTGTCCGCGCGCTCACCGGTCTGCCCGACCGCAACCTGGCCGGCCAGGCGCGGCCGTTCGTCGACGCCGCCGCGCGAGCAGCCCTCGCGGGCGATGCGGCCGCGCTGCTGCTCGCCAGCGAGCGGCCTGGGCTGTCGCTGCGTACCCGCGGGGACGGGAGCCTCGCCGGGCGCGCCGTCACCGCCTGACCCGGACACGGCGCGGCGGATCCAAGGCGAGCTCGTCTCCGCGCGCGCAGCATTTCGAAGCGACACGCGCTTCACCTACGGATGGCGCGGGGGTACGGCCTTCGACGTCCCGCCGTACCCGGTGCCTGAGAACGTGATGAGCACCTACCTGGATCGCGTCGAGGCCCTCGACCGCGAGTTCCAGCCCCGCGCCGCGAAGGCGGCCTCGGGCGTGACGGTCACGGCCGGCGGCCGCCCCGTCGCGCTCGGGTCCGACGGGACCTTCGCCCTGCCTCGCTCGGCGTGCGGCCAGACCGTCGAGGCGGTCGACGCCTCGGGCGGCCGCACGGCGGTCACCCTGCCCGCGTGCGCTCCGAGCTGTTTCCCCCGCCGGGTGCGGGTCACGCGGCGGCGTGTCGGGTCGCTGCGGCTCGGCCGTCGCGCCGTCGGCACGCGTACCCGGCGCGTCTGCGGCGGAGGACGCGTGCGCGTCGTCGCGCGACGCGGGCGGATCGCGATGATCGTGACGACCGCCCCGGGCCACCGCTCGGGCCGGCTACGTCCCGGAGTGCGCCCGCGCCGCGGGGGCCTGCGTCGAGTAGGCGCCGTCCGAGGGCTGCGTCGGTCCCGCCGCGGCGTCTTCGCGTTCGTACGCGGCGGGCGCGTGCGCGCCATCGCCGCCGCGGACCGCCGTGTGAGCCGCCGGCTGATGGTGAGGACGTTCCGCGGCCGGTGAGCCCCGTTGCAGGGAGGTTGTGGTAAAAACGGCCGGGCTTACGGGTCGCCGTCGGTGACCCGGCGGCAGGGAGGCAGAGGGAGTGACACCGCAGAAGGGAGCTGCGGTGCTGCTCGAGATGGCGGATCGCCTGTGGCAGGGGGACGAGCCGATCGCGCAGCACCACCCGGTCGGCTACACCGGCGAGCTTGCCGTGCTCGAGGAGGGCATGGCGTTCGTTCCGTCGTTCGCGAACGTGACGGCGTTCGAGACGGCGGACGGCCTGGTGCTCGTCGACACCGGCGGGTTCGTGATCGCGCCGCAGGTGCACGAGCAGATCCGCCAGTGGTCGGACATGCCGCTGCACACCGCGATCTACTCGCACGGTCACGTGGACCACGTTTTCGGCGTGCCGCATTTCGAGGGCGAGGACGGCTCGGGCCCCGCGCACGTCGTCGCCCACGAGAACGTTCCCCGGCGGTTCGACCGGTACACGCTGACCGCGGGTTACAACGGAACCATCAACGCGCGCCAGTTCCAGCTCCCCGAGCTGGCGTTCCCGGCGGAGTTCCGCTATCCCGACGAGACCTACCGAGATGCGCTCATCGTCGAGGTGGGCGGCGAGCGCTTCGAGCTGCATCACGCGAAGGGCGAGACCGACGACCACACGTGGACGTGGGTCCCGTCCCGGCGCGTTCTGTGCTGCGGCGACCTGTTCATCTGGGCCACGCCCAACGCCGGCAATCCGCAGAAGGCGCAGCGCTACCCGCGCGAGTGGGCGGCCGCATTGCGGGAGATGGCCGAGCTGGGCGCCGAGCTGATGCTGCCGGGTCACGGACTGCCGGTGGTCGGCGCCGAGCGCGTGCACGCCGCGCTCTCGGACACCGCCGCGCTGCTCGAGTCGCTCGTCGAGCAGACCCTCGAGCTGATGAACGACGGAGCATCGCTGGATCGCGTCCTGCAGTCCGTGCGCGCACCGGAGGCGCTGCTCGCCAAGCCCTATCTGCACGCGATCTACGACGAGCCGGAGTTCATCGTGCGAAACCTGTGGCGCCTCTACGGCGGGTGGTACGAGGGCGATCCGGCACGTCTGAAGCCGGCACCCGACGCGCGGCTGGCCGAGGAGCTGGCCGCCCTGGCCGGCGGCGCCGAGCGCCTGGCGGCCCGCGCGCGGGAGCTGTCGGACGCCGGCGAGCCACGGCTCGCCGGCCACCTCGCGCAACTCGCGTGCATGGCCGATCCTGGGTCCCGGGCGGTCCAGCGAGGCTCGCGCCGAGGTCTACGAGCGCCGGGCCGGCCGAGGAGGCCTCGACGATGGCGCGGGGCGTGTTCGCCTGGACCGCCGCGCAGTCACGGCGAATGCTCGAGCAGGGCGAGGTCTCGTGAGCGCGCCGCGCATCGTCGCCGCCGTCGCTGCCGTGGCGCTGCTGTTGCTCGCGGTCTACCGCGTGCGCAGCGGCCGGCCTGGCCGCGCAGCCCTCGGGGTGCTGCTGGCGGCCGTGCTCGCGCTGTACTCCTCTCGATCTGACCGGTGCCCTGCCCGACGGCGAGCAGGCGGTGACCGAGGCCGGCGACGCGCTGGGCGACTGGACCTATCCGTTCATGGCGGCGATGGCCTTCCTCGAGACTTCGATCCCGCCGGTCACACTCGTGGTACCCGGCGAGTGGGCCGTCATGCTTGGCGGCGCGATGGCAGGCGAGGGCCAGGTGGAGATCCTGCCTCTGCTCGGGCTCGTATGGCTGTTCTCCGCGGCCGGCGACTCCGCCGCCTTCGTGCTCGGGCGCCGGCTGGGGCGCCCGTTCGTGCTCAAGCACGGTGCGCCCCTGGGAATGACCGAGCAGCGGCTCGCCCGTCTGGACGACTGGCTGGACCGTCACGGATCCGCCGCCGTCTGCCTCGGCCGGCTGATCCCGCTGGCCCGGCCGCTGGGGCCGTTCGTGACCGGCGCGTCCCACTTCCCCTATCGCCGCTTCCTCGCCTGGAACGCGCTCGGCACCCTGCTGTTCACGCTGCTGTTCTGCGGCTCGGGCTACCTGTTCTACCGGTCGTACGACGAGCTGGCCGAAGCGCTGGGCGCGGCCGCCCTCGTGGCGGCCGGGCTGATCGTCGCCGGGGGCCTCGCGTACCTGCAGCTGCGCCGCCGACGGTCGATGCGCCCCGCGCCGGGAGAAGCCGCGCCGTGACCCGTGTGCTCGCCGTCGTGGTGCTGGCCGCCGCGATCGCCCTCACGTCGCTGCTGCTGTTCCGGGTGGGCAGCGACGACTACGTCGTCAGGGCGCACTTCACCGACGCCGGCCAGGTGGTGAAGGGCGGCCTGGTCGAGATCGCGGGCAAGCAGGTGGGCTCCGTGACCGATCAGCGCCTCACGGACGACGGCGTGGCGGAGCTCACGCTGTCGATCGACCCCGACTGGGCGCCGCTCCCCTCCGGGAACACGCGCGCAGATCCGCCAGTTCGGCCTGTCGGGGCCGGCCAGCCGCTACATCGAGCTGCGCCTTCCCACCGGTCGCGACAGGGGCGACGACCTCGCGGACGGCGGTGTGCTCGACCTGGACCACACCACCTCGAACGTCGACATCGACACGATCTTCTCGATCTTCGACAAGCGCACGCGGAACTCGATCCGCGGCGTGATCCGCGGCTCCAGGCGCCAGTACGAGGGCCAGGGCCGAGCGTGCGAACCAGGGGCTCCTCTACCTCGACCCGGCGCTCGTCTCGGCCAGCCGGCTCTTCGGCGAGTTGAATCGCGACACCCCCAAGCTGAGGCGGTTCATCGACGAGTCCTCGGGTCTCGTAGGCGACCTGGCGGCACGCCGCGACGAGCTCGCCTCGCTGGTGAGCGGGCTGGCCGACACCACGTCGGCGATCGCCGCGCCGCGCGGTTCGCTCGCCGACGCCATCGACCAGCTGCCGCCGTTCCTGCGCCGCGCCAACACGACCTACGTGAACCTGCGTGCCACGCTCGACGATCTCGATCCCCTGGTGAACGAGTTCAAGCCGGTGGCGAAGCAGCTGCGGCCCTACACCGCCGAGCTTCGTCAGCTCGTCCAGGACGCCGAGCCGACGATCCGCGACCTGGCCGGCGTGATCCGCAGGACCGGGCGCTCGAACGACCTGGTGGAGCTCGCGCGCCTCACGCCCGCGGTGCGCGACATCGCCGTCGGACCGGTCGAACGCAACGGGGCGGAACGCGAGGGCGCGTTCCCGGCGGCCGTCGAGGCGCTCGACAGCGCGAGGCCGCGGATCGCCTTTGCCCGGCCGTACTCCGTGGACTTCACGGGCTGGCTCGACGACTTCTCCCACAGCGGCAACTTCGACGCGATGGGCGGCTTCGCCCGCATCGGCACGCACGTGAATGCCTTCTCGATCAAGGACGGGCTGCTGGCGCCGCTCGCGCCCACGCTGCGCGCCGAGTCGTTCAAGGAGCTGGCCAACATCGGGCAGAACAACCGCTGTCCGGGGGCGGTCGAACGCGACAACGGCGACGGGTCCACGCCGCTGCGGCCCTCCCCGGACTTCAACTGCGACCCCGAGCAGCTGCCGGTGGGGCCATGAGGCGCCTGCTCTCGGTCGCCGGCGCGGTGGCGCTGGTGGCCATCGGGCTGGCGGTCGCTGGGGGAGCGGCCGGGGGCGGCGAGTCCGACGGACGCCGCTACACGGTCGAGCTCGACAACGCCTTCGGGCTGGTCGAGGGGGGCGACGTCCGGGTCGCCGGGGCGAACGCCGGCCGGGTGCTGTCGCTCGACCTCGACAGGCGCACCCAGAAGGCGCTCGTGGAGGTGGAGATCAC
Source organism: uncultured Thermoleophilaceae bacterium (assembly GCA_963731645.1). GTDB lineage: Bacteria > Actinomycetota > Thermoleophilia > Solirubrobacterales > Thermoleophilaceae > JAAYBF01. Next base: position 133,174 of record CAVSWF010000004.1, on the reverse strand, counting down.
CGAAGAGGGATTCGGGTCGCTGCGCTCGGACGTGTTCTGCGAGTCACGGCCGCAGTCGCCGATCGGCGAGTACTTCCTCGACTGCCTGCCCGGTACGAGCAAGCGCGAGGTGGAGCCCGGCGGCCGGATCCCGGTCGAGCAGACGGCGTCGACCATCCCGCCCGACCTGATCCAGAACATCATGCGCCGGCCCTACCGGGAGCGGTTCCGGCTGATCCTCAACGAGTTCGGCGCGGGGCTGGCGGGACGCCCGGAGGACCTCAACGCCGCGATCCGCAGGGGCGTGCCGGCGCTGCGCCAGAGCGCCCGGCTGCTGGAGGTGCTCGCGCGCCACCGCACCGTGCTCCGCGACCTCGTGACGGACGCGGACACGGTGCTCGCCCGGCTGTCGGCCAACCGTCGCAACGTGGGCAGATTCGTGGTCGAGGCGCACGACACCTCGTCGGCCTCGGCCGAGCGCAGCACCGACATCCGGACGAACTTCCGCAAGCTGCCCGACTTCCTCGAGCAGCTCACCCCCACGATGGCCGCCCTGGGCGAGGTCGCCCGAGAACAGCGGCCGGTGCTGGTGGACCTCGACGCGAGCGCGGGCGAGCTGCGGCGCTTCTTCGACGACACCGCCGAGTTCGCCACGGTGTCGCGGCCGGCCGTCCGGGCACTCGGCGACGCCGCGGTCCCCGGGCTCGAGGCCGTGAGGGCGGCGGGGCCCAACGTGCGCGAGCTGCGGCGTTACGCGCGCCCGACGCCCGACCTCGCGCGCAACCTGCGGATCGTGCTCGAGGACTTCGACGACCCCTCTCGCGCCGTGGAGCGCGACCCGCGCAGCCCCGGTGGACGTGGCTACTCCGGCACCGAGGCCCTGCTGACCTACGTCTTCAACCAGGCGCTGACCAACAACGCCTTCGACGAGCTGGGCTACATGGTGCGCACCGCGGCCTTCATCGACAAGTGCGGCCCCTACGCGGACGCCCAGACCGCAAAGGACCCCGAGCTGGCCGACTGCCGGGCGTGGATGGGACCCAACCAGGTCGGCGTCACGACCCCCGACCCCTCGGGCGACCGCCCGCCGCGCTCGGCGAGCCGGACCAGCGACAGGCGCGGCGCGAGTCGGCGACCCGCTCCCCCGGGAGTGACCGGCCGCGCGCCCGCCGGCGGCGCGCCGCAGGGCCCCGGCGCTCCGCCGCCCACCGGCGGCCTGCCCACGCAGGGTGTGACCGACCTGCTGGACGGCATCCTGGGCGGCGCCCCCGAACCGCCGCCCGGCGCCGGCCCTGCCGGACCCCGGGACCGACCCGCTCCTCGACTTCCTGCTCGACCCGTGACGCGGCGCCCCAGCACCTCCCTCGTGGCCAGCCCGGCCCTGGTGGGCGCGGTGACCGTGCTCGTGACCATCGTCGCCGTCTTCCTGGCCTACAACGCGAACAACGGGCTGCCGTTCGCGCCCACGCTCGAGGTCAAGGTGCGGGCCGAGAACTCCGCCGCGCTGACCAAGGGATCGGAGGTGCGCGAGGGCGGCATAAGGATCGGCTTCGTGCGCACGATCCGCAGCGTCCGGCTGCCCGACGGGCGAGCCGGAGCCGAGATGGCCGTGAGCGTGGCGGGCTCGGCGGGCGACCTGCCGGTGGACACGAGCTTCACCATCCGGCCGCGGTCACCCCTGGGGCTGAAGTACCTGGAGATGGTGCGCGGCGGCTCGAGACGGGAGGCTCGCGACGGCCACGTCTTCCCGCCGCGCCAGACGACGATCCCCGTTCAGCTCGACGACTTCACGCGCCAGTTCGACGATCGCACCCGCGTCGGCATCCGCCGAGAACATCCAGGGCTTCGGCACCGCGCTCGCGGGCGCGGGGCGTCGGTGAACCGCACCCTCGAGGTGCTTCCGCGCCTGTTCGCTCGCCTGGAGCCCGTGGCGCGCAACCTCTCCGACCGCCGCACCCGGCTCGGGCGCTCCTTCGCCGAGATCGGCGACACCGTCCGGGTGCTCTCCCCGCTCGCCGCCGTCCAGGCGGACCTCTTCACCCGCACGGCGCAGACCTTCGAGGCGATCTCCCGCGACACCGGGGCGCTGAAGAGGACGATCTCGAACTCGCATCCCGCGTTCCAGGCCGGGATCGATTCGTTCCCGGTGCAGCGCCCGTTCCTGACCGACAGCGCGGCCCTCGCGCGCGAGACGCGACCGGTGGCGCGGCTGCTGCGCCCGACGCTGCCCGAGATCAGCGACGCGCTGGAGACGCGGCATCCCCGTGACCCGGCGGTCGGTGGGCTTCTACGGGGACCTCGAGCCCACCCTGGTGTCGCTGCGCGAGCTGATGCGCGATCCGCGCACCGGGATGGCCCTGCGCGGACTCACCGCAAACGTGACCTCGCTGGCTCCCCAGCTGCGCTTCCTCGGGCCCTACCAGACGGTCTGCAACTACTGGAACTACTTCTTCACCTTCCTCGCCGAGACCGTGAGCCAGCGGGGGCCGAACGGCTTCTCCCAGCGGGCCACGATCAAGAGCACCGGTCAGCAGAACAACAACTCCAGCTCGATGGGCGCGGCCGAGCCGGCCAACGGCGAGGGCTACAACGAGGCCTCACGCCGCCGCGGCGACCCGGTGCACCTCCATGCGGCGTCCTATCAGCGCGCCATCGGACCCGACGGGCAAGCCGACTGTGAGAACGGCCAGCGCGGCTACGCGCGCCGCCTGGCCCGCTTCTCCGATCCGCGCTTCGAGATCGCCACCGACCCCGAGATCCCGGGCCTGCAGGGCCCCACCTACACCGGCCGGCAGCGCGTGCCGCGCGGCCAGACCTTCGCCGACCGGCCCGAGACCGGAGCGCAGCTCGACCGATGAGGCGCCAACGCGGCATGCCCCCGTTCCGCGCCGGCCTGCTGGCCGTGGTCGTGATCGGCCTGGCGTTCTACTTCTCCTTCACCAAGGCGGTGCCGTTCAAGTCCCACTACGAGATCAGCGCCGTCTTCCACTCGGCCAACAACGTCAAGCAGCGCCAGCCCGTGCGCATCGCGGGCGTCGAGGTGGGCCAGGTCGTGGCCATCGAGCACCCCGAGCCCGGCTCGGAGCGTGCCGTGATCACCATGCGGATCTCAGGACCAGGGGCGGCCGGTGCACCGCGACGCCACCGTGAAGATCCGCCCGCGGCTGTTCCTCGAGGGCAACTGGCTCATCGACCTCGCGCCCGGCACCCCCGACCAGCCGGAGATCGAGGACGGCGGGGTCATCCCGATCCAGCAGACCGCCACGCCCGTGCAGCTCGGCCAGGTGCTCACGGCGCTGCAGTCGGACACGCGCAAGAACCTCCAGACGCTGCTCGACGAGTACTCCACCGCGGTCCAGGGCGAGGGCGCCAACGGCTTCAGGCGCTCGATCCCTCACTGGAAGCCCGCGTACCGCGACTCGGCGATCGTCCAGGACGCCACCCTCGGCCAGGGCGCGCACGATCTCTCCAGCTACATCGACGGCGCGGGGCGGGTCGCGCGGGGACTCGATCGCAACCCGCGTCAGCTCCGCAACCTGATCACCGACTTCGACACGGCGGCCGGGGCGTTCGCGCGCGAGGCCGACAGCCTGGAGCGCGCGATCGCCGAGCTGCCGCGCACGCTCAGGGCGGCCCAGCCGGCGCTCGCGGAGCTCAACGGCAGCTTCCCCTCGCTGAGGCGCTTCGCGCGCGACCTCGAGCCCAGCGTCCGCGAGTCGGGCGAGACGATCGAGGTGGCGTTGCCGTTCATCCGCCAGGCACGCCGGCTGGTGTCCCCCGCGGAGTTGCGCGGCCTGGCTCACGATCTGCGCCCCACCGCCCCCGCGCTGGCCCGCCTCACCGAGCGCTCCCCCGCGCCTCTACGAGGAGGTGCGCCTCGCGGCGGGCTGTGAGAACGAGGTCCTCAGCCCGTTCTCCCAGGACCGGGTGGAGGATCCGAACTTCCCCGCCACCGGCAAGGTCTTCGAGGAGGCGCCCAAGGGCCTTCCCGGCCTCGCGGGCGAGAGCCGCAACGGCGACGCCAACGGGCAGTGGGTGCACGTGCTGACCAGCGCGGGCGACCGCTCGGTCTCCCTCGGGAACGGCAACTTCGCGCAGACCCTCTTCCCGATCCTCGGCACCAACCCGCCGCTGCCCAAGGAGCGTGCACCGCTGCGCCGCGACGTGGCCTGCGAGACGCAGGAGCATCCCGACCTGCGCACCCGCGTGGGACCGGGCGAGCCGCAGGTGGCAAGCGGTCTCCCCGACACCGACGAGGCGCGCCGGCGCTACCGCCGGGCGCGCGAGACCGCCGTGGACTGGGTCAGGGACCAGGTGAAGCTCGAGGGGCTCGAAGGCGAGTACCGGGTGCTGGAGGAGGAGATCGTCCCGTGAGCCTCATGCTGCGGCGCAACCTGCGGGCGCTGCTTCTGGTCATCGCCATGTTCGCGCTCGGGCTGGGCGTCGCCGGATACATCCTGTCCAACCAGCGGCTGCGCTTCCCGCTGCTCGAGGAAACGCCGATCAAGCTGAGCATGGAGCTGTCCAACGCCCAGGCGGTGGCCCCGGGCCAGGGCCAGACGGTGCGGGTGTCCGGAGTGCAGATCGGCGAGATCGGCGAGGTGACCCTGCGCGACGGCTACGCGATCGTCGAGGTGCTGATCGAGCCCGAGTACGACGGCGTCATCCGCGAGGACGCCACGGCTCTGCTGCGTCCGAAGACCCCCTTGAAGGACGTCTTCCTGGAGGTCGACCCCGGCCGCGGCAAGCCGATGCGCGAAGGCGGGGTGGTGCCCGTGGAGAACACGCTCCCGGACGTCAACCCCGACGAGGTTCTCGCCATGCTCGACGCCGACACGCGCGACTACGTCAAGCTGCTCGTGACGGGCGCCGGCCGCGGGCTCGACGGTCGAGGGCGCGACCTGCGCGAGGTCTTCCGGCTGTTCGAGCCCACCCACCGCGACCTCGCCCGCGTGAGCTCGGCGGTGGCCGGACCGCCGCACCGAGCTGCGCCGCCTCGTCACCTCGCTCGACCGCCTCAGCTCAGAGCTCGCGGGCAAGGAGGACGAGCTGGCGGGCCTCGTGGACTCCTCCGCCACCGTGCTGCGCTCGTACGCGGTCGAGGACCGCAACATCAGCCGCGCCGTGCGCGAGCTGCCCCGCGCGCTGCGCCAGACCACCGCCACGCTGGGAGACGTCGAGCGGCTGGCGAAGGTGCTGGGCCCCGCCACGGAGAACCTGCGTCCCGCCGTCCGCGCGCTGGGACGGAGCCAGGTCGCGCTGCGACCCTTCGCGCGCGAGGCGGCGCCCCTGCTCGAGCAGCGGATCCGGCCGCTCGTGCGCAGTGCGCGGCCGGTGGTGCGCGACCTGCGCCCGGCGGCGCGCAAGCTGGCCTCGGCCACGCCGGACCTGCGGCGCACGTTCGCCACCGTCAACCGCCTCTTCAACATGGCGGCCTTCAACCCCCGTGGCCGCGAGGGCCCCGACGTGCCCGGTCGCGAGGAGGGCTATCTGTTCTGGCTGGGCTGGGCGTCCCACCAGACCCCCAACATCTTCTCCACGGCCGACGCCCACGGCCCGTTCAGGCCCTCGCTGCTCTCGGGCTCGTGCCAGTTCTTCCGCAGCCTCGTGGCCCAGGACCCCGAGATGGAGTTCATGATGAACCTGACGCCGCTGCTCACCAACCCGGAGCTCTGCGGCGAGAAGTGATCAAGCAGGCTCCCAGCCGCGGCCAGACGCTCGCGATGATCGTGTTCGCGTTCTCCTGCACGGCGATCCTGCTCGCGCTGTGGCTTCAGTTCGGCGGTCCGATCCCACTCAAGGCACAGGGCTACGAGGTCAAGGTGGCGTTCCCGGAGGCCGTCGGCCTGATCGACAACGTGGACGTCCGCGCCGCCGGACTGCCGATTGGCACCGTGCGAGACGTGGAGATCGACGAGCGGCGCGGGCGGGCGCTCGCGACGATCGAGCTCGAGGAGCGCTACGCGCCGCTGTCGGTGGACGCGCGGGCGATCCTGCGCCGCAAGACCCTGCTCGGCGAGACCTTCGTGGAGATCGCGCCCGGGAGCTCATCGGCGCCCAAGATCGCCGACGGCGGGCGCCTGGAGGACTCGCGCGTGGCGGGGACGGTGGAGCTCGACGAGATCTTCCAGACCTATGACGCGAACACCAGGCGCGCGTTCCAGCTCTGGCAGCGGGAGCTGGGAACCGCCCTCGGCAACCGGGGCGAGAGCCTCAACAACGCGCTTGGTCACCTGCCGGAGTTCGCGGAGAACGGCGCCGATCTGCTGGGCGTGCTCGACGAGCAGGAGAGCGCGCTTCGCGGGCTGGTGCACGACACGGGCGAGGTCTACTCGGCCCTCAGCCAGGACGAGCGCCAGTTGCGCCGTCTGATCACGGGCTCGCACGGGGTCTTCCGCCAGACGGCCGCCGAGCGGGAGAACCTCGCTCAAGCCTTCCGGATCTTCCCCACCTTCCTCCTGGAGTCCAGGGCCACGCTCGAACGCCTGGAGACCTTCTCGGCGAACACGCGGCCGCTCGTGCGCGACCTGCGCCCGGTGATGCGCGAGCTGCGCCCCACGCTGGTGTCGGTGAAGGCGATCGCTCCCGACCTCGAGCGCTTCTTCGGGAACTTCGACCAGCAGATCACCGCCTCGCGAGAGGGGCTGCCGGCACTGCGCGAGACACTCGACGAGGCCCGCCCCCTGCTCGGCTCGCTGAGCCCCTTCCTGTCGGAGTTCAACCCGATCTTCCAGTGGCTGGAGGTCAACCAGCACCTGGTGGCGGACTTCCTCGGCTACGCCGCCTCCGGGCTGTCCGACACCACCCCGACCGCCCCGGCCGGAGAGACCGGTCACTACCTACGCCAACTGGGCGTCACCGGGCTGGAGTCGATCGGCATCCACCGCAGCCGCGTGTCGAGCAACCGCGGCAATGCCTACCTGCCCCCGATCTTCTCGGGCCGCGAAACGGCCCGCCGGATGATCCAGCCCAATTGGGACTGCAAGCCCTCGGGCGGCGAGGTCAACGCCCGCCCGTCGCCCGCCGGGGCCGTGGTGGCCTGCTGGGTGCCGCCCAACCTGCAGTTCAAGGGCAAGCAGCAAGGACGCTTCCCGCACGTGGAGCGAGAGGGCTACTGAGGCGGGTCCGCCAGCAAGAAGGCCCGTGTCCAAACGGTGTACAAGGTCGTGGCTATCGCGTCGAGGTCGGCCCCCGGCTTGCCCACGACCTGATCGAAGAAGCAGTACAGATTCATCCCCACCAGAGCCCGTACGGCGGGCTCCACCTCGATCGCTCCCGGAAGCCGTCCAGCCGCGGCCTCGCGGCTGATCAGCGCGGTGAACGCCGCGATCGCCGGCTCGTTGAACTCACGCCAGACTCGGGCCGCTTCGTCGTCGTAGGCGCTGGCCTCGTGCAGCGCGCGGACGAGCGGACCATTCTCGCCCGCGTGAAATTGCACCACTGCATCGATCGCCGCGCGCGTAACGAGATCTCCCGGCGGCCGTTCGAGAAAGAGCGTGTTGGCCCCGTCGAGCTCTCGGCGCAGCGGCTCGAACAGTCGCGTGAGGAGCTCATAGCGGTCGCGGAAGTAGACGTAGAAAGACTTCCGCGACAGCGTCGTCTGCTCCATGATCCCGCTCACGCTCACCTCGTGGAGGGGCCGCTCGCGAAGCAGCGCCGCCGCCGCCTCGAGGATCTCGCGTTCGGCCTCATCGCGGGAGCGCCGCCGGCGCTTCGCGCTCGGCCGTGGGGGCATCTGGCATCCCTCCCAACCTACTAGCGATCGACACGCCGTCTCCTCACTGTTGCCAGTGTGGCATTAGTGTGCTTAGCTTACCGCCAGTGTGGCAGTAACTACGGGAGGGATGGCGATGGGATTGTTCAGGCGCGTAGGGACGTCGGGCGCGCGACGCTGCTGGGGTGCTGCGTGGCGGTCGCGGCAACCGCGCCCGCCGGCGCAGACTCGACGCCCGCGGGGGACTTCAGCTTCCAGTTCTCGACCGACCAGCCCGGAGCACCGACCGGGCTCGAGTTCCGCCAGCTCTACAAGCACCCGAGTGATCCAAACGCGAAGCCGTCGCCGGTACGGCGGTTCCTGTTCGCGGCGCCCGAGGGCACCGTCTTCGACGGCTCTGCCGTTCCCGCCTGCACAGCGACCGATCAGCAGTTCCAGCAGAGCGGGAAGGCGGCCTGCCCGGCCGAGAGCGTGGTCGGCACAGGATTCATCACGGTCATGACCGGCCTCCCCGGCGAACAGCCGTTCCCCGCCGATGCGACGGTCTTCAACAGCGGCGACGGCATCATCGAGCTCTTCACCGAGCAGAACACCGGGGCCTTCGTCGCCATCGAGCGGCCGAAGTTCAGTGGACCGAACGCGTTCGAGGACACCGACATCGCACCGACGCCGGGCGGACCTCCGACGGCCAGTCCGCCGCGCGCGAGGCGTACATCAAGTTCCCGATCTCCCGCGGCCCGAACGGCAGGTCCTTCATCACGACACCCCCCGACTGTCCCGCCGGCAGGCGCTGGACCGCGCGCTTCGCGTGGACGAACGGGGATGGCAGCAGCCACAGCAACAAGCACGACATGAGCTGCGCCCGTAGCTCGACGGTTCCCGCCACCGACGGTCCGCTCGTTGGGAAAGTGCGCATCGGGGTTCGCCGCTGCGACCGCCGGCTGGGGGCGCGGCCACCGCGCCGCTGCGTCGGCCGCCTGCGCATCTCGGTTTCCGGCCGCGCGCCGGCGGGCGCGCGCGTATTGGTCCGGATGCAGCGTGGCCGCCACACCGTCGCTGTCCGCAGGACGCGCGCGGGAGGAGGCCTGTACCGAGTCCGCTTCGACCCGCGCCGGAGCGGCCGCTTCACGGCACGGGTCGTGGCGCAGACCGGCCGCGGAAAGCTGCGCGGCGCGTCACGCGGCGTCCGGGTACGTATACGGTGAGCGTCGAGCTGCTCACCGCGCGATGGTCCAGAGCCAACCAGTCACAGACGGCGTCTACCGGGTCGGCACCGACTGGGTCGGCTTCTACCTGATCGTCGACGATGCGGTAACCGTCGTCGACTGTGGATTTCCCGGCTACCAGGACCGGCTGGCCGGCGCCCTCGCAGAGCTCGGTCGTTCGCTCGACTCGGTGTCGGCGATCGTGCTCACCCACTACCACGCCGATCACGTCGGCGCGGCCGAGCGCATCCGCGCCGCAACCGGAGCCACCGTGTACGCGCCGGCAGGCGATGCAGACGGGGTACGAACCGGGAAGGTCGCCGTGCCAGGCGGCATGGTGTCGAGCGTGTGGCGGCCGAGGATGATCCGCTACATGACGCACGCGGGCCTCAATCGGGGCACCAAGGTGCACCCGGTCAAGGAGCTACGCACGTATGAGGACGGCGAGACGCTCGCCGAGGCGAGCGGACTGCGCGCCGTTCATACCCCAGGGCACACCGCGGGCCACTGCGCATTGGTGGCCGAGCGGCATGGGGTGCTCTTCGCCGGCGACGCGCTGGCGACGGTGAGCCTCCTCAACGGAGAGACCGGTCCTCAGCTTCTGCCGTTCAACGAGGACGCCGACCAGGCGCGAGACTCGCTGTCGCGGCTCGAGCGCGTGGCAGCCGGGACGGTCGTCGTCGGACACGGCGATCCGTTCGAAGGGACGCCGGCCGAGGCCGTCAGGGCGGCGCGCGCCTAGCCCAAGGGCCTCACGTGCTAGCCAAGAGCCTCAAGATCCACCTGGCGTTCTACCTGCTGGTCAACGTCTTCCTGATCGGCATCTGGGCCGTGAGCGGCGGCGGGTACTTCTGGCCCATATGGTCGATCCTCGGGTGGGGTATCGCTGTCGCGGCCCACGCGATCCCGCAGTTGGTGAACAGGGGATCGCCACGAGGTGGCGGCGGCCGACCGGCGAATGCCGCGACCTCCTCGACGAGGTGGCGTCGACTGTGGGCTCGGAGCGCCCGAGCCTGCGGCCCGCTGCCGCGCCCGACGGCACTGTGACCGTGCTCTTCTCCGACATCGAGTGCCTCGACCGAGCTGAACGAGCGGCTCGGGGACGTGCGCTGGCTGGAGCTGCTGCGCGCCCACCACCGATCGTGCGCGAGCAGGTGCACCAGCACGGTGGGTTCGAGGTCAAGTCGCAGGGCGACGGCTTCATGATCGCGTTCCCCAGCGCCCGCCGCGCCGTCCAGTGTGCGCGCGCGATCCAGGAAGCGATCGAGCTCGCGCCTCGGCGACCACCCCGACGGCCCGATCCGCGTGCGCATCGGGCTGCACACCGGTGAGGCGATTCGGGAGGAGGCCGACTTCTACGGCAAGAACATCGTCCTTGCCGCGCGCATCGCCGACGAAGCACGCGGCGGCGAGATCCTCGCTTCCTCCGTCGTCAAGCAGCTGACCGAGAGCGCCGGGGACCTCCACTTCGAGAACGAACGCGAGCTGGAGCTCGACGGGCTAGCCGGGACTCACAGGGTCTTCAACGTGATCTAGACGTAGCTCGGGGTGGAATCGAACCACCGACCTCTCCATTATGAGTGGAGCGCTCTAACCGCTGAGCTACCGAGCCGCACGGCGCATCTTAGAGTCGGCACGGTGAGCTCAGAGCTTGTAGCCGTGCCCAACGTCAGCGAGGGCCGCGACAGGGACCTCCTGGAGCGCCTCGGCCGCGCCTTCGCCCCGGCCCGGCTGCTCGACATCCACAGCGACGCCGACCACGGGCGATCGGTCCTCACGCTCGCCGCCGAGCAGGGCGCGCTGTCCGACGGCCTGGTCGAGGGGGCCGCGCGCGGTCGTCGAGGCCATCGACCTCTCCCGGCACTCCGGGCTGCATCCCCACGTGGGCGCGCTCGACGTGATGCCCGTCGTCTACCGCGACCCCGCCGAGCGGGGGGCGGCGTGCGCCGAGGTGATCGCGGCCTGCGGGCGCATCGGGGCCGAGCTCGACCTGCCGGTGGTGCTCTACGGGGAGCTGGCCACCCGCCCCGAGCACCGCGAGCGCGCCGAGCTGCGCCGGGGAGGGCCACGGGGCCTCGCGGAGCGCATCGAGAGCGGGGAGGTGGTGCCGGACTTCGGGCCGCGGCGGGCGCATCCGCGCGCCGGGGTGCTCCTGGCCGCGGCCCGCCCGCCGCTGTTGGCCTTCAACGTGGACCTCGTGAGCGGCGACGTGGAGACCGCGCGGCGGATCGCCGCCGAGATCCGCGAGTCCGCCGGCGGCCTGCCGGGGGTGCGCGCGATCGGCCTCTTCCTGGCCGAGAGGGGGCGCGCGCAGGTGTCGACCAACGTGCACGACCACCTGGCCACCTCGCTCGGAGACGTGGTCGAGGCCGTCCGGGCGCGCGCCGAGGTCGCCGAGGCCGAGCTGGTCGGGCTGGCGCCCGAGGCGGCCCTTCGCGAACTTCCCCGACGACGTGCCGCTGCGGGGCTTCGTGGCCGACCGGCACGTGCTGGAGAAGGCGTTACGCTGAAACGCGATGGCCCAGACCAAGAAGAAGCGCAAGCGCAAGCACCGGGGCACCCCGGCGGGGACCATCGAGCGCGCCGCCCGCCCCGCGCGCCCGCGCACGCGCGAAGACGCCAAGAAGGTGGCCGCGCAGCGCCGCGCCGAGCGCCTCGACCGCCAGCCCACCTGGCGGGGGTCGATCAACCGGGCGGCCATCGCCGCGCTGGTCTTCTTCGGCCTCCTGATCCTCCTCTTCGGCCGCTCGCTCGAGGAGGCCGTCCCGCTGCTGGTGTTCATGTTCCTGCTCTACATCCCGCTGGGGTACATGACCGACAAGGCCATCTACAACTTCCGCCAGCGGCGCAAGCGCTGACATGGAGGTGCGGATGTTCACCGTCGGGCAGGTGCAGGAGAACTGCTTCCTGTTCCGCCGCGACGGCTCCGACCGGGCGCTGATCGTCGACCCCGGGGACGAGGCCGACACGCTGCTGCGCGGCGATCGACGAGCTGGGGGTCGAGCTCGACGCGATCCTGCTCACCCACACCCACTTCGACCACGTGGGGGCGGTCGCGCCGGTGGCCGAGGCGACGGGCGCCGAGGTGTGGGTTCCCGAGATCGAGAAGCAGGTGCTGGCCGACATCAACGCCTACGTCCCCTGGCCGGGCTTCGGGCCGTTCGAGAGCTGGGACGCCGAGCACACCCTCGAGGGCGGCGAGCGGCTTCGAGCTGGCCGGCTTCGACATCGACGTGATCTTCACGCCGGGCCACAGCCCCGGCCACGTGACCTTCTCGATACCGGACGAGTGCGTGGCCTTCTCGGGCGACGTGCTCTTCCAGGGCTCGGTGGGCCGCACCGATCTGCCCGGCGGCGACTGGCCCACGCTGCTGGCCTCGATCGGCACCCTGGTCGACACGCTCTCGCCGGAGACGATCGATCTACCCCGGCCACATGGGCGTGACCACGCTCGGCGCGGAGCGCGACAGCAATCCCTTCCTCACCGAGCTGGCCCGGTAGAGGCGTGGCGCCGGCCAAGCTGCAGGTCCCGCGGGGGACCTTCGACGTACTGCCCGACGACGGACGGCGCCGCCGGGCGCTCGACGCCACCGGCGGACGAGGTCCTGTCCCTCGCCGGGCTACGGCTTCGTCGAGACGCCGGTGTTCGAGGACACCGACCTGTTCGCCGCGGGGTGGGGGAGTCCACCGACATCGTCCAGAAGGAGATGTTCACCTTCGAGGACAAGGGCGGGCGCTCGCTGACCCTGCGGCCCGAGGGCACGGCGGGGGTGTGCCGGGCCTACGTCGAGCACGGCATGCACAAGCTGCCCCAACCGGTGAAGGTGTGGTACTCGGGCCCCTTCTTCCGCCACGAGGCTCCGCAGGCCGGGCGCTACCGCCAGTTCGCCCAGATAGGCGCCGAGGCCCTCGGCTCGGACGATCCCGCGCTCGACGCGGAGCTGATCCTGCTGCTCGGCGACATCCTGGAGCCGGTGGACACGAGGCTGCGCCTCTCCAGCCTCGGCAACCCCGAGACCCGGCGCGGCCTACGGCGAGGACCTGCGCGCGTACCTGCGCGCGCACGAGAGCCGAGCTCTCGGACGAGGTCCGCGCCCGGCATCGAGCAGAACCCCCTGCGCGCCTTCGACTCCGACCATGCCGGCACCCGCGAGGTGATGGCCGGCGCTCCGCGCCTGATCGACCGCCTCGACCCCGAGGACGCCGAGCACTTCGCCGACGTGCGCGCGCTGCTCGACGAGGCCGGCTGTGAGTACGAGGTCGATCCGGCGCTGGTGCGCGGCCTCGACTACTACACGCGCACCGTGTTCGAGTTCGAGAGCCCCGCGCTCGGCGCGCAGAGCGGCGTGGGCGGGGGAGGGCGCTACGACGGGCTGGTCGAGCAGCTCGGCGGGCCCCCCACGCCCGGTGTGGGCTGGGCCGCCGGAGTCGAGCGGATCCTGCTCGCCTCGCCGCCCGACGGGGGGCCGGCGTCGCCGCCGCGCATCTACGTCGTGGTGCCCGAGCCCGAGCGGCGGGCCGAGGCCTTCCGCATCACCCGGCTGCTGCGGTCCCGGGGCGCGGCGGCCGAGATGGAGATGGCGGGGCGGTCGGTCAAGGGGCAGATGAAGCAGGCCGACCGCATCGAGGCCTCGCAGGCCGTGATCGTCGGCGATCCGCTGGAGGTCAGGGACATGGAGCAGCGGCGAGCAGCGGGTGGTGCAGGGCGTCGAGGAGATCCTGGAGCGGGCGTGACCGAGACCTTCTCCAACCGCTACCGCGACACCTGGGCGGGCGCCGCCCGGGCCGACCGCGTGGACACCGAGCTGCGCGTGGCCGGCTGGGTGCACCGCCGCCGCGACCACGGCGGGCTCATCTTCGTGGACCTGCGCGACCGCGAGGGGATCCTGCAGCTGGTGTTCCACCCCGAGGACGCGCCCGAAGCCCACGAGGCGGCCAAGCGCCTGCGCGCCGAGGACGTGATCAGCGCCGCCGGGCGGCTCGTGCACCGCGAGGAGGGCACGGTCAACCCCGACCTGCCCACGGGCGAGGTCGAGCTGGCGGTGTCGGCGTTCGACCTGCTGGCCGACGCCGAGACGCCGCCCTTCCAGATCGACGAGGACGACCCCGTGAGCGAGGAGCTCCGGCTGCGCTACCGCTACCTCGACCTGCGCAAGCCGGCGCATGGCCGAGGCCATGGCCCTGCGCCACCGGGTGATCTCGACCATCCGCCGCCGCCTCGACGGCGAGGGCTTCCTCGAGGTGGAGACCCCTCATCTGACCCGCTCGACGCCCGAGGGCGCGCGTGACTACCTGGTGCCCAACCGCCGCGAGCCCGGCACCTGGTACGCCCTGCCGCAGTCGCCCCAGCTCTTCAAGCAGCTGCTGATGATGAGCGGCCTCGAGCGCTACTACCAGATCGCCCGCTGCTTCCGCGACGAGGACTTCCGGGCCGATCGCCAGCCCGAGTTCACGCAGCTCGACATGGAGCTCTCGTTCGTGGAGGAGGAGGACGTGATCGCCACGTGCGATCCGCTCATCCGCGAGGTGCTCGCCCTGGGCGGCATCGAGCTGTCGACCCCGATCGAGCGCATCCCCTACGACGAGGCCATGCGCCGCTACGGAACCGACCGGCCCGACCGCCGCGTGCCGATCGAGATAGCCGATCTCGGAGAGGTGTTCTCGTCCTCGGAGTTCAAGGTCTTCTCGGGCGCCCTGGGCGCCGGGGGCGTCGTCCGCGGTCTGGCGGCCGGCGGCGAGTTCCCGCGGAGCCGCCTGGACGCGCTGACCGAGCAGGCGAAGGCCCTGGGCGCCAAGGGCCTGGTCTGGGGGGTGCTGGAGCCGGACGGCTGGCGCTCGCCGGTGGCCAAGTTCCTGTCGGAGGAGGAGATCGCCGGCCTCGTGCGCGAGACGGGAGCCTCGGAGGGCGACGCGATCCTCGTGGTGGCCGACGACGAGCCGGTGGCGGCGCGGGTGCTCGGCGCGCTGCGCCTGGAGGTCGGCGAGCCCGCCGCGGCCCACGACCTCGTCTGGGTCACGGACTTCCCGATGTTCGACTGGAACGCCGACGAGCGGCGCTGGGATCCGCTGCACCATCCCTTCACCGCGCCGAGCGGAGACCTCGACGCGGACCCCGGCACCTGGCGCAGCCGCGCCTACGACATCGTCTGGAACGGCATGGAGATCGGCGGAGGCTCGATCCGCACCTCGTCCCCCTCGGTGCAGACCAGGGTGTTCGAGGCGATCGGGTTGTCGCCGGAGGAGGCCCGCGAGCGCTTCGGCTTCCTCCTCGACGCGCTGTCCTACGGCGCGCCCCCGCACGGGGGGATCGCCTTCGGGATCGACCGGGTCGTGGCGCTGCTCGCCGGGCGGGACTCGATCCGCGACGTGATCGCCTTCCCGAAGTCCGCCAGCGGCGCCGACCCGCTCACGGGGGCGCCGGCGCCCGGTGCCCGAGCGCCAGCTGCGCGAGCTCGGGCTGGGGCTCCTTGCCGCGCCCAGGGCTCCTGGCACCTAGGGAGTGAGGGACCGCGGCCGCACGAGGCCTGCGCTCCACTGGTAGCGTTTCACCCGGCTCGAGCTTCACCGCCAGTCGGCCCTCTACGTGGGGCCAACACCAAAGGTGTGGGAGCCCGACTCGGGGTGCGCCAGGCGTTACGCCGCCAGGTTCACTCCGGAGGGCACCCAAGTCTGCTCCAGCAGGCCCGACACCTAGGCCGGCAGCGGCAAGCTGGAGCCAACCCTGGCCTATCCTGGGCCCATGGCGGCGTGCGACCCCCTCCTCGAGCGCTCGCTCCATGACCATCTGGAGAACCCGCGCGGCCTGGGCGCGCTGAGCCGCGCGCCCCACACGGGAGCAGCGGGCGGAGCCGCCTGTGGCGACCTCGTCCGGGTGTCCGTCCGCGTCGAGGACGACCGCGTGGCCGAGGCCGGCTTCGAGGCCCGCGGATGCGCCGCGGCCCGGGGCGCGGCGAGCGCCGCGGTGGGCCTCGTCGAGGGCGAGCGCGTGCTCGACGCGGCGAGCGTGACCCCCGAGGCCATCGCCTCGGAGCTGGGCGGCCTCTCGCCCGCCGCGGCCCACGCGTCGCACCTGGCCGCCGACGCCCTGCACCGCGCCCTCGGGCTGGCCGCGCGCGACGGCGCGGTGCGCCTGCCGCTCGCCGGCAACCGGACCCTGGTCGCCATGAGCGGCGGGGTCGACAGCGCCGCCGCCGCGCAGCTCGCGCTCGACGGGGGTGACGACGTGGTCGCGGTGACGCTCGAGCTGTGGAGCGATCCGGCCACCGACGGCGACGCGAGCTGCTGCTCGCCCCAGGCCGTGACCGGCGCCCGGGCGCTCGCGCACCGCATGGGAATCCCGCACATCACGCTCGACCTGCGTGACGAGTTCCGCGAGGCGGTGGTGGACGACTATCTGGGCGGCTACGCCGGAGGCTCGACGCCGAACCCATGCGTGCGCTGCAACGGGCTGGTGCGCTTCGGCTCGATGCTGGCCCTGGCCCGGCGCATCGGAGCGGGCCGGCTGGCCACCGGGCACTACGCGCGCATCGGCCACGACGATCGCGGTCCGCTGCTGCGTGCCGGGGTGGATCCGCGCAAGGACCAGAGCTACGTGCTGGCCCGCCTCGAGGGCCACGAGCTCGCCCGCCTTCGCTTCCCCCTGGGCGAGCTCCGGAAGGACCGCGTGCGCGAGCTTGCCCGCACCGCCGGCCTCCCCGTGGCCGACAAGCGCGAGAGCCAGGACCTCTGCTTCCTCGCGGGCACGGGATCCAAGGCGTTCATGCGCCGGCACGGGGGAGAGTCGCTGCGCGCGGCGGCCGGCGGCGGCGAGATCGTCACGCGCGAGGGCGCCGTGATCGGCACCCACCCCGGCCACCACAACTTCACCGTCGGCCAGCGCCGAGGCCTGGGCGTCGCCGCGGCCGAGCCCCTGTTCGTGCTCGGCAAGGACGCCCGCCGCAACCGGGTGGTCGTGGGTCCGCGGGCGCAGCTCGCCACCCGAGCCGTCCGCCTGTCGCCCGCCCGCCTGCACCGCGGCGCCGAGACGGTCGAGACGGTGAGGCTGCGCTACCACGCGGCGGCGGTGCCCTGCACGGCGGCGGCCGACGCGCCGGGCGCGCTCTCGCTCGCCCTCGGGCGGGAGGTCGGCGGCGCGGCCCCCGGTCAGACGGCCTGCCTCATGCGAGACGACTTCGTCGTGGGATGGGGCACGATCACCGATGGCTGACCGCATCACCGTCCAGGCGCCCCTCGACGGCGCCTTCCTGCCGGTCGTGCGCGTGATCGTCGGGGGAGTCGCCGAGCGCGCCGACTTCGGCTTCGAGGCCATGGACGATCTCCAGCTCGCGATCGAGCGCCTGCTGGCGGAGGCGGGGTCGCTGGGCCACGTCGTGCTGGCCTTCGAGGTCGAGCGGGGCCACATCCGGGCGAGCGTCGGACCGCTGCACTCGGACTCGCTCGCGCAGGCGCTGCAGGAGCCCGACGACGCGCCCGGGAAGCTCACGCTGAGGCGGATCCTCCACACGGTCGTCTCCTCCTACGGGGTGGAGGACGTGGCCGACGGCCACATCGTGGTACGCCTGGTGAAGCTCATGGGGAAGCCCGGGTGAGGGAGACCCGCGAAGCCTCTCGGGAGCGCGCCCGCGCCGAGGACCGGGAGTTGCTGCGTCGCTACCACGAGTTCGGCGATACCGACGCCCGCGAGCAGCTGGTCTCCCGCCACCTGCCGCTCGTCCGCTCCCTGGCGCGGCGCTACGCGGGACGCGGTGAGCCGCTGGAGGACATCGAGCAGGTGGGCGCGATCGGCCTGATCAAGGCGATCGACCGTTTCGAGCTCGAGCGCGACGTGTCGCTGGCCACCTACGCCACGCCCAACGTGGTCGGGGAGATCAAGCGGCACTTCCGCGACAAGGGCTGGGCGATCCGCGTGCCCCGCGCGCTCCAGGAGCTGAACGCCCGGATGTCCCAGACGATCGACACGCTGACCTCCAAGCTGGGCCGCTCGCCGAGCGTGGCGGAGATGGCCCAGGCGCTCGGCGCCACGCCCGAGGACGTGCTCGAGGCGCTCGAGGTCGGCTCGGCCTACAGCACCCTCTCGCTCTCGGCGACTCCCGGCGGGGGGGAGGAGGGAGAGGGCGACCCGCTCGACGCGATCGGAGAGGAGGACGCCGGCTTCGAGCGCTCGGAGGACCGTGCCGACCTCGAGCCCGCGCTCGACCGCCTCGGGCCGCGCGAACGGGAGATCCTGCGCATGCGCTTCGAGGAGGGCCTGCCCCAGACGCAGATCGCCGATCAGGTGGGGCTCTCCCAGATGCACGTCTCGCGCCTGATCCGCAAGTCGCTCGCCGCGATGCGCGACGAGCTCGCCTGAGCGTGGCCCGCGGCGCGGGGGCTGCCGTCGTCGCCGTGCTCGCGGTGAGCGCCGGCCTCGCCGGGGGATGCGTGGGCGACGAGGAGCGCGACGGGGAGGGCAACGCGTTCAAGGGCGGCTCGATCGACGTGGCACTCGAGAACGAGCCGGGGTCGCTGGATCCCGCGGTGGCCTCCGACCCGGGCGCGGTCAGGGCGCTCTGGCTGGTCCACACCCCTCCGCTCACCTACGCGCGCGCCGAGGGCCGCGCCGGCACGCGGCTCGTGCCCGGGCTGGCGGCCGGGGAGCCGCGGATGTCCGAGAACTCGCGGCACGTGAGCTTCGAGTTTCGCGGCGGGCTTCGCTACTCGGACCGCCGGCCGCTGCGCGCCGGCGACTTCGAGGTGGCGGTCAAGCGCGCCCTGCGACTGCACCCTGACGGGCTCGAGCTGTTCGGGAACATCGAGGGCGCGCCGGCCTACGCGCGCGCGCCGCTGCCCAGCGGCGACCTGCCGGGCGTCGCGGCCGACGACCGTACCGGCGAGGTGCGGATCGCGCTGCGCGAGCCCGACCCCGCGTTCCTCTACGCGCTCGCCTCGCCGCTCGCCGCGCCCGTGCCCCAGGGCACGGAGGTGCGCGACCTGACGGCCGCGCCACCCCCCGGGATCGGGCCCTACCGGCTGGCGGCCGGGCGCCGGGGGACCGCCTTCGTTCTCGCCCGGACGCGCGGCTTCCGGCTGCCCGGCGTGCCGGAGGGCAACGTGGACGTGATCTCCGGGGTGGTGCGGGACCCGGCGAGCGCCACCCGCTCGGCGATCGACGGCTTCACCGACGTGGTGGAGGGCAGGCCGCCGCTCGACCTGCTTCCCAACGTGCGCTCGGAGTTCAAGAACCGCTACTCCGAATACCCCACGCTCGCCGTCCACGACATCGCCATGAACCCCGCGACGCCGCCCTTCGATCAGGAGGACGTGCGCCGGGCCGTGGCGTTCTCCCTCGACGAGGCGGCCCTGGCGCGCCTGCGCGACAACTTCCTCGACCCCGCGTGCAACGAGCTGCCGCCCGCGGTGGCCGGCTACGAGCGCCTCGACCCGTGTCCGTTCGGCGAGCGGGAGGACGACTCGGATCTCGTGCGCGCACGGGAGCTCATCGACGCGGCCGACCCGCCCCTCGCGCGGGTGCTGGTGGCCTCCGCCTCGGGCGTCCGCGATCCCCGGCTCGAGGGCTACCTGGTATCCACGCTGAGGAAGATCGGCCTTCGCGCCCGCGTGGCCCGCACCACCCTCCAGCGCAGGGCGTCGGGGCTCGCCTACGCCCGCCGGCTGCCACTCGTACCGCACCCGGCGCGCTACCTGGAGTCGGTGAGCGGAGCCGTGCTGGACACCCGGATCGCCCTTCTGGAGCTGGAGGGCGCGCCGGAGGACGCGGAGGCGAAGTGGGCCGAGATGGACCGGGAGGCCGTCGAGGGAGCCACGGTGGCCCCCTACGGCGTGGAGACCACCGGTGTGCTCTTCTCGGAGCGCATGGACGTGGCCAACTGCCCGCGTTTCCACCCGGTCTTCGGCCTTGACTGGTCGAGCCTCTGCCTGCGTTAGGAAGGACTTCGGACCGGGAAGGTGAAGACCGAAGGCGCCACCGTCCGGTGGCGTGCCCGAATGGGCAACTTGGCTTGAACGAGGAGGGTTTGGGATGAAAAGGCTTCGCCGTCCGGTGGCACTCTGTGCCGCTCTGTCCGCCGCGACGCTCGCGCTCGGTGCGTGCGGGTCGGACGACGACGACGGGGGGGCCGGCAAGGCCGGTGGTGAGATCAAGATCGGCACCGTGGGCCCCGATTCCTATGACCCCGCCCTCTTCCTGACCGTCCAGGCGGTACAGGCGCTGCATCCGGTCTACACAGGTCTCACGACCTACGCGGCCGCCGAGGGCGAAGCGGGCGGCGAGGTCGATTCCCGGCATGGCCGAGGCGCTGCCCAAGGTCTCCGACGGCGGCAAGACCTATGAGTTCACGCTTCGCCCGGACCTGAAGTACTCGGACGGGACGCGCGGTCAAGGCGAGTGACTTCGAGCACGCGATGAAGCGCATCGATCAGCCTGAAGGGTCCCTTCAGCTCCTTCTTCACCGGCATCGTCGGCGCGGCGGACTACCAGACGAAGGGCGACAAGAACGCCGACATCCCCGGCATCACCTCCGACGAGAAGACCCGCAAGATCACGATCAAGCTCGAGGCTCCCGACGGCAAGTTCCCCTTCGCCGCTCTCGGAGCCCTACGCGGCGCCGGTGCCGGCCTCCAAGGCCAAGCTCGCGGACATGACCGAGAACCCGCCGCCGGGCTTCGGTCCCTACACGATCGAGGTCGTGGACCCGACGCGGGAGTTCGTGCTGACCCGCAACAAGAGCTTCCCCGACATCCCGGGCTCGACCAAGGGCAAGATCGACAAGATCACCGGCCTGGTCACCGACGCCGTGCCGCAGGATGACCCAGGACGTGATCGACAACAAGCTCGACTTCATGACCGAGGACCCCACGGGCGACCAGCTTCCCGAGGTGCGCGAGAAGTACGCCGACCGCATCCGCGAGGACTCCAACCCGCCCAACACCTACTACTTCTTCCTGAACAGCAGCATCCCGCCGTTCGACAAGCTCGAGGCGCGCCAGGCCGTGAACTACGCGATCGACAGCAACGCGCTGGTGCGCATCTTCGGCGGCCGCCTCGAGCCGGGTTGCACCTTCCTGCCGCCGGCGATCGTGGGCTACAAGGAGTACGAGTGCCCCTACGGGGACCCCGACGAGCCCGGGGACGTGGAGAAGGCCAAGCAGCTCGTGGAGAAGTCGGGCACCAAGGGCCAGACGGTGACCGTGTGGACCAACAACAAGGACCCGCGGCCGGCGATCGCCTCCTACTACCAGGACGTGCTGCGCGAGATCGGCTACGACGCCAAGATCAAGACCCTCGACCAGCAGGTCTACTTCGACCGCATCGGCACGAGGTCGACCAAGGCGCAGACCGGCTTCACGGACTGGTACCAGGACTTCCCCCACCCGGCGGACTTCTTCCAGCCCATCCTCAGCAGCGACGCGCTCGAGTCCACCCCGACGTTCAACCAGGGCTTCACGGAGGACAAGGAGCTCGACGCGAAGATCGAGGAGCTCACGCAGGCGCCGGACCTCGAGGCGGTGGCGAGCAAGTGGGGCGACCTCGACGAGGAGGTCGTGGCCGAGAAGGCCTACCTCGTGCCCTACGGCTACGAGAAGGCGACCTCGTTCTTCTCCGAGCGGATGGACTTCGAGAACTGCGCGGGCGTGCACCCGGTGTGGAAGAACGACTGGACCCAGTTCTGCCTGAAGTAGCCGACGCCCCCCCTGGCCCGCGCGCAGCGGGCCAGGGGCCGTGGCGTCTGGCGCTGCGCCGGTTGCGCCGCAACCGCGTGGCGCTGGCGTTCGGCGTCGCTCTTCGTCGTCCTCGTCGCGATCTGCCTCGCCGCCCCGATCTGGGCGAACGAGGTGGCCAAGACCGGCCCGATCAAGAACCACCTGACCGACAAGATCGTGGTGGACGGCAAGGAGCGCGACGTGGTGTCGCCCGACGGAATCGCCGATCGGCCCGACCTACCAGGGGCAGTACTTCTTCGGGGCCGACGGCAACGGGCGCGACACGGCCGTGCGCCTCCTCTACGGCGGTCGCAACTCGCTGTTCATCGGCATTGGCGCCGCGCTGATCACCACCCTGCTCAGCGTGATCGTGGGGCTGCTGGCGGGCTACTTCCGCGGCTGGACCGACGCCGTGCTCGCGCGCATCCTCGACGTGATCTGGGCCTATCCGGTGATCCTGCTCGGGGTCGCCCTCGGCACCGCGCTCAGCCTGGGCGGTCTCCATCTGGGCCCGATCGAGATCGACTCGGACTCCAAGCTCATCCCGGTGATCATCATCGCCGTCGTCTACGTGCCCTACATGGCGCGGCCCCTGCGGGGGCAGGTGCTCGCGCTTCGTGAGAAGGAGTTCGTGGAGGCCGCGCGAGCCCAGGGCGCGAGCTCGCTGCGGATCATGGCCTCGGAGATCCTGCCGAACCTGGCCTCGACCATCGTGGTCTTCGTGCCCCTGATGGTCGCCAACGCGATCCTGCTCGAGGCCGCGCTCTCCTTCGTCGGGGCCGGCGTGCGGCCGCCCGAGCCCACCTGGGGGACCATGATCAGCGAGGGCGTGAACTCGATCATCACCGCGCCGCACCTGACGATCGTGCCCGGGGTGATGCTCGTGCTCACCGTGCTCTCCCTCAACGTCTTCGGCGACGGCGTACGGGACGCCCTCGACCCGCGCGCGCGGCTGCGCATGGAGCTACTAGGGCCGATGGCACGGTTTGCGGTCCGGCGGCTCGCATCGATGTTCTTCGTGCTGTTCGCCATCTCCGTGCTGACGTTCACGATCTTCACGCTCATCCCCGGCGGCGATCCCGCGGTGCGGATGGCGGGGCGCAACGCCAACAACGAGCAGATAGCGGCCATCCGCAAGGACTTCGGCTTCGACCAGCCGGCCTACGTGCAGTACGGCAGGCTCATGGAGCAGGTCTTCACCGGCGAGCTGGAGTCCTACTCCAGCCGCCTCAACGTGCTGGACGAGATCGTCAAGGGCATCCCGCGCACCTTCTCGCTGGCCATCGGCGCGGCCATCCTGTGGATGTTCTTCGCGGTCGCGCTCGGGTTGATCACGGCCCTGCTGGCGGGGCGGTTCGCGGATCGATTACTGACGGTCGTGGCGCTCATCGGCGTATCCATGCCGGTGTTCTGGGTCGGCGCGCTGATGAACTACTACCTCGGCTTCAAGGCGGGGCTGTTCCCCAACGGGGGCTACGTGCCCCTGACGGAGGACCCGGTGCAGTGGGCCTACCACCTGATCATGCCGTGGACGGCGCTGTCGCTGCTCTTCATCGGCGTCTACTCGCGCATCCTGCGCTCGAACATCCTCGACACGATCAACGACGACTACGTGCGCACGGCGCGCGCCAAGGGCCTCTCCGAGCGCCGGGTGCTCGTGAAGCACGTGCTGCGCAACTCGATGATCCCGATCATCACCCTGTGGGGGCTCGACTTCGGCGCCGTGCTGGGGGGAGGGGCGATCCTCACCGAGACGGTCTTCGACCTCCAGGGCGTGGGCCAGTACGCGGCGGAGTCGATCCAGAGCCTCGACCAGCCCCCGGTCATCGCCATCACGATCTTCGGAGCCTTCTTCATCGTGCTCCTCAGCGCGATCGTCGACATCGTCTACGCCGTCCTCGATCCCAGGATCCGGCTCACATGAGCTCCGGGCCCGCGCGGGAAGCGCTTCTCTCCGTGCGCGACCTCGCGGTCTCCTTCGCCACGGAGGAGGGGGTCGTGCAGGCCGTCGACGGCGTCTCGTTCGACCTCGCGCCCGGCGAGGTGCTCGCGATCGTCGGGGAGTCGGGGTCGGGCAAGTCGGTCACGGCCATGACGCTCCTCGGCCTGACCCGCGCGCCCCAACGCCCGCTTCTCGGGTACCGCCACCTACCAGGGCACCGAGCTCGTGAAGGCGCGTGACCCCGAGCTGCAGCGCATTCGCGGCGCGGAGATCGCGATGATCTTCCAGGACCCGCTCACGTCCCTGAACCCGGTCATGCGCGTGGGCGCGCAGATCGAGGAGCAGATCCAGGCCCACGAGCAGCGTGGAGAAGGGACCGGCCCGCGAGCGCGCCATCGAGCTGCTGGAGCGCGTCGGCATCCCCCGGGCTCGGGAGCGGGTCGATTCCTACCCGTTCGAGTTCTCGGGCGGCATGCGCCAGCGGGTGATGATCGCGCTGGCGCTCTCGTGCGACCCCAACGTGCTCATCGCCGACGAGCCCACGACGGCACTCGACGTGACGATCCAGGCCCAGATCCTCGACCGCATCCGCGACCTCCGCGAGGAGACGGGCGCCGCGGTGATCCTCGTGACCCACGACCTCGGCGTGGTGGCCGACATCGCCGACCGGGTGGCCGTGATGTACGCGGGGCGGATCGTGGAGCAGGGGACGCCTCGACCAGATCTTCTACGACCCCCAGCACCCCTACACCTGGGGGCTGCTGGGATCCATCACGCGCGTGGACCGGCCCCGGCCGGCGCGCCTGCCGGCGATCGCCGGCCTGCCCCCGTCGCTGGCCGATCGCCCGGAGGGCTGTCACTTCCGGCCGCGCTGTCCGCACGAGTTCGGGGCCTGCACCGAGGTGCCGGCGCTCGAGTCGCGGGGCGGTCAGACCCCGGGACACGCGGACCGGTGCTGGCTGGATCCCGAGAGCAAGCAGGAGCTGCGCGTCGTGCGGGGCCAGATCGGGCTCGAGGCGCGACCATGAACGGCTCCGACGGACCGCTTCTCTCCGTCTCGCACCTCAAGCAGGAGTTTCCCGTCAAGGGCGGCCTGGTCTTCGACCGGGAGACCGGGCGGGTGCACGCCGTGAACGACGTGAGCTTCGAACTGCGGGAGGGCGAGACCCTCGGCCTGGTGGGGGAGTCGGGCTGCGGAAAGACGACGCTGGCGCGCACGATCATCCGCCTCATCGATCCCACCGCGGGCGAGATCACCTTCCGGGGCAAGGAGATCGGCCACGCCGGCAGGGACGGCCTGAAGGAGCTGCGGCGCGAGATGCAGATGGTCTTCCAGGACCCGTTCGGATCGCTGAACCCGCGCAAGACCGTGCGCGAGATCGTGGGGTTGCCGCTCAGGCTGCACGGGACCGCCAAGGAGCGAGATCGAGCCGCAGGTGCGCGCGCTCCTCGATCGGGTCGGCCTGTCCCCCGAGCACGCCCGGCGCTACCCGCACGAGTTCTCGGGCGGCCAGCGCCAGCGGATCGGGATCGCCCGGGCGCTGGCGCTCGAGCCCAAGCTGATCGTGCTCGACGAGCCGGTGTCGGCGCTCGACGTGTCCGTGCAGGCGCAGATCGTGAACCTGCTCGACGACCTCCAGGGCGACCTCGGGCTGAGCTACCTGTTCGTGGCGCACGACCTGAGCGTGGTGCGCCACGTGTCGGACCGGATCGCGGTCATGTACCTCGGGAAGTTCATGGAGGTCTCGCCCGCGGAGGAGCTCTACACCAAGCCGATCCATCCCTACACCGACGCGCTGCTCACCGCGGTGCCGATCCCGGATCCGCGCGAGAACCGGGCGCGCGAGCGGATCGTGGTGAGCGGCGAGCCCGCCGAACCCGATCGACCCGCCGTCGGGCTGCGTCTTCCATCCCCGCTGCCCGCGGGCCACGGACGTGTGCCGCACGGTCGAGCCGCCGCTCACCGCCTACGCCAACGGGCACCTCGCGGCCTGCCACCACCCGCTGAACGTGTCGCCGCAGGAGCTGGCGGACGCGCGAGCGCTCGGAGGCCAGCCCACTGAGCTGCGGCGACGAATTGCCCGAGCCGACATGAGCCTTGCACGGTTTCTTGCACAGAAATTGGCGGAAACGCCCAACCCTGCGATGCTCGCACCCGCTTGCACAGGTTTCGAGTACGAACCCTGTGCGGAAGATCAAGGGTGCACCCAGCCAGGGAGGCATATATGGCGTTCCGTCGCTAGGCAGTAGGAGCGGAGCCGCGCACTGCGCGGCTCCGCTTCGTTTTTGAGAGCGACGGAAGCAGCGGTGGGGCCCTAGATGCGCGAGTCGCTGGAGCTGCTGAGAGCCGAGCCGAGAGCGCGCTGGTTCTTCGCGACCCTCACCCAGTCCGCCCTGGGCAACGGCGCGGGCTACGTGGCGCTCCTGCTGGTGGCCTACGACCGTCTCGGCTCGCCGTGGGCCGTGTCGCTCGTGCTCGTGGCGGACCTCGCGCCCGCCATGGCGCTCGGGCCGGTGTTCGGCGCGGCGGCGGACCGCTTCTCGCGGCGAACGTGCTGCGTGGTGGCGGACCTTGTCCGTGCCGCCGCGTTCGTAGGGATCGCCCTGGCGCCGAGCTTCGAGCTCACGCTCGTCTTCGCCCTGCTGGCGGGCACGGGCACGGGGCTGTTCACCCCCGCGGCGCTCGCGTCGCTCCCGGCCGTCGTGACCCCGCCGCGGCTCCCGGCCGCGACCTCGCTCTTCGGCGCGGTGGCGGACCTCGGCTTCACCGTCGGCCCCGCCGTCGCGGCCGCGGCGTTTCTGGTGGTCGGGCCCGAGGCCCTGCTCGTGGTCAACGCCGCTGACCTTCCTCCTCTCCGCCGGTGTGCTCTCACGCCTTCCGTTCGCCCAGAGCCGGGTCGACGCCGAGGTGGCCCGCACGGGCTCGCTGATGGCGGACGCCCGGGCCGGCCTGGTCGCGCTGCGGGGCCTGCCGGTGATGAGGGCGGTGCTCGCGGCCTCGGGCGCGGGGCTTCTGTTCGCCGCGCTGTTCAACGCGGCCGAGCTGCCGTTCGTCACGGAGGAGCTGGGAGGGGGTGACGCCGCCTTCGGATTGCTGGTCGCGGTGTTCGGCGCGGGGTTCATCGGCGGCTCGCTCGCCGGAGCCGGCGGGGGCGCGTTCGAGGAGCTGCGCCGGCACTACCTGCTCGGGCTGCTGCTGATGGCCGCCGGGGTCGTGGCGGCGGGATCGAGCAGCGGGGTGGTCCTCGCCGGGGCGGCCTTCGCCGTGGCGGGAGTCGGCAACGGCCTCATGCTGGTCTACGAGCGGCTGCTCATGCAGCGGCTGGTGCCCGACAACATGATCGGCCGCCTGTACGGGATAAAGGACGCCGTGACCGCGTGGGCGTTCGCGCTGGGCTTCCTGGCTGCAGGCGGCCTTCTGTCGTCGATCGGGACCCGCACGACGATCCTCGCCGCGGGCGCCGCCGGCCTGGTGGTCTTCGGGGTCGCCGCGTTCTTCCTGCGCAGCGACGAACCCGTTCGCGAGCTCGCTAGGAGGCGACCCCGGCCCGGTGTACGAGGGTGCTCTCGGCCAGCACGGCCCTGACCCCCTCGATCGGGGCAAGGGCGGGCTGCTCGTCCTCGAGGACGTCGGTGAGGACGGCGACGACGGCCGGGTCGAACTGGGTCCCCGCGTTGGCCACTAGCTCGTCCAGGGCCGCCTGGGTGGACATGCCCTTGCGGTAGACGCGGTCGGTGGTCATGGCGTTGAAGGCGTCGCAGCAGAACACGATGCGCGCCGGGAGCGGTATCTCCTCCCCGGCCAGGCCGTCGGGGTAGCCGTTGCCGTCCCAGCGCTCGTGGCAGGAGCGCACGATCTCGCCGATCTGGCCGAGGAACCCGCCGACGCGGTCGAGCATGAACTGGCCCTCGATCGTGTGGGTCTTGATCAGCTCGAACTCGATCGGATCGAGCTTGGCCGGCTTGTTGAGGATCTCCTTGGGGATCGCGATCTTGCCGACGTCGTGCAGCAGGGCGGCGAACTCGAGCTCCTGGCGCTTGTCCTGGGAGATGCCCATCTCCCGCGCGACGAGCTGAACCAGGTCCACGATCGAGCGGCTGTGCTCCGCCGTGTACGGATCCTCGAACTCCACCACGTCGGAGAGCAGCATCACCGTGCCGCGGTAGGCGCGCTGGAGCTCGAGCGTGGCCTCGTAGCGGGCCTCGCGATCGTGCGAGAAGACGGTGAGCAGCCAGACGAGCGGCGCCAGGCCGAGCAGCGCGAACGGGTGGTCCACCGCGGCGAGCGTCCCCATGAGCGCGAGCGGCGAGAGGATGGCGTCCACCCGCAGGGTCCCGCTCATCAGAGCGATGGTCTCCCGGGCTCCCAGGGCGTCGACCAGCCGGCCTCTCAGCACCGACCACGCGACGTCGGCGGCGACCTGCGCCGCGAAGGCGAGAAGGTAGAACTCGACGCAGGGCGAGCTGCGGGCTCGCCGGGCGCGAACACCGCGAGCACGGGCACCGGGGCCACGAAGGACCAGAGTCCGACAGCGCGCCGAACAGCGTCTCGCGATGCCAGCGGCCCTGCACGATGTCCGGCACGAGTGCGAGGAGCGCCGCGGCGGCCACGAGCAGCGGCACGTAGGGCAGCGGAGTGAGCAGGAGCATCGGCACGTACACGAGCTGCTCCGGCACGACGTAGCCGTTGCCGAACTCGAAGCGAACGCGCGACACCACGGCGTAGGCGGCCACGAGGGCGGCCATCAGCAGTGGGTCGGCCACCCGCTCGGAGGGGAGGAAGGCCGCGATGGCGATCGCGACGACCACGTAGCACGCGGCCGAGACGCTCATGACCACCCGCTCGCGGTGAGACATGCGCCTACGACGGCGTTCTCTAGCCTCTCCTACGAGTTGCTCAGCCAGCAGCATGCTGGGGGTGATGTTCGGCGGCGCCCCCGCGCGCATGTAGTGGCTGTGCAAAGTGCAGAGGTTTGGGGGCGGGAGTCTGCAGTGCGGCGTCAAGGTCCCTGGCATCTCTCAGCCCGCGAACCTCCACCTAGACTGCAATTCCATGACCGCCGCCGAGATCCGCGAGCGATTTCTCACGTTCTTCGAGGAGCGCGGTCACCGGCGCATGCCCTCCGCGTCGCTGGTGCCCGCGAGCTATGACCCGACGGTGCTGCTCACCACGGCGGGCATGCAGCCGTTCAAGCCCTACTTCCGGGGCGAGGAGGAGCCGCCGTCGCGGCGGCTGACCTCGTGCCAGAAGGTGTTCCGCTCGACCGACATCGAGAACGTGGGCCTCACCGCCCGCCACCTCACCTTCTTCGAGATGCTCGGCAACTTCTCCGTCGGCGACTACTTCAAGGAGGGCGCCGTGGGCTTCGCCTGGGAGCTCTCCACGACCGGCTTCGGCTTCGAGCCCGACGACGTCTGGATCACGGTGTTCGGAGGGGACGAGGAGCTCGGGATCGGGCCCGACGAGGAGGCCATCGAGTGCTGGCGCTCGATCGGAGTCCCCGACGAGCGCATCGTGCAGCTCGGGCGCGAGGACAACTTCTGGCAGTCGGGCCCGACGGGACCCTGCGGCCCGTGCTCCGAGCTCTACCTCGACCGGGGCCCGCCTTCGGGTCCGAGTCCGACCGCCCGGGCGACGACACGGAGCGCTTCCTCGAGTTCTGGAACCTCGTCTTCATGCAGTACGAGCTGGGCGCCGACGGCTCGCTGGCTCCGCTGCCGACGCAGAACATCGACACCGGCCTGGGGCTCGACCGGATGGCGGCGATCCTCCAGGACGTGCCCTCGGTCTTCGAGACCGAGCACTTCCGCCCCCTGATCGCGTTCGGGGAGGAGCGGTCGGGGCGACGGTACGGCCAGGACGAGCAGACCACCCGGGCGCTGCGCGTGCTGGCCGACCACGGCCGCGCCGGGGCCTTCCTGCTGGCCGACGGGGTCGTGCCCTCCAACGAGGACCGCGGCTACATCCTGCGCCGGATCCTCCGGCGCGCCAAGCGCCAGGGCCGGGTGCTCGGCATCGAGGGCGACTTCCTGAGCGACCTGTGCCAGGTCGTGATCGACACGATGGGCGACGTCTATCCCGAGCTCGTGCGTGAGGCGGACACGATCGCGCGGTGGTCGGCGGCCGAGGAGGAGGGCTTCGGGCGCACCCTGAGCCACGGCGAGGCGCTGCTGGGCGAGCTGATCGAACGGGCGCGCCAGGCCGGGAGCGGCGAGGTGCCGGCCGACGAGGCCTTCCGCCTCCACGACACCTACGGCTTCCCGTTCGAGATGACGAAGGAGCTGCTGGCCGACGAGGGCCTGACGGTGGACGAGCAGCGGTTCGCCGCGCTGATGGAGGAGGCGCGCGACCGCGCCCGCACCGGCTCGCGCCAGGCGGGCGACGGCGGCACGGCTGATCGCGCCGCCGACTTCGCGCGCGCGGCGGGCTTCGAGAGTCGCTTCGTGGGCTACGAGACGATCGAGTCCGACACCGTGGTGAGGGCGGTCGAGCGCGAGAACGGCACGCTGCTGGCGAAGCTCGAGGACAGCCCCTTCTACCCCGCCGGCGGCGGCCAGGTGTCCGACGCGGGCGTCGTGGAGACCGACACGGGCCAGGCCCGGGTCACCGAGGTGTTCCGCGTGGGCGCCGACCAGGCGCTGGCGCTCGAGGCCGTGGACGGCCAGATCGCCGAGGGCGACGAGGCCCATGCGGTGGTCGACCGCTCGAGCCGCCTGGCCACGATGCGAAACCACACCGCCACCCACCTGCTGCACGCCGCGCTGCGCCGGCGCCTGGGCGACCACGTGCGCCAGGCCGGCTCCTACGTGGGGCCGGACAAGCTGCGCTTCGACTTCACCCACGGCGAGCGGCTGACCGCGGAGGAGCTGCGCGACGTCGAGCGCGAGGTGAACGGCTGGATCGCCGCCAACCTGCACGTGCGGGCGATCGAGATGCCGCTCGACGAGGCCCGCGCGCTCGGCGCGATGGCGCTGTTCGGCGAGAAGTACGGCGACTGGGTGCGGATGGTCGAGGTCGAGGAGGTGTCGCGCGAGCTGTGCGGCGGCACCCACGTTGCCACGACCGGAGAGATCGGGCTCTTCCACGTGACCTCGGAGGCCTCCAGCGCCTCGAACGTGCGCCGCATCGAGGCCGTGACCGGCGCCGCCGCCACCGCCCTGTTCGAGGAGCGCACCGAGCGGCTGCGCGAGCTGTCCGGAGTGCTGAAGACCCCCGAGGCCGACCTGGTGCAGACCGCCGGCCGGCTCGCGAAGCGAGGTGCGCGAGCTCAAGAAGCGCAAGCGTCACGGCGAGCGAGGACACCGGCGAGGCCGACCGGCTGGTGGACGCCGCGGAGGAAGTGGACGGCATCCGCGTCCTGACCGCCCGCGCCGAGGTCGGCGAGGCCAAGGCCCTGCTCGCGCTGGCCGACCGCGTCGCGGCAGAAGCTCGGGGCCGCCGCGGTGGTGCTCGGCAGCACCGGCGACGGGCCGGGTGCACCTGGTGGCCATCGTCGCCCCCGCCGCGGTCGAGCGCGGGGTGAAGGCCGGCGAGGTCGTGCGCAGCGCGGCCGAGGTGGTGGGAGGCGGCGGCGGGGGCCGCGACGCGCTGGCGCAGGCCGGCGGACGCGACCCCGAGAAGCCTCGACGACGCGCTGGCGGTCGCCCGCGCCGCGATCGAGCGAGCGCTGGCGCCCGCCTGATGCGAATCCTGGCGCTCGACCCGGGCGAGGCCCGCTGCGGCTGTGCGGTCTCCGACCCGTCGGGAACGCTGGCCACGCCGCTCGCGGCGGTGGAGCGGCCCGACACCCGCAAGGGGCTGGCGCGGCTGCGCAGCCTGGCGCGCGGAGCTCGAGCGCCGAGAAGGTGCTGGTGGGTCTGCCGCTGACGCTCCGGGGCGAGGAGGGCGCGCAGGCGGCGCGGGCGCGCGAGTTCGCCGAGCGCCTCGGAGAGGGCCTCGACATCCCGGTCGAGCTGTACGACGAGCGGCTGACCACGCGCATGGCCGAGGCCTCGGGCGGCCGCGCCGACGCCGACTCGCGGGCCGCCGCGCACCTGCTCGAGAGCCACCTGGCCGCGCTGGCGAACGCCGGCGGCGGCGCGCAGGGCTGAGCCGGCTTGAGCCCGGCGAGCGCACCCCCGAGGAGCGCGAGCGCGCGCGGCTGGAGCGCGAGGCCAAGCGGGCCGCCCGCGAGGGGCGGCCGGCTCCGCGGCCTGCCGCCCGCCGCCGCCTGCGCCACCGTCAGGCCGCCCCCGCCGCCGCCGCCCGAGCCGCCGCCTCCGCGCGAGCGACCGACCCCGCCGCCCGGCGCCCGCCGACGCCGCCCGTCCGCAGCCCTCCGACCGCCGCCCGCCGCCGGCCCCGCCGGCCGTCGCCTCCGCCGCGCCGCTCGCCGGCCCGCGACCCCGGCGCGCGTCCGGGCGTCGCGCCGAGGGGCCTCGCGGCGCGTGGCCGCGTTGATCGTGGCCGTCGCCGTCGGCTGGTTCCTGCGTCTCGCTCTTCCAGCCCTTCGCGGGCGACGGAGAGGGCTCGGTGACGATCACGATCCCGGCGGGGGCGAGCGTGGGCGACATCGCCGACCTGCTGGAGGAGAAGGGGGTGGTGTCGAGCGCGTTCTTCTTCCGCGCGCGCGCCACGGTCGCGGGCCGCAGCGGCGACTTCAAGGCCGGGCGCTTCAAGCTGCGGGAGGGCATGAGCTACGGGGCCGCCATGGACGCGATCGCCAGGTCGCCCGACGCCGAGACCGTGTCGCGTCACCATCCCCGAGGGACTGCGCGCGCCGCGAGGTCAAGCCGATCGTGGACGACCAGCTCGAGGGCGACTACCTGGCGCTGACGAAGCGCAGTCGCCTGCTCGACCCCGCCGCCTACGGCGCCGAGGGGGCCGACGACCTCGAGGGCTTCCTCTTTCCCGCCACCTACGAGCTCAAGCGCGGCCAGGGCGCGAAGGACGCTGGTGGACCAGCAGCTCGCGGCCTTCCAGCGCGAGTTCGCCAAGGTGGACATGAGCTACGCCAAGCGCAAGAACCTGACGCCGCTACGACGTGCTCACCATCGCGTCGATGGTGGAGCGCGAGGCCCAGGTGGCCAAGGAGCGCCCGCTGATCGCCTCGGTGATCTACAACCGCCTCCGCGAGGGGATCCCGCTGGGGATCGACGCCACCATCCGCTTCGCCACCAACAACTGGACCGAGCCCGCTCAAGGAGTCCGAGCTGGCGATCGACTCGCCCGTACAACACCCGCCGGCGCCAGGGCCTGCCGCCCGGGCCCGATCGGCAGCCCCGGGCTCGTCCTCCATCAAGGCCGCGGCGCGACCCGGCGACGAACCGGATTCCTCTTCTACGTCGTGAAGCCCAACACCTGCGGCGAGCACGACTTCTCGGAGACCGACGCCGAGTTCCAGCGACGACGTCGACCGCTACAACCGCGAGCGCGACGCGCGCGGCGGCAAGTCACCCACGAACTGCTGATGCCCGCGACGCTCCTCGGGCGTGGCGGGCTTTCCCGTGGCCCACAGCCGCTCGCCGGCGATGCAGAACGCGGCGCTGCGCGAGCTCGGCCTCGACTGGCTGTACGTGCCGGTCCCCGTGCCTCCCGGACCGCTTCGCGGAGACGGTCCGCGCGCTCCCCGGCTCCGGGTTTCGCGGGATCAACGTGACCGTGCCCCACAAGGAGGCCGCCCACGAGCTGGCCGACGAGCGCAGCCCCGCGGCGGCGGCCATCGGCGCCGCCAACACGCTCACCTTCGAGGACGGAGCGGTGCGGGCGGACAACACCGACGCCGTCGGGGTCATCGACGCGCTGCCGGGGTCTCCTCGCGGCCTTCGACGCGCTGGTGCTCGGGGCGGGAGGCTCCGCGCGGGCGGTCGCGTGGGCGCTTCGCGAGGCCGGGGCGGAGGTGTCGGTCTGGAACCGCACGCCCGGAGCGGGCGAAGGCAGCTCGCCGCCGAGCTCGAGATCGGGCACGCCGAGCGGCCGGCGGCCCAGCGACCTGCTCGTGCACTGCACGAGCGTCGGGCTGGAGCCCGATCTCGGTCCCGGACGCCATCGAGACGCTCGGCCTCTCGGGTCTCGATCCGCCCGCCGACGGTGGTCGACCTGGTCTACGCGCCAGCGGGTGACGCCGGTGGCCACGTGGGCCCGCGACGGCGGCGCGAGCGTGGTGGAGGGCACCGAGGTGCTGGTGCGCCAGGGGGCTCGGAGCCTCGAGCTGTGGACCGGGCGAGCGGCGCCGGTGGCGGCCATGAGGGCCGCCGTGGACGGCCTCGGCAGGCTGACGCTCGGGCTTCCTGGGTCGCTCGCGGCGCGCTCCGGGAGCGTCGATGGCGAGGGTGCCGAGCGAGATCGACTCCTCGCCGCTGGCGGGACGGAAGCGGACCTCGTGCCGAGCCGGCACGGAGGCCAGGACGTCGAACCGGGCGGGGGTCAGCGGGTCGGCCACCGAGCTGAGGCCCAGGCCGTCCAGCTCGACGTGTCCGGGCTCGGCCACCGCCACCGTCACCGAGACGGCGCGGCCGACCGCAAGGTGCTCTGGTGGCCGGGCGCCTGCGGCCCGCCCTGAAGACGATCTCGGGGAGCGTGGGCGCGGACGGGCGGGCGCCGGCGCGGGGAGCCACCTCCCGGCCGACGCGGGACCCCCGGTGGCCTCCCCCCGGCGCTCCGCGGGGGGGCGGGACACCGACGTGGCGATGGCGGCGAGGCCGAGAACGATCGCGAAAAGCAGCAGGGCGCGGCGGAGCTCCACCCGCTCGAGCCTATCGCTCGCCGGCTCGTTCCGTGGGAGGTCCGGGTAGTCCGCATTTCGCTAAAGGGAGCCCCGAAACCTGACGATGCTTGGCCCAATGACCGGCATGCTCGAGTCCACCATGCCGCCCGCCGGCGAGTCCGCGGGCGCACGCGATCTCGCCCAGATCCTGGTGGTCGAGGGCGACGAGCGCTTTCGCGAGCTGCTGGCCGAGCTGCTGCGCGGCGCGGGCTATGACTGCGTGACCTCCGACGACGCCGAGGAGGCGCGCAGCCTCATCGCGTCGCAGGCCTTCGCCGCGGTCATCAGCGACGCCCAGCTGCCCGGCGGGGAGGGCACCGAGCTTCTGAAGCTGGCTGCTCGCGGAGCATCCGGGCACCGCCCCCGTGATGCTGAGCGGCTCGGACGACCGCGAGCTGATCGACCACGCCGTCGCGCTCGGGGTGGACGCCTACATCACGAAGCCGTTCGCGCGCAACGAGGTGCTGGTCGGGGTGGCCAACGCCCTGCGCCGGCGCGCCCTCGAGGCCGAGAACCACGAGTTCCGGGCCCGCCTGGGCATCCCCCGGGGCGGACAGGGCGGCCGAGCTCGAGCAGACCATCGCGCGGCTCGAGCTCGCCGCGGACAAGGTCGCGCAGTCGCACGAGCAGACGATCCTGCGCCTCGCGCAGGCCGTGGAGTACCACGACGGCGAGACCGCGGGCCACGTCGAGCGGGTGGGCCGGTACTCCGAGCTGCTCGCCCGGTTTGCGGACGCTCCTCCGGAGATGGTTCGCGTCGCGAGCCTCATGCACGACGTCGGGAAGATCGCGGTCGGAGCCGAACATCCTCCAGAAGCAGGGGCAGCTCACCTCGACCGAGCGTCAGGGAATGGAGCGCCACTGCGAGATCGGCTACCAGCTGCTGGGTGGGTCCGACAGCGAGCTGCTCGAGCTGGCGGCGACCATCGCCCTGACCCACCACGAGCGCTTCGACGGGACCGGCTACCCCCAGGGCCTGGGCGGCGAGGACATCCCGATCGAGGGCCGCATCGTCGCCGTGGCCGACGTCTTCGACGCCCTCACGAGCGACCGGGCCTACCGTCCGGCCTACCCCGTCGAGGAGGCGCTCGTCGATCCTGCGCGACGGCCGCGGCACGCAGTTCGACCCGCAGGTTCTCGACCTCTTCCTCAGCTGCCTCGACGAGGTCCAGGTCATCCGGGCCGAGCTGGTCGATTGACCGCTTCCGGGCACGGCTTTTTCACCTACGAGGAGGGCCTAAACCTTTCTCGGCCAGGTGCCGATATTGCCCGCAGATGGTTCTTCCCCGCCCACTCATCCTGGCCATCGCAGGCCTCGCGCTCGCTCCTCATGTCCTTCGTGGTCGTGCAGCGCCAGCGCACGGTCTCCGAGTCCGCCGCCGCGCCCGAGCCTGTCACGGCGACGCCGGACCCGGGTCCCGCCGCCAAGCCCCCCAAGAGCCAGCCGGCGCCCAAGCCGGAGGCCAAGAGCCCCGCGCGCCCCGATCGCCGGCCTGACGCCAAGACCAAGAGCCCCAGCCGGCCCACCCCGGCGCCGGCCCCGGCCCGCCAAGCCCGAGCCGGCCCCGGCCGTGGAGGGGGTGCCCGCCGCCGTCTCCCGCGCCCTCGACCAGGGCAAGGTGATCGCGCTGCTCTTCACCTCCGAGGGGCCGCCGACGACTCGGCCACCCGCTCGGCGCTGCGGTCCTCGAGACCGGCGCCGGCAAGGGCAAGGTCGCCGTCTTCTCGGACAGCATCAGCCACGTCGGGCGCTACTCGCGACTCGTCGGCGGGCTGGGCATCTCCCAGGTGCCGTCGGTCGTGATCGTCGACACCAAGCGCCAGGCGCAGCTCCTCGAGGGCTACGTCGACTCCGGCACCCTGCGCCAGTACGTCGCGGACGCCAAGCGGTGAAGGGCCCCGTCCTCAACCTCGTCGGCGACGCCGCCGGCCCCCGAGCGGCGCCGACGGCGCCGAGGGCGCCGACGGCGCCGGCACGCACGCCGTCCGGGGGATCACCCCGCCGCGCAAGCGTGGCGGCGGTCGCCGCGCCGTGGGCGACGTGGTCGTCGAGCTCGGCTTTCTCACCGCCGAGGAGGTGGGGGAGGCCACGCGCGAGGCGCGTGTCTCGGGCCAGCGCCTCGAGCGCGCACTGCTGGACGCCGGCAAGCTCAGCCCCGAGCAGGTCGGGCGCGTCACGGCCGAGCGCTTCGGCCTCGACTACGTCGACCTGACCGAGTACCGGCCGGACGTCGCGGCCATGAACCTGATCAGCGCTCCCGCGGCACGCCGCTACAAGGCGGTCCCGATCGGCTTCGACATCTACGAGGTCCTGCAGGTGGCGGTGGCCGACCCGGCCAACATCCTCGCGCTCGACGACGTGCGGCTCATGACCGGGCACGAGGTCCGCCCGGTGGTCGCCCCCGCCGAGGACATCGCGATGCTCATCGGCAAGATGAACCGCCTCGAGGAGGCGGTCGCCGAGGCCATCGACGAGGAGCCCGAGGAAAGCACCGACATCCAGGTCGACGGCCCGGGGGTGGACCGCGCGGACGACGCGCCGGTCATCAAGCTCGTGAACTCCGTGATCGCGCAGGCGGTCGAGGAGGGCGCCTCGGACATCCACTTCGAGCCCGACGGACGCGACATGCGCGTCCGCTTCCGCGTCGACGGCGTGCTCGCCGAGACGGCCAGCATCCCGCGGAAGATGGTGCCGGGCGTGATCTCGCGCCTCAAGATCATGGGCGACCTCGACATCGCCGAGCGCCGCCTGCCCCAGGACGGCCGCCTCACGCGCAAGGTCGAGGGCCACACGATCGACCTGCGCATCGTCACGCTGCCCTCCGCGCTGGGCGAGGGAGTGGTCATGCGGGTGCTCGACAAGGAGTCGGTGCTGCTGTCGCTCGACACCCTCGGGATGACTCGACCAGGCGCGCACCCGGTTCGAGCGCTCCTTCGGCAAGGCGCACGGCGCCGTCCTCGTGACCGGTCCCACGGGATCGGGCAAGTCGACCACCCTCTACACGGCCCTCAACGTGCTCAACACGGTCGAGAAGAACATCATCACGATCGAGGATCCCGTCGAGTACCAGCTCCAGGGCATCACGCAGGTGGGCGTGAACGCGCGGGCCGGCCTGACCTTCCCGCGCGGCCTGCGCTCCGCGCTGCGCGCGGACCCCGACGTGATCATGGTCGGCGAGATCCGGGACGCGGACACCGCGCGGGTCGCCATCGAGTCGGCGCTCACGGGCCACCTGGTGCTCTCGACCCTGCACACCAACGACGCCGCCTCGGCGATCACCCGGCTCACCGAGATGGGAATCGAGCCCTTCCTCACCGCGTCCGCCCTCGACTGCGTGGTGGCCCAGCGTCTCGCCAGGATGCTCTGCGGCTACTGCAAGCGCGCGACGGTCCTCAAGGAGGATGCCCTGCAGGAGGCCGGCTTCGACGTGACCGGCGACATCGAGGCCTTCGAGCCCGTCGGCTGCAGCCGCTGCAAGCACACCGGCCACAAGGGCCGCCTCGGGGTCTTCGAGGTGATGACCATCACCGAGGAGATCCGGTCGCTGGCGCTCGAGCGGACGTCCGCCGAGCGCATCCGCGCCGTGGCCATCGAGCAGGGCATGCGCGTGCTGCGCGCGGACGGCCTGGAGAAGGTCAGACAGGGCCTGACGTCGATAGCCGAGGTCACCCGGGTCATCGTCTAGGCCCTCTCACCGCCCACCCCTACCCACGAGAAAGATCATGGAATTCGATTTCGCAGACGTACTCACGAAGGTCTCCGAGCTAGGTGTCTCGGACCTCCACATCACCCCCGGCTCCCCGCCGGCGGTCCGTGATCGAGGACAGCTGCGGCCGCTCGACGACTACCCCGAAGCTCACCGTCCAGCAGACGCGGGAGCTGGCCTACTCGATCCTCACCGACGACCAGCAGAAGCGCCTCGAGAACGAGCGCCAGGTCGACCTGTCCTACAGCGTCCGCGGGCATGGGCCGCTTCCGCGTCAACGTCTTCTTCCAGCGCGCGTCCGTGGGCATGGCGCTGCGGCTCATCCCGAGCACCATGCCGAAGCTCGAGGACCTGGGCCTTCCCCCGACGATCGCGGCGATGACCGAGAAGCCGCGCGGGTTCGTGCTGGTCACGGGCCCGACCGGCTCGGGCAAGTCCACCACCCTCGCGGCCATGATCGACCGCATCAACGACACCCGCCACGAGCACATCATGACCGTGGAGGACCCGATCGAGTTCCTCCACTCCCACAAGAGCTGCGTGGTCAACCAGCGCGAGATCGGGTCCGACGCCCAGAGCTTCGGGCTCGCCCTCAAGGCGGCGCTGCGCCAGGACCCCGACGTGATCCTGGTCGGCGAGATGCGCGACCTCGAGACGATCGCCACGGCGCTGACCGCCGCGGAGACCGGCCACCTCGTGTTCGCCACCCTCCACACCCAGGACACGGCCCAGACCGTGGACCGCATCGTCGACGTGTTCCCGCCGGCTCAGCAGCAGCAGGTGCGCGTCCAGCTCTCGGTATCGCTCCAGGGCATCGTGACCCAGCAGCTCCTGCCCACGGCCGACGGCAAGAGCCGCGTGGTGGCCACCGAGGTGCTCGTTCCGACGCCCGCGATGCGCAACCTCATCCGCGACGGCAAGACCCACCAGATCTACTCCGCGCTCCAGACCGGCGGCTCGCACGGCATGCAGACGATGGACGCCGCGCTCGCCGACCTGGTCCGCCAGAACAAGATCAGCCGTGAGCTGGCCGAGGCCCGCTCCTCGAGCCCGGAGGAGCTGCGGCGCCTCATGGGCACCGTGAGGGTGGCCTAGCATGCCGGTCTTCACCTTCAAGGCGCTCGACAGCGCCGGCCTCTCCGCGTCCGGCGAGCTCGAGGCCGAGACCAAGCAGGCGGTCTCCGCGCAGCTTCGCAACCGCGGGCTGATCGTCACCGGCATCGAGGAGCAGAAGCCGACCGACGTGGGCGACATCCTCGGGCGCTTCAACCGCGTCAAGGCGGCCGACCTCACGATCGCCACGCGCCAGCTCTCGACGATGATCTCGTCGGGCATGTCGATGCTGCGAGCG
Source organism: uncultured Thermoleophilaceae bacterium (assembly GCA_963731645.1). GTDB lineage: Bacteria > Actinomycetota > Thermoleophilia > Solirubrobacterales > Thermoleophilaceae > JAAYBF01. The sequence continues at coordinate 93,832 of CAVSWF010000004.1, read as the reverse complement.
CTCTACGTGCTCGAGGAGCAGGTGGAGAGCGACAAGCTGCGCGAGGCGATCGTCCAGATCCGCAAGGACGTGGAGGCGGGCATCGCCCTGTCCGAGGCGCTCGGCCGCCATCCCGACATCTTCGGCGAGCTCTTCGTGTCCATGGTCGCCGCGGGCGAGACGGGCGGCATCCTGGAGGAGACCCTGATCCGCGTCGCCGATCAGCTCGAGAAGGACGACGCGCTGCGGCGGCAGGTCCGGGCCGCGATGATCTACCCGTCGGTCATCGGCGGGTTCGCGCTGATGGTCCTGCTCGCCCTGGTGGCGTTCCTGGTGCCGGTCTTCGAGAAGGTCTTCAAGGACTTCGGCGGCGAGCTGCCGACGATCACCAAGTTCACGGTGTGGCTGTCGCACCTCGTCACGGACCGCTTCTACCTCCTGATCCTCTTCGTCGGTCGGCGTGGTCTGGGCCTTTCGCAAGTGGAAGAGCTCGGAGTCGGGACAGCTCGCCTGGGACCGCTTCAAGATCAAGGTCCCCTGGAAGATCGGCTCGCACCGTCCACAAGGTCGCGCTCGCGCGCTTTGCGCGCACCTACTCGGCGCTGACCTCCGCCGGCGTGCCGGCGCTCGAGGCGATCGAGATCACCGGGCGCACGGCCGGGCAACAAGGTCGTCGAGAACGCGATGATCGACGTCCACAACTCGGTGCAGGCGGGCGGCACCATCGCCGACCCGATGCGCAAGGCCGAGGGTGCCTTCCCGCTCATGGTCACCCAGATGGTCTCGGTGGGCGAGGAGACGGGCGCGCTCGACGCGATGCTCTCCAAGATCGCGGACTTCTACGAGGACGAGGTGGCCGCGGCCGTCAAGGCGCTCACGTCGATCCTCGAGCCGCTGATGCTGATCGTGGTCGGCGGAATCGTCGGGTTCATCGTGATCTCGATGTACATGCCGATGTTCCAGGTCTACGACCAGATCAAGTAGCGACGAGGTGAGCGGCGCCTCAGAGATCCTGGCGAAGCCTCGGAGATCGGCTCAGCGCGACGCCGACACTCCGCGGCAGCGCGCTGGTGCAGCGCCTGCGCGGGCTCGATCTCCAGATCAAGTTCGCGGCCGCGAGCCTCGTTCCCCTGCTCGTGCTCGGCTTCGTGCTCGCTCGCGAGCTGGGCAGCGGGGTACGAGGAGCGCGCGCTCGCGAGCGCGAAGAGCCAGTCGGAGCTGCTGTTCGCATCCGGGCTCGACGCAGAAGCTCGAGGGAGCGCCGGTCGTCGGCAAGCTCGGCAAGGACCGCCGCGCGGCGCTCGACGAGCTGGTCGAAGGTCAGCCGGGCGGGGGACTGCTCGCCGGTCTGCGCGTGTACGACCGGACCGGCCAGCAGGGTCTACTCGAGCCTCGGGCGAGAGGGGGCCCGCAGAGCTGTCTGCCCGGGCCCGCCAGGCGCTGAAGCGCCGCGAGGTCAGCTCCGTGCTCACGCGGCTGGGCGGACGCTCGCCGAAGACCCGCGACGAGAAGGTCGTCGCCACCTACGTGCCGCGTCAACCCGGGCAACGGGGCCACGCCCGGAGCGGTGGAGGTGCTCATGAGCTACGCGCCCCTGCGCGCCGACGGCGACCGGCGCCGCGGAGGGCACCCGCCGCGATGCTGATCGGCGGGCTCGCGCGTGCTCTACGCCATCCTCCTGCTCGTGGTCGGCGGGACCTCGCGGGCCCTCCAGCGCCACGCGGCAAGCAAGGAGGAGCTGGCGCTCCACGACTCCCTCACCGGCCTGCCCAACCGCACGCTCTTCCGCGACCTCGTGAGCCGCGCCATCGTCGCCGGGCGCCGGCGCCGAGGGCTCGTCGCGGTGATGCTGATGGACCTCGACCGCTTCAAGGAGGTCAACGACACGCTCGGTCACTTCAACGGCGACCAGCTGCTCGAGCGCATCGGGACGCGTCTGCGCGGTGCCGTCCGCGGCGGCGACGCCGTGGCCCGCCTCGGCGGCGACGAGTTCGCCGTGGTCCTGACCGAGGCCAAGGACCGCGAGGCGGTCGTGGTGGCCGCCAAGCGGATCCTCGAAGGTCTTCGAGGAGCCCTTCGTGGTCGGTGGCCTCGCGCTCGAGGTGCAGGCCAGCATCGGCATCGCCCTGTGCCCGGAGAACGGCAAGCGGGTGAGCGAGCTGATCCAGGCCGCCGACGTGGCCATGTACGTGGCCAAGAAGGCCCACAGCGGCTTCGAGTTCTACTCCGAGGACCAGCACCAGTACAGCCCGGACCGCCTCGAGCTGATCGGCGAGCTGCGCCGCGCCATCGACGAGAACGAGCTCGTGCTCTTCTACCAGCCGAAGATCGACCTGGCCGACGAACACGGTCAAGGGCGTGGAGGCGCTCGTGCGCTGGGACCACCCGCGGCGCGGGCCTGCTCTCGCCCGACGAGTTCGTGCCGCTCGCCGAGCGCACGAGCCTGATCAAGCGCTTCACCCTGCATCTCCTGGAGCAGGCGCTGCAGCAGTGCCGGCGCTGGCACGACGAGGGGCTCGAGCTGACCGTGGCGGTCAACCTCTCGATGCAGAACCTGCTCGACCTGCACCTGCCCGACGACGTCGCTGCGCCTGCTGCGCGAGTACGAGATGGATCCCAAGTGGCTCGAGCTGGAGGTCACCGAGAGCGTGATCATGTCCGAGCCCCGGCGCGCGCGGGCGGTGCTCAACCGGCTCGCCGAGATGGGGATCTCGCTCGCGATCGACGACTTCGGCACCGGCTACTCCTCGCTCGCCTACCTGAAGCAGCTCCCGGTGACCTCGATGAAGATCGACAAGTCCTTCGTGCTCGCCATGGACAAGGATCCCGACGACGAGGCGATCGTGCGCTCGACCATCGACCTCGGCCGCAACCTCGGGCTGTCGGTGATCGCCGAGGGCATCGAGAGCCAGCGGGTCTTCAACCGCCTCGCCGAGCTCGGCTGCGAGCACGGCCAGGGATTCTTCATGAGCAAGGCCCTTCCCTCGGACAAGCTGATGCGCTGGGTCAGCGCCTACCACGATCTGGTCAGCCCGAACGGGCAGCGGACCGGCGCCGCGGACAGTCGACAAATGTTGACGAGCACCGCTAAAGCACCCGCACACGCGGGCCGATAGGGGACCTAGCCAGAGTCCACGGTGTCAAGGGCAAACCCGTCGCGAGGCGGGGGCGCAAAGCAACGGGACTCGCTCGCAAAGGCCTAGGCCCCCGCGGCGCGAGTCGGCCGAGCTACCGCCAGGCGAGAGCCGACCGGATCGAGACAACTGCGGCAGTTGGCACCCAATCCAGTCCAACTCCCAACAGGAGGTTTCACATGCTGCGGAAGATCCGCGAGCGTATTCAGAACGAGGAGTCCGGCTTTACGCTGATCGAGCTTCTCGTCGTCATCCTGATCATCGGCATCCTTGCCGCGATCGCCCTGCCGGCCTTCCTTGGCCAGCAGAAGAAGGGCCAGGACGCAGCCGTCAAGTCCGACGTGCGCAACGCGGTCTCTCAGATGGAGACGTGTTACGCGAACACCCAGGACTACGGCGACTGCGACGCGGCCGAGGTCAAGAAGGAGTCGACCGGCATCGACATCGTCGACGGCGCTCCCGCCGAGGGCCAGGTCGGCATCATCAGCCGCGACCGCCACCGGCTACGAGCTGAGGGGTCTGTCGAAGTCGACGAACACCTTCACGATCGAGAAGGACGGCGCCACCGGCGTGCTCGACCGCACCTGCACCGGCGACGGTGGCTGCTCCGGCGGCAACTGGTAAGCCGAAAGCAACACCAGGCAGTGAACCGAGAGGCGGGCCATGTGGCCCGCCTCTCGCCGTTAAAGCCCGCGCCGAAGATCGGGCGATAAGGAGACGACATGCCCTCCCCTCCGATATCCGACCGAATCCGCGGCGAGCACGGCTTCGCCCTGATCGAGCTGCTGGTGGTGATCCTCGTGATCGGCATCCTCTCCGCCATCGCGATCGCCTCCTACCTCAACCAGGCCCAGAAGGGCCAGGACACCGCGGCCAAGAGCCAGGTGAAGAGCCTCCAGAACCGCGTCGAGGACTGCGTCGCCGAGCGCGACGCCTACAGCGCGTGCAACACCGCCGCCGAGCTCGGGAGACACGCATCACCGGGATCGACTTCGCCGACCCGACCCCGACCCCGCCCACCGAGAAGGTGTCCGTGGAGGCCTCGGGCGACCGGACCTACACGATCACCGGCACCTCGAAGTCCGGGCACCGCTTCAGCGTCGAGCGCACCGCGGGCGGCAGCTTCGTGCGCACCTGCGTCGTCAAGGGCAAGGCCGGCTGCCGCGACGACGGGGGCGCTACAGGAGTCTGGTGAGCGCGGTGGTCGTAGGACTGCTCGGAGCCATGGTCGGGAGCTTCCTGAACGTGGTCATCCACCGCGTGCCGCTGGGGGAGTCGGTCGTCTCCCCGCGCTCCCGCTGCGCGGTGTGCAAGACCCAGATCTCGGGGTGGGACAACATCCCAATCGTCTCGTGGCTCGTCCTTACGGGGGCGCTGCCGCCACTGCGCGGCGCCGATCTCCGCGCGCTACCCGATCGTGGAGGCGCTCACCGCGGTCACCTTCCTCGCGGTCGCGCTCACCCGCGGCGTCGACTCCGGACCTCGCGCTCGAGCTGCCCTTCGCGGCGATGCTCATAGCGGTGGCCGGGATCGACCTCGACCACCGCATCGTGCCGAACAAGATCTTGCTACCGGCCGCGATCTGGGCAGTGGCGGCCAGCGCCGTCCTGCGCCCGGGCGAGCTGCCCGAGCTGGCCATCGCGGGCGCCGCCGCCTTCTCGTTCCTGCTCGTGGCGGCGCTCCTGCGCCCCGGCGGCATGGGGATGGGCGACGTGAAGCTCGCGGGCACGATGGGCCTGTATCTCGGCGCCGCTGTGGCGCCGGCGCTGCTCGTGGCCTTCGCGGTGGGGGCCGGAGTGGGGATCGCGATCATGGCCCGTCATGGCGCGGAGGCACGCAAGCGCGGGGTGCCCTTCGCGCCCTTCCTGGCGCTCGGTGGGCTCGTCGGCCTGCTCGCGGGGCCAGAGCTGATCGACCTCTACACGACGCAATTCCTCCGCTAAAGCCCCAGCGGGCTTCTGTCGATACGGCCATCATGCCCCTGAAGACCCGTAAGGACCGGACGGCCTCCACCGTCGGTCTGGACATCGATGGCGTCTTTCTGGCCGCGGTTCAGGCCTCCGAGGGCCGCCTCGACAGGGCGGCCAGCACCGAGCTGGAGCCCGGCCTGATGACCGACGGCGAGGTCACCGACGCCGCCGCGCTCAGCCAGGCCATCGAGCGCTTCTTCGAGGCGAACAACCTTCCCAAGCGGGTCCGGCTGGGCATCTCCAACCAGCAGATCGTGGTCCGCCAGCTCGAGATGCCGGCCATCGAGGACGCGAAGGATCGCGACGCCGCGATCCGCTTCCAGGCGGCCGAGACCATCGCCATGCCGCTCGACGAGGCGATCCTCGACTACACGGTCGTGGGGGGCACGGATGTCCCCGACGGGCCCCAGCGCATGAACGTCGTGGTGGTCGCCGCCCGGGAGACGATGGTCCTCAGCCTGCTCGAAGCGGTCCGCGGCGCGGGCCTGCGCCCGCTCGGGATCGACCTCAACGCCTTCGCGCTCGTGCGCACCCTCGCCAACCGCCACGAGGCGGCCGAGCACGCCCGCGTCTACTGCCACCTGGCGGGCGTCACCAACCTCGCCATCGCGCTCGGCTCGAACTGCGTGTTCACGCGGCCGCTCTCGACCGCGTGGGACTCCTACGAGGACGACACCGCCGTGTCGCTCGCGGAGGAGATCCGGCTCTCGATCGACTACTACAGCGCCGACCCCGACACCCGCTTCGCCGGCGACGTCGTGCTCTCCGGCCCCGGCTCTCAGCGCGAGGGCCTGGCCGAGGAGCTCGGGCGGATGCTGGCGCTGACCGTCTCGGTGGCGGACCCGCTCGCGAACCTCGACCTGGGGTTCGGGGGCCTGCCGGACGGCGAGGATCCGCACCGCCACACGATCGCTGCCGGCCTGGCCATCGGGGAGGCGGCATGAACTCCGTCAACCTGCTTCCCGGCAACCTGCGGCCCCGCGCGGCCGCCGGGGCGCTCCAGAACGGCGCGTACATCGCGCTGGGCGTGCTCGGCGCTGCTGCTGCTCGCCGTGACGGTCTACGTGCTGGCGCTCAACGGCATCACCTCCAACAAGAACGAGCTGGCCGAGCTCAAGACCCGCAAGGCCGAGGCCGACCGCCAGGCGGGCGCCCTCAGCAGCTTCGGCGACTTCCAGCAGGTCAAGACCACCCGCGTCGCCTCGGTGAAGATGCTCGCCGACGGCCGTCTCGACTGGGAGCGCCTCCTCCGGGAGACCTCCAAGGTCCTTCCCGACGGCGTCTGGCTGACCTCGCTCGAGGGGAGCGTCACCCCGGAGGACGGCGCCGCGACGAGCGCCCGCGGCTGCGCCGGCCGGCCCGACCATGAAGGTCAGCGGCTGCGCGGACCGCCAGGAGACCGTCGCGACCACCCTGCTGCGCCTGCGCCAGCTCAACCTGGCCGTGGACGTGAGCCTCGACGAGTCCTCGCGTCCCGATCCCAGCTCGGGCGCGGCAGCCGCCGCGCCCGCGGCCACGACCGACACTTCGGGCGCAGGACTGCGGCGAGGACTACACCTTCGCGGCGACCGTCGCCCTGACCGCCACGCCGCCCAGCGCGGAAGAGGCGCGACGCGCGCCGGTGGCACTGGGGGGTGGATCGTGAGCCTCACCGACCGCGACCGCAAGATCGTGATGGTGATCGTGCCCCTGCTCCTGATCCTCGGCTACTGGTTCCTGCTGCTCTCGCCCAAGCGCGAGGAGTCGTCGAAGGTGGGCGCGAAGCTCCCGGCCGCCAGGAAGGCCGCCGAGAGCTCCGAGGCCACCCAGGCCAGGCTGGAGGGCTCGCGCAACAGCTTCGAGGCCGACTACGCCGAGATGATCCGCCTCGGCAAGGCCGTGCCCCCCCAGCTCGACATGCCGAGCCTGATCGTTCAGCTCGAGGACGCCGCGCGGTCCACCGGGATCAAGTTCATCTCCATCACGCGCAGCGAGAACGCGCCGCGACCGCCACCGCGGCCCCCGCGGCCATCCACGCCGCCCGCCGAGAGCGGCGCGGGCCAGACGGCCCAGAAGGCCGAAGAGGGCGTGGCCGCCGCACAGCCCGCGGCTCCCGCCGAGGGGGAGGCGGCCCCGGCCGCCCCCGCGGACGGAAGCGCGCCCGCCGGCCGGCGGTGCCACCGCCGCTCCGCCCGGCCTCCAGACGGTGCCGCTCGAGCTGACCTTCAGCGGCGGGTTCTTCGAGCTCGCGGACCTGCTCCACCGGATCAAGCGCTTCGTGCGCGTGGCCAACGACCGCGTCGAGGTCAAGGGCCGTCTGCTGACGGTCGAGGGGCTCAAGTTCGAGACCGTGGCGTCCGACGAGCTCAAGGTGACCATGAACGCGAGCATCTACCTCGTGCCCAAGACGGAGGGCGTCACCGCCGGCGCCACCCCCAGCGGACCCGCCGGTGCACCGGCTGCGGCCACCGCGGGCACGCCCACCGCTCCGCCGACCGCGCCGGTGGCCCAGTGAACGTCCTCGGCGGCATCCTGGCCGACCTGCGCGAGCGGCGCCTGCTGCCGGTGGCGATTGCGCTCGCGGTCGCCCTCGTCGCGGTCCCGCTGCTGCTGCTCAAGTCCGAGGAGGCCGGCTCCGAGACCGGCGCTCCGGCCGCGGCCACCAGCGGTGCCTCCGGCGCCGATGGCCCGCCGCTGGTCGCCCTCGCCACGCTCCACGCGTCGTCGAACCTCGACACCTTCGACTCGGAGAACCCCTTCGACTCGCCTCAGCCGATCCCCGAGCTCGACGCCCACCGACCAGCTGGCCTCGACGCCCTCGTCCTCGACGGAGCTCCACCGGCGGCTCGTCCGCGGGCTAGCGGCGGCTCGGGCGGCGGTCCGGGCGGCGGCGGCTCGGTGCGGGGCTTCGAGCTGCCTCCCACGATCCCCGATACGCCACCCCCGCCACCCCACCACCACGAGCAACCCGCGCAACGGCAGCACCGACGACGGGAGCGACAACGACGGCGACGACGACGACAAGACCGTCACGAAGACCGTCTACACGCACGCAGGTCGACCTCGCCTTTGGCGCCCCCCGCCAGCTCCGGGCCTTCCGCGACATCCCGCGGCTCTCCATGCTTCCCAGCGCCCTGGATCCGATGCTCGTGTTCCTTGGTGTGAACACCAGCGCCACCAAGGCGGTCTTCCTGGTCGACGCCCGGCTGACCGGATCGGGTGAGGGCAAGTGCCGCGACGCGGGCTGCGCGTTCCTCGAGCTCGGTGTCGGCAACGTGCACGGCTTCACCGATCAGGACGGGAAGCGGTACGTGCTCAGACTGGACCAGATTCGCAAGGTCGAGGTACGCGCCGCCTCCAGCGGTCGACTCCCGCTCCCCTCCGCCGAGCAGGACGACCAGGCCGCCGACGGGGACGATCCGAAGGATCCCGCCGCCGCGGGGAGCGTCGTCAGGCGCTTCATGTCCCCGCTCTTCGGAGACCAGGTCGAGGTAGAGGTCCAGCAGTGAGCCGCTCGCTTCAGCTTCGCCGACGCTCGACCGATAGGGCGGACATGCGATTCCGCCCGCTCGTCCTTCCCTTTGCCCTCGCGGCCTTCGCCACGCTGCTTGGCGTCCTGCCCGCCCCGGCGCAGTCCGCTCAGCGCACGCCGACCGTGACCTATGTCGCGCCGACGCGCGTGAAGGCCGGCCAGATCCTGGTGCTCCGCGGCACCGCATTCAGCTCGCGACGCAGGAGCAACACGATCATCTTCCGCGGCGCGGCGGGCCGCGTCCTGCTCATCAAGCCGCGGACGAGCAGCCCGCGCCGGCTCTCGGTGAGGGTCCCGCGCGCGATCGAGCGTCTCCTCGCCGCCGGGGCTGACGGCCGCAAGCGTCCGACCCGCATCACCATTCGGATCTCGGTCCGCAAGAAGTTCAGCAAGTTCACCACGTCCACTCGCTCGCCGGTCGTCGTGCCGCTCTCGGGCGCTCCCGCTCCGGGCGGCACCACGACGCCGCCGGCCGGCGGCTATCCCGGTGCTCCCGTGCCCCAGCCCGGCGCTCCCGGCGGCACCCAGGCGTGCGGCACCGGTGACGACTTCGACGGCGACCTGCTCTCCAACAGCTTCGAGGCGAGCATCGACACCGACCCCTGCAAGGCCGACACGGACGGCGACACCGTCGAGGACGGCTTCGAGTACCACTCGGCCCGCGACCTCAACCAGGACGCGGTTCCCTACCCGGGCAAGCGCCCCTTCGCCAACCCGCTCGACCCGACCGACGCGAACAACGACTACGACAGCGACGGCCTCTCCCACCGGGAGGAGTTCCTGGCCTGGGCCCACGCGCCCGCCGACCCCGCCGCCCTCGCTGCTCCAGTTCTACACGGCCAACCTCCGCGCGCCCGCCTTCGGCGGCCCGTATGACGACCGGCCGCGCTTCGGCGGTCACGTGCTGCCGCTCAACTACTCCGACGGCGACCAGACGACCGTGGACGTGACCCCCGGACATCCGGAGTACCACTCCTACCTGGACCGCAACGGCGACGGGCGCTGACCGACGACGACCGCGACGTCGACGGTGACGGCCTGCGCAACGTGGACGAGCTGCGCGGCCCTGATGAGCCCGAGCCTACTACCCGCCCGGCGAGGACTGCGGCTACGAGTACACGCCCACGCTCCCGCGCCCTTTCCAGCAGACGGACTACCTGAGCTGGGACAGCGACGGCGACGGCATCTGGGACGGCAACGACGACCAGGACAGCGACGACGTGTCCAACGTCGACGAGGTCGTAGCCGCCCTTCGCGCCATGTGCCCCGGACAGCCCGCGCTGCCGGTCGACGGCGCCCAGGACGGGCTTCCGGCCCGCCGCTCGCCGTACAACCCGTGCCTGCCGTACGACTCGCGCTCCTGCCAGCGCTGACGCGCCAGACGGCCGACAGGCCCCACCGCGCCGATAGGGTGTGGTGCGCATGGCGATCCGCTTCACAACGGCGGGTGAGTCACACGGTCCCGGCCTCACGGCGGTGGTCGAGGGCCTGCCCGCCGGCCTCGATCTGACCCCCGAGGACATCGACCGCGACCTCGCGCGGCGCCAGCTCGGCCACGGCCGCGGCGGGCGCATGAAGATCGAGTCCGACGCCGCCGAGGTCACCGCGGGCGTGCGTCACGGCCGCACGCTCGGCAGCCCCGTCGCGCTCTGGATCGTCAACCGCGACTACCGCAACTGGGAGGAGCGGATGAACCCTTGGCCGGTGGAGGCCGACGTCGAGGAGGTCCACCTGCCGCGCCCGGGGCACGCCGACCTTGCGGGCCTCCAGAAGTACGGCTTCACCGACGTCCGCAACGTGCTCGAGCGCGCCAGCGCGCGCGAGACGGCCGCGCGCGTGGCCGCCGGCGCCCTGGCCAAGGTCCTGCTGCGCGCCTTCGGGGTGGAGGTGCGCAGTCACGTGGTCCAGATCGGCACCGTGTGCGCCCCTGAGGGCGCCGGCGGGAGCGTCGAGGACTACGACGGGGTCGACGAGTCGCCCGTGCGCTGTCTCGACGCGGACGCGAGCGAGGCGATGGTGGCCGAGATCAACGCGGCGCGCAAGGCCAACGAGTCGCTCGGGGGGATCTACGAGGTCCGCGCCTTCGGCCTGGTGCCGGGGCTCGGCTCACACGTCTCCTGGGAGGAGCGGCTCGACGGCCGCCTCGCTCAGGCGGTCATGTCGATCCAGGCGATGAAGGGCGTGGGGGTCGGGGAGGGCTTCGACCTCGCGGGACGCGTGGGCTCGAAGGCCCACGACGAGATCTTCTACTCGGAGGACGATGGCCTGCACCGCGAGACCAACCACGCGGGCGGCGTCGAGGGGGGCATGACCACCGGCGACCCGCTGGTGGTCCGCGGGGCCATGAAGCCGCTGCCCACCCTCACCAAGCCGTTGCGCAGCGTGGACCTGGCCACCAAGGAGCCGGCCCAGGCGCTGCGCGAGCGCACGGACTCCTGCACGGTCCCCGCCGCCGCCGTGGTGGCGGAGGCCATGGTGGCGCTCGTGCTGGCCGGCGTCTTTCGCGAGAAGCTCGGCGGCGACCACATCGACGACGCCACCGCGGCGCTGCGGGCCTACGAGGAGCGCATCGGGTGGAGGCGCTGAAGACGGCCGCGGCGGGGCGCGGGGACGGCGACGGGCCGCCGGCGCTCTGGTCTTCGTGGGCTTCATGGGCGCCGGCAAGTCGAGCTCCGCGCGCTCGGTGGCGGCGGAGCTGAGGCTGCGCGCCCTCGACTCCGACCGCGAGCTCGAGTCGCGCCTCGGCGAGCCGATCGAGTCGTTCTTCGACCGCGAGGGCGAGGAGGCCTTCCGCGCGCGCGAGGAGGAGACGGTGCTCGACGTGCTCGCGCGCGCCCGCGAGGGTGGCGTGGTGGCGCTGGGCGGCGGAGCCTGCGGATCCGAGCGGGTGCGCCAGGCGCTGCGACGGGCACACCGTCGTGCACCTCGAGGTGGAGCCGGACGAGGCCTGGCGGCGGGCCACCGGCAAGGGCCGCCCGCTGGCGCGCGATCGCGGCCGCTTCGACCAGCTGCACGCCGACCGCGGCGAGCTCTACGAGTCCCTGGCCGACGCCGTGCTGCCTCCGGCCGGGAGCGCGACGTGGCCCGCCGGGCGCTCCCCGCGCTCGTGGCGCTCCGCGAGGCCCGGGCGGCGGGGGTCGATCCGATCCGCCTGGTGTGGGCGCAGCGCCCGCTCGGGCGACTACCCGGTCTTCGCCGGACGGGGCCTGATCTCCAGCGGGTTCTTCCACCCCGCCGACGGCCGCACGTTCGCGGTGACCGACGAGAACGTGGCCGCCCACCACCGGATCCGCGCCGAGCACACCGTCACCGTGGCGCCGGGGGAGCAGACCAAGGTGCTCGCGAGCGCCGAGGGCGTCCTCCGCGAGCTGGCGCGAGCGGGGGCCGAGGGCGGCGACGTGGTCGCCGCGGTGGGCGGCGGCGTGATCGGCGACCTGGCCGGCTTCTGCGCCGCCGTCTACCAGCGCGGCATGCGCCACGTCCAGGTGCCGACGACCCTCGTCGCGCAGGTCGACTCGGCCTACGGGGGCAAGACGGGGGTCGACCTGCCCGAGGGCAAGAACTACGTGGGGGCCTACCACCAGCCCTCGGCCGTGCTCTGCGATCCAGGGGCGCTCGAGACGCTGCCGGCCGAGGAGAGGGCCGCCGGCTACGCCGAGGTGGTGAAGACGGCCCTGATCGCCGGAGGAGCGCCTGTGGTCGCGCGTGCGCAAGGGCGGCGCCGTGGACGAGGAGGTCATCCTCGGCTGCCTGCGCTGCAAGCTGGCGATCGTGGCCGAGGACGAGCGCGACTCCGGCCGCCGCCAGGTGCTCAACCTCGGCCACACCGTGGCTCACGCCATCGAGACGGCCACGGGCTACTCGCGCTACCGCCACGGCGAGGCGGTGGGCATCGGCCTGCTCTGCGCCCTGCGCCTGTCCGGGCGGGAGGCGCTGCGCGAGGAGGTGGCCGGCCTGCTCGCGGCCCAGGGGCTGCCGCTGAGCTTCTCGGGGGCGACGTCCGGACGAGGTCGCCGCCCTGTGCGAGCGCGACAAGAAGCGCCGGCAGGGGCGCCTGCGCTTCGTGCTGCTCGAGGCGCCGGGTGCGGTGACGCCCGGCCACGAGGTGGCGCCCGCCGACCTGCGTGGCCGCGATCGAGGAGGTGCACGCGGGATGAGGCGCCGCGTCGGCGTGATGCACGGGGTCAACCTCGACCAGCTCGGCCGGCGCGACCCCGAGATCTACGGCACGTTCACCCTCCCGGAGCTCGAGACGAAGGTCGGCGTCTTCGCGCGCGAGATGGACTTCGACGCCACCTTCTGGCAGACCAACCACGAGGGCGAGTACTGCGAGATGCTCCACGCCGCCGCCGAGCGTGCCGACGCGCTCGTGCTCAACCCGGGCGCCTGGACCCACTACTCCTACGCCATCCGCGACGCCCTGGAGGTGTGCGGCCTGCCGGCGGTGGAGATCCACATCTCCGAGGTCGATTCGCGCGAGGAGGAGTGGCGGCGCACGTCGGTGATCCGCGACATCTGCGTCGGGCGCATCCAGGGCAAGGGCCTCGACGGGTACCGCGAGGCGCTCGCGCTCCTGCGCTCGAGGCTGGGCGAATGACGACCGCCGACGGCGCCGCCGCCCGCGCCGACCGTCTGCTGGCCGAGCTCGGCGAGCGCGAGCTCGACTGCCTGCTGGTCACCGACCTGATCAACGTGCGCTACCTCACCGGCTTCACCGGCACCAACGGCGCCTGCGTCGTGGGTGCCCGCGAGCGCGTCTTCCTCACCGACTTCCGCTACATCGAGCAGGCCGCGCGAGCAGGTGCGGGGCTTCGAGCTGCTGCCCGCCGGCCGGGACCTGGCCGGCGACCTGGCCGAGCGCCTCGACGGGCGGGCCGGCTTCGACGACGCCCACATGAGCGTGCGCACCCACGCCAAGCTGGCCGAGAAGGTGGCCGACGGCGTCGAGCTGGTCGCCGCGGGCGGCGCCGTCGAGGGGCTGCGAGAGGTCAAGGACCCGGGTGAGCTGGCGGCCATCCGCGAGGCGCAGGCGCTCGCCACCGCGGCGCTGGAGCGCACGCTGGAGCGCGGCCTGGTGGGCCGCACCGAGCGCGAGGTGGCGCTCGACCTCGAGCGCGAGATGCGCGAGGCGGGCGCCGAGGACCCCTCCTTTCCCGTCGATCGTGGCCGCGGGCCCGCACGGGGCGCTGCCCCACGCCGAGCCGCGGGACGCGCAGATCCCGCCCGGCACCCTGGTGGTGATCGACTGGGGCGCGCGGCTCGACGGCTACTGCTCGGACTGCACGCGGACGATCGCCACCGGGCGAGCTGGACGGCGAGGCCGCAGGAGGCCTACGAGCTGGTGCGCGGCGCCCAGGCGCAGGCGCTCGCCGCGGTGCGCGCGGGCGCCGAGGGCCGTGCCGTGGACGCCGTGGCGCGTGACGCTGATCGAAGCGGCCGGGCACGGCGAGCACTTCGGGCACGGCCTCGGGCACGGGGTGGGGCTCGAGGTGCACGAGGAGCCGCGCCTGTCCAAGAGCGCCGAGGGCGAGCTGCGCGCCGGCAACGTGGTGAGCGTGGAGCCCGGCGTCTACCTGCCGGGACGGCTCGGTGTGCGGATCGAGGACCTGGTGGCCGTCACCGACGACGGCGCCGAGGTGTTCACGAGCTTTCCGAAGACGCTCGTGACCGTCGGCTAGCGAGCGGAGCTCAGTCGCCGCCGCGGCTTCTTCACCGGCAGCGCGTACGGCGACGGCTTGGTGGGCACCACGGGGTTCTCGATGTCCTCGAGGCGCTCGAGCAGCTGCGGCCACTGACCGGGCCTCAGCACGGCCTGGGCCTGCTGGCCGGCCTTGCCGTTCGCGCCGAAGCGGGGGGAGAAGCCCACGTGGATGTGGTCGTTGTGGTCGCCCATCGCGATCGTGTTGTCGCCCAGGTCGAGCAGGGAGATGATCTGGTCGGCGCGCATGGTGCCCTGGAGGCGCATCAGCCGCCGCACGGCCTGTTCGGTGATCCCGCCCGGCTCCTGGTGGCCGATGATCGGGATCCCGTTGATCGCGGCGATGTCGACCGCGTTGCCCGAGGAGTGGTGGGAGACGTTGCCCGACGCGGTGAAGTAGCCGTGGCCGCAGCGCAGGCTGGTCACGGTCGGCCGCAGTCCGGACTCGGCCAGGTAGGCGAGGGTCGCCAGCACGCGGCGGTCGATCGAGCCCCGACTGGATGTCGGTCGCGCCCGCAGTCGTAGATCTCGATGCGCTCGTCGGAGAGCACGCGCCGCTCGAGCATCCGCTTGGGCAGGAGCAGCACCTGCCCGATCGACATGCCGTCGGCGTCCTTGCCGTAGAGCGCGTTGCGGCCCGAGGCGCGGTAGATGGCGGTGGCCTCGAGCAGCTTCCAGCCGTCGAGGATCGGCTTGGGGTCGATCTGCGGCGCGCCCTTGCCCGCGGGCCGGATGGCGAAGTCGAGGTGGGCGGCCTGGCCCTCCACGGGGCGCCCGACGCTGCCGAGCACGGTGCCGCCGATCACGTGCGCGCCGCGGCGCAGGCGGCGCAGGCGGAAGCGGTCGGTGTCGAGGCGCACGGGGCGGGCGAAGTGGTTGGCGTAGGTGGTGTAGCCGCCGTCGCGCAGGGCGCGCATGTCGAGCAGCTGCTCGAGGCCGCCGGCCTCGCGCGAGCCCTCCATGCTCGGGGTGGGCGAACAGGCGGCGCTTGACCGGAGCGCTCGCGCGCGGCTCGCCGGCGGCCGATGCGGTCCGCTCCGTCGCCCCGCCGGGTCTTCGTCGCGGGCTGGGCGCCCGCCGATGCCGGCGTGTCCGGGCTGCGGGTCGTTGGCCTTCAGCGCGAGGGCCGAACGCCCGGAGTCGGTCGCGTTTTCCTTGGGGACGGGGTAGTAGTTCGGCGGTTTGGCCGAGGCCGGTGTAGGTGTAGCGGTTGCCGTAGACGTCTTGGAGGACGATGTATTGGCCGAGGCGGGTGTTTTGCGCCGATCTTCTTGATGACGCCGTCGTTGGTGGCGACGACGGGGGCGCCTTGCTTGGCGTAGATCGAGACCGAGCGGCGGGTGTCGTCGCTTTCGACGACGTTGGCGGCGTTCTCGCCGGCCTTGACGCGTTTTGAGCTGGTCGGCTTCTTGGAGGTCGTCGGCGTAGCGGGCGCGGGCGGCGACGGGGAAGCGTCCTTCGGTGAGCCCGGTCAGCGAGCCGACGAGGTCGGAGGGGACGCCGGCGATCAGCCGTGCGCGGAGCATCACCGAGTCGACGTACCAGTCGGCGTGGTTGTAGGCGAAGATCGAGCGCCGCACGTCCTGCTCATAGCCGGCGGCCCTGAGGTAGCGCGCGGCGGCGAAGATCGCGTCGACGGGGTTGTAGGGGTCCTTCGTGCCGTCCTTGTTGGCGTCGACACCGTAGGCCCGCCAGGACGACGGGATGAACTGCATCCACCCCAGCGCCCCCGCCGAAGACACGTTGAGGTTGCGGCCGTAGTCGGTCTCGATCTCGTTGATCGCGGCCAGGATCTCCCACCGCACCCCGTACTGGATCCCCGCCGCCTGATAGATCGGCAACAAGAACACCGGCACCCGGAACTTCCGGATCACGAAATTAGGCACCCCCGTCGCCAACGACGGCCCCGGCAACGCATCCACAAACCCCGGATTCCCCGCCGCCGGCGACCCATCCGAATTACGCAGCGGCGCCGTCGGGGCGGGGGCCCTCTTCGGACGAGGCTCAGGCTGAAGTTGAGACTTAGTCTTAGGCTCAGGTTGAGGTAGCTCGAGGGTTAGCTTCGGCCCCTGCTTCTCGTCCTTCTTCGGCCGCTTCTTCGACTCGCCGGGCTCGGGCTCGACGACCACCTGGGGGGGCGCCGTCTCGGTCGGCTCGGCGGGCTCGGCGGGCTGGCCGGGCGCGGGGGCGGGCACCGCGGGGAGCGGTGCGGGCGCGGGAGGCGGGGTGACAGGGGCGGGAGGAGTGCCAGGCGCGGGAGCCACGGCCTCGGGCGGCGCCGGGGGAGCCACGGCCTGGGTCTCGGGCGCGGGCGCGGGCGCCGGCTCGGGCTCCTCGTCGAGCACCTGGTAGCTGACCGGCTCGCCGGGCACCAGGCCCTCCAGGTCCTCGAGGCTCGCCTCCGGGGGCGCGTCGACCACGACGGACTGGATCGTGCCGTCGGGCAGGCGCACGGCCACGCTGCGGCGCTGGGCCGAAGCGGGAAGCGTGAGGGCCGTCGCGAGGGCGGCGGCCACCAGGGCGGCGAGGAAGAGGATCTTGAGCGTTCGGGTCATTTGGGCTGGGCGACGGGTCCGTCTCGAAGGGATCGGGTCTGTATCGGTCAACTGGCCGCGGGCCTTGAACGGTGAGAGGCCTCCGGATGGGGGCCGCGGCCCGTCTCCTCCGTGGCCTTTCTGGACATTCCTTTCGGTCCCTGCCTCCCTCGGCTCAAGTCGCGGGCGCGCGAGGACGATGTGGTCCACATGGCCTTCGATCTCGACGCCGCTCTCAACGACACGCTCCGCGTAGGCGCCTCGGACCTCCATCTCAAGGTGCCCGCCACACCGCGCATCCGGGTTGCCGGGCGCCTGATGAACCTGCCGCGCCAGGAGCCGCTGCGGCCCGAGGACACGCTCGCGGTCAAGGAGCGGGTGCTCACCAGCGACGGTCAAGCGCGAGGAGTTCGAGCAGAAGGGGTCGGCCGATCTCTCCTACTTCACGCCCAAGGGCCGCTTCCGCGTCTCGGCCTTCTCCCAGCGCGGGTCGGCGTCGTTCGTCTTCCGCGCGGTCCCCACCGCTCCGCAGGCCGACCAGCTCGGGCTGCCCGACACCGTGACCGGCTGGTCGGAGGTGCGCCGCGGCCTGGTCATGGTCACCGGGCCGACGGGCTCGGGCAAGAGCACCACCTGCGCCGCGATCGTCGACCGCGTCAACCGCCGCCGGCCGTGCCACATCCTCACCATCGAGGACCCGATCGAGTTCCTGCACACCGACCGCGAGGCGATCGTCTGCCAGCGCGAGGTCGGGCTCGACGCGCCGAGCCACCACGTGGCCCTGCGCGCCGCCCTGCGCCAGGACCCGGACGTGATCATGCTCGGCGACGTTCGCGACGAGGAGACGGCGATGACCGCCCTGCGCGCCGCCGAGACCGAGCACCTCGTGCTCTGCACCCTCAACACCTCCGACGTCGCCGAGACCGTCCAGCGCTTCGTCGGCCTCTTCGACGAGAGCCGCGCCGCGCATGGCGCGGCAGATGCTGTCGAGCACCCTGGTGGGGATCTGCTCGCAGCGGCTCGTGCCCGCGGCCCACGGCGGCATGGTCCTGAACGCCGAGGTCCTCGTGAACAGCCCGCGCATGGGCAGCCTGATCCGGGGGGAGTCCAGCTCAGGAGGAGCTCCGCAACGCGGTCGCCGAGGGCGAGTTCTACGGCATGCGGACCTTCGATCAGTGCCTGTTCGATCACGTGATGAGCGGCAGGGTCAAGGAGGCCGACGCGCTGGAGTCGTCGCGCAACGAGCACGACTTCAAGCTGATGCTCGACCGGGCCGGCGGCGCACCGGCCCCGGGCTCGGCGCCCGCCGCCGCGCGCGGCGATCACCGAGCCGGTCACGGCGCCCAGCGCCAACGGCATGACGGGCCGCTGACCCGAGCCTCGGACAGGCGTGGCGTCGGACCGGTGTGCGAACATATGTTCGTCTCCGGTGGTCGTCTGCGTCCTCATCTCCCGTTTCGCCCTGCTCGCCGCGCTGGGTGATCGCCGGGCGCTTCTCTCGGAGCCGGTCGCCCTCGCCCCCGAGAGCAAGCAGGACGGCGCGGTGGGAGAGGTCTCGGCGCCCGCCGAGGCGTTCGGGGTCGTTCAGGGCATGCGGATGGGGGAGGCGCTCTCCCGCTGTCCCGGCCCTGAGGCTCGTTCCCCCGGACCCCGAGGCGGTCCGCCGCCTGTGGCACGAGGTGCTCGACCGGGTCGAGCGGCTGGGCGGGGCGCCGGAGTCCGAGCGGGCAGGGGCCGCCTTCTTCGAGGCCGACGGCCTGTGCGGGATCCACGGAGGAGAGCTGCCGGGCGTCCTGGACGCGACTCGCCGCGCCCTGGGCCGCAGCACCCGGCTGGGTGCCGGGCCCTCGCGCTTCGCGGCCTTCTGCGCCGCCCGGCAGACCCGCCCCCGCCGCCCGCCGACCGTGGTGGAGGAGCAGGGGGCCGCGCGCTTCCTCGCGCCCCTCCCGGCCACCCTGCTGCGCTCCCGGCCCGAGCTCGCGGCGCTTCCCGACGTGCTCGACCGGCTCGGCATCCGCACCCTCGGCGAGCTGGCCGCCCTGCCCTCGCGGGCGGTGGCCGAGCGCTTCGGCCATCCGGGCCTCCTCGCGCTCGACCTGGCGCGGGGGCGCGACACGCCGCTAGACCCTCGACGTCCACCTGAGCCTGTGACTGAGCGCATCGATCTGCCCGAGGCGGTGTCGGGGCAGCAGCTCGAGCGCGCGCTCGAGCTGCTGATCGCGCGCGTGCTGGCCCGCCGGGAGCGGCGGGGGCGGTCGCTGCGGGCGATCGCCGTGTCCGCCCGGCTCGTGGCCGGCGGCACCTGGCGCCGGCCCGTCACGCTGCGCGTCGCCAGCGCCGATCCGGACCGGATCGAGCTGGCGCTGGGCTCCCGGCTGGCCGAGCTTCCGGCGCCCGCGGACTCCCTGAGCCTCGAGGTCGAGGCCTTCGGGCCGCCGGCGCAGGATCAGCGGGCGCTCTTCGACGCTCGCGGCGCCGCCCGCCGCGCGCGGCTGGGCGAGGCCGTGCGCCAGGCCCGCCAGGCGGCGGGGGAGGAGGCGGCGCTGAGGATCCTCGACGTCGATCCCGACTCGCGGTTGCCCGAGCGCCGCTCGGTCTCTGCACCCTGGACTCCGTGACGTCCTCGCGTCGTCGAAGCGGCTGGGGAAGCCTCGTCCCGCGCGGGTGCGCGCCGGCCCCGGCGGGGTGCCCGACGGCGGTGGGCGGGACCGCCGTGGACTCGATCCGCGAGGACTGGGTGGTCGAGGATCGCTGGTGGAACGGGCGTCCCGTGCGGCGGCGCTACTTCGAGCTGGTGCTCGCCGACGGGCGCAACGTCGTGGTCTTCCACGATCTGCGCGGCGGGAGGTGGCTCCTGCAGCGAGCGTGATCGAAGAGGCGGCACAATCCTCCGATGCCGGCCGAGCCACCGGGCGATCCCGACGCGTACAGCCCTCGGTGCCCGCCGAGGAGCGGCGCCGGCGACGCGAGATCCAGCGTCGGCGCACCGTGCGCCAGCGCCGGATGGCCGCGCTCGGGGCGGCGATCGCGGGCCTGGCCTTCGTCGTCGGGGTGGTCACGGGCGCCGGCGGCGGGTCCGGGGCGGATCGACGGCGGTAGCGACGCCGCCGCCTCCGCGGAGCGCCTCGAGCACCCTCCCCACGCGGCAAGCGGCGCCTGTTTCCCGATCACCGGGTGGTCGCCTTCTACGGCGCGCCCCAGGCCGCCGAGCTGGGCGTGCTCGGCATCGGCTCGCCCGACGAGGTCGGCCAGGAAGCTCGAGCGCCAGGCCGAGCCCTACGCCACGCGAGGAGCGCCCGGTGCTGCCCGCCTTCGAGCTGCTCGCCGTGATCGCGGCCGACTCGCCCGGCGAGGGCGACCTCTACCGCACCCGCCAGGACGACGCGGTCATGCGCCGCTACCTGGAGGCCGCGCGCAGAGGCCAAGGCCATCCTGCTGCTCGACATCCAGCCCGGCCGCGCCGACTTCCTCACGGAGACGAGGGCGCTCGAGCGCTGGCTGAAGGAGCCCGACGTGGGCCTCGCGCTCGACCCCGAGTGGCGCATGGGGCCGGGCGAGATCCCCGGCCAGACGATCGGCTCGGTGGACGCGGGCGAGGTCAACCAGGTGTCGCGCTACCTCTCCGACCTCGTGCGCCGCGAGCGGCTGCCCGAGAAGCTCATGCTCGTGCACCGGTTCACCGAGGACATGGTCGAGCGCCCCGAGGCGCTCGAGGCGCCGCCCGGCGTGGCGCTCACCCTCAACGTGGACGGCTTCGGCACCAGGGCGGAGAAGCTCGCCAAGTACCGCGAGCTGGTGCCGCGGCGCCTTCGCGCCGGCTTCAAGCTCTTCTACCGGGAGGACACCGGGCTGATGACCCCGCGCGAGGTGCTCGCGCTGAGGCCCCAGCCGGACGTCGTCGTCTACGAGTAGCCGCTTGGGCGCGCAGCCTCCGGGCAGATGCGAACATGTGTTCGTGTCCTACGTCGAGCTCCACTGCCACTCGGCCTACTCCTTCCTCGACGGGGCGTCGCACCCGCAGGAGCTGGCGGGAGCGGCTGCCGACCAGGGCCACGCGGCGCTGGCGCTCACCGACCACGACGGCCTCCACGGGGCGATGGAGATGGCCTGCGCGCTCAAGCCGCTCGGGGTGCGCCCGATCACCGGGGCCGAGCTCACGATGGAGGACGGCTCGCACCTCACGCTGCTGTGCGAGACGCGCCGGGGCTACTCCAACCTCTGCCGGCTGATCACGCGCGCGCACGCGGGCACGCAGGCCACGGGACGGGCTCCGACCTGTCCTGCCTCCGGTGACCACCTACGCCGCCCTCGAGGAGCACGCGCAGGGGCTGGTCTGCCTCTCGGGCTGCGCCCGCGAGGGCGCGGTGGCCCGGGCGGTGGAGCAGGGCGACCACGTCGGGGCGGCCGCGGCCGCCCGGCGCCTGCTGCGGACTTCGGCCCCGACCACCTGAGGATCGAGCTCCAGCGTCCCTTCGCTCGCAACGACCGCCGGCGCAACCGCCGGCTCGCCGAGCTCGCGGGCCGGCTGGGCGTGCCGGCCGTGGCCACCGGCAACGTGCACGCCCACAGCCGCGCCCGCACCCGTTTGCAGGACGCGCTCGTGGCGGTCCGCCTGGGCAAGACCCTCGACGAGTGCGAGCCCGAGCGCCGCGGCAACTCCTCCCACGCCCTGGCCCCGCCCGAGGCCATGGCCGAGCGCTTCGCCGACCACCCCGGCGCCGTGGCCGAGACCGGGCGGCTCGCGGAGCGGCTGCGCTTCGACCTCACGTCGGACCTCGGCTACGCCTACCCGGGCGCCGGAGGATCCCGAGGCGGACGCGAAGCTCGCCGAGGCCTGCGCACACCGGCTCGCCGAGCGCTACCCGCGCGGGGAGGCCCGCGCCCGGGCGGAGGCCCGCCTGGCCGAGGAGCTGCGGGTGATCCGCCATCTCGGCCTCTCGGGCTTCTTCGTCCTGCACCGCGACCTGCTCGAGCTCGCGCGCGAGGTGGCGGCCGAGGTGAGGGGCTCGGGACACGGTGCGCTCCACGCTGCCGCCGGGGCGGGGGAGGGGCTCGAGCGTGGCCTCGATCGTCTGCTACCTCACCGGCCTCTCGCACATCGACCCGCTGCACAACGAGCTGCACCTGGGGCGCTTCCTCAACGAGGACCTGACCGCGCTGCCGGACATCGACCTCGACTTCCCGCGCGACATCCGCGAGGTCCTGATCCCGCGCGTGCACGAGCGCTACGGCCACGAGCACTCCGCGCTGGTGGCCGCCTTCGCCACCTACCAGGTGAAGTCGACCGTGCGCGACTTCGCCAAGGCGCTGGGGCTGCCGCCGGGAGAGACCGAGCGGCTCGCCCGCACCGTCGACCCGTGGAAGCCCGGCAACGACATCGAGCGCGACGTGGCCGAGCTGGGCGGCGATCAGGAGGGACTCCTCGCGCTGGCGGGCGCTCGTGCTCCTCGCGCGCGCCGCCGCCGGCCTGCCCCGCCACCAGTCCCAGCACCCGGGCGGGATGGTGATCGCCACCGAGCCGCTCATCGACCTGTGCCCGATCCAGCCGGCGGCCATGGAGGGCCGCCAGATGGTGCAGTGGGACAAGGACTCCTGCGGCGACGCCGGCTTCCTCAAGATCGACGTGCTCGGCCTCGGGATGCTCTCGGCCGTGGAGCGCTGCGTGGAGGAGATCGCCAGGACGCGCAACGAGCGCATCGACCTCTCGCGCATCGACTTCGCCGACCGCGAGGTCTACGACCAGATCCAGCGGGCGGAGACGACCGGCGTCTTCCAGATCGAGAGCCGCGCGCAGATGTCGATGCTGCCGCGCACGCTGCCCGAGTCGCTCGACGACCTCACGGTGCAGGTGGCGCTCGTGCGACCCGGGCCGATCCAGGGCGGTGCGGTGCACCCCTACATCGAGCGGAAGAAGGCCCTGCGCGAGGATCCCTCCTACCGGGTGCCCTACGAGCATCCGTCGCTCGAGCCCGTTCTCAAGGACACCCTGGGCGCGATCGTCTTCCAGGACCAGGTGATCGAGGTGGCGATGGCCTTCGCCGGCTTCTCCGCGGGCGAGGCCGAGGGGCTGCGGCGGGCGATGAGCCGCAAGCGCTCCGAGGAGGCGATGCGCTCGTACGAGCAGAGCTTCGTGGCGGGGGCGATCGAGCGAGGGGCCGACCCGGCCACAGCCCAGCGCGTGTACGACCAGATCGTGGGCTTCTCCGGGTTCGGCTTCCCGAAGTCGCACTCCGCCGCGTTCGGGCTGCTCGCCTACCAGTCCACCTGGCTGCGGGTCCACTACGGGCCGGAGTTCCTGGCCGCGCTGATGAACGAGCAGCCGATGGGCTTCTATCCCTCGGACGCGCTGGTGCACGAGGCCCAGCGGCGGGGGATCGAGGTGCGCCCGCCGTGTGTCGTCGCGCGGAGGCGCCGAATGCGCGGTGGAGGGCGACGGGGCGGTGCGCGTCGGCCTGGGCTACGTGAACGGGGTGCGCGAGGAGGAGGTGCGGTCGCTGGTGGCCGAGCGCGCCGAGCGCTCCTACCGCTCGTGGCCGACCTCGCCGCCCGCTCGGGGGCGAGCGCGCCCACACTGGAGAAGCTCGCCTGGGCCGGCGCCTGTGACGCCCTGGTGGAGGGACCCGAGGAGGGCCGGCGCCGGCAGGCGCTGTGGCTGCTCGGGGTGGCGGCGCCCGGGGTGCCGGTGGGGACGCGCAGCGAGGGATTCGGCACCCAGCTCGCCCTGCCGCTCGACCTCCACGACGCGCCCGAGCTGCGGGGCCTCGACGCCTGGGACCGGCTCCTGGCGGATTACGGCTCCACCGGCGTGACCATCCACGAGCACCCGCTCGAGCTCATGCGCCCGACGCTTCCCGGGCACGCGATCTCGAGCGCCGGCCTGGAGACCACCCGCCACGGCGCGGCGGTCACCGTGGCCGGCCTGGTGGTGGCCCGCCAGCGTCCGGCCACCGCCAAGGGGGTGACCTTCATGCTGCTCGAGGACGAGCACGGCACGCTGAACCTGATCGTCCCGCCCCCGGTGCACGAGCGCTGCCGCCTGGCCGTGCGCGGGGAGGCGCTGGTGATCGCCGACGGAAGGCTCGAGCGCCGCGAGGGGGTCACCAACGTGCTCGTGCACGACGTCCGGCGCCTCGATAGGAGCGACCTGCCGAGCGCCGAGGTGCGCCACATCGAGCCGCGGCGCGTCTGGAGCTCAGAGTCCGCCGCCGACCTGGCCGCGGCCCTGCCGGCGGCCAACTCGTTCGGGCGGGGCAGGCGCTAGGCGGCTACGTTCTGCCCGTGGCTGGGCGCATCGTCATAGGCACCTCGAGCTGGGCCGATCCCGGCTTCATCAAGGACTGGTACCCGCACGGGATGCCGGCGAGGGATCGCCTGCCCTGGTACGCCGAGCGCTTCGAGGCGGTCGAGCTGAACTCGAGCTTCTACGCGGTGCCCGAGCGCTCCACCGTCGAGCGCTGGTGCGAGGTCACGCCCGACGGCTTCCTGTTCGACGTCAAGCTCCACCGCCTGCTCTCGCGCCACTCCGCCGGCCTGGACTCCCTTCCGCCGGACCTGCGCGACGCCGCCACCACCACGGGCCGCGGGCGGGTCGAGCTGACCGCCGACCTCGAGAAGGCCCTCGTCGCGGCGGTGCTCGACGCGGTCGAGCCGCTCCGGGACGCCGGCAAGCTCAGCGGCCTGCTGCTCCAGCTCACGCCCGCCTTCTCGCCCAAGCGCAACTCGCTGGAGGAGCTCGAGTCGCTCGTGGCGGCCTTCGGGCCCGACCGCCTGGCGATCGAGCTGCGCAACCGCCGGTGGGTCGACGAGGAGCGGGTGGAGGAGACGCTCGACTGGTTCACCGACAACGACGTCGCCTACGTGTGCGTGGACATGCCCCCCGGCGACGCGACGACGATCATGCCCGCGCTCGACGCCGCCACCCGCGAGGACTTCGCCTACGTCCGCATCCACGGGCGCGACGCCGAGGGATACCTCAAGGGCAAGTCGGTGGCCGAGCGCTTCGGATGGATCTACGACGACTCGGAGCTCGAGGAGATCGCGGTGCGGGCCCGCGGGCTCGCCGAGGAGGCGGCCGAGGTGCACGTGTACTTCAACAACAACCGCGACGACGACGCGCCCACGGCCGCCCGGCGCTTTCGCTCACTGCTCGGGCAGGACCCCGGCCCGCCGCCGGAGGACGCCCAGCTCAGGCTCGCCTGAACGACGACGCGGCGCGCTCGAGCCGCTCGTGGCGGTCCTCGCCGAGGGCCGAGCGGGGGGAGGGGGCGATCCGGGCGAGGCTGTACCGGCGCACGGCCACGCCGCCGCTCCCGTCGGCCTCGCGGCCCGGGGCACGAGCGTGTAGCGGGCGGGCTGTGCGGGTGGTCTCATGGGGAGATGATCGCCCGGGTCGAGGCGCGGCCCATCGGCCGGACGTCCAAAGTTGGGGTCCGGCTTCTCGACCGGATGTACGGACGGCTCAGACGCGCGCGAGCTCGAACCACACGCGCTGGTGTCCGGCCTGGTGGTCCACGCCCCAGGTGTCGCTGAGGCGCTCGACGAGGAAGAGGCCCCAGCCGCCCTCGGAGTCGTGGCTGCGCTTGCGGACGAGCGGCTTGAAGCCCGCTCCGGGGTTCGCGATCTCCACGCGCACCCGGTCCAGGCCGACCAGCAGCACGAGCTCCACCGCGGCCGCGCCGGCGTGCCGGACGGAGTTGGTGATCAGCTCCGTGACCAGCAGCCGCACCGTGTCGAGCACGGGACCGTCCAGCTCCTCCTGGAGGCGGCCGATCGCCTGCCTCGCCTTGCCCGCGGCCTGAGGGCCGCCCCCGATGCGCAGGCGAAAGCCTTGAGCCTCTTCTTGGGCGTCGGTGCTCAGGGTTAGGGCAGCGGCACTGTGCATGGGAAGGGCTGATCTCCCTCTCGGCACCTACGGTGAGGACGGATAGACCCGAACGGCCCATTGCGGACGGATGTCCGATGCCGCCGGTGCGAAGATCGAGGCGAAACGGTGCCCCCTCACGACCGAGACCCCGCCGGTGTGGTGCGCGTGCGCGCGCCGAATCCCTCGCTTCTGACCCTCGACGGCACCAACACCTACGTCACGGACGGCTGGGTCGTGGACCCCGGTCCCGACGACGCCGGGCATCTCGACGCCGTGCTCGCGGCCGCCGGCGGCCGGATCGAGGGCATCGCCCTCACCCACTCGCACTTCGATCACTCCGAGGGCGCCGAGCCGCTGGCCGAGCGGGCGGGTGGCGTGGAGGTGAGGCTGGCCCGCGACGGCGAGCAGGTGGGCCCGTTCACGGCGGTCGCCACCCCGGGCCACGCGCCCGACCACGTATGCCTGCTCCTTGCGCGGACACGATCTGCTTCACGGGCGACACCGTGCTGGGGGAGGGGAGCGTGTTCATCGCCCCCGGCGAGGGATCGCTCTCGGCCTATCTCGACTCGCTGCGCCGGCTGCGCGCGCTCGACCTCGCGGTGCTCTGCCCCGGCCACGGCCCGTACGTGACCGACCCGGGCGCCAAGCTCGACGAGTACATCGCCCACCGCCTCGACCGGGAGCGGCGGCTGGTCGAGGCCCTGGAGTCGGGCGCCCGGAGCGAGGAAGAGCTGCTCGACGCGGCCTGGTCCGACGCCCCCGCGGAGCTGCGTCCCGCCGCCGCGCTCACCCTGCGAGCACACCTGGAGAAGCTCGCCGAGGAGG
Source organism: uncultured Thermoleophilaceae bacterium (assembly GCA_963731645.1). Lineage (GTDB taxonomy): Bacteria > Actinomycetota > Thermoleophilia > Solirubrobacterales > Thermoleophilaceae > JAAYBF01. The sequence goes on along the minus strand of CAVSWF010000004.1, from coordinate 67,318 downwards.
GCGGCTGCCGCCGGACATCGCGCTTGAGGATGCCTAGACTCCGCACCGGATGATCACCACCAACCAGCTCAAGAACGGGACCCACATCGACGTGGAGGGCACCATCTTCAAGGTGGTCTCCTTCCAGCACGTCAAGCCCGGGAAGGGCGGCGCCTTCGTGCGGACGAAGCTCAAGCGCACCAGCGACGGGGCCGTGATCGACCGCACCTTCCGCGCGGGCGAGAAGTTCCGCCCCGTGCGCACCGAGACGCGCCAGATGCAGTACCTCTACTCCGACGGCACCGACGCCCACTTCATGGACTCCCAGAGCTACGAGCAGCTCACCGTGCCCCAGGAGAGCGTGAGCGAGGCGCTGCAGTGGATCACCGAGAACGAGGAGATCGAGCTGCTCTACGTGGACGAGAAGCCCGCCGACCTCCAGCTGCCCAGCTCGGTCGAGATGACGGTGGCCGACACGGAGCCGGGGGTGCGCGGCGACACGGCATCGGGTGGCGGCGACAAGCCCGCGACGCTCGAGTCGGGTGTGACCGTCCGGGTTCCGCTGTTCGTGAACGTCGGGGACCGGGTCAAGGTCGACACGCGCTCCGGCGAGTACATGTCGCGGGCCTAGGAGCCGATGCGGCGGACCGATCAGCGGCGAGCGGCGGTCGTGGCCCTCTACCAGGCGGACCTCACGGGGCGTGCCGCCCCCGACCTGGTCGACCCGGCGGCGCGGTCCTTCACCCGCGAGCTCGTGGACGGGGTGGGAAGCGACCGCGAGGAGCTCGACGAGCTCATCGAGCGCTACGCCGAGGACTGGACGCTCGACCGGATCGCGCCGCTGGAGAGGAGCATCCTGCGCGTCGCGCTCCACGAGCTGCTGCACCGGGCCGACGTGCCCGCCGAGGTGGCGATCGACGAGGCCGTGGAGGCCACGAAGGAGCTGTGCGGGTCGGGTGCGCCGGCGTTCGTGAACGGCATCCTGGGCTCGGTGGCCCGCGAACGGGCGGCCACGCCATGAGCACCGGCGACCTGGACTCCCTCATAGCCGAGCTCGAGCTCGCCGCCGGGCGCCTGCGGGCCGGGGAGCTCGACACGGCGGCCGCCGCCGAGGTGGTGCAGCGTTGCGCCGAGCTGGCCGCCCGCATCGGCTCGGAGCTCGAGCGGGCCGGCCGAGAGGCCGAGCGAGAGCTGCCGGCGGAGGGCCAGGAGCAGCTCCTGTGAGTCAGAGCCCGACCGGCGTCGCCGCCTACCCGGTCGAGCTGCAGCAGCGCGTGGAGGACTACCTCGAGGCGGTCTCGTTCGGCTCCGAGCCGGGCACCGAGCGCCTGGCCGAGGCGATGCGCTACTCGCTGCTCGCGGGCGGCAAGCGCATCCGCCCCGTGCTGGCGCTGGCGACGGCCGAGGCCCTCGGCCACGAGCCCGACTCGGTCCTTCCCTTCGCCGCGGCGATCGAGATGATCCACACCTACTCGCTGATCCACGACGACCTGCCGGCCATGGACGACGACGCGCTGCGGCGGGGCAAGCCGACGTGTCACGTGGTCTACGGGGAGGACGTGGCCATCCTCGCCGGCGACGGCCTGTTCGCCGAGGGGCTCGCCCTGGCGCTGTCGAGCGAGGCCTTCGACAGGGCGGGCCTCGTGGCGGCCGCGCGTGAGCTCGCGGCGGCGGTCGGGGTCGGGGGGATGGTCGGAGGGCAGTTCATCGACGTGACGACCGGGGGCGAGCCCGGGGCCGCCGGCCTGCGCCGGCTCCACGAGCTCAAGACGGGCCGGCTCATCGCGGCGTCGGTCAAGTGCGTGGTGCTTCTCTGCGGCGCGAGCGGACCTGCCACAATCGCCCTGAGCCGCTTCGCCGAAGAGCTGGGCGTGGTGTTCCAGATCGTCGACGACATACTCGACGTGACGGGCGACGACGCGGAGCTCGGCAAGCCGAGCGGCTCAGACGTTCGACACGGAAAGCGCACGTACGTGAGCGTGCACGGGCTCGAACGGGCACGCGACCTCGCCCGTGAGTCACACGCCGAGGCCCGGGCGGCCCTGGCGGAGGCGGACGGCTCGACCGGGCGCCTCGAGCGAATAGCGGACTACATCCTCACCAGAGAGAAATGACCAGACTGCTCGACGACATCGACGGCCCCGCGGACCTCAAGGGCCTCGACGACACACAGCTCGCCCAGGTGGCCCAGGAGGTGCGCGAGCTGATCGTCGACACGATCGGCGAGATCGGCGGCCACTTCGGGGCCAACCTCGGCGCGTGCGAGCTCGCCGTGGCCATCCACAGCCTGCTCGACTCGCCGCGCGACAAGGTGCTGTGGGACGTCGGCCACCAGGCCTACCCGCACAAGGTCCTCACCGGCCGCCGCGGGCGAGCTCGCCACGATCCGCAAGTACGGCGGCCTCGCGCCCTTCTGCTCGATCCCCGAGTCCGAGCACGACATCATGGGCGCGGGCCACGCGTCCACGTCGGTCTCCTACGCGGTCGGCCTCAAGGAGGCCATGCGCAAGGGGGTGGGAGAGGACGGCAAGGTAGTCGCGGTGATCGGCGACGGCGCCCTCACCGGCGGCGTGGCCTTCGAGGCGCTCCAGAACGCGGGCGGGATGGACCTGCCGATCGTGATCGTGATCAACGACAACGGCATGTCGATCGCGCCCAACGTCGGCTCGCTGTCGCGCCTGTTCAACCGCATACGCCTGAACCCGAAGCTGCACAAGCGCCGCGAGGACGTGGAGACCACGCTCACCAAGCTCCCCGGCGGCATCGGCGACCGGATCGAGCGCTTCGGGCCGATCCTCAAGGAGTCGCTGAAGGCCTACTGGGCGCCCGGGCTCTTCTTCGAGGAGCTCGATCTGGCGTACATGGGCGTCGTCGACGGCCACGACGTCCACGCCCTGCGCAACGCCATCGGCGAGGCGCTGGAGGCCGACCGTCCGGTCGTCGTCCACTGCAGGACGGTGAAGGGCAAGGGCTTCGCCCCGGCCGAGGAGGGCGGCCTGGAGGGGATGGAGCGCTGGCACGCGGCCAAGCCCGCCTCGATCGTGAACGGGGCGCCCGCCAAGGCCGAGAAGCCCGCGCCCGCGAAGGACCCCAACCCGGCGCCGGCGCAGTACACCGCGGTGTTCGGCGACGCGCTGGTCGAGGAGGCCAAGCGCGACGAGCGGGTGGTGGGCATCACCGCCGCCATGAACACGGGCACCGGCCTCGACAAGCTCCAGAAGGCGATGCCCGAGCGCTACTACGACGTGGGCATCGCCGAGCAGCACGCGGTGCTGTTCGCCGCCGGGCTCGCGCTCCAGGGGGCGAAGCCGGTGGCCGCCATCTACTCGACGTTCCTCCAGCGCGGCTTCGACCAGATCGTGCACGACGTCTGCCTCCAGAAGCTCAACGTGGTCTTCGCCATGGACCGGGCGGGCCTGGTGGGAGACGACGGCCCCACGCACCACGGCGCCTTCGACATCTCCTGGCAGCGCTGCCTGCCGAACATCGTCCTGATGGCGCCCCGCGACGAGGCGCAGCTGGTGGACATGCTGCGCACGGCGATCGACTACGACGACGGCCCGATCGCGCTGCGCTACCCGCGCGGGGCGGGTGAGGGCGTCCTCCTGCCCCCGACCCCGAAGGCGGTCGAGATCGGCAGGGGAGAGGTGCTGCGCGAGGGCGACCGCGTGGCCTTCCTCGGCTACGGCTACGGCGTGCCGGTGGCCCTCGGCGCGGCCGATCTCCTCGCCGACGAGCACGGGATCGAGGCCACCGTGGCCGACGCCCGCTTCGTCAAGCCGCTCGACGCCGAGCTGGTGTCGGCGCTCGCGGCCGACCACGACGTGCTGGTCACGGTCGAGGAGAACGTGCTCTCCGGCGGCTTCGGCTCGGCCGTGCTCGAGCACCTGTCGGACCACGACCAGGCCGGCGAGGCGCGCGTGCTGCGCTTCGGCCTGCCCGACCGCTACGTGACCCACGGCAAGCCCGCGCTCCTGCGCGAGGAGGTGGGGCTCACGCCCAAGGCCGTGGCGGAGCGGGTGGCCGAGGCCGTGCTCGCTCCCAGCGGCGCGCTGGCGTAACGACGCCTTGACTTCAAGCCCACTTGAGGCACTAGCGTCCTTGTGATGAGCACTCAGTCCTCTCTAGCCATCGAGGCCACCGGCCTCGTCAAGTCCTTCGGCGAGACGCGCGCCGTCGACGGCGTGGACCTGGCCGTGCGCCGGGGCTCGGTGTACGGCGTGCTCGGGCCCAACGGCGCCGGGAAGACCACCACGATCCGGATGCTGGCCACGTTGATCCGCCCCGACGCGGGGAGCGCCCGGGTCCTCGGGCACGACATCGTGGAGGAGGCCGAGGCCGTGCGCGGCGCGGTCAGCCTCACCGGGCAGCTCGCCTCCGTGGACCAGGACCTCACGGGGCGAGAGAACCTGGTCCTGATCGGCCGCCTGCTGGGCCTCAAGAGCGCCGGGGCCAAGGAGCGCGCGGACGAGCTGCTCGACGCGTTCGGGATCTCCGAGGCCGCCGGCCGGCTGGTGAAGAACTACTCGGGCGGGATGCGGCGCCGGCTGGACATCGCCGCGAGCATCGTGGTCACCCCCGAGCTGATGTTCCTCGACGAGCCGACGAGCGGGCTCGACCCCCGCTCGCGCAACCAGGTCTGGGGGATCATCCGGGCGCTGGTGTCGGCCGGCACCACGATCCTCCTCTGCACCCAGTACCTCGAGGAGGCCGATCAACTCGCCGACGGGATCGCCGTGATCGACCACGGCAAGGTCATCGCCGAGGGGACACCCGGTCAGCTCAAGGCCTCGGTGGGCTCGGGCGCCCTGCACGTGCGCCTGCTCGATCCCGATCAGCGACCCGAGGCCGAGCGCGTGCTGGGCCGCGAGCTGGACGCCGTGAACCTCGAGCCCGATCCGGCCGCCCTGTCGGCCTCGTGCGCCGACGGCGACCGTGCCGCGGAGGCCGTCGCCGAGCTCACCCGCGCCGGGGTGGGAATCGCCGATTTCTCGCTCGGACAGCCCAGCCTGGACGAGGTCTTCCTCGCCCTGACCGGGCGACCCGCGGAGCCCGACGGATCCGAGTCCGACCAGGAGGAGCGCGCAGCATGAACGTGCAGCCGACCACCCACGCCGCGGCGGGGACCGCCGCCGACGAGGCCGCCGTTCGGAAGGCGATCGCCTCCACCGAGCGCCCGCCCAGGGCGAGCGCGGTGTCCGCGGCGCTCACGTTCGGATGGCGCGGGATGCTCAAGGTCAAGCACGTGCCCGAGCAGCTGCTCGACTCGACGCTCACCCCGGTGATGTTCCTCCTGATGTTCACCTACATCTTCGGCGGCGCGATCGCCGGGTCGACCGCGGAGTACCTGGACTACATCCTCCCGGGGATCCTGGTGATGTCGGTGCTGTTCACCACCGTGTACTCCGGCGTCGCGCTCAACACCGACCTCACCACGGGCGTGGTCGACCGCTTCCGCTCGCTGCCCATCTGGCGCTCGGCGCCGCTCGCAGGATCCCTGCTGGGCGACAGCGTGCGCTACGTGCTCACGGGCACCGTGATCATCGTGCTGGGGCTGATCCTCGGCTTCCGCCCGGGCGCCGGCGTGGCCGGCTTGGTCGCGGCCCTGGCGCTGGTGGTGGTCTTCGCGTTCGCCCTCTCCTGGGCCTTCACGACCCTCGGCCTGCTCCTGCGCTCGCCGAGCGCGGTCCTGAACGCGGGCTTCATCGGGATCTTCCCGCTCACGTTCCTGTCCAACGTGTTCGTCGACCCGGACACGCTCCCGGCCGGGCTGGAGGCGTTCGTGGAGGTGAACCCGATCTCGATCCTGCAGAGCGCCTCGACGGGGTTGATGGCGGGCAACGCCGACGCGACCGACATCGCGATCGTGCTGGCCGTCGCCGCGGTGCTGACGGCGGTGTTCGCCCCGCTGACGACTCGGCTCTACCGCAACGCCTGAGCGCAGGGGCCCCGAAAAGGAAACGACCCACCTATTGGCGGGCCGTTTCCGAGGGAGGAGTGATGCGTATGTGGTCTATTGGAGGAAGTCTCTTAGCTGGGCTTCGCGCTCTCGCAGCGTAGGCCCCGCTTACTTCTAACAAGCTACGCCTGACCCGGACGGACCAGTGTGAGGGTGATCACACAGGGTCTGGCGGAGCGAGACGATTACCCTCCGCGCCGATGGCCAAGCGACGGCTGGACACGCTTCTCGCCGCGCGCGGCCTGTACGAGTCGCGCACCCGTGCCGCGGCGGCCGTGCTCGCCGGCGACGTCCAGCTCGGGTCGGACGGCGAGCGGGCGCTCAAGCCGGGGCAGATGGTGGGAGAGGATGTCCGGGTGCAGGTGGCCGAGCCGCCCCCCTTCGTCTCCCGGGGAGGCACGAAGCTCGCCAACGCCCTGGACGCCCTGGGCGTACGCCCGGAGGGCAGGCATTGCCTCGACGCGGGCGCGTCCACCGGCGGCTTCACCGACTGCCTGCTCCAGCGCGGCGCCGAGTCCGTCGTGGCGCTGGACGTGGCCTACGGCGAGCTGCACTGGCGCCTGCGCCAGGACCCGCGGGTCACCGTCGTGGAGCGCACGAACGTCCGTGATCTCGACCCGGGGGCGCTGCCCTACCGGCCCGACCTCCTGGTGGCAGACCTCTCCTTCATCTCCCTCGAGAAGGCGCTGCCCTCCCTGCTGGGCTGCGCCGCCGAGCGCTTCGACTGCCTGGCCATGGTCAAGCCCCAGTTCGAGCTGGGCCGCGGGCGCGTCGGGCGGGGAGGCGTGGTCCGCGCCGCGGCCGACCGCCGGGAGGCCCTCCTGACCGTCGGCGAGGGCGTCCGCTCGGTGCTGGGGCTGTCCGTGCTCGGCTACGCGTCGTCGGGCCTCCCGGGCCCCGCCGGCAACCGCGAGACCTTCGTCTGGATCGCCGAGGCCGGGCGCGAGGGCGCCCTCACCGACCTCGAGGCCGCCGCGCGGGAGATCGAAACCGAGTGAACGCGCCGAAGGCCGTGGCCCTCTTCACCCGGCGGAGGACCTCCGACACGGGCGAGGCCGTACGCCGCCTGGCCGAGATGGCGGGCGCGGCGGGCATCGAGCTGATCGTGCCGGCGGAGGAGGTCGAGAAGCTCCACCTGTCCGAGCTGCCGGGGGCCACCCTCGGGGGCGATCCCGACGACGCCGACCTCGCCATCGCGCTCGGAGGCGACGGGACCATCCTCAGCGCGCTGCGCCACTACGCGGGCAAGCAGGTGCCGGTGTTCGCCATGAACTTCGGCGAGATCGGCTTTCTCGCCACGGTCGAGCGCGACGGCTTCGACGCCGGCTTCGAGCGCGCTCTCAGCGGCGACTTCGAGGTCCTGGACCTTCCCGTGCTGAGGGCGCTCATGCCGGTGGGCGACCGGGTCGCGGTCAACGACATCTCCTTCCACCGCCGCCAGGACCTGCGGGTGGCCGAGCTGGGCTACACGGTGGCCGGCGAGGCGGTGGGCGGCGTGCGCTGCGACGGGCTCGTCGTCTCCACCGCGGCGGGCTCCACCGGCTACAACCTGGCCAACGGCGGCCCCGTGATGGCGTGGGGCGTCTCCGGCTACGTGGTCTCCTTCATCGCCCCGCACACCCTCACGGCGAGGGCGCTCGTGGTCGCTCCCGCCGACGTGCTCGAGGTGGTCAACCGCTCGGACGACGAGCCCGTCGACGTGACCACCGACGGCCGCTGCGTCTGCACGCTGGACCCGCAGGAGCACGTGGAGGTGCGCTTCGAGGAGGGCGTCGTCCATCTGGCGCAGGTCTCCGGGGCGACCTTCTACCGCCGTCTGCGTGACAAGTTCGGTCGCTTGAGCTACTAGAGGGCGAAATGCCCGCCGCTCCGTCGGGCCCCGTTGCTAGACAGGGCCGGTGCTGTGTGAGCTGCGCATCGAGAACCTCCTGCTGATCGACAGGGCCGAGCTGCGGCCCGGCCGCGCCCTCACCGCGATCACGGGCGAGACGGGCGCCGGCAAGACCGTCCTCGCCCACGCCCTCGACCTCCTCCTGGGCGGACGCGCGCGGCCGGGCATCGTGCGCCCCGGGGCGGACGAGGCCTACGTCGAGGGCGTCTTCGAGCTGCCGGCCGGGCTGCTCGAGGCGCCCGAGCTCGCCGAGCTCCGCGAGCGCGTCGATGCCGACGACGGCGAGATCGTCCTCGCCCGGCGGGTCAGCGCGGAGGGCCGCACGCGGGCCTTCGTCGGCGGGCGCTCGGCCACGGCCGCCGACCTGCGCGAGCTGGGCGGGCGTCTCGTGGCCTTCTTCGGCCAGCACGAGCACCGCCGCCTCACGCTCGCCTCCGCCCAGCTCGAGCTCCTCGACGGCTTCTGCGGCGCCGAGCACGCGGCCCTGCTCGAGAGCTACGCCGGCGCGCACGCCCGGGTTCGCGAGCTGACGCGGGAGCTCGAGGAGCTGAGGGCACGGGCCGGCACCCGGGACCGCGACCTCGACCTGCTGGCCTTCGAGATCGAGGAGATCGAGGCCCTGGAGCCGAGCGTCGACGAGGAGGCGGCCCTCCGGGCCGAGCGCGCGCGCCTGCGTCAGGTGGACGGCCTGCGGGCCGCCGCGGCGGCGGGGAGCGAGGCGATCGCCCCCGAGTCGTCCGAGGGCCCCGGGGCGGGGACGCTGCTCGCGGAGGCCGAGCGCATCGCCGACGGCGTGGCCGGCGCCGATCCCGGGCTCGACGAGCTCACGGCGCGGATCCGCGCCCTGCGGATCGAGGCCGAGGATCTCGGTGCGGAGCTCCGGCGCTACCTGTCCGCCCTCGAGGCCGACCCCGCGAGGCTCGCGGCGGTCGAGGAGCGCCTCGACGGCTACGAGCGGGTGATGCGAAAGCACGGCGGCTCGGTCGAGGCGGTGCTCGAGCACGCCGAGCGCTGCCGATCCGATCACGAGCGGCTCGCGAACGCCGAGGTGGCGCTGGAGCGCGCCGCGGCGGACCTCTCCGAGGCCGAGGCGGAGCGCTCGCGCCTGGCGGGCGAGCTGTCGGCGGCCCGGCGGGCGGCGGCGCCCCTGCTGGCCGAGCGGGTGCGCGAGGAGCTGGCCACGCTCGCCATGGAGGGGGCCTCCTTCTCGGTGGAGATCGAGGAGCGCGACGAGCCGGGCCCCTCCGGCCTGGAGCGGGTGGAGCTGATGCTCGCCGCCAACCCGGGCGTGGCGCCCGCCCCCGTGCGCGAGAGCGCGTCGGGCGGCGAGCTGTCCCGGGTGATGCTCGCCCTGATGACCGTGGCCGGCGCGGGCGGCTCGCGCACGCTGGTGTTCGACGAGGTCGACTCGGGCGTGGGCGGCCAGACGGCGCGGGCGGTGGGCGAGCGCCTGCGCGCGCTCGCCGGCGAGCGGCAGGTGCTGTGCATCACCCACCTGCCGCAGATCGCCGCCATGGCGGAGGAGCACTTCCGGATCGAGAAGGAGGCGGGCGGAGACCTGGCCCGCGCGAACGTCGAGCGCCTCGGAGCACGGCGGGGTGGTCGAGGAGCTGTGTCGCATGCTGGGGGCCGAGGCGTCCGACGCCGGAGCCCGCAAACACGCCAAGGAACTCCTGGCGGCCGCGTGAGCGTCTCCGGCCCGCGCTACTCTCGACACGTGCCCAACCACCTCCGGCCGTGAGCACCAAGACCCGCTTCATATTCGTCACCGGCGGCGTCGTGTCGTCGCTCGGGAAGGGCATCGCCGCCGCCTCCATCGGACAGCTGCTGGTGGCCCGCGGGCTCTCGGTCTCGCTCCAGAAGTTCGATCCGTACATCAACGTCGACCCCGGCACGATGTCTCCGTTCCAGCACGGAGAGGTGTTCGTCACCGAGGACGGCGCCGAGACCGACCTCGACCTCGGCCACTACGAGCGCTTCACCGACGTCAACGCCTCGCGGGGCTCGAACGTCACCACGGGAGCGATCTACGACAGCGTCATCCGCCGCGAGCGCCGGGGCGACTACCTCGGGGGCACGGTCCAGGTGATCCCCCACATCACCGACGAGATCAAGAACCGCGTCCGCCGCGTCGCCGAGGCCGAGGACGTGGACATCGTGATCACCGAGATCGGCGGCACGGTGGGCGACATCGAGTCGCTGCCCTTCCTGGAGGCCCTGCGCCAGTTCCAGGTGGACGAGGGGCGGCGGTCGTGCATGTTCCTCCACCTCACGCTCGTGCCCTTCCTCGGCCACGCCGGCGAGCTGAAGACCAAGCCCACCCAGCACTCCGTGCAGGAGCTGCGGCGCATCGGCATCCAGCCCGACATGGTGCTGTGCCGGTCCGAGGAGCCGCTGTCGCGGGACATCCGCGAGAAGATCGCCCTGTTCGTGAACCTGCCCGTGGACTCCGTGCTCTCGGCCCGCGACGTGGACTCCATCTACAAGGTGCCCCTCTACTTCCGGGCCGAGGGAGTGGACGACCAGATCCTCGAGCACTTCGGCATCGAGACCGCGCAGTCCCCCGACCTCTCGGAGTGGGAGTCGCTCGTGAAGCGCTACGAGCGGGCCACCGACGTCGTGCGGATCGGGCTGGTGGGCAAGTACACCAAGCTCGAGGACGCCTACCTGTCGGTCATCGAGGCCCTGGGGCACAGCGGCGCCCACCACGGCGGGCGGATCGACGTCAGGTGGATCGACTCCGAGCGGCTCACCGACGTCGAGGTCAACGAGCAGCTCGCCGAGTGCGACGGCATCCTCATCCCCGGCGGCTTCGGGGTGCGCGGCATCGAGGGCAAGATCCGCGCCGCCCGCTACGCCCGCGAGAACAACGTCCCCTACCTCGGGATCTGCCTCGGGATGCAGATCGCGGTGGCCGAGTACGCCCGCCACGTTGCCGACATGCACGGCGCGAACTCCACGGAGTTCGACCCCGAGACCCCGTTCCCGGTCGTCGACCTCCTGCCCGAGCAGAAGGAGGTGCGCGACATGGGCGGCACCATGCGCCTCGGCGCCGACCCCGTGAAGCTCCACGAGGGCACGCGCGCCCGCGCGACCTACGGCGAGGCCGTCATCTACGAGCGCCATCGCCACCGCTACGAGGTCAACAACCACCTGCGCAAGCGGCTCGAGGCGGCGGGCCTCATGTGCTCGGGCACGTCCCCCGACGAGCGCCTGGTCGAGATCGTGGAGCTCACCGATCACCCGTTCTTCGTGGCGTCGCAGTTCCACCCCGAGTTCAAGTCGCGTCCGCTGCGTCCGCAGCCGCTGTTCCGCGACTTCGTCGGCGCCGCGCTGGAACGGGTCCGTCAGCGCGCCCCCGAGGGCGAGCCCGCGGTCTCGAAGCCCGACTCCAGCGCAGCGCAGGCCGCGGACGCCCAAGCGCGGGCGTGAGCGCCGCCGCGACCGCGGCACCGCGCGCGTCCGTCGAGGAGCGTGAGCGCCTCGCCCACGACTTCGTCCGGCTGTGCTCGATCGAGAGCCCGTCGCTGAGCGAGCGGGCCGCCGCCGACGCTGTCATCGCCGAGCTGCGCGAGGTGGGGTTGGAGGTCGAGGAGGACGCGAGCGCCGGCGCCGTGGGGTCGGACTGCGGAAACCTCCTGGCGCGGATCCCGGCCCCCGAGGGCGCTCCGACCGTGCTGCTGTGCGCGCACCTCGACACCGTCCCGCTCGCCGCGCCGGTCGACGTGGTCCGCGAGGGCGGCGTGTTCCGCAACGCGAACGAGGGGATCCTCGGCGCCGACAACAAGGCGGCGGTGGCCGTGCTGCTCGGCGTGGCGCGCAGGCTGGCGCGCCACGGGTCGCCCGTCGGGGTCGAGCTGCTGTTCACCACGGCGGAGGAGCTGGCCCTGCGCGGGGTCAAGGAGGTCGACCGCGCGCTCGCTTCGCAGCTCCTTCGGCTTCGTGTTCGACCACGCCACCCCGGTCGGCGAGCTGATCGTGGCCGCGCCCTCCTACTTCCGGCTCGAGGCGCGCTTCCACGGGGCGGCGGCCCACGCCGGGATCTGTCCCGAGCGGGGTCGCAACGCCATCGTCACCGCCGCGCGCGCTCTCGGCCTCATGCGCTTCGGCCGCCTGGACCCCGAGACCACGGCCAACGTGGGGGTCATCGAGGGTGGCTCCGCGGCCAACGTGGTGGCCGAGCACTGCCGGCTCGAGCTGGAGGCGCGCAGCCTCGACGACGAGAGGGCGGGGCGCCTCGTGGGCGAGATGGTCGACGCGTGCTCGCAGGCCGCCAGCGAGACCGAGTGCGACGTCGAGACGTCCGTCGAGCAGCTCTTTCGCTCCTTCCGGCTGTCGCGCAGCTCCCCGCCGGTCCAGGTGGCCACACGCGCCCTCGAGGGGCTCGGCATCGAGCCCTCCTACGTCTCCACGGGTGGGGGGAGCGACGCGAACGCGCTCATCGCCGCCGGCCTGCCCGTGCTCAACGTGGCCAACGGCACCGAGCGCAACCACCAGCCCGACGAGTCGGTCACCGTCGAGGCGCTGGAGCGGACGCTCGACGTGGCCCTGGGGCTCATCGAGCACAGCGCGGCCTTCGCCTCCTGAGAGATGGCCTTCGAGCGCGTCAAGAGCGAGGAGATCTGGCAGGGCCAGATCGGCGGTGTCAGGGTCGACACCTTCCGCTACGACGACGGCGAGGAGGCCACGCGCGAGATCGTCTCCCACCCTGGCGCGGTCGCCGTCCTGCCCTTCGACGGCGAGAGGATCTGGCTCGTCCGCCAGCCCCGCGAGCCCGTCGGCGAGCAGGCGCTGCTCGAGCTGCCCGCCGGCAAGCTCGACGTGGAGGGGGAGGAGCCCGAGGCCACCGCGCGCCGTGAGCTCGCGGAGGAGATCGGGAAGGGCGCGCGCTCCTGGCGGCACCTCGTGAGCTTCTACAACTCGCCGGGGCTGCTCACCGAGGAGAACCACCTCTTCCTCGCGGAGGACCTCTACGACGACGCGCAGGAGGCCGAGGAGAACGAGCGCATCGAGATCGTCCCCGTTCCGGTGGCCTCACTGGCCCAGACGATCCCCGCGGTGCGCGACGCCAAGACCCTGATCGGCCTGCTCTGGTTCCAGGCCTTCGTGCTCGAGGGCGGCTGACCAGGACGTTGCAGCCTGAAGGGCGGCGCCTGCGGGCCGGGCGCGAAGGATGCATCGTGGCCACCCTCGTCACGCCGCTCAGCGAGCAGCCCTTCGAGCACCTGCTCCTCGACTTCCTCTCGTACCTGGAGTTCGAGCGCGGCCTCTCGCGCAACACCCTCGAGGCCTACCGGTCCGACCTGCTCCAGTACGGGCGCTTCCTCGACGGCCGCGGCGCCGGAGCCTCGTCCGCGCGCGGCGCCGACATCGCCGACTTCCTCGCCGGCCTGGGCGGGAGCGACGGTCGCGCCGCCTCGCCCGCCACCGTCCACCGCAAGTCGGCCTGCCTGCGCTCCTTCTACCGCCACCTGCGCCGCGAGGGGGTCATCGACTCCGATCCCACCGCCGGGGTCACCGCGCCGAGGAGGGGGCGCAAGCTGCCGCAGGTGCTCACCAGAGGCGAGGTGAACCGGCTGCTCGAGCAGCCGCGGGGCACGGGCCCCACCGACCTCCGCGACCGGGCGCTGCTCGAGCTGATGTACGCCTCCGGGTTGAGGGCCTCGGAGGCCATCGGGCTCGAGGTGGCCGACGTGGACACCGACGCCCACGTGCTCAGGGCGCGGGGCAAGGGCGCGAAGGAGCGGCTGGTGCCGGTCGGCCGGACGGCCGCCGAGGCGGTTCGCCACTACCTCGAGCGCGGGCGCGGCGCCCTGGTCGGGGGGCGCGCCGAGAGCCACCTGTTCGTGAACTTCCGCGGCGGCCCGCTGACCCGGCAGGGGCTCTACAAGATCGTGCGCCGCCACGCGGCGGGCGCGGGGCTCGCCGACCGCATGAGCCCGCACACCCTCCGCCACACCTTCGCGACCCACCTGCTGGCCGGGGGCTGCGACCTGCGCTCGGTGCAGGAGATGCTCGGCCACGCCGACGTGGCCACCACCCAGCTCTACACCCACCTCTCGAGTGAGCGCCTGAAGGATGTGTACTTCCGGGCTCACCCGCGAGCGACCGCCTGATAGAACGGGGCGGGTGCCCCGCCCGCGCCCGGCCGTCCTCCTCTGCCTGTTCCTCGCCGCCCTGGCCGGCGCCGGGTGCGGCAACGAGCGCCGCGATCGCCTCGAGCTCGAGGCCGAGCCGGCGAAGAAGACGGTGGTCCGGGAGTTTCCCCGCGCGGGCGTGGAGCTCGAGCTGCCGGAGAACGTGACGATCCGCGAGACCGACCCGCCGGGCGTCTTCTACGGCTCGTTCGGGGCCACGGTGGTCTCGGTCTTCGCCTACCGCCGCCGCGAGCAGCTGCCCGAGACCGACGGCCGAGCTGCGCCGCGCGCTGCGGCGCCTGAAGCGGGCCACCCGCGACCGCGACCCCGACTACCGGCTGCGCGACTCGCGCACCACGCGGGTCGCCGGCTCGCGGGCCGTGGAGCTGGTCGGGGACCAGAAGCTGGGCACCCAGGCGCTGCGGACGCGCAGCGTCCACGTCTACAAGGGCAAGGCGGAGTACGTGCTCGAGCTGCTCTCCCCGCGGGAGGACTTCGCCCGGCTGGACCGAGAGCTGTTCGAGCCGGCGCTCGAGAGCGTCCGGCTGACCGGCCGGGTCCGCCGGCCCTCCGACTGATGCCCGAGCTGCCCGAGGTCGAGACCATCCGCCGGCAGCTCGCGCCGGCGATGGAGGGGCGCCGCCTGGAGGAGCTGGAGGTGCTCGACCCCCGGTGGTGCACGCCCGCGCACCCGCACGAGGTGGCGGACGCCGTACGCGGACGGCTCGTGGAGGCGGTCCGGCGGCGGGGCAAGTACCTCGTGGTGGCCCTGGAGGACGAGGTCTCGCTCGTGATGCACCTCCGGATGACCGGGACGCTTCTGCTGGTGCCCGAGGCGCAGGACGTGCCCGAGCGAGCCCACCTGCGCGTACGGATGGTGCTGTCGGGCTCGGATCGCGTGCTCTTCTGCGACCCCAGGCGCTTCGGCACCGGGGTCGTGCTGCTGGGCGACGATGCGCTGGAGGACTACTTCGCCGCCCGGCTCGGGGTGGAGCCGCTGAGCCCGGGCTTCACGCCGGAGGCGCTCCGCGACCTGGCCGCCGGCCGCCGGGCCCCCGTGAAGGCGTTCCTCCTCACCCAGGAGCGGATCGCCGGGGTCGGCAACATCTACGCCGACGAGGCGCTGTTTCGCGCCCGGATACACCCCCTCCGTCCCGTGGGCACCCTCCGGCGGCCGCAGATCGCCGCTCTGCGCGACGCGGTGGTCGCGTCGCTCGAGGCGGGGATCGACGCCCGGGGGGCCACCATCGACGACTTCCGCAACGCCGACGGCGCTCGGGGCTCCTTCCAGGACCGCTTTCTCGTGCACCGCCGGGAGAACGAGCCGTGCCCCAACTGCGGCACGCCGATACGAAAGCTGCGCGCCGCCGGCCGCGGCACCTACGTCTGCCCGCGCTGCCAGCCGCGCCCCCGCCCCCGCCGGCGATAGCGGCGGACCTAGCCGCGCTCCGCGCGTGCCTTCAGACCGGCCGCGAACTGCTCGAACGCGGGCCCCAGGTCGGGCATGGCCCGCCACATGAGCGGCAGCATCGGGCCGGTGTACTCCTCGCGCATGTGAAACTGAGTGCCGCCGCTCGCCTCGCGGGACAGGGTGTAGGTGCGCACGCCCTTGAAGAGCCCGAGCGGCATGCCGCCGGTCCAGACCATGCGCCCGGGAGGGTTCATCTCGGTGACCTTCACCTTGAAGGCCCGGCCCGGATTGGCCTCGGTATAGAGCTTGATCGCCTCGCCGGGGGCGATCGCTGCCCTCCACGCGCTCGAGGCCCGAGTCCCAGTCGGCGAACCCGGAGGCGTCGGTGAGGATGGCCCACACGGCCTCCGGCGCGGCATCGATCAGGGCTGAGGACTCGTAGTGCTTCACGAGGGCCGTCAGGCTGCCAGCAGCGAGTCGAGGCACCCCGCGCGGTCGGCCTCGAGCAGCTCGCGGAAGCCGCCGATCGAGCGCCTGCCGATCACGATCTGGGGAAAGGTCATCTGGCCGGTCAGGTCCACGAGATCCGCTCTGCCCCCGGGATCCTTCGCCAGGTTGACCTCCGCGTAGTCCACGCCCCGGGCCTGCAGCAGCGCCTTGGCCTGGCGGCAAAAGCCGCACGGCTCGGTGGTGTAAAGGGTGATGAGATTCGCGTCCGCCATCTGGTTCACAGTGTAGAAGTGCCTGCTGCCTTCAAGACCGAGGCCGTCGTGCTGCGCTCCATACGCTTCGGAGAGGCAGATCGCGTTCTGCACCTGATCAGCCCCGACCGTGGACGGATAGGCGCCGTGGCCAAGGGGGTGCGCCGGGTGAAGTCGCGCCTGGGGGGCCGCCTCGAGCCGCTGGGCCGGGTGCGGCTCGTGCTCCACCAGGGGCGGGGCGACCTGTGCACGGTCACCTCGGCCGACACCATCCACGCGCACCCGGGGCTGCGCGAGCACCGGGCGTCGCTGGAGCACGCCACCGGCGCCTGCGAGGCCGTGCTGCGGCTCTTCGACACCGCCGAGGCGAACCGGCCGGCCTACAACCTTCTCTGCCACCACCTCGCGCTGCTCGACTCGGACCCGGCTGCGGCCACACGAGCCCGCTCGCTCGCCTTCCGGTCGAAGCTGGTGCTGGCCGCCGGCTTCGCCCCCGAGCTCGCGAGCTGCGCCTCCTGCGGTGAGGCCGATCACCTCAGCGGCTTCTCACCCGCGCAGGGCGGGGTGGTCTGCGCGAGCTGCGAGGCCGGCTCGTTCCCCTTCGGCGAGGAGGCCCACCGCTTCATGGTCGACGCCCTGGCCAAGCCGCTGGCGGACTCGCCCGGCGCGGACGAGCGGGCGCTGGCCCAGGCGGACCGGGCCATCTCGGAGACCGTGGAGCACCACGCCCACGTGCGATTCCGGCGGGTCGCCTAGCTCGGTTGGGTTCTCACCGCAGTGCGTACGCGCCGGCGCTGTGGGTGAGGCGTTCGAGGAGGTCGTCGACCACCGGAGTGCGCGCCGCGGCCGGCGCGAGCGCCTCGATCGTGCGGCTGCCGGCGCATCCCGCGGCGAGCGGACGGGTGGTGGCGCCGGGCGGGACCGTGGCGAGCGTCAGTCCGTGCATCGGCACGACGGCGATGCCGGCGGCGACGAACGCCTGTGCGGCGGGCAGGTCGTCGAGCTCGTAGGCCACCCGTGGCGCGAAACCTGCCTGCGCGCACAGGTGCTCCACGACCGAACGGAACCGGCCGGCGGGCGTGTCGCGCCGCGGCAGGATCAGCGGCTCCCCCTCCAGGTCGGAAAGGCCTACGGCGTCGCGCCGCGCGAGCCGATGGCCCTCGCGGCAGGACCACGTAGAGGTGGTCGACGAGCAGGCGGCGCCGGTGCAGGTCCGGGGTCTCGGGCACCGCGACCCCCGGCATGTGGTGCACCACCGCCAGGTCGGCGTCGCCGGCGCGCAGGCGCTCGACGGCCTCGCGGGTCTCGACCTGCAGCACCTGGACGACGACCTGGGGGTCCGTGCGGCGGAGGTCACGCACCGCCGTCGGAACGAAGGAGGACAGGGCGCTCGGGAACGCGGCCAGGCGCAGACGCGGCGTGCCGCCACGCAGATCCTCCACGGCGGCTTCCGCCCCGCCCAGCGCCGCGAGCACCCGCTCGACGTGCGGGCGCAGGCTCGCGCCCGGGGGGTCGCGCGCAGGGGGCGCTGCGAGCGGTCGACCAGCGCCGTCCCCACTTCCCGCTCGAGCGTCGCCAGCTGCTGTGACACCGCCGACTGCGTGTAGCCCAGCACGTCGGCGGCGGCCGAGATAGAGCCGAGGTCCAGCACCAGCGCCAGTGCCCGTAGGCGTTGGACGTCGCCGAAAGACATGTAGCAACTCTACTGGTATTAGAGGCAGATGAAGTGGCACTGATGAGGCGTCTCCGCGACCATCGCGCCATGAACTCAACCCACACAGCCACCACCACCACCACCACCACCACCAAGGGCTACGCCGTCGCCGCAGGTGAAGGCGAGCGCATCTGGATCGTCGGTGACACGATGACGTTCAAGTCGACCGGCGAGACCACGGACGGAGGTCTTCTTCTGTTCGAGAACCTCACCGTCCCCGGCGGCGGACCGCCCCCGCACATCCACACCCGCGAGGACGAGTTCTTCTTCGTCCTCGACGGGACCTTCGAGGTCCGCATCGGCGACGAGCTGCACACCCTCGGGCCGGGCGGGCATGCCTACGTCCCACGAGGCACGGTCCACAACTTCCGCAACACCGCGGAGACACACAGCCGGATGCTCGTGGGCTTCACGCCCGGCGGCATCGAGGGCTTCTTCCGCGAGTCGGGTCGCCCCGCAACCGACGACGGCGCCGCGCCGCCTCTGGACGAGGCCGAGATCGCCCGCACGAACGCCGCCGCGCCGAAGTACGGACTCGAGGCCGTGGCCTTCGACGACTAGAACGCGGCGCGCGTCGATCTCAAAGATGCGAGCCGTCGTTCCACAGCCGGATCACGCGGTTCTCGCGCTCCCAGCCGAGGATGCTCAACGTGGCGGTCGACAGCGCCAGCAGCGCCCCGCCCTCCGGCGGCAGCCCGATCCAGCGGGCGCCCAGCACGCGCAAGCACGTGTCCGTGGGCGAACACGGCGGCGTCTGACTCGCTCGCGGCCAGGTCCTCCACCACGCCGTCCACCCGTGCGCCGATCTCGGCGGCCGTCTCGCGCACCCGGCGTCGGGTGGCTCCAGACCGTCCATCCCGGCACCGTCTCGCGGATCTTCTTCGTGGTCAGCCCCTCGTACTCGCCGTAGTTCCACTCGACGAGGTCGGGGCGCTCGACGACCTGATCGCCCAGCCCCACGAGCCGGCACGTCTCGATGGCGCGGCTGAGCGGGCTGCTGTACACCGCCCCGAACGAGTGTCCCCGCAGGCGCTCGCCGAGCGCCTCGGCGTGCTTGACACCCTGCTCGGTCAGGGGGATGTCGGTCGTCCCGGTGTGCTGGCCACTGAGGCTCCACTCGGTCTGACCGTGGCGGACCAGGTAGATCTCGGGGCTCGCCATCGGTGCCAGTCTCCCCGAGGGCGGCCGTACACTGCAAGCCCTCGTGTCTACGAAGTCAAAGCTGGTCTATGACTTCTCGGAGGGCTCGCGCGACATGCGCGACCTGCTCGGGGGCAAGGGCGCCAACGTCGCGGAGATGACCCGCGTGCTCGGCCCGGAGCGCGTGCCCGCCGGCTTCACCATCACCACCGAGGCGTGCGTGGCCTACATGGAGGCCGGTCGCACCGAGCCCGAGGGGCTGGCGGATGAGGTGGCAGAGGCCCTGGGCCGCCTGGAGGCCGAGGCGGGGCGGGCGCTGGGGGACGCCGGCGATCCGCTGCTGGTCTCGGTGCGCTCGGGGGCGCGCGAGTCGATGCCCGGGATGCTCGACACCGTGCTCAACCTCGGGCTGACCGACGAGTCCGTGCACGGGCTGGCGCAGACCACCGGCAACGAGCGCTTCGCGTGGGACTCCTACCGGCGCTTCGTGCAGATGTTCGCGAACGTGTGCCGGGGCGTGCCGGGGGAGAGCATCGAGGCCGCGATCCAGCAGCGAAAGGACGGGGCCGGCGTGGAGCTCGACACCGAGCTCTCGGCGAGCGACCTCCGGGCTCTGACCGGCGACCTGAAGGCGCTCTACCGCGAGAGGACCGGCGAGGAGTTTCCCCAGGACCCCCAGGAGCAGCTGCGCCAGGCCATCCGCGCGGTGTTCGACTCGTGGCTGGGGGACCGCGCCGTGGCCTACCGGCGCATGAACCGCATCCCGGACGACTGGGGCACGGCCGTGAACGTGCAGCAGATGGTGTTCGGCAACAAGGGCGACTCGTCGTGCTCGGGGGTGGCCTTCTCGCGCGACGAGGTCACCGGCGAGCCCGAGCCCTCGGGCGACTTCCTGATCAACGCACAGGGCGAGGACGTGGTGTCGGGCGTTCGCACCCCGCTCGACATCTCCGAGATGGCCACGGCGATGCCCGAGGCCCACGCGGAGCTGCTCTCCATCCTCGAGACCCTCGAGCGCCACTACCGCGACATGCAGGACACCGAGTTCACGGTGGAGGAGGGGCGTCTCTACATGCTCCAGACCCGCAGCGCCAAGCGCCCGGCCCAGGCGGCGGTGCGCTTCGCGGTGGACGCCGTGGAGGAGGGGTTGATGGACAAGGGCGAGGCGATCCTCACGCGTGGACGCCGACCGCCTCGACGCGCTGCTGCACCCGGGCTTCTCCCCGGACGCCGAGTTCACGACGCTCACGAAGGGCGTGGCGGCCTCCCCGGGCGCCGCGCGCGGCGAGATCGTGTTCACCGCCGAGGACGCGGTGGCCGGCGCGGCCGAGGGGCGCAAGGTGATCCTGGTGCGCCCGTTCACGGAGGCCGACGACGTGAAGGGCTTCCACGCCGCCCAGGGCATCCTCACCAGCAAGGGCGGCAAGGCCAGCCACGCCGCCCTGGTGGCCCGCGGCATGGGCAAGCCCTGCGTGGCCGGCGCGGGCGAGCTGGAGGTCGACCTCAAGGGCGAGACGGCGCGGGTCAACGGCCACAGCCTCAGCGCCGGCGACACCATCGTGATCGACGGCAGCACCGGCGTGGTCACCACCGACGACGTGGCCCTCTCCGAGCCGGAGGTGAGCCCCGAGTTCCAGACCGTGCTCCGCTGGGCCGACGAGCTGCGCCACCTCGGCGTGCGGGCCAACGCCGACACCCGCGAGGACGCCGACAAGGCGCGGGAGTTCGGCGCCGAGGGCATCGGCCTGTGCCGCAGCGAGCACATCTTCCTGGGCACCGACCACCAGTCGGTGATGCAGGAGATGATCATGGCCGAGACCGACGAGGAGCGCACCCGGGCGCTCGACGAGCTGCAGTCGCTCCAGCAGGAGCACTTCAGGGGCCTCTTCGAGGCGATGAAGGGGCTGCCGGTGACCATCCGCCTGCTCGACCCGCCGCTGCACGAGTTCATCCCGCACGCCGAGGAGCTGGCCCAGGAGGTGGAGCGGGCGCGGATCGAGTGCGCGCCCAACCTCGAGCAGCTCGAGCACACGCTCGACCGGGTGCACGAGCTGACCGAGACCAATCCCATGCTCGGCACGCGCGGGGTGCGCCTCGCCGTACTGCACCCCGACGTGTACGAGATGCAGGTCCGGGCGATCGTCGGGGCCGCGCTCGAGGTGCTCGAGGACAGCGGTGAGGCTCCCCTGCTGGAGGTGATGATCCCGCTGGTGGCCTACGAGCAGGAGATCGAGCTCATGCGCGAGCTGGTCGACCGGGTCGTGGAGGCCGAGGGCGCCTCCCACCTCGAGCTGAGCGTCGGGACGATGATCGAGCTGCCGCGCGCCTGCTTCGTGGCCGGCCTCATCGCGGAGCGCGCCGACTTCTTCTCCTTCGGGACCAACGACCTGACCCAGACCGCGCTCGGGTTCTCGCGCGACGACGTGGGGGGGAAGATGCTCGCCCGCTACATCGACCAGGACATCGTGGAGCGCAGCCCGTTCGAGACGATCGACAAGCCGGGCGTGGGCTGGCTGGTGCGCCTCGCCGCCTGGGTGGGGCGCGAGGCCAGGCCCGACCTCAAGCTGGGGATCTGCGGCGAGCACGGGGGCGATCCCGAGTCGATCGCCTTCTTCCAGCTGGCCGGGCTCGACTACGTGAGCTGCTCCCCGTACCGGGTGCCGATCGCCCGCGTGGCGGCGGCGCAGGCCGCCCTTCGCGTGGGCTAGGCTGCTCCGCACGAGAGACGCCTACGGGGAGGCTGAGGGATGAGGTCAAAGGGGATTCGCCGCAAGGTCGCTGATCGCGGCGGGCGTACTCGGCCTGGTCGCCCCGGGCGTCGCGACGGCCCACCTCGAACGTCCCTCCTACTGGCCCGACCCGGCTCCCGACACCTCGGTCAGCCCGCCGGCGGGCGGAGCGGTGCCCAAGGCGCGCTCGCTGTCTCCACGGCGGTCAGCGGCGCGGGCCCGGGTCGCGTGCGCGTCGTGTGCCGGGCCGCAGCGGGCGGAAGTCCCTGCGGCTGGCGCTGAACTCGATCCGCAACGCGCGCAAGAGCGGGCTTCCGCTGCGTCCGAGCCAGCCCACGATCCGCTTCAGCGCGCAAGCAGGCGATCGCGCTGGCCGCAGGATCAACCGCCGGCTGCGCAAGAAGTGCCGGTACAGCTCGATCCAGACGGCCGTCGACGGGTCTCGACAACAACGACCGGATCGTGATCATGCCGGGCCTCTACCGCGAGCCCGAGTCGCGCGCCGCGCGCGGTCAACGACCCGCGCTGCAACCCGTCGCTGCTCCAGAAGGACGCGAGCGGCGATCCCCACGCCGAGCTACGCGTACCAGGTCAACCTGCCCCAACGACCAGAACCTCGTCTACGTGCAGGGCCGGGCAGCTCAAGGGCAAGCCGCCCGACGACGCCCGCGCGCGAGACCGCCAGGGCATTCCCGAGCAGGAGCTGGGCGAGTGCGTGCGCTGCAACCTCCAGATCGAGGGCAGTCGGTCCCAAGCCCACCGACGTGATCCTCGACGCCGGCACGGACTACGCGGGCAGCGCGGCCCGTCGGCCAAGCCCGGCGGCTACGCCAAGCACGTGGTGATGCGCGTCGACCGCGGCGACGGCTTCGTGGGCCGCAACTTCCTCATGCGCGGCGGCCTCGAGTTCGGCTTCTACACCGAGGAGACCGACGGCGTGCTGCTCGACAAGACGAAGTTCTACTGGAACGCCGACTACGGCCACCTGAGCTTCACGAGCGACCACCACGTGGTCAAGAACTGCGACGGCTTCGGCGCGGGCGACGCCGCCGTCTACCCCGGCGCGGCGCCCGAGACGGGCTCGCAGGCGACCGACTTCTATCCCGACGCACCGCGGGCGAACACCGTGATCAAGCAGTGCGACATGCGCGGCTCCGGGCTCGGCTACTCGGGCTCGATGGGCAACGCCGTGCGCATCACCAACAACCACATCTACGGCAACGCCACGGGCATCGCCACCGACACGCTCTCCGCCGCCGGCCACCCGGGCTTCCCGGCCGACAGCGGCGAGATCGACAACAACTACATCTACGCGAACAACTTCAACCTCTACACGAAGAACTCGCCCGTCAAGCCGCTGGTCACCGTGCCGGTCGGCACCGGGATCATCTACGCGGGCATGAACGACGCCCGCGTGCACGACAACTGGATCTTCGACAACTGGCGTGACGGCGTGATGCTCTTCGCGGTGCCCGACGCGCTCACGAGCGCGTGCGACCGGCGGCGCCGCAGTCGATCGGTTCGGCCCGGCGCGAGCTGCGGTGCCGAGGGCGACGTGCTGCCCGGGATGTCGTGCGCGGACGCGCCCGCAGAACGGGCTCTCGACCTCGTGCGGCAACCGCTTCTACAACAACAAGATGGGCCAGGTCCCGCCCGGGCTTCACCTTCCCCGCGACGGTCGACCAGTTCGGCGCGCCGCACGGCTCGGCCGCGGCGCCGCGGCTGCCGCAACGGCAACGACTTCTGGTGGGACGAGTTCGCGTCCAACAGCGGGAACTGCTGGTTCGCCAACACCGGGCCCGGACGGCACGCCCGGCCAGCATCACCGGTCCCGGCGAGGCGGGCCGCACGCCCGGCGTACCGCCCAACCCCCTGCCCGGACTGCGACGACGGCACGAACCGCGACGCGAGCGCGGGCAACGGCGACGTGGCCAAGGAGGCCGTACCTGGTCGACTGCTCCGAGGGCCCGGACGACGGACACGGGCCCGCTCGACTGCGACTGGTGGACGCACGCCGCCGAGGCCGGGCAGCGCGGCCGCGAGCGCGCAGCGAGCGCGAGTTCGCCGCGCGCCGCCCGCGGATTCGAGGGCACGCGAGGAGGCCGAGCGGCTGCGCGCGCATGGCGGGGCTGATCGGCGAATGCCGGCGCTCGATAGGGCGGCGCTCGGTGCTCGCCGCGGCCGGGTCGCGCTGGCCCTGGCCGCGGGCTGCGGTGGCGAGGACGAGCCGGCGCGGCAGGCGCGAGGTGAGCGCCAACGGCCAAGTCGGTCGGCGCCGAGAGCGCCGGCTCGGTCGCGCAGTACGCCGACTGCGACGACTGGCGCGCGGGCTCGCCGCGCCGAGCGCGAGGCGACCGTCGTCGAGCTGCCGCGACCAGCTCACCGTCGCAGACCGCGGAGACGGCCGAGTCGCCGCTCGCCGACGAGCGTGCCTACGAGATCCTCGCAGAAGGCCTGCCGGCCCGACTACGCCGGGCAGCCTGCGGCTCTACAAGCTCTACGTGCGCGCCCAGGGCTTCGCCCCGCTGAACGATTAGCCGCGCCTGAGAGAATGGCGGCGTGGAGGCTCTCGATACGAAAGGCCAGGTGGAGACGTTCTCCGAGCGCATGGCCAGGCAAGAGCGCGAGCTGCTCTCGCCCCTGGCCGCGCGCGCATACCCGGCTCGCCGCGCCCGTCCCGAGGAGGACTCCGCCCACCGCACGCCCTTCCAGCGCGACCGTGACCGGATCGTGCACACCAAGGCCTTCCGGCGGCTCAAGCACAAGACCCAGGTCTTCATCTCCCCGGAGGGCGACCACTACCGCACCCGCCTCACCCACACGCTCGAGGCCTGCGGCATCGCGCGCAACGTGGCCCGCGCGCTCGCCCTCAACGAGGACCTCACCGAGGCCATCGGCCTGGGGCACGACCTCGGCCACGCGCCGTTCGGGCACATCGGGGAGGCCGTGCTCGACGAGCGCCTGCAGGAGCGCTACGGGCTGCGCTTCCGCCACAACGAGCACTCCCTGCGGATGGTCGAGCGCCTCGAGGACCTCAACCTCACCGAGCAGGTGCGCGACGGGATCCTCCACCACACCGGAGAGGGACGGCCGGCCACCCTCGAGGGGCGCATCGTCCGAGTGGTGGACCGCATCGCCTACATCAACCACGACATCGACGACGCCGTGCGCGCCGGGGTGATCGACTTCTCCGACCTGCCGCGCGAGGAGATAGCCGCGCTCGGCGCCACCGGGTCGGAGCGCATCGAGACCCTCGTGTCCGACCTCCTCGAGCGGTCGGCCGAGGCCGGGGACATCGCCCAGAGCGACGACGTCGGCGGAGCGATGCTGCGCCTCCGCGAGTTCATGTTCGCGCGGGTCTACCTCGGGCCGGACGCGCAGCGCGAGCGCGAGCGCATCGAGCGGATGCTGCGCAGCCTCTTCGACCACTACGCCGAGAACCTGCCGCCGGCGCTCACCGACGACGCGGCCGAGCACGAGCGCGTGGTGGACTATCTGGCGGGCATGACCGACCGCTACGCCATCCGCGTGTTCTCGGACCTCTCGCTGCCCCAGGGGTTCTGAGACCCTTGGCCCGCTACACCCAGGCGTCCATCGACCGGCTCCGCGAGACCGCCGACATCGTCGCGGTGGTCTCCAAGCGCACCGACCTGCGCCGGGTGGGATCGCAGTTCACCGGCCTCTGCCCCTTCCACGAGGAGCGAAGCCCCTCGTTCTCGGTCGATCCGGGCAAGGGGCTCTACCACTGCTTCGGCTGCCAGCGCGGGGGGGACGTCTTCTCCTTCGCGATGGAGACCGACGGCGTGGACTTCCCCACGGCCATCGAGGTGCTCGCACAGGACTTCGGCGTCGAGCTCGAACGCGATCAGGAGGATCCCCGCGAGGAGGAGCGCCGCCGCCGGCGCGAGCGGCTGCTCGCCCTGCTGGAGCGCACCACCGAGTTCTACGCCGCCTACCTCTGGAAGGCGAGCGAAGCGGCGCCCGCCCGCGACTACCTGCTGGGGAGGGGGCTGCCGGAGGCCGTGCTGCGCGAGTTCCGCGTGGGCTACGCGCCCCAGGCGTGGGACCAGGTGACCGTCGCCGCCCGGGGCAACGGCTACTCCGACGAGGAGCTGCTGGCCGCGGGGCTCTCGCAGCGCAGCCGCAGGGGCGGCCTGATCGACCGCTTCCGCGAGCGGATCACCTTTCCGCTGGCCGACGCCCGCGGGCGGGTGCTCGGCTTCGGGGCGCGCGCGATGCGCGACGACCAGGGCGCCAAGTACCTCAACACCTCCGAGGGCGAGCTGTACCACAAGGGACGCCTGCTGTTCGGCATCGATCGCGCCCGGCAGGCGATCGCCCGGTCGGGGCGGGTGGTGGTGGTCGAGGGCTACACGGACGTCCTCGCGCTGCACGGCGCCGGGGTGCAGGAGACCGTCGCGATCATGGGCACGGCGCTCACCCGCGAGCAGCTCGCCGAGCTGGCCCGGGCGGCGGGCGACGAGGGCACCGTCCACCTGGCGCTCGACGCCGATCGCTCGGGGCAGGAGGCGATGATGCGGGCCGCCCGCATGGCCGCCGAGCGGGGCGTGGCGCTGAGGGTGGTCGCCATGCCCGAGGGCGTCGATCCCGCCGATCTCGTGGCCGACGGCGGGCCGGCGGCGGTCACCGACCGGCTGACCCGGTCCCTGTCGGTCGTCGAGTTCTCCGTCGAGCGCGTGCTCGCGGACGCGGACCTCGACACCCCCGAGGGCAGGGACCGGGCGCTCGTGGAGGCCCGGCGGCTGATCGCCACCACCCCGGAGCGAAGCGCCTCGCGCGACCACCTCGTGCGCAAGGTCGCCGACCGGCTGGACGTGCCCGCCTCCTACGTCGCGGCCGCCGGCGCGGGCGGCCGGTGGGCCCCGGGCCGCGCCACGCGGCGCCCAGCCCGGTCCCGGAGCGGCCATGCTCGAGGCCGAGCGGGTCTTCCTGGCGCTGTGCCTCAGCGCCGGACCGCTGGGGCGCGAGCATCTCGAGCGCCTCCAGCCCGGGCACTTCTCCTCGGACCTCACCCGGCGCGCGCGCGACCACCTGCTCGCGAACTTCCACGACCCGCTCGTGGGCCTGGCCGGCTCCGATCCGCCCCTGGAGGAGCTGGTCGCGGGGGTGGTGATACAGGCCGATTCGGACTCGCCGGCCAACGAGGGCGTGCTGCGCATGAGCTATCTGGCCCTCGAGCTGCGTAGGATCGACCGCGAGGTGCGTCTTGCGCGGGAGCGGGGCGACCTTCGCCGGCAGGGCGAACTGGCCGCTGAGCGCCAGCGTGTGCGCAGCGACATGGACGCGGTGATGGGACAGGTCACGTGAACGAAGAACCCACATTCGACCCACAGGACGAGGACGTGGAGGCGGAGGAGACCCCGCGCGCGCGGATCCGATCCCTACGCGGAGTTCGACGAGGGCGGCGTGGTCACCGCGGGGCTGTCGGTCGCACCGCCCCAGGGCGGGGTGGAGGACGCGGTCCGGCTCTACCTGAACAACATCGGTCGCGTGCCGCTGCTCACGAAGGACGACGAGGTGCGGCTGGCCAAGCGGATCGAGCAGCACGACATGTCGGCCAAGAACGCCCTCATCGAGGCAAACCTGCGGCTGGTGGTGTCCGTGGCCAAGCGCTACCAGGGCCGAGGCCTCACGCTCCTCGACCTGGTGCAGGAGGGAAACATGGGCCTCATCCGCGCCGTCGAGAAGTTCGACTGGCGCCGCGGCTTCAAGTTCTCCACCTACGCGACCTGGTGGATACGCCAGGCCATGACCCGCGCGCTCGCCGACCAGTCGCGCACGATCCGCATCCCGGTGCACATGGTCGAGCGCATGACCAAGGTGGCCCGCGCGCGGCGCGACCTCTCCCAGCAGCTGGAGCGCGACCCCACCCCGGCCGAGATCGGGGCCGTGGTGGAGATGGCTCCCGACAAGGTCGAGGAGCTCCTCAAGATGGGCCAGGAGCCGGTTTCCCTGGAGGCGCCCGTGGGCGGCGCGGACGACGCCGCCCAGTTCGGCGACTTCATCGAGGACGAGCCCGCTGACCGGCCCGACGAGCAGGTCGTGCGCACCATGCGCGACGCGGGCGTCCAGGAGGTCGTGAGCAAGCTGCCCGACCGCGAGCGCCGGGTCATCGAGCTGCGCTACGGCCTCGACCCCGCGGGCCCGATGACCCTCGAGGACATCGGCCGCGAGGTGGGCCTGACCCGGGAGCGCGTCCGCCAGATCGAGGTGAAGACCCTCCAGATGCTCAAGAGCTCGGGGGACGCCGACCGGCTCGCCGGGATGGAGAACGGGGCGTAGCGCTCCTATGCTCTAATTTCGGTGCCAAGGGGCGGTGAGGCCAAAGGCCTTGTCCTACCCCATTTGGGCATTGGAGGGTAGCTCAATCGGCAGAGCAGCACCCTGTTAAGGTGACGGTTGTGGGTTCGAGTCCCACCCCTCCAGTTCGGTCGGCGCGCGGCCTGAGACGAGCGCCTCCAGGCTCTTGGCCGCCACCTCGCCGCCGTCGTAGCGCTCGGCTCCACGCCCGCAGGTCCCGCGCCCGCTCGGCGTACCCGGGCTCCGCGAGCAGCTTCCTGATCGCCAGCCGCACCCCCCGCGGGGTGATCAGCCGCCGCGGGAGCGAGACCCCGCACCCGGCCCAGGCCACGCGGGCCGCGTTCTCGGCCATGTCACCCGCCGCGGGGCACCCGACCACGGGCACGCCGCTCGCCAGCGCGCGGGCCACGGTGCCGTGGCCCGCGTGGCAGATCACCGCGGCGCAGCGCGGCATCGTCCGCGCGTAGGAGAGCCAGTCGACCACCCGGGCGTTGGCGGGAACCCGCAGCGGCGTGGAGGGCTCGCGCCGGTTGGTCGTCGCGATCACCCTCACCGGCTCGTCCGCGAGCCCTTCGAGCGCCGCGCGGAGCATCCGGTGGCCGGGGTCCTGCGACGTGCTGGGCGCGACCAGCACCAGCGGGTCCGAGCCGGGCGGGAGCTCGACCTCCCCGAAGGGCTGCTCCCAGAGCAGGGGCCCCGTGACCCGCACCGAGGGATGGCGATCGTGGCGCGGGTATTCGAGCTGGGGGAAGGTGGCCACCAGCGCGAGCTGGCGCGAGATCCCGCCGTGGGCGTGGGCTGAGGTGGGGGAGACCGACCCGCTCCCGGGCGCCGTTGAGCTCTCGGCGCCCGCGCTGCTCGCCCATGGACAGCATCGGGCGCATCAGCTCCCAGGCGCTCGCGCCGAGGCGGGTCCTCGGCAGCCGGGCCCCGACCGAGTACGGGGGAAACCCCGCCTCGGACGTCGGGAGCACGTGGGGCACCAGGGTGACCCAGGGGCGCTCGTCCATCTGGGCCGCCAGGCTCCCGGCCACCGTGAGGATGTCGGCCACCACCGCGTCCGGGTCGAAGTCCCGCAGCACCGGGACCGTCTCCCGGGCCGCCCGCACGGCCGCCTCGTAGGGAGTGAGCGCTCGCTTGTGGGGCCACACCTCGTACTCCGGGGCCGGGTCGAACGTCATGCCCTCGCGCTCGACGTGCTCGGCCCATCGCTCCCAGGTCTGCAGGCAGACCGTGTGCCCGCGCTGAACGAGCGCGCGACCGAGCGCGATGGCCGGGAAGGCGTGACCCGGATCGCCGAACGCGGCGAGGAAGGCTCTCAGAGAAGCTCAGCCACGTCGCGGATCATGCGCTTGCGCTGCTCCAGGTCGAAGGCCATCGGCGTGCAGATCAGGGTGCCGACGCCGGCGTCGCGGTAGATCGCCAGCCGCTCGGCCACCACCTCCTTGGGCCCGCAGAGCGAGGTCTGGTCGATCAGCTCCGCCGGCAGGGCGGCGGCGGCCTCCTCCTTCTTGCCGGAGAGATAGAGGTCCTGCACCTCGTCGGCCGCCTCCTCGTAGCCGTACCGGCGAACGAGCGCGTTGTAGAAGTTCTTGTCCCTGGAGCCCATGCCGCCCACGTAGAGGGCGAGCAGCGGGCGCATGGCGTCGCGCGCCCGGTCCACGTCGTCGTCGATCGACAGGTTCACGTTGGGCGCGATGTCGAACGAGTCGTCGATCACCTTGCCGTTTCCCGCCCGGGCGGCCCCCTCCTCGAGGAGCGCGCGGAACTCGCCGACGTGCTCGGGCGAGAAGAAGGCGGGCAGCCAGCCGTCGGCGACCTCGCCCGTGAGCTGGGTGTTCTTCGGGCCGATCGCGGCCAGGTAGATCGGAATGCGCTCCTGCACCGGCCCGATCGTGAGCTTCAGGGCCTTCCCGGGCCCGTCGGGGATCGGGAGCTCGTAGATCTCGCCCTTGTACTCGAGCCGCTCCCGCGACAGCGCCTTGCGCACGATCTCCACGTACTCCCGCGTGCGCTGCAGCTGGCGGGCGAAGGGCTGGCCGTGCCAGCCCTCGGCCACCTGCGGGCCCGAGGAGCCGATGCCGAGGATCATCCGGCCGTCCGAGATGTTGTCGAGGGTGGCGGCCGTCATCGCGGTCATCGCCGGGGTGCGCGCCGGCATCTGGAGGATGGCCGAGCCGATGCGTATGCGCTCGGTGTTCGAGGCGAGCCAGGCGAGCACGGTGGCGGTGTCGGACCCGTAGGCCTCGGCCGCCCAGACCGAGTCGAAGCCCGCCGCCTCGGCCTCGCGCACGATCTCGAGCTGCTCGTCCGCGGTGAGCCCCAGACCCCAGTAGCCGACGTGTAGTCCCAACCGCATTTGCAACGCCCCTTTCAAAGGCAGGAGGCCCCTTGAGAACCCCGACGTGCCCCCGTACTGTGTTGCACGACCCGGAGGCGCCGGGCATCGTAGTTCAACCGCCGAGGACCACCTGATGAGACGTATCCGCAAGCCCGCGCGCGACCTGCGCATCGCGATCGACTGCATGCCTCCCGAGACGAGGCGCGCGATGCTCGACGCCCTGGACGTGAACCCGATCATCGTCGGCGCCTACACCGACCGCGACGGCGGCGTGTGCCCGATGCTCGCCGCCCACCGCAACGGCGGCCGGACCAGCTTCGCCTCCTTCGCCGAGGCGTGGGACCGCTACACCCGGGCGGGCTCGGGGGCGCGGCTGGCCACCGAGCGCGAGGTCCGCACGCTCAGGGCCATGCTCGCCGACAGCATCGCGGACGAGGACGTGCGCGGCGCGAGCGCCCTCTCGGCCGCCATCTCCGAGCACCGGGCCGCGAAGGCGCGCCGCCTGCGCCGGGGCGAGGAGCAGCGCCGAGGAG
The DNA here is from genome assembly GCA_963731645.1 of uncultured Thermoleophilaceae bacterium. Taxonomy (GTDB): domain Bacteria; phylum Actinomycetota; class Thermoleophilia; order Solirubrobacterales; family Thermoleophilaceae; genus JAAYBF01. The sequence goes on along the minus strand of CAVSWF010000004.1, from coordinate 36,462 downwards.
GCTCCGAAGCCGCGCCGCGACACCGGCGAGCGCGACCGCACGTCCGAGCTGCGCGGACGCTCCGGCTGGGCCTGGATGCGCCCCTTCCGCAGGCTGGACGACTACGAGCGCGCGCTCGAGCAGCTGCAGGCCGACGAGAGCGAGCGCGAGGCCGAGCGCCGGCGCGAGCGCGAGCTCGTCTAGCCCGAGCCGATCTACATGCTGTCGCCCGGGCGGATGAACTGCAGCTCGGGCACGATGCACGCGGGCGAGGTGCGCAGCAGATAGCGCACCGCCTCGGCGATGTCCTCGGGCTGGATCATCTCCTCCTTGGGCACGCCCTCGACCCACTCGGTCATCGCGGTGTTCACGAAGCCCGGGCACAGGGCCGTGGCCTGGACGCCTTCGTTCGCCGAGCTCCTTGTGCAGCGCCTGGGTGAGGCCGACCACCCCGAACTTCGTGGCCGAGTAGGCCGCGAGCCAGCCCTGCCCGTACTTCCCGGCGATCGAGGCCGTGTTGGCGATGAGCGCCTTGCCGTGCTCGGCCCCCGCCTCCTTGAGCATCGGGATCGCCTCCCGTGAGGTGAGGTAGACGGCCCGCAGGTTCACGTCGAGCTGCATGTCGAGCTTCTTGGTCTCGGCGTCGGCGATGGCGCCGCCGATGCCGACGCCGGCGTTGTTCACGAGCACGTCGAGCCGCCCGAAGCGCTCGCGGTGGGCGGCCACGAGGGCGGTGATGTCCTCCTCCTTGGTCATGTTGGCCGGCACGGCCTCGACGTCGATCCCGGCGTCGCGCAGCTCCTTGGCGGCCGCCTCGAGCTTGTCGGGCTTGCGCGCCGAGACGGTCACCCCGTAGCCGTCCTCTCCGAGCGCCCGGGCGATCGCCAGCCCGATTCCGCTCGAGCCGCCGGTGATGAGTGCTGCGCGTGTGGCCAAGGTGCCTCCTCGTGATGCTCGAAAACGGGGCGCGAACCCTAATCGACAGCAGGGGGCCCGGGGCCTCGGCGGCCGGGTTGCCTACTCTTGGCCCGGTGCGGCGGCGGACGACCCTCCCGAACAGGCTGGCGCCGCTCGCGCTGGCGCTCGCCCTGGGCGCCTCGCTCGGGGCCTGCGGTGGCTCGAGCGAGCAGGCCGACGCGCCCCCGCCCCCGGCGCGGCCGGAGGACTTCCCGAAGGCCGAGGGCAAGACGCTCGCGCGAGCTGCAGAGCGAGGTCGGCGACGGGGGCCCGGTGCTGGTTCCCTCGGTCTCCGAGGTCCAGCCCGGCAAGAACCGCTTCGGCTTCGGCCTGTTCGACCGGTCCCGGGCCCAGATCGCCGACGCCCCCGTGGCCGTCTACGTCGCGCCCCGCGGCGGCGGGCCCGCCCGCGGGCCCTTCCCGGCGCGCTACGAGTCCCTGGAGGTCAAGACCCAGTTCCAGAGCAAGACGGTCGCCTCCGATCCGGACGCCGCCAAGTCGCTCTACGTGGCGGACCTGACGCTGCCCCGCGAGGGCGCCTACGACGTGCTCGGGGTGGCGCGCCTCGACGACCGGCTGGTGGCGGCGACGCCCGCGGGGCCCCCGCTCATGGCCGACTCGAACCGCCCCTCGCCCGACGTGGGCGACAAGGCGCCGCGGATCCACAGCGAGACCACCCGCGAAGCCGGCGGCGACTCCTACTCGATCGACACCCGGGAGCCGCCCTCGACCATGCACGAGGTCGACTTCGCCGACGTGGTGGGCAAGAAGCCGGTGATCCTCCTGCTGGCCACGCCGGCCCTGTGCCAGAGCCGGGTCTGCGGCCCGGTGGCCGACATCGCCGAGCAGGTCAAGGCCGAGCGCGGGGACGACGCGGTCTTCATCCACCAGGAGATATTCCGCGACAACGACCCCAACAAGGGCTTCCGGCCCCAGTTCGCCGTCTGGCATCTGATCACCGAGCCGTGGCTGTTCGCGATCGACCGCAAGGGCCGGATCGCCGCGCGGATCGAGGGCGCCTACAGCGCCGCCGAGCTGGAGCGCGCGGTGGACGCGGCGGTCGCGGGCTGAGCTCGGCGGCTCAGCGGGCCAGGAGCTCCGGATCGGGATCGACGAACTCGTCGAAGCGCTTGCACGATCCGTCCTCGACGGTCCACACGTGCACGAAGCCGTAGCCCGTCCGACACCGTCGAGCTTGCCGGCGGCGCGGCCGACGCGCACACGCGGTCGTCCGAGCCGAACAGCGCGTCGATCTCGATGCCGAAGTCCTCCCAGGTCGAGCCCAGCCGCTCGAAGAACCCGCCCACCTCCTCCCGGCCGCGTGCCTTCCCGCCGTGGGGGATCACCTCGGGGACGCTCCACTCGATGTCCTCGGCGAACACCCCCAACACGGCCGGGATGTCGCCTCGACCGAACGCCTCGTAGGTGTTGCGCAGCAGCTCGACGTTGTCCGCCATGTCTCTCCCTCGTTCGACCGTGGCGCGAACCTAACCCACGGCCCCTCCGCGAGCAACGCGGCGGGCCGGGCACGCGGACTCGATCCTCGCCGACAATTACCCTCCCGGGCAATCCTCGATCGAGGCTCGAGGGCCGGTAGCTCAGTTGGTTAGAGCAGCGGACTCATAATCCGTAGGTCCCAGGTTCGAGTCCTGGCCGGCCCATCAGCGCGGAAGCTGGTGCCGCGCTCCGAGCACGGTGAGTGGGAGCCGGCCTCCGATCGATGCGACCCGGTTGAGCTGCTGGAGGAGCAGGACGAGAGTCGCGTGCCCGAGCTCGTGCCGCTGCGCTATGGGCGGATGCTGGTCTCGCCGTTCACCTTCTACCGCGGCGCGGCCTACTTGATGGCGGCCGACCTGGCCGACGAGCCCCGGACGGGGCTGGACGTGCAGCTTTGCGGCGATGCGCATCTGTCCAACTTCGGCGCCTTTGCTGCACCCGACCGGCGGCTGGTGTTCGGCATCAACGACTTCGACGAGACGCTGCCGGGCCCGTTCGAATGGGACGTGAAGCGCCTGGTGGCCAGCTTCGCTGTGGCGGGGCGCGATCGAGGCTTCAACGCGAAGCGGCGCCGGTCGATCAACCGCGCTGTGACGCGTGCGTACAGGAAGGGGATCCGGGAACTCGCGGACCTGCGCAACATCGACCTCTGGTACTCCGCATCGACGTCGACGAGGTCGGCGGCGCTGGCGGCCCAGCGTACGACCGGGAAGCAGATGAAGCGCATCGAGCGCAACGTCGCGAAGGCGCGGTCGAAGAACAGCCTGCGAGCCTTCAGCAAGCTCACGGAGATCGTCGACGGCGAGCCGCGAATCGCGAGCGACCCGCCTCTCATCATGCCGATCGAGGAGATCTTTTCGGGCCTCGCGAAGGACGAGTTCGAGGAGTTCATGCAAGGGGCGATCCGCTCCTACCGGCGCACACTGAGCCGCCGACCGGCGGCAGCTGCTCGAGCGCTTCCGCTACGTCCACGCGGCGCGGAAGGTCGTCGGGGTGGGCAGCGTCGGCACGCGCGCCTGGATCGTGCTCCTGCTCGGCCGTGACGAGAGCGATCCGCTGTTCCTGCAGCTCAAGGAGGCGGAGGCATCGGTGCTCGAGCCGTTCCTGGGCAAGAGCTCCTTCAACAACCATGGCCAGCGGGTCGTCGAGGGCCAGCGGCTGACGCAGGCCGCCAGTGACATCATGCTCGGCTGGATCCGGGTCGAGGACCCTGACCGCGCGACCCGCGACTTCTATGTCCGCCAGCTCTGGGACGGCAAGGGCTCGGCGGTCGTGGAGACGATGGACCCACGGTCGATGACGATGTACGCGCGACTCTGCGGCCACGCGCTCGCGAAGGCGCATGCCCGCTCCGGGGATGCGATCGCTATCGCGAGCTATCTGGGCGGAGGCGACAGCTTCGACTGGGCGCTGGCCTCGTTCGCGGAGGCCTACGCCGACCAGAACGAGCGCGACTACGACGCCATGCTGGAGGCGGTTTCGTCCGGTCGCCTCGAGACCCAGGAAGGTCTCTGATCGGCGCCGGGTGGATCGTGGACGCCGAGCGCCTCGACCTCGCTGTGTACGCGGCCGTTGCCCGCACGCCCACTCCAGCACTCGATGCGGGCATGAGCCGCCTGTCGCGGGTCGCGGACTACTCGCGCCTCTCGCTGGCGTCCGCCGCGTTGCTCGCACTTGCCGGGGGAAGGACCGGCGGCGCTGCGCGGCGGCGACGCCCGGACCGCGAGCGACGTCCGCTCGCGCGCAGGTCAGAGCCGAGCGCCCCCGGGCACACAGCGGCGTCGCGTTCGCAACCGGCGTAGGCCATGTCGCCGGCGGCGGCCGTTCCGCTGCGGCGCTCGCCGGCGCGCGGCACCGCGTCCACACGCGCACTACCCGGGCGATGTGCGTCGGCGCCCTGGTGGGCACCGCACTGGGGTCCGGCGCGGCGCTCGGACTGCGCGCGCGCGCGAGTCGCGCTCGGGCGTGGCCGCGCCGCGTACGCCCGGTGCTTGCGGCTGATCGGCGAGCGCTGTGCGAGGCTGAGCGTGGTGCGGCGTACACAGCGCCGCCGCGTCGGGTGCCGCTGGCGCACGCCGTCGTGATCGGCGCCGGAGCAGTCGGTGGTCCAACTCCGCTTGGCGGCACGGCGGAGCGCTACGCGCCGAGGCGCGCGGCCGCCCGCGCCATCGGCGCGGCGTCGGCGCATCATCGTCGCGACGGACGCGGCGGTCGTCGCGGCGGCGCCGCCAGGGCTGCCGGCCTGCATCCGTCGCACGCTCGCGCTCGATCTTCGACCGCGACGGTGCGGAAGGCGCACTCGACGCGTTCGTCGACGGCCGACATCGCGACCGCGTCGATGACGCATCGTCGTGGTGACGTTCGACAAAGCGCGGCGAGGATGCCGCGCTGCAGCCCGTGACGGCGAGGCGCTCGTGCTCGACCCGCCGCTGCGCTTCGTCATCCGCCCCGGAGTCCTGAACGTGCGGATCGCGCGCCAGCACCCCGGCGCCTCGCCTTCGGCCCGAGCGCCCGAAGGCGTCCGGGACGGCCTCGCCGAGCTGGCGCGAATCGCCATCGGCCGCGACGCGTAACCACCAACCCGAACAGGAGGACCGGATGGACCTGATGGAGATCACAGAGAAGGAGCGGATGAGCCGAGAGGACGCCGCATCCCGCCTGCATGCCCTCGCAGACGCGCTCGCCCGGCACAACGATGTCGAGTCGACCCGGCGGCATGCACTTCAAGGTTGGCGGACGAAGTGGACTTCACTCGAGATCGAGCCTGTGCCATCGGCGTGCACCCCGGGAGGAAATCGGTCCTGGTACGGGATGAGCGCGGCGAGCGCAACGACGTCAAGATCTACCGGCTGCCGCGGATGGCACCCCTCGTCAACGTCGGCGAACGCCGCCTCTGACGTCCAACAGCACGCAAGCCAGTGCGAGAGCCGCAGGTGATCCGCGCCGCGGCGTGCGAGGGGCCGTGCGACCCGACGATCGTGTACGCTGCCCCTTGACGCTCAGGTTGCGGGAGCGGTGGGAATGATGTGCTCCGGGGCCATGGGCAGTTGTCGGACGCCGACGATCGCCTGATCAGCGACGGAGAAGGTCTCGTGGACGGTGGACCAGTAGCGCTTCCTAGGAAAGAGCGCCGAAACGGTCCCAGGGTGGGCCGCGCCGGCAGCTTGACCGCGGCTTCCTCAGACGAGAAGATCGAACCCTGGCGCGACGTTCCTCCTCCCGGTTCCCGCGGCGTCTTGCGTGCTGGTCGCGGTCCTCTTGGGCGCGTGGTTTGTGCCCGCCTGGGCCGCACCGGGCGATCTCGACCGGACTTTCTCGGGGGATGGCAAGCTCTCGGAGAACTTCGGGGCCAACGACTCCGGCACCGCGCTCCTGATCCAGGCCGACGGCAGGATTCTGGCGGTGGGCAACCAGCAGGTCGGCGCCTACGGGGCGGTGGCGGCGCGCTACGACAGCGCGGGCGCGCTCGATCCGAGCTTCTCGGGCGACGGCAAGCTGACGATCGACGGGATCTCGGGTGCGGCCGCGGCGCTGCAGCGCGACGGCAAGATCGTCGTCGGGGGGCAGGTGATCGCTCCGTCCGGAGCGAGCTCGGGCGACTTCGCCCTGGCCCGCCTCAATCCCGACGGGTCGCCGGACTCGAGCTTCGACGGCGACGGGAGGGTGGTGACCGACTTCTCCGAAACGTTCCCCGGTGGAGGTAGCTCCGATCCCTTCGTCTCGGTCTCCGCCCTTGCCGTTCAGACCGATGGCAAGATCGTGGCGGGCGGGAGCGGGAGCGGAAATCGGCACTTGGCGCGCTACAACCCCGACGGATCGCTGGACTCGAGCTTCTCGGAGGACGGCAAGCAGAAGACCGAGTTCGGCAGCGCGGCGGATACGACCGCGGTAGTCGTTCGACCCGACGGGGACCTCCTCACCCTGGGGGAGGGGGGCCTGGCGCGGTACAACGCCGACGGGTTCCTCGACACTGGCTTCTCGGGGGACGGCAAGCAGTCGGTCGGGAGAGGCGCGACCGACGACCTGGCGGTGCAGGACGATGGGAGGATCGTCACGGTCGGGGGCAGGTCGGTGGCTCGCTTGAGCGCGGGCGGAACCCCGGACCCGACGTTCTCCGCGGACGGCTTTGCCATGACCTCGGGCCAGGCCTCTGCGTCGCTCTGCCGGGCGCGGGGCAGATCGTCGTGGGGGGAACCGGTGGCGGTCCGGGGCTGCTGGTCGCCCGGTTCAGGGGCGACGGCTCACCCGACAGGTCGTTCGCCGGCGACGGCGAGCAGACCGCCGGCTTCCCCGGCGCCGTGGGTGTAGACCTCGCGGTGCAGGGCGACGGAAAGGCCCTCGTGCTCGGCTTCACCGAGTCCTCCAGCGGCGGGGGTGACCTCGCGCTCGCGCGCTACGAGGGCGGGGGCGGAACCGGGTCGACGCTGCCGCGGCCGCGGGCGGGGGAGGCAGTGAACGTTGCGACGGTCCGAGGGGTGGTCCGAGTACGTGAGCGGGGGTCGCGCCGGTTCGTCGCGCTCGGTGAGGCTCGCCAGATTCGGGTTGGGTCGCTTGTCGACACCCTCCGCGGGCGGGTACGACTGACGTCCGCGGCAAACCGCTCCGGAAGCCGTACACAGTCCGGCATCTTCCACGGCGGCCTCTTCCGCGTCGCTCAGAACCGGGCGCGCAGGCCGGTGACCGAGCTGCGTCTGGCTGGCGCGCTCGCCGGCTGCCCGGGCCGCGGGCAGGGGGGTACCGCGCAGAGGCGCGTCCGACGCCTGCGGAGCAACGCCACGGGGCGCTTCCGCACCCGTGGCAAGAACAGCGCCGCCACCGTCCGGGGCGCCCAGTGGGTGGTGGAGGACCGCTGCAACACGACCCTCACGCGCGTCGTCCGCGGATCGGTGGCCGTGCGCGACTTCGCCCGACGTCGGACGGTTGCCCTGCGCGCCGGGCAGCGCTACGTGGCCCGACAGCGCCGCCGCTGAGTCTTGCCACCCCGCGTCGATCGGGTTGCGTTCACATGCTGGAAGAGAGTGCGCCGGAAGAACTGTCCCAGGCCGTTCCGGCCTCTGCCCCTTAGTCGTCGTTGGTCGTGGACCTGACAAGTCCTTCCCTCACCGTCTGCTCCCATTCCTGGCTGCGCTGGAGTGAGCGCCTGAGGCGCCGCCGACGGAGAAGGCGCCATCGGGGGGTTGCTCGCAGCGCTTCCTCTCTGTCCTCGCTCCGAGCGTGCGCTGAGAGCACCTGGTCGACGATCCGCGTCTCGGGCGGAATTGGAGACATTCAGGGTTAATCGGCAAGGGCCCCCGGGGGACTGAGGCTCGGTGGGAAAAGGACGCGAACCCCCGCTTGACCCAGGCTTCGCCAGACGAGAAGATCGACCCCTGAGCCGGCGTCCAACTACCGGGTCCCTTCGGCGTGTGGTGCTGCTCGTCGCGGTCCTGTCGGGCGCGTTGCTCGTGCCGGCGTGGGCCGCACCGGGCGATCTCGATCGGACGTTCTCGGGCGACGGCAAACTGGCTGAGGACTTCGGCGCCGACGATGGCGGCAACGCGGTGTTGGTCCAGCCCGACGGGAAGATCGTGGCGATCGGTGCTCGACGAGGGGGTCCCGGAGGCTCGGGTGGGGTGCTCGTGGCCCGCTATGACGCACGCGGCGCGCTCGATCCGAGCTTCTCGGACGATGGCAAGCTCAGCTTTGACGAGATGTCGGGCGATGCCGCGCTGCTCCAGCGAGACGGCAAGATCGTCATCGGCGGGGCGTCGCTGGCGCCCTCCGGGTTCACCCTGGGCGACTTCGCGCTCGCACGTCTGAACCCCGACGGGTCGTTCGATTCGGGCTTCGACGGCGACGGCAGGGTGGTCACCGACTTCTCGGAGACGTCGGGCGGCGTGACGTCTGACCCCAATGTCTCCGTGGACGCTCTGGCCCTCCAGCCGGACGACAGGATCGTGGCCGGTGGTGGAACCGGGGACCGGCGCCTGGCTCGCTACAACCCCGATGGATCGCTCGATTCCGGCTTTTCCGGGGACGGCAAGCAGCGGACCGAGTTCGGGAGCTTCGCGGGGACGAACGCGGTGGTCGTTCAGCCGGGAGGAAAGCTCCTTACCCTGGGGGAGGGGGGCCTGGCGCGTTACAACGGTGACGGGTCCCTGGACACGACCTTCTCGGGTGACGGCAAGCAACAGGTCGGGAGGGGCGCGACCGACGATCTGGCCGTGCAGGACGACGGAAGGATCGTGGCCGTGGGAGGCGCGACCGTGGCGCGCCTGAACGCCGACGGGTCCACCGACGGGACCTTCTCCGGGGACGGACTGGCCCCGGTTTCCGGGCACCCCGCGGCGGTGGCGATCACCGCTGACCGCCGAGTGCTGGTGGCGGGAAACACCGCCGATTCCGAGAACCTAGCCTGCTGGTTGCTCGCTTCACGCCAGGGGGCTCGCCCGACCCCGGTTTTGCCGGTGACGGCGAGCAGTCCACCAGCTTCCCCGGCGCGGTCGGCAGAGACCTCGCTCTCCAATCGGATGGGAAGGCCGTGGTCCTCGGCTACACCGGGCCCGGAGAGAGCGACTTCGCGCTGGCGCGCTACGAGGGTGGCGCGGGCAGGGGAACGGTGACGCTACCTGCTCCGAGGGCCGGCCGAGCGGTGAACGTGCAGGCGGTCCAGGGGGTGGTGCTCGTGCGTGTGCGCGGTTCGCGCCGCTTCGCGCAACTCGAGCGGGCGCGCCAGATACCGGTCGGGTCGCTGATCGACACCCGCCGCGGACGGGTGCGCCTGACCTCAGCTGCCAACCGCTCCGGGAGCCGCACCCAGTCGGGCGTCTTCTACGGAGGCGTCTTCCGCATCGGGCAGAACCGGGCGCTCAGGCCCGTGACCGAGCTGCGTCTGGCCGGCAAGCTCACGGGTTGTCCGCGTCGTGGTCAGGGCAGTGCTGCGCTGCGACGCGTCCGGCGCTTGCGGGGCAGCGCCACCGGTCGCTTTCGCACTCGCGGCCGAAACAGCTCGGCCACCGTCCGAGGCGCCCGGTGGGTGGTGGAGGACCGCTGCAACACGACCGCTCACGCGCGTGCTCCGCGGGACGGTGACCGTGCGCGACTTCGCCCGCCGCCAGACGGTCGTGCTGCGCACCGGGCAGCGCTACGTGGCCCGACAGCGCCGCCGCTGAGCGGCCCAAGCTGGTTCTCCTGCGCGCTCATCCGACGGCCGTCAGGCGCTGGCCGTTGCCTCCGTGGCGCCGATCTCACTGCTCGGCGAGCGACCTGGTCGGCAGTCGCCGCGTGAGCCACAGCGACAGCAGCGCCGCGAGCGCGACCGCGCCGAGCGACAGCCGCAGCGCGTCGAGCTGCGCGTCGCCGTAGTCGGCGGCGACCGCGCTGGGCCTGGTCCGGCGTGAGCCCGCCCTCCACCGCCGCCTTCTCGACGGCGGCGACGGGCACGATGTCGATCCCCTCCTCGGCCTTCGCGACGATCGTCTCGCGCGCGGCCGCCGGGACGTCGGGGTTGTCGGTGATGCGCTCGCTGAAGCCGGTCGCGAGCGAGGCGAGCAGCACCGCGCCGATGATCGCCGTGCCGAGTGAGGACCCGAGGTTCTGGGCCGTGCCCTGAAGCCCGCCCGCCTCGCTGGTCTGCGTGGGCGCGACGGAGGACATGATCACGTTCCCGAGCTGCGACGCGAGCAGCCCGGCGCCCGCGCCGATGAGAGCGAGCGCCACCTTGAAGCCGGGGTCGTTCAGCGTCACGTCGAGCGTCGCGAGCATCACGATCGCGCCGATGCTGACCGCGACCAGCCCGATCTGCGCGACGATGCGCGGCGAGCGCCGGGCCGCGATCCGCGGGCCGAGCAGCGCGAAGACGAGCATCGCCACCGACAGCGGCAGCAGGCGCTTGCCGGTCTCGAACGCGTCGAGCCCGAGCACGACCTGCAGGTACACCGGGATCACGAAGAACGTGCCCATCAGGACGAGCTGCTGCCCGACCAGCGTCGAGAGCCCCGCCCGCAGCTGCGAGATGCCGAGCAGCGCCGTGTCGAGCAGCTGGTCGCGGCCCAGACGGGCGCGGCGCTGCTCCCACGCGACGAACGCCCAGAGCAGCGCGAGGCCGCCGAGCACCATGAACGGCACCACGGAGAAGCCCAGCGGCGTGATCTCCGTGCCGTTGATCGTCGGCGGCGTGCGCGGCTGGACGAAGCCCCACACGCTGCTGCGCAGGATCGCGAACACGATCAGGCCCAGGCCGCTCGAGGAAAGCGCCACGCCCACGATGTCGAGCTGCGGGCGCCGCTCGGCGTCCGGCGCCTGCGCGATCTGCCCGCGCAGGCAGCAGGATCACGATCACGACCACGGTCTCGGCCGCGAACACGTAGCGCCACGTGAACTCCGTCGTCACCCAGCCGCCGATCAGCGGGCCGGCGGCGACCGCGATGGCGGCGATCCCCCCGAGCAGCGCGTACGCCAGCGCGCGGTCGCGGCCCTCGTAGGTGGCGGCGGTGAGCGCCGCGATCGCCGGCACCACGAGCACGGCACCGAACCCCTCGATCCCCGACCAGCCGACCAGCAGGACGGCGAGGTTCGGGCTCAGCGCCGTCGTGAGCGACCCGACCCCGTAGATCGCCAGCCCGATCGCGAACGCGCGGTTGCGGCCCAGGATGTCGCCGAGCTTCGCGCCGAGCAGCATGAACGCCGCCATCACGAGCGTGTACAGCGTGATCGCCGTCTGCACGCCCTGGATCGTCGTGTCGAGGTCCTCGACGATCTGCGAGATCGCCACGTTCATCACGCTCGAGTCGAGCACCATGACGAACTGCGCCGAGGCGAGGATGAGCATGGGGAGCCACTTGCGCACGGCGAGCCGACCCTACAGCTACGCCGTCGCGGCCCGGCCGCGTCGCCGGTCCGGCGGGCCGACCCGCCGCTCGACCCGCTCGGCGCGGTTGTCGGGCAGCCCCACGCGCCGGTCCGGCGAGGAGAGGCGGCGCTCGCTCCGGCTGGGGAGCGGACCCTCGTCGAGTTGGTTCGCGCGGGAGCGCCGGATCCGCCGGGCGATCACCGAGTAGACGAGCCCCAGCACCAGCGCGACCGCGACCCAGCCGACCAGCAGGAGCACGATCGTGAGCAGATCCGGCATCCCGGAGGGATTCGGTTTCCCGGTGGGAACTCCTCGCCCCGAAAACCCGACCGGGGCGCCCTTTCGGACGCCCCGGTGCAAATCCAGCCCAAGCCCTAATCCAGCTCAAGCTCTCTACGAGAAGTCTGGCGGTCCCGCGCTCCCGCCGGTATGGGGTAGAGAACCCATTTGCGCACGGAGGGTCAACTGGGTAGCCCACTGCCACGTTTGGGGTACCCTCGGCCTCATGCCGAAGCTGTCGACCCACTGCTCGTCCTGCGCCGAGGTCACCGAGCACAACTCGGTCGAGCCCGGGACCGCGACGAGGACGGCCGGCCCGCCGCCCTACGAGTGGGTCTGCTCCGTGTGCGGCACCAAGAACGACGCCGACCAGGGCTAACGCTCGCGGTGCCGCTTCGGCCGGCTAGCGCCTCGCCAGGCCCGCGGAACGCAGATAGGCGCGCACCAGCCGCGGCCGGGCGATCGTGCGCCGGCGACGCGACGGCCACCTAGCGAATCCTGCCGCGCCGTACGCCGAACAGGAGCGGGCTGCGGGGGCCCGCCCGGACGACACCGCGGCCGATCGTCCGCCGGCCCGGGTGCACACGCCGCAGCACGCCCGCCCTCGCGCCGGGCCGGACGCCGCGATTTCCATGTCCCGGCGCGGTGGTCGCCACCAGCACGACCCGACCGGCTCTGAAGACCGCGGCGACCCCCTTGCCGCGGCTGCCGTCCACGCACCACCGCCACGACCGCCCCCTGCGCGAGCGCGGCGGCGGCACGCTGCGCAGGAGCCGCGGACGGGCCGAGCCCCAACCGCACGCGCCCGACGTTGCGGCGGCCGACCGGCGCGCGGCGGGCGAGGCAGGAGGGCGGGGGCGCCCGGCGCAGACGCCAGCCCAGCTCCGGGATGACCACCTCCGAGCGGGTCGCCTCGACCGTCACCTTCTGGAACCTGCCGCCCGGGTGCTCGATGGCGCCCTCCTGCAGCCGGGGCACGTCGTCGAGACCGCGGCCGCGGGCCTGCTGGCGCAGGCCGTCGACGTGGTGCAGCCGCAGGCTGGCGCTCCGTCCCGTTCTCGCGCACCCGAAGGCGCGCGGGCGAGCAGTAGACGTTGAAGTCGAGAAGCTCGGCGGTCAGGCCCGGCCCGGTCAGGAGATAGCGGGCGTTCTCGCTGCGTCCCAGGCCGCGCGCCGAGGTGTCGCGCCGAGGGTTGGGCAGCCGCCTGCGCGACGAGCGGCCGTCCCGTGGCGTGGAACGTCCAGCCCGTCGGCGCTCGGAGCCGCCGCGTCGCGCTCCCAGTACCCGGTCTGGCCGTCGCGGGTGCCCTCGACGCGGAGGATGCGGTGGATCGTCCCCTCGCCGACCTTGTGGATCGAGATCGCCGAGGTGATCGCACCGGGCACCTTGGGCTGCTCGACCCAGGGCGCGGCCGGAAGCTGGATCGGAGAGCCGTCGCCCTTGCCGCGCTGATCCTCGTACGAGTAGCGGAAGAACACCGGGTCGTGGCCGGAGATGTCGAAGTCGTACAGGCGCGTGAAGAGGTCGCCGTCGCGCCCGACCACGAAGACGAACGACCCGCTGGCGGACAGGTTCACGGCCTTGAAGCGCCCGCGGTGGGGCCCGCACATCTCGTAGCTCTCGTCCAGCGGAAGCCACGGGTCCCAGAACGTGAGCCGCTGGCCCCCCGAGCGCAGCCCCCAGATGTGGGACACCTTGCCGGCGCCGATGGGCGTCCTGTTCCCGGCGGGGTCGGTCCACGTCTTGTCCTCGAGCGGTGAGACGACCGACCACGACCACGCCTCGACGCCGTCCGGGCAGCGAGTAGCCCGGCCCGAGCCAGAACGGCGTCCCCCACCGGGAGGTCCAGTTGAAGAGCGCCCCGTCCTTCAGCGCGTTGTCCATCGTGTAGACGCGGCGCGCGGTGTCCAGGGCGATCATCTCGTCGTCGTCGAGCGAGATCGCCGCGACGCGGCCGGCGAAGCAGGCGGGCAGCGGCATCTCGCGCCACGGCCCGCCGGCGCCGCGATTCCTGCCGTAGATCCGGCCGGCCGCGCGTCGCGAACTCGTAGCGCCGGTTGAAGGTCTCGGCGGGCGTGCGCAGCGCCACGCGGTCGGGCAGGAGGCCGGCCGGCGCCGGGGTCCAGGTCGCCGGGATCCCCGGTCCGGGCTCCGCCGGCACCTGATCGGGCGAGCCGAGCGTGCTCGCCGCCAGCGACCTGCAGCTCTGCTCGGCCACGCCTTCCTCGACGGGCTGGCCGAGATCCTGAGCGAGTGCCGCCGGCGCCAGCACCAGCACGAGGGCCGCGGCTGCCGTGGCCGTCAGGCGCATCGCGTGAGATCCTCCCGCTTCTAGAGCCAGCCCGCGAGGCCGAGCCCGACGGCGAGCGCCACGTCGATCGCGGCGAGGACCCCGACGACGCGCAGCTGCCTGGGGCGGTCGTCGCCCATGTCGTAGACCCACGCGGCGATCAGGAAGAACGTCATGTAGCCGAACACCACGATCAGCGGCACGAACGGCGTGTTCCACCACCAGTACTCCCAGGTGAAGTAGCCGGTGGACTCGAGGAACACCTCGACCAGGACGCACAGGCAGGAGAACGCGAACGCCAGCAGCAGGCGGTTGGGGACGCCGAGGATGCGCAGCTTGGGGTCGGCCGGGAGCTGCTTGACGAACACGATCCCCGACACGAGGAAGAGCATCGATATCTCGATGTTGAGCCCGATCAGGATCAGGTAGCTGGTGTCGCCCGTGACCGTCCACAGCGGCGCGCGGTCGGTCGCGTGGAAGATGGCCGAGTTGACCAGCTCGTTGAACCAGTCCATGAGCCAGAAGGCGAGCCCCGCGAGCACGATGTCGAAGCGCCGCCGCTCGACCTCCACCGCGTAGACGTAGAAGACCAGTCCGACCAGCGCGACGCTCGACCACTGGAACGTGGTGCCGTCGCGCAGGATCTCCAGGGAGTCGCGCGCGGCGTCGGTCACGGCGAGCATCGCGAGGAATGGTCCCAGAGTGGAGCGGAGGCGTACCGTGTCGACCCATGTCCATCACAGAGGTCTTCGCCGGCATCCCCGTCGCCGACCTCGCCCCGGCCCGGTCGTGGTACGAGCGCCTCGTGGGACGGGCCCCCGACATGTTCCCCAACGACGACGAGGTCGTCTGGCAGCTGGCCGAGTCGGGCTGGATCTACGTGGTCGTCGATCCCGATCGCGCCGGGAACGGGCTGCTGACGCTGCTCGTGGACGACCTCGAGGCCCACGTCGCCGCGCTGGCCGACCGGGGGATCGTGACCGGACCGATCGAGACGATCCCAGGGGTGGTGAGGACAGCGGTCATCGCCGATCCCGACGGCAACCGGATCCAGTTCGGCCAGGGCCTCGGGGCCGGCGGCTAGGGTCTCGCCCCGTGGCCCGTCCGAGGACACTCCTGCCGGTGGCCCTCGCCGTCGTCGCGGCCGGGGCGATGCCCGCCGGCGCCGCGGCGTCCACCGTGGTCAAGACGGCGGCCAACGCGGTCGAGCTGTCGGGCGGGCCGGGCGAGAACAACAACGTCAACGTGACCGTCGCGGGCGCGAGATCGTCCTCGTCGACACCGCCGGACTGACCCAGGCCGGCGGCTGCATCCAGCAGGACCCGACCACCGTGCGCTGCGCCAAGGCGGACGTGACGGGGGTCTCGCTCGCGGTCGGTGACGGCGACAACGCGGTGACCACGGGCGCTCCCTATCCGACCGTC
The DNA here is from genome assembly GCA_963731645.1 of uncultured Thermoleophilaceae bacterium. Lineage (GTDB taxonomy): Bacteria > Actinomycetota > Thermoleophilia > Solirubrobacterales > Thermoleophilaceae > JAAYBF01. The sequence continues at coordinate 21,205 of CAVSWF010000004.1, read as the reverse complement.
GTCTCCGGCGCCGGCGCCACGAAGAACGACTTCAAGGTCCTCCACGCGGCGGGGAGCACCCTCCAGGGCTCGGAAGGCCGGGACGAGCTCCTGTCGCGCGCCGGGAACGACACCCTGAACGGCGCCGGAGGTGACGACCGGCTCGTGCCGGGCCTGGGCGCCGACGTGGTGCAGGGCGACGCCGGCAAGGACAGCGTCTCCTACTCCGAGCGCTCGGCCGCGGTGAACGTGACGCTCGACGGTCTGCCCAACGACGGCGAGGCGGGGGAGACCGACCTCGTCGGGGTCACGGTGGAGCAGGTCTTCGCGGGGACCGGCAAGCGACACGCTCACGGGCGACGCCAAGGCGAACGCGATCTACGGCGGCGCGGGCGCCGACAGGATCTCCGGCGGCGCCGGCGACGACGACCTGAGGGGCGACGCCGGTGACGACCGGATCACCGGCGAGGCGGGCGTCGATCAGCTGAACGGCGGGCCCGACGCCGACCGGCTCGACGGCGGCGCCGGCGAGGACGTGCTGGTCGGGCTCGGCGGCGCCGACGACCTCCGCGGCGGCTCCGACGACGACAGCATCACCGGCGGCGACGGCGGCGACCGTCTCCAGGGCGGCCGGGCCAACGACGTCATGAGGGGCGAGGGGGGCGACGACACCCTCCGCGGGGACATCGGCTCCGACGTGCTCGACGGGGGAGGGGGGACGGACTCCCTGAAGGGCGGGGGCGGCGGCGACACCATCAAGGGGGGCTTCGGCCGCGACCAGCTGCTCGGGCAGGGAGGCCGGGACGCCCTGCTGAGCCCCGACGACGCGACCGATCTCGTGAACTGCGGCGGCTCCCGCGACCGGGTGAGCGCCGACCCGCGCGACTCGGTCGTGGCCTGCGAGTCGCGATGATGCCTAGACGCGCCTGAGAACCCGATCCTTCGGGCTTGTCGATTTCGCCGCACCTCGTTCGACGGGTGAGTAAGAGCCAAATCGACCGAAGGAGGAAGCACAATGAGGTTCATGGTCATCGTCAAGGCCACCGAGGAGTCCGAGGCGGGCGTCATGCCCAGCGAGGAGCTGCTCACCGCGATGGGGCAGTACAACGAGGAGCTGGTCAAGGCCGGCGTGATGCTCGCCGGCGACGGGCTGCAGGCCAGCTCGAAGGGCGCGCGGGTCAGGTTCGCGGGGAGCGAGCGGACCGTGATCGACGGCCCGTTCACCGAGACCAAGGAGCTGATCGCCGGGTACTGGATCTTCCAGGTCAAGTCCCTGGAGGAGGCGATCGAGTGGGTCAAGCGCTGCCCCAACCCGCACGACGAGGACTGCGAGATCGAGATCCGCCAGGTGTTCGAGGCCGAGGACTTCGGTCGAGTAGCGCCGCTCCCGAGACGCGGCGGCCGACGCCCGCCGGGCGATCGACGCGGTCTGGAGGATCGAGTCGGCGCGGCTCATCGCGGGCCTCGCGCGCTTCGTGCGCGACGTCGGGCTGGCGGAGGACCTCGCCCAGGACGCGCTCGTGGCGGCGCTCGAGCAGTGGCCGGAGTCGGGCGTCCCGGACAACCCGGGCGCCTGGCTCATGGCCACGGCCAAGCACCGTGCCATCGACCGGTTTCGCCGCAGCGAGCGGCTCGAGCGCAAGCAGGAGGAGCTGGGGCGCGAGCTCGAGCGGCAGGGGCAGGCCGGCGCCCCGGACCTCGACGCCGCGCTCGACGACCCGATCGAGGACGACCTGCTGCGCCTCGTCTTCATCTGCCTGCCACCCGGTCCTCGCGACGGAGGCGCGCGTGGCGCTCACCCTGCGCCTGCTCGGCGGTCTGACCACGGAGGAGATCGCCCGGGCGCTTCCTCGTGTCGACGTCGACGATCGCCCAGCGGATCGTCCGGGCCAAGCGCACCCTCGCCGAGGCGCGGCGTCCCCTTCGAGCTCCCCGGCCGGGACGAGCTGGCGGACCGTCTCTCCTCGGTGCTCGAGGTGATCTACCTCATCTTCAACGAGGGCTACTCCGCGACCGCGGGCGAGGACTGGATGCGGCCGTCGCTGTGCGAGGACGCGCTGCGCCTCGGCCGCATCCTCGCCGGAGCTGGCTCCCGAGGAGCCCGAGGTGCACGGCCTCGTCGCCCTCATGGAGATCCAGGCCTCCCGGTCGCGCGCGCGGGTCGGTCCCGACGGGCGAGCCGATCCTGCTGCTCGACCAGGACCGCGCGCGCTGGGACCGCATGCTCATCGGTCGCGGGCTCGAGGCACTCGACCGGGCCGAGCGGCTCGGCGGCGCCCTCGGGCCCTACGCCCTCCAGGCGGCCATCGCCGCCTGCCACGCGCGGGCGCTCGCACCGCGGCCGACACCGACTGGGTCCGCATCGCCGCGCTCTACGACGCGCTCGCCCAGGTGGCGCCGTCGCCGGTCGTGGGGCTCAACCGCGCGGTCGCCCTCGGCATGGCCTTCGGGCCCGAGGCGGGCCTCGAGCTGGTGGACGCCCTGGACGGGGAGGCCGTCGCTGGCCGGCTACCACCTGCTGCCGAGCGTGCGCGCGCGACCTGCTGGCCAAGCTCGGCCGCCTCGACGAGGCGCGGACCGAGTTCGAGCGCGCCGCCGAGCTGACCCGCAACGAGCGCGAGCGCGCGCTCCTGCTCGACCGCGCCCGCGACTGCGCGTAGCCGGCGCTGCGCGTTTTGCGCCAGAGGCGCGAGGGTAGGCCTTGTGGGTAGATGGCTTCCGGGACGAACGGCAGGGGCAGCTCGAGCACGCAGGCCCGCCGGCACGCCAAGGCCGCCGAGCAGAAGGCCGACTCGCGCCGCGAGAAGGCCGACGGCGTGGAGGGCTGGGTCGCCGAGCGCGCGGGGGATTGGGAGCTCGACGCCCGCGAGCCGGCGTGGATGGAGCGCCAGAAGTACTTCTTCAACCCCCTGATGGACTACTGGTTCCGGATGGAGATCGAGGGCTGGGAGCGCCTGCCGCCGCCGCCGGCGCTCCTGGTCGGCGTGCACTCCGGCGCGCCCTTCGTCTGGGACGCCTGGACCGTGGGCTACCAGTGGTGGCGCCGCTACGGAGAGGACCGGATCCTCCACGGCACCGCGCACGACATGCTCATGGCGGCGCCGGGGCGTCGGCGACTACTTCCGCAAGATGGGCGTGCTGCCCGCCGCGCCCGACAGCATCGCGGGCGCCCTGGCGGCGGGACGCGACGTGGCTCTGTGGCCGGGCGGCGAGCGTGACTCGCTGCGCCCCTGGACCCAGCGCGACGAGGCGGTGCTCGCCGGGCCGCAAGGGCTTCGTGAAGCTCGCCATCCGCTCGGGCGTTCCGGTCGTGCCGATCGCGACCGTCGGCGGCCCCGATTCGATGCCGGTCCTCTTCCAGGGGCGACAGGCTCGCGCAGCTGCTCCAGCTCGACCGGGTCGCCAACCTCAAGCTGTTTCCCGATCGCGCTCAGCGCGCCGTGGGGCATCAGCCCCGCCATCCTTCCCGAGATCCCGCTGCCCACGAAGATCCGCACCGCCTTCCAGGAGCCGGTCGACGTGGGCGACGACCCCGAGAAGGCAGACGACGACCGCCACGTGGAGAAGAAGTACGACGAGGTGCAGGCGGCGATCCAGAAGGGCATGGACACCCTGGCCCGTCGCAGGCGGCTCCCCCTCTTCGGTTGACCGACCCCGCCGGAAGCGACGTGATGATCCTCTGCGGCGGGCGCGGAACCCGCCTGCGTGAGAGCGGCGAGTCGCTGCCCAAGCCCCTCGTGGAGATCGGCGGACGGCCGATCCTCTGGCACGTCATCCAGATCTACGCCGCGCACGGCTTCCGCCGCTTCCTCCTGCTCACCGGTCACCGCAGCGAGCTGATCGAGGCCTTCGCGAAGGACGAGAGCTGGCCGCGGGACACGGAGGTCGAGACGGTGTTCACCGGTGAGGAGACCCCCACCGGCGGCCGCGTGCACGCCGCGCGCGAGCGGCTGCGCGACGGGACCTTCTGCGTGACCTACGCCGACGGCGTCGCCGACCTCGACCTCGGCCAGGAGATGCGCGAGCACGCCGAGCACGGCCGGCTGGCCACCGTCGCCCTGGTGCGGCCCGAGCTGCAGTTCGGCATCACCGAGGTCGACGACTCCGGGCTGGTCACCGGCTTCCGCGAGAAGCCGCGCTCCGAGCACTGGATCAACGGCGGCTTCTTCGTGTTCGAGCCGGGAGTGCTGGCCTACCTGGAGGAGACCAGCGTGCTGGAACGCGAGCCCCTGGAGGCCCTGGCCTCCGACGGCCAGCTGTGGGGCCACCGCCACAGCGGGTTCTGGGAATGCATGGACACCTACAAGGACGCGCTGAACCTCAACGACCTCTGGGAGGGCGGCGCTCCCTGGCAAATCTGGCCGAATCGGGCCTGAGAAGGAACTTCTCCGCGGCGGGCGAAACACAACGCCGTGAAGGCGACCGGCACCGCAGCGCTCACCCTCTCCGCCGAGATACGCGCCCGCTTCGACGAGTTCTCGCGCTCGCAGAAGGACGTGGGCCAGTACATCGTCGACCATCTGGACGAGGCCTCGTTCCACACCGCTGAGGAGCTGGCGCGCCGCGCCAACACCTCGAGCTCGACCGTCGTGCGCTTCGCCCAGGCGCTCGGCTTCGAGGGCTTCCCCGAGCTTCAGGCCGCGGCGCGCGACGAGTACCGGCGCGCCCGCGAGGGTGAGGGCTCCACCCCCGACGTGGCCAACCCCCCGCTGTTCCCGATCGACCAGACCGAGTTCGAGGCGGCGCTCGCCGCGGACCACACCAACGTCGAGGAGACCGCCCGGCGGCTCGACCGCGACGAGATCGAGGCCTCGGTCGAGCTGATCTCGCGCGCCGAGCGCACCGTGCTCTGCGGCACCGACCAGATGGCCTTCTTCGCCAGCTACCTGCGCCACCTGCTGATGCTGCTCGACCTGCGCTGCGAGGTGGTGGCCAGCCCGAGCCAGGAGGGCCTGGCCAAGCTCGGCCGGATCGACGAGCACACGGTGCTCGTGGGCTTCTCCGCCGGGCGTCCGCACCCGCTGGTCGTGCGCGCGATGAAGCTGGCCCGCAACCGCCGTGCCGCCACCGTCGCGATCGCCGACGCCACGCTCTCGGAGGTGGCCAAGCTCGGCGACCACCGCCTCTTCTACTCCTCCAACAGCCCCGCCTACGTGCGCTCGCACGTCGGCGCTGCTCAGCGTGGTCCAGGCGCTCGCCTACGGCGTGTACGCGCTCGACGAGCCGGCCTACGCCGACCGCATCAAGGCCTTCCGCCTCAAGTAGCCCGGCCTCCCGCGTAGTACAACGCGCGGCTGTATGGCCTGGCCGGGGCCACGATGGGAGTACCATGACTCGGTGAGAGAAGAGTCCACCTTCCGCACCAAGGCCGGCCTGGCGGAGATGCTCAAGGGCGGCGTGATCATGGACGTGGTCAGCGCCGACCAGGCGCGGGTGGCCGAGTCCGCCGGCGCCGCCGCCGTCATGGCGCTTGAGCGCGTGCCCGCGGACATCCGCGCGGACGGCGGCGTGGCCCGCATGGCCGATCCCACCAAGATCGAGGAGATCCAGGGCGCTGTGACCATCCCGGTGATGGCCAAGGCGAGGATCGGCCACTTCGTGGAGGCGCAGGTGCTCGAGGCGCTCGAGGTGGACTACGTGGACGAGTCGGAGGTGCTCACGCCCGCCGACGAGGCGCACCACATCGACAAGTGGGCCTTCAAGGTCCCGTTCGTGTGCGGCGCCACCAACCTCGGCGAGGCTCTGCGCCGGATCGCCGAGGGCGCCGCCATGATCCGCTCGAAGGGCGAGGCCGGCACCGGCAACGTGGTGGAGGCGGTACGCCACATGCGCTCGATCGCCGGCGACATCCGCCGCCTCTCCTCGCTCGACGACTCCGAGCTGCCCGCGGCGGCCAAGGAGCACGGCGCGTCGCTCGAGCTCGTGCGCGAGGTGGCCGAGAAGGGCCGGCTGCCCGTGGTCCTGTTCTCCGCGGGAGGCGTGGCCACCCCCGCCGACGCGGCCCTGATGATGGCGCTCGGCGCCGAGGGCGTGTTCGTGGGATCGGGCATCTTCAAGTCCGAGGACCCCGAGCGCACCGCGGCCGCGGTGGTCGAGGCCACCACCCACTTCGCCGACCCCGCGCGGGTGGCCGCCGCGTCGCGGGACCTCGGCGCGCCGATGACCGGCATCGGGATGGATGCCGTGGACGAGCACGGCGGCCTGCTCTCGCAACGCGGTTGGTAGGCGCGCGACCGCTCGTAGGCGTCCTGGCCCTCCAGGGGGACTTCGAGGCGCACAGGCGGGTGCTCGAAGGCCTGGGCGCGAGCGCGCGCGAGGTGCGCACGCCCGCCGACCTCGAGGGCGTCGACGGGTCTCGTGATCCCCGGCGGTGAGTCCACCACCATGACCCTGGGGATCGAGCGCGAGGGGCTGGCCGAGCCGTTGCGGGCGCTCATCCGCGCGGGTGTGCCCACGCTCGGCACCTGCGCGGGGCTGATCGTTCTGGACCGCGAGCACCTCGGCCTGCTCGACGTGGTCACCCGCCGCAACGCCTTCGGACGTCAGGTCAAGAGCTTCGAGGCCGACCTCGACCTGACGGGCCTGGCCGAGGGGATGCGCGCGGTGTTCATCAGGGCCCCGTGGGTAGAGGAGACGGGAGCGGTGGTGGAGGTACTCGCCGAGGTGGACGGCCACCCGGTCGCCGTGCGGCAAGATGACGTCCTCGCGGTGGCCTTCCATCCCGAGATCGAAGGCGACAACCGTCTGCACGAGTGGCTGCTCGGGCGGGTCAGGCACAGGAACGGAGACGACAGTTGAGAGACCAACGCGCCGAAGCGCTCGCCCGGATCCTCGTCCGCTACTCGACCAAGGTCGCCGAGGGCGACGTGTGCGTGGTGCAGGGCACCGCCACCGCCGAGCCGTTCGTGCTCGCCGTCTACGAGGAGGTCTTGAGAGCCGGCGGCCTGCCGATCGTGCAGATGGCGCCCGAGGAGGCCTCGGCCGCGCTCTACCGGCTGGGATCGGACGCCCAGCTCGACTGGATCCCGCCCACCACCGAGTGGACCACCGAGAACGCCGACGTGCGCATCGTGGCCATGGCCGACGCCAACTCGCGCGCGCTGTCGGGGGTGGATCCCAAGAAGCAGGCCCGCGCCCAGAAGGCGCGCCGCAAGCTCATGGAGACCTCCATGCGGCGCTCGGCCGCGGGCGAGCACCGCTGGGCGCTCACCCTGTTTCCCACCCACGCGTACGCGAGCGAGGCCGGCCTGTCGCTCGGCGAGTACGAGGACTTCTTCTACGAGGCCTGCCTCGTGAACGACGACGACCCGGTCACCGCCTGGGAGCGCCAGTCGGCGGAGGTCGATCGCCTCTCGGCCTGGATCGAGGGCAAGGAGGAGGTGCACGTCAAGGCGCCGGGCACCGACATCAGGCTCGGCGTGGCCGGGCGCACGTGGATCCCCTGCAGCGGCCGGCACAACATGCCCGACGGGGAGTTCTTCACGGGGCCCGATCGAGGACTCGGTGGAGGGCGAGGTCTCCTTCTCCTTCCCGGCCACCTACGGCGGGCGCGAGGTGTCGGGCGTGCGCATGCGCTTCGAGGCCGGCAAGGTGGTCGACGCCTCGGCCGAGCGGGGCGAGGACTTCCTCATCGAGATGCTCGACTCCGACGACGGCGCGCGCCGTCTCGGGGAGCTCGGCATCGGGACCAACTACGGCATCTCGACCGCCACGAAGGAGATCCTCCTCGACGAGAAGATCGGCGGCACCGTGCACATGGCGATCGGGATGAGCTACCCGGAGAGCGGTGGGGAGAACGCCTCCGCCGTGCACTGGGACATGGTGTGCGACCTGCGCCAGGGCGGCTCGATCACCGTCGACGGCGAGGACCTGCAGCGCGACGGGCAGTTCGTGGTGTGAGGCCGGTCGCGGCGGCGCTGCTTGCCGCGCTGGCGGTGGCCGGATGCGGTTTCGAGTCCGGCGAGAAGGCCGACAAGCCGTCGAAGGAGCGGGTGGCTCTCGCCAGGGCGGCCACGGTCACGCCCCGCGCGGGCACGGCCCGCGTGGCCTACCGCGTGCGGTCGCTGCCCCGGGGGAGGGTCAACCTGCGGGCCACCGGCCTGGCCCGGCTCGACCGCGGCCAGGGGCGGTACGACCTGCTCCTCGTGAGCTTCCCCGGCCTGCCCGCCGGGACTCGCGCGGACGTGAGGGCCGCCGGCGGCGTCACGTACCTCCGTCCCCGGGGCGCGACGCGCTATTCCGCGCTCGCGTCCGACGCCGCGATCCCGACCTCGATCGGCGACGTGCTGCCCTACCTGCGCGCGATCACCGGTCCGATCCGCTCGGCCGGCAAGGGGAACGTCCGGGGCGAGGAGACCGATGTGCTGAAGGCCACGGTCGACCTCAACCTGGTGGACGAGGGGCTGCCGCCCGACCAGCAGGCGGGCTACCGGGTCCAGGTCGATCGCTTCGCGACCAAGAAGGTGCCCGTGACCATCCACCTCGACGAGAAGGGCCGCCTGCGCAGGCTCGCCTACCGGGTCGAGCGCCTCGTCAGGCCCGGCCCGGGTGAGGACCGCGGGATCGCCTACGTCGCCGATCTCTACGACTACGGCGCCAAGGGCGACACCGCGCCCCCGCCGAAGCGCCTCATAAACCGCGATTAGAGTTCCGGGCATGTCCGGTCACTCGAAATGGGCGTCGATCAAGCACAAGAAGGCGATCGTGGACCAGCGCCGCGGCAAGGCCTTCACCAAGCTCGCGCGCGCCATCCAGGTCGCGGCCCGCGAGGGTGGCGCCGACATCGAGGGCAACCCGTCCCTGGCGCTCGCGGTCCAGAAGGCCAAGGCCGCGAGCATGCCCAAGGACAACATCGAGCGCGCGATCGCGAAGGGCTCGGGCGCCGACCAGGACGCCGAGGCCTTCGAGAACGTGACCTACGAGGGCTACGGGCCCGGCGGCGTCGCGATCCTCGTGGAGTCCCTCACCGACAACCGAAACCGCACGGGCTCCGAGGTGCGCCACGCCTTCACCCGTGCCGGCGGCAACCTGGGCGAGCCGGGATCGGTGGCCTGGATCTTCGAGAAGAAGGGCGAGATGGTGGCCGACGCGGGCCGCTACTCCGAGGACGACCTGATGGTGGCGGTGGACGCCGGCGCGGAGGACCTCTCCCAGGACGAGGACGTGTTCGAGGTGGTGAGCGCGCCCGAGGACTTCACGGCGGTACGTGACGCGCTGGTGGAGGCCGGGGTGGAGCTCGACTCCGCCGAGCTCGTGATGCGTCCGACCACCCGGACCCCGGTCGAGGAGGGCGACGCCCGGTCGCTCATGCGCCTCATCGAGACCCTCGAGGAGCACGACGACGTGCAGGCGGTGCACGCGAACTTCGACGTCGACGCAGAGCTGCTCGAGCGGGTGGCCGGCGCGGGGTGACCCTCGGCGGCCCCGGACGGGGAGGCATCCGGCCGCCGTCACAGAATGAAGCCGATGGTGGTGGTCCTCGGCATCGATCCCGGCACCGCGAACACGGGCTACGGCGTGGTGCTCTCGCGCGGGCGGACGCTGGCGGCCCTCGACGGCGGGGTCATCGGCACGGGGTCCGGCGAGCCCCTCGAGCGCCGCCTCGCGCGCATCCACGCCCGGGTCTGCGACCTCATCTCCGAGCACCGCCCCGACGCCCTCGCCATCGAGGAGCTCTACTTCGGCAAGAACGTGCGCACCGCCTTCGCGGTCGGTCAGGCGCGTGGGGTCGTGCATGCTGTCGGCCGGGATGTCCGGCCTGCCCTGCTTCTCCTACACCCCGCAGCAGATCAAGCAGGCCGTGTGCGGGTCGGGCCGGGCCGAGAAGGGGCAGGTCCAGCGCATGGTCGGCTCGCTGCTGAGCCTCGCCGAGCCGCCGGAGCCCGACCACGCCGCCGACGCGCTGGCCGTGGCCATCTGCCACGCCAACGGGGCGCCGCTGGCGGGTCGAGCTCGCGCGCAGTAGCTAGCCTTGACGCCATGCGAGGGGCAAGGATGCCTTTGCTCGCTTGGTCTCGCTGGCGGTCGCCGTGTCCCGGCGCAGCTTAGGCCGTCGCGCCGGAGCTGACCGGCCGGGCGATCCTGCCCGCCGACACCTTCGCCGCCGGGCCTCCGTCGGGAGCCGACCTGCGCCCCGGGCCGGTGAACGGTAGGAGCGTCCCCTTTCCGAGCCAGCCCGTGCAGGGCTTCTCGGCGGTGCTCGACGCGGGAGGCGGAGCCTTCTGGGCCCTGGCCGACAACGGCTACGGGAGCAAGCGAGAATTCCTACGACTTCCTCCTGCGCCTCTACAAGATCCGTCCCGACTTCGAGCGGGTGGGCGGCGGCAGCGGCTCGGTGGCCGTCGAGGACTTCATCTCCCTGCGCGATCCCGACGGCCTGGTTCCGTTCCCGATCCGCAACGACGGGACCCCCGAGCGGCTGCTCACGGGCGCCGACTTCGACCCGAGTCGGTTCGCCGCGACGCGAGCGGCGACCTGTGGTTCGGCGACGAGTTCGGGCCCTTCCTCCTGCACACCGACGCCACCGGGCGCGCTCGAGCAGGCGCCGATCCCGCTGCCCGGCGTGACGTCGCCCGAGGACCCGACCCGCCCGCCGGGCGAGCCCTCGACCCTCGGCCGCAGCGACGGCTTCGAGGGCGATGGCCCTGTCCACCGAGACCCCGAGCGGGCTGCATGCCCGCCGGGCGCCGGCGCGCCCGAGGTGCTCCACCCGGTGCTCGAGGACGCGCTGCTCGCCGATCCCGACAAGCGGCGCCGCTACGTCTACGCGTTCCATCTGGCGCAGGGGGCCTACGGGCCCGAACGGTGGGAATACCGCACCGAGAGCTCCGCCCACCGGGTCGCGGACGTCGCGAGCGTGGACGCCAACCACGCTGCTCGTGCTCGAGCGCGACAACCTCAGGGCGAGACGCCGCGCTCTTCAAGCGCGTCTACCTGGTCGACCTGCGCGAGGTCGACGCCGGGGGATTCCTCGTCAAGCGCGAGGTGGTCGACCTCCTGAACCTGCGCGACCCGAACGGCATCTCGCTGCCCGCTGCGCCGGGCACCATCGGTCTCGGCGACCCCTTCAGCTTCACCCTTAAGAACATCGAGAGCGTGCTGGCCCCCGCGCCGGACCGCCTGCTGGTGCTCAACGACAACAACTACCCCTTCGACACGGGCGGCCGCGACTCCGATGTGGACGACGACGAGGTGATCGAGATCGCCGTGGACGACTATCTGCGAACGGGTCCAGCCGCCGCCCGACCCCGCGCCGCCTGCGCCGACCGGCACTCAACCGCCGGCCGAGACCCCGACCGTGATCGCACCGGCGCCCGTGGCTCTGCTGCCGGACCGCGTCGCCCCTTCTGTGTCTCGCTTCCGGGTTTCCCGGCGCCGCTTTCGCGTGCAGACGGCCTTCCGGTTCCGGGTCAGCGAGCCGGCCAGGGTGCGGCTCACCATCCGTCGCGGTGCGCGACGGGTCCGGTCACTCGTCCGGCTGCGGCTCGCCGGAGAGGGCCTGATTCGGTTCACGGCTCGGGCCGGCAAGCGGCCCCTGCGGTCCGGCCGCTACCGCGCGACCCTCGTCGCCCGCGACCGCGCCGGCAACCTCAGTCGCCCGCGTGTCCTGCACTTCCGGGTCCTGCCGTGAGGGGGACCCGCGGGGAAGGCGTCCGCGTGCCTCCGCAGAATCAACTCTCATGATCGCTTCGGTCAAGGGTGAGGTTCTCGTGCGGCGGGCGGGTGAGGTCGTGGTCCAGTGCTCGGGCGTGGGATACCGCCTGGCCGTCTCGGCCGGGACCCTGAACGCGGTCCCCGCCGCCGGCAAGGAGGTGACGCTTCACTCGCACCTGATCATGCGTGACGACGCCATGCTCCTCTTCGGCTTCGCCACGGAATCCGAGCGCGACCTCTTCCTCCTCCTGATCGGCGTGCAGGGCGTGGGCCCGAAGGTGGCGCTCGCCGTTCTCTCCGGCGGCGCGCCGCGCGAGCTGCTGGCCGCCATCGCCGCGGGCGACTCCGCGCGCTTCCAGGCGGTGCCCGGGATCGGCAAGCGCACCGCCGAGCGGATCATCGTGGAGCTGCGCGAGAAGGTGGCGGGGGTGGTCAGCGACGAGATCGTGATCTCGCGCGCCGGCGACGACCCGCGCACGCTGGCCCGCGAGGGCCTGGTCGGGCTGGGCTTCGGCCCGCCGGAGGCCGACGAGCTGCTCGAGGCGGCGAAGGGCGAGACCACCGAGGAGCTCATCGCCGAGGCGCTGAGGGCGGCACGGTGACGGCATCCGGACGCCCGGAGTCGAGCGCATCCAGGACCCGGAGGCGATCCCGGTCGAGGACGACCTCGACCGCTCGCTGCGGCCGCGGCGGCTGTCGGACTTCGTCGGCCAGGAGGGCGTGAAGCAACAGCTCGGCGTGTTCATCGAGGCCGCTCGAGCGCGCGGCGAGGCGCTCGACCACGTGCTCCTCGCCGGCCCGCCGGGGCTCGGCAAGACCTCGCTGGCGCAGATCGTGGCCAACGAGCTGGGCGTGGACTTCGTGGACACCGCGGGCCCGGCCCTGGAGCGCAAGGGCGACGTCGCCAGCTATCTGTCGTCGCTCACGCCGCGCTCGGTCTTCTTCGTGGACGAGATCCACCGGCTGCCGCGCGCGCTGGAGGAGACGTTCTACCCCGCCATGGAGGACCGCCGCCTGCCGATCACCGTGGGGCAGGGCGCCGGGGCGCAGGTGGTGAACGTGGACCTCCCGGAGTTCACCCTGATCGGCGCCACGACGCGCGCCGGCCTGCTCACCACACCGCTGCGCGACCGCTTCGGGGTCACCCACCGCCTCGAGCTCTACGGACCCGAGGAGCTCGGCACGATCGTGCGCCGCTCGGCGGGCATCCTCGGCGTGGGCATCGACGAGGAGGGCTCGGAGGCGATCGCCTCGCGCTCGCGCGGCACCCCGCGCGTGGCCAACCGCCTGCTCAAGCGCGTGCGCGACTTCGCGGAGGTGCGCGGCACCGGGCAGCATCGACCGCGGGGTGGCCGACGAGGCGCTCGACCTGCTGGAGGTCGACGCCCTCGGCCTCGACCGGCTCGACCGCGAGATCCTGCGCACCATCGGGGAGAAGTTCGCGGGCGGGCCGGTGGGGCTCTCCACGCTCGCCGTCGCCGTGGGCGAGGAGCAGGACACGATCGAGGACGTCTACGAGCCCTACCTGCTGCAGCAGGGCCTGATCATGCGCACCCCCCGCGGGCGCGTCATCACCCCGGCCGCCTACGAGCACCTGGGGCTCGAGGCCCCGCGGGCGCCGCGGCCCGAGAGCCTCTTCTAGCAGCGACACGCGGCGCAGGTCGCGGCCCAGGGCCCGTCAGCGAGACTCGCCGCGCGGCCACCGCGAGCAGCCGGACGCGCCCGCCCTGGACCACCGCCACCAGCGTTCGCCGCCTCCCTCGCGCGACCAGGACCCGGGTGCCGTCGCGCCGGCGCCTGACCCGCTCGCGGCGCATCGCCCGGCGCGCCTGGCGCAGCGTCAGGCCCGGGGCGCAACGCCGCGGCTGCGGAACGCCGGGCTGTCCGACGTCACGATCGAGACCCGCCGGCCGTCGCCCGGCCCGCGGAAGCCGGCCGACAGCGTGCCGCCGCCGTCGAGGCAGTAGCGGACGGCGACAGCGGCTCTCCGAGGTGGGCGCGCCGAGCGTCGCGGCGCACCGCCGACGCGGCGCGCCCGCAGCCCGATGCCGCCGATCCCGCGGCCGATCCGCCCGCCGGCGAGCGCGGCACGCGGCGCGTGTCGCCGGCGAGCGCGGTACACCGCCTTGCGCTTGGCCAGCTCCACGCAGCGCGGCTCGACGTCGATCCCGCCGCCGGCGAACATGGAAGCCGCCCTTGCCCTTGCCGAAGTAGGGGCGGTACTCGGCGCGGGAAGCCGGGGATGGCGGTGGGGTCGCCGGTCTGGCCGGCCACGCGGAAGTTCTTCACGTACGACGCCGCCCGGCGCCGCGGGCCTTGTCGAAGAAGTAGCGTGCCGTCGTAGTCGTAGGTCTCGGTGGCCGGCGTCGTCCTGCACGACCGAGCCGCGCCAGTGGTCGGTCTGGAAGTAGAAGCACTTGGTCGAGGCGGCCGCCACGCGCGCCGGCTCCTGGGCGAGGAAGTCGACCACCCCGAGCTCGGTCACGTTCTGGCGGCGCTTGTCGAACCGCACGCAGAACGGGTCGGCCTCGGGCTGCGGGTAGGCGGTGCCGAAGCCGACGTCCTGGAGCGTGCAGACGAACGGGTTCGAGCCGTCGTAGGCGCCGCGACGGGCTGCCGCGGCGGCCGCGGGCGGCGCGCAGGCCGCGAGCGCGACCGTGCCCAGACGCCCTGCCAGCAGCCGGCGCATCGTCGGCGAGGATACCGGCCGCGCTGCGCGCGAGCGCAGGTCTGCGGTACGGTCGACGGCGGGGGACCCGTGGCGCCGAGCTCTCGCGGCGCGACTTCCTCGGCCGCGCGACGGCTGCTCGGAGCCGGGGCGCTCGTGGCGCGGGGCGCTGCCCGCCGCCGAGCGCACTGCTCGCGGCCGACCCCGCGGCCGCCGCCGTGCCGCTCGACGGCGCGCTGCTGCAGGCCTTCGCCGACACGATCATGCCCGGGCGCAAGGCCACCCGCACCGACCTCGGCGACGAGATCCACCCGCAGGCGATCGCCGGGCGTCGACCCCGAGCCCGGGGCCGTCGAGGCCGACGCGCTGCGCCTGTTCCAGCAGCCCGCTGCTCGGGTTCCCCACGCTGGCGCCGGCCTTCCTCGCCGACCTCACGACGCGCGCGCCTGCCGCCAGGGCGGCGCTCTTCCTCGACCTCCCGCTTCGACGCCCGCGTGCGCGGTGGTGATGGCGGGCCTCGACTTCGGCAACCCCGACCGCGTGCTCTACGAGGCCGCCGCGGCCATCCCGTTCGTCGCCTTCTGCGCGGCCGGCACCCAGCGCAACGCGACCAGCCGCACCGCGTCCGGCCTGCGCGTGATGGGCCACCCCGGGCACCGCGCCGAACGGCTACCGCCGAGCTTCTCCTACCGCCGCCGCCTCGCCCGCGGGCGCACCAGGAAGGGCAACCTGCCCGTAGATGGCCGAGCGCGTCGACGTCTGCATCGTCGGCTCGGGCTTCGGCGGGTCGATCTCCGCCTGGCGGCTGGCCGAGCTCTACCGCGCGGCCGGCGTGGACCCCGGCGCGGATCCTCGTGCTCGAGCGCGGCCGGCGCTTCAAGCACACCGACTTCCGCCAGTCGATGGACGTCGAGCACCTCTCCGAGGTCTACAACCTGATCCAGTCGACCGGCGGCACGCGGCGCGCAGATGGTGGTGGCCAACGCCGTGGGCGGCGGCTCGAACCTCTACCTGGCCGCGTCGCTGCGCGCCCCGCGCGAGACCTTCGAGCGCCGCGACCGCCACCCCGACGACGGCCCCGACCGGCGCATGTGGCCGCGCGGCGATCTCGCGCAGCCACGCTCGACCGCTGGTACCGCCGCGCCGAGCGCGGGCTGCGCGTGCGCCAGCCCTCGTGGAACGAGGTGTCGAAGTCCGGCGGGCTGTGGGCCGCCACCCTCGACGCCGCCGGCCACACCTGCGACCGCGTGCCGCTGGCGATCGACTTCGGCCGCTGCGTCGACGCCAAGTGGTGCCACACCGGCTGCATCTTCGGCGCGAAGAACACGCTGACCACCAACTACCTCGCGTCGGCCGAGCGGGCCGGGCGTGCGCGTGCGCCCCAACCGCCAGGCCGAGCGCGTCCGCCGCGTCGCAGGCCGAACGCCGACGGCTACCGCTACGTCGTGACCGCCTCGGTGATGGACAACGAGGGCCCGAACCCCACCCGCCAGCCCGCCGGGCAGCGAGGAGATCGAGTGCAAGGTGCTGATCCTGGCCGCGGGCGCGATGGGCACGCCGCCGATCCTGATGCGCTCGCGCACCGACCTGCCCAGCGCTGTCGCGCGCAGGTCGGGCGCCACCTGGGCGTGAACGGCGACCACGTCGCCGCGCTCGAGTACGACCCGCGCAAGATCCGCGGCTGCTCGAGCTGCCCGCGCTACGGGCAGTTCCACAAGGGCAAGCCGATCACCACGATGACCTACGACTTCTGGGTCGGGCGGCGCGCGCACCGCTTCGACGGCACCCGCTTCACGCTCCAGGAGATCTTCCTGTCGAGCCTCACGAACTTCCTCTACGACGACGGCCGCGCGCCCGCGGGCGAGCCGTCGTTCTGGGGCGCTGCAGAAGAAGCGCTCGATCGCGCGAGTGGAGCGAACCGCATCGAGCTGCTGGCGATGGTCGAGGACACCATGGACGGCCGCTTCGAGCTCGTGCCGCCGCAGGGCGGCGGGGTGCGCCCCAACGCGGGCCCGGTGGTGATCGGGCACCTTCAGCTACCAGCTCTCCGAGCAGTCGCTGCGCGTGCGCGAGCTGGCCGACCGCGCGATGGCGCAGGTGGGCGAGCGCCGCGGCCTCGCGAAGTTCCTCAAGCTCACCGAGACGCAGGGCGCCTACGCCGCGCACCCGCTCGGCGGCTGCCGGATGGCCGACTCCGCCGAGCTGGGCGTGGTGAACGACCGCTGCGAGGCCTTCGGCAACGAGGGCCTCTTCTGCATGGACTCGTCGGTGATCCCCACGTCGCTGGGGGTGAACCCGTCGCTCACGATCGCCGCCGTCTGCGAGCGCGCGGCGCGCACCTCGTCAGGCGCGCGGCGCGACCTCGGGCTGCCGGCGCGCCCGCCGGGCTTCCGGCACCGGACGCCCGCGGTCCATCGTGGGCGAGCGGGTGGTGCCGGAGCGCCTGCCGCGCCCGCGCCGGCGCCGGGCAAGGCCGCCGCGGCGCCGCCGGCGGCGGACCGGTAAGCGCCAGCGTTCGCAACGCTAATCTGAGACGGGTGCCGAACTTCATCTGCCCGAGCTGCGGCGACCGGAGCGTCTCGACCGAGCGCACGGCCGGCTTCCAGAGCCGCGCGCGCGGCTGCAAGCAAGTGCGGATTCGGCTTCCTCTTCGAGCTGCTCGACGACTACTACCCGGCGCCCAACGCCGCGTTCTTCCTCTGCGACCAGCAGGCGAGGCTGATCGGCGCCGGGCGCGGGGCGCGCGAGCTCACGGGGCTGGGCGACCTCGACGTGATCGGCCGCCCGGTGAACGAGGTGCTCGGACCTCGAGTTCGAGAGCGGCGACGACCACATCGGCACCGCGCTGGAGTGGGGCGTTAGGGTGCTGGACAAGCCCGTTACCGTGCACGCCGAAGGAGACCGGCCCGAGCCGGCGAAGGCGGACATCTTCCCGGCGTACGACGACGACGGCGGCCTGTTGCTGGTGCTCACGCCGCGTCAGCCCGCCTAGCGCCTCCCACCGCGATGACCTCACGGACCCGCAACCTTTCGATCATCGCGGCCATGGTGCTGGTGCTCGCCGGCGCGGCGTCTGATCATCGCGACCAAGGAGACCGTGCTCGGGCTCGACCTGCGCGGCGGCGTCGAGCTCGTCTACGAGGGGCGCCAGGCCACTCCCCAGTCACCGCCAGTCACCCCCGAGAACATCGACGACGCGATCGAGACGATCCGCAAGCGCACCGACGCGCTCGGCGTCTCCGAGCCCGAGATCCAGCGAGTCGGGCGCCAACCAGATCTCGATCGGCCTCCCCAACGTCGAGAACACCGAGCGCGCGCAGGAGCAGGTGGGCACCACCGCCCAGCTGCAGTTCTACGACTTCGAGCCCAACGTGCTGGGCGACCGCGGGCCCGACGATCCGTTCCGCGGGTCCAAGGCGCTCTACGAGGCGGTGCGAGGCTGGCGTCGAAGGCAAAGGGCAAGGCGGAGCCCACCGACCTGCCCCCGAGCGGCGCGAGCGCGAAGGTCAAGGAGCGCTTCGGCGACGACGAGAAGGCGATCCAGGAGTACTACGACCGCGAGAACGACTCCGGGGGCGACAAGTACTACCTCTTCGGTCCCGACCGACAGCTCGATCGCCGGCCCCGACTCGAGCTGCGAGGAGCTGCTCGCCGACTTCGAGGGCGTCGAGGGTCCCGACCGCACCGACGGCGCCGATCCCGAAGGGCAGCGAGTGCGAGGAGGAGCTGAAGAAGATCCCCGAGGGGCGAGGCCGAGGCCGAGTCCGGGCAGTCGCAGCGCGCCAGGACACGCGGCCCGCCCGCTGGGCAGCCGCGTGCTCGAAGGTGCCCCAGGGCGTCGTGGTGGTCGAGGCCGAGCGGGCCCCCAACCAGCCGGAGACGCGTGCAACAGCTACTACGTGCTTCGAGGACGACTCGGAGCTGTCGGGCTCGGACATCGAGAACCCCGAGCAGAACACCGACCAGCAGACCCAGGAGCCCATCGTCACGATGGAGTTCACCGACGAAGGGTCGCGAGGCGTTCGCGACGGTCACCAAGCGGATCGCGGAGCGCAGCGCCGAGACCACCGCGCTCCTGCCGCCCGGCACGTCCGACGAGGAACGCCAGAGCCAGCTCCAGCGCTTCGCGATCACGCTCGACAACGAGATCGTCTCGATCGCGACGATCGACAACCGCGAGAACCCCGAGGGCATCGACGGCCGCACCGGGGCGCAGATCAACGGCATCGGCAGACCTCAAGCAGACCCAGGAGCTGGCGGAGCAGCTGCGCATCGGCTCGCTGCCGATCAACCTCAAGCTGATCTCGCAGACCTCGGTCTCGGCCACGCTCGGCCAGCAGGCGCTCGACCAGGGCCTGCTCGCCGGCGGCGTGGGCCTGCTGCTCACCATCCTCTTCCTGCTCGTCTTCTACCGGGTGCTCGGGGCGGTGGCCGCGGTCGCGCTCGTGGTCTACGCGGTGCTGCTCTTCGCCCTGGTCAAGCTGATCCCGATCACGCTCACGCTGCCGGGCATCGCGGGCCTGATCCTCACGCTGGGCATCGCGGCGGACGCCAACATCGTCATCTTCGAGCGGGTAAAGGAGGAGGCGCGCTCAGGCAAGATCGGTGCCCGCGGCCATCGCGGGCGGCTACGCGAAGGCGCTGCGGACGATCATCGACGCCAACGTCGTGACGATCGGCGTGGCCTTCATCCTGTTCACGCTCGCGACGGCGGGCGTGCGGGCTTCGCCTTCACGCTCGGCGTCGGCACGATCATCTCGCTCTTCACGGCGGTGCTGGCCACCTCGGCCATCCTCGGCGCGATGAGCCGCACGCGAATCATGAAGCGCGGCTTCGCGATCGGAGCGAGCAAGGGCGAGGGCGGCGGCTGGAAGTTCGACTTCATCGGCAAGTCGAAGTGGTTCTTCTCGGCCTCGGGCGTGATCCTCGTGATCGGAGCGCTCGCGATCGCCGGACTGGGCATCAACTTCGGCATCGACTTCGAGTCGGGCACGCGCATCAAGACGCCCGTCACCCAGGACGCGAGCGTGGACGACGTCCGCGACGCCCTCGACCCGCTCGGCTACGGGGACTCGAAGATCCAGAAGGTCGACGAGCCCGAGCTGGGCGACACCGTGTTCCAGATCGCCACCCCGAGCCTGGCGCCCGACGAGGTGCAGGAGGTCCAGGACACGCTCGACGAGCGCTTCGGCGTCGAGCAGGGCGACTTCTCGTCGAACTCGATCGGTCCGACCTTCGGCGAGCAGATAGCGCGCACCGCGCTCATCGCGATCGTGGCCTCGCTGCTGCTGATCTCGATCTACATCTCGCTGCGGTTCGAGGCCAAGTTCGCGGTGCCGGTGCTGATCGCGGTGGCCCACGACATCCTCATCACCACGCGGCGTCTACGCCATATTCGACCGGGAGGTGACGACGTCGACGGTCGCGGCGCTGCTCACCATCCTGGGCTACTCCCTGTACGACACGATCATCG
This sequence comes from uncultured Thermoleophilaceae bacterium, assembly GCA_963731645.1. Classification (GTDB taxonomy): domain Bacteria; phylum Actinomycetota; class Thermoleophilia; order Solirubrobacterales; family Thermoleophilaceae; genus JAAYBF01. The sequence continues at coordinate 1,433 of CAVSWF010000004.1, read as the reverse complement.
TGTTCGACCGCATCCGCGAGAACGTCCCGCGGATGCCGCGCGCCACCTTCTCGCAGATCGTGAACCGCTCGATGTCCGAGGTGCTCACCCGCTCGCTGGCCACCAGCCTGTGCACCCTGTTCCCGGTGAGCGCCCTGCATGCTCTTCGGCGGCGAGACCCTGCGCGACTTCGCGTTCGCGCTGCTCGTGGGCATCGCGTCGGGCGCCTACTCGTCGATCTTCATCGCCGCGCCGGTGCTCACGCTGTGGAAGGAGCGCGAGTCGGTCTACGTGCGGCGGCGGCGCATCGTCATGGGCGACAACGACGGGCGGGTGCCCGCGTTCGACACGGGCGCTGCTCGGCGGCCGCGCCCAGGTGGCGACCGCGGGAGGCCCGGCGGCCTCGGGCCCGCGGCGCGCCCGGCCCGCGGCGCCGCCCCCGGCGGCCGGCCGACGGCCAGGTCACCCCGGCCACGGCCACGGGGCCGGTGGCTCCCACCGCGCCCGCGGCGCCCGCGGCCGAGCCCCCGAAGCCCGACGGCGACGGCGAGGCCCCGCCCGCGAGCGCGACCGGCGGCGTCCACCTCCCCGCGTCCGGCCAACGTCAAGCGCGTGCCCAAGAGCAAGGGCCGCAAGAAGCACGGGCGGCGCCGATGAGCATGGTCGTGTGGGTCATGATGGGCATCGCCATCTGGCACTTCATGGTCTTCGTGCCCGATCGCTTCTGGGGCGGGATCGCGGGAGCGTTCCTAGCCGCGATCGTGGGCGCGGCCGTGTTCGGCTATCGTGGTCTCGGGCTTCACGGTCCCGGGCCGCAACGACACCGAGCTGATCCAGGCGCTGATCGCCATCCCCGGCGCGCTGCTCGGACTCGGCGCGTGCTGGTTCTACGGCTCGCGGACCGATAGCGAGCAGCACCGGCCCGAAGTTCTCTAGGGCCCGCGGCGCGAGCGCAGCGCCCGGCGAACCGCGCGGCTCGCGGCTGCCGAGCCGCCGGCGATCCGGCCCACCAGCCCGCCCGAGCGGCGGCGCCGGATGACGGTGGCGCCGGCTGCGGCGGCGGCGGGCGCGGAGGGCGCCTCAGGCGCGACCTCATCCTGAGCTTGAGCCTCGGGCTCGGAAGTCAGCTGGGGCTCGGGCTCTGCCTCAGGCTCCGGCTCGGCCCCCGGAGCAGGCTCGGCGAACACGTCGTCGGGCAGCCCACGGAGGCGGTGGCTCGTCGACCCGGGCTGGTGCCTCGACCTGGGCGGGCGCCTCGGGCGCCACGGGGGCGGCGGCGCCATCGCGGGCGGCGCCGCCGCGGCCATCGCGATGTTCGGCTCGGCCTCGGGCCCGCTCGCCGTGCTCCGGCGCGTCCGCCCGACGATCGCGTAGGCCGCGCCGGCGGCAAGGAGCAGCAGCAGCGCGAGAAGCACCGGCAGGGGCATCAGGTCGCCCTCGGCGGTCGCGGCCGC
>CAVSWF010000003.1:0-158700 GCA_963731645.1 uncultured Thermoleophilaceae bacterium | reverse complement strand
AGCGGGGCACGAGGTGCAGCCTGCGGTCGATCGACTCCAGCAGCTCGTCGTAGGGGGGAGGGTCGCCCTCGTGGATCATCACGGAGGCCACGTGCATGTGCGCCGAGGCGTCCTCCAGGTGCAGGAAGGACGCGTCGAGTGCGGTGAGTCGATCTCCGGGCATCCGTCCAAAATACTCTCGCCTGCAAGGCCCCGTGCGGCCATACAGGCGTGTGACGCGGCTCACAGTAGGGCCGTTCCGGCTCCCTAACCTACGAACGGTTGTTCGATTCGGCCACGCCGAGCCGCGCTCATGAAGGGCGCGGACGGGGGAACCATCGCCGCCTTTGAGATGAGGGCGGCAGGGGCGAATCGGCCGCGGGGGCGCAAGGCGCCCACCCGGCCGTAGCGAGCTTCGACCGACGCACACGCACGACGCGGGTGGGTCTACTGAGCACGCGAGCCCGTCAGCTAACCCCGTAGGCAGGGCCGGGAAAGGCTCGCATGAAGACAAGTCTGACCCTGCGCGGTCAGGCGGCGATCGTCGCCGCTGCCGCGTTCACCACCACAGGCGGCGCCTACGCCGCCGCAGCGCCCGAAAGCCCCACGGCGAGGTCCGCCGTGACGATGTCGGGCGCCGGCTCCCAGAACGTCGACTACGGCGATTCCGTTCGCATCAGCGGCGCCGTGACCCCCCGCACGAAGGGCAAGACCGTGCGCCTGGAGTACGCGCGCCGCGGCGGAAGCTTCCGCCTGCTCGCGCGTACCCAGACCGGCAACGGCGGCACCTTCAGCTTCAAGCCGAAGGCCAAGCGCTCGGGTTCGTTCCGTGCGGTGAGCGACGGCGCGAACGCCAGCGCCTCCAAGCGCATCACCGTGCGGTCCGCCCTGTCCGGACGGGCGACCCGTCGTCACGTGCTGGGCGGCCGCACCGTCGTGGTCCGGGGCACCCTCAAGCCGGGCACCCCGGGTCGCTCGGTGGCCCTCCAGCTCGCGTCCCGCGGGCGCTGGCGCACGGTCGACTCGACCCGCACCGGCAGCCGCGGCCGCTTCCGCGCGTCCTGGCGCCCGGACTCCGCGGGCAGCCACAAGCTGCGCCTGCGTTCGCGTTCGGACGGCCTGGGCTCGAGCGCGGGAGACCGGCTCGGGAAGGTCAACTCCTACCGCGCCGGCCACGCCTCGTGGTACGGGCCGGGCCTCTACGGCAACCAGCTCGGCTGTGGCGGCACGCTCACCCCGAGCACGCTCGGTGTGGCGCACAAGTCGCTCCCCTGTGGCACGAAGGTGACCTTCCGCTACCGCGGACGTTCGGTCCGGGTCGCCGTGATTGACCGCGGCCCCTACGTCGCCGGTCGCGAGTGGGACCTCACCTACGCCACCAAGCGCCGTCTGGGCTTCGGCTCGACGGGCACGGTGTGGACCAACCGCTAGGGCACTAGAGCGACAGCTCGAGCTGCGCGCCCTCCCCGCCGGGGGGGCGCGCGGGCTCGGGCTCTGAGTCCAGTCCCGCGACCCGGACGCCGAGCAGGCGCACGGGACGCACCGGGTCCAGACGCCGCAGCAGGTCCCGCGCAACGGGCAGCACCGCCTCCGCCTCGGCCACGGGGTGGGGGAGGGTGCGCGCCCGGGTGTGGGTCGAGAAGTCGTCCAGACGCACCTTGATCCCCACGGTGCGCCCGCGCCGCCCGTGGCGCTCCAGGTCGTCGCACAGCTGCCCGGTCAGGTCCTCGAGCACCGGCTCGAGCGCCGCGCAGCCCCTCAGGTCGTAATCGAAGGTCGTCTCGCGCGACTCCGACTTGCGCACCCGCGAGGTCTCGAGCGGGCGCTCGTCCTCGAACCGCGCGAGCCGCCCCAGGTGGGGCCCCAGGCGCCCGCCGAACCACTCCGCCAGCTCCGGGTCCGAGAGGCCGCCCAGCTGCCCCAGCGTCTCCACGCCGCGGGCCAGCAGGCGCTCGACGCTCTTGGGACCGATCCCGGGGATCAGGCCGGGGGAGTGGCCGGCGAAGCGCTGCCGCGCCTCTTCCGCGGTCAGGGCGAGGAATCCGTCGGGCTTGTCGGCGTCGGAGGCCACCTTTGCCACCAGCTTGCTCGGCCCGATCCCGATCGAGCAGGCCAGCCCGGTGGCGTCGCGCACCGCCGCCTTGATCCGCCGGGCGGCGGCGTTGGGGCGCTCGAGGTCGGACAGGTCGAGGTAGGCCTCGTCGAGCCCCACGACCTCGACGCGGTCGACCTGGGCCCGCAGAGCCGCCATCACCTCGCCCGAGCGCTCGCGGTAGTGCACGAAGTCGGGCGCGACGAACACCGCCTGGGGGCACAGGCGCCGCGCCCGCGACGCGGGGGTGGCGGAGAAGACGCCGAAGCGCCGCGCCTCGTAGCTCGCGGTGGTCACCACCGCGCGCGGACCGCTGCCGGCCACCACCACCGGCAGCCCCCTCAGCTCCGGGCGCCGCTGGAGCTCGACGCTCACGTAGAAGGCGTCCATGTCGAGGTGGGCGTAGATGTGGGGCCACTCGGGCGACGACACCCTGCCGAGGGTACGCCCGCGCGCCAGACCGCTAGTAGCAGCCCGACCCCGGGTCCGGCCCGCTGGGACTCGGGGGGCACTCGTGCCAGGAGCTCGGGTAGTACGCGCGCATGGCCCCGACGTCACCCGCGTCCCCGGTGAACGTGAGGTCGTTGGAGGAGGTGACGCGGCGGGCGACGACGCTCCCGCTCATGACCGTGTTGTTGGTGGTCGTGAACCTCGAGTTGGGAGCGAAGATGAGCCCGGCGAACGGGTCCACGGTGGTGTCGACGTTGTTGGTGAAGGTGACCTGGGGCGATGGGTTGGAGGCGCCGGGTTCGCCGTAGAAGTCGAAGCGCAGCGCGAGTGGATCGCCGGAAGGATTCTGGAAGGACATCGTGTTGCTGGCGATGAGGTTCCCCTTGTTCGATCGGCATCCGCTCCCGGCGCGGTCGGGCGAGTCGATGAAGAACCGCACCTGGGCGCCCGCGGCAAGCGTGAAGTAGGCGGGGTTGGTCAGCCTGATGTCGCAGAAGTAGTAGGTGCCGCTCGGGATCACGACGGGGCTGCCGGAGCTGCCCGCGCCCCCGCCCGTGACCTCGTAGTCGGTCGGGTCCCAATTGCCGCCGAACGCCCCGGTGATGGCCGCGTTGTTGTTGCTGGCGCGAGCGTCCGCGTACTCCTGGTCGTTGACCGCCGGCGCGGTAAAGGGGGAGATCGGCGGCGGCTCGGCGACCTGCGAGCACCCGGCGCCACAGGTGAAGTTGCTCACCGTCGAGCCCTGGTTGTAATGCAGCGTGCCGGTCAGGCTCGTGCCGTTGAGGTTGGGGTTGCCGTTGGCGAAGATCTCGCCGCTCATCGTGAGGGTTCCCGAGGTGGTCATGGTGCCGAGCGCGAGGATCCCGTTGGGCCACACGAACTCGTAGCCGACGACTCGCTCCTGCACCCGCCGGGTCACGCCGTTGACGGTGCCGGTCGCGGTGACGCAGCGTTGGTCGACGTTGCTGCCGGCGGCGGCCTGCACCCAGAGGCCCGTGCAGCCGTCCGTCGGTGCGAGCGCGGGGCTCACCCGGTAGGTGTAGCTGGCGCCGTTGCCCAGCGACTCCGTCTGGGGAGGACAGACTCCCCCGGTGGGCGAGACCCAGGTCGTGGTGAAGCACTGGGCGTCGGAGGCAGACTGCGTCTGGGTCGGCGTTCGGCTGAGGCGGTAGCGGGCAGCCTGAACGCCTGCGTTGGCGGCGGCGAGGGCCGCCTTGGCGTTGCGGTCGCTGGTTCGAGGTCGTGCTCGCGTTCATCGCGCTCGCCGCGATCACCGCGGAGAGAATGCCCAGCACCACCAGCGTCAGCATCGCGACCGGGAGGACCGTCCCGTCCTCGCGCCGAATCAGTTGGTGCATGGGACCGGGCTCCCGCCGTCGAGACAGGTGGCGTCGTTGGCGAGCGGGTTCCTGATCGTTCCTCCCGCTCCGTTCTGGATCAGCGTGGTGACCACGGTGGGCTTGCCCACGCCGTTGACGGTCACGGCCACCAGCACCCGCTTGTAGACGCCAGGACCCCCGCACGTAGCGCTCAGGCAGTTCGGGTCGTTGACCCACGTGACGTATCGATAGACCTTGCCGCTCAGGCGCGTTCCGCCTCCGGGCGCGGGAGCCGTCCACGTCTGGGGGTTCGGCGTGGTGTCTCCATCGGTGGAGTCCACGACGAGGGGCTCGACCTTGGTGGCGTCAGCCCAGTCGTAGCGGTAACAGGGCGATGACGCGGGGAGCCCCGGCCCGCCGCACGGTCCGCCCGAGACGTAGTAGTCGGGATCGTCGGGATCCGTGGTGCCCGCGGTCGGCGCCGTGCTCAACGCGACCTTCTTCCAGGGCTGCGCGGTGACGCGCTCGAGCTCCCGGTTTCCCATCGCCGACGCGACGTCGTGCTTCTCGGCGTTGGTCGCGAGCCGGCGCGAGCCGTCGAAGACCGAGACCAGGGCCATCACCGCGAGCGAGATGACCATGATCGCCACCAGCATCTCCGCTACCGCGAAGCCGTCCTCCGTGGTGGCCGCCTTCTCGAGCACGCTACCGCGCCAGGTCCAGGTTGCGGATGTGGAAGGCGTCGCTGAGCACGACCTGGTGCCGGTAGCCGGTGGTCCGTTCCCCACGGCCCGGCGTCTTGATCGTCGCCTGGCCGTAGCTGGGCCGCGACGCCGGCCCGGCGGGGCTCGACAGCTCGGTGAACACCGGGTCGGCGACGGTGCCGTTGACGAGACGATCGATCGCGACGCGCGATTCCGCGCCGACGGGGAAGGTGCCGGGCGCCGAGGGCGAGCCTGCCGCGAACTCATAGCGCATGCACCTCTGCAGGCCCGCTGCCGCGGAGGGCACGTCGCAGAGGTAGAGCACCCGCCGGTCGACGCCCGGCGATTCGCACGAGCGACGTCCATGTAGTTCGACGTGCTGCCGCTGGTGGGCCCGACGACGGCGCGGGCCTGGCGCAGCTCGCGGACCATCAGCTGGAGCGCCACGGTGTCCTCGTTGAGGGCGGTGTTGCGCTCCTGGTCGTTCACCGCTCCCTTGCTGGTCACGTCGAGGAGCACGAGGACGGCGCCCAGCACGAAGGCGAACATCGACATCGCGATGAGAAGCTCGACGAGCGAGAAGCCCGCCTCACACGCGACGATTCGCCGCCGGAGCCTTGCCGGGAGAGCCGCCTGATTCGTCCTTGATCGCGCCACCGTCACCGGAACCGTTCGCCGTCGTGTGTGCGGACGCGCATGCGCCCGTGCCGTTACGACTTCCTATCGGTCCGGCGGGCCTGAGCTTGAGCGCTCAGGCGCCCTGGTTGACAGGCCTTACGAGGATCTCGTTCACGTCGACGTGGGGGGGCTGCGAGAGGGCGTAGATCACCGCACGGGCGATGTCGTCGGCCTGCAGCACGCCCTCCTTGGGCTCGTCGAAGAAGGGGGTGTCGACCATCCCGGGCTCGATCAGCGTGACCCGGATCGGGGTGTCGGCCACCTCGGCCCGCAGCGACTCGCCCATGGCCGTGACCGCCCACTTGGTGGCCGAGTAGAGCGAGCCGGGCAGGGCCTTGCGGCCGGCGACCGAACCCGTGAGCAGCATGTGGCCCGCGTTCTGCTCGCGGAAGTGCCCCAGGGCGGCGCGGATGGAGAGGGCGCAGCCGTAGACGTTGGTGTCCACCATCGAGCGCCAGTGCTCGACCGACTCCTCGAGGAAGCCCCGGGCGGCGCCGAAGCCCGCGTTGGCGTAGAAGGCGTCGAGACGGCCGAAGCGCTCGAGCGCCGCCGCCACGGCCGCCTGCTGGTCGCTCCACTCGGTCACGTCGCAGCGCACGGCCATTGCGCGATCGTCGCCGAGCTCTTCGGCCAGGTCGTCCAGCTTGTCCTGCGACCGGGCGGCCAGGACCAGCCGCCAGCCGTTCTCGCGCCGCGTGCCGGGCGGTGGCGGCGCCGATGCCCGTGCTGGCGCCGGTGATCAGGAGTACGGGATCGTCTGGCATTCCCTCTCGTTCTAGCAGGGCGTTAGGGTCGGGCCTCATGGTCGCCGAGCGGACCAGCGCCAGGTTTCCGAGCGTGCCGAGAGGCGCCGGGCACTACGAGAGCTTCTACCTGAAGGCCTGCCACCCGAGCGAGGCCGTAGGTCTCTGGATTCGCTACACGGTGCACAAGCGGCCCGGGGCGGACCCCATGGGCTCGCTGTGGTTCACGCTGTTCGGGCCCGACGGCCCGCGCGCCGTCAAGCAGACCTTCGGCGACGTCCAGGTGCCGCCGGGGGGCTACATCGGCATGGGCGACGCCGCCTTCACGCCCGTCTCGGTCCGGGGCTCGGCGGAGGGGGAGGGGCGGACCGCCCGCTGGGAGCTCTCCCTGGCCGGAGACGCCGAGCCGTTCTTCCATCTGCCCAAGGACTGGATGTACCGCGCGCCCCTGCCGCGCACGAAGCTCCTGAGCCCGCACCCCGACGCGCGTTTCTCCGGCGTGGCCGAGATCGACGGCCACAGCGTGGAGCTGGACGGCTGGAAGGGGATGGTGGGCCACAACTGGGGCGCCCAGCACGCCGAGCGCTGGATCTGGATGCACGGCGCGGGCTTCACCGGCCACGAGGACGCCTGGTTCGACGCCGCCATCGGGCGCATCAAGCTCGGCCCGGTGACCACGCCGTGGATCGCCAACGCCGTGCTCAGCCTCGGCGGGGAGCGCCATCGCCTCGGGGGCCCCGCGAAGGTGCGCACCACCGAGGTGCGTGAGACGCCGGAGGGCTGCGAGTTCGTGCTCACCGGCGACGGGATGACCGTGCAGGGGACCGTCGGCGCCGAACGCGGGCGCTTCGCCGGCTGGGTCTACGCCGATCCCGACGGCTCCGAGCACCACGTGGTGAACTGCTCGATCTCCGACATGCAGCTCGCGGTGTCGCGGCCGGGGCGCCCGGCGCTCAGCCTCGCGGTCGACGCCGGCGCGGCATACGAGCTCGGGATGCGCGAGCATGACCACGGAATGACGATCCAGCCCTTCTCCGACGGATGAGCCCGGTGCGCGCCCTCTGCGGGGGCATGTTCGTCCTCACCGGCGTGCTGCACTTCCTCAAGCCCAAGGCGTACGAGGCGATCATGCCGCCGTACATCCCGGCGCACCGCGAGATGGTGCTGGTGAGCGGCGCGGCGGAGCTGGCGGGCGGGCTTGGCGTGCTCACGCCGGGCCTTCAGAAGCCCGCTCGCTGGGGCCTGCTGGCGCTCCTGGTGGCCGTTTTCCCCGCGAACGTGCACATGGCGGTCAATCCCGACCAGATCAAGGGCCTGCCGAACATCCCTCGCTGGCTGCTGTGGGCGCGGCTGCCGGTGCAGGTGGTCTTCGCCGCGATGGTGGTCAAGGCGACGGAGAAGTAGCCGCCGTCGAGCCCGTGCCGCGGCCGCGGCGGACCACGAAGCCGACACAGGCCCGAATTCGCGGACTTGTGGCCGAAAGGTGACGCCCAGGGCGGCAAGAACGCGACGCAGGGTGCGGAATATCCGGGACCTGTGAAGGGTTGATGGCGCTCGCCGCGGCCCAGAAATCTGTCCTAGATGCGGCTGTAGACGCCGAAACCCTGGGCGGCGTCAGGGACAAGGGTGCTCGACGCGCCCAGAGCGCCACATCGTGTGCTCGATAAGGTCCGTTATGTCAACTCGGTGGGCGGAACGCGTCCGTCCAGGCCTGGTGCGAACATACGTTCGTGCCCAGGGAGGCCACCATCCTCCACGCCGACCTCGACGCGTTCTACGCCTCGGTCGAGCAGCGCGACGACCCGCGGCTGCGCGGCCGGCCCGTTCTCGTCGGACCCGGCGTCGTGCTCGCCGCGAGCTATGAGGCGCGCGCGTACGGGGTGCGCTCGGCGATGGGCGCCGGCCTCGCCCGGCGCCTGTGCCCGCAGGCGATCGTGGTCGAGCCGCGCTGGCCGGCCTATGTCGAGGCCAGCCGCGCGACCTTCGAGGTGTTCGCGGAGACCTCGCCGGTGGTCGAGAAGATCTCGATCGACGAGGCGTTCCTCGACGTCCGCGGGCTGCGGCGGATCTCGGGGTCGCCGCGGGACATCGCCGTCCGCCTGCGCCGCCAGGTCCGCCAGCGGGTCGGGCTGCCGATCACGGTCGGGGTGGCCACGTCGAGGGCCGTGGCGAAGGTGGCCAGCGGCGAGGCGAAGCCCGACGGCCTCCTCGTGATCCCCGCCGGGCGCGAGCTGGCCTTCCTGCACCCGCTGCAGGTGGAGCGGATCTGGGGCGTCGGCCCGGCGACGGCGGCCCGCCTGCACGACCGGGGCATCACCACCGTGGCCCACATCGCCCAGGTGCCCGAGCCGGCGCTCGTGGCGATCCTCGGTCGCGCGGCGGGGCGCCGCCTCCACGCCCTCGCCCACAACCGCGAGCACCGGCCGCCGCGCACGCGCCGGCGCCGGCGCTCGTTCGGCGCGCAGTCGGCGCTCGGGCGCTCGTCGAGGACGCCGGAGGCCCTCGACTCGGTGCTGGTCGGGCTCGTGGACCGCGTGACCCGCCGGATGCGCGCCGCCGGCCGCGTCGGGCGCACCGTGGCGCTGCGGCTGCGATTCGACGACTACACGCGCGCCACCCGGTCGCAGACCCTGCCGCGGGCGACCGCCGCCACCCGGACGATCCTCCGGGCGCTCAGGCAGCTGCTGAGCGCGGCGAGGTCGCTCATCGACGCCCGGGGTCTCACGCTCGTGGGCGTGACCGTCACGAACCTCGACGGCGAGCGCGGCGTCGTGCAGCTCGCGCTGCCCTTCGACGCCGGCGACGGGACCGACCTCGACGCCGTGATCGACGATGTGCGCGGGCGTTTCGGGACCGGCTCCCTCACCCGGGCGACGCAGCTCGGCCGCGAGCCCAGGCACGGCGACCCCCCGGTCGACTGACCTATCCAGCGCGCCTCGACACCGCGTCCCGGAAGGACTCGCCGCGCTCCTCGAAGTCCCGGAAGGCGCCGAAGCTCGGCGCGGCCGGCGACAGCAGGACGAGCCCACCCGCCGGCGTGCTCGCGGCCGCGAGCTCCACGGCCTCCTCCAGGTCCCCGGCGTGAACGGCGTCCGGCACCTCGGACGCCAGCCTGGCGCCCGTCTCCGGAAGCGCGATCAGCGACACCCCCGGCGCGTGCGCGGCGATGGCACGCCCCAGGCCCGCGTAGTCCTGGCCCCGGTCGAAGCCCCCCGCGATCAGCGTCACCGGCCTGTCGGCGAAGGCCTGCAAGCGCGGCCACCGTGGCCTCGGGAGTCGTGGCGATGCTGTCGTTGACCCACGTGACCCCGTCCCGCTCGGCGACCACCTCCAGACGGTGGGGAAGCGCCTCGAAGGACTCCATGGCCTCGGCCAGGTCGCCGACGGCCACCCCCACCGCCTCGACCGCCGCCAGCGCGGCCGCGAGGTTCAGCCGGTTGTGCTCGCCCCGGAGCGCCGTGCCCTCCACCGACGGGGGCTCACCGTCCCCGAACACCCGCAGCTCGACGCCCGGCCCGACCGCCGCGGCCAGACGCTCGTCGCGGGCGTTCACGACCGCGACCCTCACGCCGGGCAGGGCGGCCAGGCGCAGCTTGTCCGCGACGTAGGCCTCCTCGCTGCCGTGCCAGTCGAGGTGCTCGCGATAGAGGTTGAGCAGGACCGCCACGTCGGGTCCGCGCTGGAGGTCGGAGATCTGGAAGCTCGAGAGCTCCACGACGTAGAAGCCCGGCTCGGGGCGCGTGAGCAGGTCGAGCAGCGGCAGGCCGATGTTGCCGCCCAGCTCGGCCGAGGCGCCCGGCGGCCCGCAGCAGGTGCGCGATCAGCGCCGAGGTGGTGCTCTTGCCCTTCGTGCCGGTCACGCCGATCACCGTGGCCGTGCGCGGCTCCGCGAAGAACAGGTCGGTCCCGGTGGTCATGACCACGCCCTCCTCCGCCATGCGGGCGACCTCGGGACGGTGGCGGCTGACCCCGGGCGAGCGGATCACCACGTCGCAGTCGCCGAGGCGGCCCACGTCCCCGGGCACATCGTCGGTGGCCACCACCTCCACCTGCCCCCCCGCGCGCTCCACGGCGGCGGCGGCCGCGCGGCCCTCGCGGCCCGCGCCCCAGATCCCTACGCGCCTGCCCTCAAGCTCGGAGAGCCGCATGCAAAGCAGGTAGGAGGTCCTCGGGGACCTCGTGGTCGCCCGACGGCTCGAGCACCCGCTCCGGATCGCCCACGCCCGGTCCCAGGGAGGCCAGCACCTCGCGGTCGAAGCGGGCGACGATGGCCGCTCCGGCCCACTCCGGCCGCCCGGCGAGCATCCGGAAGGCGGCCATGGCCTCCTCCTCCTCCCCCACGCACTCGAACGGCTTGTGCGCGTGGACGCCCGCGAGCGCCGCGAAGCCCTCGTACTGGTCGGGCTCGTCCAGCAGGTCGCGGCCGAAGACCTCGACGAGCGCCGCCCGCGACATGAACGGCGCGAGCGCCAGGAACACGAACCGGCACTTCGGGCAGCGCCCGCACCACCCCGCCCCGCGGCGCTCCTCGTCCAGCCGGAACACCGTGTTGCAGCTCGTGAACACCCCGTGGTAGGCGGGCAGGCGCGAGAAGGCGCGAGCGATCGCGAGCTCCGAGGCCGGCCGCAGGAGCGAGAAGTACTCGAGTCCCGCGACGAGGCCGGCGATGGCGTCGCGCAGCGCCCGCTCGAACTCGATGCCCTTGCTCCACTGGTGGTTGACCGGCGTGCCGTGCCAGTCGAGGCTGCCCTCCGAGGCGGAGCGCTCGTTGGCCATGACCACGCGTCCACAGCCGTTGAGCGCCGCGGTCACGGCGGCGATGCACGAGACGACGGCGGTGACCGGCACGTGCCCGTTGAGCGCCCCGGCGTCGTTGAGGCCGCCGAGGTTCGGCGACAGCCGCCGCGTGGCCTGGAGCCGCGGGAGGCCGGACACCCGGACGGTCTCGCGGATGGGAACGGGGTCGCCGACGGAGAAGAGGGTCGGCGCCGCGCCGGCCGAGCGCAGCGCCTCGAAGGCCACGACCGAGTCCTTGCCGCCGCCCACCGGCACGAGCGGCGCCGCGCCCGGGCGCAGCCTCACGGGACGGCCCGGCTCGCCGGACGCGAACGACGGGGCGGGCGGACCCTCCAGGCCGTTGGTGAAGGCGAACTCGGCCAGCCCCAGCGAGTAGAGCTTCTCGAGCAGCGCGGCCACGGCGGGCGGCGGTGCGGGACCCTCCACGGACACGCCGGGCGGGGCCGCGGTCTTGAAGTAGCTCACCCCCGCCACGAGGTGAAGCAGGCCGGTCAGCGCCTGCGCCGCCTCCCAGCGCTCCGACCTCACCTCCGCCGGCACCGGCACCGTGACCCGCTCCTCGAAGAACACGGCGTCGTCGAGCGCGTAGCGCAGCCGGATCTCGCCGTCCTCCCCGAGGTCCCAGGACAGGAACCGGAACGTGGAGAAGCTCGCGGGGTCGAAGCGCTCGGGCCGGGTCTGGGCCTCGAAAGCCATGGCCCTGAGCCTACGCGTCACGGGCGCCGTCTCGGCGCGCGCGCCATGATCCCGCGGTGGCGACGAACGACGACCTGCTCGTGGTGGGAGCCGGCGCGCTGGGTCTCTCGATCGCCTGGCGGTGCGCGCGCCGCGGCATGACGGTCCACGTGGTGGACCGCGGACGCCCGGGCGGCGGTGCGACGGCCGCCTCCGCGGGCATGCTGTCGCCCACCGAGCCCGCCGAGTGGACGGGCGCGCTCGGCGCCTTCAACCGCCGGGCGCTCGAGGCGTGGGCCGGCTTTGCCGCGGAGCTCGAGGAGGCCACGGGCACCGCGGGCGGGTATGAGGTGCGTGGCGAGCTGCGGCTGCTGCGCGCGCGACTCCGATGCGCCCTTCGTGGAGGCCGCGGCGGAGGGGGCGGCGGCGTTCGGCCTCCCCCACGAGCGCCTCTCCGAGGAGGACCTGCACGACCTCGAGCCGGGGATCGCTCCCGGCTCGACCGCGCTGTGGCTCCCGGCGGGCGCGAGCGTGAACACGGACGAGCTGGTCGACGCCCTCGTGCGCGCCTGCGAGCTCGCCGGCGCGCGCGTGTCGGCGGGGGTCGAGGTGACCGCGTGTGACCGCAGCCGCGGGCGTCCGCGCCGAGCTGGCCGGGGGCGGGTCACTCCATGCGGGCCAGGCGGTGGTGTCGGCCGGCGCCTGGTCGGGAGGCCTCCTGGGGGAGCACGCCCCGCCGGTGGAGCCGGTGCTCGGCGAGAGCGTGCTGCTCGACGCGAGGCAGAGGCCCCCGTGCCGGCGCGTGATCCGCTCGGCCGGCGGTTCGGTGGCGCCGCGCCGCGACGGGACCCTGTGGGTGGGAACCACGCGCGAGCGGGCCGGGTTCGTGGACGCCCCGCGGGCGGGCTCCGTGCGCGCCATCCTGGCCAACGCCGCGGGGTTCCTTCCGGCCGTCGAGGGGCTGCCCTTCCTCGGCGCCCGTGCCGGGCTGAGGCCGGCGAGCCCGGACGGCAGGCCGATCGTGGGGCCGTCGGCCGTGCCCGGCGTCGCGCTCGCCACCGGACACGGGCGAGTGGGCATCCTGCACGCCGCGCTCACCGCCGAGCTCGTGGCCGAGGCGCTCTCGGGCGGCTCGTGGCCGGGTGAGCTGGCGGCGTTCGAACCGGCGCGTCTCGGACCCTGAGGTGGTCCTTGGCCCACGCCACCGCGGTGCGTAAGCTGAGGTGCGTATGCAGCAGACCGCCGCCGGCCGCGGCTTCGACGAGCAGGAGGCACTCCGGCGCTATCGCGACGGCGACGCCGAGGCGCGCGCGCAGCTCATCGAGCACCACCTCCCGCTGGCCAGGCGCCTGGCCTCGCGCTACCGCAACTCCGGCGAGTCGTCCGACGATCTGGAGCAGGTCGCGAGCCTGGGGCTGATCAAGGCGATCGACCGCTACCGGCCCGAGGCGGGCGCGTTCGCGCGCTTCGCGGTGCCCACCATCGTCGGCGAGCTCAAGCGCCACTTCCGCGACAAGGGCTGGGGCATGCACGTGCCCCGCTACCTGCAGGAGCGCGTGATGGAGGTCAACGACGCCGTCGAGCGCCTCGCCACCGAGCTGGGTCGCTCCCCCACCCCGCGCGACGTGGCCGAGAGCACGGGACACCCGGTCGAGGAGGTGCTGGAGGCGATGCACGCCGCCGGCGCCTACTCCCCCATGAGCCTCGACTCGCCCCAGCCCGGCGGGGACGCCGAGGACGAGAACACCCTCGGACAGCGCCTCGGGAAGGAGGATCCGCAGTACGAGCTGGCGGAGTGGCGGCCCACGGTGGCCCCGGCGCTGGCCGCTCTGCCCGAGCGCGAGCGCGAGATCCTGCGCCTGCGCTTCCAGGAGGACCTCACGCAGTCGGAGATCGCCAGCCGCATCGGGATCTCGCAGATGCACGTGTCGAGGCTGCTGCGTCGCTCGCTCGAGACGCTGAGCGCGGCCACCGACGACACGGCCACGCCGCTCTAGTCTCAACTCCCGTTGGAGCACTTCGAGCTAGTCGTACTCGGTCTCCTGATCGCCGTAGCCGGGCTGGCCGTCGTGGCCCGCCTGGTGCGCGTTCCCTACCCGATCCTGCTCGTGGTCGGAGGGCTCGGCATCGGGCTGATACCCGGGTGCGCCCGAGGTCGAGCTCGACCCCGACCTCGTCCTGCTGATCTTCCTCCCTCCGCTGCTCTACGCGGCGGCGTTCTTCTCCAACCTGCGCGAGCTGCGCGCCAACGCGCGGCCCATCGGCCTCCTCGCGATCGGCCTCGTGGGCGCCACCACGCTCAGCGGTCGCCTTCGTGGCCCACCACGCCATCGGGCTGGACTGGCCAGTGGCCTTCGTGCTCGGCGCCATCGTCTCCCCCACCGACGCCGTGGCCCCCGCGGCCATCCTGCGCCGCCTCCAGGTGCCGCGCCGCGTGCTGACGATCGTGGAGGGCGAGAACCTCACGAACGACTGGACGGCGCTGGTGATCTACAAGTTCGCGGTCGCAGCGGTGGTGACCGGCAGCTTCTCGCTCGTGGAGGCCGGCCCGAAGTTCCTGCTGACCGGCATCGGCGGGGTGGCCATCGGAGTGGCGGTCGGGTACGTGATCGCGGCCGTCCGCCGCCGGGTCGAGGACCCGCTGACGGAGATCACCATCTCCCTGCTCACGGCCTACGCGGCCTACCTGCCCGCCGAGGAGCTGGGCGTGTCGGGCGTGCTGGCGGCGGTCACGGCCGGCGTGTGGCTGGGGTGGCAGGCCTCCGAGCTCACCACGCACACCACCCGCATCCAGCTGTCGGCCATCTGGGAGCTGCTGCAGTTCCTGCTCAACGCGGTCCTGTGCGTGCTGGTGGGCCTGCAGATGGGCGTGGTGCTCGACAACCTGAGCGGACGCTCGGCGGGCACCCTGCTGGGCTACGCGGTGCTGGTGAGCGCCGTGGTCATCCTGCGTGCGCATCGTCTGGGTGTACGTGCTCACCTACCTCCCGCGGCGGCTCTCGCGCAGGATCCGCGAGCACGACCCCGCTCTCCCCTGGAGCCACACGACCCTGGTCGCGTGGAGCAGCATGCGCGGCTCGGTCTCCCTTGCAGCGGCGCTCGCGATCCCCCTCCAGACCGACGCCGGCGGCCCGTTCCCCGAGCGCGACCTGGTGATCTTCCTCGCCTTCGCGGTGATCCTCGCGACCCTGGTCGGCCAGGGCCTCACGCTGCCCGCGCTGATCCACGGCCTGGGGATCGAGGAGGACACCGCCGACCAGGACGAGGAGCTGGCCGCCCGCATCGAGATCGCCTACGCCGCCGTCGACCGGATCGACGAGCTGGCGGACGAGGACTGGGTGAGCCCGGACACGATCGATCGCACCCGCAGGCTCTTCGACTACCGCCGCCGGCGCTTCGCGTCGCGAATCGAGGACGGCGCGAGTCCCGGCGCCGACGGGGACGACTTCGACTACGAGGCCCGCGCCGAGACCTACCAGCGCTTCATGGCCGACGTGATCGGAGCGCAGCGCGCGACGCTGCGCTCGCTGCGCGACGGCGGCCGGATAACCGACGAGGTGCGCCGCCGCGTGGAGTACGACCTCGACCTCGAGGAGGCGCGCATCGGCAATGGCTGACCGGCCGCCACGCGACGCGGAGCCCGGGGACGCCCGCGCGATCGCCGAGCTGCACGTGCGGGCCTGGCGGGCCGCCTACCGGGGCATCGTGCCCGCCCAGCTGCTCGCCGACCTCTCCGTGGGCCACCGCGAGGACTTCTGGCGCGACGCGCTGGCCGGGTCCCTGACGCGCACGCTCGTGAGCGAGGACGCCGGCGGGGCGCTGGCGGGCTTCTGCTCGACCGCGGCGCCCAGCCGCGACGCCGACGCCGCTCAAGGCACCGCCGAGATCGCCGCCACCTACGTCGAGCCGTCGCGGTGGGGCTCCGGCGTGGGGCGCGCGCTGCTGGGCGAGAGCCTCGGCCGCCTGGCTGCCGAGGGCTGGGAGGACGTGACCCTGTGGGTCTTCCTGCGCAACGCCCAGGGCCGCGCCTTCTACGCCCGCTCGGGGTTCAGGCTCGACGGCGCGAAGGCCAAGCACGAGGCCAGCGGTGTCACGACGGCGAGGATGCGCCTCCCCTTTCCGCTCGGCCACCAGGAGGCTCTGCGTAGCCCTGCCCAGGGGGCCCCGCTCGTCGGCGAGCAGCGTGTCCGAGAGCCCGACGCCGTCGGGCTCGGCGTGGCTCACCGCGTCCAGGAGCACCCACTCCCCCTCCGGGAGGCGGCGCAGGGCCACGGAGAGGTCGGCGTTGATGAACAGATAGCGCCGGTAGTCCAGCGGCGCGCTCACCCCGTTGCCCGAATCGGCGGCCACCAGCACGCGCTCCAGAGGGCTGGGCTCCTCCCCCTCCAGGAGCGCCACGCGCATCCTCATCCAGGCACGCGCGGGCCCCGGATCGAGGTAGCCGCCGGAGAGGAAGCGCACCTCCATGGCACTGTGGTAGCCGGTCTCGTGCCCGGTTTCAAAGAAGGGCCGCGGCTCGGCGGCCTCGGGCCCGGGCGGCGGGTCCTCCGCCGGCGCGGGGGGATCGAGCGTCACCGGCTCGGTTCGCATCCGCCACGCCCGCGCGCGCAGGATCTCCGTGTCGTCGTGCCGCAGGACGCCCTCCACCAGCTCGACGCTGCGGCCCGGTCGCACCACCTCGGCGCTCACCGTGAGCGGGGCGATCGGCACCGGGCGCAGGATCTCGAAGCTCGCCCGCGTGACGCGCGCGCCCTCGATCGCGCCGGCGCGGTCCATCTCGCGCCCCAGCAGCGCGCACGGGGGCCCCGCGTGCTGGCTGTTCGGGTCCCACGGGCCGCGGGTCAGCTCGGTGGCCGCGTAGCGCCGCCCCTCCGGGACGTAGAAGCTCACTCAGGCAAAGCCGGGCCCGTAGGACTTCGGGAGCCCCAGGGAGTGCTCGGCGACGTAGTTGAGCACCATCTCGCGCGAGACCGGTGCGGTGCGGGTGAGCCGCACCCCCCACCACATCTGCGACAGCCCGTACTCGAGCGCGAACCCGTTGCCGCCGTGCGTCTGTATCGCCTGGTCGACGCAGTGGATCGCCGCCTCGGCCGCCGCGTACTTGGCCATGTTCGACGCCTCCCCCGCGCCCTTGGCGCGGGCGTCGTAGAGCACGGCCGCCTTCTGGGTCATCAGCCGCGCCAGCTCCAGCTCGATCTTGGCCTGCGCCAGCGGATGCGACACCCCCTGGTGGGTTCCGATCGGGCTCCCCCACACCCGGCGCTCACGCGCGTAGTCCGCGGCCCGGGACAGCGCCAGCCGCGCCCGCCCCGGCGGCCACCGAGGCGCCCATGATCCGCTCCGGGTTGAGGCCGTCGAAGACCGCGCCCAGCCCGCCCTGCTCCCCGCCGACCAGGCGGTCCTCGGCTGACCTCGACGTCCTCGAAGAAGAGCTGCCACTGGTGGTCGGGCCCGATGTGGGGCATCGGGATCTTCGTGCGGGTGAAGCCCGGGGCGTCGACGTCCACGATGGCCAGCCCGGGCAGGCCGAGCGTGCCGTCGGCGTTGCGCAGCCGCGCCACCACCAGCACCGCGTCGGCGTGCTCCACCGCGGAGATGTAGGTCTTCTGCCCGTTCAGCAGGAAGCGCTTGCCGTCTCGCCGCAGCGAGGTGGAGAGGTTGTGGGAGTTGGTGCCGGCGTCGGGCTCGGTGATCGCGAAGGCGATCTTGGTGGTGCCCCGCCCGATGCCGCGCAGCCACCGGTCCTTCTGCTCGGGGCTCCCGTGCCGGGTGAGGATGCTGCCGGCGATGGCCGGGAGACACGACGATGAGCAGCAGCGAGCAGCCCGCGGCGGAGATCTCCTCCCCCACCATCGAGAGCGCCGCCATGCCCAGGCCCCCGCCGTCGTACTCCTCGGGCACGTTGACGCCGAGATACCCGCGCTCCGCGAGCGCGTCCCACAGCTCGGTGGGTGGCTCGCCCTCCTCGACCTTGCGGTGCGTGTAGGCCTGCCCGAAGCCCGAGCAGATGCCCGCGACGGCCTCGCGCAGAAGGATCTCCTCCTGCTCCGGAACCACCGAGAGGGCGGGCGGGCGCTGATAGGTGCTGGACGCGATGCGCAGATGCTACGCGGGGGCGGGCGTCGGCAGCTCGCCCGCGGGCGCGGGCTCGCCCACGTGGAAGCCCTGGGCGAAGTCCACGCCGTGGCGGCGAAGCAGCGCCACGGTGGCCTCGTCGCCCACGAACTCGGCCACGGTCCGCTTGCCCAGGCCCCTGGCGATCTGAACGACCGCCTGGATCACCAGCTGGTCGGTGGGCGTGCCGACGCAGTTGCGCACGAACTCCCCATCGATCTTCAGGTAGTCGAAGGGCAGATGCTTGAGGTAGTAGAAGGAGCCGAACCCGGCGCCGAAGTCGTCCAGCGCGAAGCGGCATCCCAGATCGCCCAGCCGGTCGGCGAACTGCGCGCGCCTGGGGGATGTTGGCCACGGCGGCCGTCTCGGTGACCTCGAGGATGAGCCGGTGCGGGGATACGTCGTGCTCCTCCAGCGCCCCCTCGATCGTCTCCAGCAGCCGCTCGTCCCCCATCGAGCGCCCGGACACGTTGACCTCGATGGCCAGGTCGTGGCCGTCCTCGCCCAGCTCGGCCATGAGGGAGATCGCCTTGGCGGCCACCCACCGGTCGATGTCCTGGATGAGATCGAAGCGCTCGGCCACGTCGAGGAAGGCGCCGGGCGGGATCAGCTCGCCGTTCTCGCCGCGCATGCGCAGCAGCGCCTCGTGCTGGGAGACCTCCCCGGTGGCCAGGTCGAGGATCGGCTGGAGGTGCAGCTCGAAGCCGTCCTCCTCGAGCGCCCTTCGGATCCGGTCCGCCCAGTCGACCCGTGCCCTCATGCCCTCGAGCTGGTGCTCGGTCTTCGAGTAGATCGACGAACTGGTCGCGACCCGCTTCCTTGGCCTCGTACATGGCCACGTCGGCGTGCACGAGGATCTCCTCGCTGCTGGGCTTGCGCTCGGGCTCGAACAGGGCCACCCCGATGCTGGTGGTCACCCGCCGCCCGCGGCCACGGCTCCCCGGAACCGCCTCCTGGCGAAGCCGGGCCACGAGCGCCTCTGCCACCTCCACGGCCTCGGCCTCGTCGGCCCGTGGCAGCAGCACGGCGAACTCGTCTCCGCCGAGCCGGGCCAGCACGTCGGTGTCGCGCAGGCGCTCCTGCAGCCCCTGCGCCACCGAGATGATCAGCCCGTCGCCGGCGGTGTGCCCAAGGGTGTCGTTCACGTACTTGAAGTGGTCGAGATCGAGCACCAGCACGGCCCCCTCCGCGCCGTAGCGGGCGGCGCGGGACACGTGAAGGTCGAGCTCGCGCTCGAACGCGCGCCGGTTGAGGAGGCCGGTGAGCGGATCGTGGTCGGCCATGTGCTTGAGCTGCTCGTGGAAGCGCCGGCGCTCGGTGATGTCCTGCACCTGGGTCAGGTAGTTGATCGGCTCGCCGCGCGAGCTGCGAAGGATGGTGGCGCTCAGGTGGACCCAGACCGAGTGACCGTCGGCGTGCAGGTAGCGCTTCTCCACCTGGTGGGTCTCGATCTCGCCCTCGAGCAGGTCGTTGAGCACCTCGGCCGAGAGCTCGCGGTCGTCGGGGTGGGTGATCTCTTCGGAGTTCTTGCCCCGGAGCGCGTCCTCGGGGTAGCCCGTGATGTCGCAGAGGGCCTGGTTGACGCTCACGAAGCGTCCGTCGAGGTCGGCCAGCGCCATGCCTATCGGCGCCCCGGCGAAGGCCAGGCGGAAGCGCTCCTTGGCCTCGGCGAGGGCCTCGCTGGCCTCACGCTGCTCGGTCACGTCGGTCTGCAGCGCCACGTACACCAGCCCGTGCTCGGGGTGCTGGAAGCGCGACATGTGGATGCTCGTGCGCAGCTTGGTGCCGTCCTTGCGGCGATGGGGACCCTCCCCCGCCCAGGACCCGTCCTTGGCCAGCCCCTCGCTCGCCTGCTTGACCGTGTCGCGCCACTCGTCGTCCGAGCGGTCGCCGATCAGGTCGCGGTGGTGCTCGGCGATCGCCTCGTCGGCGGTGTACCCGAACATCGTCTCCCAGGCGCGGTTCACGTAGACGATCACGCCGTCCTCGCGCACGAGCATCACACCCTCGAGCAGGTGCTCGGTGATCTCCGACTGGAGGCGCACCTCGGCCTCCGCGCGGTCGCGCTCGCGTCATCCTCAGGCGGACGAGGTCGAGCGCGCGGCGCTCGCCGAGGTAGGACTGGAAGGCGATGAGCGCGATGAGAACCGTCAGGGCGGAGCCGAGGAGCATCGCCACCCACCCGAGGCCGAGCCCGTCGCGACCGCCCCGGCCCACCTGGAGCGTCCAGGTCCTCCCCGCGACCGAGACACGGTGAGTGAGCGGCTTCTCCAGATGTCCGCCGCCACGTGCGAGCACCCTGTTCCCGTCGGTGAGGCGCAGGTCGGACCCGGCGGGCAGCGCGGCGCCGATCGCGGCGTTCAGCCCCTTGGCCTCGTAGAGGCCGATGGTGAAGCCCGCGAGCACGCCCAGGCGGTCCTCGACTCGCTCCGGGACGTTGCCCGTGCCCGTGTGGAACACGGGTACGTAGGCCACGAGCCCGATCCCGCCGTCGCCGGAGAGCCGCGTGGGCGCGGTGAGCCTGGCCTCGCCGGTGCGTATCGCCTCGTAGGCCGTCCGGCCCGAGTCGGGGAGCAGTGCCGTGTCCAGGCCGAGGCGAAAGCGCGGCCGCAGCTGCTCGGCGCGGTCGATCACGTAGTACTCGGAGCGGCGCGGGGAGCGCACGGCCCCCGCGGAGCCGGCTGGCCAGGATCGGCCGGCGGCGCGAGCGCTCGTAGGCCGGGCGGTCCGCGTCGGACACCTTGCGCGCGAAGGCCACGGCCGTGATGGCGTTCTCCGACAGGAGTGGCCGGGCGAGGCGCGCGAAGTCGCCCGCGGGGGTCGCGGCGTCGACCCCGACTCCGGTGGCGACGTCGCCGAGCCTGTCGCCGGTCGCGTCGAAGGTGCGGGTGATCACCGCCGCCGCGTTGTCGGCCAGGCCCGTCTGGTCGCGGTCGAGCTGCTCCTCGTCGTGGCGAAAGCCGGCGACGGCCGCCACGGCCGTCAGGAAGTGCGATGAGCAGGATGAGGCCGAGCTTCGGCAATTGGCGAGAGGACATGCTGCGATCCCTATCGACCCCCCAGGCCCCGCCTATAGCCCGCGCGCGCTTCTGGCAGACTCCGCAGCCGTGGCCAAGCAGAAGCAGAAGCAGATCAAGATGCAGGTGCAGGTCGGATGCCCTACAGGCCATCCAGCAGCTGGAGAGCCGCACGGACGACCAGCTCAAGGGCGAGTCCAAGCACCGCGTGGCCGCGAAGGCCCTGCTCGGGCGCCCGCGCCGCGGAGCGCTACGACGCCAAGGAGGCCCGCGCCTACTTCAACGAGGCCCTGGCCGGCTGCCACCCCCAGGAGCGCCCGGCGCTGCGCCAGATGATGAAGGCGTCGATGGCGCTGGCCGAGCGTCGCCCCGACGAGCTGAAGGCCGCTGTGGAGAAGATGGGCCAGGCCCCGCCCTCGAGCCGCCAGCTCTTCCTGCTGCGGGTCATGGGACTGATCGCCCCACCCGCGGGAGCCAGCTTCCTGACCGCGGGCCCGCGGGGTCCTGTTCCTGCTCGCCCTCGTCCTGCTGCTCGTGGCCGTCGGCTACGGCCTCGCCGAGCTGATCGCCCTGCCCTTCGGAGGTGTGGGCCTGCTGGGTGGCCTGCTTGCTGGGCCTGCTGATCGTGGCCGCCGCCCTCGGTGTGCTCACCTTCTTCGGCCGCCGGCGCCAGGCGAGGATGCAGGCGCAGAGAGCGGCCGGCGGCGGCTGACGCTCGCCGTGAGCGTCAGCGCTCGCTGACCTTCGCCGTGTCGATCGCCACGGTCTGAAGCGGCATCTCGGTGGCCGGGTCCCCAAGCTCGCCGATCTTCTGGGTCACGTCGAGCCCCTTGGTGACCTTTCCCAGCAGCGCGTAGTCGGGCGGCAGGCCGGCGTCCTCGCCGGTGACCACGTAGAACTGGCTGCCCGCCGTGCCCGGCGGGCTCCGGCCCGGCCTTTGCCATCGCCACCACGCCCTTCGTGTACTTGGTGCCGGCGGGCGGCTTGTCCACCGTCGAGTAGCCCGGGCCGCCCGAGCCCGTGCCGGTGGGATCGCCGCCCTGGATCACGAAGCCGGGCACGATGCGGTGGAACACGGTGCCGTCGAAGAATCCCTTCCGGGCGAGCGACACGAACGAGGCGGCGGTGGCCGGCGAGGTCTTCTGGTCGACGGTGATGCGTGAAGGACCCGCAGTTGGTCGCGATCGTGACCTCGTAGGTCTTGGCCTCGTCCAGCCGCGAGGTGGGCTTCTCCTCGTCGCCGTCGGGCCTCGGGCGCGGGGTCTCGACCTCCTTGCAGGCCCCGGCGCTCGCCGGCGCCTCGGTGTCGCTCTCGGCGCCGGCCTGCTTCTTCGGGATCAGGTTGTTCTGGGCCGTGTCCTCGTCGTCGCCGCAGGCGGCCGCCCCGAGGGACGCGAGCACCAGCAGGAGGGCGGCCAGGCGGCGCATGGGGCGCCAGGGTAGCCAGGACTACGATCAGGCGCAGGCCGTGTCCACCCTCTCCCCCCTTCTGAGCCGCTACGACCAGGTGATCCTCGACCTCGACGGCTGCGTGTGGCTGGGCGACGACCCGATACCCGGCTCGGTCGAGGCGGTGGCCGCGCTGCGGGACGCCGGCAAGGGCGTGGTCTTCGCCACCAACAACTCCTGGCACGCCGGGGAGGACCACGTGACCCGGTTGTGGGGCATGGGCGTCAAGGCCTCGCTGGCCGACGTCGTGACGGTCGGGGGCGCCGTGCAGCACCTGCTGGCGGAGACGCGCAGCGGGCGCACGGCCTACGTGATCGGCTCCGCGGCGCTGCGCAAGCACGTGAGCGAGGCCGGCCTGAGGCTGGTCAACGGCACCGACCTGGCCTCGCGCGCCGACACCGTGGTCGTCGGCGGCACCGACGACGTCTGCTACGCGGACCTGCGCTGCGCCGCGCTGTCGGTCCACCGCGGCGCGGACCTCCTGGCCACCGGGCGCGACCCCACCCTGCCCACGCCCGACGGGCCCTGGCCGGGTACGGGGGCGATCCTGGCCGCGGTGGAGACCGCCTCGGGCGGCCGCGCGGAGATCGTGGGCAAGCCCGAGGCGCGCCTGTTCGTGACGGCGCTCGAGCGCCTGGGCGACGGACGCACCCTGGTGGTGGGCGACCGCCTCGACTCGGACGTGGCCGCCGCGGAGGCTGCCGGGCTCGACGCCGCGCTGGTGCTCACCGGCGACGGATCCAACGAGCCCACCGACGGAGACCCCACCCCCGTGGAGGTGGCCGACGACCTGGCCACCCTGGTGGGGACGGCGCACCAGGACTGATCCGTGGCGCGCCAGACCCACCACAAGCACTCCTCGAAGAAGGGCTACCGGCGCCTGCTCGACGGCCTCGCGGCGCTCGATGGCGTGCACAAGGTGGTCACCGGCCGGGTGAAGCCGCGCATGGGCACCGGGCGCCCGGTCGCGGCGATCTCGAAGGTCCGGCGGACCGAGTCGGGCCTGTCGATCACCATCAACTCCGGGGGCGCCATCGTCGACGCCTACGTCGTGACGGACCGTCCCGAGGTGGTCGAGGCGGCGATGGCCGAGCGGGGCTGGACGTCGTCGTAGTCCACGCCGACCAGGCAACAGGCGGCAGGGGTCACCGTGAGTCCCGCGTCGACGGCGTCCGCGAGCCCGTCGGCGGGCGGCACGCCGTACGCATCGTGCAGGTATGCCGCGCACACGGCCGCCACGAAGTCCGTGTGACGGTTGCCGTGCACCGCCACCGCACCGGCGCGGCGAAGCTCCCGCCTGAGCACCGCGAGGATCTCCTCGAGGGCGTCGGCCCCGCTCTCGGCCGAGGCCACCGGGACGTGGTGGTGCTCGAGGCCGGCGCTCTCGTAGTAGCCGAGGTTGTGGCGCGTGGTCATCGTCGACACCACGAGCCGGACGCCCTTGCCCTGCAGCCACGCGATCTCGGCCTCCCGCCGCTCGGGCCGGTGGCTGCGACCCCCGCCGCCCGGGACGCTCGAGCGGCGCACAGCTTGCGCGGCCTGGCCCACCAGATGTGCTTCGGCTCCTGCATCGATCCCTCCCGCTCTTTCACTTACGAAGGCTTCGGCAGCGACTTTCTCGCCCCCGGCGAACGGGCCAATTAGGATCAGGGCATGTGCCGCGTCTTTGGCCTGGTGTCCGCGGAGCCCACCTCGGTCAGGCACGAGCTGCTGGACGCGGAGAACCCGATCATCCGGCAGTCGGCGGAGCACGACTCGGGGTGGGGCATGGCCGTGTACGAGGGCATCGACGGTGGCGCGCCCGAGCTCGTCCGCTTCCCCGAAGCGGCCCGCGACGGCGAGGGCTTCGAGGCCGCCACCGAGAAGCGTGGCCGGATCTTCAACGTGCACGTGCGGCGCGCGACGCTCGGCGGCCTCACCCTCGAGAACACCCATCCCTTCTGCCTCGGCAACTACACCTTCGGCCACAACGGCACGGTCATCTCCTATCCCCGGCTCCTGGAGCCCGGGATCGCCCCTCCCGCCGGCCAGACCGACTCGGAGGCGATCTTCAACTACCTGATGCGCTACTTCGATCCGGCCGACGTTCCCGGATCGCTGCGCCGGGCGATGTCGGCGGTCGTGGCCCGCTCCGCGTTCTCGGGCCTGAACTTCCTCTTCTCCGACGGCGAGCGCCTCTACGCCTACCGGCTGGGGATCTTCGAGCTGCACTGGTGCCCTCGGCCGAACTCCCTGCTCGTCGCGTCCGAGAAGGTGACCGAAGAGCCGTGGCACACGGTCGGGCAGGACGTGCTGCTCACGCTGGACCCGCGGGACCTCGAGGAGCCCCATGCCGAGCGCCTCCTGGGGGACCAGCTCGTGGCCCGGGCGACAGATCGACGCACTGGAGGAGCAGAAGCACCTGCGCGGATCCGAGCGCGGCGCGTTCGCTGCCCGGCGCGCCGCCCAGGTCGCGGCATCCATGCCGAGGTGAGCCGGCGCTTCCTCCTCCTCGTCAACCCGGCCGCCGCCGGGGGGCGGGCGCTCAAGCGGCTGCCCGCAGCGGTGGCCGAGTTCGAGCGTCAAGGGGCGCCCCACCGGGTGGTCGAGACCCGCGGGATGGAGCATGCCCGCGAGGAGGCGGCCGCGGCCGTCGCGTCCGGAGAGACCGTGGCGGCGCTGGGGGGCGACGGCCTCCTGCGTCCACTCCTGGACGTGCTCAAGGACAGCGCCAGCGCGCTGGCCATCCTTCCCGGCGGGCGGGGCAACGACCTGGCCCGGGTGCTCGGCGTGCCCACCGATCCCGACCCAGGCGGCCCGTCTGGCCGTGGAGGGGCGCGAACGGCTGCTCGACGTGGCCTACGTCGAGGGCACGCCCTATGCGGGCATCGCGAGCTTCGGGTTCGACTCGGACGCCAACCGCATCGCCAACGACGCCCGGCTCGTGCGCGGCAACCTGGTCTACCTCTACGCGGCGCTGCGGGCGCTGGCCGCATGGAAGCCCGCCTCCTTCACCGTGACCGTCGACGGCGAGGCCCACGACCTGGTGGGGTACGGGGTGGCGGTGGCCAACTCCAAGGCCTACGGCGGCGGCATGTACGCGGCTCCGCACGCCGAGCTCGACGACGGGCTCCTCGACGTGGTCGTCCTCGGTCGAGCCTCCAAGATGCGCTTTCTCACCTCCATGCTGCCCAAGGTCTTCAAGGGCGCCCACCTGTCCGATCCGAACGTGATGACCTGGCGCGGGGCCCGCATCGAGGTGGCTGCCGACCGCCCCTTCGAGATCTACGCCGACGGCGACCCGATCGGCGCGGTGCCCTCGCGCCCTGCACGTCGAGCCCCGCTGCCTGCGCGTGATCGCGCCGGCGTGAGGGCGCGGGCGCTCCAGGCCGTGGCGCGCGCGCTGCGCGCGCTCTCGGTGCGGGTCGGGCGCAGCGGCGGCACCACCCTCCCGGGGCGGCTGCTGCTGCGAGCCGACCCGGGGGCGCTCAGGTCGATGGGCAAGCGCCTCGACGCGGGCTCGGTGCTCGTGTCCGCCACCAACGGGAAGACCACCACCGCGGCGATGGTCGCGGCGATCCTGGAGCGAGCCGGGCGGCCGCTGGTGCACAACCGGGCGGGATCCAACATGAGCTGGGGCGTCGCCACCGCGCTGCTCGACGCGGGGCGCGAGCCGGGTCAGCTGGGCCTGCTCGAGGTCGACGAGGCATGGCTCCCCCAGGTCGCACAGGCCCTCCAGCCCTCCGTCTACCTCCTGGCCAACCTGTTCCGCGACCAGCTCGACCGCTACGGCGAGCTCGAGACCCTGGCCGACCGCTGGGCCGAGGTGGTGGCCGCCGACTCGGAGCGCGCGCGCTTCGTGCTCAACGCCGACGACCCGCTCGTGGCGGACCTCGGTCGCGGCCGCGAGGCGAGCGTCGTCTACTTCGGCGTCAACGACCGCTCGGAGAGCCTCTCGGCCCTCGGCCACGCGGCGGACTCCAAGCACTGCCGCAACTGCGGGAGCGCCTACGCCTACGAGACCGTCCTCCTCGGGCACCTCGGCCACTACCGCTGCCCGAACTGCGGCCGGGAGCGCCCCGCGCCCGCGGTGGCGGCCGAGCGGGTGGTGCTCGAGGGCATGTCGGGCGCGCGGGTGGAGCTCTCGACCCCGGCCGGCTCGATCGAGTTCCGCCTCCCCCTCCCCGGGCTCTACAACGTCTACAACGCGGTCGCCGCGAGCGCCCTGGCGCTCGAGCTCGGCGCGTCGCCCGACCACGTGCGCGAAGCGCTCGAGGGTTTCGGGGGCGCCTTCGGGCGGGTGGAGACGATTCCGGTCGACGGCCGTGCCGTGTCGATCCTGCTCGTCAAGAACCCGGCGGGCGCCAACGAGGTGCTGCGCACCCTCGCCCTCGAGGACGGGGCGATCGACCTCTGGCTCGCGCTCAACGACCGGATAGCCGACGGGCGCGACGTCTCCTGGATCTGGGACGCCGACTTCGAGCTGCTCGCCGGCCGGGTGCGGCGGGCCACCTGCTCGGGCACCCGGGCCGAGGAGATGGCCCTGCGGCTCAAGTACGCGGGGATCGGCGCGGAGCTTCGAGGTGGACCGCGACCTCGAGCGCTCGCTGGACTCGGCGGTGGCGGCCGGCCGGGAGGACGGAGGGCCGCTGTACGCCCTCCCCACCTACACCGCGATGCTCGACCTGCGCAACGTGCTGTCCGATCGCGGGCTGGCCGGGCGATGGGCGGCCTAGCGGCCGAGCATGTCTTCGGGTACGCGTCGCTGGTCGCTCGACCACGGGGCGCGCGGCACGCCGGCCCGGCTTCCGGGCCACCGGCGTGTGTGGGGCGTGGCCACCGACAACGTCCGGGCGATCCCGGGCTACAAGATGTACCTGAAGCGCTCCGACGGGACCAGGCCCGCCGTGTTCGTGGCGTTCGTCGACCTCGAGCCGCATCCGGGCTCGGTGGTCAACGGCCTGGTCCGGGGCGTCTCGGACGGCGAGCTGGAGGATCTGGACCGGCGCGAGCGCAACTACGATCGGGTGGAGGTGACCGGGCAGATAGAGGGCTTCGACGGCGGACGCGTGTGGACCTACGTCGGCTCGGCGGCCGGCCGCCAGCGGCTGCGCCGGGGCCGAGCGGAGGGGCGGGCGGTGGTCTCGCGCGACTACCTCGAGAAGGTCCTCGGCGGCTTCGAGCGGCTCGGGGTGGACGAGCGCCGGGCCTTCGACGAGTCCTCGGTGCTCGACGGTCTGCCGGTGTGGGACCTCGAGCGGGTTGACCTGCCCCCCGACGCCCCGCCGGCAGAGGAGGGCGCGTGAGCGGTCTCGCCGTGGCCGACGCCGCGGCGTGGCACGACGTGGAGTGCTCCTCCTACGCGGCCGACCTCGGCGTCTGGCGGGGGCTGGCCCGCAGGCGCGGCGGCCCGGTTCTCGACCTCGGCTGCGGCACCGGTCGCGTCGGGCTCCACCTCGCCCGCAAGGGGTTCGAGGTCGTCGGCGTGGACGCCGAGCCCGAGCTCGTGCGGGCGTTCTCGCTGCGGGCCCGGGACGAGGGCCTTCCGGCCCGAGCGGTGGTCGCCGACGCCCGCACCCTCGACATCGGCAGCTCCCACCCCCTGGCGATCGCCCCGATGCAGGTGATCCAGCTCCTGGGGGGCGAAGCCGGCCGCGCGGCGCTGCTCACCAGCGTGCTGCGCCACCTCGATCCGGGCGGGCTCCTCGCGGTGGCGCTGGCCGACCCGTTCGCCGCGGCGCCGGCCGGGGAGGCGCTGCCGCCCCTCCCCGACGTGCTCGAGACCGACGGATGGGTCCTCTCCTCCACCCCGGTCGACGTGCGCGACGAGGGCGACTCGATAACGATCCTCCGCCACCGCCAGGCCGTGTCCCCCGAAGGCGAGCTCACCGAGGAGATGGCCACGCTCAGGCTCGACTCGGTCACGCGGACGGGATTCGAGGAGCAGGCGCGGAGCGCGGGCTACACGGTGCTCGACTCGCGCGACGTGCCCGCCACGCGCGACTACGTGGGGAGCACCGTGGTCATG
The DNA here is from genome assembly GCA_963731645.1 of uncultured Thermoleophilaceae bacterium. Lineage (GTDB taxonomy): Bacteria > Actinomycetota > Thermoleophilia > Solirubrobacterales > Thermoleophilaceae > JAAYBF01. Next base: position 130,676 of record CAVSWF010000003.1, on the reverse strand, counting down.
CTCGAGGCGCCGCGCGTGAGCCCCACCCTGCGCGTCTGCGCGCTCTATCCCGACCTGATGAACATCTACGCCGACCGCGGCAACATCGCGGTGCTCAGGGCGCGGTGCGAGTGGCGGGGGCTCGGCTTCGAGCTGGCGGCCTCGACGCTGGGCGAGCCGCTCGACGCGGCGGCGCACGATCTCTTCTACATCGGGGGCGGGCAGGACCGCGACCAGATCGCGGTGGCCGAGGACATGCAGGCCACCAAGCGCGAGGCCCTGCACGCGGCGGCGGAGCGCGGCGCGGTGGTGCTCGCCGTCTGCGGCGGCTATCAGCTGCTCGGCGAGAGCTACACGCTGGGCGAGCGCGAGCTGCCGGGGGTCGGGCTGGTGGACCTGCGCACCGTGCGCGAGGAGGGCGAGCGGCTGATCGGCAACTGCGCGATCGAGGCCGACTTCGGCGGCGGAGCCCGCGTGATCGCCGGGTTCGAGAACCACGGCGGGCGCACCTACCTCGGCTCCGGGGAGCAGCCCCTCGGCCGCGTCCTGAAGGGACACGGCAACAACGGCCGCGACGGCTTCGAGGGCGTGCGGCGCGGCAACGTGATCGGCACCTACCTGCACGGTCCGCTGCTGCCCAAGAACGTGTGGCTGGCCGACCGGCTGATCGAGCTGGCGCTGGGGGTCGAGCTCGAGCCCCTCGACGACGCCATGGAGGACGCCGCCCACGCGTCCGCGCGGAGGGCGGCCGGGGTGTAGCTTCCGGCGGGTGGCGGCTTCGCGCACTGCCTTCGTGACCGGGGGCTCGGGCTTCATCGGCAGGGCCCTGGTGCAAAGGCTGGTCGCCGAGGGCTGGACCGTGCGCGCGCTGGCCCGCTCGGACTCCTCGGCCGAGGCGCTGGCCGCGACCGGCGCCGCAGCCCGTGCGGGGCGACCTCGACGACGTGGCCGCGTTGCGCTCCGGCGCCGAGGGCTGCGAGACGGCGTTCCACCTGGCGGCGAAGGTGGGCGACAGCGGACCGTGGGAGGAGTTCCAGCGCGGGACCGTCGACGGTACGCGCCACGCCCTCGAGGCCACTCGCGCCGCGGGCGTGCGCCGGTTCGTGCACGTGGGCTCGGAGGCCGCGCTCGTGGACGGCCGGCCCCTGGTCCGGGCGGACGAGACATGGCCGCTCAAGCCCGACTCCCCGGCCTGGTATCCGCGCTCGAAGGCCCGCGCCGAGCAGGCGGTGCGCGACGCCGCGGACGGGGAGTTCGAGACGGTGGTGCTTCGCCCGCGCTTCGTCTGGGGCCCCGGCGACACGACCCTCCTGCCCGTGATCGTCCGAGCTGATCGAGTCCGGGCGCTTCGCGTGGATCGGCAAGGGGCGGCCACCTGATGTCCACGACGCACGTCGACAACACCGTCGAGGGCCTGCTTCTCGCCGCCGAGAAGGGTCGCTCGGGCGAGGCCTACTTCGTGACCGACGGCGAGCCCGTCGTCTTCCGCGACTTCCTCACCCGGCTCCTCGCCACGCGGGGCGTCGAGCCGCCCACGCGAAGCGTCCCCGGCGCCCTCGCGCGCCCGCTCGCCGCCGCGGCGGAGAGCGCCTGGCGCGTCCTGCCGCTCCCCGGGGAGGCGCCGCTCACCCGCTTCGCCGTCTGGAACGCCTCCCTGGAGTGCACCATCGACGACTCGAAGGCCCGCCGCGAGCTGGGCTACGCGCCCGTGGTGGGGATCGAGGAGGGCCTGGCGGCTCTCTAGCTCGACCTAGCGCCCGGTCGAGCCGAAGCCCCCCACGCCCCGCGCGCTCTCCTCGAGCGCCTCCGTCTCCACCAGCTCCGGCGCCTCGTGGCGGACGATCACGAGCTGGGCGATGCGGTCCCCCACCCCCACCTCGAACGCCTCGGAGCGATCGGTGTTGAGCAGCAGGACCCGCACCTCGCCGCGGTAGCCCGCGTCGATCAGCCCCGGGGCGTTCACCACCGAGATGCCGTGCCGCGCGGCGAGCCCCGAGCGCGGCAGCACGAGCCCGGCGCACTCCTCGGGGATCTCCACGGCGATCCCCGTCCCGACGCTCGCCCGGGCCCCCGGCTCCAGGCGCGCGGGCTCGGCGGCGTGCAGGTCATAGCCGGCGTCGCCGTCGTGGGCGCGCCCGGGCGCGACCGCGTCGGCCGGAGAGGCGCGTGAAGCGCAGGATCATCCAGGCGAGCCGTTGACCGGCGAAGCGCTCGAAGCGCGCCGCCGCGGCCGCCGGCACGCGGGCGCGCACCATCACGCCGTCGGGGGTGTCCTCGCGCTCCATGTCCCCGGCCACGTCGTGCAGCTCGGACAGCCGGCCGCCCTCGGCGTAGGGCACCAGCAGCTCCATCGACCGCAGGGTGGCCAGGAAGCGGGCCTCGATCGCCTCGCGCAGATCGTCGAGCCCCTCCCCCGTCGCGGCCGAGACCTGGGCCGCGCCCGGGAAGCGAAACGAGAGCTCGCGGCGGCGCTCGTCGTCCAGCAGGTCGACCTTGTTGAGCGCGAGCAGCCGCGGGCGCTCGCCGGCGCCGGTCTCGTCGAGCACGTCCTCCACGGCGCCGAGCATCTCCCGCAGCTCGTCCTCTCCGGCGGACGCGTCGGCCACGTGCACCAGCAGATCGGCGCCCAGCGCCTCCTCGAGCGTCGCGCCGAACGCCTCCACGAGCTGGTGGGGCAGCTTGCGGATGAAGCCGACCGTGTCGGTGAGCAGATAGGTCCGGCCCGCTGATCTCGAACGACCGCGTGGCGGGGTCGAGCGTGTGGAAGAGCCGGTCGCGCACCCCGACGTCGGACCCGGTGAGCGCGTTCAGCAGCGTCGACTTGCCCGCGTTCGTGTACCCCGCCAGAGCGACCGTGGGAAGCGCGGCGCGCTCGCGCTCGGAGCGCATGGTGGCGCGGGTTCCCCGGGTCTCGTCGAGCCGGCGGCGCAGCGCGGCGATGCGATTGCGCGCCAGACGGCGGTCGGTCTCGATCTGGGTCTCGCCCGGGCCTCTCGTGGCCACGCCGCCGCCCGTGGCGCCCCCGAGGCGCTCGAGGTGCTGCCAGAGCCCCCGCATGCGCGCCAGGTTGTACTCGAGCTGGGCGAGCTCGACCTGGAGCTTGCCCTCGGCCGAGCCGGCGTGGTCGGCGAAGATGTCGAGGATCACCGCGGTGCGGTCGATCACGGGCGTGCCGAGCGCGGTCTCGAGGTTTCGCTCCTGGCGCGGGCAGGAGCTCGTCGTCGCAGACCACCACGTTCGCGTCGCTGGCCGCGATCTCGGACTTCAGCTCCTCCAGCTTGCCCTTCCCGAAGTACCGGTCCGGATCGGCGGTCGGACGGCGCTGGTGCATCTCGCCGGCCACGGCCACCCCGGCCGTGCGCAGCAGCTCCGTCAGCTCGGCGAAGTCGGGCTCGTCGGGACCGGCGGCGATCAGCAGCGCGCGCTGCCTCGCGCGGCGGGTGCCGGTGCCCTGGCCGTTCTGCACTCCCAGAAGTCTAGGCGTCGGATCCCGCTCGCTCGGAGGCTCGCTCGCGGACCTCGGCCTTCTCCTCCAGCGTCATCGTGCCGGGATGGCCCTCGCCGCCCCACGGGGCGAGGAAGAGCATGAAGCGCGCGTCGCTCACCGCGCGGACCTCGTGCCGCTCGCCGGGATCGAACTCCACGAGGAAGCCCGGCCCGCCCGTCTTCGAGTCGTCGCCCGCCTCGACCTCGATCTCGCCGTCCACGACGAGCACCCAGGCCCGCTCGTGCACCTCGTGATCCTGACAGCAGCTCCCCCTCGGGCAGGTTGAGGGCGATCACCCGCGCGGCCTCGCCGGAGGACAGGATCTTCGGTTTGTGGGGCTCGACCTCGAGCTCGTATATGTCCCAGGAGTTCATGGTGAGGTTCTACCCGATCTCGAGCTACCCGCCCAGGCTCGAGCGCATGCGCTCCATCGCCTCGGTCAGGCGCTCGTCGGCCACCGTGAGCGAGATGCGGAAGAACCCCTCGCCGTTGGGCCCGTAGGCGCCGCCCGGCGAGATCGCGACGCCGGACTCCTCCAGCACCAGCTCGCAGTAGGACGCCGAGGTGTGCCCCTCGGGCACCGGAGCCCACACGTAGATCGTGCCCTTCGGCGGCGTCACGTCGACCCCGACCTCGCGCAGGGCATCCACCACCAGGTCCCGGCGGCGCTGGTAGACCTCGCTCATCCGGCGCGGGGTCTCGCTGTCGTCCAGCGCCGCGACCGCGGCCAGCTGCACCGCCTCGAACATGCCCGAGTCGATGTTGGTCTTCAGCTTCCAGTAGGCGGCCACCGCGTCCGCGTTGCCCACGATCGCCGCCGTCCGCCAGCCGGTCATGTTGTAGCCCTTGGAGAGCGAGAAGACCTCGACCCCGACGTCCTTGGCGCCGGGGGTCTCCAGGAAGCTCGGGGCCACGTAGCCGTCGAAGGTGGTCTCGGTGTAGCTCGCGTCGTGCACCACCAGCAGGTCGTGCTCGCGGCCCAGCTCGACGGCCCGCTCGAACAGCCCGTCGGGCACGACCGCCCCCGTCGGGTTGTTCGGGTAGTTGAGGTACATCAGCCGGGCCCGCGCCCAGGCGTCGGCGCCGATCGCGTCGAAGTCCGGGGCGAAGCCCCGCTCGGGGACGAGCGGCATGAGCTCGACCTCGGCGCCGGCGAGCAGCGGGCCGCCGGTGTAGACCGGATAGCCGGGGTCGGCGGCGAGCGCGGTCGTTCCCGGGTCGAGAAAGGCGAGGTTGAGGTTGAAGATGCACTCCTTGGCGCCGAGCGCGGGCACGATCTCGGTCTCGGCGTCCAGCTCCACGCCGAAGCGCCGCCCGTAGAAGCGCGCGAAGGCCTCGCGCAGCTCCGGGCGGCCGCGGTTCGAGGGGTACTGGTGGGTGCCCGGGTCGTGCGCCGCCGCGGACAGCGCCTCGATCGCCGTATCCGGCGTCGGGGTGTCGGGATCGCCGATGCCGAGCGAGATCACGTCCACGCCCGCCGCCTTCTTCTCGCCGATCTTGCGCTCCAGCTCGGCGAACAGGTACGGGGCAAGGCGGTCCAGGCGCTCGCTGGTCTTCAAGTGCTCTTCAGCTCCTCTACGAATCGGTTACTGAGCTCTCCGGCGTAGACCGGCACGGCCCAGCCGGTCAGGTCCACGTGGAGGTCCTCGGCGACGTCGACGGTCAGCTCGCCGCCGTCGAGTACCACGGTCACGGGGCTGTCGAGCCCCCGCAGCACGGCCGCCACCGCGGCGCCCGTCGCGCCGGTGCCCGACGACATGGTCTCCCCCACGCCGCGCTCGAAGATGCGGGCTCTGATCGCCGAGTCGCCCTCGGCTCTCCAGAAGGAGACGTTCGTGCGGTTGGGAAACAGCTCGTGGCGCTCGATCGGCGCGCCCAGCTCGGCCAGGTCGAGGTCCTCGAGCCCGTCGGGCACCTCGATGGCGCACTGGGGGTTGCCCACCGACACGTGCTGGAAGGAGAGCTCGCGCCCGGCGGCGGTCAGCGTGCCCGTGCCGTCCTCGCCCCCGGACGGGTAGTCCTTCGAGGACAGCTTGACGCGCCCCATGTCCACGGTGCAGGTGGCCTCGCCCGTGATCCGCGGGCGGACCTCGCCCGCGGCGGTGGAGATCGAGAACGAGTCGGCGTCGGTCCATCCCGAGCGGCGCAGGTAGAGCACGGCCTCGCGGACGCCGTTTCCCGACAGCTCGGCCTCGGACCCGTCGGGGTTGAAGATCCGCAGGTGGGCCACGAAGCCGCGCTCGGGGGACTCCGAGAGCAGCAGGATCCCGTCGGCTCCCACTCCGGTGTGCGGGGCGCATATGGCGCTCACCCGCGCGGGGGTCAGCTCGAAGGGGAGGTCCGCCTCCTCCACGATCGCGTAGTCGTTGCCCAGGGCCTGCCACTTCTCGAAGCGCACGCCGGGCACGCTATCGACGGTCGATCTCCTCGGCCACGGCGGCCGGCTCGGAGCCGGTCACGTCGATGGTCTGCACGCCCGGGAGCTTTCGCATCCACGTGAGCTGGCGCCTGGCGAAGTTGCGTGTCCGGCGCTTCATCAGCTCGACGTCGCCGCCGAGCATCTCCTCGAACCCCACGGCCTTGCGCGCGGTGGCCGACGCGCCCGCCCGGTCGGCCCGCCGCACCTCGTCGGCGACGCCCGCTCTCACCATCGCGTCCACGCGCTCGTCGATGCGCCGGTACAGGGCCTCGCGCTCCATCGTGAGCCCGCAGAGCAGCGTCGGATGCCGCGTCGCGGCCGTCCACAGGCGCGAGTCCGGGCCCGCCGGGGCGGGCTCCTCCCCCATCTCGAGGAGCTCGAGCGTGCGGATGAGCCGCGAGCGGTCCGCCGGGCCGACCTGCCGCGCGCGCTCGGGGGAGCGGTCGCTCAGCTCGGCGTGCAGGGCCTCGGGCCCCTCCCGCTCGAGGCGCGCCTCGATGCGCTCGCGCACTCCCTCGGCCGGGGGCGGGCGCAGGTCGAGGTCGCAGAGCGCGGCGCGCAGGTAGAGACCGGTGCCCCCGACCACGATCGGCCGGCGTCCCGCGGCCAGGGCGCCGTCGATCTCGGCGTGGGCGAGGCGGGCGAAGCGCCCGGCCGAGAAGGTCTCGGTGACCGCCACGCTGCCCACCAGGCGGTGCTCGAGGCGCCTCTGCTCCTCGCGGCCGGCCGCGCCGGTGAGGGTCTCCAGCCCGGCGTAGACCTGGAGCGCGTCGGCGGACACGGCGACCGGGTCCTCGCCCCGCGCGCGCAGGCGTTCCGCCAGGGCGACGGCCACCGCGGTCTTCCCGACCCCGGTGGGGCCGAAGATCGCCAGCAGGCGCTGCGAGCTCAGGCAACGTGAGAGAGCGAGCGCTCTTCGCCCGCCAGCGTGGTGCTGGTGGCCGAGGCGATCTGCACCGGCACGAACTCCCCCGGCTCGGCGGCGCCCGTGAAGTTCACCGTCTTGCCGTGGCGGATGCGCCCGCGCAGCTTGGAGGCGTCGGTGCGCGAGGCGCCCTCCACGAGCACGTCCATCGTCCGTCCCACGAAGCGCTGCGAGCGCTCGGCGGCGATGCGCTGGACGGCCTCCACGAGCCGCTCCATCCGCTCGCGCTTGACCGCGTGCGGCAGCTGGTCGGGCAGGTCCGCGGCCGCCGTGCCGCGCCGGGGGGAGAACACGAAGGTGAAGGCCGAGTCGTAGCGCACCTCCTCCACCACCTCGAGCGTCTGCTCGAAGTCCTCCTCGGTCTCCCCCGGGAAGCCCACGATGATGTCGGTGGTGATCGCGCAGTCCGGCACGAACTCGCGGATCAGCGCGGCCCGGTCGAGGTAGCGCCGGCGGTCGTAGGTGCGGCGCATCGCCTTGAGGATGCGCGACGAGCCCGATTGGAGCGGCAGGTGCACGTGCTCGCAGAGGCTGGGCAGCTCGGCGTGGGCGCGCAGCACGTCCTCGCGCATGTCCTTCGGGTGGGGGCTCGTGTAGCGCACGCGCTCGATGCCCTCCACCGCGTCGACCATGCCCAGCAGCTCCGCAAAGGTGGCCTTCTCCCCCTTGGGCAGGTCGCGGCCGTAGGAGTTCACGTTCTGGCCGAGCAGCGTGACCTCCCGCACCCCCTCGGCGGCCAGGCGCTCGATCTCGGCCACCAGCTCGCCGGCCGGGCGCGAGACCTCGCGCCCGCGGGTGGAGGGCACGATGCAGTAGGAGCAGACGCAGTTGCAGCCAACCGAGATCTGGACCCACCCCTGATGGTCGCGGGCCCGCTTGGAGGGCAGGTGGCCGGTGAAGCCCTCGAACTCGAAGTAGCCCTGGGCGGTGAGGCTGTCGCTCGTGAGGAACTCGGCCAGACGGTGCACCTGGCCCGGGCCGAAGGCCACGTCGACGAACGGGAACTGCTCGAAGACCTTCTCCTTCATCGACTGGGACCAGCATCCACCCACGCCGACGACGCGCGACGGGTCCTCGCTCTTGAGGCGCTTGGCCTCGCCGAGGTGGCCGATGAAGCGCGAGTCCGCGGACTCCCGGATCGAGCAGGTGTTGAAGAGGATGAGGTCCGCCCCGTCGCGCTCGGGCGCCTCGGCGTAGCCGATCGAGTCGAGCATCCCCTTCATGCGCTCGGAGTCGTGCTCGTTCATCTGGCAGCCGAACGTGGTGAGGTGGTAGCGCTTCACTTCGCGTAGTCGGTGGTGCGGCTCTCCCGGATGACCGTGACCTTGATCTGGCCCGGGTACTCCAGCTCGCGCTCGACGTCCCTCGCGATCGTGTGCGAGAGCAGCGCGGCGGCGTCGTCGTCCACGTCCTCGGGCTTGACGATCACCCTTATCTCGCGCCCCGCGTGCATGGCGTAGACCTTGTCCACGCCGGCGTGGCGGGTGGCCACCGCCTCCAGCTCGTGGAGGCGGGTCACGTAGCGCTCGAGCGACTCGCCGCGGGCGCCGGGGCGCGCCCCCGAGATCGAGTCGGCGATCTGCACGATCACGGCCTCGACGGTCTGGGGCTCGACCTCGTTGTGGTGCGACTCCATCGCGTGGGCCACGGCCTCGGCCTCCTCGTAGCGGCGGGCCAGCTGCCCGCCCACGAGTGCGTGCGGGCCCTCGATCTCGTGCGAGACGGCCTTGCCGATGTCGTGCAGCAGCGCCGCGCGCGCGGCGGTGCGGGCGTTGGCGCCCAGCTCGGCCGCCAGCAGCGATCGCCAGGCGGGCGCACTCGATCGAGTGGGCGAGCACGTTCTGGCCGTAGCTGGTGCGGAAGTGCAGCCTGCCCAGGATCTTGGTGAGCTCGGGGTGCAGCGAGCCCACGTTGGCCTCGAACACCGCCTGCTCGCCCAGCTCCACGATGCGCCGGTCGATGTCGGCCTTGGCCTGGGCGTAGGCCTCCTCGATCCGGGCGGGGTGGATGCGGCCGTCCTGCAGCAGGCGCTCGAGCGCCAGCCGGGCGATCTCGCGGCGGACGCCGTCGAAGCCCGAGAGCAGCACCGCGCCCGGGGTGTCGTCGATGATGAAGTCGATCCCGGTGAGGGTCTCCAGGACGCGGATGTTGCGGCCCTCGCGTCCGATGATGCGGCCCTTCAGCTCGTCGGACTTCAGCTCGACCACCGACACGGTCGTCTCCACCGCGTGACGTCCCGCGACCCGCTGCATGCAGGTGGCGAGGATGCTGCGCGCCCGGCGGTCGGCGTCGTGGCGCGTCTCCTCCTCGACCTGGCGGATCAGACGCGCGCTGTCGTGGCGCACCTCGTCCTCGAGCTCGCGCATGAGGATCTGCCGCGCCTGGCCGGCGCTGAGCCCCGCCACTCGCTCGAGCTCGCGTATCTGCGCCTTCTTGGCCTCCTTGAGGCGTTCCGCGTTCTGGTCGAGGTTGCGCTTGCGGTCCTCGAGGGTCTGCTCGCGGTGATCGACGTCGCGCAGGCGCAGGTCCACCGACTGCTCCTTGGCGCGCAGACGCTCCTCCAGGCGCGCCAGCTCCTCGCGGCGGGCGCGCAGGTCGGCCTCGAGGTCGTCGTGGCGCGCCCCGGCATCCGGATCCGGCTCGGCGGGCGCCTTGGGCGCGTCGGCGCGGCGCCGCCGCCTCGAGCGCGCTCGGTGTCCCGCGCGGGTGAGGAGACGCGCCGCTCGTCGGTGGGGCGCCCGTTGACACGCGGCCCACCGGGCGCGGCGGCCTGCGGAGCCCGGGCGCGCAGCGCGAGAACCACCACAGCCCCGGACACGGCCGCGGACACCAAAGCAGCCAGCAGGATCTCCATGTCGCAGTCTCCTCTCCCGGCGCTGCGCGCCGGGTCCCGTTTGCAGATTTCGAGCGATCGCTCGCACCGCGGGACAACCAGAGGCTGCTATGGGCGGGGGCGCGCCTTCCGGGGACGCGCCGCGGTCAGCTTGGAACGGGCTCTGTCTCTCCTCTCGAGCTCGCTCTTCGTGCCGGGAAGTGGATGGGCGTCATTGTTCGGTGTCGGAATCTCGTAACCGCTGCAAAGAAGCCTTGTTTTCCCGCGGCGAGCGGACTCGCCACTGCCCTTGAGATTAGTGGCGAACGGCACTTCGCGCAAGCGGCGCGCCGCAACTCATGCTCGACGGGCCGTGGCTGAGGCAGGCACAGACGGAGAACGCGGCGCCCCAGGGCTGGTGCGTGTGCGGCGAGAAGGCCACGATCGCCGACGCGCGGGAGGTGACGCTTCCCAACGGCAAGCCCGGCTGGGAGGGCTACTGCTCGGAGTGCGGCTCGCCGCTGTTCGCCATCCGCCGCAAGCCGCCGAAGGGCTGAGCGATGGAGCACAGAACGCTCGCGCGCACCGGGGTGCAGGTCAGCCCGCTCTGCCTCGGCGCGATGATGCTCGGCGCGTGGGGGGAGACCGACCACGACGCGTGCATCCGGATGGTTCACCGCGCGCTGGATGCCGGGATCAACTTCATCGACACCGCCGACGTGTATGCGCGCGGGGAGTCGGAGGAGATCGTCGGCAAGGCGCTCGCGGGCGGCCGCCGCGACCACGTGGTGCTGGCCACCAAGTTCCACGGCACGATGGGCGACGACGTGAACCAGGCGGGCAACTCGCGGCGGTGGATCTTCCGTGAGGTCGAGGCTTCTCTCAAGCGCCTGAACACCGACTGGATCGACCTCTACCAGGTGCACCGCTGGGACCACTGGACCGATCACGAGGAGACCCTCGGAGCCCTGTCGGACCTCGTCGCGCAGGGCAAGGTCCGCTACATCGGCTCGTCGACCTATCCGGCGCCGCAGATCGTGAGGGCGCAGTGGGTCGCGCGCGAGCGTGGACTCCAGCGCTTCGTCTGCGAGCAGCCGCCGTACTCGATCCTGACCCGCGGCGTCGAGGCGGACGTCCTGCCCACGTGCCGGGAGCACGGGATGGGCGTGATCGGTTGGAGCCCGCTGGCGGGGGGCTGGCTGTCGGGACGCTGGCGCAAGGGCGCCGACGACCTGACCTCACGGCGCGCCGCGATGATCCCCGACCGCTACGACCTTTCGATCCCGGCCAACCAGGCCAAGCTCGAGGCCGCCGACGCGCTCGGAGCGCTGGCGGACGAGGCGGGGATGTCGCTCATCCACATGTCGCTCGCCTTCGTGATCAACCACCCGGCGGTCACGGCGGCGATCATCGGGCCGCGGACGATGGAGCAGCTCGAGTCCCAGCTGGGCGCCGCCGACGTGGCGCTGGACGACGCGCTGCTCGACCGCATCGACGAGATCGTGGCGCCGGGGACCAACGTGAACCCGACCGACGCCGGGTGGACGAACCCCGCCCTGGCGCCGGCGGCCCGGCGCCGGTAGCGCGCGTCAGCGCCGCCCGCGCGTCGAACGGCCGCGGCCTGGACCGGGTCCATCCAGATCTCCCAGCGCCCCGAGCCCGATTCGCGCGCGCCGAGGAAGCGGTAGGGACGGGTCCCGCCGAACTCGGTATGACGCAGGTGCGAGACACCGCCCAGAACGGACGCGATCCGTCGCCGCGGCCACCCCAATGCGGCCTCGACATCGGGGAACGTCCGCCTGACGTCGGGGGTTCGCGCAAGCTCGTCGAGCAGCGTTCCCATCAGCACGCTGCAGCGGTCGCGAAACCGTTCGATCTCATCGGCCTCGGTCATCGCGTTCTGGGCCGCATGCTCCCCGGGGGGCGACACGCTTCCGGACGGCCCCACGTCGCCGTCAGCCGGCCTCGCGCCCGTGGGCGCGCACGGCCTCGTAGGCCAGCTCGGGCTCGTAGCCCTTGCGCACCAGCAGGCGCCACGCCCTGTCGCGCTCGCGGTCGTCGCCGGGCGGGTCCACCTTCGCCTCCAGCAGCGAGAGCGCGGCGCCGAGCTCGTCCTCGTGTCCCAGGCCCTCGAGCGCGGCTTCGGCGAGGCCGGCCGGCACGCCGCGCCGCTCGAGCTCCCGCGCGATCCGCTCCCTCCCCCACTGCTCGATCAGCCGCTTGTCCTCGGCGAGTCGCTCGGCGAAGCGGGCGTCGTCGAGGAAGCCCGCCGACCCGAGCTCGTCCAGCGCGTGCTCGATCGCCCCCTCGGACACGCCCTTGCCCTCGAGATGGATGCGGACCTCGGCGACCGTGCGGTCGCGACGGGCGATGGCCCGGTAGGCCAGCGCGACCGCCTCGTCCTCCTCCGTGAGCCCTCCCGGCGGCAGGTCGGCCTCCGGGTCAGGCGGCCTGCTCGACCTCGGGCGGGGCCTCGCTCTCGGCGGGGACCTCCATCGGGACCACGTGGGGCCCGCGGTCGAGGCCCACCGCGTCGTAGATCTTGGCCTCGATCTCCCGCAGCCGGTCGGGGTTCTCGCGGAGGTAGCCCTTGACGTTGTTGCGTCCCTGCCCCAGCCGCTCGTCCCCGTAGGAGAAGAACGAGCCCGACTTGTTGATGATGCCGTGCTCGATCCCCAGGTCGAGGATGCAGCCCTCGCTGGAGATCCCCTGGCCGTACTCGATGTCGAACTCGGCCTGGCGGAACGGAGCCGCCACCTTGTTCTTCACGACCTTGACGCGCACCCGGTTGCCGACCGCCTCGGTGCCCTCCTTGAGGGTCTCGATGCGCCGGATGTCGAGGCGCTGCGAGGAGTAGAACTTCAGCGCGCGGCCGCCCGGCTGGGTCTCCGGCGAGCCGAACATGACGCCGATCTTCTCCCGGATCTGGTTCGTGAGCAGGCACAGCGTGTTGGCGCGGTTGAGGTTGCCCGCCAGCTTTCGCATCGCCTGGCTCATCATGCGGGCCTGGAGGCCCACCGTGGTGTCGCCCATCTGGCCCTCGAGCTCGGCCTTCGGCGTGAGGGCCGCCACCGAGTCGATGGCCACCACGTCGATCGTGCCCGAGCGGATGAGGAGATCGGCGATCTCCAGGGCCTGCTCGCCGTTGTCGGGCTGAGAGACCAGGAGCTCGTCGACGTCGACCCCGATGCGCTTGGCGTAGATCGGGTCCATCGCGTGCTCCGCGTCGATGAAGGCGCAGATGCCGCCCGCCTTCTGGGCCTCGGCGAGCACGTGGTAGACCAGCGTGGTCTTGCCCGACGCCTCCGGGCCGAAGACCTCGACGATCCGCCCCCGCGGGAGGCCGCCGACCCCGAGCGCGAGGTCCAGCGACAGGGCTCCCGTGGATATCGCCTGGACGGCCACGGAGAACGCCTCGTCACCCATCTTCATGATCGATCCCTCGCCGAACTCGCGCTGGATCTGGGTGATCGCGCTGTTCAGCGCGGCGTCGCGGGCCTTGGCGGCCTTTTCCGGGTTCTGCTCTGCCATGTCCGTTCTCCTCGATATTTCTGGAGGGTGGAGGCTGTCAGGCGCATCGGACGGTTTGGGTTACGCGGGTGACGGGCGTGCGACATCGCTGTGACGATCCGGGCGCACGGCTCACCCAGGCAGCTCGAGGCGCTCGAGCGCCGTGTAGCGGGCGCCCCCGGCCGCGGTCAGCGAGCTGTAGAGGGTCAGGACGGGCGCCGCGAAGCTGCCCACCGGAGGCGCGCCGGCGCGCACCCGGATCCTGCGAGCCCCCCGGCGCGCCCGGACGAGGGTCACGTGGGGCCAGAAGGGCCGGCGCTCGGGCTCGTGCAGGCCCGCCTCGGCCAGGCGCCGGGCCACCGCGCCCTGGAGGGCGCCCGCCCGGCCGTCGAGGTCCTCGAGGTCGAGAGCGAGCAGGCGCGGGCGCCGCCGCGGCACCGCCCGCACCCCGGCCGGCGTGAGAAGGGGCGCCGGCGCCTCGCCGAGCTCCCGCGCCCCTTCGCGCACGGCGCCCCAGACGCCGTCCACCCGCCCCGGCGGCGTCGCCCCGAGGAAGACGAGCGTCACGTGCAGCGCCTCCGCGCCGACCGGGCGCCACCGCTCGTCCCCGGCGACCAGACCGGACGGCCCAGGCCGCCAGGGCCGTCACGCGTCCCCGCCTCGAGGTCCAGGGCGAGGAAGAGCCTCAGCGGCTTCGCGAGGTCACCGGCGCCCACGGCTCAGAGCGGGAACTCCTCGCCGAGCAGCAGCCGCCGCAGCAGGTGCATCCCGACCGTGGTGGAGCGGTCGCGGACCTCGGCCCGGTCACCCGGGAGGCGCACCTGCCGCGCCAGCTCCGCGCCGTCGGCTCGCCGCGCGCACCAGCAGACCGTGCCCACGGGCTTCTCGTCCGTCCCACCGTCGGGTCCGGCGATGCCGGTGATGGCGATCGTCACGTCCGCGCCGAAGCGCTCGAGCGCACCGTCGGCCATGGCCGACGCCACCTCGGGCGATACCGCGCCGTGACGGCGGATCAGCTCCGGATCGACGCCGAGCTGGCCGACCTTTGCCGCGTCCGCGTAGGTGACCGCCCCGCCGGCGAAGTAGGCAGACGCCCCGGGCGCTCGGTCAGGCGGGCGGCCATCAGGCCGGCGGTGCACGACTCCGCCACGGCGATCGTGTGCCCATCGAGCAGCGTGGCGACCTGCTCGTCCACCGAGGAGCCGTCGGATGAGAACAACGTGCGCGCGTGACGCTCGCCGATCAGCTCCCGAAGCCGCTCCCAGGCGCCCTCGGCGGCGGGCTCGTGGCGCACCACCACCTCCACCTCCCCGCGGCGCAGGCAGGTCGTGATCTCCAGGTCCGCGAAGCCATCGATCTCGCCCTCGGCGACGCGCAGGGTCTCGGCGATCTCGGACTCCGGGATGCCGAACAGGCGCAGCATCGACTGCTCGTAGGATCCGGCGCCCGCGATGGCCGCGGCGAAGGCGCCGGTGTCCCGGGCCACCTTCCACATCGAGTGCAGCTCGCGCGGAGGGCCCGGGAGCACGACGATGGTGGGCCCTCCTCCCTCGCCGGGGGGCACCACCATGCCGGGCGCAGTCCCGGCGGGCTCGATCACCGTCGCCCCCTCAGGGACCATCGCCTGCTTGCGGTTGGACCGGCGCACGGCCTCGAAGTCGAGATCGGGCCAGCGCTCCATGAGCGGCTTGAGGATGTCGGCGATCCGCTGCTCGAGCGCGGGGTCGAGCGCCAGAGGCCGTCCGGTGAAGCCGGCCACCACCTCCAGGGTCAGGTCGTCCGCCGTGGGCCCGAGCCCCCCGCTCGTGACGACCAGGTCGAGCCCCTGGTCGGCCATGAAGCGAAGCTGGGCCTCCACGTCCTCGGGCCGGTCACCGCAGATCGTGATGTGCGCCAGCTCCACCCCGAGCTCGAGCAGGCGGTCCGACAGCCACGGCCCGTTGCGATCTCTCACCCGGCCGGTGAGCACCTCCGTGCCCGTGACGACTATCCCCGCGCGAGCGCTCACGCCTCGAGAGACCATCAGGCGCAGGGCCGGGTCCCCTCCACGATCTCCTCGGCGCCGCGGCGGGTCACCTCGAAGCCGATCGGCTCGGGGCTGTCGGTGATCTCCACCGGCTTGCCGTTGGCCCGCAGCTCCACGGAGCGCTTGCCCAGGTTCACGCGCAGCGCCTGGCGGTTGCGGAAGGTGCGTGGCGCCTCGAGCGTCCCCTCGAAGACCACGTCCGTGCCGTCTCCCGTGTCGACGCAGGCGTAGGTCGGCAACGCGGGAGCGATGCGCATGGTCACCCCGGTGGGCGGCGGCGCGGCGGCGCCGGCGCGGCGGCTGCTTTGGCTCAGCCGTGGTCTCGGTGGCCTCGCCCGCGGCGCGATCGCCCGACGGCTCGTCCTCGCTGAGGCCCAGCACGAAGATGAACGCGACGATCGCGACCACGGCGAGCACCGCCAGCGCCCCGCGGCCGGGCGGGCCGGGAGCGACCCCCGCCGGTGGCCCGCCGCCGCTCGCGCCTCGTCTCGCGCCGCGTGGCGGCCGGCGGGCCCACGAGCGGAGCGAAGTCGCGCTCCTCGGACTCGTGGGCCATCCGGTACTCCTCCACGAGCATGTGCGGGTCCAGCCCCACCTGCTCGGCGTAGGTGCGCAGGAAGGTCTTGACGAAGGTGTGCCCCGGCAGCGCGCCCCACTCCTCGTTCTCCAGCGCACGCAGGTATTTCGCGCGTATCTTCGTGCGCTCCTCGAGGTCCGCGATGTCGAACCCCTGGCGCATTCGCGCTTCCCGCAGCGTTTCGCCTATTGGCGGCATGACCGCGCCTAGTCTGACGAAGTGCCTGCCCCGACGGGGGGCGCGGCGGGAACCTCGTCCAGCGCCGCGAGCACCCGCGGCAGCTCGGACTCGGAGACCAGCACCTTGCGGGCCTTCGAGCCCTCGTAGCCCGAGATCACGCCTCGGCGCTCCAGCATGTCGATCAGGCGCCCCGCGCGGGTGTAGCCGACGCGGAGGCGGCGCTGGAGCATCGAGGTCGAGGCGGTGTCCATCTGGACCACGGTGCGTATGGCCTCGGCGAGCAGATCGTCCTGGTCGGGCGAGAAGTCGGCGTCGCCCTCGCCCTCGTCGGCCTCGGGCTCGACGGCCTCGAGCAGCTCCTCGCGCAGCTCGGGCTCGCCCTGGCGGCGCCAATGGGCGGTGATCTTCTCGATCTCCTCCTCGGTCACGAACGCGCCCTGGATGCGGCTGAGCTTGGTCCCGCTGCCGGGCCGGAAGAGCATGTCGCCCTTGCCCAGGAGCGACTCGGCGCCGTTCTGATCGAGGATGACCCTCGAATCGGTCTGGGAGGAGACCGCGAACGCGATCCGCGCCGGCACGTTGGCCTTGATCATGCCGGTGATGATGTCCGCGCTCGGGCGCTGCGTGGCCAGCACCAGGTGGATGCCCACCGCCCGGGACTTCTGGGCCAGGCGGATGATCGCGTCCTCCACCTCGCCCGGCGCGATCATCATCAGGTCGGCCAGCTCGTCGATCACGCACAGGAGGTAGGGCAGCGGCGCCTCGCCCTGCTCGGCGCGCACGCGGTTGAGCTCCGTGAGCTTTCGGGTCCGCGCCGCGCTCATGAGCGTGTAGCGCTCCTCCATCTCGCGGATCAGGTTCTGGAGCACGTTGGCGGCCAGGCGCGGGCTGGTGACCACCGGGGTCACGAGGTGCGGGATCCGCTCGTAGAGGTTCAGCTCGACCTGCTTGGGGTCCACGAGCACGAGCCTCACCTCGTTGGGCGAGGCGCGCATGAGGATCGAGGCGAGCATGGCGTTCACGCAGCCCGACTTGCCCGCGCCGGTGGTGCCGGCCACCAGCACGTGGGGCTGGCTGGCCAGGTCGATGCCTATCGCGCGGCCGTCGATGTCCTTGCCGAGCCAGGCGGTGAGCGGCGACCAGCCCTCGGGCGACTCCTGGGCCACGTCGCCCAGGTGGACCATCTGGCGCAGGGTGTTCGGCACCTCGACCCCCACGGCCCGCTTGCCGGGGATCGGGCGCGAGGATGCGCACGTCCTCGGCGGCCAGCGCGTAGGCCAGGTCGTCGCGCATGTTGGCGACCTTGGACATCTTGATCCCGGGCGCCAGGCGCACCTCGTAGCGGGTCACGTGCGGCCCGGTGACCCCGCCCACCACCTGGGCCTGGACCCCGAAGTGCCCGAGCGCCTCGACCAGCTGGCGGCCCACGCGCTCGTCCGCGCCCGGTCTTCTGCTTCTGCTTGCCCGAGGAGCGCTTGAGCGCGGTGGCCCGGGGCAGCTCATACTCCACGTCCTCGGCCTCGGTCACGCCGGTTCGCCGGTTGCCCATCGGCGTGAGCGGCTCGGCCGGGGGCTCGTCCGGCTCGGCCGTGACGCCGGGCTCGTCCTCGATCGGTCCCGCCGGCTCCGCCTCCTCGAGCGCAGGCTCCGGCTCGGGCTCGGGCTCGGCTGGGCTCGCCGAACAGGTCGGGGTAGCGCTCGGCCGCGTCCAGGGCGGGCGCCTCCACGTGCGTGGCGTGGACCACGGGCTCCTCGCCGGGCGGCTCGGGCGGGTGATCGGGGCGCGGGTCCGGCTCCCCCGCGCGATCTCGCGCCAGCACGCGGGTGGCCTCCGAGGTGGAGCGCCGGACGCGCTCGCTCGTGCTCGTCACCCGCTCCCGGGTGGCGGCGACCAGCCCGGCCAGCGAGGCGCCGGTGACCAGCAGCAGGCCCCCGGTCATCAGGAACAGGAAGACGAGATGTGCGCCCAAGCGTGGAGAACAGGGCCTTCAGGGCGACGTACTGAAGCTCGCCGAGCACGCCCCCGCGGTCGCTCACATAGGAGGCGTCGAGGAGCGGCTCGTGGGACTCGGCGCCCGGCCCGAGACCCATCGACCCGGCGGCCAGCCCCAGCGTCAGGCCGAGGAAGAGGCAGATGGCCCCGGTGCGGAAGGGCCGCACGGTGGGCAGAAGCGGGCGCAGGACCAGAATGGCCCCGGCCGCCAGCAGCGCGGGCGGGGCCAGCAGGGCGGCGCCGCCGAACACGACCCTGAGCCCGTCCGCGGCCGCCTGGCCCGCCTGGCCCCCCGCCTCGCCGAGGTAGAGCACGAAGGCCAGGAAGGCGGCGAACGCGACCAGGCCCAGCCCGATCAGGTCCAGGTGGTGCTGCTCGAGGCTCGGCCGGCTCGGCGGAGCGGGCTTGCGGCGCCCGGTCCCCCGCGCGGCGCCCCGCCGTACCTGCTTCTTGATGGGGCGACGGCGTGCCATGGCTGACTTCGTTCCTTCGACGGTGGGCGGGCTCTCCCTCCCTAACATCCGCTCCGATGGCCGATCGCTCTCCAAGGGTGCTGGTGGTCGAGGACGACCGCGAGATCGCCGACGCCCTGCGCCGCGCGCTGGGCATGGCCGAGTACGACGTGCTCGTGGCCGGCGACGGCGAGGCCGCGCTCACCGCCGCCGCCGACTTCACCCCCGACGCGGTGGTGCTCGACCTGGGCCTGCCGAAGCTCGACGGTCTGGAGGTGGCCCGCCGCCTGCGCAACGGCGG
The DNA here is from genome assembly GCA_963731645.1 of uncultured Thermoleophilaceae bacterium. Classification (GTDB taxonomy): domain Bacteria; phylum Actinomycetota; class Thermoleophilia; order Solirubrobacterales; family Thermoleophilaceae; genus JAAYBF01. The sequence continues at coordinate 112,015 of CAVSWF010000003.1, read as the reverse complement.
TGACGTGCCGATCCTCATGCTCACCGCCCGCGACGCGGTGGAATCCCGCGTGGAGGGCCTCGACACCGGCGCGGACGACTACCTCGTGAAGCCCTTCGAGCGCGTCGAGCTGCTGGCGCGGTTGAGGGCGCTCCTGCGCCGCCGCCCGCCCCGGGGGAGCGCGTTCCTCGTGGTCGACGACCTGCGCCTGAACCCCGACACCCGCGAGGCCCTGCGCGGCGAGCGCGATCTCGAGCTCACGAGCCGCGAGTTCGAGCTGCTCGAGCACCTGATGCGAAACCAGCGGCTCGTGGTCTCGCGCGAGAGGCTCCTCGACGAGGTGTGGGACTACCACCCCTACGCCGAGACGAACACCGTGGACGTGTTCATCTCCAACCTGCGCCGCAAGCTCGAGGCGGGGGGCGAGCCCCGGGTGCTCCACACCGTGCGCGGGTCGGGCTACGTGCTGAGGGCAGCGATCGGAATGACCGGCCGCGCGCGCACCGCGATCCAGCGCACCAGGCGCCGGCTGCCGATCCGGCTGAAGCTCGCCATCGTCTCCGCGGCGCTCACCTTCGTCATCCTCATCGGCTTCGCCGTGGTGGTGGGCGCCGTGACCGAGCGCCGGCTGAACACCAGCTTCGACGACGACCTGCGCGCCACCGCCGCCGACGTGCAGGACAAGCTGCGGCTTCGCAGCGTGGAGGGCGAGCCGCGGCTGAAGCTGTCTCAGAACCTGCTGGAGGCCGCCGCGGCCGGCGGCGCCTCGATCCGGGTGATCGACAACTCGAACGTCGTGATCGGCCAGTCGGGCGAGCCGGCCGACCTGGGGCCGCCGTTCGAGGGCGTGCGCGACTACGGCCCCTACCGCGTCACATCGAGGCCGCTGTTCGCCGAGTCGCTCGACCCCGGCGGGCTGTTCGGCCTCGACTCGCGGCCGATCGACGGGGCCGTGGCCTTCGTCCAGTACGCGCGGCCGCGCGCCAGCATCGAGTCCACCTCGGACCGCCTGCACCTCTTCCTGGCGCTCGGCGTGCTCGGCGGCACGCTGCTCGCCTTCCTGGCCGGGTTCGCGGTGGCGCGCCGCGCGATGCGCCCCATCGCGGGGCTCACGAGGGCCGCCCGCGAGGTGGCGGTCACGCGCGACCCCGCCAAGAGCCTGCCCAAGCCCCAGTCCAACGACGAGGTGGCCGAGCTGGCCCACACGCTGGAGGACATGCTTCGCCAGCTCGACGCGGCCCGGAGCGAGACCGAGGCGGCCCTCGAGCGCCAGCGCGACTTCGTGGCCGACGCCTCCCACGAGCTGCGCACCCCGCTCACGAGCATCCTGGCCAACCTCGAGCTGCTCGAGGAGAGCCTTTCGCGAGGGGGAAGCCCCGATGAGCGCGAGGCGCGGGACATCGCCGGCTCCGCTCTGCGGTCGTCGCGTCGGATGCGCCGCCTGGTGGGCGACCTTCTCCTGCTCGCCCGTGCCGACGCCCGGCGAGAGGCCACCACAGCGCGCGGTCGACCTCGCCGCCACGGTCCGTGAGGCGGTGGCCGAAGCGGCGCCGCTCGCCAACGGCCACACGCTGTCGGTGGACGCGCCCGGCGCGGCCGTGATCGACGGGTCTCCCGACGACCTGCACCGGCTGGCGCTCAACCTCGTGGAGAACGCGCTGATCCACACTCCCGCCGGGACCCCGGTGGTGGCCTCGGTGCGGTCCGAGGGCGACTGGGTGCGGCTCGAGGTCTCCGACCGCGGGCCGGGGATCCCGGCCGATGCTCGCGACCACGTCTTCGATCGCTTTGCCCGCGACCAGTCGGGCGCCGCCGACGCCTCCCCCACCGCCGGCACCGGCCTCGGCCTTGCCATCGTGAGGGCGGTGGCGGAGGCGCACGGGGGAACGGCCGAGGCGGGCGAGGCCCCGGGTGGCGGGGCCCTCTTCGCCGTCACACTGCCGGGCGCGGGTGCGCTCCGATCCGGGCGCGACCGTGTTTCGGACCCAGAATCGGGACCAGTCTCGCAACCAAAGGGAGCCCAAATCTCGTGAAGCGAATCATCGCCCGCCGTCCCTCGCCCGCCACCGCGATCGCCTGCACCGCGCTCTTCCTGGCGCTCGGCGGGGTCTCCTGGGCGTTCGCCACGGGGTCGATCGACACCCGCGAGATCAAGAACGAGACGATCCTGACCGAGGACATCCGCAAGGGCGGCGTGCGCCCCATCGACGTCCGCAACGACTCGCTGCGCACCGAGGATCTGCGCAACAACGAGGTGCGGGGCGTGGACATCCGCAACAGCACGATCCGCGGCATCGAGGTGGCCCTGAACTCCCTCACGGGAGCGGACATCGCCGAGGAGACCCTCGAGTCCGTGCCAGCGCCGACACCCTGGACGGCCTCGACTCGGCCGAGTTCGCGAAGGCGAGCGGACGTCGGGCGCTTCTCCCTGAGGCTGCTCGGCTGGTCAGACCCAGGTCGTGGCGACCCACGGCCAGGTCTCGGTCTCCGCCCAGTGCGTCGACGGTGGCGCCCAGGACGAGGTGCGCCTCTACGCGAGCACCCCGTCGGCCGACGTGCTCATGGACGGCGTCGACGCCAACGACAACCACCTGACCTCGGCTGACCCGCTGACGAGCTCCACTCCGCCGAGCGAGGCCGAGCTGGCCGTGTTCATCCGCACCCCCGCGTCATCGGTCGCCGAGGTCGACGAGACCAACGATGGCGGCTTCGTGGTGGGCAACGACGGCAAGGGGCTCCACCTGCAGGGCGGGTCCACCCTGCTTGGGTTCAACTACACCGGAAGCACGTGCATCGCGGCCGGCGTGCTGTCGAAGACGGGCTGAGCCGCCAGCGCTCAGACCTCCACCACCACCGGCAGCACCATCGGCCGGCGCTTCATGCGCCGGTAGACGAACTCCGCCAGGTCGTCGTGCAGGTGCGTCTGCAGCAGGGATATCTCGGTTATCCCCTCCTCGGCCGACTTGGCGAGGGAGTCCTCGACCGCGTCGCGAAGCTCGTCGACGATCTGCTCGGCGTCCTCGGGGGACGGCACGCCGCGGAAGATGATCTCGGGCTCGGCGACCGACTTGCCGTCCTGCTCGGAGACCGTGGCCACCACGATGAAGATCCCGTCCGCGGAGAGCATCCGGCGGTCGCGCAGGGCCACGTCCTCGATGTCCCCCACGTCGACCCCGTCCACGAAGATCAGCCCCGCCTGCACCCGGTGCGCCGAACCGCGCGCCGTCGGAGTCGATCTCGAGCGGGAGGCCGTTCTCGCCCCGGAAGATGTTCTCCGGCGGCACCCCGACGGCCTCGGCCAGCGCGCTGTGCAGGCGTATGCGCTTGTAAGTCGCCGTGCGCCGGCAGCACGTAGCGCGGCTTGACGAGGTTGAGCATGAGCTTCAGCTCCTCGGCGTAGCCGTGCCCCGACGCGTGGATGGGGGCGTCCCGGGGGGTGATCACCGTGGTGCCGAGGTGGTAGAGGCGGTCGATCGTCTCGTTCACCGCGCGCTCGTTGCCGGGGATCGCCGTGGCCGAGAAGATCACCGTGTCGCCGCTGTGGAGCTTCACGTGCTGATGGTCCGAGGCGGCCATGCGCCGCAGCGCGGACAGCGGCTCGCCCTGGCTGCCGGTGGACATGATCACCAGCTTGTGGTCGGGGTGGTCGGCGATCTGCTTCGGCTGGAGCAGCATCCCGTCCGGGACCGTGATGTGACCGAGCTGGCGGCCGATGTTCACGTTCTTGCGCATGGAGCGCCCGACGAGGACGACCTTGCGCCCGAGGGCCTCGGCCGCGTCCACCACCTGCTGCACCCGGTGGATGTTCGAGGCGAAGCAGGTGACGATGATCCGGCCCTCGCAGCGGGCGAAGGCCTCCTCGAGGTGCGGCCCGACGGAGGACTCCGACAGCGACCAGCCCGGCCGGTCGGCGTTGGTGGAGTCGCCGCAGAGCAGGAGGATGCCCTCGCGGCCCAGCTCCGCCAGCCGCGCGACGTCGGCCGGCACGCCGTCCACCGGGGTCTGGTCGAACTTGTAGTCGCCCGTCACGAGGGTGGTCCCCAGGTCGCAGGTGATCGCGTAGGCGAACATGTCCGGGATCGAGTGGGCCATCTTCACGGGCTCCACGACGAACGGCCCGGCGTCGATCTCCTCCCCGGGGCGCACCTCCTCCAGGGGCACGTCCTTGAGCTTGTGCTCGTCGAGCTTGGAGCGGACCATGGCGATGGTCAGCGGGCCGCCGTAGATGGGCGGCCAGTCGTCGAGCTCGCGAAGCACGAACGGAAGCGCTCCCACGTGGTCCTCGTGACCGTGCGTGAGCACGATCGCCTCGATGTCGGACTGGCGCTCGCGCAGGTAGGTGAAGTCCGGGAGCACCAGGTCGATCCCGAGCTGGTCGGGAGCGGGGAAGCGCAGGCCGGTGTCCACGACCACGATCCGGCCGTCGTACTCCAGCACCAGCATGTTCTTGCCGATCTCGCCCAGCCCGCCGAGGGCGAGGACGCGCAGCTTCTTCTTGTCGCTCATGAAGTCGCTGCGGTGCTCAGCATTCCGTGCCGCTCGAGCGCCGAGCGCACCACGGCGCGCTCCTCGTCACTGGCCTCGACCAGCGGCAGGCGCAGGCCCCCGACCTGGTGCCCGAGCATCTCGAGCGCGGCCTTGACCCCGATCGGGTTCGCGGTCACGAACAGCGCCTCGAAGAGGTCGAGCAGCGAGTCGTGGAGCTCCTGGCGGTTCTCGGGCTCGTCGATCATCCGCCGCATCTCGGCCCCCACCACGTTGGACGCCACCAGGATCCCCCCGGTTCCGCCCCGGTCGAGCACCTCGGCCAGCGTGTCGTCGTTGCCGGCGAGCAGGTCGAGGCCCTCGATCGGCTCGATGTCCTCGTAGCGCGACTGCTTGACCGCGGCCACGTTGTCGATCTCCGCCAGCTCGGCGAGCAGGTCGTTGGGGAGGTCGATCACGCAGCGCGACGGGATGTTGTAGATGATCACCGGCAGGTCGGTGGCCCCCGCGACCGCCCGGAAGTGCTCGATCAGGCCGCGGCGATTCGGCTTGTTGTAGTAGGGCGTGACCACCAGGACGCCGTCGACGCCCAGGTCGGTGGCCCGCTCGGTCAACTCCACCGAGTGGCGCGTGTCGTTGCTCCCCGTGCCGGCGATGATCGGCGCGCCGCCCGCCTCGTGGACCCCGAGCCGCCACAGGCGCAGCTTCTCCTCGTCGTCCAGGGTGGATCCCTCGCCGGTGCTCCCGGCCAGCACGAGGCCGTCGGACCCGTTGTCCAGCAGGTGCCCCATCAGCGCGGCGGACGCGGCCTCGTCGACGTCCCCGTTCTCGTCGAACGGGGTGACCATCGCGGTGAGAACGCCGCCGAAGGTCATCTTCCGGCGGTCACTGGATGGGCTTGAAGGGGTCGGGGCTCTGGTTTATCCCCTCCTTGGGGGGCGTGGGAGCGTCCTCGAGCACCTCTTCGGAGTCGGGCGGCTGGGGCTGGGTCACGGCCGGCGCGGCTCCCGGCGTGCGGCGAGCCGGATCGGGCGTGGCGGGCGCCACCGGCGCCGCGGGGACCTCTGAGGCGGGGGGACCCTCGGCGATCGGGCGGCCGTGGGCGTCGTAACGCACCTGGGCCCCGCCGGCGGATCCGGCTTTCTGGGCCTGGCTGTCGTTGAACTGCTTCTGGGTCTCTTCGATCTTCTTCTGCGCCTGATCGGCCATCTGCTTGGCCTTGTCCATGAAGCCCATGAAATACCTCCCTCTTGTCGCCTGCCCGCAGCCTATCGAGCGCCACGCGCGACAAAGCGCTTGCACGGCCCCGGCCGGGCTTTTGCAGATGGCACAATCAGAGCATGCCCGAGAAGGACTATGCGCACCGGTCTACCGTCCAGAAGCTGGGCGTCAAGCCCGATCAGCGCGTGGAGGTCTCGGGCGACGTGGGGAGCGGCCTGCGCAGCGACCTCAAGGAGGCGCTCGGCCGTGGTTTGGTCAAGGCCGGCGACCTCGACGGCGCCGTCGTGATGGTGGAGTCCCTCGAGCAGGCCCAGGACGCGCTGGTGCGCTACCGCGCCCGGTTGCGGGACTCGGGCTACCTCTGGCTCGTGACCCGCAAGCGCGGCCACGACGGCTACCTCAACCAGATGGCGATCGTGCCCGTCGGCCAAGAAGATCGGCCTGATCGACAACAAGACCTGCTCGATCGACGACGAGCGCTCGGGCATTCGGTTCGTGGTGCCGCGGGCGCTGCGGTCGAGTAACGGCGCGCAGCTGACGGCGTGGGCTCCGTAGCTCCCAGGAACGCGGAAACAGCAGCGTCTCCAGCCCGACCGTCGGCGAGCGCTCCAGCTCGCCCACCCGCCGCACCGCCAGCAGCACGCCGGGCATGAACGACTCGCGGGAGATGGTGTCGTGGCGGATGGAGAGCGTCTGCCCCACCCCTCCGAAGAGCACCTCCTGATGGGCCACGAGGCCCGGCAGGCGCACGGAGTGGATCGGCTCGTGCACGTTCGCCCCGGCCTCCTTCAAGCACCGACGCCGTATGCGCCGCGGTGCCCGACGGCGCGTCGACCTTGGCGTCGTGGTGCAGCTCCACGATCTCGCACTCGGGCATGTGGGGCGCGGCCATCCGCGCCGCCTCGATCATCAGCACCGCCCCGATCGCGAAGTTGGGGGCGAAGAACAGGTTGGCCTCCCCCACCCCCTCGAGCTCGGAGAAGTCGGCGCCGCTGGTGCCCATGACGCAGTGCACCCCCGCCTCCAGGCAGGCGCGGGCGTTCTCGAGCGCGGTGTCGGGCTGGCGTGAAGTCGACCACGACGTCGGCCTCGCCGAGCACGTCGGCCAGCGACGTGTCCAGGGCCGGATCGGCACGGCCGGTGAGCTCCATGTCCTCAGCGCCCTCCACCGCGCGGCACACGGTCTCCCCCATGCGCCCGGCAGCGCCCGAGACGGCTACGCGAATCACGCCGCGAGCGAGGAGCTGACCGCCCCGAGGGCCTCCCGGAACGGGGTCTCGTCGGCGCCGACTCCGGCCGCCGACATGCGGTCGGGGTCGTACAGGTCGCCGGCCAGCGCGCGGATGTCCTCCATCGTCACCGCGTCGAGCCTGCGCGAGCACCTCGTCGAGCGTGAGCAGCGGCACCCCCATCAGCACCGAGCTGCCGAGGCGGTTCATGCGCGCGAACGTGGACTCCATGGACAGGGTGGTGCGGCCCTTCACGTTCTCGCGGGCGCGCTCGAGCTCGGCCTCGGTCACGCCGTCCGAGGCCAGCTTGCGCAGCTCCGTGCCGATCACGTCCATGGCCTCGGTCACGTTGTCGGGGCGGGTGCCGACGTAGAGCCCGATCTGGCCCGAGTCCACGAACTGGCTGGAGAAGGAGTAGACGGCGTACGCCAGGCCGCGCTTCTCGCGCACCTCCTGGAAGAGGCGCGAGGACATCGAGCCCCCGAGGATCATGTCGAGGATGCGCAGCGCGAAGCGGCGCTCGTCGGCCCGGGGCAGCCCCGGCGCGCCGAGGCGAGAGGTGGTACTGCTCGGTCTCCTTGACGAAGAAGCAGCGCTTGGGCGAGAGCTGGGCCGGGGCGGGCTCCGGGTCCTTCGGCGCTCGCGCCGTTGACCTGCCCGCCGGCGAACGCGCCCTCCACCAGCTCCACGATCCGCCCGTGGTCGACGTTCCCCGCCGCGGAGACCACCAGGTTGCCCGGCACGTAGCGGGCGTCGTGGTAGGCCGCGATGTCGGGGATCGGCACCGAGCCCACCACGTCGGCGGTGCCGATGATCGGCCGCCCGAGCGGATGGTCGCCGAAGATCGCGTCGGCCAGCACGTCGTGCACCTTGTCCGAGGGCTCGTCCTCGTACATGGCGATCTCCTCGATCACCACCTGGCGCTCGGCGTCGATGTCCGGGTAGCTCGGCCGCAGGACCATGTCCTGCATCACGTCGAAGGCGCGGTCGAGGTGGCGGTCGAGGAAGCGCGAGTAGACCGAGGTCGTCTCCTTGCCGGTGCCCGCGTTCACCTCGGCGCCCATGGCGTCGAAGGTCTCGTCGATCTCGAACGACGAGAAGCGCTCCGTGCCCTTGAACAGCAGGTGCTCGAGGAAATGCGAGAGCCCCGCCTGAGCGGGGCTCTCGTTGCGCGATCCTGTCTTGACGAAGAACCCGAGCGCGATCGAGCGCACCGAGTCGAGGTGCTCGGTGACTACCCGCGCGCCCGAGTCGAGCGCGGTGACCTGCGCATTCGTCGGTCAGCGCCGTTCCCTTCGCGGCCCGCCGTTGCCGCGGCCGCCGCGATCGCGTCCGCCGCGGCCGCCGCCGCCACCGCCCTTGTCGCCGGTGCCGACGCTGGCCAGCTCCTCGGAGCTCTTGCCCGCGATGTCGGGATCGTCCGCCCGGCGCAGCCCGACCCGGCCGCGCTCGCGGTCGACCTCGACCACGCGCACCTCCAGCTCGTCGCCGCGGTTGAGCACGTCCTCCACGGTGTCCACCCGCTCGCCGGGCTTCACGTTGGAGATGTGCAGCAGGCCGTCGTTGCCCTTGGACAGCTCGATGAAGGCGCCGAAGGTGGTCGTCTTCACGACCTTGCCGGTGAACTCGTCACCGACCTCGACCTCCTTGGTCATCGAGCGGATGCGGTCGATCAGGGCGTCGCCCTGGTCGCCCGACGCGGCGAACACGCGAACGATGCCGTCGTCGTCGATGTCGATCTGGGCCTCGAACTCGTCGGAGAGCGCGCGGATCGTCTCGCCGCCCTTGCCGATGACCATGCCGATCTTCTCGGTGTCGATCTGGATCTGGGAGATGCGCGGCGCGTAGCGGTTGAGCTCGGGCCGCGGGCCCTCGATGGCCTCGGCCATCTTGTCGAGGATGTGCATCCGCCCGTCCTTGGCCTGCGAGAGCGCGTCGCGCAGGATGTCGAACGTGACCCCGGTGATCTTGATGTCCATCTGCAGCGCGGTGATGCCCTGCGAGGTTCCGGCCACCTTGAAGTCCATGTCTCCCAGGTGGTCCTCCACGCCCGCGATGTCGGAGAGCACGATGTAGTCGTCGCCCTCCTTGATCAGGCCCATCGCGATGCCGGCCACCGGGCGCGAGATGTGCACGCCGGCGTCCATCAGCGCGAGTGAGGAGCCGCAGACCGACGCCATCGAGGACGAGCCGTTGGACTCGAGGATGTCCGACACCACGCGAATGGTGTAGGGGAACTCCTCGGGGTCCGGCACGACCGGCACCAGCGCCCGCTCGGCGAGCGCCCCGTGGCCGATGTCGCGGCGCTTGGGACCGCGCATGAAGCCGGCCTCGCCCACCGAGAACGGCGGGAAGTTGTAGTGGTGGAAGTAGCGCTTGGTGGTCTCCAGGCCGAGCGTGTCGAGACGCATCTCGTCACGCGTCGTGCCGAGCGAGGCCACCGAGAACGCCTGGGTCTGGCCGCGCGTGAACACGGCCGAGCCGTGCGTGCGCGGGCCCACGCCCACCTCGATCCAGATGTCGCGCACCTGCTGGGCCTCGCGGCCGTCGGGGCGCTTCTTGTCCACCGCGATGCGGCGGCGGATCGTGTCCTTCTCGAGCTTGTCGAAGGCCATCTGGGCGGCGGCCCGGCGCTCCTTGTACTCCTCGGACTCGGCGTCGCCGGCGAGAGCGGCGAGCGCCTCCTCCTCGACCGCCTTCGTGGCGTCCTGGCGCTCGAGCTTGTCCTCGACCTGCGTGGCGGTGCTCGAGGGCGTCGCCGAAGCGCTCCGTGAGCTGCGAGAGCACCGACTCGTCGACCTGCGGGACCTCGACCTCCATCTTGGCCTTGCCGGCCTTCTCGGCCAGCTCGCGCTGGGCGGCGCAGATCTTCTTGATCTCGCCGTGGGCGATGTCGAGCGCGTCGAGGATCTCCGCCTCGGAGATCTCGTTGGCGCCGGCCTCGACCATGAGGATCGCGTCCTCGGAGCCGGAGACCACGAGGTCGAGCGGGCTCTCGAGCATCCACTCCTCGTCGGGGTTGACCACGAAGTTGCCCTCTTCGTCCTGACCGATCCTGACCGCCCCGACGGGCATCGGGAAGGGGATGTCGGACACCATCAGCGCGGCGCTGGCGCCGTTCATCGCGAGGATGTCGTAGGGCACCACGTGGTCGATGGACATGGGGATCGAGACCAGCTGGGTCTCGCGCCGCCAGCCCTTGGGGAAGAGCGGGCGCAGCGGACGGTCGATCATGCGCGCCGTCAGCGTGCCCTTCTCCCCCGCGCGACCTTCGCGCTTGAAGAACGATCCGGGGATCTTGCCCGCGGCGTACATGCGCTCCTCCACGTCCACCGTCAGGGGGAGGAAGTCCACGTCCCTGAGGTTTCCTGCAGTGGCGGTGGAGAGCACCATGGTGTCTCCCGCGCGTACGACCACGGAGCCACTCGCCTGCTTGGCGAGCTTGCCGGTCTCGAAGCTCAGCTCGGTACCACCGATCTCGAGCGAGACCCGGCTAACGTCAACATTCATATGTTCCTTTCGGTGCCGCCTCCGGTTGGCGGCGCTGCTTAATGACTTCTCGATTGAGGTCGCGCAGGAGCGTAGCAGCGGGGCGGCGCCGCCCGGCCCGCTAGAGCAGTGCGCGCAGGAAGCGAAGCGTGCCGCGCCGTGTGGAGGTCAGGCGCTTGTTGGCCAGCCCGAGCTCCTGGACCCTGCCGCTCCTCGTCCTGAACAGCAGCCGGCTCGAGCTGCCCGCGGCGGTGAACCAGACGTTCTTGCCCACCTTGAACCGGAGCTCTCCGCGCAGCCGGCGCGCGAGCTCGGCTCGTCGAGGTGCCGACCCCGATGCCGCGCAGGCGCAGCCGGCGATTGCTCGAGATGGCGAGGATGGCCTTGCCGCGGATGCGACGGCGCTGCGAACGCGTCAGGACGCGGTTCAGCCGCGCGGTCGGGTAGCCGATCCGCAGGATCCCGCCGCCCGCCTGGCAGTAGCTGTCGATCCCGGTGCGCGAGCGCAGCCGCCTGACCCGGCGCAGGAGGCGGCGCTGGAAGGCCCGCTTCCGCGCGAGGGGGACCCGCCCGACGCGCTTGGCGCCGATCCCGCCGCTGATGGAGGCGCAGACCCTGGCGCCGTTGCCGCTGCCGTTACCGGCGCCTCCGTTGCCGGATGACCCTGGCGGCGGAGCGGGACAGGCGGAGCCGAAGTCGATGGCCTTGCGCTGGCCGCGAGCGATCTCGACCTGCTGCGTGGCGCGCACGTTGCCGCCGACCTCGCACGTGAGCGTCCAGCTCTCGGTCGTGCCCGCCTTGAAGGGCTCGGGGCCCTTGAAGGTGACCTTGAAGTCGTACGGCTCGGCGCCCGCGTAGTTGATCACCCGCGCGAAGTACTTGCCCGGCGTCGGGATCGGGCCCGATCGTGGTCGTCTCCTCGGTGGTGCTGCCCTGGGCGGACGAGCCGATCGGCTCGCTCTCGGGCTCGTTGTCCTCGTTGGTGTCGTCGAGGTCGCCGTCGCCGTTCGCGTCACGGAAGATCTCGATGTCGTAGTCGCTGTCGGTCGGTCGGCCAGGCGATCTCGATCGTCGCGGCTCCGTTGTCCACGCCGCCCGTGTTCGCGGGCACCTCGAAGGGGATGTCCTCGTACGAGGTCGGCGGGCAGGCCTCGGAGCCCAGCTCGAAGTAGGCGGGGCACGGGGGCACCGGCGGCGCGTTGCCCGTGGTCGCGATCTCGGGGCTCGGGTTCCCGGTGGTGACGCGGCCGCGGGTCTGCGCCGCGACCGGCCTGGTCGAGGGGTTGATGTGCCACTCGAACCTGCCGGAGGCCGGCACCTGTGGTCGTGGACTCGAGCTTGTCGTCGAAGAGGATCGGGTCGGCGATCTTCTCGTCGCTGGCGTCGAGGATCGTCGAGGTGGAGGTCTTGAACGACTTCTGCAGCCGCAGGGTCGCCCCCGCCGGAGCCCCGCCCGTGAGCACGGAGTGCTTGGCCGCGTCGGCGGTGTTCTCGAGCGCGATGAAGTAGGCCTCGCGGTTGCCCTTGCCGTTGACGGCGGTGGCCTCCGCGGTGGTGCCCTCGTACTCGGCGATCGTGTCGTCGTAGAGGGGGTGGAAGCCGCCCAGGCCGATCTCGAAGGTGAAGCCCAGGCCGCCCGTGGCGTAGTAGGTCCAGTCCTCCGTGCCGCCGGTGGTGTCGTAGAGGCGGTAGCTCGGCTGGTTCTTGTAGCCGTTCTGGGCGGCCATCGTGCGTCCGAGGTCCTTGTAGACCGGCTCGTCGACGGACGGGCCCTGGATGGCGATCCCGGGCGGGCGCAGCACCAGGTTCGAGAAGGTGTGGTTGGTGATCATCGTCGTGATCTGGCGCTTGGAGACCAGGTCGCGGATGTTCTGGGTCTCGGGCTCCGAGAACGGCCCGCTTCCGCGGTAGTCCTGGGCGAAGTCGCCGCCCGGCGCACCGCCGCTGGGCGAGGCTCCCGGGCCGCCCCAGAAGCCGCCGTAGTTGCGGTTGGGATCGACGCCGAACTGGGAGATGCCGGTGGCCGGCTGCTGGGTGCAGTCGCCCTGGGCCGGGTCGTCGTCAGCGGTGCTCGAGAAGTCGTCGTCCGCCGTGTTGTTGATCCGGCAGTTCTTGCGCTGGTACTCGTACGGGGTGGCCAGGTTGGCCGTCTCCTGGGTGCCGCCGCCGAGCCTGCCGCCGTCGGACGACGGGTTTGCCTCACGGGAGGTGTTGAAGCCGTCGGGGTTCACGATCGGGATCACGATCGTCCGCGTGCTCGCCATCAGGCCGCGCACCCGCGCGTTGTTGGCCTTGTAGCCGTTGACCAGCTCGTAGGCCCACTCCATGGCGTGCTCTCCGGAGGGCCACTCGCGCCCGTGGTGGACGCCCATGTTGAGGAAGATCGGCTTGCCGTCGCTCGCGGTCACGTTCTCGGTGATCTCGATCCCGTTCACGTCGCGGCCGGTGAAGGTCTTGTTGGCCAGCGTGATCGGCTTGACGAGCGTCGGATTCTGCTCGGCCAGGGTCTTCATCTCGTTGTTGTAGTCGTCGAGGCGCCTGTAGGTCCCGGTGCGGCCGCTGGGGAACGCCTTGGCCTGGACGCCCCTGGCGGCAGTGCTCTCGGCCCTGCGCTGGCGAACGCTCTGCGCGACGAGGTCCGAGACCTCGGTGGTGAAGGTGAACTTGGCCTCGCGCAGCGTCTCGGCGTCCTTCGCGCCGTGCAGGACCACCTCGACGAAGCCGTCACGGCCGTGCTCGGTGAGGTCGAGGCCGAGCCCGGTCAGCTCGTCCTTGCGCGCCGGCGAGGGCGTCACGACCCGGACGAGCGACAGCTTCTGGGGCTTCGTGGGCTCGATCTCCTTGTTCTCGACGGTCAGCGTGGCGGTCTCCGCCCCGCCCTCGCGCCGGCACGCCTGGGCGGTGAGCCGGGTGCCCGCGGTCACGAAGCTCTGAGCGATCTCGTTGGCGCCGAAGAAGGCCGACCCGGCCACGCGGCGACCGGTCGCCTGGTCGAAGAGGGCAACGTCCCAGTCGCCCGACGCGGCCGTCAGGCGAGCGGTGATCCAGCCCGAGTCGGGCGCCGTGACGGAGCGCTGCGCATAGCCGCGGCCGCCGTTCAGCTGGTGGTCGATGCAGCTGCGCGCGACGGCCTCTCCGGCCGTGACCTCGGTGGACAGCACCTCGGCCGCGGAGGCCTGCGAGCCGCCGGCCGCCAGCAGCGCGAGGGTGGTCGCAGCCGCGACCGTCACCTTCGTCCGCCATGCGGGACCCCTGCCTGGGCGCCTCATCACCGCGGGGAGTTCTACAGCAAAGACCGTTCGAAGGACCGCGCGGGTGCTGGGCATGCCATTGGCAACGCCGCGGAGGTCGAAATCTTGCTACTCGTTTTTCCCGAGAGCCCTGGCCGCCGCCGCGCGCGCCCGATCGAGCGGGCGGGCGAGCAGGCCGGCGAGCCGGTAGCGGCGCGTGGCCTTGAGGGCCGCCACGTCCTGCGCCGCCTTGTCGGCTCCCAGCGCGCCTCGCCGGCGCTCGGCCCGTTCGCCGCATGGGCTTCGGCGGCGAACACAGCGGCGCGGCTCTCGAGCTGGCCCTGCACCCGCACCAGCCGGGCCAGCTCCGATCCATGGGCGGGCGCCGGCGTGCTCGCGCCCTGCCCCAGACGCTCGAGCAAGGCGACCACGTCGGCCGCGTGCGCGGACGCGTCGTGGTAGCGGTACGCGAGGTCTCTGCCCTGCTCGCCCATCCGCAGGCTGAAGCGGGCGAGGTCGTCGACCAGCCGTCCCTCGTCGAAGACGGCCTGCGTTGCGCGCCCGGAGAAGCCGTCCGCCTCGATGGCGCCATAGCTCTCCGGGGTGATCCACCCGTCCGTGCCCGCGATCCCGGCCACGTACACGGCCCGGCGCGCGGCCATGCCCTCGACGGCGCAGCGCCCGATGCCGACCACCACGTCCGCTTCGGCGAGCGCGGCCTCGGGAGCCATGGTGATGCGGCCGTGGCGGCCGAGAAGCTCCGCCTCGAAGCCGGCGGTGTTGCATGCGCGGTGGACCCCCCGCCAGAGCGGCCCGCCCTGCTGGTTGCCGAACATGACCAGCTTGTGGTGACCGGGACTGCGCGCTTCGAGGCGGCCGAAGCGCTCGAGGTCGATCGGCTGGTGAAGGCGCACGATCTCCGGCCGGTGGGCGAGCGATCGGCACCACCGCTCGATCCGGCCGTTCATCACCACCAGGGCCGAGGCGGCGCCCGGTGCCTGCGGGGGCAGTTGGCTGACGAACTCGCTCGAGTGCGCCACGTAGATCCGCGGCTGCCGCGGATAGCGGCTCGCCAGGTCGTATGACATCGCGGCGTCCTGGGCGACCACGCCGTCGCAGCCGGTGGGCAGCATCCCCGGCTCGAGCACCCGCACCCCGCGCGAGCGTGCCAGCCCGGTCATCTCGCCCTCCGCGTCGCGCGTGACCACGGTGACGTCGTGGCCGAGGCGCTCGAGGTGCTCGGCGAGGGTGAGCGTGTAGGTCTGGGTCCCGCCGAGCGGCCCGAAGGACTCGCAGCCGATCACCACGTGCACGCCGCTCAGGCCCCCGCCCCGGTGGTCGCCGGCTCCGGTCGTGCGGACGAGCGCCCCGCGGGTCACGACACGATCGTCGAAGGCCCGGATCTGGCCGTCGGAGTCGTACAGCAGGCCCTGCCGGGCCCCCCGGCCCAGCACCATCAGGATGTCGCCCGGTGCGGCTGCGCCCACGCCCTGCTCGATCGCCCGCCGCCGGTCCGGCACGGTCGTCGTGCGCGCCGGGCCGCCGGCCGCCCCCTCCACGAGCTCGGCGAGGCCGGGGGCAGCGTCCGCCCGCCGGCGTGCCGTGGTGAGTATGAGCCGGTCGCAGAGTCGGCCCAGCGCCCGGCCCATGGCCCGCACCTCGTCGCGCTCGTAGCCCTCGATCGCCGAGGCCACGACCACCACTCGAGCCGCGGGCCGGCGGGCCGCCACCTCCCTGACGGCCGAGAGCACCTGCTCGATCCCGTCGGCGTTGTGCGCGTAGTCCACGAAGGCGTCGAAGGGCTCCGGCCCACCCACCCGCTCGAGGCGCCCGGGCACTCCCCGAAAGCTCGTCACCGCCGACTCCGCGACGCCGGAATCGAGTCCGATGGCGTCGGCCAGCGCGAGCACCGCGGCCACGTTGCTCGCGTTGTGAGCCCCGGGAAGCGCACTGGGCACGGTGCGACTCCCTCCGGGGGTGGCGATCCGCACCTCGGCGCTGTCGAGATCCCAGGAGGCGTGCTCGATGCGGTAGTCCGCCTCGGCGCCGCGCCCGTAGCTCACGACTCGCCCGCCGCGCTCGGCGATCTCGCGCGCGAGGAGGCGCCCGAAGCCGTCGTCGGTGTTCACGGCCGCCGCCTTGACCGCGCGGGACCCGCGGACGAAGGCGCGGCGCTTGGCCGCCGCGTACGCGCGCTCGCCGCCGTGGTGCGCCCAGTGCTCGCGAGTGAGGTTGGTGAAGAGGGCCGCGTCGGGCAGCAGGCACGGCGCCCCCTCGAGCTGAAAGCTCGACAGCTCGGCCACGACCACGTCGCCCTCCTCCGACGCGGCCGCCGAGTACGGCGGCGCGAACTCGGAGTTGCCGGCGAGCACCGGCCTCGCTCCGCCCCGGGCCAGCATCGCGACGGTGAGGGCGGCGCAGGTGCTCTTGCCGTTCGTGCCGGTCACGGCCACGCAGCGACGGCCGTCGAGGCGCCAGCCCAGCTCGGCCTCGTCGAGCACCTCGATCCCCCGAGCGCGAGCGAGCGCGATCACCGGAGCGCTCGGCGGCACGCCCGGGCTCTTGACCAGGCAGCGGGGGGCGTGCGCACCCGAGAGCAGGTCCGTGCCGTCACCTCCCAGCGTGACCACGACGCCGCGGTCCTCGAGGTCCCGGCGGACGCCGGCCAGGTGAGGGCCGTCGTAGGCGTCCCACGCCCGCACGCCGGTGGGAACCCCTTCTCTCAGCAAGGCGCCGGCGGCCGCGCGGCCGGCCCGTCCCAGACCCGCGACGAGATAGGGACCGGGCGGCAGGCCCGGACGCGGTGAGGCTAGGAGCTCAACGGCGAGATCGGAAGGCGATCGGGGCCACCCCTCGCAGGGCTCCCTTGGCATCCACAGCATTCCTGCTGGCAGGACTGGCAATTGGCACAGAAATCACAAGGACCACCCTCGCACCCCCTCGCGTTGGACGCGTCCTTGTCCCCGCGAGCAACCGGCTCGCGGTTTGTGACGGTGATGGTGAAGCGGTCCATTACTCCTCCTCGGGCCAGCGAGTGGAATGCCATACATAACACACAAATGCCTGCTTCGCCAAAGATTTGGCTCAGGGAAAGGGATGCGGCAGCACGGGCCCGGCCCGCTCCAAGGCGAGCCGCCCTCCCAGCACGCGGCCGTCCCGGGTGCTGCCGGGCTCGGCCAGGCGGGGCGTCCCCAGCGACTCGCGATCCCAGCCGAACGTGATGGGAATCAGTCCCCGGGACGAGCGCGCGGACCACGTGGAACGGGCGGGTCGAGGGCGAGGTGAGATCCACCACCAGCGGCTCGCCGAACTCGCCGAGCTCCTGAAACAGCGGGCGGTCGAGGCCTTCGATCTCGCCAAGGGATATCCGCTCGGTCGAGCTGAAGAGGAAGCCGTGGTCGGCGCGCCGGCCGGCGCCCTGATGCAGCAGCAGGTGATCGTGGGGGCTGGTGACCTCTTCCGGCGCGGGCGGCTCACCTGTCGGCGTGCCCATGAACGCCACCCGAGAGACTTCCTCCAGGGCCTTCGTGGCCGCCGCGGAGGCGCGGGGATGGCAGGCCGCGCCGAGGCCGAGTCGGTGCTCGTCGTACGCGACGGCCAGGATCACCGGAGCGGTCTCGAGCGTGAGATTGACCAGCGCGACCTCGAACCCGTGGCCGCTGAGCGCCTCGACCAGCGAGCGGGCCTTGGGAGGCAGCGACCCGTGCTCGACGAGCTCCCGGTGACCGACTGCGTCCACGTCCATACGAAGGCGTCTCGCTCCACCAGCTCCGCGAAGGCGCGTTCGCGCGCCTCGGCGAACTCCGTGTGCGCCGCCATTCCGGAGCTGGTCGCGCCCGGCAGCCGTCTCGCTGCGCTCGGGATCGTCAAACGGGTAGTGCACCGCTCGGCCGGGGACCCAGCGGGTGGCTCCCCCCGCGGTCACAGCGGGTGTCCACAGGTGCATCTCGTCGGGCTCGAACGCCTCGTACGCGCCTTCCGCCTCGAGCTGCCTCGCGTTGCTCAGGTGAAAGGCGTCGAGGCTCACGGCGCCGTGCAGCTCCGACGCGGCCGCCCGTACCAGCGGCCGGCGGCCGAGGTCGCCCGCGGCGTAACGCTCGACCGCCTCGGCGCGCGCGATCAACCCGGCCAGCCCGGCGTCGCGCGCGATGCCGGTGGTGACCGTCACCTTTGGTCCGGGTGAGCGAAGGTTGGGGACGGCGACGCGCGCGCTGCGCGAGGTGAAGCCCCCCGGTGTCCTCGCTGCCCCCGTCGTCGGACGTCCAGCGTCTGGACGGGCCCCAGCCGGTGCGCGCGGTCGCCGCCCAGGCGTCCGAGCTCACCGACGGGGGACGTCCTCGATGTGGCAGTCCTCGAGACGGATGACCCGCGACGGTGTCGCGCGCCGAGATCCTCAGCCGCCTCGATGCCCGCGTGCAGGCGCTCGGGGTCCGGCGCGTCCCCCACCGCCGTCTCGACGCCGACGAGGGCGGACATGGCCCAGAGGCGCCGCCGCAGGTGCGGGGTCATGCCGGCGATGAACGCACGCAGCGCGCGTCGGGCCTGGCGGGGGGTGGCCGCTTCGAGGCAGCACCAGAAGCTCGTCGGCCGTGCTCACGAACCGCGGCATCCGACCGGGCCCGCCGTCGGTCGCCGCGGCGAGAGCCTGCCCCACCGAGACCGAATCGCCGCGGTCCGCCCGCGCGTCATCCACGAGCAGGCCCTGTCCCTCCAGCGCCTCGAGCAGCTCGGCGGCTTCGGCCACGTCCCAGCTGCAGGGCGCCCGCGAGCGCCGGTGCGTCCGTCCCCGCCGCCAGCAGCCGCACGGCCGCCACGCGGCTGTCGATGTCGGCCTCCAGCGCGATCTCGATCTCGGCGTCCGGGACCGAGCGCCGCGAGTCCCTCGTCGGTGACGCCCAGCAGCCATCCGGGGTCTGCGAACCTCGCCATCAGGAGCCGAGCCAGCAGCGACAGGAGCGCCACCGAGCCGTCGGAGAGGCGGAGGCGGTCGGCCGCGCCGAACTCGTCGAAGCCCGCCACGGCGCGGATCGGGACGTCCGAGCTCCGCCGCGACCAGGTAGGCGTTCTGCATGGCGGCGCCCACCTCCATCAGCGCGAGCCGATAGCCGCGACCCGCGTACTTTCGCGTGGGTCGCTCCGAGGTCGGCCGAGAGGAAGACGATCGGGTGCCCCCTCGCGAGGACGGGGTCGCTGGAGGCCTGTGGGAGAAACAGCTCAGCGAGGTCCGCCCACGTCCGAGTCCACGAGGTCCAGCGCATCCGCGCGAAGGGTCGTACCACCACAGCCCCGGCTCGAGCGGGCCGAGCGCGCGGCGCACCACGACGTGGATGACGAGCGGATACAGCGCCCCGCCCGAGGGCACCGGCCGGCGCTCGCCGGTGGCGCCGTACATGGCGCACAGGAGGGTCGACAGCTCCTCGTAGGACACCTCCCGCGGCTGTTCACCCGCGAAGGCCGACCGCCTTCGCGAGGCGATTCGGGTGATCGCGGACTCCGCGCGGGCGCAGCGACTCGCGGCGCAGGGGTTCACCGGCGGGCCGCCAGGTCCGGCGCGTCAGCTCCAGCACCTCCTCTTCACCCATGGGCCGGTAGAGGCCCCAGCGTGCGGAGCTCAGCTCGTGGAAGCGACGCCAGGACTCTGTCTTGTCCACCACCACCCGCTCGCCGGCCAGGGCTTCGATCAGCGCTCGCGCATCATCAGGCGACCCGCTCGCCTCGGTCACCTCGGTGAGGGTCCTCGTTCCGTCACACAGCCCCAGGACGGCCAGCGCGAGGCCAGGGTCGCCCGGCGATGCGGACCTCCCTGCTCTCGACCGTCGAAGACCAGCTCGTCGCCCTCGATGCGCGGCACGGCCTGCACGAGCGGGCAGATCTCGTACGGCTCGCTCACGCCTCGCCGCGCCCCGAGTCGCCTCAGCAGGTCGGCGTCCGGCACCCCGGGGTGCACCACCCCGTCCACCACCAGCGACGGCGTGGTCGTGACCCCGGCACGGATCCCCGAGCGAAAGTCACGCTGCACCCGCTCGGCCACCGCCTCCGAGCGCCTGTCGGCGTCGAAGCGCTCGAGGTCGAGGCCCAGGCGCTCGCAGCGCTGCCACAGGTGGGGGTCGTCGAGGTGCGCCTGGTCGGCCATCAGGGAATCGTGCATCTCCCAGAAGCATCCCTGCAGGGCGGCGGCCTCCGCCGCCTGGGCCAGCGCCCGCGCACGGGGGTGCTTGGAGACCACGGGAAAGTGCCTGAACACCCGCTGCACCGCGAGGTCGCTCAGCATCAGGTCCGCCTTCGCGCAGTACGGGCACTCGTACGACCCGTACTCGATCACCAGCGGGCCCTCGCCTCGCACGTGGTCCTCGGGAGAGACCCCGGGAACCGCCGCGCTGCCGAGCTCGTCAGGCAGCTTGCAGGGCGTCGAAGATCAGGTTGGCGCCCGGGATCTCCAGCGGCGTCGGCGCCTGGTGCGCCCACTTGACCGTGAGGTCGGGGCCGATCATCACGAGCGCGCGCTGGTTGTGGCCGCGCTCCTCGATGTAGACCCCGTAGGCCCTGCGCCACCTCGCCCTTGGGGTGGAAGTCCGACAGCAGCGGGATGGAGACGCCGAGGTGCTGCTGGAACGCCTTGTGGGCGAAGGCCGAGTCGACCGAGATCCCGTAGAGCTTCACGCCCGCGCCCTCCAGCTCGGGCAGCACCTCCTGGTAGACGTTCAGCTGGTCGGTGCAGGTCGGGCTGAAGTCCATCGGGTAGAACACCAGCACGCTGGTCTGGCCCTCGAGATCCGAGAGCGAGACCTGGCGCCCGTCCTGGTCGGAGAGCGAGAAGTCGGGCGCCCTCGTGCCCGCCTCGATCATCCGCGGGCCATCCTCAGCGGCGGAGGCCGAGCTCCTTGATGAGCGCGCGGTAACGGTCGAGGTCCGTGCGCTGGAGGTAGCCGAGCAGGCGCCGGCGCTTGCCGACCAGCATGAGCAGCCCGCGCCGCGAGTGGTGGTCCTTCTTGTGGCTCGCGAAGGTGCTCGGTGAGCTCGTTGATCCGCGCCGTGAGAAGGGCGACCTGGACCTCGGCGGAGCCGGTGTCGTTGTCGCCCCGCCCGTGCTTGGAGACGATCTCCTGCTTCTGCTCGACGGTCAGGGTCATGCGGCCGGGAAAGGTAGCAGCCTGCCCGCGCTCAACCGGGGCGCAGAAGGGCTTCGGCGTGCTTCACGTCGGCGTTCATCTGCTCCACCAGGGCGTCCACCGAATCGAAGCGCCGCTCCCCGCGCATGCGCTCGGCGAAGGCGATCCGCAGCGTCTCGCCGTAGAGATCGCCGTCGAAGCCGATCAGGTAGGCCTCGACGAGGAGTCCCCTTCCGGTCTCGAAGGTGGGGCGAACGCCCACGTTGATGGCGGCCGGGTAGCCGTGGGCCCACCCCGCGTAGACGCCGTGGCCCGGTGCGACCAGGCTGTCGTCGGGGATCAGGTTGGCGGTGGGCATCCCGAGGGTGCGCCCGCGCTCGTCCCCGTGGACCACCTCGCCCTCGAGCATGAACGGGCTGCCGAGGAACTTCGCCGCCTTGGCCACCTCGCCGGCCGCCACGAGCCCCCGGATCTGGGACGAGGAGACCGTCTCCCCCTCCACCTCGATCAGCGGCACCACCCGCGTCTCGAACTCGGATCGCGACGCGAGCAGCTCCGGCGTCCCTCCCGCTCCCTTGCCGAAGCGGAAGTTCTCCCCCACCGACACGGCCTCCGCGCCCAGCTGGCCGATCAGCACGTCCTCGATGAAGCTCTCCGCGCTGCGCGACGAGAACTCGCGGTCGAAGCCGATCACCACCAGCTCCTCCACCCCGAGGCCCGCGATCAGGTCCCGCTTGATCGGGAAGGGCATGACCAGCTTGGGCGTGGCCTCCGGGTGGATGACCGAGATCGGGTGGGGATCGAAGGTGAGCACCGTGTCGCTGCCGCGGATCACCTCGCGGTGGCCCACGTGCACGCCGTCGAAGGTGCCGATGGCCACGCGGCGGCCCGGTCGCCGGCCGGCCTCCGTGAGCGGGGTCACCTTCATGGCGCGAACACTACGACCGGCTGCAGGTCCGAGGCTCGCCGCTCGGCCACGGCCAGCAGCTCGCCCCCGTGGGTCAGGCGGATGGGCCCGGCGGCGGGTGCATCGGCGGCAGCGGGCACGGGCACCCCGTGGGTGACCCGCACCGCCTCCTCGGGATCGAGGGGGCGCTCGGGGAGGAACGAGAGCGCCCGCGCCAGGTCCACCACGCGATCGGGGTCGGCGTCCTCCAGGCGGAAGTCGCCGATGGCCGTGCGCTCGAGCGACTCGCAGTAGGCGTCGCCGAGGCCGGCCACGAGCTGGCGCACGTAGGTGCCCGACGAGCACTCGATCTCGAAGGCGGCCTCCTCCCCCTCGTGCCAGAGCAGCTCGGCGCGGTGGACGGTGACCGGCCGCTCCTCCCCCTCGACCGCCTCGCCCCGGCGGGCCTTCTTGTAGAGCGCCTCGCCGCCCACCTTCACGGCCGAGTACGCCGGGGGCCGTTGCATCAGCTCCCCGGTGGGGATCGAGGGGCGCTCCGGCGCACGCCCGGTGTGCTCGAGGGTCCCGTCGCGATCGCCGGTGTCCGAGCGCCACCCCAGGCGGGCGACGACACGGTAGGTCTTGGGCAGGGCCATGAAGAAGCGCTGCGCCCGCGTGGCCCGGCCCACCAGCACCAGGAGCAGGCCGGTGGCGAACGGGTCGAGCGTGCCCGCGTGCCCGACCTTGGTCCCGCGCGGCATGGTGCGCCGGACCGCGGCAACCACGTCGTGGGAGGTCTTGCCTGCCGGCTTTGCGTGGAGGACTACGCCTTGCGGGCCGGCGGTCAAACCTGCGCCGCGACCTGCTCCCGCAGGGTGCTGACCAGCTCGTCGGGATCGAGCTGGGTGGTGAAGCCGGCGGCCTGGCGGTGACCGCCGCCGCCCAGCCTGCGGGCGATGGCCGACACGTCCACCGTGCCGTCGGTGGCGCGCAGGCTCACCTTGCGGCAGCCGCGGCGCTCGTCGGAGAGGAGCTCGCGCACGAGCACGGCGACCTTGGTCCCCTCCACGGCCCGCAGGTGATCCACGATCCCCTCCGAGTCGCTCTCCAGCGCCCCCGTGTCCTCGAAGTCGGTGCGAGCGAGCATGCCGATCGTCAGCACGCCGTCGTCGTAGCGGGCCACGCTCTCGAGCGCTCGGGTGAGCAGTCCCAGGCGGCGGAAGGGAAGGTCCTCGAAGAGCCTGCGGTAGGCCAGATGCGTGTCGACGCCGGCGTCGATCAGGTCGGCCGCCATCCGGTGCGCGGCGGCCGTGGTGTTCTCGTACATGAAGCGCCCGGTGTCGGTCACCAGGCCCACGTAGAGGGCGTCCGCGGTGCGGGTGGTGATCTCCGCGCCGAGCTGGTGGGCGAGGTCGAACACGATCTCCGCCGTGCAGGACGCCTCGGGCACCACGAGGTTGACCGTGCCGAACATCGTGTTGTCGTGGTGATGGTCGATGTTCAGGATGTGGATGCCGTCCCGCTGGAGGAAGTCGACCGGCATCCGGTCGATGTTCCCGCAGTCCAGGAACACCACGACGCGCTCGTCGATGTCGTCGGGCGGTGCGCCCAGGAGCCCGTCGAAGGTCAGGTGGCGGTACTCGTGGGAGAGCGGGAACTCGTCCGGCGACATGTACATCACCGAGTCCTTGCCGAGCTGCTCGAGGATCCAGTGCATGGCGAGCAGCGAGCCGAGGGCGTCGCCGTCGGGGTTCTCGTGCGTCGTCAGCAGGAGCTTGTCCGCCGCGCGCAGCTCCTCGACCGTCTGCTCGTGCTGGGTCGTGACGGTCACTGCCTCTTCGTCCAGCAGCTCGGAGATGCGAAAGCCCCGGTCGATCGACTCGTCGTGGAGGAACTCGAGCGTCGGCGTGCGCTTCATGCGCACCTCCCCCGCCACCGCCGCCTGCAGGTATCCCCGCGAGTGGTTCAGGCCCGCGAGCGAGTCCTCGCGCTCCTCGTCGTCGCCGAGCACGCTCACGTAGACGCGGGCGTGGCTCAGGTCTGGGCTGGTCTCGACGGCGGTCACGGTCACGAATCCGATCCGAGGGTCCTTGAGACCCGAGGAGATGCGAGCGGAGAGGATCTCCCTCAGGGCCTCATTGACCCTCCGCATGCGATCGGTAGGCACTCTAACCAGCCTCCAGGTCGTTAGCCGACACGATCGCGCGGTCGAAGCTGACCCAATCCCCGAAGCGGGCGAGGGTGAAGCGCTGCACCGCGTCGGCACCCTCGGCGACCCCCCTGCGCTCACGCCCCACCAGCGCCACGGAGAGTGTCGAGCGCTGCCAGAGGTCGTGATGGTCGGTCTCGGCCACGGCGACGCCGAAGCGGCTCTGGAGCTGGGACTTCAGGGACTTCACCTCCTTGCGCTTGCCCTTCAGGTCGCCGTTGGCGGGAAGGTGCAGGTTGATGGTGAGGAGGCAGATGAACGCCATCGGTCGCATTCGCTCCGTGCCCTTCTTCTACGAGAGCGCGCGCTCCACCTGCCGCACCTCGTACACCTCGAGCACGTCGCCCTGCTTCACGTCGGGGAAGTTCTCGAGGACGATGCCGCACTCCATTCCCTGGGTGACCTCGCGGACGTCGTCCTTGAAGCGCCTCAGCGAA
This sequence comes from uncultured Thermoleophilaceae bacterium, assembly GCA_963731645.1. Classification (GTDB taxonomy): domain Bacteria; phylum Actinomycetota; class Thermoleophilia; order Solirubrobacterales; family Thermoleophilaceae; genus JAAYBF01. The sequence continues at coordinate 87,741 of CAVSWF010000003.1, read as the reverse complement.
GCGATCCGGCCGTCGTAGACGATCGTGCCGTCGCGCACGAGGCGCACGGTCGACCCGCGGGTCACCGTGCCGTCGGTGACCATGGAGCCGGCGATCGTGCCCACGCGGGAGGCCTTGAAGATCTCGCGGACCTCGACCGTGCCCACGGTGGCCTCGACGTCCTCGGGCGTCAGGAGCCCCTCCATCGCCTGGCGCAGCTCCTCGACGATCTTGTAGATCACCGAGTAGGTGCGGATCTCCACGCCCTCGCGCATGGCGACCTGGCGGGCGTCGCCCACCGGCCTCACGTTGAAGCCGATCACGATGGCCTCGGAGGCCGACGCGAGCATCACGTCCGACTCGTTGATGCCGCCCACCGCGTCGTGGATGAGGTTCACGTTGACCTGCTCCTGGGGGAGCTTCGCGATCTCGTCCGCCAGGGCCTCGAGCGAGCCGGCGACGTCGGCCTTCACCACGAGGTTCAGCTCGGCGGCCTCGCCGCGCTGGGCGCGGGCCATCACGTCCTCCAGGGAGACGCGCACGCCGGCGCGGCGCGCGAGCGCCTCGGTCTTCAGCCGGTTGGCCCGCTCGCCCGGCGAGGCTCCTCGCCTCGCGCTCGTTCGACACCACGCGGAAGTGCTCGCCGGCCTCGGGGACCCCGTCGAAGCCGAGGACCTCCACCGGGGTGCCGGGCGTGGCCGCCTTGACCCGCTCGCCCAGGTAGTCGTGCATGGCGCGCGCCCGGCCGGGGTGCGCGCCGGCCACCAGCGCGTCGCCCACCTTCAGCGTGCCGCGTCCGATCAGGACGCTCACCACGGGACCGCGGCCTGGGTCGAGCCGCGACTCGATCACGGTGCCCGACGCCTCGGTCGAGGGGTTGGCCCGCAGCTCCTGGATCTCGGCCATCGTGATCACGGTCTCGAGCAGGCCCTCGAGGTTCTCGTGGGTCTTGGCCGAGACGTCCACGAACTCCGTGTCGCCTCCCCAATCGGCCGGGGTCAGGCCGCGCTGGGCCAGCTCGCCGCGCACGCGGTTGGGGTCGGCCCCCTCCTTGTCGATCTTGTTGACCGCCACGATCATCGGCACGTCGGCCGCCTTGGCGTGGTCGATCGCCTCCACGGTCTGGGGCATGACGCCGTCGTCGGCGGCCACCACCACGACCGCGATGTCGGCCACCTGGCCGCCGCGGGCGCGCATGGCGGTGAAGGCCTCGTGGCCCGGGGTGTCGAGGAAGGTGAGGGCCGAGCCGTCGTGGTGGACCTGGTACGCGCCGATGTGCTGGGTGATGCCGCCGGCCTCGCCGGCGGCCACCTCGGTCTCGCGCACGGCGTCGAGCAGCGAGGTCTTGCCGTGGTCCACGTGACCCATCACGGCGACCACCGGAGGACGCTCGATCATCTCCTCGGGCGAGTCGTCGTAGACCGGCTCGTCGGGCACCTCGTCGGCCGCGTGCTGGATGTCGACCTTCTTGTCGAAGCCGTCGGCCAGGACCTCGATCGCCTCGTCCGGGAGGGTCTGGGTCAGGGTGGCCATCTCGCCGAGCTCCATGAGCTTCTTGATCACCTCGCCGGCGGAGAGGCCGAGCGACTCCGCCACCTCCTTCACGGTGGCCCCGGACTTGATCTCGGTGACCGGGACCTCCTGCGGCTTCTCGGGCTGGGCGGTGAGGTCGGGCTCGACCCACGGGGTGCGCCGGCGGCGCCCGCGGCGCCGCGGCGGGGCCTGCTGCTGAGGCGGGGGCCCGGGCGCGCGGCGGGAGGCCTGGGAGTCGATCACCACGCGGCGGCGGCGTCCGGCTCCCGCGCCACCTCCGGCGGCGGCGCCCTCGCGGCCGCTGCGGGTGGGTCGCGCGGCGGCCGGGGCCGCGGGGGCGGGCTCGCCCGGCGGCGGGTGCGGGGGCGGGTTCCTCGGCCGCGCGCGGCGGTTGCGCCGCCGTTGCGTCCGGGACCGCCGTCGAAGGCCATGGCGATGTCGGCCTCGTCGACCGACGAGGCGGCGGCCTTCACATCGAGGCCCGCAGCCTGGAGCTTCGCGATCACCTCCTTCGAGGGGATTCCGCGCTCCTTCGCTATCTCGTGAACTCGCTTCTTCGCCATTTCTCTCCGTCAGTCTAAATCGTCGGCGTCAACGCTCACCCGGGCCCGAAACGATCGGGAGAACGCCCGTCCGCTCGCCGCCCGGGCCCTGCACTGCTCGTCGGCGCACAGGTATGCGCCCCGCGCCTGCGCCAGACCCTGCGGATCGGGGCGCACCCGCCCGTCGGGACCGCGCACGAAGCGCCGTAGCTCGCCCTTGGGAAAGCTCCGCCCGCACTCCACGCAGCGGCGGCTGGAGACCCTACGCGCCTTCCTCGGCCACCCCGCCCGCGGCCACCTCGTCGCCCTCCTGTTCGGCCAGCGCCTGGTGGGCGGGCAGGCCGCAGTAGCGTGAGGCGGGAAGGGCGGCGTTGGGACAACGCTTGCCGTTCGAGAGGATCGCGGCGCAGCGGCCGGTGGTCTCCTCCTCCTCGTAGCCCATGTCGGCCTCTTCGTTGGCGAACTCGGTCTCCGAGCGGATGTCCACCCGCCAGCCGGTGAGGCGCGCGGCCAGCCGGGCGTTGAGCCCGTCCTTGCCGATGGCCAGCGAGAGCTGGTCGTCGGGCACGATCACCGTGGCCTGGCGGCCCTCGTCGTCCACCAGCACCTCGCGCACGCGAGCGGGCGAGAGCGCCTTGGCCACGAAGCGCGCCGGCTCCTCGTTGAAGGGGATGATGTCGATCTTCTCGCCGCGCAGCTCGGAGACCACCATTCGCACGCGCGAACCGCGCGGGCCGACGCAGGCGCCGACCGGGTCGACGCCGTTGGTGTGCGAGACGACCGCGATCTTCGAGCGGTAGCCGGGCTCGCGGGCCACGTTCTGGATCTCGACGAGGCCGTCGGCCACCTCGGGGACCTCGAGCTCGAACAGGGCCCTGATCAGCTCGGGGGAGCGGCGCGAGACGATGATGCTCGGCCCCTTCGACTCCTCGGAGACGTCGGTGATGATGGCCTTCACGCGGGCGCCGTGGTCGTAGCGCTCGCCGCCCACCTGCTCGGACCGCGGCAGCAAGGCCTCGACGCGCTCGCGCAGCTGGACGAGGGTGTAGCGCGAGTCCGACTGCTGGACGATGCCGGTGATCAGCTCGCCCACCCGGTCCTGGTACTCGTCGTACATCATGTGGCGCTCCGCCTCGCGGATGCGCTGGAGGATCACCTGCTTGGCCGTCTGGGCCGCGATGCGGCCGAAGTCCTCGGGGGTCACGTCGCGCTCGTCGATCTGGTCGCTGTACTGGGCGAGCACAGCGGGGTCCAGCTCGGGCTCCTCGGGCGGCCGCAGCTCGCCGGTGTCGGGGTCGATCGTGGGCTCGAGGTCCGCGGGGTCCACGAGCGCCTCGGCCTCGCTCAGCAGCTGCTCCTCGAGGTCCTCCGGAAGCAGCAGCTCGTTGACCACGAAGTCGCCCGTGTGGTGGTCGATGTCCACGCGCGCGTAGCGCGCCGAGCCCGGGCTCTTCTTGTAGGCCGAGAGGAGGGCGTCCTCCAGGGCGTCCATAAGCGTGTCGGCGGCGATGCCCTTCTCCTGCTCCAGCACGTGGATGGCGTCGACGATCTCCTTGCTCATGCGTCCTCTCCTCTCCCCATCAGGTTGCTGCGGCTGATCTCCTCGTACGGGATGGAGACCACGCCGCTGTCGGCGGCCACTGTGACCTCGGCCTCCGACGCCCCGACCAGTTCACCGGTGAAGCTCTTGTGCCCGTCGCGGGGCTCGCGCGTGCGCACGCGTGCGCGGCGTCCCAGGTAGCGCCGGAAGTGCTCGGGCTTGACCAGCGGGCGCTCGGGCCCGGGCGACGAGACCTCGAGCGAGTAGTCCGTGAGCAGGTCCCGCAGCTCCTTCGTCGTCTGCTCGCACAGGGCCAGGGTCACGCCGTCCGGATGGTCGATCGTGAGCCGAAGCCGCTCGGCGCCGAGGCGCTCGCACGCGAGCAACTCGACCTCGGGCAGGGAAGCGGCCAGCCTCTCTTCGATGAGGCCTTGGCTCTTGTCCTGTGGAGGGGTCATATGGTCGAAAAAAAAGGCGGGCTGCGAAGCCCACCTCCAGCCGCGGCCGGGGCCGCGGAACTTCTGAAAGTCCTAGCGGCTCAAGTATAGGCACGACCGGCGCTCACACCTCCACCAGCACCGTCACCGGCCCGTCGTTCACGAGCGACACCGCCATCCGGGCCCCGAACCGCCCGCCCTGCGCGCCCAGCCGCTCGCGCACCTGCTCGTAGAGGGCCTCCGCCTCCTCGGCCGGCGCGGCCTCCACGAAGCTCGGCCGGTTGCCCTTGCTCGTGTCGCCGTAGAGGGTGAACTGCGAGACGCACAGCACCTCCCCCTCGACGTCGGCCACGGAGCGGTTCATCCGGCCCTCGCCGTCCTCGAAGACCCGCAGGGCGAGGAGCTTGTCGGCGAGGCGCTCGGCCTGCGCCGGCCCGTCCCCGCGCCGGATCCCGAGGAGCACCAGCAGGCCGGCGCCGATCTCCGCGACACGGTCCCCGTCCACCTCCACCGACGCGGAGCTGACCCGTTGCACCAGGGCTCGCACCGCCCGTAGTCTGAACCCCGTGGCCGCCGTCGACGTCATCGACGCCTACATCCAGGGACTGCCGGGCGAGACCCGGCGCCTCGCCCACGGGGAATGGGGCCTCACCGTCGCGTCCGACCGGACCGCCGGCTGGCCGCTCCACGTGGGCCTGCGGTTCGCCGACGGTGTCCTGCACGCCCAGGCCCACGCCCTGGACTCGCCGGACTCCCTGGACCCCTGGATGCTCCTCTGGTGGAACCGCCAGACCCGCTACGTGCGCTTCGCGTGCACCCGGTCCCGCGAGGTGTGGGTCCACGGCGACCTGCCCGTCGCGGCGGTCGAGGAGCGCCAGGTCGACCGCCTGCTGGGCCTGGTCGTGGAGGGCGCGATCGCGGTCCGCGAGTTCCAGGCGGCCGCCCGTGCGGCACCGGCGCAGGCCGAGGAGGCTGACGGCTCGTGGCTCACGCCGCAGGGCTGAGCGCTCGCGTCTCGGTCGGCCGGCCCGGAGGGCGGCTGCGCCTCCTGGGCCTGCGCGCGCTGCACGTCTTCGTCCTCACCTCGCTGAGCATCGCCCTCCCCGCCTTCCTGGTGGCCGGCGCCCACTTCTTCATCACCCGCGGGTCCGACGAAGCCTCCGACGTGCTGACGGCCGTGGTGGTGATCGGCCTCGGGCCACCCGTGGTCCTGGTGGCGCTCGATTCGCTCGCCGAGCTGGTCAACGCCAGGCTGGGTGCGGCGGTTCACCTGGTGGTGGTGGGCTTCCTCGCGGCGCTGTTCGCATCCCAGCTGCTCTATCCCGACCGACCTCGGCCTGGAGCTCCACCTCGACCCTCGCCGTCGCTCCTGGGCGCGCCGCCAGCGTCGCGTACGCGCGCACGAGTGGGTTCCGGAGCTTCATCACCGCCCTCGCGCCCGTGCCCTTCCTCGCGCTCGCCTACCTGCTGCTGCTCTCGCCGGTGTCGCAGGCTCGTGATCCCCGGCGAGGAGGCCGCGAGCGCGGCGTCGACCCACTCGCGCACCCCGGTGGTGGTCGTCGTCTTCGACGAGCTGCCCGGCTACGCGCTGATGGGCTCCCGTGGGCGGATCGACGCGGCGCGCTTCCCGGCCTTCGGCCGCCTGGCGCGCGATTCGACCTGGTACCGCAACGCGACCACCTCGCGCAGCGACACCGAGCTCGCGGTCCCCACACTCGTCACCGGGCGCTACGCGCCCGTCGACAGCCTGCCCATCGCCGCCGACCACCCCCGCTCCCTGTTCACCCTGCTTGGCCGAGAGCCATCGAATGCACGTCTCGGAGCCGTGGACGGACCTCTGCCCCCACCGGCTCTGCGCCGGCGGCACGGAGAGCATCACCGAGGGCGACCGCGGCTCGCTGCTCGAGGCGATCCCGGTCATGCTCGGACACGTCTACCTGCCCGACCCGCGCCGGCTCGGCATCCCCAGCCCGCGCGAGAGCAGCGCGCTGAGCCGCTCCGGCCAGGTGAGGACCTTCATCGAGGAGATCGGGCGCGAGTCTGCGCCGACGCTCCACTTCCTCCACGTCCTGCTCCCGCACAAGGCGTGGAGCTACCTGCCCTCGGGCCGCCGCTACGACGATCACGTCGGCGCCCGGAGCCCGCTCGGCCGGCCTGGACCGCCTGAGCGAGGACCCATGGCCGGCGCTGCAGTTCCGCCAGCGCTTCCTGATGCAGCTGCGCTTCACGGACCGCCTGCTGGGCGAGCTGCTGGACAGGCTGCGCGAGACCGGTCTCTACGACCGTTCGCTGATCGTGGTGGCGGCCGATCACGGGGTCTCCTTCCGCGCCGGCGACGCCCGCCGCGACGTGACCGAGACGAACGCCCAGGACATCTTCTCGATCCCGCTGTTCGTGAAGCTTCCCGCGCCAGGAGCGCGGCGAGGTGGACGACCGGCCGGCTCGCAGCGTCGACGTGGTCCCCACCATCGCCGACGCGCTCGGCATTCGCATCCCCTGGCCGGTCGGCGGGCGCTCGCTGCTCGGAGCCATCCCGCCCGACCGTTCGCCCCGGGTCGAGAACAAGTCCGGCGCCGTGGTGGAGCTCAGCCCGCGCGAGTTCGCCGAGCGCCGCGATGCGGCGCTGCGGGTTCAGATCGAGGAGTTCGGCGAGGGTTCCGACGGGCTCCTGGTCATCGGCCCGCGCCGGGACCTGCTGGGGCGCACGACGGCCGCGCTCGCGGGCGAGCCGGCTGACGCCGAGGCGACGGTCATCGACGGCAGGTCCGTTCGCTCCTACGACCCCGGCGCGACCGCACGTGCCCGCGCGGATCGCCGGCACGCTCGACGGTCTGGACGCGAAACGTCCCCTGGCGGTGGCGCTCGACGGCCGGGTCGTGGCGACCACCTACAGCTACGAGGGCGACCATGCGGTGGAGTTCTCGGCCATCGTCCCCCTGCGCGAGCTGCGGACGGGCTCCAACCGCCTCTCCATCCTGGAGATCGTCGGGACGGGCGAAGGCACGAAGCTGAGGCCGCTCGAAGTCGGCTACTGAGGCGCGGGTCAGGTCAGGCGGCGCGAAGCCGGTCCCGGAACGCCCGGTAGTCGGCGCGGTCCGGCCTCATGCCCGCCGCGAGGACCGCGTGGTGGCGGGCCTCGTCGTGGCGGCCGGTCTTCACCAGCGCCTTGCCCAGGCAGAAGTGCGCGAAGTCGTTCACCGGGGCCCTCTCCACCACGGCGGCGAACTCCGCCCCGGCCTGCTCGAAGCGCCCCGAGCGGAAGTAGGCGCGTCCGAGCGCCTCGCGGATCGATGTCTTGTCGGGCTCCAGGTGCCGGGCGCGCTCGAGCGGAATGGCCGCGGCGGCGAAGTCGCCCGCCTCGAGCAGCTCGCTGCCGCGCCGGAACAGGTCGTAGACCTGCTCGCCGCGCTCCTCGGGACTCTGCCCGCTCACGGCCGGGTCCCCTGGAGGCGCGCCTTCCTCAGCTCCTGCACCGTGTCGAGGACGGCGGCCGCGACGGCGCTCTTGGGTCCCTTCGGCACGGCCACGGGCTCCGCGCCGGCGGTGAGGATCAGCACCTCGTTGTCGGGGGAGTCGAACCCGACGTCCGCGCGGGCGATGTCGTTGAGCACCACCGCGTCGAGGCCCTTGCGCTCGAGCTTGCCGCGAGCGTGCTCCGCCCCTCCCTCGCCGTGCTCCGCCGCGAAGCCCACGAGGGTCTGGTCGGGCCGGCGCTCGGCCGACAGGGCGCCCAGCACGTCGACCGTGGGCTCGAGGGAGATCGACAGGCCCTCCCGGCGTCCCGCCTTCTTGATCTTGGTGTCCTCGGCGTCGGCCGGCCGGAAGTCGGCCACCGCCGCTGCCATCAGGAGCACGTCGGCCTGCGGGAACTCGGCCCGGGCGGCCGCTTCGAGCTCGCCCGCCGTCTCGACCTCGACCACGTTGACGTCGGCCGGGTGCTCGAGGGCGACGTTGGCGGCCACGAGGGTGACCTGCGCTCCGCGCCGGGCGGCCTCGGCTGCGAGGGCCAGCCCCATCCGGCCCGAGGAGCGGTTGCCCACGTAGCGGACCGAGTCGATCGGCTCGCGGGTCCCGCCGGCCGTCACGAGGACCCGCAGCCCGTCGAGGGAGCGCGGCACGAAGTCGGGCCCCGAGGCCGCGTCCGCCATGGCGCGCTCGATCTGCGCGAGCACCTCCGCGGGCTCGGCCAGCCGCCCGGACCCCCACTCCCCGCGCGAGGCGAGCCGGCCGGTCTCCGGGGCGACGATGACCGCGCCCCGCAGGCGGAGCGTCTCCACGTTGGCGGCGGTGGCCGGGTGCTCCCACATCCTCGCGTTCATGGCCGGGGCGATCACCAGCGGGCGCGACCGATGCGAGGGCCGCGCTCGTGAGCAGGTTGTCGGCGTGTCCGCCGGCCAGCTTGGCGATGGTGTTGGCCGAGGCCGGGGCCACCGCGTAGGCGTCCGCGCGGCGGACCAGCTCCAGGTGGGAGATCGGATCGCTGTCGGGCACCGGGTCGCCCGGGTAGGCGCCGCGGGCCGGGTCGGGCTCGAACTCGTCGACCAGCACCGGCGCGCCCGTGACGCCCTCGAAGGTGGCCCGCCCCACGAACTGCTCGCTGGCGGGCGTCTGGATCACCCGCACGGAGTGCCCGGCCGCGGTGGCCAGGCGCACGATCTCAACGGCCTTGTAGGCGGCTATCCCGCCGGTTACGCCGAGCAGCAGGCGCGCCACTTGGGGCTCCTTGCGTCAGTCCCTGTACGAGTACTTGATCTTGCCCTCGGCGATCTCGTCGAGCGAGATCTTCAGGTAGTTCTTCGAGCCGGTCTCCACCATCGGGGGCGGGTACTCATCGAAGGTCCCCTCGCCGAGGTTGTGGTAGTAGGAGTTGATCTGGCGGGCGCGCTTGGCGGCGACCAGCACGCACGCGTAGTGCGAGTCGACCTGCTCCAGCAGCGTGTCCAGGCGGGGCTTGATCATCAAGAAGCCTCTGTCAATCGGGTGGACAGATGGTAGCGGCGAGTCCCACCAGCTCCTCCAGGGCGGTCTCGAGATCGTCGTTCTCCACCACGCGCGAGAACTCCTCCTGGGCCGCGAGCTCGGTCGGGGCCACCTCCAGGCGCCGGGCGATCTGCTCCTGCGAGTCCGACGCGCGCCCGCGCAGGCGTTCCTCGAGCGCCCCCAGCGACGGCGGGGCGATGAACACCTGGGTGGCGCCGGGCAGGGTGTCGCGGACCTGCCGCGCCCCCTGGAGGTCGATCTCGAGCACGATGGCGCGGGCCGGGCGCTCGAGCTCCGAGCGCAGCGTGCCGTAGCGGTTGCCCGCGTACTCGGCGTGCTCCACGAACTCGTCCCGGCGCACGCGCTCGTCGAACTCCTCGTGGGAGAGGAAGTGGTAGTCGCGGCCGTTGACCTCCCCCGCGCGCGGGGTCGCGGGTGGTGGCGGACACCGACAGCTGCATGCCGGGGCAGCGCTCGAGGAGCGAGCGGATCAGCGTCCCCTTACCCACCCCCGAGGGGCCGGTTATGACGAGGACCGGGGCTATCGCCGCAGGTACGAGACGAGCTCGTTGCGCTGGCGCTCGGAGAGGCCGCCGATCGTCTTGCTCGGCGAGATCCGGCAGTGCGTGAGGATCCGGTTGACCTTCACGCGCCCGTACTTGGGCACCGCGAGGAGGAGGTCGAACACCTTCGCGGTCTGCAGGTACTCGGGCGGATCGAGCAGCAGGCCGTGGATGTGGACGCGGCCGGCCTTGAGGTCGCGCTTCAGGCGGGCGCGCCTCGTCCGGATCTCGTTGGCCCGGTTGAGGGCGTCCATTCGCTGGGTCAGCGACCGCTCAGGGGTGTGGCCCGTGCCGTGGGATTTGGCGGGCGACTGCGGGGCGGCCGACATGGGCGGCGATCATACACACGGATCGGCGACGATTCGGGCCCCCGGGCCGATTTCCTGCCGAATTCATCTAGGGGTAAACCTGAGCTTGACTGCCCTTTACGTCGCATGACCGTTTCCGGCTGCTTTGCAGGCTTTTCTACGCAGTTTGCGGGGAGATGGAGCCCGTGGGCGACGCGGCGTGGAGTTCCTGGAGCGGAATCGGCTCCGGCTCGCCGTCTCGTCCGGCCCGAATCGCGCGCTGCGCGGCGCTCGCGCCGCTCATCGTGGTGATGCAGGGGATGCCGCGCGCGGTGGCGGCCCGCCGGATCTCCCAGCCGTCGGCGCGGGCGCCCGAACCGGTCGGCGTGTTGATCACGAGGTCCACTCCCCCGACTCGATCCGCTCGACCACGTTGGGCGAGCCCTCGCTGAGCTTGGCCATGCGCTCCACCGGCACCCCCATGCGCCGGATGGCCTGGGCCGTGCCGCCCGTGGCCAGGACGTGGAAGCCCAGGTCGTGCAGCGAGGCCGCGAGCTGGGTGGCGCTCGCCTTGTCACCGTCGGTGACGCTGATGAACACCGTCCCGCCGCTGGGGAGCCCGGCGCCCGCGGCGGCCTGGGCCTTGCCGAAGGCCGCCGGGTAGTCGGCGGCCACCCCCATCACCTCGCCGGTGGACTTCATCTCGGGCCCGAGCAGCGCGTCCGCCCGCGGGAAGCGCCCGAATGGCAGCACGGCCTCCTTGACCGCCACGTGCCCCGGCGACGCGGGCAGGCGCAGGTCCATGTCGGCCAGGCGCTCGCCGAGCATCAGCCGGCACGCCACCTTGGCCAGCGGCACGCCGACGGCCTTCGACACGAACGGCACCGTGCGCGACGCGCGCGGGTTGGCCTCGATCACGTACAGCTCGTCGTCGCCGTAGACCGCGAACTGGATGTTGATCAGGCCGATCACGCCGAGGCCCTTGCGCGATCGGCGGCCGTGGCCTCCTCGACCTGGGCGAGCATCTCCGGCCCGAGCGACATCGTGGGGATCACGCAGGCCGAGTCGCCCGAGTGGATGCCGGCCTCCTCCACGTGCTGCATGACCGCGCCGATCTGCACGTCCTCGCCGTCGCAGAGCGCGTCCACGTCGATCTCGATCGCGTTCTCCAGGAAGCGGTCGAGGAAGATCTGGCCCTTGGGGGTGGTGCGCTCGAAGTAGCCGGCGAGCCCCTCCCGGGAGTAGACAGATCTCCATCGCGCGGCCGCCCAGCACGTAGGAGGGGCGCACGAGCAGCGGGTAGCCCACGCCGTCGGCCACCTCGAGCGCCTCGTCGGCCGACGACGGCGGTGGCGTAGGGCGGGCTCAGGAGCCCCAGCTCGGCCAGCAGCGCGCCGAAGCTCGGGCGGTCCTCCGCGCGGTGGATCGACTCGACCGGGGTGCCGAGCAGCGGCACGCCGGCGTCCACCAGCCCCTGCGCGAGCTTGAGCGGCGTCTGGCCGCCGAACTGCACGATCACGCCCTCCGGCTGCTCGACCTCGATCACGCCGAGCACGTCCTCGAGGGTGAGCGGCTCGAAGTAGAGGCGGTCGCTGGTGTCGTAGTCGGTCGAGACCGTCTCCGGGTTGCAGTTGAGCATCACCGCGTCGCGGCCCGACTCGCGCACGGTCATCGCCGCGTGCACGCAGCAGTAGTCGAACTCGATCCCCTGGCCGATGCGGTTCGGCCCCGAGCCGAGGATCACCACGCTCGGCCTGCTCGCCCCGGCGGACCTCGTGACGCGGCCCGTCGGGCCCCGGGCGCTCCCAGCCCGAGTAGTAGTACGGCGTGGCGGCCTCGAACTCGGCGGCGCAGGTGTCGACCGCCTTGAAGGTGCGGGTCGAGCCCGGCCTCGGGGTCCTCACCCCGCGGCGAGCGCCGCCATCTCGGCCATGAACCAGGGGTCGATGCAGGGTGCGCTCGCACAGCTCCGCGCTCCCCCACCCCGCGCCGGACGGCCTCGAAGAGCAGCTCGTAGCGGTCGTGCGAGGGGGTCGCGAGCGCGCTCGAGCAGCTGGTCGGTGTCGCGTCCGGTGGGCGGCTCCACGTCGAGCTCGCGCGAGCGCATGGCCTTCACGAAGGCCTGCTTGAAGGTGCGCCCGATGGCCATCGCCTCGCCCACCGACTGCATGTAGGTGGAGAGCGAGCCGTCCGCGCCCGGGAACTTCTCGAAGGCGAACCGCGGCCACTTCACGACCACGTAGTCGATCGTGGGCTCGAAGCGAGGCGGGGGTCACGCGGGTGATGTCGTTGTCGATCTCCTCGAGCGCGTAGCCCACGGCCAGCCGGGCGGCGATCTTGGCGATCGGGAAGCCGGTGGCCTTGGAGGCGAGCGCGCTCGAGCGCGAGACCCGCGGGTTCATCTCGATCACCACGATCTCGTCGGTCGCGGGGTTGACCGCGAACTGGATGTTCGAGCCGCCGGTCTCGACCCCCACCGCGCGGATCACCGCGATCGCCTGGTCGCGCAGCGCCTGGTACTGGCGATCGGACAGCGTCTGCTGGGGGGCGACGGTGACCGAGTCGCCGGTGTGCACGCCCATCGGGTCCACGTTCTCGATCGAGCAGATCGACCACCACGTTGTCGTTGTGGTCGCGCATCAGCTCGAGCTCGAACTCGCCCCAGCCGATCACCGACTCGTCGATCAGCACCTGGTCGATCGGGCTGGCGGCCAGGCCCTCGGCCACCCGCTCGCGGTACTCGACCTCGGTGCGGGCGATGCCGCCGCCCTCGCCGCCCATGGTGAAGCCCGGGCGCACGATCGCGGGAAGGCCGATGTCGGGCAGCGCGCGCTCGGCCTCGGCCAGCGTGTCGACCACCACCGAACGCGGCACGCGCAGGCCGGCGGCGGCCATGGTCTCGCGGAAGAGGTCGCGGTCCTCCGCGCGGCGGATCGCGTCGTAGTCGGCGCCGATCAGCTCCACGCCGAAGCGCTCGAGCGTGCCGTCCTCGGTGAGCATCGCGCGCCACGTTGAGGGCGGTGCCGCCGCCCAGGGTGGGCAGCAGCGCGTCGGGGCGCTCGCGCTCGATCACCCGCGCGACCGAGGCCGGGGTCAGCGGCTCGATGTAGGTGGCCGTGGCGAACTCGGGGTCGGTCATGATCGTGGCCGGGTTGGAGTTCACGAGCACGACCTCGTAGCCCTCCTCGAGCAGGACCTTGCAGGCCTGGGCGCCGGAGTAGTCGAACTCGGCGGCCTGGCCGATCACGATCGGGCCGGAGCCGAGGACGAGGATCTTGTGGATGTCGTCTCGGCGCGGCATCAGGCGGCGGCCAGGCGGGAGAGGAAGCGGTCGAAGAGGTGGAGCGAGTCGTGCGGGCCCGGGCCCGGCCTCGGGGTGGTACTGGACGGTGGCGCCCGGCCACGTCCCTGAGCACCAGGCCCTCGACGGTGCGGTCGTAGAGGTTGAGCTGGGACAGCTCGGCGGCGCCGAAGTCGGTCTCCCAGCGCATCGCCTCGTCGGTGTCGATCGTGCGCTCGCCGTTGGGGCCGAGCACCGCGAAGCCGTGGTTCTGGGAGGTGATCTCGATCCGCCCGGTCTCGAGGTCCTTGACCGGGTGGTTCGCGCCGCGGTGGCCGAAGGGCAGCTTGAAGGTCTCGAGCCCGACGGCCCGGCACAGGAGCTGGTGGCCCAGGCAGATGCCCCACACCGGGACCTTGCCGACCACGCCGCGCACGCTCTCGACGACGTGGTCGAGCGCCGCCGGGTCGCCGGGGCCGTTGGCGAGGAAGACGGCGTCGGGGTCGCGCGCCAGCAGCTCCTCGGAGCGTGGTGTGGCAGGGGTGCAGCTCCACCGTCGCGCCGCGCTCGCGCAGGTTGCGCACGATCGAGTCCTTGATGCCGGTGTCGATCGCGACGATCGCGCAGGCTCGGGCCGTCGCCGAGCGGCTCGAGCACCACCGGCTCGGCGGGTGTGACCTCCGGGCGAGGTCGCGCCCGTTCATCGAGCGGCTCGGCCATCACCCGCTCCATGCGCCTCGGCCTCGTCGGTGTCGCCCGGCGAACACCCCGCCGCGCATGGCGCCGCGGTCGCGGATGTGGCGCACCAGCGCGCGGGTGTCGACGCCGGTGATGCGCCGGGATGCCGCAGTCGGCCAGCCAGGTGAGCCAGCCGCCCTCGGCGCCCGGGCGCGTCCTCGCGGTCGACGCCCTCGCGCATGACCACGGCGCGGGCGTGCACCGAGTCGGACTCCATGTGCTCGGCGGCCACGCCGTAGTTGCCGATCAGCGGGTAGGTGAAGACGATGATCTGGCCGCGGTAGCTCGGGTCGGTGACCGACTCCTGGTAGCCGGACATCGCGGTGTTGAAGACGACCTCGCCGGTGGCCGCGACGGCGGCGCCGGCCGACTCGCCGTCGAAGCGCGTGCCGTCCTCGAGCAGCAGGAAGGCGCTCACTTCACCAGCCCCTGGACGGCCTTGAACTCCTCGCTGCCCGCCGCCCCGAGCAGCTCGAACAGCGCCGTCTCGACGCTGGTGAGCACCGCGCCGGCGCCCTCCATCTTGTGCAGCCCGAGCTCCGCGGTTCTCCTCGGTGCGCGAGCTGACCGCGTCCCGCGCCACGTGCACCTCGACGCCGCGGTCGAGCAGGTCGTGGGCGGTCTGGGACACGCACACGTGGGACTCGATCCCGCACAGCAGCGCCTGGTCGCGCCCGCCGAGGTCGAAGCCGTCGGCCGCCGCGGCGGAGAACACGGTCTTCTCGACCGGCTCGGGCGCCGTCCAGGTGCTCGGCCACCTCGGGCACGGTCGAGCCGAGCCCGCGCGGGTACTGCTCGGTGGCGACCACCGGCACGCCGAGCGCCCGGGCGCCCTGGACCAGCACGCCGGCGTTGTGCGCCACCCGCTCGAAGTCGAGCACCGCGGGGCGGAAGGCCTCCTGGACGTCGACCACCACGAGCGCGGCGCGCTCGCGGTCGAGCACCCGGGCCGGCGTCATCGCCACCGCCCCGATCGCGAAGGAGCGCTCGCGGAAGGCCACGGCGCCGGCGGCGATCGTCATCCGCACGCGGCCGGTGAGCCGCCGGCCGGCGAAGGCGCAGTTGGCGGAGCGGCTCTCGTAGCCGGCCTCCCCCACCTCCCACTCCGAGGCGAGGTCGACGAGGCAGACGTTGGCCGGGGCGCCGACCGCCAGCGTGGGGGTCGAGAGCCCGAACGGCTCGCCGCCGGCGGTCAGCCGCTCGACGACCAGCGCCGAGGTCGAGCACGCCGGGCACCACCAGCTCGGTGTGCACGGCGGCGAAGGCCGTCTCGAGGCCGGTGACCCCCATCGGAGCCGCCTCGAACGGCTGCTCCTTCTCCTCGCGCGAGTGCGGGGCGTGGTCGGTGGCGATGCAGCCGAGCACCCCCGAGCGCAGGCCGTCGATCAGCGCCTGGCGATCGGCCTCGGAGCGCAGCGGCGGGTTCATCTTGAAGTGGGTGTCGAGCGAGCGCACGCACTCGTCGGTGAGCAGCAGGTGGTGGGGCGTGGCCTCCGCGGTCACCGCACGCCCGCCGCCTTGCGCGCGCTCGAGCACCTCCACGGTCTCGCGGGCGGACACGTGCTGCACGTGGATGCGGCCGTCCTCGTAGGCGGCGAGCTCGGTGTCGCGGGCCACCATCGTCGACTCCGAGACCGACGGGATGCCGGCCAGGCCGAGCAGCGCCGAGACCTCGCCCTCGTGCATCACGCCGCTCCCCGACAGCGAGGGATCCTCCTCGTGCAGCGCGATGCAGCGCCCGGCCAGCCGCTGGTACTGCAGCGCCTGGCGCATGACGCCGGCGGAGCGAAGCGGCAGGCCGTCGTCGGTGAAGGCGACGGCCCCGGCCTCGGCCAGCTCGGCCATCTCGGTGAGCTGCTCGCCCCGCTGCCCGACCGTGACCGCCGCGGTGAAGCCCGTGGGCACCCGGGCCTCCGCGCGGGCGCGCTCGCGCAGCGACCGCAGGACCGAGGCCGAGTCCACCACCGGGTCGGTGTTGGGCATGGCGAGGATCGCGCAGTAGCCGCCCGCCGCCGCGGAGCGGGTGCCGGTCTCGATGTCCTCCTCGTCCTCGCGCCCGGGCGTGCGCAGGTGCACGTGGGGGTCGACGAAGCCGGGGAAGGCGTGGAGGCCCTCGGCGTCGACCACCTCGGCGTCGTCGGGGGGCTCGAGCGCGCCGGGCGCGCCGATCTCGGCCACGACCCCTCCGCGCACGAGCAGGTCGCCCGGGCCGTCGAGTCCCGCTCGCGGGTCGAGCAGGTGCGCCGCGCGCACGAGCAGGTCGGCCGCGGGCCCGCCGGCGTGGTCGAGGAACCGGTCGAGCCCCCCGGGCTCTTCGGCATCGGCGCCGCGTGGGCGGTCACGCGGGCTGGGGCTCCGTGGTCGGAGTGGCGAGCGGCCGCGGCCCGGCGCCGGCGAGCCGCCGCCGCCGGCCAGCAGCTCGTAGAGCACCGCCATCCGCACCACCACCCCGGACTCGACCTGGTCGGTGATCAGCGCCTGGGGCGAGTCGATCACCTCGGCGGAGAGCTCGACCCCGCGGTTGACCGGGCCCGGGTGCATGAGCAGCTGCGACGGCGCCCAGGCGCCGGCCGTCGATCTGGTACTGGGCCGCGTACTCGCGCAGCGACGGGACGAAGGAGCCCTCCATGCGCTCGTGCTGCATCCGCAGGGCGTAGACCACGTCGGCCTCGCCCAGGTCGTCGAGCGTGGTGCGCACCTCGCAGCCCAGCGCCTCGACGCCGCGCGGGATCAGCGTCGGCGGGCCGCAGACCGTGACCCGGCAGCCCATCCGCCCGAAGGCGAGGATGTTCGACCGCGCGACGCGGCTGTGCAGCACGTCGCCGACGATCCAGACGTTGAGGCCCTCCAGCCGGCCCACGCGGCGCCGCAGCGTGTAGAGGTCGAGCAGCGCCTGGGTCGGGTGCTCGTGCTTGCCGTCGCCGGCGTTGATCACCGAGGCGGGCGTCCAGCGCGCCACCAGGCCGGCGGCGCCCGCCTGGTGGCGAGCGAAAGACGATCGCGGCCGGGTCGTAGGCCGAGAGCGTCTGAACGGTGTCCTTGAGCGACTCGCCCTTGTCGACCGACGAGCCCTGGGCCTTGACGCTCACCAGGTCGGCCGAGAGCCGCTTGGCGGCCAGCTCGAACGACGAGCTGGTGCGCGTGGAGGCCTCGTAGAAGAGGTTGATCACGGTGCGGCCGCGCAGCGTCGGCACCTTCTTGATCTCGCGCCCCGAGACCTCGGCGAAGCTCTCGGCCCGCCCGAGGATGCGCTCGATGTCCTCGCGCGTCAGGTCGTCGATGGAGAGCAGGTGGCGCTTCACGAGCTGCCTCCCGCGGCTCACGGTGATGTCGGCCTGCGCCGGCGTGATCGCCACCTCGTCCTCGCCGTCGAGCTCCTCCACCCGTCACGTTCACGCGCTCGGAGCGGGCGGTGGGCAGGTTCTTGCCGACGTAGTCGGGCCGGATCGGCAGCTCGCGGTGGCCGCGGTCGGCGAGCACGGCGAGCTGCACCCGGTGCGGGCGCCCGTAGTCGAAGAGGGCGTCGATCGCCGCGCGCACCGTGCGCCCGGTGAAGAGCACGTCGTCGACGAGGACCACCGTGGTGTCCTCGACGGCGAAGTCGATGTGCGAGGCGTGCACCACCGGGTGAGGCGCCGGGGTCGCGCATGCCGAGGTCGTCGCGGTAGAAGGAGATGTCCACGTCGCCGAGCGGGACGGGCTCGCCGACGAGGTCGGCGATCAGCTCCCTCAGGCGACCGGCGAGCAGCGCGCCGCGGCGGTGGATGCCGACGATCGCGATGGACTCGTCACCGTTTCGCTCGACGATCTCGTGGGCGATGCGCACGAGCGTGCGCCGCACGTCGTCGCGGTCGAGCACGACCTTCTGGTGGCTCACTGAACGTCCTTCCTGGCCTCTCGGGACCGGGTTAAAGGATGCTGCGGGCACAGTAGCACCGCCCCGTGACGCTCACCCGTCGCCGCGCACGTGCTCCGGGGCGCCGCGCTCGGGGAATGGGATCTCGACGCGGTCGAAGTCGCGCGGGACCATCGTCCGCTCGAAGGCGGCTCGCGCCTCGTCGCGAAGCTCGGCCCCGCCGTAGCGCGTGGACAGGTGGGTCAGCGCCAGGAGCCCCACCTCGGCGGACGCGGCCAGCTCGGCCGCCCCGCTCGCCGTGGAGTGCCCGGTCTCGCGGGCGCGCGCGGCCTCCTCCTCGGCGAAGGTGGCCTCGTGCACGAGCAGGTCGGCGCCGTGCGCCACCGCGCGGGTCATGTCGCACGGGGACGTGTCGCCGGTGATGACCACGGTCCGGCCGCGCCGGGCCTCGCCGAGCACCTGCTCGGGACGCACGTCGCCCACGGCCTCGCCGCGCTGCAGGCGTCCGAAGTCGGGCCCGGGCGTGACCCCGAGCTCGCGAGCGCGGTCCGCGTCGAAGCGCCCGGGGCGCCCGTCCTCGATCAGCGCGTAGCCCAGCGCCGGCACGCGGTGGTCGACGGCGAAGGCGGCGATCCGGTAGCCGTCGCGCTGCACCTCGTCGCCCGGCTCGAGCTCGGACAGGACGACCTCGAAACCGGTCCGCCCGACCAGCGCCCGCATCTCGGCGAACAGCGCCCTGAGGCCGCTCGGGCCGTGGATGGCGAGTGGGCGCTCGCGCCCCATCAGGCCGTAGGTCTTGAGCAGGCCCGGGCAGGCCGAGCACGTGGTCGGCGTGGAAGTGGGTCACGTAGATCTCGTCGAGCTCGAGCAGCCCCACGGAGCGGATGAGCTGGCGCTGGGTGCCCTCCCCGCAGTCGAAGAGCAGCCGCTCGCCGCCCCGGCGCACGAGCAGGGCGGGAAGGCCGCGGCGGGCGGTGGGCGCCGAGCCCGCCGTGCCGGCGAAGAGAACGTCGAGGTCCATGGCCGCGACTATCGCAAGCCCACGAGCTCGAAGCTCACGCGCCCGCGCGTCCACGCGGGCCAGGCCCATGGTGTGCTCCGGCGCCCGGCGGCGGTCGGTGGGGCTTCCCGGGTTGAAGATCTGGAATCCGTCGTGCTCCTCGTGCAGCGGGAGGTGGGAGTGGCCGAAGACCACGGCGTCGGCGTCGGGGAAGCGGCGGCGCAGCCGCGCCGGGCGCCCGGCGCGCGGGCCGGCGTCGTGCACCATCGCGATCCGGACCCCCTCCACCTCCACGTCAGCTCCTCCGGCAGGCGCTCGCAGAGCTCGGGCTCGTCCTGGTTGCCGTGCACCGCGCGCACGGGCGGGCCGATCGCCTCGATCTCCTCCAGCACGCCCGCCGCCGTCACGTCGCCCGCGTGCAGGATCAGGTCCGCTCCTTCGAGGCGCTCGACGCAGGCGCCCGGCAGGCGACGGCCGCCTCGCGGCATGTGGGTGTCGGAGATGACGGCGATCAGCATTCGCTAGCTCACCGCGCGAGCAGCTCCCGGTAGAGGCCGAGATAGGCCTCGGTCGTGCTCTCGGTGGAGAAGTCCCGCGCGCGCTCGCGGCAGGCGGCCGAGGTGGCGGGATCCGCGGCGAGTTCGAGGGCCTCGAGCAGCGCCCGCGCCAGCGCCCGCTCGTCGTCGCCGTCGAACAGGCGGCCGACGCTGTCGCGGTCGACCACCTCGCGCATCCCGTCGAGGTTGCTGGCCACCACGGGCGTGCCGCAGGCCATCGCCTCGACCAGCACCAGCCCGAAGGCCTCGCCGAAGGAGGGAAGCACCGACACCCACGAGCGGCGGTAGGTCTCGGCGAGGCTCGCCCGGTCGTCCACGTCCACCAGCTCGACACCGGGGAGGTCGAAGCCCTTCGCGCCGCGCGGGTCGGAGGGACGCGACAGCAGCAGGCGCGCGCCGGGACGCTCGCGTCGCACGAGCGCGAAGGCTCGCGCGAGCAGCCCGACCCGCTTGCGCGGCTCGTCGATCGCCGCGCCGCAGAACAGGGTGGGCTCCTCGAAGCGCTCCCCGCCGGGCTCGAAGACGCGCAGGTCGGCGCCGGGATGGATCACACGGGGCTCGACCCCCAGCTCGCGCCGCATCGCCTCCGCGGCGTGCCGGCTCAGGACCACCGTGGCGTCGCTGCCGTCCACGGCCCGGCGGGTGAAGAAGCCCCGCAGCCGGGGGTGGCCGAGTCCCCTCGCGTCCGGGACGCCCATGAAGCTGAAGACCGTCGGCCGGCCGGTCGACCGCCCCCAGCGGACGGCCGCCATCGCGTCGGTGGCGAAGACGGCGTGGGCCACCGAGGCCCGGCCCCGGCGCAGGACGACCTCGCTCAGCGGCCAGTGGGACATGTAGCTCTCGAAGCCGCGCGCCTCGAGCCCGCCGGTTGGGGGCCGCCACACGCGGGTGATCGGCAGGCCGTCCTCCACCGCCGTCCGGGTCCGGCCCCGGTGGCTCGTGATCAGCCGCGGCCGCTGCCCGCGCTCGATCAGCCCGTCCGCGAGCTCGCGGACGAAGCGCTCCCCCCCACGCCGGACCTCGGGCCAGAAGCACGGCGAGAGAAGGTCCACCCGCAGCCCGGAGCCGGCGTCGGCGCTCACGCGGCCCCCGCCCCTAGACTGCCCGGCACGGCCACAGGCCGGCTCGCGCCCGTAGCTCAGTGGATAGAGCGCTGCCCTCCGGAGGCAGAAGTCGCTGGTTCGAATCCAGCCGGGCGCGTCGCGCGTCAGGCGAGCCAGCGCTCGTACCAGCGCCACGTCGCCTCCAGCCCCTCGTCGAGGCCGACCTTGGGGGACCATCCCAGCTCGCGCTCGATCGCGGTCGAGTCCAGGTACTGGCGGTCGATCTCCCCGGGGGGCACGCCCTCGCCCTGCACGTCGGGCTCGAGCTCGCGGCCCGAGACGGCGATCAGCCGGTCGACCACCGTCCGCACCGAGTGCGGCTCTCCCCATCCGGCGTTCCACGCCCGCCCGCGGTGCTCCTCGGCGTCGAGCGACAGCGCGATCGCCAGATAGGCGTCCACGGCGTCGTCCACGTAGAGGTAGTCGCGCTCGGGCGAGCCGTCCGAGCGGATCACCGGGGCCTTGCCCGCGGCGATCGAGCGCGCGGTGTCGGGCACGATGCGCGACCAGTTGAGGTCGCCCCCGCCGTAGACGTTGGCCAGCCGGGTGACCGCCACCGGCAGTCCCCAGGTGGACGCGTACGAGCGCGCGATCATGTCCGCGCACGCCTTCGAGACGTCGTAGGGGAAGGCCGGGGTGAGCGGCGAGTCCTCGCGGTAGGGCAGCTGCGGCTGCGCGCCGTAGGCCTTGTCCGAGGAGGCCACCACGACGCGGTCGATGCCCTGCCCCCCCACCGCGGCCGCCCGGCAGGCCTCGAGCAGGTTGTAGGTGCCGCGGACGTTGGTCTCGAAGCTCGAGAGCGGCGAGCGGTTGGCGGTGGTCACGATGGTCTGGGCCGCCAGGTGGAACACGTCGCTCACCTCGTGCTCGTTGAGGACGCGCAGGAGCGTCTCGTAGTCGAGGAGGTCCGCGAGCACGGAAACGCAGCGATCGGCGAGCCCCTCGCCGAAGAACCGGGCCTCGGGCTCCACGTCGCGCCGCAGCACCACCACGCGGGCCCCGGCGTCGAGCAGGCGCTCGGTGAGCCAGGAGCCGACGAACCCCTGGGCGCCGGTCACGAGGACGCTGCGCCCCTCGAAGCGCTCGGCGGTCACGACTGCGGGGATTCCCGGACCCGGGCCAGCAGCGCGTGATGGGGCACGCCGTCGCCGCCGGCGAGGACCCGCCTGCGCGCCTTCTTCGCCAGCTCGCGGACGCCGCGCGGCCTCGGCGGATGGCCCGCGCCGTAGGGCTCGGCGTAGGGCCCCGATGGACCGCAGCACGTCGAAGCCCATCGCCGTGATCATCTGGCGGTGGGCGGCCACGTTCGGCACCGTCCACTGGAAGAGGTTCGACAGCCCGTCGAAGCGAAGCGTGGCGTGCCGGGGCCGCAGGAGGGTGAGGGGAAGGTCGATCTCCTCGGTGGACATGAGCTCTCCGCGGCAGACCCCACGGATGCGCTCGAGCGCCCGCATGGGGTCGCGCAGATGCAGGAGCAGGCTGCCGCAGACCACGACGTCGAACGTGCCCAGCTCGGCGGGGTCGAGGTCGTAGACGCTCACCAGGACGCGCTCGACCTTCGAGCCCAGCAGCTCCCTGGCCACCTCGAAGCCCCGGCCCTTCTCACCCGCCATCTCGGCCATCATCTCCGGCGCCCAGTCGCGCATCACCGGCGGCCAGTCCCATTCCTCGTGCGCGGTGAGGTCGGTGGCCACCACCTCCGCCGCGCCGCGACGCTCCAGCTCGAAGGCCAGGAAGCCGTCGTAGGTGCCCACGTCGAGGCAGCGCTTGCCCCTCACGTCGGGCCACGGGAGCCGGTGGACGATCCCCCGCAGGTCGAAGTAGCCGGGCGTCGTGATGCCCGGAGCGAGCTCGAGCGTGTGGTACCAGAGCGGGACCGACTCGATCGCCTGGCGGGGTTCGGGTTTCACTTCGGAGCTGACGGGCGGCGCCACGGGCGGAGAGCCTAGACGGCGGGACTCGGCCTGGGCGTGCCGCGCAGGTAGGAGAGCAGCTCGCGCAGGAGGCGCCTCTCCAGCCAGAGCGTGGCCAGCCGCGGTGACCGCCAGGTAGAGCGCCAGCTCGCCCGCCGCCACGCCCGCGGTCCGCTCTCCCCCCTCCGCGAGGCGCACCAGTCCCACCGCGGCCACCGCCGGGACGCTGGGGGCTATCGCCCGCAGCGAGTAGCGGATCACGCGGAACGCCGAGAACAGCCGGTTGAGGTACGCGAGCCGCACCGCGAGGCTGATGAGCGCCACGACCCCCATGCCGACCGCGAAGCCGTCGAGGCCGTCGACGAGGAGCAGGGGTGCGGCCACCACGAGGAAGGAGAGCATCCCGATCGCGCTCCAGACCGCGATCGGCCGGGTCTGGGCGCGGGCGCGGTAGAAGGCGTCCCAGTTGTGGCCGATGTGGCCGATGCCCATCGCCAGGCCGAAGGCCTGGAGCAGGAAGACCGCCGGCTCCCAGCGCTCGCCCACGACGAAGTCCACGAAGTCCGGGGCGAACAGCGCCAGCCCCAGGCCGAAGGGCATGCCCCAGATGAGCGCCACCCGGTTGGAGGTCTCGAAGGTCTCGAAGAGCAGGTCCGCCCGGTCCTTCACCGCGCAGATGGCGGGGTACAGCGTGGCCGTCAGCACGCCGTCGACGCGCGTGGAGTAGAACGCGATCGCGGACGCGAAGCTCACGAACCCCGCGCCGGCCAGGCCCAGCTCCGCTTCGGCCAGGAGGATCGAGCCCTGGGCCACCACCAGGCTGCTCGCGCCGGCCAGCACCAGGGGCCACGAGAAGGAGAGATAGTCGCGCATGGCGTCGCGGTCGAACCGCAGGGCGAGCCTGTAGCTCGCGAAGGCCAGGACCGTGACCGCGCCCGCCGCCACCCCGGCCACCGTCCCGATCACGAGGCTCCAGTAGCCGCTGCCGGTGGCCGCCAGCGCGATCGTGACCACCAGGCCCACGATCGGGTCGACGGACTGGAGGACGCGCTGCTTCACGAACTCCATGCGCCGGTAGAAGACCCACACCGGCGCCTGTAGGGCCCCGAGCGGCATGGCCAGGGCCAGCACGAGGCCGGGCGCGACCAGACGGGGCTCTCCGTAGACCACGGCCAGCAGCGGCACCAGCGCCGCGAACACGGCGGTGAACACCAGGGTGAGCGCCAGCTCGAACGAGAACGCCTGCTGAAAGGCGCGCTCCTGGTCGGACTCCGACTGCTGCACGAACTTGTCGCTCGCCCCCACCGTCTTGAGCCAGGTGACGGTGGCCAGGGAGATCAGCAGGATCCCCCAGACCCCGTACTCGTCCGGGGTCAGGAAGGCGGCCACCACCACGCCCTTGAGCAGGCCGAGGGTCATGAACGCGACCTGGAAGGCGGCGTTGACGATCGCCCCGCGCGCGGCGTGCTGGCGGACACTGCGCCCGTGGAGGGGGATCCGGCCGGCGAACAGGCCGCCCGGCTCCTCGCCGGCGGCCGCCGGCCCGGCCGGGCCTGTCGTCGGGTCGGGGGGAGACATGGCGCCCCAGGCCACGGTACCAGCCGTTCTGGCTAGTCCCGCGGATAGTCTGGGGCCGGTGACGCCCCGCGGCCGTCGGCTTCTCTGGCTGATACTCGGGGCCGGACTCGCGGCTCGGATCGTCCTGGCCTTCGCGACCGTCGGGCAGGACTTCGACATCGCCTCCCTGCGCATCGTCGCCTCGGAGCTCGACCATCCGTTCGACCTCTATTCGACCGTCAACGGCGATTCCGATCTCGGGGACTTCGAGCTCCTGCGCTGGCCCTACCCGCCGGGGATCTTCCCGTGGCTCGCGGCGACCGTGGGGATCGAGAAGGTGACCGGCCTGCCCTTCCACGGGATCGTGCAGCTCGCCCCGATCGCCGCCGACGCCGGGATCGCCTGGATCGTGCAGAGCTATCTCGGGCGCACGGGGCGCGAGCGAGGCGTCGCGGCTGGCGGCGGCCGGGCTGGTGATGGCCGGGCCGTCGTTCTGGGTCGTCTCCGGCTACCACGGGCAGATCGACTCACTGGCCTTCCTCCCGGCGGTGGCCGCCCTGGCCGTCTGGCAGGACGGGTCGCCGGAGCGGCGTGCGCTCCTCGCCGGGCTGCTGATCGGCGCGGGCGGCGCGGTCAAGACCGTGCCGCTGCTCATGGTCATCGCGCTGCTTCCCACGGCGCGATCGCCGCGCGAGGCCGTGACGCTCGTGGCCTCGGCGGCCGCGGTGGTCGTCGTGGCCACGGCCCCGTTCCTCGTGGCCGACTTCTCGGCGGTCCGGCACGCCCTCGGCTACTCGGGGGCGCCGGGCCTCGGGGGCATCACGATGCTCGTCCAGCCCGAGCTGTCCACCGCGGTGCTCACACAGCGCTTCGACGGGGTCGAGCTCGGCTCGCTGGCGGGCGGCCTGCACGACCACGGGCAGCTCCTGGTGCTGGCCGCGGTCGCCGGCGTGGCGGGTCTCTCGCTGCGCCTGCGCTCGGCGCCCGTGCAGGTGGCGGTCCTGCTCTGGCTTGCCGTCTACGTGGTGAGCCCCGCTTTCTTCTTCCAGTACCTCGTGTGGGGCCTTCCGTTCTTCCTGATGGCCGGGCACATCCGGGAGGTCGCCGCGATCCAGGTGCTGATCGCCGCCCCGCTGGTGGCGTTCTACTTCCTGCCCTGGGAGAGCGATCGCGTGGCCTGGCTCTACGTGCCCGCGCTGGCCGTGCTCTGGCTCGGCTGGGTGGTCGCCCTCGTGGCCCAGGGCAGGAGGATGCTCGCCGAGGGGCGGTCGAGGGCCGCCCTCGGGACGACATGAGGCGCTACGTGCGCGAGAACCGCGCCGAAGCGGCTCTCCTCGGCCTGTTCGCGCTGTTCTCCATGGTCCCGTACGTGGTGCTGTTCGCCCCCGGGAGCGAGGGGGTGTTCAACGGCACGGAGGGGCTGCAGGTCGACGACCAGATGCAGTACCTGGCCTTCATCCGCGACGCCGGGGAGAACGTCCTCCAGTCCAACCGCTACGACGTGGTCTCGGACCCGCACCTGTTCCTGCACCCGATGTTCGCCCTGTCCGGGCTGCTGTGGGCGCTGGGGGCCAGCGTCCAGTTGGCCTTCCTGGTGTGGAAGCCGGTCGCGGTGGTGGCGGTGCTGGCCGGGTTCACCGCGTACGTGCACGGCGTCTTCGAGGGCTCGCGGCGGGCCCGGTTGGCCGCGCTGGCGCTCGCCCTCTTCTACTTCGCGCCCGCGGCGGCCCTGGCCGAGTGGCTCGGCGCGAGCGAGCACCTGCGCTTCGGGACGCTGGTGGTGGCGCTCGAGCCCTACGCCGCCGCCTACCCGTGGGGCGGCTTCCCCGGTGCGGTCTCGGTGGCGTGCATGCCGCTGTTCCTGCTGGGCATCGAGCGGGTGCTCGACGCCGCGAAGCGAAGCCCCGGGCGGTCGGCGCGGTGGTACGCCGTGTGGGCCGGCGTCGCGGGGCTGGCGGCGTCGTGGCTGCATCCGTGGCAGGGCATCGTGCTGCTGGCGATCGTGGCCGGCCTCGTGGTCTGGGACCGCTTCGACAGGCGCTACCTCGCACTGGCCGTGCCGGTGGCCCTCACCGCTCTGCCCCTGGCGTACTTCTTCGTGCTCTCCCAGACCGACTCGTCGTGGGCCCACGCGTCGCGGGCCAACGACTTCGAGCACGTCGGCCTGTGGCTGGTGCTCGGCTTCCTGCCGGCCCTGTTCGCCCTCACCGGCATCACCAGCTTCCGGGGGAGGGACCTCGACCTCCAGGGGCGGATCCTGCTCATCTGGCCCGCAGCCGCCCTCGTCGTGTACTTCGCCCTGCAGCAGTCGTGGTTCTACCACGCGTTCGCCGGCCTGACGCCTGCCGTTGGCGATCCTGGCCGTGCGCGGCTGGCAGCGCTTCGTCCCGGGGCGAACGGTGCTCGCCGCGGCGGTGGTCCTCGCGCTGACCGTTCCCGGCGCGGTGTTCATGGTGCTCGAGCTTCGCGAGACGCGGGCGGACCATTTCCTCGCCTCGGGCGAGCGCCGCGCCCTCGCCTATCTCGACGCCTCCGACCGGCGGGGCGCCGTGCTGGCCCCCCAGGCCCCGCTCGGGCGGGCCGTGCCGGGGTTCACCGGCCGCCGGACCTACGTGGGCAACTACTACTGGACGCCGGACTACGACAGCCGCAGGGCGCGCACCGAGCTGCTCTTCTCGGGAGGCATGGACCGATCGTCGGCCCGTGCGCTGCTGAGCGAGAGCCGCGCCGCGTTCCTCGCCTCGGACTGCGGACACGGCTTCGACCTCGCACCGCTCCTGCGCCCCTGGCTCCTGCGCGTGAGGCGCTTCGGATGCGCCACCGTCTACGAGCTCCGGCCGGGATCCCTCCAGGCCCAGATCACGCCGGCGTCGTGGCTGCGGTCGGCGGCTCCCACCTCGTAGCCCGCAGCCGCGAGCGAGCGGGTCACGTCGGCCGCGGGGTCGGACGCCGTGGTGTAGACCGGGTGGTACTCGAGCACGACCACCCGCGCGCGCATGGACTCGATCCGCGCGTCGGCCAGGACCTCCCACTCGCTGCCCTCGATGTCCATCTTCACGAAGTCGGCCTCGCGCGAGATGGGGAAACACGTCGCGGCTCTCGACCCTGCGCGCCTCGGCCGAGAGCAGCGGGGTGTCGCGCAGGAAGGGAAAGGTCGCGCCGATGCGCTCGTGCATCTCGGTGTTTCCCTCGACGGGCCCGGCCACCACCCGCGACAGGTGGTAGTCGCTGGCGAAGTCCACGACGCCGTCGGAGGTGGCCGCGCACGCCTCCACCACCTCCCAGCGGTCGCCCAGCGCGTTGGCCTCCACGCAGCGCCTCAGGATCCGCGCGTTCGACGGATCGGGCTCGAAGGACACGACCCGGGCCTCGGGCAGCAGCCCGCGCAGGAAGAGGCCGAAGCAGCCGATGTGGCCCCCGAGGTCGAGCACCTGCGGCGCCGGCCCCAGCGCGCGGATCGCCTGCTGCCGCTCCGGGGGGCGGGCGGTAGGCGTGGAGGCGGAACATCTCCTCGATCGCCCACATGTCGAGCAGCGGATGGCGCACGACCGCGGTGAGCCCCGACTCGCGCAGCTCGTACTCGCGCTCGGCCGGCACGTCGCGCATCTCGTTGAACACGAAGCGCCCGCGGCCGCGAACGCACGAGGCGGCTCCGAGGGTCCGGCGGATACGCTGCGGATGCAGGCGCTTGCCCAGGGCGCGGCGCACGGCGCGGCAGTCTAGGGCGCGAGAGCCACGCGCCCGGCGTCCCATGCTCGAGGCCACCCGCAACACGCTCCTCAGCTCGCTCGCCCCCGACGCGGTGGTGCTGGACATCGGCGGCTGGGCCGACCCGCTGGAGCGCGCCGACTGGGTGCTCGACCTCATGCCCTACGAGACCCGCGGGCTCTACGAGCGCGAGGGCTGGATCGAGCCGCGCGACGCGGGGCCCGAGCGGTTCACGAGCGACTCGTGGATCCAGCGCGACATCTGCGACCACGAGCCCTATCCCTTCGACGACGACTCGGTGCGACCTGGTGATCTGCTCCCAGACCCTCGAGGACATCCGCGACCCGATCTGGGTCTGCCACGAGATGAACCGCATCGCCAAGGCGGGCTACATCGAGGTGCCCTCGCGCCTCGAGGAGCAGAGCTGGGGCGTGATCGGGATGTTCGGCGTCGGGTGGTCGCACCACCGCTGGCTCATCGACGTGACCGATGGCGGGATCGAGTTCGTGAGCAAGCCGCACGCGCTCGAGGGCCGTCCCGACCTGCACTTCCCACCCGGGTTCTGGGAGCAGCTCAGCGAGGAGGAGCGGGTGCAGACGCTCTGGTGGGAGGGCTCGTTCTCCTACCGCGAGCAGGTCTTCGTGGACGCCGCCAAGAGCGACGCGTACCTGAGCGCCCCGATCGCCGCCGGGCTGCGCGAGCACCCGCTCCCGGCGGACCCGCGCTCGCGGCTGCGGCGCCTGCGCGCGCGTGCCGGGCGCCGCCTGATGACTCACTAGGGTCCGCCGCACCATCGCCGACCCCACGCTCACACCGACCCAGGCCATCGCGGAGAACAAGGCCTGGTACCACATCCAGGACCTCGCCCCCGGCGTCACCACGCCCGGCCAGATCGACCATCGCAAGCTCGCGCCGCGGGTCCTGCCGCCGTCGCTTCAGGGCCTGCGAGCCCTCGACGTGGCCACCTTCGACGGCTTCTGGGCCTTCGAGCTCGAGCGCCGCGGCGCCGAGGTCGTGGCCATCGACCTCGACGACTTCTCCGACGTGGACCTGCCCCCGCTGCGGCGGGCGCAGCTCGAGCGCGACGCCGAGGAGTGGGGCGTGCGCCTCGGGCACGGCTTCCGCCTGGTCGCCGGCGTGCTGGGCTCCTCGGCACGGCGCGTCACATGCTCGCTCTACGACCTCACGCCGGAGGCCGTGGGGGGCGAGGTGGACTTTGCCTTCAGCGGCGACATCCTGATCCACCTGCGCGATCCGGTCCGTGCCCTCGAGCGGGTGCTCGGGACCCTCGTGCCCGGCGGCCGCCTGCGGGTGCTCGAGCCGGTGTCGGTCCCCCACACGCTGCGCTCGCCGCGTACCCCGGTGGCCGCCTTCCAGGCGGATCGCAGCGACTACAACTGGTGGTATCCCAACGTGGCCGCCGTGCGGGCATGGCTCACCGCCGCCGGCTTCGTGCACGTCAAGCGGATCGGGCTCTACCGCCCGCCCGCGGCCAGGGCGATGAGGCGCTGGCACGTGGTCTACGAGGCCCACCGGCCCGACGCCGGCAGCTAGCTTGGCCCCGATGGGGCTCGGCACCTACCTGGTCGGGGTGGGCTTCGCGCTCGCCACCTGGGGCCCCGCGCTCTTCGTGGGCGTCACGGTGGTGCGCCGCCGCCTCCGTGGCTACACGGGCGCCACCGCCGTCCTGGCCGGGGCGCTCCTGGCGCTGCTGGCGCTCATCGGCGCGCACCTCGTGCCGGGTGCGCTCGGCATCCTCTCGCGCGAGAGCGTGGCGGTCACGGCGCTCCTGGGGGCCGCCGCCGTGTTCTTCCTCGTTCCACCCGCCGCGCGCCCCGGCGGCTCGGCCGCGCCGGACCCGGCCGCCGGCAACACCGCTCCCTCGGTGGCGCTCGCCGCCCTCGCCGTGGCCATCGTCGGCGTGGTCACGGTGGCGGCCTTCCTGCGGCTGGCCACGGACGCCCCCACCCACGTCGACGCCCTCTCCTTCGGCCTGCCCGGCGTGGCCGAGTGGATACGGACGGGATCGCTCTTCGACGCCGGGGCGTTCTTCCCGCTGTTCCAGGTGCGGACCTACCCCAACACCGGCGACGTGCTCTACCTGGCGACGATCCTGCCGTTCGGCAACGACGCGTTCCTGCGCTTCGCGACGCTCCCGCTGCTGGCGGTGACCGGCATCGCGGTCTACGCGCTCGCCCGCGAGCTGCGCGCGCCGGCGGCCACGGCCGCGCTGCTGGGCGCCGCGGTCATCGCGGTGCCGAGCGTCACCCAGCCGGCGCTCGACAACATCAAGCCCGACGTCTTCATGTACGCCACGTTCGCCGCGGGGCTCACCTTCCTGGTGCGCCACGCGCGCACGGGCCTCCGGGTGGACCTCCTCCTGGCGGGCGCCGGCATCGGCCTGGCCTTCGGCTCGCGCTGGTACGGGATCTCGTCCGCCGTGGTGGTCGTCGGGATCTGGATCCTCGCCGCGCTCGCCGCGCGCCGCCCCCTGGGCCGCGTCGCACGCGAGGGGGCCCTGCTCAGCGCGACCATCCTGGCGGTGGGCGGCTTCTGGTTCGTGCGCAACGCCGTGCTCACCGGCAACCCGCTCTACCCCGTGAAGTTCACCCCGTTCGGCCTCGACGCGCCGCCCGACCCGATCACCGAGAACCTCGGCTTCTCGATCGCCGACCGGCTGGGCGAGGCGGGGCTCTTCACCGACCACGTGCTGCCCGGCCTGCGCGAGCGGCTCTCCCTCCCCGCCCTGCTCCTCGCCGCCGGCGCCCTCGCCGCGCTGGTCATGGGGCTGGGGCGCCTGCGCCGCCGCGCGCCGGGTCTACCCCTGCGCCCCGTGGCCCTCGCGGTCTGCGCGCTGGTGCTGGCCGGCGTCTACGCGATCACGCCCGCGAGCGCCCAGGGGTTCCCCGGCGCGCCGTTGCCGGGCATCGTGGGCGAGACCGCCCGCTGGGCCGTGCCGGCCCTGCTCGCGGCCGCCGGCGCCACCGCCTGGGCGCTGGCCGAGGCCGGCCGCTGGCGGTTGCTCGGCGAGGCCGGGCTCCTGGTGGCCGCGGCGGTGGGCATCGGCGCCGCCTACGACGACCGCCCGGGCGACATCCTCGCGGTGGCGGTGGTCCTCGCGGCCATCTGCGCGGCCGCTGTGCTCGTTCGCCGCTCCCGGCGCCTGCGGCAGGGACTGCGCCGCGGGCCGGCGCTGGCCCTGGCCGGCGTCGCGGTCGTGGTGGTGCGTGGGCGCCGGGCAGCTCGACCAGCGCCGCTACAACGACAAGCGCTTCGCGGCCGCCAGCCCGGTCTCCGACTGGATCCTGGGGAACGCCCCCAGCGGCCGTGCAGTGGGGTTCGCCGGCGGCTGGCAGGCGGGCTACGTGCCGATCTACCCCGCCTTCGGGCCCGACTACGGAAACTCGGTCCGCTACGTGGGTCCCGTCGTGGAGGGCCAGGTGCGCGAGTACCGCGACTCCGCGGCGTTCCGGAGGGCGTTGCGGCGCGGCGGCTACGACCTGCTCGTGGTGGGGCGGGTGGCCCTGCCGAACCTCGAGCGGCGGGCCGAGTCGCTCACCGTGCTCGACGATCCGCCCGAGGCCCGCTGGGCCAGGGCCGCGGGGTTCACCGAGGTGACTCCGCGACGGCCAGTTCGTCTTGCTCAGCCGCCGGCCACAGCGGGAAGGATCGTGACCTCGTCGCCGTCCTCCACGAGCGTCTCGAGGCCGTCGAGGAAGCGGATGTCCTCCCCGCCGACGTAGACGTTCACGAAGCGGCGCAGGTCCCCGTCCTCGGCGATGCGGTCGCGCAGTCCGTCGTAGCGGTCGTAGAGACCGTCGAGCACGTCCCCCACGGTGCCGGCCTCCGTCCACCGTGGTCTCGGCGTCGCCACCGGTCACGGTCCTGCAGCTGCGTGGGGATCTTGACGAGCACGCTCATGGGCGCGGCAGTCTACCCAGCCACGGCCGCGAGGCCCAGGGCCTCGCCGAACGAGGCGGTGGTGGGGTCGATCTCGTGGGTCTCGAAGCTGCCCCGCACCGCGTCCAGCGTCTTGAGGCCCTCGCCCGTGATCACGACCACGACCCGCTCGTCGGCGCCGATGTCCCCGCGCTCGGCGAGCTTGGCCAGCACGGCCGTGGTCACCCCGCCGGCGGTCTCGGTGAAGATCCCCGTGGTCTGCGCCAGCAGGCGGATGCCGTCGCGGATCTCGTCGTCGGTCACCGAGTCGATGCCGCCGCCGGTGCGGCGGGCCAGGTCCAGGGCGTAGGGCCCGTCCGCGGGGTTGCCGATGGCCAGCGACTTGGCGATCGTGTCGGGCTTCACCGGCCGGCACACCTCGCTGCCGTCCTCGTAGGCGCTGCGCCACCGGCGAGCAGCCCTCGGCCTGCGCGCCGTTGAACGCCGGCAGGTCGCCCTCGATCAGGCCGACCTCGCGCCACTCGTCGAAGCCGCGCGCGATCCGGGTGAAGAGCGAGCCCGAGGCCACCGGCACCACCATCCGGTCCGGCAGCTCGAAGCCGAGCTGCTCCGCGACCTCGAAGGCGAGCGTCTTCGAGCCCTCGGCGTAGTAGGGGCGCACGTTCACGTTCACGAAGGCCCAGTCGCGCTCGTCGGCCAGCTGGGTGCAGAGGCGGTTGACCTCGTCGTAGTTGCCGCGCACGGCCACCAGGTTCGTGCCGTACACCCCGGTCGCGAGGATCTTCTGCTCCTCGAGGTCGGCGGGCACGAACACGTAGGACTCGAGCCCCGCGGCGGCGGCATGCGCGGCCACGGCGTTGGCCAGGTTTCCGGTGGAGGCGCAGGCCACCACCTCGTAGCCCAGCTCGATGGCCTTGGCCAGGGCGACGGTGACCACGCGGTCCTTGAACGAGTGCGTCGGGTTGGCGGCGTCGTTCTTGACCCAGACCTCGCGCAGGCCGAGCTTCTCGGCCAGCCGGTCGGCCTTCAGGAGCGGAGTGACCCCCGCGGCCAGGGCGGTCTTGGGGGGCTGCTCGAACGGCAGGAAGTCGGCGTAGCGCCAGATGGACTGGGGGCCGGCCTGGATGCGCCGGCGGGTCGCCTCCGCCTCGAGGCCCGAGAAGTCGTAGGCCACCTCCAGCGGCCCGAAGCACTCCTCACACGCGAAGCGCGCCTCGAGCGGATACGTCGCCTTGCATTCCTTACAACGAAGCGCCTGCACTGCAGCCATACGAAAACCTTCCTCTCAAATCGAAGAACCTCCGCCGCTTTCGCTTGTGACGGAGGCTCTGATGAGAGGAGCTTCGCCACATCTGTCAGATCCACATGGGACCTGATGGACTTGGCACCTTTCCGGGCGACCCTGTAGGGCTGCTCAGATGGTTGCCGGGGCTTCGTCGGGCCATTTCCCTCCACCCCTCTAGATGCGTACGGCTATGTGAGTGCGGAGAATAGCGGCTGAAACGGCCGCGTCAAGCGGCCGAGCAGGCCAGGATGGCGTGGCTGTAGGGGATCAGCGCCAGATCGTGGCGGACGCTGCGGGCGACCGAGGAGAAGGCGGAGGCCGCGAGCTCGGCGTAGTCCTCCGGCGCGCGCACGTGCTGTCCGCGGTCGCGCGAGGCCAGCCAGCGCGCGACGGCGGGCTGGCCTTCGCACACGGTCGGGTCGAGCGACACGAACCGGCCCGAGGGGCCGAGCCGCTCGGCGGCGAGCCCGAGCAGGGTCCTCGCCTCCGAGTCGTCGAGGTGGTGGAGCACCCCGACGGCCAGCGCCACGTCGAACGGGGGCTCGTCGTCGAGCCGCGCGTCCGAGACGTCGACCTGGTGGAACACTCCCCGCTCGCCGTACCGCCTGCGCGCCGCATCGATGTACTCCGCGCTCAGGTCGAGGCCCACGTACTCCACCTCCGGGAGCGCCTCGAGCAGGTGGCCGGGCCCGCAGCCGATGTCGAGCACCCGCTCCCCGGGGCGCACGCGCGCGTGCTCGTCGACCAGGTGCCGGTGCACCGCGGCGGCGCCCAGCATCCGCTGCAGGAGCCAGTAGGCGCTGGGGTTCGCCAGCAGCGACCTCACAGGACCGGGGTGCGGGCCGCCACGCTCCCGCGGGCCAGGGCGAGCGCGCCCACGAGGTCCCCCGCCACGTCCGCGGCGGCCACCTCCGCCGCGGGGACGGCGTGGCCGCGCGCCCGGGAGCGCACGCGCCGCGCGTAGGCGAGCCCGAGCAGGAGCGGCCACGGCCGCCGCAGCCGCGCGGCGGCGAGCGCGCCCACCAGCGCGCAGTCGAGCGCGGCGGTGCGCTCGTTGAGGAACAGGCGCCTGTGCAGGAAGGCCGCTCGCAACTCGGGCATCTTCGCCACCATCTCCGGGAAGTGGCGCAGGCGGCGGCGCTCGGCCACGTACTCGCGCGCTCCGCGGGGGAAGACGGCGTGGTGGGCCAGCGCCTCGGGGCAGAAGGCCGAGGTCTCCCCCAGGCGCTTCACCCGCCACCCGAACCACACGTCCTCGGCCATCGCCTTGCCGGCCACCGGCCGCAGCCAGTCCTCGAAACCGCCCACCCGGTCGAAGGCGTCGCGCCTCACGAACAGGTTCGCGGTCTCCCACAGCCCCACCTCGCCCTCGATCCACAGGGTGCGGTCGTAGGGGCCGACCGCCACCCCGGGCTCGGGCAGGACCCTCCCCTGCACCATCGCGGACCCCTCGAGAGCGCGCACACCGGCCTCGAGCCAGCCCGGCTCGGGATAGCAGTCGGCGTCGCAGAAGGCGAGCGCCTCCCCCCGGGACTCCGCGACCCCCCTGTTTCGCGCGGCCGCCGGCCCCGCCCCCGCCTGACTGACGACCCGCACGTCTCCCGGCGCCTCCCGGGCGACCGCCGCCGTGGCGTCGCGCGAGCCGTCGTCCACCACGATCGTCTCGAAGTCGAAGTCCGCGCGCTGCGCGGAGAGGCACTCCAGCGTGCGGCCGAGGGTGCTCTGGGCGTCGCGGGCGGGGATGATCACGCTGGCCCTGGGCACGCGCCCACCCTATGCATGGCGCCGGGTAGAGTCGCCCCGCGTGGCACGGAGAGAGATGCGCGAGTTCTGGGACCGGCGCGCCGAGGAGAACGCGTTCTTCTTCGTGGACAACACGCTCGACTACCGCGCCCCGGACGCGGAGCGCTTCTGGGCCGACGGGGAGATGTGGCTCGACCGCCTGCTGGGCGAGGTGGGCGCCGAGCTGCGAGCCGACCGACGACGTGGTGGAGATCGGCTGCGGGGTGGGCCGCCTGACCCGCGTGATCTCGCGCCGGGCGGCCACCGTCAGGGCGCTCGACATCTCCCAGCTGATGCTCGACCGCGCGGCGGAGCTGTGCGCGGATCTCGACAACGTGGAATGGCTGCTCGGCGACGGCGAGTCGCTCGCGGGCGTGGACGACGCAAGCGCCGACGCCTGCATCTCCCACGTGGTCTTCCAGCACATCCCCGACCCGGCGATCACCCTCGGCTACGTGCGCGAGATCGGGCGGGTGCTGCGGCCCGGCGGCTGGGCCGCCTTCCAGATCTCCAACGAGCCCCAGCTCCACCGCCGCCGCACGGGCCGGGAGGGCCTGAAGATCGCGCTCAAGGCCGTGAGCCGCCGCGGCCCCAAGGGACAGGCCGACCCCCACTGGCTCGGGTCCTCGGTGGACCTGGAGGACCTCCGGGCCGCCGCCGCGGACGGCGGCATGAGCGTGGAGAACGTGAGCGGCGAGGGCCTGCAGATGTGCTTCGTGCTCGTGCGCCGCCGGTGAGCCCGACCGAGCAGACGCAGCGCTACGACGACCTGTGGACGACCTCCTACGGGGACATGCAGGAGGTGGGCCCGGTGCACCGCCACATGCGCCGGCTCCTCGGCCGGATGGTCGACGGCCTCGACTTCCGCTCGGCGCTCGACGTGGGCTGCGGCGCCGGGCACAACCGCCCGCTCCTCGCGGCCGCCGACCGCGTGGTGGGCGTCGACGTCTCGGAGCGCGCCCTCGAGCAGGCCCGCCGGCGCGCGCCCGGCGAGTACCGGCTGCTCGACATCCAGGAGCGAGCGCTACCCGAGTCCTTCGACCTCGTGTTCAGCTCGCTGCTGCTCGAGCACCTGCCCGACGACCGGGCGGCGCTGCGCAACATGCGGGCGATGTGCGACGGCTGGCTGGTGGTGTCCACCATGGCCGGGCCCTTCGAGCGCTACCGCGCCTGGGACGAGCAGGTGGGCCACGTGCGCAACTACGCCCGCGGCGAGCTGGAGGACCGCCTGGGCGAGTCCGGGTTCGAGGTCGTGCGAACGGTCTACTGGGGGTTTCCGTTCTACAGCCCCGTGGCCCGCCTGGCCCAGAACCGCGCGAAGCCCTCGGCGCGGCTCGGCGCGGCCGGCCGCCTGCTGGCGGCGGTCCTCTACCGGCTCTACTTCCTCAACTCGGGCAGCCGGGGCGATCTGCTGCTCGCGCTGGCCCGCCCCGCGGCCGCGAGGATCGAGTCCTCGAGCGAACGCGCGGGCGCGTAGCCGAGGTCGCGGGCCGCGCGGGCGATCGACACCTCCCAGCGCACCCCGTCCTCGGGGTCGGGGCGCCCGCCCAGGCGGACCTCGGATCCCGATCCCAGTGCCGCGACGCAGCGCCGCGCGAGGTCGGCGTTCGTCACCGCCTCGCCGCGGGCCACGTTGAAGACTCCCTCCCCGGGGCCGTCGAGCGCGAGCAGCGTCGCCTCGGCCACGTCGCGGACGTCGACGTAGTCCTGGGCGCGGGTTCCCTCTCCCGCCACCTCGAGCGGCTCTCCCGCGAGCGCGCGCCGCACGAACTCCGAGAAGATGCGCCCGGGCGGGGTCCCGGGGCCGACCGGGGAGGTCACCCGCAGGCTCACCGCCGCCGTGCCCCGCCGGGCGGCGAGCGCCACGACCCGCTCGCCGAAGAGCTTGGACGCGTGGTAGGCGGTGGGCGGAGCGACGGGATGGTCCTCGGTCACGGGCAGCTCGCGGGGCACGCCCACCACCGGCAGGCTCGAGAGGAACACGAGGCGCGCGCTCCCCCAGTGCTCGGCCAGCTCCACCACCCTCTGGGTGCCGAGGCAGT
The DNA here is from genome assembly GCA_963731645.1 of uncultured Thermoleophilaceae bacterium. GTDB lineage: Bacteria > Actinomycetota > Thermoleophilia > Solirubrobacterales > Thermoleophilaceae > JAAYBF01. The sequence continues at coordinate 51,159 of CAVSWF010000003.1, read as the reverse complement.
TGGTCATCGACACCTCGGGGGAGTGCGGGTCGGCGTCGATGGCCGCGGCGGCGTGAACCACCGCCTCGCACGGGCGCTCACGGCCCACCCGAGCCATGTCGGCGGCGCTCGAGATGTCCGCCGTGAGCGCCGCGGCGCCCGAGCGGCTCAGGCCCACCGCCTCGTGCCCCGCCTCCGTCAGGCGCTGTGCCACGGCGGCGCCGATGTGCCCGGTCGCGCCGGTCACCAGGACCCTCACCGGCGCATCCCCCAGTCCTCGACGGTGGCCCCCGGCGTGCCGGCCTCGGGCAGGTACAGCTCGTTCCAGTAGCGCAGCACGGTCCCGTGCCGGGCCTCGCCGAGCGTCATCGGCTCGCCCAGGACGAAGTGCCGCAGGCAGGCGTCCACCTCCGCGAACCCGAGCCGGGTCCGCATCGGCGTGGTGCCCGAGAAGCGCACGTTCAGCTCGAAGGCGACGGGCTCGCCGTCCACCACCCGCAGCTGCACGTTCAGCGGCCCCGCCGGCCCGAGCTCGCGGGCGATCCGCTCGCAGTAGGCCGTGACCTCGGGGAAGTCGCCGACCTCGGCGCGGAAGGTCGTGCCCTCGTGCAGCTCGCGGCGCATGGCCACCGTTCCCCGCAGCTCTCCCGCGCCGTCGCAGACGCAGCCCACCGTGAACTCGTCGCCGTCCAGGTGCTCCTGGACCACGAATCCCGGCCGGCCGGCCACCAGCTCGAGCTCCCTCTCGCTCGGTGACGGTTGCCACGCCCTGGGCCCCCTTGCCCCTGCGCGGCTTGGCCACCAGCGGCAGCCCGCACTCCGCCACCAGCTCCTCGACCGCCCCCGCATCCCTGGCGTCGACGGTCCGCGGCTCCCGCAGCCCGTGCTCGCCGAGCCAGCGCGCCGTGGCGAGCTTGTCCATGCCCACGTCGAGCACCTCGGGGGGCGACACGAGGCACACGGCCCCGGTGGCGTCGCGCAGCTGCGCCGCGTGCGCGGCGAGCGCCTCGAGCACGGGCTCCGAGCCCGAGAGCACCGCGTCGACCCCCTCGTCGCGGCACACCCCCTCGAGCCACGGCGCGAAGGCCTCGTCGTCGGCCCGCGGGGTCACGAACGAGGTCTCCGCCAGGTGCAGGCCCACCGACAGCGGGTCGATGCAGCCGGCGATCAGCCGGTGGGGCACCGACGCCACGGCCAGGGCCTTGAGGATGCCCTGGCTCACGTTGCCCCCCACCCCGAGCACGAGCACCGTGGTCATCGCAGGACCTCGGCCACCGCGCCCGCCACCCGCTCGACCTGCGCCTCGGACATGTCCGGCCACAGCGGCAGGCGCACGAGGCGGTCTCCCGTCGGCGTCGGTCACCGGCATCGGTCCCGCCGCGCGGCCGAGGCGGCGCCCCGCGGGGGCGCTGTGCAGCGGCACGTAGTGGAACACCGCCTGCACGCCCGCGGCGGAGAGGCCCTCGATCAGCCGGTCCCGCGCGCGGCGGTCGTCGGTCAGCAGGTAGTACATGTGCGCGTTGTGCTCGCAGTGGTCGGGCACGACCGGGCGCCGCAGCCGCTCCGCTCTGCTCCAGCTCCTCGAAGCGCTCGTGGTAGCTCTGCCAGATCTCGAGGCGGCGGGCGGTGATCGCGTCCGCCTGCTCGAGCTGGGCCCACAGGAACGCGGCGTTCACCTCGCTCGACAGATACGACGAGCCGAGGTCGACCCAGGTGTACTTGTCCACCTCGCCGCGGAAGAACTCGGTCCGGTTGGTGCCCTTCTCCTGGACGATCTCGGCGCGCTCGACCAGCGCGGGGTCGTTCACCAGCAGCGCTCCGCCCTCGCCGCAGTGCACGTTCTTCGTCTCGTGGAAGGAGAGGCAGCCGAGCGCGCCCACCGACCCGAGCGGCCGTCCGCGATGGCGGGCCATCACCCCCTGGGCGGCGTCCTCGATCAGCGTCAGCCCGTGCTCGGAGGCGATCGCGGCCAGGGCGTCCAGCTCGCAGCCCACACCGGCGTAGTGCACCACCACGAGCGCCTGGGTCCGGCCGGTGATCGCGTCGGCCACCAGGCTCTCGTCGATGTTGAGCGTGTCGGGGCGGATGTCCACGAACACGGGCGTCGCCCCGCGCAGCGCGATCGCGTTGGCCGTGGAGACGAACGTGTAGGAGGGCATGATCACCTCGTCGCCCGCCCCGACGCCGGCGAGCAGAGCCGCCATCTCGAGCGCCGACGTGCACGACGTCGTGAGCAGCGCGCGCGACGCGCCCGTGCTCTGCTCGAGCCACTCCGCGCAGCGGGCCCCGTAGGGACCGCGCCCGGACAGGTGCCCCTGGTCGATCGCCTGCTGGATGTAGCCGAGCTCGGCCCCCGTGGTGTGGGGGCGGTTGAAGAGGATGCGCTCCAAGGAAGCCGGCTACTCGCCCTGCGAGGCCCCGACGTCCGCCGGGGAGGTGGCGAGCGGCTCGCGCTCCTCGGGCGCGGCGAGGTCGCGCAGGAAGGGCCGCTCGGTGCCCCCCTCGACGCGGGTGTCGACCACGTAGAGCGGCCGCCCCTTGACCTGGTCGAAGATCTTGCCCACGTAGAGGCCGGTGATTCCGCCGCTGATGATGATGAAGCCGGCCAGCACCAGCAGCATCATCGGCAGCGCGGTCCAGTCCGGGATGTCGCGGCCGGCCAGGAACACGACCATGGTGTAACCGGCGAGCAGGACCCCCAGCCCGGCGAGCGCGAAGCCGGCGTACACGACCCACCGCAGCAGCACCGTGGACTGGAAGAAGAGGCCGTCCACGGCCACCCGGATCAGGGCGCGCGGCCCGTACGAGCTGCGGCCGGCGTGACGCTCGGCGGGCTCCACGTCGATCGCCGTCTGCTCGAAGCCGAGCCAGTTCACGATCAGCAGGTACTGCCGGTCCTTGTCGCGCAGGGTCAGGAACGCGTCGACGACCTTGCGCGAGATCAGGCTCAGGTTCGTGTAGTTGGTGTACATCTCGCCCTTGGCGAGCGCGTTGTGGAAGCGGTAGTACGCGCTGCCGCTGATCCGGCGCAGCAGCGGCTGCCGGCGCCGGGCGCGCCGGCTCAACACCACCTCGTAGCCCTTCTCGGCCTCGGCCCACAGGCGGGCGATGTCCTCCGGGCGGTCCTGGAGGTCGCAGTCCATCACCACCACGCGGCGACCGCTGCTCTCCGCCAGCCCGGCGGTGACCGCCGCGTGCTGGCCGAAGTTGCGGCTCAGGCGCAGGAGGCGCACCTCGGGGTGCTCGTTGGCGAGCTCCTTGAGCACGTCCCAGGAGCCGTCGGGGCTGCGGTCCTCCACGAAGATCAGCTCGTAGTCGGCGGTCAGCGGCCGGATGGCCTCGCGCAGGCGCTCGCACAGGGCTCGCAGGCAGCCCTCGCAGCCGTAGACGGGGATGACGACGCTCAGGTCTCTCACGACGCTCGCCCCAGAGGGTAGGCCAGAGACCGGCCGATCGCAGGGGCTCGCGGCCGCATGGCGAAGTACAATCCACCACGTGGCGCTCCCGGCCGACGACCCCCTCAGTTCACGCGATGCCAAGCATCCCCCGCCCTCGCCTTCGCCGCGCCGCTCGAGTCGGGGCCGACGCGCATCCCGCTCACGCCTCACCTGAGCCCAACGTAGAGACCGCCGAGGGGCTCGGCCTCCGCTGGATCAACATCGAGCGCCCCGGCGCGATCGACCGCGCCTGGCTGGAGGAGCACTTCGAGTTCCACCCCCTCGACTACGAGGACGTGACCTCGCGCAACCAGCGCCCCAAGCTCGACGAGTACCCCGAGTACCTGTTCATCGTCCTGCACTTCCCGGTGTTCGACAAGGCCGTCGGGCGCCTCAACGCCGCCGAGCTGGACATCTTCGTGGGCCCCGACTTCCTCATCACGCTGCCCAACCGCGCGATACCGCCGGTCGAGTACCTCTTCGAGCGCTGCAGCTCCTCCGAGGAGGTGCGCAACGCGCTGTTCTCGAAGGGCCCGGGCTACCTGCTCTACAAGATCATCGACGACTCCTTCGACTACTGCTTCCCGATGCTGCGCAAGATGGGCAACAAGCTCGAGCGCATCGAGGAGGACATCTTCCTGGGGCGCTCCGAGGAGGTCGTGCGCGACATCTCCAACGCGAAGCAGGAGATCATCAACTTCCGCAAGATCATCCGCCCCGAGCGCGTCGGTGCTGCGCGACCTCGAGCGCTCCAAGCAGCGCTACATGGCGGACGACATGGACGTCTACTTCGACGACATCGTCGACGCCTCCGAGCGGATCTGGGACATGCTCGAGAACTACAAGGAGGTCGTCGAGGCCCTCGAGGACACCAACGAGTCGGTGCTGGCCCATCGCGTCAACGACGTCCTGCGCGTGCTCACCGCCTTCAGCGTCGTGATCCTTCCGCTCACCCTCATCGCCAGCGTCTTCGGCATGAACGTCGAGGTCCCGGGCGAGGGCGACATCGGCGCGTTCTGGATCATCATCATCGCGATGGTCGTGCTGCTCGTCGGCATGCTCGGCACCTTTCGCAAGCGCGGCTGGCTCTAGCGCTCAGCGGCCGCTGTCGCGCATGAGCGCCGCGGCCGCCTCGCGGCCGAGCCGCACCGCGTAGTTGGTGCCGCGGTCCTCGGGATAGACCTGGGTGGTGTTGGCCAGCACCAGGCCCGGGCACGCCGGTCTCGAGCGGCGGCATCCGCTCGCGGTAGCCCACGGTCACGATCGGCTGGGCGTCGGGCTCGCGGAACAGCCAGCGTTCGCGCACCCACGAGCGGTCGAAGGCCGGGTTCACCCGGCGCAGCCCGGGCTCGTAGCGCGTCGAGCAGCTCGTCGGCGTCGAGGCGCAGCAGCGGGTCGTCCTGCGCGGCACGTAGTTGGCCACGTAGAGGAAGCGCCGGCCGCCGTAGCGCTCGCGGCTCGACGAAGTTGGTCTGCTCGATCAGGCCCGACGAACGGCAGCCCGGGGTCGGCCACGTTGGTCCAGTAGAAGGGCGAGAAGCCGCCGGTCGAGCTCGAGCACCAGGCAGAGCGCGGCGTGGTACTCGATCGAGCGCAGCCGCTCCAGGTAGCCCGGCGCCAGCGCGTCGGCCAGCGCCGGCGTCGAGCAGCGCGCTCGAAGATCGGGTTGGGCACGGTGGCGAGCACCGCGTCGTAGCGCTCCGGCTCGCCGTCGGGCTCGAAGTCGCGCGGGTCGTGGCCGCGCGCGAAACGAGTCCGGGCGCCCCGGCGGTCACCGCGAAGCCCGCCGTCGCGCCGCGCGATGCGCGCCGCGGGCCGGTCGATCAGCACCCGCCCGCCGCGCGCCTCGATCTCCTCGCGCAGGCGCCGCGAACAGCGGCTCGAAGCTGCCGCGCGGGTAGCCGAGCACCTCCCCGCGCGCCTCCGCGCCCTTGATCTGGCGGCGCACGGTCAGCTTGCTCCACAGCCAGGCCATCGAGATGTCCTCCGCGCGGTCGCCGAACTTGCCGCGCAGCAGCGGGCCCCACACCTGCTCCCAGGCCTCGCGTGCCCATCGCGCGCACGATCCAGTCGTGCGCCGTGCGCGCCTCGAACGGGCCCACCTCCGTGTGGCGGCGCTGGAGCGTCAGCACCGCCAGGCCCATCCGCACCCGCGCGGGCAGCGACAGCGGCGAGAAGCGCAGCAGGTCGAGCGGGCGTGGTGAACGGGTGGCTCGCGCCGTCGGCGAAGAAGGCCACGCTGGACGGGCGCCACTCGATCCGTCGGCATGCCGAGCTCGTCGGCACAGCGTCGGCGATGTGCGCGGTCGCTGGTGAACAGGTGGTGGTAGTAGCGCTCCAGCAGCACGCCGTCGCCCACGTCGAAGCGTGGCCGCCTGGCCGCCGAGCCCGGGCCAGCGCTCGTAGCACGTCGACCTCCCACGCCCGCCTTGGCCAGCTCGTAGCGCCGCCGTCAGGCCGGCCACCCCGGCGCCGATGCACCGCGACGCCGGCTCACGCGCTCGCGCCGCCGGGCCACGACCGCCATGCGGTCGCGGAAGTCGGGCCACACCAGGCGGTCGGCCACGCCGAGCGCCCGGCCGGCCGCGACCGCCGCCGCGCGCCAGCGGCGGCGAGTAGCCCTCCAGGCGCTCGAGGTAGTAGCGCACGGTGAAGGCCTTCGGCGCGGTGCCCATCCACTCGACGCGCGAAGCCGTGGCGGCTCGAGCAGCGCGCGCGAGGCTGCGCGCGGGTGAAGTACTGCACGTGGGTGGGGAGCACCGACCACCAGCGCGCGCCCAGCACGCCGCGCCACCCGGCTGCCGGCGTCGGGGAGCGGCGAGGTAGAGCACGCCCGCCGGGGCGCAGCAGGCCGTGCGATCGCGGTCGAGCGCCGCGCCGGGGTCGGGCAGGTGCTCGATCACGTCGCCCATCACCACCGCGTCGAAGCTCGCCGTCGGGCAGCTCGGCGGCCTCGAGCGTCGCCGGTCTGCACGTCGCAGGCCGAGGTGCTCGCGCGCGTACTCCGCCGCGAACGCGCGACGGCTCGACGCCGCGGCGCCTGCCAGCCCCGCCGCTCGGCCTCCGACAGCAGGAAGCCGACCCAGCAGCCGAGGTCGCACGAGCGCGCCCGCGGCCGGCGTGGCGCTCGATCGCGCTCGAGCGCGCGCGCCGCGGTGGCGCGCTGGCCGGCCTCCTCGTCGAGGTAGGCGCCCTCCGACGACCTCGCCGTAGGCCTCCTCCAGCTCGGCCTCGGCCGGGAACTCGGCCACCTGCATGTGGCCGCAGCGCCGCGCAGCGGACGAGGTCGGCCGGCGCCGAGCCGTAGCGCGGTGGTGGTGGCCACGAGGCTCGCGCCCTCGGCGCCTGCGCACGGCGAGGTGGGGCGCGAGCGGCCCGCCCGCCGCAGGCCGCGCAGCGTCCGCTCACAGGTCGCGGCCGTCGAGCGCGGTCAGGCGGCCGGCGCATCCGCATGACCTCGCGGAACGCGGTGGCGATCACCCGCGGGTTGGCGCCGCGCGCCTCGCCGGCCGCGCGCGGGCGGTGGTGCACGCCCACCTCGACGACGCTCGCGCCCCGGCGCCCGAGCTTGACCATCAGCTCGGTGTTCACCATCGCGCCGACCGACTCGATGTCCACCGTCGTCGAGCACGCGGCGGTCGAACAGCTTGAAGGCGCAGTCGATGTCGCGCACGGGGACGTAGAAGAGCACCCGCACCAGGAGGTTCCAGGCGTAGGCCATCGGCCGCCGCGCGAGCGGGTCCTGGCGGTTGACCCGGTAGCCGGCCACCACGTCGACGGTGCCCGCGTAGGGCAGGAAGCGCTCGAGCTCGTTCATGTCGAACTGCAGGTCGGCGTCGGTGAAGAAGACGAAGTCGAGCCGGCTGGCGAGGAAGCCGGTGCGCAGCGCCTCGCCGTAGCCGCGGTTGCGCCCGTGGCTGATCAGGCGCACGCGCGGGTCGCTCGCCGGCGATCTCGCGCACGAGCGCCGCGGTGCGCGTCGCGCGGAGCCGTCGTCGACCACGATCACCTCGTGCTCGGCGAACAGGCGCTCGGCGGTCGCGGTGGCCTCGGCCACCGCCTGCTCGATGTTGGCCTCCTCGTTGAAGGCGGGCAGCACGATCGAGACCGCAGGGCGCCTGGCGGGCGCCATCGCGGCGGCGATGATAGAGCCGCCGCCCTGATGCCCGCGCCGTCGACCCCTCCATCTTCAAGGCCTACGACGTCCGCGGCCTCTACGGCGAGCAGATCGACGAGGACGTGGCCTACCGCCTCGGCCGCGGCTTCGCCCGCGTGCTCGCCGACATGTACGACACGGCGCCCGGCCGACCTGCGCCTCGGCGCTCGGGCGCGACATGCGCCTGCCCGCGCCCGCGCTGTCCGAGCGCTACGCGCAGGGCATGCGCGACGAGGGCGCCGCGGTGCTCGACGTCGGGATGGTGGGCACCGAGATGCTCTACTGGACGGTCGGCTCGCGCGGGCTGGACGGCGGGCTGATGTGCACCGCCTCGCACAACCCGAAGGCCTACACGGGCGCCAAGCTCGTGGGCCGGGGCGCGCTCGCCCTGTCCGGCGACTCGGGCATCGGCGAGCTGCGCGAGATCGTGGCCGCCGGCGAGCCCGGCGCCGCCCGTCGAGCCCGGCCCGGCGAGCTACGAGACCGAGGACGTCGGCGAGCCCTTCCGCGCCGGACGCCCTGGAGTTCATCGACCCCGCCGCGGTGCGCGCCGATGAAGGTGGTGCTCGACGGCGGCAACGGCATGGCCGGCCAGATGTGCGGGCCGCTCCTCGACACGCTGCCGCTCGAGCAGGTCCAGCTCTACTGGGAGCCCGACGGCGACTTCCCCGACCACGAGCCCAACCCGCTGCTGGAGGAGAACCGCCGTTCATCGTCGACAAGGTGCTCGAGCCGAGGGCGCCGACCTGGGCATCGCCTGGGACGGCGACGCCGACCGCTGCTTCTTCATCGACGACACCGGGCGCGTTCGTGGACGGCGACTTCCTCACCGCGCTGCTGGCCGAGTCGATCCTCGCGAAGGAGCCCGGCGCGGCGATCCTCTACGACGTGCGCGCCTCGCGCGCGGTGCGCGACCTGGTGGAGGCGGCCGGCGGCACGCGCCCACGTGAACCGCGTGGGCCACGCGTTCTTCAAGACCCGCATGCGCGACGAGGGCGCGGCCTTCGGCGGCGAGGTCTCGGGCCACTACTACTTCCGCGACTTCTACAGCGCCGACTCGGGCACGCTGCCCGCGCTGCTGATCCTCGAGCTGCTCGTCGAAGAAGGGGCGAGACGATGAGCGAGCTGCTCGAGCCGCTGCGCTCGCGCTACTTCATCTCCGGCGAGATCAACTCCGAGGTGGCGGACTCGGACGCGCAAGATGGAGGAGATCGCCGAGCGCTACGCCGACGGCGAGATCACCGAGCTCGACGGCGTCTCGGTGGACTACGAGGACTGGCACTTCAACGTGCGCGCCTCGAACACCGAGCCGCTGCTGCGGCTGAACCTCGAGTCGCTGCGTCTCGCGCGGAGCACATGGAGGAGAAGCGCGACGAGGTGCTGGCGCTGATCCGCGCGTGAGCCCGGCCCCCGCCCTGACGGTGCTGGTGCCCGTCTTCAACGAGGCGGCGACCGTCGAGCGCGCGCCTCGACGCCCTGCTCGCCTCCGAGCTGGGCTTCGAGTTCGAGGTGGTCGTGATCGACGACGGCTCCACCGACGGGACCCAGGACATCCTCGGGCGGCGGGAGTGGACCGACCGCGTGCGCCTCGTGAGCCACGCCGCAACCATGGGCAAGGGCGCGGCGGTGCGGACGGGGATCCGGGAGGCCAGGGGCGAGGTCACGGCCATCTTCGACGCCGACCTCGAGTACGACCCGGCCGACCTCGCGCTCGTGGTGGACCCGGTCCTCGCCGGCGAGAGCAACGCCGTCGTTCGGGGTGCGCGCCTTCGAGGGGCACACGCAGCCACTCGCTTTCTCTACGTGATCGGGCAACCGCGGCGTCGACGCTCGCCGCCAACCTGCTCTTCAACGTCTACCTCGGCGACCTCATGACCTGCCACAAGGCGGTGCGCACCGAGGTCATGCAGGCGCTCCCGCTGCAGCGCCACGCGGCTTCGAGATCGAGCCCGAGATCGCCGCGCGGCTCCTGCAGCGCGGCGAGCGCATCTACGAGATCCCCGTGAACTACCGGCGCCCGCTCGAACGAGGAGGGCAAGAAGCTCACGGCGAGCGATGGCTTCCGCCGTGCTGCGACCGCTCGTGCGCTGCCGCTTCTCGCGGCAGCGCATGACCGAGGACGCCCTGGCCCGGGCGGCCGCCGCCGGCATACACCGGATAACCGTCCCCACCCCCTTCGCGGTCGGGCGCGTGAACGTCTACCTGATCGAGGACGACCCGCTGACCCTCGTGGACGCCGGCCCCAACTCGGGCACCTCCTTCGACGTGCTCCAGCGGGGCATCGAGGCCCTCGGGCACTCGCTGGAGGACATCGGGCTGGTGATCCTCACCCACCAGCACATCGACCATCTCGGGCTGGTCGGGCTGGTGGCGTCGCGCTCGGGCGCCGAGGTGGCCGCGCTCGACGCCGCCGTGCCGTTCGTCGAGCGCTTCTCCGAGGAGGCCGAGGCCGACGACGCGTTCGCCCGCGACGTCATGCTCCGGCACGGGATCCCGGAGGACGTGGTGAGCGCGCTCAGCTCGGTGTCGCGGGCCTTCCGGGCGTGGGGCGCCCGGGCGGACGTGACGCGGGTCCTGCACGACGGCGAGACGATCGAGCTGCGCGACCGCGACGCTCAGGTGTTCCACCGCCCCGGCCACAGCCCCACCGACACGATCTTCCACGACGCCGACGCGCAAGCTGCTGATCGCCGCCGACCACCTGCTCGCCCACATCTCCTCCAACCCGCTGATCACCCGCCCGCGCGACGGCAGCGAGGGCCGCCCGCGGGCGCTGATGACCTACCTCGACTCGCTGCGGCGCGACCGCGCGAGATGGACGTGGACGCTGGTGCTGCCCGGCCACGGCGAGCCGATCACCGACCACCGCGGCGCTGATCGACGAGCGGCTGCGGATGCACGCGCCGCCGGGCGGAGAAGCTGTTCCGGCCTGATCGCCGAGCGCTCGCGCAGCGCCTACGAGCTGGCCCAGGCGCTGTGGGGCAACATCGCCGTGACCCAGGCCTACCTCACGCTGTCGGAGGTGCTGGGTCACACCGACATCCTGCTCGCCGAGGGGCGCGTGCGCGGAGATCGACGAGGGCGGCGTGGTGCGGTTCGAGGCGGTCGAGTAGCCGCCTAGACTTCGCGCCTCCAATGAGCGAGCGCTACGACACCCTCGTCGTCGGCGCCGGCTACGCCGGCTCGATCATGGCCGCGCGAGCTCGCCACCCGCGCTCGGTCACCGGGTGCTCGTGATCGATCGCCGCGATCACATCGCGGGCAACGCCTACGACTACTACGACGAGCACGGCGTGCTCGTGCACGCGTACGGGCCGCACATCTTCCACACGAACTCCGAGAAGGTCGTCGAGTACCTCTCGCAGTTCACCGAGTGGCGTCCCTACGAGCACCGCGTGCTGGCGCGCGTCGACGGCCAGCTCGCTGCCGATGCCGATCAACCGCACGACGATCAACGAGCTCTACGGGCTCGGATCTCGCCACCGACGAGGAGGTGGAGCGCTTCCTCGCCGAGCGCGCCGAGCCGGTCGAGCAGATCCGCACGAGCGAGGACGTGGTGGTCGCGAAGGTCGGGCGCGAGCTCTACGAGAAGTTCTTCCGCGGCTACACGCGCAAGCAGTGGCAGCGCGACCCCTCCGAGCTGCACGCCTCGGTCTGCGCGCGGATCCCGATCCGCACCAACACCGACGACCGCTACTTCACCGACCCCTTCCAGAAGATGCCCGCCGACGGGCTACACGGCGATGTTCGAGCGCATCCTCGACCACCCCCTGATCGAGGTGCGGCTCGAGACCGACTACGAGGACGTCGAGGACGAGGTCGAGTACGACCACCTCGTCTACACCGGGCCGATCGACGCGCTTCTTCGACTACCGCTTCGGAGCGCTGCCCTACCGCTCGCTGGAGTTCGAGCTGCGCAACGAGCCGACGCCCGACGGCGGGCTTCCTGCCTGCCGGCGACGTCGGTCAACGAGCCCAGCGAGGACGTTCCCTACACCCGCACACCGAGTTCCGGCAGATGACCGGCCAGGACGCAGCATCCCTCCTCCACGCTCGCGGTCGAGTACCCGCGCGCCGAGGGCGACCCCTACTACCCGATCCCGCGCGACGACACCCGCGCGCTCTACCGGCGCTACGAGGCGCTGCGGCCGAGCAGCTGCCCGACGTCACCTTCGTCGGGCGCCTGGCCCGCTACCAGTACCTGAACATGGACCAGGTCGTCGGCCAGGCGCTGCAGGCGGCGGGCAGGCTCACGGACTCACTCGCCCCCGCGGCTTAGCCGGCCGGAGTAACCGGGGCCGACCGCCGGGGTGTTAGGTGCCGATGGCGTCCACGGCACTGGAGCGCGCGGAGCGGCTGGCGGAGCAGCTGCTGCCCCAGCGCACCCCCAAGAAGCGCATGCTCGTGATCGTGAACCCGTACGCGACGACGGTCTCCGACCGCCTCCGCCACCTCGTGGTCTACGCGCTGGAGTCCCGCTACGCGGTCCACTCGGTGGACACCGAGAAGCGCGGCCACGCCACCCAGATCTGCCGGGAGGCCGCCAGCGAGGGCTACGACGCGGTGGTGGCCTTCGGCGGGGACGGCACCGTGAACGAGGCCGCCAACGGGCTCGCCGGCTCGGAGACCCCCCTCTCGGTGCTCCCGGGCGGAGCCACCAACGTGTACTGCCGCGTGCTCGGCATCCCCCACGACGTGGTCGACGCCACCGAGCACCTGCTGCGCATGGCCGACGACTTCCGGCCGCGCCGCGTGGACCTCGGGCGGGTCAACGACCGCTTCTTCACCTTCTCCTCGGGCGTGGGGCTCGACGCCAGCGTCGTCGAGCGGGTGGACGCCCATCCGCGCATGAAGGCCCGCCTCGGCGAGTACTACTACACGTACGCGGCGATCTCGACCTTCAACCGCAAGTACCTGGTCCGGCCCCCGCGCGTGACCGTGCGGGTGGCGGGACGAGAGCTGGAGGGAGTCACGGTCGTCGTGCAGAACTGCGACCCGTACACCTACTTCGGCAAGCACCCCATCCGCATCAACGCCGGCACGGCTCTCGACGACGGCGCGCTGGGAGTCACCGTGCTGCGGCGCGCGACGATCGCCGAGCTGCCGACGGTGGCGTGGCGGGCCTTCTCCGGGCACGCCGAGACGGTGGCGCGCCACCGCCAGATCGACGGCTTCCCCGGCGTGGACGATGCCGTGGTGGAGAGCCTCGAGGGAGGGCTGGTGCCGCTCCAGGTGGACGGCGACTTCATCGGGGAGTTCGAGGAAGTGCGCTACGGGGTGGCCCCGTCGGCGCTCAGCGTCGTAAGCTGACGAGGCCTGAGCCGTTGCTCGGGAGATGGTGAAGACACGAGAGCTATCCCACCTGCGAACGCTCGAGGCGGAGGCCGTCCACGTGATGCGCGAGGTGGCGGCCGAGTTCGAGCGGCCCGTCCTGCTGTTCAGCGGCGGCAAGGACTCGATCGTGCTGACCCGCCTGGCCGAGAAGGCGTTCCGGCCCGGGCGCTTCCCGTTCCCGCTCATGCACGTGGACACCGGGCACAACTTCCCGGAGGTCATCGACTTCCGGGACCGGCTGGTGGCGGACCTCGGGGAGGAGCTGATCGTGGCGTCGGTCCAGGACTCGATCGACGACGGCCGGGTGACCGAGGAGACCGGCCCGCGGGCCTCGCGGAACCGGCTGCAGACCACCACCCTTCTGGACGCGATCGCCGAGCACGGCTTCGACGCGGCCTTCGGCGGCGCCCGCCGCGACGAGGAGCGCGCCCGGGCCAAGGAGCGCATCTTCTCCTTCCGCAACGACTTCGGCGGATGGGACCCCCGAAACCAGCGGCCGGAGATCTGGGACCTCTACAACGGCCGGATCGGCCAAGGGCGAGAACGTGCGCGTGTTCCCGATCTCCAACTGGACGGAGCTGAACGTCTGGCGCTACATCGCGCTCGAGGACCTGCCGCTGCCGTCGATCTACTTCTCCCACGAGCGCGAGGTCTTCTCGCGGGACGGCATGCTCTACGCGACGTCGCCCTTCGTCGAGCTCATGGACGACGAGGTGCCGTTCACGACGAGGGTGCGCTACCGCACCGTCGGCGACATGTCGTGCACGGGCGCCGTGGAGTCCACCGCCGAGGGCCTCGAGGCCGTGGTGGGCGAGATCGCCGCCACCCGGGTCACCGAGCGGGGCGAGACCCGCGCCGACGACCGGGTCAGCGAGGCCGCGATGGAGGATCGCAAGAAGGAGGGCTACTTCTGAACCCGGGCACCCCACCCAGCGAGGGCGGCGAGCTCCTGCGGCTGGCCACCGCGGGCTCGGTCGACGACGGCAAGTCGACCCTGATCGGCCGCCTCCTGTACGACTCGAAGTCGATCCTCCAGGACCAGCTCGACGCGGTCGAGCTGGCCAGCCGGCGGCGGCACGGGAGCAACGGCGACCGTCGACCTCTCGCTGCTCACCGACGGCCTGCGCGCCGAGCGCGAGCAGGGCATCACCATCGACGTGGCCTACCGCTACTTCGCCACTCCGCGGCGGACGTTCATCATCGCGGACACCCCGGGCCACGTGCTCTACACGCGCAACATGGTCACCGGCGCCTCGACCGCGGACCTGGCCATCGTGCTGATCGACGCTCGCAACGGGCGTGGTCGAGCAGTCGCGCCGACACGCCTTCCTCGCGTCGCTCCTCGGGGTCCCCCACCTCGTGCTGGCCGTGAACAAGATGGATCTCGTGGACTGGGACGAGGGCGTCTACACGCGGATCGTCGACGACTTCTCCGCCTTCGCCACCAAGCTCGAGATCACCGACATCACCGCGATCCCGATGTCGGCCCTGCTCGGCGACAACGTGGTCGATCGCTCCCCCAACATGGCCTGGTACGAGGGCACCCCGCTGCTCTACCACCTCGAGCACGTCCACATCGCGTCGGACCGCAACCTGATCGACGCGCGGCTGCCGGTCCAGTGGGTCATCCGGCCCGGCACCGACGAGCATCACGACTACCGCGGGCTCGCGGGCAAGCTCGTCGGCGGGGTCTGGCGGGTCGGGCGACGAGGTCCTGGTCCTGCCCTCCGGGGCCACCTCGAGGGTCAAGTCGCTGGACACTCCCGAGGGCCCGCTGGAGGAGGCCTTCCCGCCCATGTCGGTCACGGTGACGCCTCGAGGACGACCTCGACGTCTCGCGCGGCGACGTGCTCTGCCGCCCGCACAACCACCCCCACGTCGGCCGGGACATCGACGCGATGGTGTGCTGGATGAGCGAGAAGCCGATGACGGTCGGCGGGCGCTACATCGTCAAGCACACCACGCGCTCGACCCAGTGCGTGGCCTCGGCGCTGCGCCACCGGATCGACGTGAACACCCTCCACCGCGACGAGGCCGCCGAGACCCTCGAGCTGAACGAGATCGGCCGCGTCGCCCTGCGCACCGGCGTGCCGCTCGTCTTCGACCCCTACCGGCGCAACCGCGGCACCGGCAGCTTCATCCTGATCGACGAGCGCCACGAACGACACGGTCGCGGCCGGCATGATCATCGAGTCGGGCGACTCCCCGGTCCAGCCGGGTGCCCGCAGCGCGAACGTCGTGTGGCAGGAGGAGTCGCTCACGAGCGAGCAGCGCCGGGAGGCCCTCGGCTTCACCGGGGCGACGATCTGGCTGACCGGCCTGCCCGCGTCGGGCAAGTCGACCCTGGCCGGCGCCCTCGAGCACCGGCTGGTGACGATGGGCCGGGTCGCCTACCGGCTCGACGGCGACAACCTGCGTCACGGGCTCAACGCCGACCTCTCGCTTCGACCCGGCCGACCGGGCCGAGAACGTGCGCCGGACCGCTCACGCCGCCCGCTTCCTGGCCGACGCCGGGGTCGTCGCGCTCGTGTCGCTCGTCAGCCCGTACGCCGCCGACCGCGCTCGCGCCCGGGCTCTCCACGAGGAGAGCGGACTGCCCTTCCTCGAGGTCTACATCGACAGCCCGCTCGAGCTGTGCGAGCAGCGCGACCCCAAGGGCCACTACGCCCGGGCCCGCCGCGGAGACCTGCCGGGGATGACCGGCGTGGACGACTGCTACGAGCCGCCCGCCGCATCCGGACCTGACGGTGCGCCCCGCCTCCGTCGACGTCCAGGTCGAGGCGGTGCTGAGCCTGCTCGCCGAGCGGGGGATCCTGAGCGAACACGGCGTCTGACGCCGAATTACTCCATCGCTTCGTGGCGAGCCTCGTCCAAGGGCTTCAACACCTTCGCTCGCCGCTTCTTGGCGCGCCTGCTCAGATCCTCCCCCGGGCAGCGGTTCGCCGAAGTGGGGGCGCCTGACTGCCTCTTCTACGGCGGCGCGCATCAGGGCCTCCGCACCTCTGGCCTCGGCCTCGTCGCCGCTCGCCATTCGGGCACGTCCGAGGTCATACAGATCCGCCAGCTCGACGTCGGTCTTGTCGCCAAAGTCAGATGTCGCATCCGGACGCACATCCGGCTCGCGTGCCGAGTCGTCGTCTTCGGACTCGCCGGGCCCCTGGACCGCTGCTTCGTCAGATTCGACCTCCGCAGCGGGGGCCTCGTCTTCAGACGGGTCATCCGACGAGAGCTCCTCGGGGGGGTCGTCCGCGCCTTGGGGCTCGGACATGTCAACTGATTCCGAGACTTTGGTCGCACCGCCGAGATTTCTCCCACCCCGTGCAGAGCCTCCTCACGTGCCGCGGCCAATTCCTCGAGGCAGCGAGCGCGCTTCCTCCGCGGCCTTGCCATTCCCCGGCCACCCTCCCCGGCGGGGCTCACCGAACCCGTGGGCGCGACGCGGCCTCCTGCACGATGGCGGTCTGAAGAGCGCTCCAGTATGCGGCTTCGTCATCCGGCGCGTTGGAAACGCGCGATTCAGCGAAGCCGTGAAGCTCCGCGAGCTCGACGTCGGTCTTGGCGGCTACGCGGCTGCGCGCCTCCTCGTCGAGGTTGCCCGAGGCGGTCTCGGCGCCCGACGGCACAGTAAACGCGTCCCTCTCCTGCGTGTCTCCGTCCTCTGCTACCGAGGGCTCGGTACTCTCATCCTCGGACGATTCGTCGGTCCCCGTCTCGACCTCCGCGACCTCGTCGACCGCGTCCTCCCCCTGGCGCGTCTATGCTGCGTGTCTCCTGCTCGCAGCCCGGGCTCGGCGCTCTCATCCGCGGACGAGACGTCGGTCCCGGTCTCGACCTCGTCGACCGCGTCCTCCCCCTGGCGTGCCTCCTGCTCAAGCTCCCTGGGGCTCGGCGCTCTCATCCGCGGACGGTACGTCGGTCCCCGTCTCGACCTCCGCTACTCCGTCGACCTCTTCCTCGGCGGAGTCGTCCTCGAGCGTCGCCTCGGCAACAGCTGCGGGGAGGGCCGAGGGCTCGGCCGGCGCTGGGAGGCTCTCCCGCTCCCGCCGTTCGTCGACCACCTTCGGCCCCGGGATCTGTGCCCGCTGGGAAGACGGGGCTCCGGCCTTGTTGAGGGCGCCGCGCAGAATGTCAGCTTCCCGGGACGCGCGCCGGCGCAGGTCTGACAGCTGGCGCTCGGCGGTCCGGATCAGGTCGAGTACGTCTCGAGCTTCGCGGATGGCCTGGGAAGTCATCAATTCGGCCGACTGCATGGATCGCCGCTCGATCTCGTCGGCGTTCGACTGCGCCGCCTCGGCGATCGACTCGACCTGCTCCCTGATCACGCTCCCCGCCCGCCCGGCGGCAGCCACCAGGTCGCCGGCTTGCCCGACGCCCTCGCCGGAGGCCTCTGGCTGGGGCCGCTCCGCGATCGTCAACCCCGGCGGTCGAGGTCCGTGGCTAGCTGATCCGCCTCGCGTCGAAGATTGCTGACCACAGTGCCGAGCTGTCCCTCCATCGCGTCGATGCGTTCGAGCAGCCTCGTGGCCCCCTCGTATGCGCCCTTGCGGATCTCCTCGGCATCCTGGCGAGCGGATCGCTCGATCGCGTCGGCCCTGGATTGGGCTGCATCGATGATCGAGCGGACATGGTCGGTGACGATCGCACCGGCCCTGTTTGCGGCTTCGACTGCCTGCACGAACTCATCGTTCTCCCCGCCTTGATCGATCACCAGGTACCACCTCCTTCGATGTCCCCAAACGGCGTGAGCGTGGCCACAGTATCAACGGTTCCGGACCACAAGGCTCGGAAGGGCCCACTTGCTCGTAGGCTCTCTGGGTGAGGATCGCCTCGAAGCGCTACTTGCTTGAACTCGTGATCAGAGGCTTCGACCGGGGTCTAGTCGGCGCCCTAACGGTTTACCTGGCGTTCCATGCCGGCGGTTTCTTCCCCGGGACGACCGCGACCGTGGCGGTGGCCCTGGCGCTGTTGCTCGCGGTGCGCCTGGCTCTGATGCGCGAGCCCTGGGCGGGAGCCGGCGCTCCGCTGGCCGTGGCCGCTGCCGGGCTCGCGAGTTACGCGGCCTGGACCCTGCTCTCGGCGGGGTGGTCGAATGCGCCGGCGCGCGCGCTCCTGGAGTTCGACCGCGCGCTTCTCTACCTCCTGACCCTCGTCTACTTCGGCCTGTTCCTGCGCACCCGGGCCGACATGCGCTGGATGCTGCGCGCGCTGGCGGCCGGGATCTTCGTGGTGTGCGCGTCCGGGCTCATCACCCGCACGCTGCCCGGCATCTGGGAGGTCACGCCCAACGTCGAGGACCAGCGCCTGAGCTATCCCGTGACGTACTGGAACGCGCTTGGGCTGCTGGCCTCAATAGGGACGGTGCTCTGCCTCTACCTCTCGGCAAGCGGAAGGGAGCCGGCTCCGGCACGCGTGCTGGGCGCCGCGGCCATTCCCGTGCTCCTGGCCACGCTGATGCTCACCTTCTCGCGTGGCGCGATCGCGGCCGGTATCGCCGGGGCCGCCCTCTTCGTGCTGGCGGCGCGCCCTCGCAGCCTTCCCCTGGCGCTGTTGGCGGCTGGGCCCGCGGCGGCCATCGCGGCGTCCGCCGCTCTGGGAGCGGATCTACTGGCCTCCGCGGACCGCGGCCGGGAGGCTGCCCAGCAGGGAGAGGAGCTGGCGACGGTTGTGCTCGCGTGCTCCTTGGGGGCGGGCTTCGTGCGGGTTGTCCTGCTGGGCCTCGACGCACGATTGGCCCGGCTGTGGCCCCTGGGCGCCGGGGGCGTGCGGCGGCGGCTGGCAGCAGCCGCGGGGCTCGGCGTGGCCGTGGTGGTGGCTTCCATGGCTCTCGGACTCCCCGGGCAGGTCGAGGACCGCTACGAGGAGTTCTTGGACGACGAGCCGGCGACCGCAGTCGGGGAGCCACAGCGCGCGCGTTTGCGTTCGGCTTCCAGCCAGGGGCGCATCGACGAATGGAACGTCTCGCTCGACGCGTTCAGGAGCGCAAGGCTCAGGGGTACGGGCGCCGGCACCTTCCAGCTGCTGTGGGTGCGTGACCGCCCGCCCCCGGACTCGGGGGCGCCGATCTCGACAGTCGTCGACGCGCACTCGCTGTACCTCGAGGTGCTCGGCGAGCTGGGCATCGTCGGGCTGGCATTCCTCATCGTTGCGCTGGGTTCGACGCTGCTCGCACTCGCCGTTCGGATCCGCGGCCCGGACCGCGCCCTGTACGCGGCCGTGCTCGCGGCGACGCTCACCTGGGCGATACACGCAGCCGTCGATTGGGACTGGGAGATGCCCGTGGTGACCCTGTGGGTGTTCGCCCTGGGCGGCGCAGCGCTGAGCTCCGGCCCCCGGACACGCCGCCGGCGCCCGGACGAGCGCCCGGTGCGCCGATGGCTGCCCCCGGCCGCCGGGAGGGCGGCGGCGGTCGTGGCCTGCGTCGTGCTGGCCGCGGTGCCGCTCAGAATCGCCGTGTCCCAGTCCCGGCTGGACGAAAGCGCCATGGCCTTCCGAGCCGGCGACTGCGTGCGGGCGGTGGACAGGGGGCTGAGCTCGATCTCCGCGGTACCGGCTCGTCCCGAGCCATTCGCGCTGGTCGGGTACTGCGACATCCGGGCAGGAGCCGAGCGGCTGGGCGTGCACATGCTGGAGGAGGCGGTTGAGCGGGATCCGTCGAACTGGGAGTTCCGCTACGGGCTGGCTCTCGTACGAGGGGCGGCGGGCATCGACCCTCGGCCCGACATCCGGACGGCGAGCCGGCTCAACCCGGACGAGCCGCTCCTGAAGCGCGCGATGCGACGCTTCGAGAGCGAGGATCCGGACGTGTGGAGGAGGGTGGCGCGGCGGGCTCGGGTGGCCAGCTGAGCCGCGCCGGTTCAGGATCTGTTCAGTGCGTTCGGCTGAAACGGCTCGTGAACAGCACGAGAATCAGGACGCCGAGCGCGATCAAGACGATTCCGCTCTCTATCCAGGGCAGCCCGCGCCCGCGGTCCGCAACCTCGGCTGCCGGGCTTGCCTTCGGCGCTCCGCGTCCAGCCGGCCCTTCCGCCCGCGACACCTGAGGCTGCCGGTCCCCGAGCGGTGGCGGGCTGGGGGTGGCCTCTCGCTGCTGAGCGCTCGCCGCGCTTCTGTCGCCCGTAGCGCCGGACGCCGCGAGAGAGGGCGGTGCGCCAAGCGTCTGCGCAGCCAGCGCCAGGAGCGCCATCACAGCCATCGGTCGAGCTAAGCGGCCGAGCACCAGGGCCAGAGCGTAAACCCTCGAGCGCTCGCGGAAGACCGGGCGAGATCGGCCGGTCCGTGTTAGGCTTTTCTCGCAAACTGGACTGTGTACAGGCAGCGACGCCGAAAGTGATGCCATGGAGCCCAAGGCAGGGGTTGGCGATTACAGCAGCGCGAAGGCCCCGGAACTTTTTCGGGATTCTCGATTCCGCTTTTGCACGCTGCGGGACGCCAAGACAAACTGGGAGGTCACATGCGAGCCATCTCAAGCGCTCTCGCGCAAGAGGGGAGCACCCTGAGCACGCCCGGACCCGAGATCGGGCCGCGTGAACAAGCGCGCTCGCCCGCTCGCTTCAGGCGCAAGACATCGCTCGACGACAGCCCCGAGCGCGGCGCGCGCGTGGCGCGGGCGATCGTACGCGCCAAGACGGGCGATCGCGACGCGATCCGATATCTCTACGAGCAGTACGCCGACAACGTCTACGGCTACGTGTGCAGCATCGTGCGCGACGAGCACGAGGCGGAGGACGTGACCCAGGACGTCTTCGCGAAGCTGATAAGGGTGATCCACAAGTACGAGCAGCGCTCCGTCCCGTTTTCCGCCTGGATCCTGCGGGTGGCCCGCAACATGGCGGTCGACCACATGCGCCAGCGGCGGATGATCCCCTGTGAGGAGATCCGCAATCCCGACGCTCAGCATGACGAGACCGGCTACCAGCGAGCCAGTTCGTTGAAGGACGCCCTGGGCACGCTCCCCGACGAGCAGCGGCACGTCTTGGTCCTGCGGCACCTGGTCGGGCTCTCACCCGGCCAGATCGCCGATCACATGGGCAAGACCGAGGGCGCGGTGCATGCCCTTCACCACCGCGGCCGCCGCGCGATGAAGGCCGAGTTGCGCCACCTCGGAGCGGCTCCGGCGCCGCAGCGGCCCCAGGCGGCGTAAGCAAGAGCAGTCAGCCCGAGAGCGTCAGGCGCCCGCCGAATCGTCTGCATCGCCGTGCTCGTTCTTGGTGATCGAGCTCGATGGCAGCAGCACGGGGGGTCGCCGACGTAGGCGCGAGCGGACTCGAATGCCGCCCCGTAGTACCCGTCGCTTGACTCGACGCCGTTGATGACGATCCCCAGCGTGGGCGCGTCGAGGTTGCGCAGCTGCTCGTGCAGGTGGGCGACCTCGGACCGCGTGCTCTTGCGCAGCCGCGTGACCACGAGGACTCCACCCACCGAGCGGATGATCGGGATGGCATCCGACACGATCGACGTCGGCGGCGTGTCGATGACCACGAGGTCGTACGCCGCCTCGGCGAGGCTGACCAGCTCCCTCATCTGCCGCGAGGCTATGAGCTGCCTCGGGTTGGTCGGTCTGGGCCCCGCGAACACCACGTCCATGCGGTTCGTGGTCCCGCCGTTCTGACCGTGCGCGCCCACCGGGACAGGATGCACCACGTCGGCGAGCTCGCTTCGCGAGGAGAGGACGTCGCTCAGGCCGGACTCGACGGCGTCCTCGCAGCGCGATGCGAGCGTGGGGTTGCGCAGGTCGGCCTCGACGAGCAGGACGCGCGCACCGGCGTCCACGCCCGCCACCGCGAGGTTCCAGGCAACCGTGCTCTTACCGTCCCCGGGAGCGGCGGAGATGACGGCCACCGATCTGGCGGGTTGGTGATCGTTGAAGTAGCTCATCTGGGTCTGAAGCATCCGGAACGATTCCCTGGCGCTCGGGGGCAGGGTGGCGGCCTTGCCTCCCTTCGCCGACAGCGCGGGGGTCCGCGGGATGGCGCCCAGGGTGGGAGATTCGAACAGCGTCTCGATGTCCTCCGGGTTGTTGAGCCGGCGGTCCAGGAGGTGGAAGAGCACCGCCAGACCGATCCCGAGCAGGAGTCCCAGGCCGATGCCGGCGATGAGATTGCGCACGGGCTTGGGAGACGAGGGCGCGCCCGGCACCGCGGCCGGCTGCACAACCCTCGCGTTGCCGGTCTGCACCGCCGCGAGGGCGGTCAGGTCAGCCTCGCGTTCTCGCAGGTTGCGCTCGCGCCTGCGCAGATCGGCCTGTGTTTCCTCCTCGGCGTCGGAGAGCTCTTGCAGGCGCGCCAGGCGATCGGCCTCCGCGACGATCCCGCGGCGGGCCCTGAGTATCCGGGATCGCAGGAGCCTGCGCTGAAACGCCACGAACTCGCCCGCATAGACCGTCGCGATCTCAGCCGCCATGCGGGCGTCGGTGTCGGTGTCTGGTCACGCTCAAGACCTGCCCATCGCCCGACGGAGCGACGGAGATGCCCCCCGAAACCTGTCCGGCCGTCACGCCCTCCCCCACCTTCGCGGCCGTACGCTCGGCGATCGTGTCCAGGCCGGCCAGCGCCTGGTTGGTGCCGATCAGCGTGGCGATGTCCTGGGCCGAGGCCGAAGGCGCATCCAAGCTGGTCACGGCGCTGCTCTCGAACCCCGATTCCTCGAGCAGGATGAGGGCCTCCGCGGAGTACTTCTTGGGCTGGAAGGCCGTGTACGCGAGTGCGATCGCCGGCACGAGCAGCAGGCATGCCACCACCACCGCGATGCGGCGCCGCAGAATCGTCCAGGAATCCTCCGAGCTTCACTCCTTCGTTGCGCTCATCAGCCACGGTCAGGGCTCCGATCGGGATTGCCGGCGCCCGGGGTGGGAGCCATCAGTTGACGCCCTGGCGTCGCAGCACTGCGGGAAGCGTACGGATCAACAAGCGCACGTCACCCCACAGCGACCAGTTGGTGGCGTACAGGTAATCTAGCTTCACCATCTCCTCGAAGGGGATCTTCGTGCGGCCCAGGACCTGCCAGAGGCCCGTCAGCCCGGGGGTCAGGTCGAGGCGCCTGCGCCCCCATTCGGTCACGTTGGCCTGATCGGTGGAGGTCAGCGGCCGAGGTCCGACGAGGCTCATGTCCCCGCGGAGGATGTTCCAGAGCTGGGGCAGTTCGTCGAGGCTCGTATGGCGCAGGAAGCGGCCCACCCGCGTGACACGCGGATCGTGGTCGAGCAGGAGCCAGTCGGGGTCGGCGCTCAGTGCCTTGAGCTCTTCCACGCGCGACTCGGCGTCCTGGGCCATGGTGCGGAACTTGTAGAGGCGGAACTGCCCGCCCCCTCGCCCTACGCGCTCTTGAACGAAGAGGGCCGGCCCCCGGGAGGTCAACCTGATCGCGAGGGCGATGGCCACCAAGACCGGCGCCAACGCCACGAGGCACACCGCCGCGGTGACCGCGTCCATTCCTCGCTTGAGCAGGCGCGACGAGCGCGTGAGCGCGGGCGGGTTCATGCCGAGGACGGTGATGCCCTCCACGTCGTCGATCTCGACCGAGGGGCCGAGGACGTCCATCACGTGGGGCACGAGGCTCACGCGCACCTCGAGCCCCCGGGTGCGCCGGATGAGGTCGACCAGCGCATCCTCTTCGAGGGTCGGCGCCAGGAGCACCCGCTCCGTGCCCGATGCCAGGCACACGGACTCGAGATCCTGAACCGAGCCGAGGCACGGGATCTCGCCCAGCAGCGGGTCGTACTCGCCCGGGCCCTCCGCCAGGTAGCCGAGCGGACGAAGGCCGTACTCCGGGTGCGTTCGCATCTTCCGCACGAGCAGGCGCGGCACCTGGCCGCTGCCCACGAGGAGAACGCGCTCCGGGGCGCTGCTGGCGCGTACCACCTCGCGAGCGGCACTGCGGGCGCCGAGCACGCCGACGAACGCGAGCACGCCGAAGAAGAATCCCTCTCGCAGGGTCAGGGCCCCGAAGGGCGTGACCTTCGAGTACGCCCACAGCCCCAGCGAGCCGAGAACCAGTGCGTGGAAGACCCAGGGCGCGTCGTCGACCGTATTGTGGCTGATCCGTTTTCCGTCGCGGTCGTAGAGGCCGTAGACCTTGAACAGCAGCACCCAGCCCGGGAGGGTCAGGCCCGCCCAGGCGATGTCAGCGAAGGGGTCCGCGCGTTCGCCGGCCAGCGCGAGGCTGAGCAGGAGGCAAGCCGTGAGCGCCAGCGCGTCGGCGAGCACGAGCACGCGGCGCAGCACGTACCCCCGGCGCGCACGGACCGGCGCCCAGGCCGCCTTTGCGTCGGGCAACCCGGCCGCCCGAGCGGCTTCCATGCCTGGCGCTGGAGTGGCGCCACCTGCCGGCCCGCCCTCGAGCATGTCCTGGTCCTGTCGCATCCCTCTTCCGATCCTTAAAGACAAAAGCAAGAGATCAACGCGCAGCGGCTGTCTTTGCTTCCGGGCGCGCGGCTCGTGAAGCGCCCTCGAGGCAGCCGAGCAGCGCCACCAGCGAGAACATCAAGGGAGTGTTGGTCGTCGGATCGTCGGAGGCCAGCCCGACGATGGCCGTGATCGACCACAGGATGCAGAGCAGAAGGGCGTGGCGTGCGAGCGGCCAGTGCTCCCGTGCCATGCGCAGGGAGGAGCCCACGAGGGAGGTGAAGAGTGCGATGTAGCCCAGCAGTAGCACCAACCCCCCCTCCACGAGGGCCTTCACTCCGAGGTTGTGCGCCGCGTAGCCGCTGATCTGACCGGGAGCGAAGCGGACGCCGCTCAGCTGGAACTCGTTCTTCTTGGGGTTCACGTAGGGCGTGCTGTCGGTTCCAAAGCCGACCACCGGGCTTTCACCCCACTTCGCGAGCAGCCCCTCCCAGTTGGTCAGGCGCCAGTCGAACGACGTGAAAGCCTTCTGGTTCGCGTCTCGGGTCTTCGAGGTGAGCACGCGGTCGTGAATGCTGGGAATGGTGAAGACCATCGCGACCGCCGCCGCGCAGACGGCCAGGATCAGGCCAGGCCTCCGCCGCCAGCCCATCAGCACCATGCCGAGCAGGAAGATGACCCAGCCCTCCCGGCTGTATGTGCCGATCAAGGCGGTGAGTATCAGTGCTATCGCCGGATATCGCACGAGCACCGGAAGAGCGGTGGGCAGCATGATCAGGATGAGGGCGCCCAAGGCGAGGTAGGCGCCGAAGGGATTGGGCCCGACGAAGGTCCCGGTGATCCTCAGGACGTCGAGCCCGTACTCGTAGCGACCGCCGGTGGTCACCCACTGGACGATGCCGACGATGGCGGGCACGACCGCGCTCAGGCCGACGATCGCGAAGAGGCGCTGCGCCCGGTCGGTGGTGGTGAACAGGTTCGCGGCGAGGACGTACATGGCCAGTAGCGCGCCGATCCGGGCGACCTCGCTGATCGGCTCCATCCCCACCTCGCCCCCGAGCGTCAACATCGCGTAGGGAGCGCCCGCCGCGGTGATCGCCACCACCAATCCGAGCGGAAATGTGGCCCTGGGCAGGTGGATCTCGCGCGAGGTGGTCGCGTAGACCACCAGGAGCGCGACCACCAGGAGGGCGATCACGCCCGAGAAGTTGGCGGCCTGAATGCCGGGAAGCCCGTGGCTGTTGCTGAAGTCGTCCAGCATCGGACGCGTGACGACGACCAGCCCGAGAAACAACGCGGGGTGGGTGAAGCCAAGGACCAGGAGTGCTCCCATGGCGATGAGCATGAAGGGCACGATCCAGCTGCCACTGGCGGCCAGCGAGAGGCCCGCCAGTCCGCTTGCCCCGACCACTGCCCCGATCTGCCGGGCCACGGGAACGCTGCCCCCCGGCGACAGCGCCCGGGTTGGAAAGTTGACGGGAGCGAGCCTCACCGTGAGGCGCGTGAGTGCATATTCACCATCAGACTAACGGGCCGCGAGCAGCCTCCCTGACGGGCTGAATGTGCCAACGATCGTTTGTTCTTGCCCGGTGGGAGCGTTGCATGGGCGATGGAGCAATCAGTGGCCAGCGCTCCGCCCCGCGTGGAGCCTGGTTCCCCGCCGGGGTCGCGCGGCGGCGGCTTGGCCGCTCTTCCGGATGGCAGAGTCCGCAGTGCCGCGTCCGATGCGGCCACCTTCACGGTCGGGGTCTACGTGGCCCAGGCCATGCTCTTTGTCGCCGGCGTGGCTCAGAAGGGCCTGCTCGGCCCCCGCTCCGCTGGATACTGGGCCCTGATGGGGACCTTCGCCACATTTCTCAGCATCGCCTCACTTGGCGCACTGGAGGGCGCCGGAAGGCAGATCCCCTTTTACCGCGGGAGGGATAACCGCGACAGCGCCGCCGCAGCGGCGGACACGGCGAGCTCGTTCACGATCCTCGCGTCGGCGGTTGCCGGCGGCCTGCTCGTAGCGCTCGCGCTGGTGGCAGGACCTCACTGGGCGCCGGAGGTCCAGTACGGAATCCTGATCCTGGGCGTCCTGGCGCCCCTGCGCTTCCTCAGCGACGCCCACGAGGGCATCATCCAGGCGACGAAGCGCTTCAACGTCGCCTCGATGGCGGTGATCGTGCGGGCGCTCATCGTGCTCACCCTGCAGACCGTCCTCGTGATCCTGTTCGGCTACTACGGCATGTTCATGGGCCTGGCGGCCTCCACGCTTGGGGTCTTCGTCCTATGGAATCGCCTGGGCCTGGTCACCTTGCGGCAGCCCGCATTTCGCTGGCGCATCCAGCGGGGGCCGCTGCGCGAGCTCCTGCGCCTCGGGATCCCGATGATGATCCACTCGCAGATCTGGCTGCTCTTCCTGGCCATCGACAACCTCATCGTCGCCCACTACATCGATGTCACGAACCTCGGCTACTACGCCCTCGCCGTCTCGGTCACCACCTACATCATGTTTCTGCCCAAGAGCATCGGGGCGGTGCTGGGACCGCGGATGTCCGAGCGCTTCGGCGCCACCCAGCAGATCCGCGACATCCAGCACTACGCCACGGATGTACAGCGGCTCCTGGCCGACATGCTCATCCCTCTCTTCGTGGCCGGGGCGTTCTTCTTCCTCCCCGTTCTCATCCGCCACGCGCTTCCCGCGTTCACGCCCGCGATCGCCGTCGTGCAGATCATGGTGGTGGCGAGCTTCTTCATCTCCCTGTCGAACATGCCCATCAAGATCCTGCACACGACCGGGCGCAACTGGGGGCTCGCGGGGTTCATGCTCGTGTGCCTGGTCCTCAACGGAGCGGGCAACTACGTGGCCGTCGCCGTCCTCGACTTCGGCCTGCGCGGCGCGGCGGCGGCCACCAGCATCAGCTACCTGATCGTGTTCCTCGCGGTGACGGCCTATGCGCTCGGTGAGGTGCTGGGAACCCGCAGCCTGCTGAAGCACCTCGGTGAGCTGCTGGCGGTGGTGGGATACACGGGCGCCTGCCTCTGGGGCATCGAGTGGCTCGCGGGCTCCGGCGAGGGCGCGCTGTACTACGAGATCCTGGTCAACAGCGCGAAGTTCGTCGCGTTCCTGGCGCTGATGACGCCGTGGCTGGTGCGGGTACAGAGGCGCTACGGAGGCCTGACCGCCATCTGGAGGCTGCTCGAGGCCGGTGCTCGGAAGGTACGTCGAAGGACGCTGGGCGATGCCTGACAGAGACGGTCCCGTGGACACGGGGCGCACCACGGTGATAGCCGAAGTCGGCGAGAACTACGTCGGCGACCTCGACGTCGCGCGGCGGATGGTGGTCGAGGCGGCGAAGGCCGGGGCAGACGTGGTCAAGTTCCAGTCCTACCGCGGCCAGGACATCGCGCCCGACGACCCCGAGCGCGAATGGTTCTCGCAGGTGGAGCTCTCCGACGATGCCCACCGCGAGCTGGCCCAGCTGGCTCAGGAGAATGGAATCGAGTTCCTGAGCGCCCCGTTCACGCTCGAGCGTGCTCGCTTCCTGGTCGAGGCTCTCGGCCTACGGACGATCAAGATCGCCTCCTCGGAGATGCTCAACGTCGGCCTCCTCGACTATCTCGCCGAGCGCACCGACCGCATCCTGCTCTCGACCGGGCTCGCAGATCTCGAGGAGGTCCGCTCGGCCCTCGCCCACCTCGAGCCCGTGGAGCAGGTGGTGGTCATGCACTGCGTCACGCAGTATCCGCTCGCCGACGAGGACGCGAACCTCCGCGCCATCACCGCGCTGGCCGAGGCCTTCCCAGAGCGGGAGATCGGCTACTCCGACCACACGATCGGCCTGGCCGCCCCGGTGCTCGCCGTGGCGCTGGGCGCGACGGTGATCGAGAAGCACTTCACGCTCGACCGCTCGTTGCCGGGCACCGACCACGTGCTCTCGGTCACGCCCGATGAGCTCGCCGAGCTGGTGGCCGGCGTGCGGCAGGCGGAGGCGCTGCTGGGAGAGCCACGCAAGCGCCCGATCGCCGCCGAGCTGGAGATCCGCGAGTTCGTGCGCGGTCGCTTTCCCAAGCAGTGACCAGCGTCGCCGTCGTTCAGGCCCGCATGGGGTCACGCCGGCTCCCCGGCAAGTCGCTGCTGGAGCTGTGGCGCGGCATGTCGTTGCTCGAGGTCGTGCTCAGGCGTGTCCTGGCCGCGCGGCTCCTCGACCAGGTGGTGCTGGCCACCAGCGACCGGCCCGGCGACGACCAGCTCGCCGCCCTGGCCAGGCGGATGGGCGTGCCGGTAGTGCGGGGCTCGGAGGAGGACGTGCTCGGCCGCTTCGCAGTGGTGCTCGCCAACCATCCGGCCGACGCCCTGGTGCGAGTCTGCGCCGACAACCCCTTCATCGATCCGCGTTCCATCGACGACCTGGTTCGCTTCTTCCGGACCGTCCAGCCCTGCGACTACGCCAGCAACCACACCGCCGCGAGCGGACTGCCGGACGGGATCGGGACGGAGCTCATCACCGCCGAGGCCCTCGGCCGCGCCGCGCGGGAGGCGAGCTCGAAGCACGATCGCGAGCACGTCACGGCCTTCGTCCGCGACCGCCCGGACGAGTTCTCGCTGCAGTTCGTGCCCCCACCGTCCCCGAGCTGGCCGTTCGTCAGACTCGACGTGGACAGCGAGCAGGACCTCGAGCGCATGCGCGAGGTCGCCGCAGCTCTCCCGGAACGCGACGCGCCGCTGTGGCCGTTCGAGTCGGCCATGAAGGTGCTCGCGATCGCACCGCTCGCCGAACCGCGGATACGATGAGCCGGCATTGAGCGAACCCTGGCACCCCTACGTGTTCAACACCGACAGGCGGGAGTTCGTGGGCGAGTTCGAGGCGATGTACCGGGCGGAGGCGACCGGCGGCTTCGATTCCTGGCACCAGTCGGACCCCCGCCTGCTGCAGGCCAAGATCGCCGGGCTGCTCGTAGACCAGGTCACCTACCGCTCCGCGTTGGACATCGGCTGCGGCAAGGGAACCTTCACGGCCGGGCTCAAGCGCAGGGACAATCGGGTGACCGGGCTGGACGCCTCCGAGACGGCGATCACCGCGGCTCGCGCCGTCTTCCCCGACATCGAATGGGTGTGCGCGCCCGTGGAGGATTACCTGCTGGAAGCCGAGCCCGTCGACCTCATCGTGATTCGGGAGGTCCTGAGCTACCTCGAGGACTGGCGCGACGTGATCGCCCAGTGCGCGCGCCTTTCGCGGTACTGCCTGGTTGGCCTCTTCATACCCCCGGATCCGATCGGGTACGTGAAGTCCCACGCGGAGCTCGACGAAGAGCTCGAGCGTCACTTCACCCCGCTGGAGGCCGTGATGATCACGCCAAGGCAGCTCGTGACTTCGCTCTGGGCCTCGAAAGCGTAGGCGTCGCTTCGTGCGTGAGTAAGCGGGTCGTGCCGCGGCCCGTTCTCTCTGCGACGGGCCGTGATGCGGCCGCCATCGGACAAGGAGTGACATGGAATCGGTATTGGCAGGCGTGACCCGTGACGACGTGCGGTCCGATCCCTTTCCACACATCGTCGTGCGCGACGCGGTGCCCGCCGAGCTGTGCTCCCGGCTGATAGCGGAGTTCCCGTCACTCGAGGTCGTCACAAAGCACCAGGACTTCGGCAGCAACAAGCGCGTGGGGCTGCCCGCGGCCGAGGTGGCGGGCAACCAGGAGATCTCCGAGCTGTGGCGGAGCTTCATCGAGGCCCACGCCTCCGGCGAGTTCCTCGCCAAGCTCGTCGACCTGTTCGGCGAGCACATCCGCCGGCTCTACCCCACCTTCGAGCGCGACAACGGCTCGCTCGAGTCGCTGCGGGCGGGGGTGCGAAACCGCGACGACTTCTCCGAGGCGGACGTGCTCCTCGACGCGCAGATCTCGATCAACACGCCGGTCGTGGGCAACGCCCACCTCGGTCCGAAGCGCACACCTCGACGACGCCGACAAGCTGTTCGCCGGCCTCTTCTACCTGCGCCGCCCCGAGGACGACTCGACGGGCGGGAACCTCGAGCTCTATCGATTCAAGCGCGGACCACGTGGCCTGCGGGAACGGCGATCTACGACACCTTCGTGGAGACCGCCGACACCGTGGACTATGCGGCCAACACGCTGGTGCTCTTCCTCAACTCACCGGACTCGGTGCACGGAGTCACGCCGCGCTCCCAGACCCAGGTGCCCAGGACCTTCGTGAACCTGATCGCGGCCGTCGAGCGACCGCTCTTCGATGTCGCTCCGTTCCAGGCCACATGGATCGACAAGTTCGCCGCCGGGCCTGAGCGCGTGCGCAACAAGATCAAGCAGAAGGTGGGCTGAGGGGCCGCGTTAGCTCGCCGTCCGCGCGACGGCCAGGCGTGACGCATTCACGCGAGACACCGGAAGTCCTTCGCGGCTGAGCTCGACGAGCGCGCGCGCCACACCGTCGTGGTAGAGGTGGCAGTCGTCCCACACCACCACCCCGCCGGGTCGCACCAGTGACAGGGCTGCTTGTGAATCGGTGCGCACGTACTCGTAGGTGTGGGCCCCATCCACGAACACCATGTCCATGTGCCCGCGAAAGGGCGAATAGTCGAACGCCGCGCTGTCGCCGAGGTGCTGGGTGATCCGATGGGCATGGGGTGACTCGCGGTAGGCGCGGCCGACCCTCTCGACCTCCGACAGGGGGGCGTCGCCGCCCTGCTCCCCCAGGGAAGCGTCAGCGTCGCCGAGATCGAGCGTGTCGATGCTCGCCTCCGGAGCCTGGGCGGCCATCAGAACCGTGCCCTCCCCGGTACCCGTGCCGATCTCGAATATCCGCCGCGGCTGCACGTGGGCGGTGATCAGCGCCAGCACGTAGGCGTCGCCGTGAGGGAGGCCTCGCGGCTGGAACCGATGCCGCATCGAGATCGTGAGCTCCTCGATCCCTGGGAAGGCGTCCTCGAGCACCGTGATCGGCAGGCCGCGGAGATGGCGGGCGGCCACGGCCGCCCGGCGGGCCAGGAAGGCCTGATGGCGCCAGGGCATCGCCCACCCGGATGTCGAGCCTGGGCGACGTTGCATCTCAGCTCACCGGCGTGGGCGTCGGGGCGGGAGCGCGACCTGCCAGCACTCGGAGCAGGCGCTCGGTGGCGTCGCCTCCGTCGGCGCCGAGGGCGCTCAACAGGTCGTCGCGGCCGGGAAGACAGCCGGTCTCGAGCCATCGTTCGAGCACCTCCACGAGCTCGCTCTGCGACCTCGCGACCGCGACCGATGTCTCGCCTCCGAGCGGCCAGCCCCACTCGTAGCCCGTCACGTTGAGGAGCACCGCGGGCGTGCCCACCAGTCCGGCCTGGAGGATCGCGGTGGAAGTCCCTCCGACGCACAGGTCGCACTCGGAGAGCACCTCGAGCACGTCGGGACGAGCGTCGACCTCCAGTCGAGGGAAACGCTCACGAAGGAGGCTGACCGGCCCGGAATCGTCGGCGGGGTGGGGCCGCAGAGCCACGACGGCCGCCGGCAGCCTCGTCCAGATCGCCTCGACAGCCGCGATGTAGTGCCGCATGATCACCCGTGCGTCGAGCACCGCCGTGCTGGTGTGCCAGGGCTGGGGCATGCACGACGATCCGCGGTGCCGTTCGGCCGTCGTACAGGCGAGTGGGCGGAGGATTGTGAGGCAGTGGGTAGCCGATCGCCTGCGGAGGGCGGTGCCAGAGCTCCCCCGCCCTCGGCGCCACCGCCTCAGACCACACCGCCAGCTCGTCGGCCAGGCCCAGGTCCGCCACGAGGCTCGGCAGGAAGTAAGCGCCATGCTGCACCACCAGCGTCCGGATGCCGGCCTCCTGCGCCAGCGAGACGAGCAGCCGCGAGCTGGGTTCGAGGTCCGATCGAGCCACGACCCAGGCGAGCCGTTCCGGGTCCAGGCCACGGCGATAGGTCGCGGCGCTTGCCACGTCGCGGGCCACGCGGGGGCGCAGGAGCTCGAGCGCCTTGGCATGCAGGCAGGCGCCGAGCTCGAGGCCCTCGACCTCGAGCCGGACAGGGGTCGTGGCCGCGGTGGCAAGGCACGCCCTCGCCGCG
Source organism: uncultured Thermoleophilaceae bacterium (assembly GCA_963731645.1). Taxonomy (GTDB): domain Bacteria; phylum Actinomycetota; class Thermoleophilia; order Solirubrobacterales; family Thermoleophilaceae; genus JAAYBF01. The sequence continues at coordinate 18,880 of CAVSWF010000003.1, read as the reverse complement.
CTCTCAGCCCGGCGGCGGGCGACGAGGCCGGGACGACCCAGCCAGCCTCCCTGGCGCGCAGCACCCAGCGAGCGGCGGGGGCCGAGCGGCGGATTCTCGAGGCTCAAGGCCGGACGCCAGCTGTCGTCGCCGAGCATCCGATCGAGCAACGGCATCAGCGGCCAGTAGCTGTCGAAGAGGACGCTCCCCGCGCGAAGGTGGGAAGGGATCCCGAGTTCCATGAGTGAGACGCACCAGGCGCCGGCGCAGCGCGCCGCGCCAGGGGCGCGGCCTCGGGGAACGCCTGCCAGGGAGGACGCCACGGATCCGGTGCCTGGCCGGTCGTGGCCGCCGTCTCGACCGGGACGCCGTGGCGCGCCGCCACCGCGCGAACCAGCGCGTCGACGTGGGGGTCGGCGTCGGCCCGGCGGATGGTGGCCGGCCGGTGGGTCTCGAGCGCCCGATCGAGACCCAGCGCGTCGCGCACCGTGGGCACGAAGACGTACGAGTAGAGCTCGAGCTCGCGGATGAAGGGCAGGCAGACGCCCGCGAGCGTCAACTCGCCGTCACAGCGCTCGCGCCAGCGACCGAGGGCCTCCACGGCCAGCTCGTCAACTCGCCGGCGCTCCTCGATGTCCAGATGGTCGCTTGCTAGAGCCCCGTGGGGAAGATCGGCGCCCTGCGCCTCGTCGATCTCGAACACCAGGTGCTCGCCGGGCGTGAGCCCGGAGGCCTCCAGGCCGCGGGCGGAAGAGCGTATTAGCATCAAGCATGAAACGTGCCTGCCCCGCCGGTCTTTGCGAGAGCGCACATACGGCAAGACTCGGCTCGCGCCGGCCGTTGGTAGCTAGAGGCCCACTCGTTCTCGTGATCACCGCCCAGGACATCACCGCCGGGCTGCGCCGACAGGGCGTCCGCGCCGACGGACACCGTGTTCGTCCACTCCGGCCTGCAGAGCGCGCCTGCGCGTGGCGGGCCGCACGCGCGAGGAGAAGCTCGACACGATCGTCGCCGGGCTCAGCGGCGCCGTCTCCGAGGGCGCCTTGATCGTTCCCACCTTCACCTACAGCTTCTGCCGCGGCGAGAAGTTCGACGTCGCCGCGACAGCCCGTCGACCGTCGGCGTGCTGACCGAGCATTTCCGCCAGCAGCCCGAGGTGCGCCGCACGGCCGACCCGATCTTCTCCGTCGCGGTCCGCGGTGAGCTGCCCGCGGCGTGGGAGCGACCGCTGTTCGAGGTCGGAGACAAGGACTGCTTCGGCGAGCAGAGCGTCTTCGCCATCCTGCTGCGAGGTCGACGCCAAGCTCGTGTTCTTCGGCGTCCGGCTCGAGTACGTGCACGTTCGTCCACCACGTCGAGCAGCGGCTGGGCGTGCGCCTACCGGTACATGAAGGAGTTCCCGGGCATCGTCCGAGCCGATGGACGCGATGACCCCGGTCGTGGCCAACTTCTACGTGCGCGACCTCGACGACGACGTGGAGACGTTCCTCGTCCCGCTGGTCGAGGACCTGCGAGCCGCGGGCCTCACGCCGCGAGATGACGATCGACCGCGGGCCGGCGCTGTGCGTGGCCTCCGCGCGTGCGTTCGAACAGGCGGCCGTCGAGGGGCATGGCCGAGAACCCGTCCTACCTGCTCTCGCGCGGGCATCCCGAGCTCGCGCATCTGCACCCGGTCTGACCCGATGGCCGTGACAGCCCCGACCCAGCGCCCTCGGGCCAGGAGATGCACGACCTGGCGACCGAGCTCTTCCCGATCACGCGCAGCCTCACCGGCCCGGGGTTCCGCGAGACGCTCGACGCTCCTCGAGCGGTCTGCCGGGCCGATGGAGCGCCACCGCTTCGCGACCGGCGAGCAGGTCTTCGACTGGACGATCCCCCGCGAGTGGACGATCCGCGACGGCGTGGATCAAGGATCCCGACGGGACGCGTCGTGGTGCTCGCTGGCGGACTCGAACCTGCACGTGGTCGTCCTACAGCGCGCCCGTGCACGCAGCGGATGCCGCTCGACGAGCTCGCAGGCGCACCTGCACTCGCTGCCCGACCAGCCCGACGCGATCCCCTACCGGACGTCCTACTACGACGAGGCTGGGGCTTCTGCCTGACCGAGCGGCAGCGCGACGCAGCTCGTCCCGGGCGAGTACGAGGTCCTGATCGACGCCGACCTGGTGCCCGGCCACGTCGAGCTCGGCGAGGTCGTGGTGCCCGGGCGCGCGCGACCGGAGGTCCTCTTCTCGACGTACTGCTGCCACCCGTCGATGGCCAACAACGAGCTGTCGGGCCCGGTCGTGGTCGCCCACCTCGCGCGCGCTGCTGCGCGCGCGCCAGTGCGCCGCCCCGGCTCACCTACCGCTTCCTCTTCGTGCCGGAGACGATCGGCGCGATCGCCTACCTGTCGCGCTTCGGCGAGCGCCTGCGCGAGCGCCTGCGTCGCCGGCTACGTGGTCACCTGCGTCGGCGACCCCGGCGCACTTCACCTACAAGCGCTCGCGGCGGGGCGACTCGCTGGCCGACCGCGTCGCCGAGCACGTGCTCGCGCACAGCCGGAGCCGGCGCACCGGGTGCTCGACTTCTTCCCGCGCGGCAGCGACGAGCGCCAGTACTGCTCGCCCGGCTTCGACCTGCCGGTCGGGCTCGCTGATGCGCACGATGTACGGCCGCTACCCGGAGTACCACACGTCGCTCGACGACCTCGTCGCTCATCACCCCCGCGGCGCTCGGGGAGACCCTCGACGCTGTACCGGCGCATCGTCGACGTGCTCGAGGCCAACGAGACGCTCGACGGCACCGTGCCCTTCGGCGAGCCGCAGCTCGGCCGGCGCGGCCTCTACCCGACCACCGGCGGCGGGTGGCTGGGCGAAGGCAAGCTGCGCGACCTCGAGGCGATGATGTTCCTGCTCAACTTCTGCGACGGCTCCCGCGATCTGCTGGCCGTCGCCGAGCGCTCGGGCCGGCGCGTCGAGGACCTCGCCGCCGTCGGCGAGCTGCTGCGCAGCCACGATCTGCTGAGCTGACGCCGTAGAACATCCGTCCAGGGGGCCGCTGATAGGTCAGGCCTCGGCTCACCGGGCCGATACGCCTGTTCATGCCCGCCTCTCCGCCGCGCCCGCTCTGCTGGCGGCCGCCCTCCTGACGCTCGCGACTCTCCAGGCCCCTGCGGCAAGCGCTGCCGCCACCGAGCCGGGTGCCCTCGGCCAGCTCTCTGGCGCGTCAGCATGCATCGAGGGAACGGGGGCGCCGTCTTGGACCACCTGCCCGAGCATCGCCCGTGGCCTCCTGGACGCTCGCACCGTGGCCATCAGCCCCGACGGCCGCAACGCCTATGCCGCCTCCAGCCTCGGAAGCACCCTCGTGTCGTTCTCCCGCCAGCCCACGGGACGAGCTCACTCAGCTCCCCGGCTCCGCGGGCTGCGTTCGTGACGCCTCGGCTGCCGATCCGAATTGCCCCGACGTGGCGGCGGGCCTCAACGGCGCGCTTTCGGTGGCGGTGAGCCCGGACGGGCGAAACGTATACGTGGCTTCGATCAACGTGGGACAGGTGGCCACGTTCTCCCGGGATCCGTCCTCAGGGGCGCTCTCGCAGCTCCCCGGAGCCGCGGGCTGCGTGCAGGACGTACATGCGCAACCTGACTCCAGCTGCCCGGGTACCGCCCGCGGAATCCACGGAGCGAGATGGGTCACCGTCTCCCCGGATGGTCGCAACGTCTACGTGACATCACCGGTCGCGGACTCGGTGGCCGCGTTCGCCCGCGACCAGCGCAGCGGCGCGCTCGCGCAGCTCGCCGGCGACGACGCATGCGTTCGGGACGTGAACCAGCTGGACCCGGTGAAGAGCGACTGCCCGAGGACGGTCGACGGGCTGAAGTACCCGCGCTCGCTGGCCATCAGCCCCGACGGTACCAACGTCGTACGTGGCCTCCAACGGCTCACACGCGATCGCCCTGCTTTCGCGATCGGCCGCCACAGGCGGCCTCCACCCGGCCAACGGCCCGGGCTCCTGCGTGGCGTCGGTGAGCCCGCCACAGGGCACGAGCTGCCAGGCGCGCGCCCGAGGCGTGGGCGCGGTGTTCGGGGTGGCCGTGAGCCCCGACGGACGGAGCGTGTACGCGGCGTCCGACGACACCGACTCGGTCGCCGCCTTCACGCGCGTCGGTTCCGGGGGGACGCTCCGTCAGCTGCCCGGCTCGGAGGCGCTGCATCACCGACGTGAACCCCTACGGAACCGATGACTGCGAGGTGCGCGCGCAAGGCCTCGACGGCGCTGAGGCCGTGACCCTGAGTCCCGACGGCAAGCACGTCTACGTATCTTCGTTCTACGGCGGCGCCGTGGCGGCTTTCAGCCGCGACTCGCACCGGGGGGCACTGAGCCAGCTCCGTGGGGACAGTGCCTGTGTGGCGCAACCCAGCGCGCCCTCCACACCCCGCAGGACCTCCTGCCCGACCGCCGCCAACGGGCTCGAGGGCGTGCGGCCGCTCACCCTCAGTCCCGACGGCCGCAATGCCTACGTGCCGGGTAGTGGAGGCGACACGATCGCGCTCTTCGGGCATCTCGGGCGGCGACCGAGACGGACCCTTCTCCGTCGCCGAGCCCGGGCGCCAGAAGCCGCAACGGCAGCGTGCCGGCGCTCGGCGGAAGCGTGCACGCTGCAAGCGAGCGCGGGTCGAGAAGTCGCGCGGTTCGGCTCGCAAGAAGTCGCGCCGCTCTGCTTGCAAGAAGTCGCGCCGTTCGGCTGGCAAGAAGGCGCGCCGTAAGGCTGCAAGAAGTCCCGCCGTTCGCGCAAGAAGGCGCGCCGTAAGGCCGGCAAGAAGTCGCGGTCCTGCTCTCGACGGGGCTCGCGAAAGAGCCGGCGGTCGGTGAGTCGATCGGGTGCTCGCGGTCGATGCGCGCTAGCGCGCGGGCGTGCCGCGAACCTGACGTCAGGCGTTCGACACTCCGCGTTCGCGCCCTCGAACGTGAGCTGAACGCAGCGGCGGCATGCCAGCAGACCGCTCGAGCGCCATCGCCGCAACCGCCATCCCGGTCCGCTCCGAGGACGACTCGTCGAAGATTCGGAAACCCACCGACTCGTACAGGCCGATAGTGGGCGTGTCCTCCGGACGAACATCCACGCGAAAGCGGTGAAAGCCGGCGCGCACGCCCGCTTCGATGTACTCCTCGACCAGGGCGCGACCGCGTCCACCTCCGCGGAGCGCAGGCGCCACGGCCAGCTTGCTCAGGAAGAACTCGTCGGCTTTGACTGGCTCGCGTAGCTGGGCGACGGCCGTCACTCGATTGATGAGGTCTCGGCGCCCTTCGCGCCCCGCTTCGCGAAACGCTGCGAGCGTATCCGCCTTCAGGCAGCGCGCCAGATCGGCGCCCGAGAGAGCGACGAAGCAGCCGGCAGGCTCGTCGTCCTCGAACAGCATCGTGACGCGGCAGATGGAGATCTCGGAGTCTCGGCGGGCCATCCAGCGGTCGAGCGCGAGCGCGAGCAAGATCCGGGCCCCCGAAGAACCAGTCGAAGTAAGGGTTGCCCGCCTCGTGAACCCATGGGCGAGCGACCGGTATGAGGCGCGTCGGGTCCGGGTCCTCGTCGAGCCGTCGAAACATCCGTGGCGGTCTCATTCCGTTCCTTTGGCGCTCTGAGCCGCGACGAAACGCGAGAACGGGCCGATGTCGTGAGATCGTCGGGATCGAGCTCCTCGAAGTCGATCTCGAGGCCGAAGTGCGCGTCGACCGCCGCGATCAGCTCGAGCATCCCGAGCGAGTCGATGATTCCGCGTCGATCAGGTCGAGGTCATCGGCGACGGTCTCGACCGCGACTCCTGGCTCGCCAGCGGCTCCTTGAGCTCGCCGAGAACGAACGCCTTCACCTCCGCGGCGGTACCGCTCACTCGGCCTCCAGCAGGCGGACTTCAACGCCCCGCGGTCGAACTTCCCGTTGGAGTTGAGCGGCAGCTCGGGGAGCAGGTGCAAGCGGCGCGGCACCATGTGGCCGAGGAGCCGGCCTTGAGCCGCTCCTGCAGGAGCGCGGCGTCGAGGTCCGCATCCCCGACGAACACCTCGACTCCCGACGCCCCGGTCTCCGTGACCGGCCAGCCGACCGCCACCACGGCGTCGACGCCCGACTGCCTCGCGCACCGCTGCCTCGACCTCGCCGAGCTCGATCCGCACGCTCTCCGCAGACCTTGATCTGGTGGTCGATCCGGCCGAGGTAGATGATCGGCTCGCCCGGGCAGCGGGCTGCCGCACGAGGTCGCCCGTGCGGTAGTGGACGTCGCTCGTGGCCGGGCGGCACGACGAACGCGCGCGCCGTCTTGCGCTCGGGGTCGCGCCAGTAGCCGAGCGACACCTGCGGGCCCGCCACGAGCAGCTCGCCCTCCTCGCCGGGCGCCACCTCGCGCAGCTCCTCGTCGACGATCAGGGGCCGATGTCGCGCAGCGGGCTGCCCGATGGGGACCCCCCGGCTCTCGACTCCGCGGGCGAGCGCTCGGGGTCCCAGCGGTAGCCGAGGCAGTCGACGGTCAGCTCGGTCGGCCCGTAGAGGTTCTCGACCGTCGAGCCCGGCGCCGCCTCCAGCCACGCGTCCGCCACCTCGACCGGCAGCGGCTCGCCGGCGAACAGGCTCCAGCGCAGCGATGGGATAGCTGCCGGGCTTGAGCGCCCCCAGGCGGTTCATGAAGATCGCGATCGACGGCACCGAGAACCAGACGGTGAGGCGCGAGTCGCGGATGTAGCGGCCGGGCTTGATCAGCGCCTTGCCGGGCAGGCGCGCAGACGCACGCGCCGCGCTCCCAGGCCACGAACAGGTCCAACACCGAGTTGTCGAACGTCAGCTCGTGCGCCTGCGAGAAGCGGTCGTGCTCGGTGATCGCGTAGCGCTCGACGAGCGCGTCGACGTAGTGCGGCGACGTTGCGGTGCGCGACCATCACGCCCTTCGGCACGCCGGTGCTGCCCGATGTGAACAGCAGGTAGGCGAGCGCCGACGGGTCGACCGCCGGTTGGCGCCAGCCTCGGCGGGCTCGAGGTCCGGCGCCCCGAGCACGCGGTGATCGGGCAGCGCGCGCGCCAGCTCGCTGACGTCGTCCGCGTCGGGAAGCAGGATCAGCAGCCCGGGCTCGGCGCCCGCCAGCACCTCCGGCAGCTGCGCGGCCGACTCGGCGTCGACGACGAGCGCCCGGCAGCCCGCCGTCTCGAGCATGAGGCGCGTGCGCGCCACCGGGAAGTTCCGGTTCAGCGGCACGTAGCCGTGGCCGCGCATCAGGGAGCCGAGGATGCCCGCGAACGCGGTTGCGGTGCGGTAGGCGAAGACCGCGGTCAGCGGCGGCTCGTCTCCGGGCGCCTCGCGCTGCAGCGTGGCGGCCAGCGAGGCGGCGCGGTCGCGCAGCTCGGCGTAGCTCAGCGTCTCGCCGGCGACCTCCAGCGCCGGGCGCTCGGGGAACGCCTCGGCTGAGCGCAGGAAGCCGGTGTGGAGCGCCCTCAGCGTGGGGTCCGCGGCCACCCCAGCGCCGATCATGCCTCACCGCCCAGGCTCTCGAACAGCGCCTTGCGGTCGAACTTGCCGCTTGCGTTGAGCGGCAGCTCGTCGAGCAGCCGAATCGCTCGCGGCACCATGTGGATCGGCAGACGCGCGCGCAGGCGCTCTTCCGTGCGCGCAACGTCCACGCCGCGTGTCGCCGATGAACGCGACGACGCCGTCGGCCCCGGTGAGGCTCACCGGCCAGCCCACCGCGACCACGGCGTCCACGCCGGTCGCGTCGCGCAGCGCGGCCTCGACCTCGCCGAGCTCGACCCGCACCCCGCGCACCTTGATCTGGTGATCGAGCCGGCCGAGGTATGTCATCGGCGCGTCCGTCGAGCGGCCGGCGGACGCGATCGCCGGTGCGGTAGATGCACGCGGTCGCGCTCCGGCGGGCACCACGAACGACGCCGGCCGTGCGCTCCGGGTCGCTGCCAGTAGCCGGCGGTCACCTGGGGGCCGCCATCAGCAGCTCGCCGATCTCGCCCTGCGGCACCTCGTGCAGCTCGGCGTCGACGACCAGCGGGCAGGTTGCCGCGCAGCGGCTAGCCGATCGGCACCACGCCCGGCCTCGGACTCGCCTGGCGAGCGGCCGTGGTCCCAGCGGTACTCCACGCAGACGATCGTGACCTCGGTCGGCCCGTAGAGATTCTCGACGGTCGAGTCGCGGCGCCGCCTCGAGCCACGCCTCGGCGACCTCGCACGGGCAGCGGCTCGCCGGCGAACAGGGTGTAGCGCAGCGCCGGATAGCTGCCGGGCTTGAGCATGCCGAGCCGCTTCATGAAGATCGCGGTGGACGGAACCGAGAACCAGATGGTGAGCCGCGCTATCGCGGATGAAGCCGCCCGGCTTGATCAGCTCCTTCGTGGTCGGGCAGCACAGGCAGGCGCCCCGCTCCCAGGTCACGAACATGTCGAAGACCGAGACGTCGAACGTGAGCTCGTGGGTCTGCGAGATCCGGTCCTCCTCGGTGACGCCGTAGCGCTCGACCATGGTGTCGACGATCCACTTCGCGTTCCGGTGGGCGACCATCACACCCTTCGGAACGCCGGTGCTGCCCGAGGTGAAGAGCACGTAGGCGACGTCCGTGGGATCGGGCTCCGGGGCTCCCAGGCGGCGGCGGGCTCGAGGGCGTCAGCGCCGAGGATCGTGTGCGTGGGCCAGCGGGCGCTCAGCCCTGAGACGTCGGCCGCATCGGGCGCGACGATCGTCAATGGCTCGGCGATACCGCCGAGCACCTCGCCGAGACGCTCGAGCGACGCGCGAGTCCGCCACGAGCACGCGCATCCCGCCTGCTCGAGCATCAGCCGGTTGCGAGCAGGCGGCAGCGAGGGATTGAGCGGCACGTACCCGTGCCCCCGAAGCAATGTTCCGAGCACCGCCACGAACGCCGTGGCGGTCCGGTAGGCGTATACGGCCACCAGCGGCGGAGCGGAATCGGCCGAGAGCTTGGCCAGCGTCGCCGCGAGCGCAGCCGCGCGCTCGTGGAGCTGCTCGTAGCTCAGCGTCTGGCCGGCCACCTCGAGGGCCGGGCGGTCGGGGAACCTGTCCACCGAGCGCAGGAACCCCGTGTGCAGGCCGCGCTGGGCGCCGTCCCGCGCTTCGGCCGGCGGCTCCGGGCCGAGGATGGTCCTAGGCGGCACGCCCGGGGACACCGGCCTCATAGCCGTCGAGGGCGTAGCGGGCGAGCACCTCCGCAGACCACAGGCTGCGCAGCTCGCGCCAGCCCTCCTCGGCCGCTGCCGAGTCCGAGGTCATCCGCCCGATCGCCCCCACGCGATAGGTGTACAGGGGCTCCGGTATGTGGGCGGAGCGGACGCCTCCGGCCTCGAGCAGGCGCAGCATGAGGTCGAACTCCTCCCAGAAGAGCTGGCGGTAGCCCCCCAGGCGGCAGACGAGCTCGGTGGGAAGCAGTATTCCCGCGGCAATCAGGTCGGCCACCTGCGGGGGATCTGGCAGCGTACGCATCTCTCGCTCCCCATCCGGATCCTCTTCCCAGCGATCGGTGCTCACCACGTCGGCGCCCTGCAGCAGGTGCGCCTCGAGGAGGGCCTCCACGAGACCCGGGTCGCATACGTCGTCGGCGTCCACCCGCACGTAGGACGGAGTGGCGATCCGCTCCAGCCCGGCATTGCACGCGCCCGGGAGGCCGCGGTTCAGCGCCAGGCGCACCACTTTGACCCGATCCGAGTAGCCGGCGAGGATCTCGGCGGTGCCATCCGTGCTCCCGTCGTCGACTACCAGGACGCGGTAGCTCGCGGGCGGGGCGGTCTGGTTGAGCACGCTCTCCAGCGCCTCGGCGATCGTGGCCTCGTCGTTGAACGTGCAGACCAGAACCGTCGCGAGGCCGTCCCGCCGTCGCGTCATACGAGCAGCTCCGGATCCACGCCCGCCCACGACGTCTCCTCACCGAGCCTGCGCGCACGCACCCAGTCCACGTAGCGTTCCACGCCCTCCGCGAAGGACGTGGAGGGCGTCCATCCCAGCTCGCGCTCCGCCCGCTCGCTCGAGACCTCCTTGCCGGAGAAATCGCCGGGCCGGCCCTCGGTGTGCTCCACCTCGACGTCGCCCACGACGTCGCGCGACCGTCTCGGCGATCTGCATGATGGTCACCCGCTCGCGGCCGTCGAGGTTGTAGATCCGGTTGGCAGCCGCGGGCTTCAGCCCGAGCACCACGCCCTCGGCGAGGTCCTCGACGTAGACGAACTTGCGGAACTGCTCTCCGCCGCCGGCCACCGTCAGGGGCTGGCCCGAGAGCGCCTTGCGCACGAAGATCGGCACGACCGCGCCCTCGCCGCGCCCGGGGCCCGTAGGGGATCCCGAAGCGCAGGATCGTGTACGCGAGGTCGTAGAGGTTCTGCGTAGGAGTGGCAGTACGTCTCGCCCGCGAGCTTCGTGGCCGTGTAGAGGTGGCTCGGGGATGCGATCACCGTGTCCTCGTCGACCGACTCCTCGGCACAGTCGCTGTACACCCACGTCGTGCTTCCGTAGACCACCCGCTCGATGCGCGCCCGCCGAGCGGCCTCGAGCACGTTCGAGCGTGCCGCGAGTGTTGATGCTCTCGGAGTACGAAGGCTCGTCGTGCACGTCCTTCACGTCGGCCACGGCCGCGAGATGGATCACCGCGTGGCAGCCCGCCATGGCCAGGCGCAGCGCCTCGGGGTCGAGCAGGCTTCCGAGAAAGGTCTCGACGTCGCCCGCGCGGGTGGTAGGGCGAGCGGACGAGGTCGAAGACGCGCGGCGTCACGCCGTGCTCGCGCAGGTGGTCGACGACGTGTGAGCCGATGAAGCCGGCGCCGCCGGTCACGAGCACTCTCATGTGAATATCCCCTCCGTGGTAGTAGAGGGGCGGGCACCAGTGGTGCTCGGCCACCCAGTCCGTGTTCGGTAGGTCCAGCTGTGTCCCATGATCCGGTGGCACGGGCTGGTCGTACACCTTGCCCGTCGACTTCTCGACCGGATCGAAGACGATGTACTTGTAGAGGCCGGAGACCATGCCGTCCGGCAGCGTCAGGCGGTCGGGATGCTCGGGTCGAGATGCTCGCGGGCGACGTGCGTTCTTCCACGCCACTATGTCGTCGAGGCGCTGCGTCTGGACCAGGCCGAGCGCCGCCGTGAACTCGCTCATGCGGTAGTTGAGGCCCTCGATCTCGTAGTCGAACTTCCCGTAGTTGCGGTAGCCGCGGGCGAACTCCGCGATCTCTGGGTCGCTCGTGACGAGCACGCCTCCCTCGCCCGTGGAGATCGTCTTGGTCGCGTAGAACGAGTACACCCCGGCCCGCCCCCAGCTTCCCGGGCGCTGCCCGTTCCAGTGGGCGCCGTGCGCGTGAGCACAGTCCTCGATCAGGAAGATGTCGTGCTCACGGCAGTACGCGGCGATCCGCTCCACGTCGAACGCGATGTGCCCGCCGATATGGACGAGGAACGCCGCCCGGGGCCGATGCTGCTCCGCCTTTGCCTCGAAGTCCTCGAAGGACATGCAGAGGTCCTCGCGGTTGCAGTCCACGAACTCCACGCGCCCGCCCGCCTTCACGATCGAGAGCGGTGTGGCCATGAACGTGTTCGAGGGGCACAGCACCACGCGGTCGCGCACCTGGGCGAACTCGAGGGCCGCCAGCGCGCCTCCCGCCCAGCTCGACAGCGCCACGCTCTCGAGACCCTCCCGCTCGGCCCAGGCGGCCTCGAAGCGGCCGGTCGAACTCGCCCTCGGACCAACGCTGGGAGTCGAAGATGCCCTCCCAGAGCTCGTGCAGCCTGCGCGCGATCGCGCTGGTCGAAGCCGATCGCGAACTCCTTGAAGCGGCCCATCCCCGCCTCGGATGCCGACGCGCTCTCAGACAGAGGCATGCTTGCCCTCGTACTCCTCGCGGTACTGTGCCAGAGGTCGGCGTGGTCGGCGTCCTCGCAGCCCGGCAGCCACGGGCCGCCGGACGTGTAGTGCAGGAGCTTCGTCGGCCCGGTCATGTGGTCGAGCACGTTCCACTCCTCGGAGATGTCGCCGATCTTCTCGTCGGGGATCGCCTCGAAGCGGTGCAGCCAGGCGCCGCTCTGCGGTCTCGACGGCCTCCTTGGTCCAGCGCCGTCAGCTCCGGCGCAGTTCATCAGCATCAGGCTCGACCAGTTCTTGCGCGGGTACTGCGTCTGGACCTTGCCGCCCATCTTCACGGTCTCGGTCGGGTTGTAGTCGTGCTGGCGCACGCGCAGCGCGAGGCCGTCCATCGGCAGGTGGAAGAGCTCGCTGACGTCGCCGAGCGCGAGCATGTCGGAGTCCATGAACAGCGCGATGCCCTCGTAGTCGCACGAGGTAGGGCACGAGGAAGCGCGTGTAGGTGAACGGCGTCGACTGCGAGCGGATCGACGCTCGCGGTTGAAGTCCGGGATCTTCTCGGCGTCGATCGGCTGGACCTCGAGCGGCTCGGTCGCGTGCTTGTGCAGCGAGTACTTCGAGCACCTCGAAGGAGATGTGCTGCGACGGGTCGTAGCCGATGAAGATGCGGTGGGGCGTGGGCATGGCGTGCGTCTCCTGTTCCTGTCGAGTTCGGTTATCGCGTCCGGCCGACGGCGACGTCGGCATCCGCGGACGTAGCTGCCGAGGCACGTCGAAGGGCTCGCGCGTCGGCCGTAGACCGCGCGGCGCAGCAGCTCGTCGCAGGCGTCGGCGGTCGACCTCGTGGGCGATCGCCGTCGGCGTGCGCGTCGCAGGTAGCGCGACGACCTCGTCGGCGCGTCGGCGCGACCACGCCGACGCCGTCGATCGTGTCGAAGAGCGTGGGCAGCTCGTGGATGTAGGCGGGGTTGACCAGCACCTTGTCCTGCATGAGCGACCTCGATGCCGATCGACGAGCCGACGTCGATCACGACGTCGGCGGCCGCGATGAGCGACGACCGAGTCGACGCCCGAGACGTCGTGGATGCGCGTCCCAGTCGATCGTCGGGGTCGGCGCGCAGCGGGTCGGCGCTGCCCGTCGCTCGGGCGCGGGTGGCCCTTGACCGCGAGCGACACGAAGTCGAGCGCCTGCAGGCGCCGGACGCAGCTCGACGGCCGCGTCGGCGTGCACGCGGTTGCGCCACTTGGGGACCATGAAGCACGACCTTCAGCCGGTCGCGGCGGCTCGGGCCAGTCGAACGGCGGCGCGAGCGTCCGGTTGAGCTCGAACCACTCCGGCGCCCAGCGCAGCGAGCCCCAGGTCTGCATCACCTCGCGGGTCGCCCTTGGCGTGGTCGAGGTGGCAGCGGCGGTGGTGCTCGGTGTTGAGGACGTAGGCGGCGAAGCGGTTGCGGTCGCGCCAGTCAGCGGGCCGCCGGTGGCGAGCGCCTCGCCGACGCTCGTCGGTGGCGCGGGTCGAGCTTGACGCTCAGGCCGTGCGGCAGGCAGACGGTCGGGCGGCCGCAGCAGCCGGGCGGCGACGATGAAGTTGGCGCGCGGTCTGCTGCGGGTCGCGCTCGAGCGCGGGCGCAGCGAGCGCGACGAGGCTGCGCAGCACCGCGAGCGACGCCGGCGGCGGAGCGCGGGCGGTCGTAGCCCGTCGGCAGGCCGTAGCCCCACTCGACGGCGACGACGCGGACGCGGTGGCGCAGCAGCAGCGCCAGCGCGTAGGGCAGCGTGCGGCCCGCAGCGTCGCCGCACGCGTCGCCGCCGCGGCCAGAGCTCGTGCAGGTGGAAGCGCGGCGTAGCGCGCGCAGCAGCGCCAGGCGGTGGTCGCCGTCGCGGGTCGTAGCCGGGCGAGATGACGGCGTGGACCTCCTCGCCCTCCTCGAGCAGCTTCCAGGCGAGCGGGGCCATGTGGTCGACGTCCGGGGAGCGTGCGGAAGACGAACAGGTAGCTCATGCGCGGCTCGCCGCGCGGCTGGCCGCCGTGCAGCGGCCAGGCAGTCGCGCGAGCAGGTCCTCGACGCTCGGCCAGCGGCAGCATGTTCGGGCCGTCGCTGAGGCGCGTCGTCGGGGTCGGGGTGGCGTCTCGAGGAACAGGCGCGTCGACGCCGAAGGCCACCGCCGCGCGGGCCAGCGGCGCGACGTACTCGCGCCTGCCCGCCGGAGCTTCCGCCCGCCGCCGCCCGGGCGACTGGACGCTGTGGGTGGCGTCGAAGACCACCGGCGCGAACGCGCGCATGACCGCCAGGCTGCGGAAGTCGACCACGAGGTCGTGGTAGCCGAAGGTCGTGCCGCGCTCGGTCAGCAGCACGCGCGTCGCCGCCGGCCGCGCGGACCTTGTCGACGGCGTAGGCCATGTCCTCGGGCGCCATGAACTGGCCCTTCTTGACGTTGACGGCGCGGCCCGAGGCGCCGGCGGCCACGCAGCAGGTCGGTCTGGCGGCACAGGAAGGCCGGGATCTGGAGCACGTCGACGACCTCGGCGACCGGCGCCGACCTGCCCGGTCTCGTGGACGTCGGTCATCACCGGCACGCCCGAGCTCCTCCCTGACCTCGGCCAGGATCTGCAGCGCCTGCGTCGAACCCGATCGAGCGGAACGAGGCGGCCGAGGTGCGGTTGGCCTTGTCGAAGCTCGCCTTGAAGACGAGCGGCGATGCCGAGGCGCGTCGCAGATGTCGCTGCAGCTCGCCGCGCCACCTCGAACGCCAGCTCGCGGCTCTCGATCACGCACGGGCCGGCGAGCAGCGCGAGCGCGCCGTCGCCGACGCACCACGTCCCGGCGCGAGGCGGGTGCGGTCGACCGGCCGTCGCTCATCCCGGGCAGGTGGGCCTGGACGGCGTCGTGCAGGCGCAGCAGGCCGACGCAGCGCCCGCCGTCGACGACGACCGGCGCGGTCAGGAACGCCTTCTTGCGCTGCTCGAGCAGCGAGCAGCGCCTGCGACAGCGGCAGCTCGGGCGCCACGGTCAGCGGCGTGCGGGTCATCACGTCGGCGACGGCGACGCTCGCGCGAGGTTGTCGACCTCGAGCAGCGCGCGGCGGATGTCGCCGTCGGTGACGAAGCCGGCCAGGCCGCTCGTCGGCGTCGAGCACGCAGACGGCGCCGTAGCCGGTGCGGGTGATCTCGATGACCGCGTCCTTGAGGCGTGGCGTCGGCGCCGACCACGCGGCAGGTCCGTCGCCGCGGCGCATGACGTCGTGCGACGGTCAGGGTCAGGCGCGCGCCGAGCGCGCCCGCCGGGGTGCAGGCGGGCGAAGTCGTCGCCGGTGAAGCCCCGCGCGCGCGGATGACGGCCGCGGCCAGCGCGTCGCCGATCGCCTGGGCGGCGAGCACGCTGGCCATCGGCGCGGCGTCCAGCGGGCAGCCCTCGCGCTCGACCGAGGCGTCGAGCGCGATGTCGCGACTCGCGCGCCGAGCGGCGAGCCGGCGCTCGCCGACGATCGCGATGAGCGTGGCGCCGCGGGACGCGCAGGTGCGGGATCAGAGCGCGCAGCTCGCGCGGTGGTCCCGCTCTTGGAGAACAGCATCGCGACGTCGCCCGGCTCGACGACGCCGAGGTCGCCGTGCAGCGAGTCCGACGCGTTCAGGCTAGAGCGGCGGGAACGCCGACCGAGCGCAGCGTGGCCGCGACCTTCTGGGCGGCGTGGCCGGACTTGCCGACGCCGAGCGTGATCACCTTGCCCTCGAGCGCGACGAGCAGCTCGGCGGCGGCGTCGAAGCGACTCGTCGAGGCGGTCGTGCAGGCGCTCGAGAGCGGCGATCTCGTCGGCGATCGTGTCGCCGGCCGGCGTCCTGCGGAAGGGTCGCGGCGGACTTCATGGTCAGCCGCTCGGTCACCGGCGCTCACCGGCGAGCGAAGGTCGCCCGCACCCGCTCGAGTCTGTCCGGGGTGTCGACCGACGGGCCCTGCGGCGTCGACCTCGAAGCTGTGCAGAGCGCAGGCCGGCCTCGAGCCAGCGCAGCTGCTCGAGTCGCTCGGCTTCCTCGAGCGGGCTCGTCGGGGAGCTCCGGGAAAAGGCGAAGGAAGTCACGGCGGTAGCGCGTACAACCCGACGTGACCCCAGAAACTTGCGCGGGCCGGCCACTCGTCGGCCGCGTCGCGCACGTGAGGGACCGGGCTCCGCGAGCAGTAGAGCACGCGGCCGTCGTCGGCCCGCACGACCTTCACGACGCTGGGTCGTGGACGTCCCGCGCGTCCTCGATCCGGTAGACGGGCATCGTCACGGACGCCGCTTGCCCGGCCGCCTCTGCGGCTGCCCGGCCACGACTCCGGGATCGGTCAGCGGGGCGTCGCCCTGCAGGTTGACCACGACCTCGCCCGTCGAAGCGGTCGACCACGCGACGCGATCCGCGCGGTGCCCGACTCGAGCGCCGGGTCGGTCATCAGGGCGCGCCGCCGAACGCCTCGACCTCCCGCGTGACCTCCGGCGCGTCGGTGAGCACGAGCACGGGCCCGCACCGGGCCCTGACGGCGACCTCGTGGGTGCGGTCGAGCAGCGTCCGCCCGCCGATGTCGGCGAGCACCTTGTCGGGCAGGCGCGTCGAGCGCAGCCGGGCCGGGATGACCACCGTGGTGCTCACGCCGGTTCGCCGGTGCCCGACGCCCATGTTCGTTGTCGCTGCTCGGCGATGTCGATGCCCACCTCGGCGCTCCAGGCGTCGAGCAACCGGCGCGTGACCGGGCCGGGGGCGGCCTCGTCGATCGCGCGATCGTCCACGCCGGCCACGGCGAGGACGCAGAACGGCGTGCCCACGAGGAATACCTCGTCGGCCCCGGCCAGCTCCTCCGGGGCGATCATTCCGGCGACCCGCTCGATCCCCAGGCCCTCCGCCAGGTCCAGCAGCCACGACGCCGCGACGCGGCCCGATGAATCCCCCTCCCCCACCTTGAGGTTCCCGCCCCTGACGACGGCCACCCGGGCGCCGGCGAGCAGGCTCACCGCGCTGCCGCCCTCGATCCCCAGCGGCCAGCGATCCGGTGCGCGCGCATCGAGGGACGCCTGCACGCTGTCCAGGCCGGGACCCGTCTCGAAGCGCCGTAGGCCACCGGTCGCTTCGCTCAGCCAGCGAACGCTCACGTACGGGCGCGCGCCATGGTCTGGCACCGGGGCGTCCGCGTACGCCACGTGCCCGCCGGCGGCGAGGCAAACCGTGTAGACCACGTCGTCGCGGTCGGCGGCTCCACCGATGGCGGCGCACACGGCGCCTGCGATGTCGTCCGCAGCCGGTAGCGAGCGGATGGCCGCCGCCTGCGCCGCCTCGAGGACCTGGGCCACGTGCGAGTCGAGCCCGAGGGGGCGGCCGCCGAAGGTGCGGCCTGCTTCGAGGACGGTCGGCGTGGTGGGGGGAAGCACCTCGGGAAGCACCGGGCTTGCCGCGCGAGCCGGGCCGAAGCCGGGAGCCCCCAGCGCATCCCCCATCCTCCAGGCATCCGTGTGCACCGCGCGATCGTCCACGTACACGTCCGCACTCGGCTTCCCGAAGTGCAGCTCGGCGTGGGGGACCTCCCAACGCTCGAGTTGGCCCCGGGTGACCTCGCCCCAATCGATCCCCGTTGCCGTGCCGCGAGCGGTGAGGATGATGATCCGATGGCCATCGCGGTGGAGCGCGCGCACGCGCTCGATCGCCCACCAGTACGGCTCCGCCGCCTCATACTCGCCGAACGTATTGGTGCAGAGCGTCCCGTCCAGGTCGAAGCAAATGGTTGCCGGGCGGTCCCGCAACGCGGCTGCCGGGTCGCTGCGGGCACCGTCTGTCATCGGTCATCAACGGTCTGGCGCGGCGGCAACTCGCGCCCGGACTGAGAGCCGCGCGGGTCGATCCTTTCACCCGCCCCGTCAGAGTCGTGAAGTCCCGACCGTTGTATCGCCGTGCGCGCCCTCGTGACAGGTGGAGCCGGCTTCATCGGCTCGAACCTCGTCGACGCGCTCCTGGAGCGCGGCGACGAGGTCCGGGTGCTCGACAACTTCTCGACCGGGCATCGCGCGAACCTCGCGGGAGTGGTCGATCAGGTCGAGCTGATCGAGGGCGACCTGCGCAGCTACGAGCGCGTGCATCGAGCGGTGCGCGGATGCGAGGTCGTGTTCCACCAGGGCGCGCTGCCGTCGGTGCCGCGCTCGGTCCAGGACCCGATCACCACGAGCGAGATCAACGTCGGCGGCACCCTCAACGTGCTGCTGGCCGCGCGCGACGACGGGGTGCGGCGGGTCGTGTTCGCCTCGTCGTCGTCGGTCTACGGCGACCTCCCCGGTCTCCCGCGCGTCGAGACCATGCCCGTGAGCCCCGCGGCGCCGTACGCGGTGTCCAAGCTGGCGGCCGAGCAGTACTGCCGCGTGGCGACCACGTCTACGGCCTCGAGACCGTCTCCCTGCGCTACTTCAACGTCTTCGGTGACCGGCAGGACCCCTCGTCGCAGTACAGCGCGGTGATCCCGAAGTTCATCGCCGCGATGCGGGCCGGCCGCGCGCCCACGATCCACGGCGACGGGCGAGCAGTCGCGCGACTTCACCCACATCGACAACGTCGTGGCCGCCAACCTGCTGGCCGCCGACGCGCCCCGGGCGGGAGGACAGGTTCTGAACGTCGCGACCGGCGAGCAGCAGTCGCTCAACGATCTGGTTGCCACGTTGAATCAGCTGCTCGGCACCGACGTCCCGGCCGTTCATGCCGACCCCCGTGCGGGGGACGTCCTTCAATCGTGGGCCGACGTGGGTCAGGCGCACGACGTGTTGGGCTACCGTCCGGAGATCGGATTTGAAGATGGCCTCCGCGCCACGATCAAGGCTTTCGAGCAGCTCGAGCTCGGCGGGATTGTCGCAGCACGGGCCTGAAGGCCCACCCCGCGTCTCCGTCGTAATCCCGGTCCACAACGCGGGTGACTACCTGCGAGCGGCGCTCGATTCCGTGCTCGCCCAAACCTACGGCCACTGGGAGGCCGTCATCGTCGACGACGCCTCGAGCGACGACAGCCACGCCCTGGCGAGCGAGTACGCCCGCAGGCACCCGTCGAAGATCCGCGTGATCAAGCTATG
>CAVSWF010000002.1:0-80495 GCA_963731645.1 uncultured Thermoleophilaceae bacterium | reverse complement strand
CGCCGGGCGCTGGTCGAACGCGGCGTTCGCGCCGGCCACGTCCCCGCCGCCGAGCAGCGCGCGCAGGTAGGTCCCGAAGCCGCAGTTCGGCGTGTGCATGTCCAGGAAGCGCACGGGCTGGGTTCCGGAGAAGGCGAAGGTGTGGGGGGTGCCGGGCGGGATCTGGGCCCACGACCCCGCGTCGACTCGCAGCTCGCGGCCGCCGGCGATGAGCGTCAGCTCGCCCTCGATCACGTAGAACGACTCCTGGTGATGGTCGTGAACGTGCGCCGGTGGCGCCGGGCCGCCGGGGTCGCTCGACGCCTCGGTGAGGGCGATCTCCTCCACGTCGGCGAGCAGCGCCGCACGCAGGGCGGGCTGGTCGATCAGGACCTCCTCGGCGCCGACCGCCGCCTCGGCCGGCGGGCGGCCCCCGTCACCCGGTGGGTCCTCCTGGTCCCACGTGACGGCGCGACCGTCGCGCAACCCGCGCATGAAGTCCGCGAAGCCCTGGCCGGGGGCGTGCAGGTTGAGGTAGCTCACCTCCGCGTCGCTCGCGTTGCGGAAGCCGTGGACCACCAGCGGCGGCACGCGGGCGAGCGTCCCCGCGGGCACCACCGTCTCGTCGCCATCGGGGCCGAGCGCGACGGTCAGCTCGCCGTCGAGGACGTAGAAGAAGTCGGAGTGCCGGCGGTGGACGTGCAGCTCGGCGCCCGCTCGGTGGGGGCCGTAGCGCGACCAGGTCGCGTGCAGCGCGTCGTGCTCGGCCAGGATCTCCACGCGCCTCTCATGCGAGTCGCCGAGGACCTCGCCGTCGCCGCGTGCGATGACCGTCGCCTCCGCCATCGGCTCAGCGGTAGCCGGTGGGGTCCGCCGGCAGGCCGGGGTCCTGGACCTCGACCATGTAGCGCCAGCAGTCCGGCTGGGAGCCGTCGAGGTCGGTGAAGCCGTATTCGCGCGCCAGGCCGCCGGAGGAGAACGAGCCCCCGTTGCGGCGGTGAACGTCGGGGTCGGCGGCGAGCGCCGCGACGGCGCGTCCCACGAAGCGCGGGCTCTCGGAGATGGCGGCGAAGTGGGGGTTGATGGCCGCCCCGTCGCGCCAGTTGTCCTCGCTGACCCGGTAGTTGTCGAGCATCATCTCCGAGCGCATCCACCCGGGCGTGAGCGCGACCGCCGTGCACCCGTGCGGCGCGAGCTCCTCGCTCTGCCCGAAGGCCAGCCGCAGCACGGCCGTCTTGGCCAGGTCGTAGAAGGCCGAGAGCCGGAAGTGCTCGGCGTTGTACTCGCGGGTGCCGTCGGTCATCTCGACGACCAGCCCCCCGGGCTCGCGGATCAGCAGGGCGAGTGCGAAATGGCTGGTGATGAGGTGCGTGTCGATCGCGAGGCGAAGCATCCGCAGGCCCTTGTCGAGGTCGTGCTCCCACACCGGGGTGTTCCACTCGGTCGGGATCACCGGACGCTCACCGCCCGTCGGTCGAGGTGGCGGCAATGTCGTCGATCCATGCGTCCGGCGCTCGTCCCCCGCGTCCCGCCGATGCGCTCGACGTCGAGCTCGTAGCCGCAGCCGTCCCTTGTCGCCGGGGCTCCGCAGCAGCGGTCGCGGACCTCGCTGCGACGCCGCTCCCGCTCGCCGGTCGTCCACGCGCTCTCGGTTCCTCGGTCGTCTCGTGGGCGGTCGAAGCGCTCCGCCGGTCGTCGTAGCGAAAGAGGAAGCGCGAACGACCGTGTGCAGCGGCACGGCTCGCGCCGCGGGGGTGCCTGCGTGGCCTCCCACCTCGTGCCGTGCCACGACCCGGCGTGCCGCCGCGTAGTCCGCAGCAGCACGTCGCCGGTAGCCGCCTCGCCGGCGAGGCGGGCGGTCTCGACAGCTCGCCCGCAGCATATGTCGGGGTTCCCTATTCCCCCCGAGAGCCGTCAGGCGCAGCCTGGAGGGTCGCGCTGGCGCTCGCCCGCCACGCCTCCCACATCTCGGGCTGTTCGGCGGCCCGGCAGCTCGGGACCTCCTCGCGCAGACGGTCGACGATCGAGTCGATGATCTCCTCGATTCGTTGCCCGAGCCGAGCCGAGACGGCCCGCAGACTCGCGTCGACACCGATGCTCGCCACGGGCGGACGTTACCGGTAGCCAGCTATCCAGGCGAGATCGACGCTCGGACTTTCAGGATCCGGAAAGACCGGCACGACGGGCTTCGGGCGTTCGCATTGCCATTCGTCGCCTCCGGCACGCTGAGACTCCGACTGTGCCGAGTGCAGCCGACAGGGGACGGGCGCGCGCGCTGGCCGTCGCCTTCGTCGCTGGCGTGTGCCGGCGGATCCGCCGAGGCGAACGCGGGCGACGGGAGCCAGCCGTGCCGCCTCGGTTCGACTCGAGGGGAAGTCCCAGCGCGTCTCGGTCTGCGGCCGCAATCGGCCCGCCAGGGTGGTCGACGAGGGCGGCCGGGCGGTCGCCCGCGTGGTCGCCATCCGTGCCCGCGGCGACCGGCCGCTCTCCTGATCCTGCGCGTGCGGCGCTGCGGCCCGCGCCGGGCGCCGCGAGGGTTCTGGCCAGGCGGCGGCTGGGTCGCGGCCGAACCGCCCTTCGCCGGTTGCTCCCGACCGGGTCGCCCGGCGACTATCGGATCACGGCGGAGGTCCGCTCGGGACGGCGACGTGTTGCGCGGATCAGGGACTACGCGCTACCTCCGGGTCCGTGACGCGGTGGTCGACGTGCCCGTAGCTTCAGCGTCAGCAACGTCAATCGCTCCAGGCTCGCCTGCCGAAGCGACGGCAGGCAGTACAGGATCGCCGGCAGGCTGGTCGCGCCCCGTGCGCCCTCACCGCCGGCGAGCGCGGCGGCGACGCTCCACCTGCACGAGTTCGGCTGGGGGCGGTTCTTCTGGCAGTTCCCGGAGCGCGGATACGACTACGCCCGCGAGCAGGCGCGCGCGGGCCACGCGTCGGTGGTGATCGATCGGCTCGGCTACGACGCCAGCTCGCATCCGCCCGGGCTCGATACCTGTCTCGGGGCTCAGGCGGACATCGCGCATCAGCTCGTCGAGCAGCTGCGCTCGGGGAGCTACTCCAGCCAGGGCGTCGCGCCGATCCGCTTCCGGCGGGTCGCGCTGGCGGGGCATTCGGGCGGTGGAGCGATCGCCGAGCTCGAGGCGTACTCGTTCGGCGAGATCGATGGGCTGATCCTGCTCGCCTATGCGGACCAGGCTTCACCATGCGATCACTCCAGGAAGCCAACGAGCAGGGCTCGCCTGCACCGCGGCGGCGAGCCGGCCGAGCACGGGACAGCCCGGGGGCTACGCGTACTTCGCGCAGACCGCCGACGAGTGAAGAGCTGCACGTTCACGACCGCCCCCGGCCCGGTGGCCACGCGGCGGCCGCGATGCGCAACCGCGACCCGTGTGGCGACACCGGCTCCTTCACGCCGGCCGTGACCGCGAACAACCTCGCCGTGGGTGAGATCGACCCGGCTCCTGCTGTACGGCACCGCCGACGCGATCTACGAGCAGCCGTCGGCGGGCGAGGAGCAGCGAGGGCTCTCCGGGCGGCCGCGACGTGACCCTGAGGTTCGTCGCGGGAGCCGGGCCGCGATCGCTGACGCCTCGAGCGCCGCGGGACTCGTAGGTGCGCCGCGCGGGTTCCGGGACTGGCTGCGCCGACGCGGCCTGGACCTGCCGAACCCGTAGCCTCCCGCTTCGCTCTGGCGACTGGTCCACGACGACGCCGAGCGGCGGCTGCTCGAACGGCGGCTGGCGGAGGTCGGCTAGCCGCGAGCGGCCAGCCACTCCGCCACGGCGGCGCTGACCTCGGCGGTGCTCCGGAGCGAGTGGTTGCCGGGCACTCGCACCACGCGGCGGCCGGGCCCTTCGGGCGGCATGCCGAACGGATCGCGCTCGCCCTGGACGACCAGGACCGGCACGGACACCGCGTCGAGCTCGAACAGGCGGCTCTTGGAGGGGTCGTCGGCCTTGCCGGGAGGGTGCACGGGAAAGGCCAGGCACAGCACGGCGCTCGCACCCACCTCGGCCGCGGTCCGGCAGGCCACGCGCGCGCCCGCGGAGCGCCCACCCACCATGAGGTCGAGCCCCTTCAGCGCGTCGGAGCGCAGCTGCGACACCACCGCCTCCCAGGCCGCGTCGAGCTGACGCGCGGGCGCCTGGCTCTTCCTCCCCGCAACCCGGTAGGGCTGCTCCACCAGCGCGACGGTCACGCCGGCGGCCACCGCCGCCCCCGCCGCGGCCACGAGGTCCGGCGCGTCGACGCCGCCTCCGGCGCCGTGACCGAGCACGAGGGCGGCGGAGGGCTCTTCGGCGGGCTTCAGGTGGGCTCGCGCGGGCCCGTGGGGTGTCTCGAGCGAGAGCATCGCGTCATGATCGCGGACGAGCGCGCCGTTTCAGAGCCTGGCCTCGCTGCTGGACGACTCCTACCTCGGGGGAGCCTGATCCCCAGCATCTCCCGCCAGACCCCGGCGTCGTGGGTCGGGATCAGCGGGACCTCGGGATGCCTGCGCGCGTAGGCGCGGATCTGTCGCATCGACGTCGTCGGAGGCCTCGTCGCTGAAGGTCCGCCAGGGCAGGATGTCCTCGCGGAGGTTGCGCAGGGTGTAGACGGCGTCGCCGAGCACGAACACGGGCCCGTCCTCGGTCGCGACGAGCACGGAGAGGTGGCCGGCGGTGTGCCCCGGGGTCGACACCAGCCGGAGGGAGCCGTCGCCGAGGAGGTCGAGCGTGCGATCCAGGCCCTCCCACGGGCCTCCGTCGGTGAAGTCGACGAACTGCACCCTGGACTCGGCCGGCAGGTGTGCGCGGATGTAGCCGTCCTTGCCGGCCAGGAGGCCACGCGCCGCCTTCCACTCGCGGCGAGAGATCACGAAACGGGCGTTGGGAAACTGCGACATCGCGCTGGTGTGGTCCGCGTGCAGGTGGGTCATGACCACCAGCCGGACCGCCTCGGGCTCATGGCCCCAGGCCCGGAGACGGTCGGGCACGTTCTCGTCGGTGCCGATGCGCAGGTCCTTGAACGCGGCGGCGCCCAGCGCGCCGAAGTTGCGCCGCGGATTCGTCGCCATGACGGGGTGCAGCCCGGTGTCGATGAGGATCGGGCCCTCGTCCGGGTGCTCGACCAGGAAGGCGCCGATCGGGCTCACGAGCTTGGCCTCGGCGGGAACGCCCCGGCCCAGTGCCTCGAGCAGGTCGTGCGCCTCGGGGCGGAAGACGTAGCCCGGGCTCATGGGGATGTCCCCGGTCTGAATCGGCCGCAGCCTCACGAAATGTGTCCATAGTCACACAAGCCCGTACCCTGGTGGGTACATCGGCCTTACAGCCGACAAGCGAGGGAGAGACATGCCCGAGGATGCCCTGAGGCGAGACCTGCCACCCGGACCCCGGTACCCGACCGTCGTCCAGGGCATGGGCTTCTGGACGCGGCCGCTGCCCTTCCTCGAGCGCTGCCGGGCCCGCTACGGCAAGCGCTTCACGCTGCGGCTGCCCGCCGCCCCGCCCTTCGTGATCCTGGCCGACCCGGCCCAGGTGAAGGAGGTCTTCACCGCCCCGCCCGACGTCCTCCACCCTGGAGAGGGGGCGCGCATCCTCGAGCCCGTGGTGGGCGCCAACTCGGTCATCCTGCTCGACGAGGGCGCGCACATGGAGCAGCGCAAGCTGATGCTGCCCGCCTTCCACGGAGAGAGCATGGCGCGGCTCACCGGGCTCATGGCCGAGGTCGCCGAGAACGAGATCGCGAGCTGGCCGCGCGACACGGAGATCGAGCTGCATCCGAGGATGCAGAGGCTCACGCTGGAGATCGTGCTGCGCGCGGTCTTCGGGCTCGAGCCGGGGCCCCGCCTGGATGCCCTGCGCGAGGGACTCGCGGCGATGCTGGCCTTCGGCGACCGGCCGATCAGCATGGTGCCGCCCTCGCCCGAGAGCCTCACGGGGCGCGTGGCCGCGCGCGTCGGCCCGTTCGCGAAGTTCCTTCGCATCCAGGAGGGCACCGACCGGCTGCTGTTCGAGTTGATCGACGAGCGCCGGGCGGAGGAGCACCAGGGCGACGACGTGCTGGCCACGCTCCTGGCCGCGCGGCACGAGGACGGGTCGCCCATGACCCAGCAGGAGCTGCGCGACGAGATGCTCACCCTGCTGGTGGCCGGTCACGAGACCACGGCGTCCTCACTGGCCTTCATGTGCGAGCTCCTTCCCCGTCATCCCGGAGGTGATGGCCGAGCTGCGCGCGGAGATCGACTCGGACGACGGCGACGACTACCTGACCGCGACCATCCAGGAGAGCATGCGCCGCCGGCCCGTGCTGCCGAACTCGGCGCCGCGGCTCGTGATGGAGCCCGTCGAGGTCGGCGGGTGGAGCTACCCGGCCGGCGTCTGCCTCGTGCCGAACGCCTACCTGATCCATCACGATCCCGACATCTACCCGGACCCGTACCGGTTCCGGCCCGAGCGCTTCCTCGATCAGGGGCCCGGCACCTACACCTGGATTCCCTTCGGCGGAGGCCGGCGGCGCTGCCTCGGCGCGAGCTTCGCGATGCTCGAGTCGAAGCTCGTGCTCCGAGCGCTGCTCGCCCATTGCGACCTGCAGGGGGGCACGCGGGAGCCCGCGCGCCGGCGCAACATCACGGTTCGGCCGGGCGCGGGGGCGCGGGCGGTGCTGGTGGACCGCCGCCCCGCCGCCGTGGCCGTCGCGTAGGGCCATGCCCGAGGCCGGCGCCGACCTGGCGCGCGACACGCGCCGGCGCCTCAAGCGGGCAGTGCTCCTGGCCAACGGAGTCGGCGGGTCCGCCGTCTTCATCTTCGGCGTCCTCGCCCCGGGCGCTCCGGATCCCGACGACGAGGTTCGCCTGGCGGTGGTCGAACGCGATCACCTTCGTCGTGTTCATGGCGATCGTGTTCCCGATCGGGTTCCTGAAGGGACTGCGCGCGGGCGCGCCGCTCGAGCGGTGGCTCGAGGCCGAGCGGCCCGCGACGGACTCCGAGCAGGAGCTCGCGCTGCGCTTCCCGGTGATGATGACGAAGATCTCCGTGTGCATCTGGGTGGCCGGCGTGATCGTCTTCGGCGTGCTCAACGCGACCTATTCGGCTCCTCAGGCGGCTTCGGCCGTGATGATCGGGATCCTCGGCGGCGTCACCTGCTGCGCTCTGCTCTACCTGATGATCGAGCGTGCGGCGCGACCGGTGATCGGCCGGGCGCTGGCCGGCAAGGCGCCGCCGCGCACGCGCGGGCCGTCCGTGGCCGCGCGCCTGACGATGGTCTGGACGCTCGTGACCGGCGTGCCGCTCGTGAGCATCGCGGCCATCGTCGTGGCCGACCTGGCGGGAGTCGACGATCGACACGCTCGCCACCGTCGCGATACTCGGCCTCGCGGTGGCGGCCCTCGCGGCGGGGCTCCTGGCCACGCTGATCGTGGCCCGCGCCGTGGGCGACCCGGTGCGCAACGTCCAGGAAGCCATGGCTTCGGTGGAGCGCGGGGCATTCGACGCGCGCGTCCAGGTGGACGACGGCAGCGAGGTCGGCCGCCTCCAGGCGGGCTTCAACCGGATGGCCGCGGGGCTGGCCGAGCGCGAGCGCCTGCGCGACCTCTTCGGGCGCCACGTGGGCCGCGACGTGGCCGAGGCGGCGCTCGACGGCGAGCTGCGGCCTCGGCGGCGAGGAGCGCGAGGTGGCGGTGCTCTTCGTCGACCTGATCGGATCGACCGCGCTGGCCTCGCACCACCGGCCGACCGAGGTCGTGGACGCTGCTGAACCGGTTCTTCCGCGTCGTGGTCGAGACGGTGGAGAACAACGGCGGCTGGGTGAACAAGTTCGAGGGCGACGGGGCGCTCTGCGTCTTCGGGGCGCCCACCGGCGGCGACGACCCGGCGGGCTGCGCGCTGACGACCGCACGCGAGCTGCACGAGCGCCTCGTGGCCGAGCTGCCCGAGCTCGACGCCGGCATCGGCGTCTCGGCCGGGCGCGCGGTCGCCGGGAACGTTGGGGCGGAGGAGCGCTTCGAGTACACGGTGATCGGAGACCCCGTGAACGAGGCGGCGCGTCTGTGCGACCTGGCGAAGAAGCGTCCTGAGCGCGTGCTCGCCTCCCAGGCGGCGCTCGAGCGGGCCGGGGGAGAGGATCGCCTGGGGTGGACGCTTGGCGACGAGGTCGAGCTGAGGGGGCGCGCCGAGCCGACGCGCCTGGTGGTGCCGGCGACCTAGCCCTAGTACTCGTCGCGGCGCCGCGGCCAGTCCGCGGGTGCGCCGTCGCGTCCCTTGGGAGCGCGGTCGAGCAGCTGCCACGTGCCGTTGAGCACGTCCGTGCCGCGGTCGTAGCAGGTGTAGGTGTGGTAGACGACGCCGTCCTCGAGCGCGAACGACGCTGAGCGCCATCAGCTCCTCATCCGTGGCGACGTTCACCTCAGCGCCGCCCTCGCGAGCCGAAGTTGAAGCCGGTGCCGTCGCGGCGGTCCTCCTCGGTCCACGCGCTGAAGTCGCGGTTGAAGTCGGTGCCCCCGGACGAGACCCAGGGGATGCTCCAGCCCATGCGCTCCCTGTAGGCGTTGAGCGTCTCGAGCGGCGACCGCGAGGCCAGCACGAAGGTCACGTCGTGCGCGGCCAGGTGCTCCACCGAGCCGTCGAAGCTGTCGGTCGCGAAGGTGCAGCCCGGGCAGCCCTCCGGCGTGTTCGGCCCGTGCATGAAGTGGTAGACGATCAGCTGCGAGCGCCCGTCGAAGAGCTCGCGCGAGCGTCTTCGTGCCGTCGTTCGGTCTCGAACTCGTACTCCTTGTCGATCCGGACCCACGGCAGCTCGCGCCGCGCTGGGCCAGCTCGTCGCTGCGGCGCGTGAGCTCCTTCTCCTCGCTCGAGCAGCTCGACGCGCGCGGCGAGCCACTCCTCGCGTGTTCCCTCCCGGGTGGCGATCACGCCGCCTCCGAGTAGGCGGGCTCGGCTCCGGCCGGCACCGAGTCGTCGGCCTCGCGCCTGCTCCGGGGCGTCCGAGCGCAGCACGGTCACGGCCACCACGAACGCGATGCCCACGAGCACCGTCCCCAGCAGGTAGGCCACGTGGTAGCCCGAGTTCAGCGCCGCGGCGATCGGCTCGCCGTCGCCGAGCAGGCCGTCGGTGCGGTCGCTGGCGAGCGTGGCCAGCACGGCGAGCCCGATCGCGCCGCCCACCTGCACGGTGGCGTTGACGAGGCCCGACGCCAGTCCCGCGTCGCTCTGCGTGGCGCCCGACATCGCGAGCGTCATCAGCGAGGGGAAGGACAGGCCGGCGCCGAGGCCGATCAGCACCACCGGCGGCACGACGTCGGTCACGTAGTTGGCGTCGACCGGCGTCCGCGCGAAGAGCAGCAGCCCGGCGGCGATGGCCACGATGCCCGGGAGGAGCGTCGCCCGCGCGCCGAAGCGCATGTTCAGGCGCTCGGTGTAGCGGAGCGAGATCGTCCCCATCACGAGCGTCGAGGGCAGGAAGGCGAGCCCGACCTCGAGCGGGTCGTAGCCCAGCACCCGCTGCAGGTAGAGGGCGCCCAGGAAGAACATCGCGAACATGCCGGCCACGAGCAAGGCCATGACGATGTTCGCCCCCGCGACGTTGCGCGACTTGAACAGGCGCAGCGGCATCAGCGGGTTGGGGATGCGCGCCTGGCGCACCACGAAGCCGGCCACCAGCGCGAGCGAGAGACGCGCCGAGCAGGAGCGTCTGGGCGGAGCCCCAGCCCTGCTCGCTGACCTGGAGGATCGTGTAGACGCCGAGCATGAGCCCGGTGGTGAGGACCGCGGCGCCCGGAAGGTCGGCGCCCTCGTCGAGGCCGATCCCCTCGTCGGCGCGCACGAACCGCCTCGTGAGGATCGCGGTCGCGATGCCCACCGGCACGTTGATGAAGAAGATCCAGTGCCAGCTGATGGCCTCGGTCAGCACGCCGCCGGCCAGCAGGCCGATCGACCCGCCCGCCGAGGCCACGAACCCGAAGACGCCGATCGCCTTCGCCTGCTCCCGCGGCTCGGGGAACATCTTCACGATCATCGCCGAGCACCACCGCCGAGGTCAGGGCGCCGCCGGCGCCCTGCACGAAGCGCGCGCCGATCAGCATGCCCTGGCTCTGCGCGAGGGCGCACAGCACCGACGCGGCCGTGAAGACGGCGAGGCCGATCAGGAAGATCCGGCGCTGGCCGATCAGGTCGCCGAGGCGGCCGGCCAGCAGCAGCAGGCCGCCGAACGGGATCAGGTAGGCGTTCACCACCCACGCCAGGTTGCTCTGGGAGAAGTCGAGGTCGTCCTGGATCGAGGGCAGCGCGACGTTCACGATCGTCGCGTCGATCACGATCATCAGCACGCCCGCGCACAGCACGTAGAGCGCTATCCAGCGGGAGCGATCGGCCTGGGCCGAAGTGGTGGGTGGGCGTGTCGGTCATCTGTGGCTCTTGCCTCCGTTCGGTGCGTCGGGAGCTGGGGCGATGTGGCACCGTAACATAGTTGTCCTAAAAAACAACTACTAAAACCTAAAGATGGACAAACTTGTGTATACTCCGGACCTATGTCGAGCGCACGAACCTACGGCGACGCCTGCGGCATCCCCCGGGCCCTCGACCGGGTGGGAGAGCGGTGGGCCCTGATGATCGTCCGCGAGCTGCTCCTGGGCCCCAAGCGCTTCACCGATCTGCAAGACCGGCCTTCCCCACGCCAGCCCCAACGTCCTCTCACAGCGCCTGCGCGAGCTCGAGCAGAGCGGGCGTGGTGCAGCGCCGCACGCTGCCCCCGCCCGCGGGCTCGCGCGTGTACGAGCTCACCGAGTGGGGTGTGGAGCTCGAGCCGGTGCTCGAGCGCTCTCGGCCGCTGGGGCGCACGGGCTCCGCTGGCGCCCCCGGAGACCGGGATGAGCCTCGACGCCCACATCCTCTCCCTGAAGACGCTGTTCGACCCCGAGCTCGCCGCGGGCTTCGAGACCGTGCTCGAGCTGCGCCTCGGCGACCACCGCTTCCGCGCCGAGGTGGCCGACGGCTCGCTGGAGCTCGTGCGCCGGCGAGCCCCCGGCGCCGGACGCCGTCGTCGAGACCGACGCCGGGACCCTGCTCGCGCTGGCCCACCGCCGCCGCGAGCTCGACGAGGCCCTGCGCGCGGGGGACGTCGCGATCGAGGGCGACGCCGAGGCCGTGGAGCGCTTCGTCGGCCTGTTCACGCTGCCCGAGCCCTACGCCGACGCGGCGTAGCGCGCCGCCTCAGTCGATCTCGTGCGAGGGGTCGGGACGCTGCTCCGGCGGCGCCTGGCTGTAGTCGCCGAATGGCCCGTCGCGCTGGACGATCGCCTCGCGCACGCCACGCTCGGCGGCGGTCTCGATCCACTCACGCGCCTCGGGCGTGTTGCGCATGAGACCGTCGAGGATCGGGCCCATCAGCTGGGTGGTGGCCAGGCCCATGTTCTCGTAGGCCTGGTTGACCATGAGCTTCATCGCCGCCAGCTGCGAGGCCGGTATGCCGGCCAGCTGCTGCGCGCGGTCGGCCACCTCGGCCTCGAGCCGCTCGAACGGCACGGACGCGTTGATGAGGCCGATGTCCGCGGCCTCGGCGCCCGACAGCCCGCTGCCCGGTGAGGGCCAGCTCCTTGGCGCGGGTCAGGCCGAGGCGGTAGATCCACATGCCGGTGAGGTAGGCGCCCCACATGCGCGAGTAGGGCGTGCCGATCACGGCGTCGTCGCTGGCCACGACGAGGTCCGCGCACAGCGCGAGGTCGCTGCCCCCGCCCACGCACCAGCCGTGCACCTGCGCGATCGTGGGCTTGAGCGTGCGCCAGAGGCTCATGAACTTCGGCACGGGACCGGTGGAGGGCTGGCTGGACCAGTGGAAGTCCTTTCCCGCGTCCCACGAGCCGTCGGTCTCGATCTTGTCCTTCCAATGCCTGAACCCGTCCCCGAAGTCGAATCCGCCGCAGAACGACCGCCCGGCCCCGCGCAGCACGATCACCTTCACCGTGTCGTCGCGACCCGCCTCGTGCACCGCGGCCTCGAGCTCGTCGGGCATGGGCGGCACGATCGTGTTGAGCCGATCCGGCCGGTTGAGGGTGATGGTGGCCACCGGTCCTTCGGCGGCGTAGAGGATGGTCTCGTAGGCCATTGCAGGCCCCAAACTACCCCGCGGAGAGCCTCGCCTATCGTCACCCCGGTGACGAACCCGACGAGACGCCGCCCGCCCTCGAGATCACGGACCTCGTAAAGCGCTACCCCACCGGCACCGAGGCGCTGCGAGAGGTCTCGCTCGAGATCGCAGACCGGCGAGTTCTTCGGCCTGCTCGGCCCCAACGGCGCCGGCAAGTCCACGCTCATCCACTGCGCCACGGGCCTCGCCCAGCCCACGTCGGGCACCATCCGGGTCTTCGGGCACGACGCCATCGATCACTACGAGGAGGCGCGGCTGGCCGTCGGCCTGGCCCCGCAGGACCTCAACCTCGACTGGTTCCTGACGCTCGAGGAGACGCTCGACTACCACGGCGGCTACTTCGGGATGCCCAAGAGGGAGCGCAAGGAGCGCACCGCGGAGCTGCTCGACGCCTTCTCGCTGTCGGACAAGCGCGACGAGCGAACGCGCACGCTGTCGGGCGGCATGAAGCGCCGGCTGATCCTGGCGCGCGCGCTGATGCACCGGCCCCGGCTGCTGATCCTCGACGAGCCGACCGCCGGGGTCGACGTGGAGCTTCGCCTCGAGCTGTGGCAGTACGTGCAGCGCATCAACGAGGAGGGCACGACGATCCTGCTCACCACGCACTACCTCGAGGAGGCCGAGCGCCTCTGCGACAGGATCGCCTTCATCAACGACGGGCGGATCGTCGCGCGAGGCACGAGCCCCGAGCTGGCCGCCCAGTTCGGAGTCGCGAGCCTGGAGGACGCCTACCTGGAGCTCGTGGGCCGCAAGGAGCTCTCGCGCGCGCACGTCGCGGCCGAGGAAGTCGTGCCGTGAGCGCAAAGCAGATCCGCTTCTTCAGCCTCGTGCGCCGCGAGGTCAACCGCTTCTTCAAGATCAAGCGCCAGACGCTCGGCGCGCCGCTGCTCGAGACGTTTCTCTACATCTCGGTCTTCGGCGCGGCGCTCGGCTCGAGGATCGACAAGCTCCACGGCATCGACTACGTGGTCTTCATCATCCCCGGCCTGATCATGATGGCCTGGGCGATCAACGCCTTCGCCAACAACTCCTCGTCGATCCTCCAGCAGAAGTTCCAGCGCGCGATCGACGACCAGCTCTCGTCCCCGGCCTCGCCGACTCGAGCTGCTGCTGGCCTTCTCGCTGGGCGGCTTCCTGCGCGGGATGATCGTGGCCGCGCTGACCTTCACGGCCGCGTCCATCCTGGTCGGCGTCCCGGTCGACCACATCCTCGTCCTGGCGCCGTCGCTCTTCCTCGTCGGCTTCTTCTTCGCGCAGCTCGGCGTGCTCGTGGGGGTGCGGGCCGAGCAGTTCGACGACGTCTCCTTCGCCCAGACCTTCGTGCTCCAGCCGCTGATCTTCCTCGGCGGCGTCTTCTACTCGGCGTCGCTGCTGCCCGAGCCGTTCCAGACGCTGACCCACCTCGACCCGGTCTACTACATGATCGGGCTGGTGCGCTACGGCTTCCTCGGCTACTCCGAGGTGAACATCGCCCTCTCGCTCGGGCTGCTCTCCGCGGCCACGCTCGCGCTCTTCGCGGTCAACCACCGCCTCTTCTCCAAGGGCTACCGCCTACGCGCATGAGGCGCCTGGTCGTCGCCCTGGCCGGCGCGGCCGCCATCGCCGCCGGCTGCGGTTCGGAGGAGGGATCGAGCCGGAAGCTGAGCCGCGGGCCTCCTCCGAGCCGCGGCTCGACGAGCGTCTCGCCGCGCGAGGCGCTGAGGGCCCGCCGCGAAGCGGGGCCCGTGCCCGGGCCCCGGGCCACGGTGGTGGAGGTGCTTCCGCCCGGCAACCGGTCCGCCGCCGAGGCCGAGGCGGCCACGGACGGCGAGCGGCCTCCGGCCCGGGTGCTGGCCCAGAACAAGCAGCTCCGGCGCGAGCTGGACCACCTGCGGGCCCTCGAGGCCGAGCAGCGGCGGGTCACGCTCGCGCTGAGCGGGGACGCGGGCGCGTTCTTCGACGCGCCGCTTCGGCTCGGCGCCGGCGGACTGGCCTGGCCCGTGCCCGGCTCGGTGGTCTCGCCCTTCGGCCAGCGCTGGGGCCGGCTGCACGCCGGCGTGGACATCGCGGCCCCCGCGGGCACGGTGATCCGGGCCTCCCAGGACGGGGGCGTGGTCCTGGCCGCCCCCACGGGCGGGTACGGCAACTACGTCTGCGTCGAGCACACCACCGAGCTGACCACCTGCTACGCCCACCTGTCGAGGTTCCTCACCCGCAGGGGCGCGCTGGTCCGCCAGGGGGAGCCGATCGGCCTCGTGGGTTGCACGGGGCACTGCTTCGGAGATCACCTGCACTTCGAGACGCGCGTGCGCGGTCGCCCGGTCGACCCGCTGTCGTACCTGTAGCCGGTGGTGTATCTCTACTCACCGTGGCCGGGCAAGCTCAGGAGAACGAGATGGTCGTCGCCTTCGAGGGCGGCGAGCTGACCTTCGGGCGGGCCAACAGCAACGACGTGGTGCTGGGGGGCGCCGGGGTCTCGCGCTTCCACGCGACGGTGGTGCCGAGCGGCGGCGAGCTCGAGCTGCGCGACCTCGACTCCGAGGGCGGCACGAAGCTCGACGGCCGGTCGATCCGTCGCGCCGTGATCGAGGACGGGTCGCTCATCGAGATCGGCCCGCACCGCCTGCGCTTCGACGGATCGCGCTTCGCCTCCCGGCACGAGCGGGCGGCTCTGCGCCTCGAGGCCACGGGCGTCGCCGTGCGTCGCGACGGCAAGGACATCCTCAAGCCCGTGTCGCTGTCGGTCAGCCCGGGCGAGCTGGTGGCCGTCATCGGGGAGAGCGGCTCGGGCAAGACCACCCTGCTTCGCGCGCTGGCGGGCGTGAGCCGTCCCAGCGCGGGCCGCGTGACCCTCAACGGAGAGCCGGTGGCCACCCGGCTGACCGACGTGGGCTACGTGCCCCAGGACGAGATCGTGCATCCGCTGCTCTCGGTGGACGAGGCCCTGTCGTACGCCGCCCGCCTGCGTCTCTCGGGCGTCGACGCCCGCGACGTGAGCGCCACCGTGGACCGCGTGCTGGCCGAGCTGTCCCTCGAGCCCCACCGGCGCACCCGCATCGGACACCTCTCGGGCGGTCAGCGCAAGCGGGTGGGGGTGGGCTCGGAGCTGCTGCACCGGCCGAGCCTGCTCTTCCTCGACGAGCCCACCACGGGCCTCGACCCCGCGCTCGAGGTTCAGATGATGGACCTCTTCCGCTACCTCGCGCGGCCCGCCGCGCGCGGGGTGGTGCTGGTGACCCACGCCACCCAGAGCCTGTCCGTCTGCGACACCCTGGTGGTGCTCTCCCGCGGCGGCGAGATGTGCTTCCGCGGCTCGCCGGCCGACGCGCTCGAGTTCTTCGGCGTGCCCTCGCACGACAAGATCTACGTGGCCCTCGAGGAGCGTCCGGCCTCCGAGTGGCGGGCGCGGCTGGAGGAGCGCCAGGGCGTCGCGGAGCCCGCGGCGGCCAGGCGACGGAGCCCGACGCCGTGCAGGCCGGTCAGGCGCGCGGCGCGGCGCGCAGACGGGCGTGCTCGTGAGCCGCTACCTGCGGCTCTTCGTACGCGACCGGCGCAACGCCTTCACCCTCTTCGGACAGGTGCCGCTCATCGCGCTCGGCATCGCCTTCCTCTTCCAGACCGGGGTGTTCACCAGGGTCGGCTCGGGCGGT
Organism: uncultured Thermoleophilaceae bacterium; assembly: GCA_963731645.1. Classification (GTDB taxonomy): domain Bacteria; phylum Actinomycetota; class Thermoleophilia; order Solirubrobacterales; family Thermoleophilaceae; genus JAAYBF01. Next base: position 64,768 of record CAVSWF010000002.1, on the reverse strand, counting down.
GCGCCCGGTCAGCCGCGAGAGCAGATCCAGCTGCTGTTCCTGCTCGTGACCACGGCGATCTGGTTCGGCCTGATCGACGCCTCCCGGGAGATCGTCAAGGAGCGCGCGGTGAGCACGCGGGAGGCCGCCGTGGGCGTGAAGTGGAGCGCCTACCTGCTCTCGAAGGCCACCGTGCTCTTCGGCGTCACTGCCCTGCAGACGATCGCGCTCACCTACTTCGTGCTCGCGCTGCGGCCGCTCGACGAGCCGGCCTCCTCCTACGCGGCCATCACCGTTCTGCTGGTCCTCTCGAGCTGGGTGGCGGTCGGGGTCGGGCTGGTGGTCTCGGCCGCCGCGTCGAGTGAGGACCAGGCCACGAGCGTCATCCCGCTGACGCTGATCCCTCAGCTGCTGTTCGCGGGCGCCGTGGTCGCGCCGGAGCGGATGACCGGGGTGGTCGAGGCCCTCTCCACCGTGGTCTTCGCCCGCTGGGGCCTCGCGGGGACCGGCACCGCGGTGGACATGCAGGAGCGCATGGTGCCCGACAAGCAGCTGGCGCTGGGATACGGCGACTCCTTCTTCACCGGCCGCCCCGTGCAGTACGCGGTGGTGCTCGTGCTCTTCATGGTGGTCTTCTTCGCCCTGGCGGCCTTCCTGCTCACCGGGCGGCGCGACCGCGACTAGCCGTCGTCCTGGCCGAAGAGGTACCTGACCTCCTCGATCGAGAGGCCCGCGGCCAGGCAGGCCAGGAGCTTCATCCGCGCGGCCTGGGGTGACAGGAACCCCGCCGGGATGATCCCGCTGCCGCGCAGATCGCGCTCCGAGCCCGGGTAGCCGTAGGTGGCGGTGAGGATCACCCCGCGCTCGGAACGGCAGTAGGCGATCACCGGGATCCGCTCGGCGGCCTGCGCCCACAGGTCGAGCAGCTCGGGGGCCAGGTGCCCGGCGCCGAGGGTGCCGATCACCACACCGTCGGGCTCGGTGTCGAGCGCGGCGCGGGCGAGCGATCCGTCGTCCCCCGAGGTGGTGGGCACGATGAGCACCCGCCGGTTGAGGTCGGGCGGGTCGAGCGGCGGGTTGCGCGGCACGCGCGACCAGATCGTGGCGTGATCCTCGGTCACGCGACCCAGCGGTCCCGTCTGGGGCGACGAGAAGGCGACGAGCGACGTCGTGTCGGTCTTTCGCACGCAGCGGGCGTGGTGGATCTCGCCCCCGAAGCAGACGAGCACCCCCTGGCCGGCGGCCGCCTCGCTCGAGGCCACCATGACCGCGTCGCCGAGGTTGGCGGGGCCGTCCGCGCCGGGCGCCGAGGCGGGACGGATGGCGCCGGTGAAGACGATCGGCGCCTCGGCGTCGTGGAGGACGTCGCAGAGCATCGCCGTCTCCTCGAGCGTGTCGGTGCCGTGGGTCACGACGACGCCCACGCCGCGGCGGGCCGCGTCGCGCGCCTCGCGGCAGATCGTGAGCTGGTCGTCCAGCGTCAGGTGGGCGCTGGGCAGGTTCACCACCTGGCGCGCCTCGAGGCCCACGTGATCCTCCGCCAGCGCCGGGAGCGCGGCGATCAGCGCGTCCGCGTCGAGGTCGGGCGTGGCTCCGCCCGAGCCGGTCATCGCGATCGTTCCGCCGGCCGCCAGAACCCGTACTCGGCGAGGCACGGGGACCCTCTGGCCTCGCTGGATCACCGGCCCGACGATATCCGTCCGCTTGCTCTCGCCGAGCAGCGGGTAGCGAACGGGCATGAAGGCGGCGATCCTCACCGAGCACGGCGTCGACCCCCGAGGTCGGCGAGTTCGAGGAGCCCGAGGCGGGCGACGGCCAGGAGGTGGTCGAGGTGCTGGCCGCCGGCCTGAACCCCGTCGACATCGCCCTCGCGTCCGGCTCCTTCTACGCCGGCGCCCCGGACCTGCCGTCGGTGGTGGGCAGGGAGGGCGTGGGGCGCACCGCGGGAGGCGAGCTCGTGTACTTCGACAGGCCGGTCCCGCCCGGCGGGTCGCTGGCCGAGCGCGCGGCGGTCGACACCGAGGCGCTCTTCCCGGTGCCCGGCGAAGTGCCCGCCGAGCTGGCCGTGGCCTTCGGCATCGCCGGCCTCGCCGCCTGGCTCGCGCTCGAGTGGAGGGCGGAGCTCCGGGAGGGGGAGACGGTGCTGGTGCTCGGCGCCAGCGGCGTGGTGGGCCAGATCGCCGTGCAGGCGGCGAAGCTTCTGGGCGCCGGCTACGTGGTGGCCGCGGCGCGCAGCGAGGAGGGACTCGCGCGCGCGGGCGAGCTGGGCGCCGACGCCGCGGTCAAGCTCGACTCCGCCGACGACCTGGCCGAGGCGTTCCGCGAGGCGGCGGTGGGGGGCCTCGACGTGATCGTCGATCCGCTCTGGGGCGAGCCCGGCGCCGCGGCCATACACGCCGCGAGCAGCTGGGCGCGCATCGTTCAGATCGGCCAGTCGGCCGGGGCGGAGGCCACCATCCCCTCCGCGGACGTGCGGGGGAAGAGCCTCTCGATCCTCGGTCACACCAACGCCGCCACCCCGGTCGAGGTGCGCCGCGCCGCCTTCACCAGGATGGTCAAGCACGCGGGCGCAGGGGAGCTGACGGTGCCGGTCGAGACGGTGCCCCTCGCCGACGCCGCCGCCGCGTGGGAGCGCCAGCGCGAGGGGCCGGGCGTCAAGCTCGTGGTCGTGCCGGAGTAGCCGCTCTCTAGCCTCCAGGGGGTGAGAGAAGCCCTACGAGGCCCGTTGCGATCAGCCGCGGCGGCGGCCTTCGTGGTGGGCACCCTGCTCTTCCTGCTCAACCCGCCCTCGCTGTCGGGGGCGGAGGATCTGATCACGCTGATCCTCGGCGCCGGCGCCCTGGTCGTCGATCACCGCGTGGGTCACCGTCGCGCTGATGGGCGACGGGCCGAGCGAGGGGGAGATCGAGCGCGTGACCGAGCGCAGCGAGCGGCTCGCCCAGGAGCCCCCGCCCGAGGAGCCGCCGACCGAGTTCGACGCCCTGGTCGAGGAGGCCATCGACGCCCTGCCCGCCGAGTTCCGGGACCTGCTGGAGGACACCCCGGTGGTGGTCTCGCACCGCGGGCGCGAGCACCGCGCCTACGGCCACTACATCGGCGACACCGTGGCCCGCGAGAACTACCCGGACCGGATCGTGATCTACCGCGACACCCTCGAGCGCGACTTCGGGCACGACCCGGAGCTGCTGCGCGCGCAGGTCGAGCGCACGCTGCGCCACGAGGTCGCCCACCACCTCGGCTGGGGCGAGCGGGCGTGCAGGGGCTCGGTCTCTGACGCCTCGGCGCGTCTCCCCGGGCCCGGCTGAGCCCGAGCAGGGTCGATCACGCGCGGGCTCCCCGGGACCCGGTGTCCGAGGGCTTCGAAGGAGCGCGGCGAGCAAGGTCGTCGGTGAGGATCGTGAAGTGGTCGACCGGTCGTCCCGGTCAGATGTCCTGCAACACGATGTTCCGCGCGCCCGCCATGTGGCTGGCTTCGGGTGCGGGGGTGACGAGCACGTCGTAGGCGGTGGCGATCGACGTGTAGGAAGGGCCGCGCGGAGCCTGGACTTGGGTCAGCTTGGTGAGCAGACGAGAGCCGGTGGCGATCTGCCAGACGGCCGGCGGACACGCCGACATCCGGTCGCAGTAGGACCGGGCCGCGTCGGTGCCGCGGTGCGGCGTGGCGAGTGAGATGTAGTCCGAGACCCGGGCCGGGAGGTCGGGCCAGTACCGCAGTGCCTGGAGCCAGTTGATTGCGCCGTGTTGATGACCGAGGACCGCGACCTCGCCGGCGGCTGCGCGCAGACGGCTCGAAATCGCGTGCGGCGACCCGCGATAACCTGTGTCGTGGTGTTGCAGTCTGTCCAGCCCTCGATGATGCGCTCGAGCGGCAGCTCCCGCGCGATCCGCATGTAGAGGAACACCCGCGCCGTCAGCATCGCGAGCAGGGCGTCGGCGATGAACTCGGCGTCCGCCTCGGGGTCGGCCTCGCGCACGAGCAGCTCCACGTGCGTGCGGTAGAAACGGTAGACGGCGTCGTCGTGGGGCGCGGTCGCCTCGGCGATCCGTATCAGTTCGCCGTCGCGGTCCAGGTGCTCGGCGAGGCCGGTCGCGAAGGCGATCAGCCGGTCGCGTGCCGGCGCGCCGGGACCGAGCGGCGGCTCGCCCCGGATCAGCTCCTCCTGGAAGCGCCGCGCGCGCTCGCTGATCACCGCGCGCGCCAGGCCCGCGCGATCGCCGAAGCGGCGGAAGAGCGTGCCCTTTCCGACGCCGGCCTCCGCCGCGATGTCGTCCATCGACACGTTCTCCACCCCGCGCTCCGAGAAGAGGCGCTCGCACGCGTCGAGGATGCGCGCCGCGTTGCGAGCCGCGTCGGCGCGCGGGGGGCGGAGGTCCTCCAGCACGGGTAGCTCGATCGGCTCACGGTGGGACGGCATCAGGAGCGTGAGGTTGCCAGCGAGAAGAGACATCCGCCAGCCAATCATAGAACCGGACCAGGTCCGGTTGACTGCTACACTTCTTCCTCGTAAGCGGACCACGGTCCGATAAGCAGATGAGAAAGGGACGAAATGAGCGTTCTGGAGCAGGCGGTGCCGACCGGCACCTGGCAGGCAGACCGGCTGCATTCCTCGGTGCGGATCGAGGTCCAGCACATGGGCGTCTCCATCTTCGGTGCGGGCTTCACGGACTTCGACGCGAGCCTCGTGTCCGGTCCCGACGGCGTCGAGCTCGAGGGAAGCCGCGCGGGTCGAGAGCTTCGACGTCCAGGACGACCAGCTGCGCCCGCACGTGCTGTCGCCGGAGTTCCTGGACGCGGAGCGCCATCCCGAGCTGCGGTTTCGCTCGACCGGCCTTCCGTCAGGACGGCGACGAGGTGATCGCGGACGGTGAGCTCACGATCAAGGGCATCACGCGGCCCGTCGAGGCGCGTGGGCGCGTCGGCCGGCCGATCGAGGACCCGATGGGTAACCAGCACTCCTCGGTGGCGCTCGAGACGGTGATCGACCGGACCGAGTTCGGCCTCGGCTGGCAGATGGACCTGCCTGGCGGCGGCTCCGTCCTCGGCAACGACGTGAAGCTCCTGGTTTCGCTGGAGCTCGTGAAGGAGGCGTAGACCGATGCGGATCCTCGGCATCTCGGGCAGCCTCCGCCGCGGATCGCACAACAGCGAGCTGCTCCGGGCGGCAGCGGACCTGCTGCCGCCCGGAGTCGCGCTCGACTGGTTCGGCGGTCTGAAGGCGATACCGCCCTACGACGTGGACGACGACGTTGAGCCCGCGCCGCCGGCGGTGACCGCGCTGCGCGAGGCGATCGCGTCCGCCGACGCGGTCCTGTTCGCCACGCCCGAGTACAACGCCTCGATCCCCGGTGTGCTGAAGAACGCCCTCGACTGGGCCTCGCGGCCGTTCCCGGAGAACTCCCTGCGGGGCAAGCCGGTGGCCGTGATCGGCGCCAGCACGGGCATGTTCGGAGGCGTCTGGGCCCAGGCCGAGCTGCGCAAGGTGCTCGGGGCGATAGGCGCCCGGGTGCTCGACCGCGACCTGCCGGTTGCGGCAGCGCACACGGCCTTCCACGAGGACGGTCGCCTCCACGACGACCAGCACCACAGCACCCTCGAGGGAATCGTCAGCGAGCTGGTCGCGGAGGTCGAGCGGGACTTGGTCGCCGCCTGAGATGGAGCCGACGATGACCAGCTTCGAGGCGAGGCCCGAGACGGCTCGCGGGCAGCTGGATGTACGAGGCCCTGCTTGCCGTCCACGCCCACATCCGCCGCGATCTCGACCTCATTGAAGCGCTCGCGGACACAGGCCCTCGACGGCGCCGACGCGGAGGAGCTACGCCGGCAGGTGCACGCCCTCAAGCGAGACAGCATGCTCTGGCGGTTGCAGATCAACTGCCTGCGCTACTGCAGCTTCGTCCACTCCCACCACGGCGCCGAAGACGCCGACTTCTTCGCCGAGCTGCGCGAGACCAACCCGGCCATCAACCCGGTCATCGACCGTCTCCAGGGCGAGCATCGCCGCGTCTCCGACGACCTCGACGCCGTCGAGGCCGCGGCCAAGGCGCTCGAATACGACGACGGCCAGCAGGCCGCGCAACGCGGTCGTCGACACGCTTCGGGCTCTCCGCGAGAACCTGCTCGCCCACCTCGACTACGAGGAGCGCAGCATTGAAGCCACCGTCCGGCGCGTCCGCGAGGTGTCATGACCGCTGAGCCTGCCCTCCAAGTCGGGATCTCCGTCGTGCCGGCGACCGACACGCTCGATCGCATCCGCGAGCTGGTGGGCGCGGCCGACGAAGCCGGCCTCGACCTCGTCGGCATCCAGGACCACCCCTACCAGAGCCACTTCCTCGACACGTGGTCGTTGATACCGACGCTGCTGGCCGAGACGAAGCGCATCTCGTTCTTCACCGACGTCGCGAACCTGCCGCTGCGGCCGCCCGCGGTGATGGCCAAGGCGGCGCGTCGCTCGACGTGTTGAGCGGCGGCCGCTTCGAGCTCGGCCTCGGCGCGGGCGCCATCCAGGACCAGATCGCGCGCATGGGCGGCCCTCGCCGGAGTCCGGGCGAGTCGGTGGACGCGCTCGAGGAGGCGATCGAGGTGATCCGGCTGATGTGGTCGAGCGAGCGCTCGGTGTCCTTCGAGGGGAAGCACTACAGGCTCGAAGACGCGCGGCCCGGGCCGCCGCCCGCGCACCCGATGGGCATCTGGCTCGGCGCCTTCAAGCCGCGCATGCTCCGGCTCGTCGGGCGCAAGGCCGACGGCTGGGTTCCGTCGCTCGGCGTGCTGAGCGCCGACGAGCTGCGGGCCGGTCACGAGCGGATCGACGCGGCCGCCGCGGAGGCCGGTCGCGATCCGCGGCGCATACGCCGGGTGCTGAACCTGCAGGGCGTCATCGGCGAGAGCCGAACTCCGCCCGCCGGGCGGCTCCCCGTCGGCTACCTGATGGGCGAACCGCTCGCCGGGCCGCCCGAGTGGTGGGCCGAGACGCTCACGCGGCTTCGCAGAGGACGGCTTCGACACGCTCGTGTTCTGGCCCGTCGACCCCTCGCCCCGCCAGGTCGAGCTCCTTGCGGGCGAGGTCGTGCCGCTGCTCCTGATGGCCACCTGGATGTTCGAACCGGGCCATACCGAGGCCGAGTTCCGCGCCCGGCACATGATGGTCACCTGGGTCCGCGGCCTGTTCAAGGACATCCACGGGCAGCTCGAGCTCGACTGGGACCGCTGCCTCGACGCGACCTTCGAGGGCGAGATCGACGCGACCGGGATCTGGACCGGCGAGCCCGCCGCGCGACGCGCACCTGCGCAGCGCCGACTTCTTCGACGTCGAGAACCATCCCAAGATCACCTTCAGCGGCCGGTTCACCGAGCGCACCGCCGAGACCGCCTTCAAGGGCGAGGTCGAGCTGACGATCCGCGGCGTGACGCGCGACGGTCCCGCTCGACGTCGCCTACATCGGCGAGTGGAAGACGCCGTGGTGGGAGGGAGACGAGAACAAGGGCGAGATGCGCCGGATCGGCTTCGAGGCGACCGCGCGAATCGACCGCCACGACTTCGGCGTCTCCTGGCAGGACGAGCTCCCCGGCGGCGGCGTGGTCGTTGAGCAACGAGATCGAGCTCGTCCTCGACGTCGAAGCGATCAACCTCGACGACCTCGAGCGCACCGGCGCGATCGAGTACTAGGATACGGGCCGGTCGCCGGTCCTTCCGCCCTCAGCGTGAGCGTGGCGACACCATCTGGATCGCAGCTTCGCGCGAGCTCCGTGACGGTTGCTCCCGGCTCCCCTGGATACGCGCGCAAGAGCTCACCGTCCAGGTCCGCCGCGACCTGGGCGACGGCACCGGGCGCGGACAGTGCCAGAAGCGCGGTGGAGGCAACGAGTACGGCGACGGCTCTGCGCAAGGCGACTGCTCCTGTAGTAGCGGGGTTGGGCGTGAGGTCACTTCCCTCTGCCAAGCCTTTCGAAACAGCGGCGGCGGTCGAACGAGGTTCGGCAAGCCCGCTTACGCCGGAGCGCAGCGCGTGAACCGCAGCGTCCGGCGCGACCGGTTGCCCGCCGCGTCCCGCGCGATGACCGACAGGCGGTGGCGCCCCGCCCGAAGCCGGCGCAGCCGGACCCTCTGCACGAAGCGGGTGGCGGTGGTCGTGCGGAGCACGCGACGGTCCAGCCGCACCTGAACCCGGGTGAGCGGCGAGGCGTCCTGGACGCTCACACGCAGGCGGAATCCGCGGGCGGAACAGCCCCTCCGCGCGGCCCGCTTCATGCGGATGACGGGCGGCTTGAGGTCGCGCATGCAGGGCATCCTGGAGACGTCGTCGGTCACGACGCCGTCGGCCCAGGTGAAGCTCACCCTGAAGGTCCAGACGCCACTCGGCGGGCAGATGCGGGGGGTGCGCACGTAGGCGCGATCGCCGAGCGAGCGGGCCTCGAAGATGTTGTGCACCCGGCGGAGCACGGTCTCCGAGTCGGGCGGCCCTCCGTCGCTTCGCGGAATGTCGACCGTGACGACCCGTCCCTGGCGCCTCGCGCGGGTGGCATTGCGCAGGCCGGGAGCCTGGGCCGCGGCGCCGAGCAGCAGGACCCCCGACGCGTAGTTCCACGCGTCGACCTCCAGGGGCGACTCGCCGGCCAGCGGGAAGCCGGTCATCATCGTGTTGCCCACCCCGCCGCCGATCCGGCTCTCGGGCGGACACGCCGTCTTGCCCCGCTGCTCGAGCTCCTCGTCGGAGACCTTGCACTCGGGCACGACCGAGTTGTCGAACTCCGTCCCCTCCGGGAAGGTGAACACCTCGCGGCGCACCGCGATCGGCTTCGCGTCCGGGTCGTCGGGATGCCTGTAGACGATTCGGGTCGCGGTGCCGGTCGAGGCGCCGGGAACGGGGGTGGAGAACACCTGCCTGTAGTCCGAGCGCGTGCCGGCCCGTGCGACGGCCGGCAGCGCCGCCACGGCCACCGAGGCCAGCACGCCCACGATCGCCATGGCCCTCATCCGCGCTCCTAGGCTTCGGCGCCCGGCTCGATCAGCCGCACGTGGCGCGCCGCCAGCATCAGCACCGGCGCCTTGCGCACCGGCCCCTTGCCGTCGAGCGGCGTCAGCTCGGCGTCCTGCACCGTGAAGAACTCGAGGTCGCGGCGGTTCACGTGATCGGACAGGCGGCTCCGTAGCCCTCGGCGGGCAGCGTCATGTCGCCCTCGACCCGGTAGCGGTCGGTCTCGACCACGACTCTCTCCCTGCGCAGGTCCATGGCGGCGATCATAGCCGCGTCGAAAAGGCTCGAGGAGGAGTACCTTTTCGACGATGGAGCGCAGCGCCGCCCTGGAGGCGGTCTTCGAGCCGGTCGCGCCGCCGACCACGTTCGAGGAGACGGTCGAGCGCCTGGGCACGGCCATCCGGCTCGGACTGCTCCCGGCCGGCAGCCGGCTGCCCGCCGAGCGCGACCTGGCGGACGAGCTGCACATCTCGCGCTCCACCCTGCGCCAGGCGCTCACCACGCTCGTGCAGAGCGGGCACCTCGATCTCGCAGCGCGGCCGCGGGGGCGGCACCTTCGTCTCCGAGGCGCCGCCGCTGGCCGAGCACGCCGACGCGAGCCGCTGGGCGCCGAGGCCTGGGCGGTGCTCGACGAGCGCGTCGCCGTGGAGACGGGCGCCGCGATCCTCGCCTGCGAGCGCGCGCGAGGCCGAGGACATCGAGCGGCTGGAGGAGCTGGTCGAGCGGATGGCCGGGGCCGACGACTTCGAGGACTACCGCCGCGCCGACATCCGCTTCCACATCGGCGTGGCCGAGGCCGCACGCTCGCCGCGGCTGGTCACGACCATGACCGAGGTGCAGGGGCAGATGAGCGCGCTGATCGCCCGCATCGCGCACCCCGAGCAGGTGCTGACCCGCTCCAACGCCCAGCACGGCAGGCTGGTCGCGCTGCTGCGCCGGCGCGACAGCCGGCGCGCGGTGACGCTGATGCGCGACCACATCGAGGGCACCGAGCACATCCTCGCCGGGCTGCTCCCGCCGGCGTAGGGCGCCCGTCTAGGCGCGGATCCGCTCGCCCGTCGGGTCGAACAGCGGCTCGGCGGCCACCTCGCCCGCCACCCACTCGCCGAACACCTCGACCGCCACCTCGGTTCCGGGCTCGGCGTGCTCGGTGGGCAGCCGCGCGTAGGCGATCGAGCGCTCCGACGGTGTAGCCGTAGCCGCCGCTGGTGACCCGCCCGCGCACGTCGCTGCCCACGCGCACCGGCTCGTTGCCGAGCGCGACCGAGCGCGGGTCCTCGAGCACCAGGCAGCAGCAGCTTCGACGCGCGGCGCCTTGCCGCGCTCGGACTCGAGGGCCTCGCGTCCGATGAACTCCTTGTCGAGCTTGACGCAGAAGCCGAGGCCCGACTCGTAGGGCGTCTCGTCGGGGGTGATGTCGGTGCCCCACACGCGGCAGCCCTTCTCGAGGCGCGCCGAGTCGATCGCGCGGTAGCCGCCGGCCACCAGGCCGTGCGGCCGCCCGGCCTCCCACAGGCGTGCGCCACAGGCCGAGCCCGTACTCGGTCGGGCAGTAGAGCTCCCAGCCCAGCTCGCCGACGAAGGTCACGCGCAGCGCGCGCACCGGCACGTGGCCGACGCGTGGTCTCGCGCACGCGACATGTAGGGGAAGCCGTCGTTCGAGAGATCCTGCGGCGTGAGCGGCGCGAGCACGTCGCGCGCGCGCGGGCCCCAGAGGCCGAAGCACGCCCAGGCCGAGGTCACGTCGGTGACCCGCACGCTGCCGTCGCCGGCGGCAGGTGGCGGCGGATCCACTCGCGGTCGTGGTTGCCGAACGCCGTGCCGGTCACGATCGAGAAGCGCTCCTCGTCGAGCCGCGCGACCGTGAAGTCGCATTCGATGCCGCCCCGGCGGTTGAGCATCTGGGTGTAGGTGATCTTGCCGACGTCGCGGGCCACGCGGTTGTCGCACAGGCGCTCGAGCAGGTCGGCCGCGCCCGGCCCGGAGATCTCCATCTTCGAGAACGACGACTCGTCGAACAGGCAGGCCGCCTCGCGCACCGCGCGGTGCTCGACGCCGATGGCCGGCGACCAGTGGCGCCCCGCCCAGCCGCGCGGGCGCAGCGACTCGTCGCCGTCGGCCTCGTTCGCGGCGTACCAGTTGACCCGCTCCCAGCCGGACTTCTCGCCGAACGCCGCGCCGTGCTCGCGATGCCACGCGTTGGCGCTCGACGCGCGCAGCGGGCGCCCGGCGCTGCGCTCGTGGCCGGGGTAGCGGATGTCGTAGTAGGTCTCGTAGGTCTCGCGGATGCGGGCGACCGTGTAGGCGGGCGAGCGGTAGTGGGCGCCGAAGCGCCGCACGTCCATCTGCCACAGGTCGAGGCTCGGCTCGCCCGTCGGCGATCCACTCGGCCATCACCTTGCCGATGCCGCCCGCCCCGGCCAGTCCGTGCGCGCAGAAGCCGGCGGCCACGAACAGGCCCGTGCACCTCGGTCTCGCCCGAGGCAGAACTCGTTGTCGGGGGTGAAGCCCTCGGGGCCGTTGATCAGCTTGGTGACCGTGATGTCGTCCATCGCCGGAACCCGGCGGCGCGAGTTGGCCACGATCTCCTCGAAGCGGTCCCAGTCCTCCTCGAGCAGGCGGCCGTTGAAGTCGGGCGGGATCCGGTCGAAGCCGCCCTCGCCGTCGGGCAGGAACGCCGGCGCGCTCTGGCGCTCGTAGCCGCCCATGACCAGGCCGCCGCCCTCCTCGCGGAAGTAGATGAGCAGGTCGGGATCGCGGAGGGTCGGCAGGCGGGTCTCGTCGCGCTCGCGGAACGGCTGGGTGACCAGGTACTCGTGCGACATCGGCACCACCGGCACGCGCACGCCCGCGAGGCGGCCGATCTCGGCGGCGTACATGCCGCCGGCGTTCACCACCACCTCGGCCTCGATGCGCCCGCGGTCGGTCTCGCACGGCGCGCACGCGCCCGTCGCGCCACGTCGATCCCGGTCACGCGGGTGTCGAGGTGGATGTCGCAGCCGCCGCGCCGGGCGCCGTCGGCCAGCGCCATCGGTGAGCTGCGAGGGATCGAGGTAGCCGTCGGTGGGCAGGAAGGCCGCGCCGAGCACGCCGTCGGTGGACATGAGCGGGAACAGCTCCTGGGCCTCCCCGGCGGAGATCAGCTCCATGGGCAGGCCGAAGGTCTTCGCCCAGCCCGCCTGGCGGCGCAGCTCCTCCATGCGCTCCTCGCTCGACGCGAGCCGGATGCCGCCGCACTCGACCCAGCCGGGATCGAACTCCGTCTCGTCGCCGAGGCGCCGGTACAGCGAGACCGAGTACATCATCATCTTGGTCAGCGAGACCGAGTCGCGCAGCTGGCCCACCAGCCCGGCGGAGTGGAAGGTCGATCCCGACGTGAGCTGGCTGCGTTCGAGCAGCACGACGTCGTCGTAGCCGAGCTCGGCCAGGTGGTAGGCGATCGACGTGCCGCCCACGCCCCCGCCGATGATCACGCAGCGCGCGGAGCCCGGCAGGTCACGCCGGGGCGACACGCGCCTCCTCGAGCCAACCGCCGAAGCGGGGATCGGCGGCGGTGCGACGAAGCCTGCTCGAAATGCTGGTCGGCGTAGCCCTCGAAGTCGAAGTCGAGCTCGGACACCACGCTCTGCAGCGCGCCCCACATCGCCTCGCGGAAGTCGGACATGAAGCGCATCAGCCGCAGGGCGGCGAGCCGGCTCGGGGTCGGGGGCTCGCCGAAGTAGGACTCGAGCAGGCTCTCCTCGGCGGCCTCGTCGAATCCGTTGTTGACCGCCAGGTTGCCGAGGTCGAAGAAGCGGTCGCCCATGCCCGCGTACTCCCAGTCCACGATGCACAACGTCTCGCCGTCGAAGAGCATGTTGCCGGCCAGCAGGTCGTTGTGGCAGGGCACCGGCTCGTGGTCGGGACCGCGCAGCGCCCGTCTCGATCGTCGCGGGCGAGCTCATGCGCGGCCGCGTGGCCCTCGGGCACCTCCCCGCCGAGGCGCGGTGATCGTCGCCGCGTAGTCCTCCACGATGCGGAACGCCGAGAAGGTCGAGGGCAGCGTCCTCTCCGCTGTCGTGGATCTGGCGCAGGGCGCCCGCCACGGTGGCGAGCAGGTCCGGCTCGACGAGCTCGCTCCTCGGTCACGGGCTCGCCCTCGACGAAGGTGGTCACGAGGATCGGCGGATCGTCGAGCATCGCCCGTACCGCGGGGCCCACGCCGGCGCGCGCGGCGGCGCACGACGCGGCCCACTCGGCCGCGCGGTCGATTCCGAGCAGCGATGGTGTCCTTGCCGGGCTCGCGGATCACGTAGGGCAACGCCGCCGAAGTAGACCTTGTAGTTGCGGTTGGTGATGCCGCCGTCGAGGGGCTCGGGCTCGCCCTCGGGCTCGCCGAGGATCGCCGCCAGCCGCCCGAGTGTCTGGGTGAGGTCGGTCATGGCGAACCCTCCGGTTGACTTTCGTCAGACCTCGGGCGTACAGTCGCGTCAAGCATAGGTTGGATCACCACACCTTTACCTGCCGTACCAAGCATAAGCGGTATCGGTGCCCACCGGAGGAGGGACCAGATGGCGGATGACGCGCAGAGAGCCGTGGATCGCGACGCGCAGAAGCTCGAGGAGCTGGGCTACAAGCAGGAGCTGAATCGCGGCTGGTCGCGGTTCGCGAACTTCGCCATCTCGTTCTCGATCATCTCCGTCCTCGCGGGCTGCTTCACGCTCTACGGCCAGGCGTGGAACTTCGGCGGGCCGATCGCCATCTCGATCGGCTGGCCGGTGATCGCGATGATCATCTTCACCGTCGCCATCAGCATGTCCGAGCTCACCTCGGCCTACCCGACCGCCGGCGGTCCGTACTGGTGGGCGCACAGGCTCGGAGGCGCGGGCTGGTCGTGGTTCACGGGCTGGTTCAACGTGGTCGGGATCATCGGCGTCGTCGCGTCGGTCGACTACTTCTGCGCGTTCTTCATGCACTCCCTGTTCGGCCTCTGGGGCTGGGACCTCGGCTTCGTCAACTTCGCCGACGACGCGCACGTGCTGGCGGAGATCTTCTGGCTCTTCGTGCTGATCCTGATCGTCCACTCGCTGATCAACATCTACTCCGCGCACCTGGTCGCGCTGTTCGGCACCATCTCGGTGGTCTGGCACGTGGTCGGGGTGGCGGTGATCATCGGGATCCTGATCATCGTGCCCGAGCGCCACCAGAGCGTCGACTTCGTCTTCACCGAGCGGATCAACAACTCCGGCTTCGCGATGAGCATGTACTGGTGGTTCATCCTGCCCGCCGGGCTTCCTGCTGACCATGTACACGATCACCGGCTACGACGCCTCCGCGCACGTCGCCGAGGAGACGCGGGAGGCCGAGGAGGCGGCGGCCAAGGGCGTCTGGCAGTCGGTGGCCAGCTCGGCGCTGATCGGCTGGTTCGTGCTGCTGGCGATCACCTTCGCCGCGACCGACGTCGCCGCCGTCAACGAGGCGTTCGGCACCTCGCTCTCGGTCTTCACCTCCGCCGAGATGAACCAGAACTGGGCCGAGGCGATCATCCTGATCGCGGTCATCGGCCAGCTCTTCTGCGGCATGGCGTGCGTGACCAGCAGCTCGCGCACGTTCTTCGCCTTCTCGCGCGACCGCGCCGTTCCGGGCTGGAAGCTCTGGAGCCGGGTGAGCGCCAAGGGCGTGCCGGTCATGGCCGTGCTCGGCAGCTCCCTGGCCGCGTTTCTGCTGACCATCCCGGCGCTGCCGGGCAAGGGCGACATTCGTTCCTCCGGTCGCGCTGATCGCGGTCACCTCGATCGGGACGATCGGGCTCTACATCGCCTACGTGGCGCCGGTGTACCTGCGCTGGCGCGCGGGCGACGCGTTCGAGCCCGGCTCGTGGACGCTCGGCGAGAAGTACCGGTGGATCAATCCGATCGCCGTGGTGTTCGTGGCCATCATGCTGGTGGTCCTGTGCCTGCCCTTCTTCAGCACGGGAGTGCCGTGGGAGTCCGACTTCGACTGGAACGCGTTCAACTACACGCCGCTGGCGGTCGGCCTCGTCTTCCTGGGCATCGGCCTCGCCTGGGTCCTCGGCGCCAACAAGCGCTACAAGGGCCCGATCCGCCAGATCGAGTTCGACGAGGGCATGGGGATCAAGGAGGAGAAGCCGCTCGATCCGCCCGCCGCCACATGAAGCTCGACGACCTGAAGAAGGCGGTGGACGACGGCACGGTGGACACCGTGCTGCTCGCCATCGCCGACATGGAGGGCCGCCTCCAGGGCAAGCGGCTCACCGCCACGCACTTCGTCGACGAGGTGGTCGAGCACGGAGCCGAGGGCTGCAACTACCTGCTGGCCGTCGACGTGGACATGGACACCGTGGACGGCTACGCGATGTCGTCCTGGGCGCGCGGCTACGGCGACTTCGAGATGAAGCCCGACCTGTCACACGCTGCGCCCGGTGCCGTGGCAGGAGGCCACCGTGATGGTCATGGCCGACGTGCAGTGGGAGGACGGCGAGCCCGTGGTGGCCTCGCCCCGGCAGATCCTGCGGCGCCAGCTCGACCGGCTGGCCGAGCGCGGCCTCACCGCCTACGCGGGCACCGAGCTCGAGTTCATCGTGTTCCGCAACACCTACGAGGACGCGTGGCGGCGCGGCTACCGCGACCTCGAGCCGGCCAACCTCTACAACGTCGACTACTCGCTGCTGGGCACGGCGCGGGTCGAGCCCCTGATCCGCCGGATCCGCAACGAGATGGCGGGCGCCGGGATGGCCGTGGAGAACTCCAAGGGCGAGTGCAACTTCGGCCAGCACGAGATCAACTTCCACTACGGGCAGGCCCTGCGCGTGGCCGACGATCACGCGATCTACAAGAACGGCGCCAAGGAGATCGCCGCCCAGGAGGAGATGGCGATCACCTTCATCGCCAAGCTCAACGAGCTCGAGGGCAACTCCTGCCACATCCACTGCTCGCTGGGCAGCGAGGACGGCGTGAACGCCTTCGGCGAGGACGAGACGCTGTTCAATCGCTTCGTGGCCGGGCAGCTGGCCTGCATGCGCGAGCTCACGCTGTTCTTCGCGCCCCACGTGAACTCCTACAAGCGCTTCGCGAAGGGCTCCTTCGCGCCCACGGCCGTGGCGTGGGGGCGCGACAACCGCACCTGCTCGCTCCGCTCGGTGGGCCACGGCCCCTCGCTGCGGATCGAGAACCGCCTGCCCGGGGCCGACGTGAACCCCTACCTCGCCCTGGCCGCGATGATCGCCGCCGGGCTGCACGGGATCGAGAACGAGCTGGAGCTCGAGCCGCCGCTCGAGGGCAACGCCTACGAGTCCGACGCTCCGCAGGTGCCCAACACGCTGTACGCGGCGCGCGACCTGTTCGCCGAGAGCGCCGTGGCGCGCGAGGCCTTCGGCCAGGAGGTGGTCGACCACTACCTCAACCACGCCAACGTGGAGCTCGAGGCGTTCGAGTCCGCGGTCACGGACTGGGAGAAGTTCAGGGGCTTCGAGAGGCTGTGACGGAGGGTGACGGTGGTCGTCGGCATCCTCTCCGCCGTCGAGCGCGCGCGCTGGGGGGCCTGGGAGGAGACCGTGGTCATGGTGCCGCGCTCCTACGCCCGGTCGGTGCAGGACGCGGGAGCGCTCGCGGTGGTCCTGCCTCCCGACGACGCGGCCGCGGAGGCCCCGGACGACCTGCTCGACCGCCTCGACGCGCTGATCCTCGCCGGGGGCTCCGACGTGGACCCGGGCTCCTACGGGGCCCGGCCGCATCCCGAGACCAAGGGAACCTGGCCCGAGCGCGATCGCTTCGAGCTCGGCGTCGCGCACCGCGCGCTCGAGCGCGAGCTGCCGGTGCTCGGCATCTGCCGCGGCATGCAGATGCTGAACGTCGCCGCCGGGGGCACCATCGCCCAGCACCTCCCGGACCTGCTGGGCCACACCGGCCACCGCCACACGCCGGGGACCTTCGGCGACCACGCCGTGCGCCTTCGTCCCGGCTCGCTGGCCGAGCGCGCGGCGGGCGCCGAGCGGCTGGAGGTCAAGTCCCACCACCACCAGGGGATCGAGGAGCTGGGGGAGGGCGTCGTGGCCACCGGCTGGTCGGAGCCCGACGAGGTGGTGGAGGCGCTCGAGCTTCCCGCCTCCCGGTTCGCCCTCGGCGTGCTCTGGCACCCCGAGGAGGACACCCGGAGCCGCGTGGTGCGCTCACTGGTGGAGGCCGCCCGGGTGGAGGCGGGCGCACGATGATCTCCGTGGTGGAGCCGGCCACCGCCGAGGTGATGGCCGAGATCCCGCGCGCGGGGCGCGAGGAGGTCGACGTCGCGGTCGAGCGAGCTCGGCAAGGCGTTTCCCGCCTGGCGGGCGCTCGCCCCGGGCGACCGGGCCGCGCTCATGCACCGGCTGGCCGACGCCCTGGCCTCGGAGGCCGAGAGCCTCGCCGTGATCGAGGCGCGCAACGCGGGCAAGCCGATCACCGACGCCCGCGGCGAGATGGGCATGGTGGTCGACACCTTCCGCTACTACGCCGGCGCCCCCGAGCGGCTGCTGGGCCAGACGATCCCGGTGGCCGGCGGGGTCGACATGACCTTCCGTGAGCCGCTCGGAGTCGTGGGGCTGATCGTGCCCTGGAACTTCCCGCTGGTCATCGCCTCGTGGAAGGTGGCCCCGGCCCTGGCCGCGGGCAACACCGTGGTGCTCAAGCCGGCGGAGCTCACGCCGCTCACCGCGCTCGAGCTGGAGCGCATCGCCCTCGAGGCCGGCGTGCCGGAGGGCGTGCTGAACGTGGTCGCCGGGCCGGGCAGCGTCTGCGGCGCCCGGCTGGTCGAGCACCCCGACGTGGCCAAGATCGCCTTCACCGGCTCGACCGAGGTCGGCCGCGGCATCGCCGCGGGCGCGGCGGAGACCATCAAGCGGGTCACCCTCGAGCTGGGCGGCAAGTCGGCCAACGTGGTCTTCGCCGATGCCGATCTCCCGGAGGCCGCGGCGGCGGCGCCGGCGGCCGTGTTCGGCAACGCCGGTCAGGACTGCTGCGCGCGCTCGCGCATCCTCGTGGAGCGCTCGGCATTGGAGCGCTTCATGGACCTGATGGCCGAGGCGGTCAGCGGCGTCGAGGTGGGCGATCCCCTGAGCGAAGCCACGGAGATGGGCCCGCTCATCTCGGAGGGGCAGCGGGCGAGCGTGGGCTCCTACCTGAACGACGGCGCGCCGGTGGCGGCTCAGGGCAGCGCCCCGGAAGGCAGCGGCTTCTGGTTTCCGCCCACGGTGCTCGGGCCGGTGTCCAACCACGACCGCGCGGCCCGCGAGGAGATCTTCGGGCCCGTGGTGTGCGTCATCCCGTTCGAGGACGAGGCCGACGCGGTGCGCCTGGCCAACGACACGATCTACGGTCTCTCGGGCTCGGTCTGGACGCGCGACGGGGCCCGGGCGCTGCGAGTCGCGCGCGCGATGGAGTGCGGAGTGGTGTCGATCAACTCGAACACCTCGGTTCGGGTGACCACGCCCTTCGGCGGCATGAAGCAGTCCGGCGTCGGGCGGGAGCTCGGCCCCGACGCGCTGGAGCACTACACCGACGTGAAGAACGTGTTCTACGCCACCCCGGAGGGCTGAGCGTTGGGCAGGCTCGACGGCAAGGTCTGTGTGATCACCGGCGCCGCGAGCGGGATCGGCGCCGAGACGGCGCGCCTGTTCGGCGAGGAGGGGGCCCGGGTGGTGGGCGTCGACCTCAGCCCCGACTCGGTCGGCGACCTCGCGCTCGAGGCCGACGTGACCGACGAGGAGCAGGTGCGCGGGCTCTACGAGCGGGTGCGATCGGAGCTCGGGCACATCGACGTCCTGTTCAACAACGCCGGGATCAACCCCGCCGAGGACGGGAGCGTGCTCGACACCGACCTCGAGGCCTGGCAGCGCGTGCAGGAGGTCAACGTGCGCAGCGTGTTCCTGTGCTGCAAGCACGGCATCCCCCACCTGCTCGAGGCCGGGGGCGGGTCGGTCATCAACACGGCGTCCTTCGTCGCCGTGATGGGAGCCGCGGTCTCCCAGATCTCCTACACCGCGTCCAAGGGCGCCGTGCTCTCGCTCTCGCGCGAGCTGGGCGTGGAGTTCGCGCGCCGCGGGGTGCGGGTCAACGCCCTCTGCCCGGGGCCGGTGGACACCCCGCTGCTGCGGGACCTCTACGCCGACGACCCCAAGCAGGCCGCCCGCAGGCTCGTCCACCTCCCGATGGGGCGCTTCGCCCACGCGCGGGAGATCGCGAGTGCGGCCCTGTTCCTCGCGAGCGACGACTCCTCCTACGTCAACGCCTCCACCTTCATGGTCGACGGCGGCCTGTCCGGCGCATACGTGACCGCCGACTAGCAATTATCCCCCTCATGGCCCGCCCCGTCTCGCTCGTGCTGCTCGTCCTCGCGCTCCTGCTCCCCTCGAGCGCGCTCGGCTCGCAGCGGCAGTTCTCGATCATGCAGGACGACGCCAACTTCCTCGGCCTCACCGACAGGGATCCGGAGGCGGCGCTGGCCGAGGCCAAGTACCTGGGCGTGGACATGGTGCGCGCCTTCGTGACCTGGAGCTTCGCGGCGCCCTCCCCCGAGTCGGAGACCATGCCGGACGGATTCGACCCGGGCAACCCCGAGTCGGGCTACGACTGGCGGCTCTACGACGACTTCGTCGCGCGGGCCAAGCGCCACGGCCTGAAGGTCTTCCTCACCCTCGCGCCCTCCCATCCCCCGCTGGGCTTCCGAGGAGCCCGCGGTCTGTCCCCACTACACCGGCGGCTACCGGAACCTCGGGAGGTCATGCCACTGGAAGCCGAGCCCGCAGGCCTTCGGCCAGTTCGCGAAGGCCGTGGCGCTGCGCTACGGGCGGTCGGGCCCGTTCGGCGGCGTGGACCTGTACTCGATCTACAACGAGCCCAACCTCGAGCACTACCTCTATCCCCAGGGCCACGGGCCGCGCGGCGGCACGGGGCCGGTGGACCTCGGCGCCAAGCGCTACCGCGAGCTGTGGCTCGCAGGGCTGGCAGGCGATCGCCACCTACGACCCGGCGATGCGAGGGAAGATCCTGTTCGGAGAGACCTCGGCCATCTCCTCGCCGCTCGATCACCTCTACGCCGCGCTGTGCCTCGACGATCGCGGGCGTCCCTTCCGGGGCGACCTGCGCCGCCGGCAGGGATGCTCGGGCCGGCAGCCGCAGCTTCCCATCGGCGGGTTCGCCGTGCACCCCTACGCGCAGAGCGCCGCCGGATCGGTGTTCACCCGCACCCACACCGACGACTCGCTCACGATGGGCTACCTGCCGCGGTTGCATCGGCTGATCCGGGCCGCCGAGGAGTACGGGAGGATCCCGGACGGGCGGGGAATCTACGTGACGGAGTTCGGCTTTCAGACGCGTCCGCCCGATCCCCGGCGAGGGCTCCGGCCCAACGACCAGGCCCGCGCGCTCAACGAGGCCGAGCGGCTCTTCGCGAAGGACCCCCGCGTGCGCTCGTTCGCCCAGTTCGAGCTGTTCGACGTTCCCGAGGGCAAGCGCAGCGACGTGTTCAACACCGGCCTGCACTACAACGGCGGCCGCAATCAAGCCGTCGTGGCGGGCCTTCCGGATGCCGTTGACGGTCAGCCGCCTGTCTCCCGGCGCGGTGGAGGTCTGGGGGCAGGTGCGCCCGGCCGAGGGACCGATCCGCGTCACGCTCACCTCGGCCGAGAGTGGAGGCAGGCCGGTGGCGGTCGCCCGCCCGCGCACCAACCGCTCGGGCTACTTCAGGATCGTGCTCCGCGGGCGCCGACGTCGCACGCCGCCGCTACCAGACGCGCTGGCCGGCGCCCTCGGGCGAGCGGATGGTCAGCCGCGTGGCCACCGCGGGCCGGATCATCCGATACCTGGAGTGACCGGGTCGGCGGGCGCCGGACCGGTCACGCCCGCGGCGCGGAGGAAGCGCTCGCAGAGGTCGCGCCCCATCCGGTTCCAGCCTTCGATCGCCGGGGCGCTCTCGGCGCGCAGCCGGTCGGGGTCGAGCCCGATCCGCACCGCGTCGGGATCGCTCCTGTAGCTCTCGATCCACCCCTCCAGCGTGCGCGGGTCCACCTCGGCGTGGAACTGGATGCCCCACGTCTTCTCTCCCACGCGAAAGGCCTGCAGCGCGCGCTCGCTGCGGGCCAGCACCGTGGCGCCGGCCGGCGGGACCGCTTCGTAGGAGTGCCATTGGAAGCTCAGGAACCGCTCGGGCCAGCCGCCGAACAGGGGGTCGTCCCGCGACTCGGGGGTCAGCGCGACCTCGCGCCAGCCGATCTCGGGCTCCTCGGCTCTGCGCACCGAGCCGCCCGCGGCCTCGGCCACCAGCTGTGCGCCCAGGCAGACCCCGAGCACGGGCACACCGCGGTCGAGCAGGCCGGCGATCCACTGCTTCTCGCGCCGCAGCCAGGGGTGCTCGTCCTCCTGGTGGGCGTCCATCGCGCCCCCGAACACCATCACGGCCGCTGGATCGACCTCGACGTTGCGCGGGCCGAGCTCCTCGTCCGGGCGCCACACCTCGAGGTGCGCCCGCCCGGCCGCGACCGGGGTGAAGACACCCGGTCCGGCGTCGTCTTGGTGCACCACCGCCAGCACGCGCATGCGGGCAGTGTGCCTGAGGCCTACCGCTTCTTGGCGCGCGACCTGGAGCTTTTCGGCGAGGACCCGGCGTGCTCCTGCTGTTCGTGCGCCGCTTCGCGCGCTGGTCGCTCGGCACCTCCGCCCTCACGACCTCCTTCGTGAGCTGACCGATCGTCCGCTCGAGGAAGCTCGCCATGCGCTCCTCCTGGCGGCGATAGTCCTTGGCGAGCTTGACCGTCTCGCGGTCGCCCACGGCCTCCGCCAGGGTCTCGATCGCCCGGTAGTTGGCGATCTCCTCGGCCTCGTCGGAGTACTCGGTCTTCGCGTTCTTGAGCATCTTCTCCGCCTCACCGGTGCCCCGCACGCCGTGCAGCGGGCCCTGGGCGGCGGCGACCGCCTTGTTGGCCGCGCTCTGGACCTTCGCGGCCGCTCCGGCCACCACGTCGGGCCCGGGGGCGTTGACGATCTCGGCCTTCCCGCCGAGCTGCCTGATCCGTTTCTCGAGACCCTTCGACTGCGCCTTGGTCTCCCGGAGGTGGTCCTTCAGGCGCTTCTTGTAGCTGTCCCGGGTGGTCAGCGTGATGTGGGCCTGCAGGGCGGTCTCGAGCTCCTTCTCCTTCCCGTAGGCCTCGTTGAGGTACTGGATGAGCTTTGCGTCGCGGGCCAGCAGTTCGGGCATCGTCGAAGTCCTTTGGTCGGTGACCAGGGCCGCGTACCCCCATATCGAGAACGGCAAAACGCCGCCCGAGCGGATAGGACATGCTTCGGTGGTGTCCAGCTCCGCCGAATCGTCCCCCCGGCCCGTCCGCAACCAGGGCTTCCAGGTGCTGTTCGCGCTCCTGGCGATCATGTGGTTCTCGGAGATCGTGGACACGGCGCTCGACCACGAGCTCGACCAGTACGGCATCGAGCCACGCGACGCCGACGGCCTGATCGGCATCCCGGCCGCCCCCTTCCTGCACGCCGGCTTCGGGCACCTGATCTCCAACACCGTTCCCTTTGTCGTGATGGGGGTCATGATCGCCTTCAAGGGCGCCGCGAGGGTCCTGTTCGTGTTCGCGGTCGTCGCTCTGATCAGCGGGGCGGGCACATGGCTGATCGCACCCGAGTACACGATCCACATCGGAGCCAGCGGCGTGGTCTTCGGATTCGCGACCTATCTGCTCAGCCGCGGTTTCTTCGGCCGCAACCCGTTCGAGATCGCGATCGGCGTGGCCGTCGGCCTGGTCTACGGCAGCGTGCTCGTCGGCGGGCTGATACCCGAGGACGGCGTCTCGTGGCAGGGGCACTTCTTCGGTGCGGTCGGGGGGATCGTGGCCGCGCGGGCCCTGGCCCCGGAGCCGCGCTCGCGTCCCGCTCCGGTCACCTAGTCCGACATCAGACGCAGCTTCTCGGCGCGGGACAACCGCTTGATCCGGGCCTCCTCGCGCATCGCGTCGGCGCGGGAGGGCATCGGCATGGACCACACGAGCTCGACCGGCAGCCGGGAGCGGGTGTAGCGGCCGCCCTTGCCCGAGCCGTGCTCGAGCACACGGCGCTCGAGCTCGCTGGTCCAGCCGCAGTAGAGGCTGCCGTCGCCACAGCGCAGCAGATAGACGAAGGCGGACGCGTCCACGTCCCAAGTTTGCCCACCTCAGCGAGGGGAAGGCCAACGAGATGAGCTCTTCCACCAGCCAGGTTCCCCACCTCGACCTCCGCGACGCCGGCGCGATCCCCCAGCTGGGCTTCGGCGTCTTCCAGGTGCCGCCGCAGGACACGGCCGACGTGACGTCCCGCGCGTTCGAGGCCGGCTACCGGCACATCGACACCGCCGCGGCCTACGGCAACGAGGAGGGGGTGGGGCAGGCGGTCCGCGACGCCGGGCTGGATCGCGAGGAGGTCTTCGTGACCACCAAGTGCTTCAACAACGACCACGGCTACGACGAGGCCACGAAGGCGTTTCACGCCAGCCTCGACCGGCTGGGGCTCGACTACGTCGACCTCTACCTGATCCACTGGCCCGTTCCCGCCCGCGACAGGTACGTGGACACGTGGAAGGCGTTCATCGAGCTGCGCTCTCAGGGTCTTGTCCGCTCCATCGGCGTCTCGAACTTCCAGCCCGCGCATCTCGAGCGGCTCATCTCGGAGACGGACGTGACGCCCTCGGTGAACCAGGTCGAGCTGCATCCGCTCTTCCAGCAGGCCGGCCTGAGGGGAGAGCACGACGAGCTCGGCGTCCTGACGGAGGCCTGGAGCCCGCTGGCCCAGGGAGAGGTGCTCGACGACCCGGTGATCACGGAGATCGCCGAGGCCCACGGGAAGACGCCGGGCCAGGTGGTGATCCGCTGGCACCTGCAGCTGGGCAACGTCGTGATCCCGAAGTCGGTGACCCCCGAGCGCATCGAGGAGAACTTCGACGTCTTCGACTTCGAGCTCGGCGACGACGAGATGGAGGCGTTCGAGGATCTCGAGAGCGGCGAGCGGATCGGCCCCGACCCGGACACCTTCGAGCAGCCCTAGCGGGCCGCCCCGGCTAGCAGCCCGATCGCGGGTCGGCCGGGTTGCTCGGATCGGTGCGGCACTCCCGCCAGTCCTTGCGCTTGTAGGTCCCGCCGGCGAGGGAGTCGAGCCCGTTGTCGTAGGTCAGCTCGAGGTTGTTCTTGACGTAGATCTGTTCCGCGACCACGGCGCCGTTGATGTTGGCGTTGTTCTTGCCCACGGTCAGGTAGGTCTGCGGGGCGTAGATGAGGGCGTTGGCGTCGAGGTTGTTCTTCGCCACGTCGATCGTGCTGCGCCCGTACTGGGTGGCGTAGACGCTGGTCTTGGGCCATCCGTGGATGTAGATCTGAAGCGCGGACGGAACGCCGTTCGGCTGGCCGAGGCTCACGCCGTTCTTGCCGTGGAGCGTGCCCCATCCCACGCCGCTCGGGCACCCCGAGCCGGGGCGCACGGCCGACGGGGCATCGATGAAGATGCGCACGGTCGCGCCGGGCGCGGCGGCCAACCCGCCTCCCGCCATGTCGAGCTTGCAGAAGTTGTAGTCCCCGCTCGGCAGGACGATGTCGGAGTTCAGGGTCAGCTGGCGGTTGGTGGCGTTGTAGCCCAGGGCCGCGGGGATCGCGATGTTGTTGTTGGCGACCTCGGTCCCCTCTATCGGCACCGGGAGGAGCGTGAAGGGGGTGGGGTACACGATGGGCGGGCCCGTCTGGGTCGGGTTGCCCGTCAGGATCGCCCCCGGCCCCAGCTCGGCACGCTCGATGACGCCGTTGTTGCCCAGGTCGATCTCGCCGTTGGAGGCCACGTTCGCCTCGATGACGGAGTTGTTCCCGATCTCGATCCCCTCGAGGCCGAGGAGTCCCCGGGCCGGCAGGAGGCCCGTCTCCGAGATCACCCGCGCCTGGACGCGCCGCTTGACGCCGCGGGACGTGCCGATCACCGTGATGCAGCGCTGCTTGATGCCCGCGGAGAACGAGCCTGAGCATCCGTCGGCGGAGCTGAGTCGAGGGCTCGTGTAGTAGGTGTAGCTGGCGCCGTTGCCGAGGGACTCCGTGTAGCCGGGGCAGCTCCCGCCCGGGCCCGGCGCCACGACCACGTTGGTCACGCACATCGAGTCGTCGGGAGCCAGCCTCGCGATCCGGTAGCGAGCGGCCTGGACGCCGGCCTGCGCCGCCGCGAGGGCCGCCTTGGAGTTGCGGTCGCCGTTCGACGTCGCCGCGAAGTGGACCGCCTCCTGGGTCGCCAGGGTCGCCACGCCCAGCATCATCACCATGGTGCCCATCACCATCGGCATGGCCAGTCCCGTCTGGTCGCGCAGGCGGCGGAGCAGTCAGCTGGCCCTCCTGGTCTCCGGATCGGTGATCACCGTGGAGACCACCACCGGCGGTCGCCTGCTGGCCTGGTCCGCCGTGATCGCCACCGTGACCCGCTTGAAGTCCGCCGTTCCCGGGCACGCCGCGCCGCAGGCGGTGTCGTCCACCCAGGTGACGTACCGGTAGATCTTCCCGCTCAGGCGCCCATCCGCCCATGTGGTGGGAGTCGCGGCCAGGCATGGCCCGGGTGTGCAGGCGCCCCCCGCGGCGATGGCCAGCGGGGTGGTCGCGGTGGAGCCACCCGAGCGCTGGTCCCAGCGGTAGCGGGGCGGAGCCCCGGGGGTCACGTAGTAGCCAGGGTTGAAGGTGTTCGCCGAGGTCGCCGGCGACGAGTCGAGCAGGATCGAGCCGTAGGGGAGGGACTGGATCCGCTCGATCTCCTTCTGGCCGACGTGCGCTGCCGCGGCCCGGTACTCGGAGCCGTTGTTGAGGTTGCGCGAGCCGTCGATGCTGGCCATCGTTGCCACGAGCCCCACCAGGCCGATGGCCATCGCCATGATCACGTCCCCGAGGGTCATCCGAGGATGTTCCTGTTCGGCATGGTGAAGCCGTCGTTCAGCACGAAGTCGGCGCCGTTGGACTCCTTGCGCTCGCCGCGTGAGGGAAGCCGGACGGTGGTCCCCACGTAGGTGGGGCTGGCCGAGGTGGGCGAGTAGGTGAATACGGTGCCGCTCTTCAGCCGGCTCAGCACGGTCCGGCCCGAGCTGTAGCTGGGCAGGGAGGAGCCGGCCGGCCCCTCCACCCGGACGCAGCGCAGATAGGTCTGGTCGAAGGGGTTGTCCGGATCGTCGACCGCCGACGGCTGATCGCACTTGTAGCCCACCCGCCGCAGGACCCCGTCGCGCTCCAGCTCCACCTCGAAGCGACTCGCCGAGGCGAAGATCACCGTCCTCGTCTGGCGCAGCTCGCGGACTATCCCGGCGAGGCCGACCTGCGCCTCGCGCATGGCGGACGCGCGCTCCTTGTCCCGGGGAGCGAGCTTGCTCTGAGTGTCGAGCATCGTGACCGCCGCACCCATGACGACCAGGAACAGCGCCTGCGCCACGAGCAGCTCCATGAGGCTGAAGCCCGCCTGCTGCGAGCCGACCTCGCGTAGCCGCTGCTTGAGATTCGATCCGGCCATGGGCCGCCTATCGGTGGGCCGGAACGGACCTGAAGCAAATATCTGCTCGGCTCGACGCTGGTGCGGCTCCGGCGCGGCGGCGACTGGACGGAAGGTCGAGCCTGCTAGGCGGTGGCCGGGCCGAGGTGGCCCAGCAGGCCGTCCGAGCTGAGCAGGCGGTAGTCCTTGGCCGGAGCCGACGCCGCCACCGGGGTCACGCTGCTCAGCAGCGCGTCGATGCGCTCGGGTCCCTGCGGGCGCGCGAGCAGGTAGCCCTGCATCAGGTCGCAACCCATCTCACGCAGGGCGCGCCACTGCTCGGCGCGCTCGATCCCCTCGGCCACGATCTCCAGGTCGAGGTTGTGCCCGAGCTCGACGATCCCGCGCACGAGCGCCGTCTCCTGGTCTCCCTCCGGGACGTTGTCCACGAACGGCTTGGCGATCTTGAGCGCGTCGATGGGGAAGGAATGGAGGTAGCTGAGCGACGAGAAGCCGGTGCCGAAGTCGTCGACCGAGAGACGCAGGCCGAGCGCGCGGAGCTCGCGGAGGCGGGCCATCATCGCGTCGGTGTCCGACATGAGCACGCGCTCGGTCATCTCGAGCGTGAGCGTCGACGGGTCGAGGCCCGACTCGGCGAGAATGCGCCGGAGCTCGGTCACGAGCCCGCGCGCGGCGAGCTCGGGCGCCGAGAGGTTGACGCTCATGTGCAGGCTCTGGTCGGGGTAGCGGATCTGCCACTCGCGCGCCTGGTTTGCCGCCTGTTCGAGCACCCAGCGCCCGATCGGGCGGATCAGGCCCGTGTCCTCGGCGACCTGGATGAAGTCGGCGGGGCCGATGAGGCCGCGCTCGGGGTGGGCCCAGCGCAGGAGCGCCTCCAGGCCTGCGATCCGTGCCGAGCCGACCTCGACCAGCGGCTGGTAGTGGAGCCGGAACTCGCCGCGCTCGATGGCCCGGCGCAGCTCGGCCTCGAGATCGAGCCGGCGCAGCGCCCGGACGTGCATGTCGGGCTGGAACACAACCGAGCGGGCCTTGCCCCGGCTCTTGGCGGCGTACATCGCGGCGTCGGCGTTGCGCAGCAGCTCGTCGGCGCCGCCCTGGCCGACCTCGCTGATCGAGATGCCGATGCTGGCGGTCACGAACACCTCCTTCACGTTCAGCACGAAGGGGTCGGCGAGCGCCTCGCCGATGCGCGTGGCCACGTCCTCGGCGCTGGTCGTGTCCTCCAGCAGGATCGCGAACTCGTCGCCTCCGAGGCGGGCCGCGGTGTCTCCGGCGCGCAGGCAGCCGCGGATCCGCGAGGCCAGCTCCACCAGCAGCTCGTCGCCGGCCGCGTGGCCAAGGCTGTCGTTCACCGTCTTGAAGTCGTCGATGTCCACGAAGAGCACGGCCACCGGGGCGTCGTGAGCCGTGCGGCGGTCGAGGGTGTGCTCGACACGGTCGCGGAACAGGGTGCGGTTCGCGAGGTCCGTGAGCGGATCGTGGAAGGCCTGATGGGCGAGCTGGGCCTGCAGCTCGGCCTGCTCGGTCACGTCGCGCCCGTTGAGCACGAGGCCAGCGACGGTGGGGTCCTTCAGCAGGTTGGTGACCGTCGCCTCCACCTCGCGCCAGCTGCCGTCGCTGTGACGCCAGCGAAAGACCACGGTGGCGGGCTCGAGGCTGGACAGCGAGGTCATCTCGTCGAGGATCGCCTGCACCGATACCCGGTCGCTCTCGTGGATCAGCTCCAGGAGCGGACGCCCGATCAGCTCCTCGCTGCCGTAGCCGAGGACCTTCCTGACCGAAGGGCTCTGGAAGGTCACGTCACCGGCGCGGTCGATCACCGTGACCACGTCCGAGGCGTGCTGGATCAGCGAGCCGAAGCGCGCCTCGGACTGGCGCCGGCGACGCTCCGCCTCGTTGTGGCGGTCGAGCGCGGCGCTCAGCATCTTCACCAGCCCCGACAGCCTCGCCATCACCAGGAGGAACAGGACGACCGTGGGGACCACGGTGGTGAACGGCGGCAGCTCGTGCCCGCGCACGAGCTCGACGATCCGCACCGCCGGGCGCCAGCAGCGAGGCGCCGGCGAGGAGCGCCAGCCGCTGGTTCGAAAGCCTCAGCTCACGTTGCGGGACGGACTTGGAGACGTCGCGGACCGACGGGTGAAGCGCGGCCGCCCCGATGAGGACGTAGGACACAAGCCAGCCCGCGTCCACCAGGCTGCCGGTGTGGTAGGTCTCGTTGAGCAGCGTGACGGTGTAGGCGCTGTCGGAGGCCATCAGCGCCACGAGGCTTGCGCAGAGGAGGTAGTAGGCCACCGGGCGCACGCCGGGGCTGACCATGAGCCGGGCCGCGACCCCGAGCAGGAGCAGGTCCATCAGCGGGTAGGCGATCGAGATCACCATCTCGAGCCAGTTCACGTGCGGGTCGCTGGTGTAGGGCTCCATCAGGTAGATCCACGAGACCACCCCCACGCTCGTCGCCACGATCAGGGCGTCGATCAGGTTCCCCCGGTCGTTGGCCTTGTCGCGGCTGCGCACGAACATCATCAGGCCGACCATGAGAAGCGGGTAGGCCGCGATGTAGGCGGCGTCCGCGGCGCCGGGGAACGGCGACTCGACGCCGAGCACGGTCTCGTAGAAGGCACGGATGCCGTCGCCCACCACGAAGCACATCTGCCCGGCGGCGAACAGGTACCAGGGAGTGCGGACCGCCGGCTTGTGCATCCGGACGCCGATCAGGATCGCGGCCACCGAGGAGAGGCCGAGGCCGTCGTAGATGAGATGGTGGCCGAGGCCCTGCGGGGCGAAGAAGTAGACGACGGCGAGGGCCATCCCCACCGATGAAGTAGATGCGAGCGACGCGCCCGGCGCTCGTCCAGGCACCGGCGAGCGAGGTCAGGGCGCGCGTGGTCATCCGCCGGGCTCCTCGCGTGCCACCCTGATCGTGCGCAGGGACGGGTCGCTCAGGCCGCGGACGACGCCGCCCTCCTCGAGGGTGCGGGAGATGTAGCTGATCGTCTGAGCGGTCAGCCGCTCGCCGGGAAAGACGTTGGGGATGCCGGGCGGGTAGGCGGCGAGCGACTCGGCGGCCACACGCCCGATGGCCTGTTCGATCGGCACGATCTCCTGCGGACCGAGGAACGCGTCGCGCGGTGACATGGCGAGCGGCCCCCAGCGGGGAGGCGGGCCGAGTGGCCGGCGCGTGCGCTCCCGGACCCGGTTGGAGACGCGCTCGACCGCCGTCTCGAGGCCCAGGAGGAGCCGCTGGCACGCCACGTCGATGGGCTCGGCGATTCCGAAGACGGCGACGATCATCTGCTCACCGCAAAGCTCGAGGTGGATGTCCGCTTCCCTCGCGAAGGAGCGCGCCCAGCTCGTACCCGCTCGCGCCGGTCCCGCGCACGTCGATCGCGAGTCGCAGCGGGTCGTAGTCGTAGACGCCAGGATGTTGAAGGAGGCGCTCGTCCAGCACCTCGAGGCCCGGGATGGCGCGGATGGAGGCTCTGGTCTCGGCCAGCTCGGCGATCGCCTCCTCGATCAGCTCGCCCCCGTTCAACATGGCGTGGCGGCGGGCGGTGTCGAGCGAACCGAGCAGCAGCGAGCTCGGGCTGGTGGAGCTGACGAGGGTCAGTGCGCGCTCGATCGTGCGCTCGTCGAGCAGCCCGCCGGCGCCCGGCGCCAGGTGCAGCATGGCCGACTGGGCGAGGCTGCCGACGAGCTTGTGGGTGCCCGAGAGCGCGAGGTCGGCGCCGGCCGAGATGCGCGTGCTCGGGCAG
This sequence comes from uncultured Thermoleophilaceae bacterium, assembly GCA_963731645.1. GTDB lineage: Bacteria > Actinomycetota > Thermoleophilia > Solirubrobacterales > Thermoleophilaceae > JAAYBF01. Next base: position 34,566 of record CAVSWF010000002.1, on the reverse strand, counting down.
CGCGTCGTGGAAGGCGAAGTGCGAGCCCCACGCCTCGTCGACGATCAGCGGGACGCCCCAGTTGTGGGCCACCCGCGCGAGCGCCCGGACGTCGGCGACCGCGCCGTAGTAGGTCGGTGAGACGACCATCACGCCGACGGCACGCGGCGAGTCGGCGAGCGTGATGTCGAGGGCCTCGGGGGTGAGGCAGTGGGCGATGCCGAGGTCGGGGTTGAGCTCCGGCGCGACCCAGGTGGGCCGCAGACCGGCGAGGATCAGACCGTCGATGGTGCTGGCGTGCACGTTGCGCTGGACCACGACCTCGTCGCCGATGCCGGCCAGCGCCAGGCAGATCGCGTGGTTTCCCTGCGTCGCGCCGTTGGACAGGAACCACGTCCGCTTGGCGCCCCAGGCGTCGGCGGCCAGCGCGAGCGCGCTCTGGATGGGCGTCGGGGAGACACCCACGTCGACGCCCTCGATCACCAGCGGCACGTCGAGTCCCAGCGCCTCGTCGCCGAGCACTTGGCGGAACTCGGGATCCGTGCCGGCCCCGCCCTTGTGCCCGGGCACGTGGTAGCGGCCGGGTTCGCCCGCGGCGTAGTCGATCAGCGCCTCGAAGTAGGGCGCGCTGCGGTGGTCGAGCGTGGCCTCGCCCTCCAACGCGTCGCGCGGAGCGGGCACGCCGGGAGGGGCATGCGCGCGCTCGTCCTGCGCTGTGCCGCGTGAAACGAACATTCGCGGTGGTATCGGCGCGTGAGCAAACCGCTTTAGCCCGCCCGTCATCGCGGGTACGCGCGTCTAAGTGCGCCAGGTCGCGCTCAACCCCTGTCCCGATGCGGCCGATGGGGTTCGTTGTGCTCGCCCTGACGCTCGCATTTGGAGCCAGCGTCGCCTGGGGATCGGCCGATTTCCTGGCCGGCGTGCGCTGCCGGCGCATGGCGCTGCCCACCGTGCTGCTGATCTCCCAGGCCTTCGGGCTCGTGCTCATGGTCCCGGTGGCGCTGGCCCTCGGCGGGGCCCCTCCCGCCCCCTCGTTCCTCCTTCTCGGCATGCTTGCGGGTGCCTTCAACGTGGCCGCCCTGGCCGCTCTCTACAAGGGCCTCGCCGTGGGCAACATGGGGATCGTCGCCCCGATAGCGGCCACGGACGCCGTGATTCCGCTGGCCTTCGGCCTGCTCACCGGGGATCAACTCGGCGGCCTCGAGGCGGCCGGGATCGGGCTCGCCATGGCGGGCGTCGTGCTGGCCTCCCGTCCCGGCCCCGAGGAGTCGGAGGAGGCCGGGGCGGTCGAACAGCAGGGGCATTGGCCTCGCGTTGCTCGCGGCCGCCTGCTTCGGAGCCTTCGTGGTGGCGCTCGACGGCGCCAGCGAGGGCGGCGTCCTCTGGGCCCTCACCTTCAGCCGGCTCACCAGCGTCGTGCTCATCGGCGCGGCGGTGGCCTCGCTCAGGTCGCGCGTCACCGTGGGCCGCGGTGACGCCGCTCCTCTGCTGGCCGTGGGTGCACTGGATCTTGCAGCCAGCGCGCTCTTCGCGGTGGCCACGACCACCGGGCTGCTCAGCCTCGTCGGCGTGATGGGGTCGCTCTACCCGGTGATCACCATCATCCTTGCGGCTGTGGTGCTGCGCGAACGGCCCGCCGGGCTGCAGCGCGTAGGGGCCGTCGGCGCGCTGGTGGGCGTGGCGTTGATCGCCGGCGGTTGAGCGTCAGGCACGCGCTCGTCGCCGCCTCGGCGCGCGCTGCCGCGCGAGGGTTTGGCGCCACGAGGGCGAATGAGCGCGGTGATGAGGGCATCTCTGAGTGCCGCGGTCATGCTGGCCGTGACGGTCGTTCCGGTCCACGCCGCTTCGGCGGGGGGTGACAGCGGGGGCGCCGTCGCCCCTGCCCTTCCCGGCGCGGCGGCTCCCGGGCCCTCGGGGGCCGCGGTGGCGCCCGTCGCGAACGTCGCACCCCCAGCCGCTTCCTTCGCCCGCGCCCGCCCCCGCGTCGGGCGGCACGCGCGTGACCGCCCCCCCGGCCGCACCCGCTCCCGGGGCCGGGACGTCCCCGCCTCGGTCCGAGCCCGCCGTCGCACCCCAGGCTCCCCCTGACCCCGAGCCGTCGGCGCCCGCTCCGTCGGGCGACCGCGAGACCGGACCGGCTCAGGATGAGCTCACCATCGAGGGGGTGCCGGCCCTCGTGTCACGCGAGCGGCTGGCCCCGCCCGCACTGGCGGCCACCTCCGGTGACGGGCCGCGACTGGTGCAGATCGCCCAGGTCCGTGGCGAGGAGCGCCGCGACGGCGTGGACGTGGAGGTGCCCCTCGACGCCGAGCGTCCGATCGAGCAGCCCGAGCCCGCTCCGGTCGCCACCGCCCGGCCTCAGCTGCCCCTCTCCGGGTTCGACGTGGCCTGGCTGGCGGCGCTGGGCTTCGCGATGGTTCTGACCGGGCTCACGGTGCGGCGCGCAGCCTCCCCGCGCGCGGTCTGAGCCGCTCAGCGAGTCGGTCTGAGGCGCACCGTCTCCCGCAGAGCCGACGCGTTGCCCCGGCGGTCGGTCGCCGTCAGGCGCATGGCGATCGGGACGGGCCGGTCCTGCTCGAGGGCGCCCTCCACCTCACGCAGCACCTCCGCACCGAACACGAGCCAGAGCCGGTGCCGGCGCCGTCTCGTCTGGGTGGCGCCCGCCACCGTCACCGCGACACGGCGTCCCTGGCTCGGCGTCACGAACGCGCTCGCGTCGACTCGGCATCGCTCGTCGCAGCGCAGGTCGCTCATCAGCCGGCCCGACTGGAGCAACCGCTGGCGCGGCACGGCCGCCAGTCGCATGCGGGGTGCGGTGCTGTCGGCGGGTGATCTCAGGAGTGCCGTGAGCCGGGTCGAGGGGAGCCCTGGGATGGCCCACCAGCGCAGCGAGAGCCTCGTCGGCGCCTGTGATCCGAGTGCCGCGGCCGTGACGCGGTAGGTGCGGGAGGAGCCCGGGCGAAGCACTCCGAGCGGGCGGGTGTCGAGCGAGCCGACCGCGCCTGTGTAGACCACCGCGGGCGCTCCGGTGACGTCGAGCAGCTCCAGCTGCGCCTGCTCCGAGGGCGGCCGCCCGTCCGGGGACAAGAGAAAGAGCCCGGGCGAGTCCCCGGAGTTGCTCACCCGCAGCGTGCCGGCGACCTTCTGCCCCGGCCCGAGCGCCGGCACCCGGAAGACCGCCTTGTCCCGCCCCGGTCCGGCGCTTAGGGCCCCGCTCGCGGAACCGAGCTCGACCTGCGGCCGGGGAGCCCTGCCCTCGCTCTCGGCGCCGCGCGCCAGGACCAGGCCGAGCGCGACGAGCCCGAAGAACACAACGGGGATCAGCGCGCGCAGAAGTGATCGCGTGGGACGCACGAGTTCCCCCTATGTTCAGCGTGGAACCGCCGTTCCCTACCGGAGGCGGGTGGTGCTATCGCGCGACGGGCGGTGGGACCGGCTCCGGCCGTGACGCCGGGGCTGGTCGCGACGACCGGCGGCGCAGGGGCCGGGGGCTCGGGCGGAGCCTCGGGGGGAGGCTCCGGGGTTGGCGGGGGGCTGGGGATCTGAACCTGGGCCACGCGGTTGCCGTTGCCGCCGCCGTTCCCGTTGCCGTTGCCGCCGCCGTTGCCTGCCGCCGTTGCCGTCGCCAAGGCCGCCGCCGTTGCCGCCGCCGTTGCCTTGGCCGTGGCCGCCGCCGTTGCCGTCGCCGTTGCCGCCGCCGTTGCCGCCGGCCGTTGCCTTGGCCGTCGCCGTTGCCTTGGCCTTGCCGTTGCCGCCGCCTTGGCCGCTGCCTGGCCGTTGCCTGCCTGGCCGTTGCCTTGCCTTGCCGCTGCCGTCGCCGTTGCCGTTGCCTTGGCCTTGGCCGTTGCCGTTGCCGTGGCCGTTGCCGTTGCCGCCGTTGCCTTGGCCGTTGCCGTTGCCTTGGCCGTTGCCGTTGCCGTTGCCGTTGCCGTTGCCGTTGCCGTTGCCGTTGCCGTTGCCGTTGCCGTTGCCCTGGCCGTTGCCGTTGCCCTGGTCAGTGCCCGGGTCGGTTCCTACGAACGCGTCGGTCGTCGGCTCGGGGCCGGGGTCCACGGCCGTGTTGTCCGGCGCGGGAGTGGTGACCGGTGTGGGTGCAGTTGTCTCGGTGACCGGGCCCTTGCTGTTGTCGGGTCCCGGAGTGCTGACCGGTGCGGGGGTGCCTCGCCCGGGCCCTTCGTTCTGGCCGTCGGCCTTGCCGTTGCCGTTGCCATCGCCGTGGCCGTTGCCCGGACCTCCATCCTGCCCGCCGTCATCGACCGGACGTGGTACGGAGGTCTCTTCGGGCGTGGGGCCGACGGGCCGCGCCCTGTGGTACGACCGGCCCGGCCGTGCTCTCCTGTCCCGGGTCGGTCGTGAGACGGGGCAGCGTCGTCGTATTCCGTCGCGGCTTCGAGTCACGGTCGGCCTCGCCGCCGGCACGATCCCCTCCGGCCTTGGGCGAGAGGCCCCGCAGGCTCGCCTCGGAGGACGACCCGGAGTTCGATGGCCCGGAGGAGGCGCCGGCGTCCGCGAGCGCCGCAGGGGGAGAGGCGGGCGGTGCCTCCGCGAGCGGCCCCAGGGCGGCGCCGCCCAGCGCCGCGGCCGTGCCGGCCGCCGCCATGACGTTCGCGACAGCCGCCTTGGCCGTGGTCACGCCGGTGCCGAGCCACGACGCAAGCCGCGGCCGGAAGTTCGCCAGGATCGCCCAGTAGGCGAGTGGCCGCCTCCCGGAGTAGCAGGCACAGAAGGCACGGACCGCATCGGGATCGAGCTGCGTGCCGGCCTCCTTCACCAGGATGTCGAGGGCCTTCTTGTGCGCGCGCGCGTGGCGGTAGGGCCGTGTGGAGGTGATCGCGTCGAAGGTGTCCGCGACCGCGATGATGCGCGCGCCGATCGGGATGTGCTCACCGGCCAGCCGGTCCGGGTAGCCCGTGCCGTCCAGCCGCTCGTGGTGGTGGCGGACGATCGCGGTCAGCTCGTCGTCGTGGAGCGTCGCGACCATGTCCGCGCCGTCCACCGGGTGGCGCTTGACGATCTCGTACTCCTCGTCGGTGAGCTTGCCCTCCTTGGTGAGGACGGCGATCGGCGTCTCCACCTTGCCGACGTCGTGCATCGCGCCGGCCGCGCGGATCTTGGCGACCTGCTCGCGCGGCATGCCCATGCGCTTCGCGATGTTCGCGGCGTGGCGGGCCACGCGCCGGGAGTGGCCGTGGGTGTAGGGGTCTCGGGCTTCGAGTCCGGAGGTGAGCTGGGTCAGCAGGCCCGTCTTCTGCTCATTGGTGAGGTCTCCGCCCGAGATGGCCTGCGGCCGCCCCGTCGTGAGCCCGAGCAGGTCGGCCGCCGCGTTGAGCCCACGCTCGCTGCGATACCGCTGCACCCACCCCCACAGCATGAGGTCGCTGAAGAGCATGTCCTGCGAGCCGGTTCTGGTCTTCCAGAACGCCCCGCCTGCGTAGGAGGTCACGAACGAGAGGAGGACGCCGGCGCCCATGCCCACCCAGGGCGAGCTCACGACACCCGACCGTCGCAGCCAGAAGACCAGGAGCAGGGGAGCCCCCACCACGATGAACGTGGCGATGAAGACGAGCGGCAGATAGGTGATCAGCTTGCGGTCGGTCTGCTTTCCCACGGCGTTCTCCTGGCGGTCCTGGTCGACGGTGTACGGAGGTATCGGGCGCTCAGACCGAAAGTTGAGCCGCCGATCTCGATTCGGGACGACCTTCAGGTCGCGGCCTCGGATGCCGATGGGACACCTAGCTCCCTGGTGAAGCACGACCGAGAGCCCCGGCCCAGGCTGGGGCTCTCGTCGTTCTCAGGCCGGCCGGTGGAAGTCCCCGGCGCAGCGGCCCCACACCCCGCGTCTCACCCGCCGAGCGCGACGCTGGATCGACCGGAACCGGCGTAGCTGGCGGAAGGCGTCGCGGAACACGTAGACCGTCGCCCACCCGCGCTTGAGCTGAGCCCCGCCGAGGGTCGGGCCGCGGCGGAGGTCGGCGTAGGCGAGCAGACGGCCGAAGCCGTCGAAGAGGTCCTGGCTGGGATCCGTCCGCAGCAGAACGCGACGGCCGCGCCCGCCCCTGCGATCGAACAGCCCGTCGTCGTCCGTGTCGCGCGGCCGGGTGAATCCGAGGTCGAAGGCGCTGGCCGTCGCCTCCTTGCCGCCGCACTCGACCGGGGTCCCCGGCTTGCGCGTCTCAGGGGTGTCGATCCCGATCAGCCTCACGGTGTAGGAGGACCGGCGAGCGGGCTCGAGCGGCCTCACCTTGATCGTGTCCCCGTCGACCACGTCGATGATCTGGGACCTGATCGTCTGGGCGCGGTTCCTGGACCTGGGCCTGGGGCGCGGCGGGGGCTGCTGGGGCTCCGGACGAGGTCGCGCCCGCCTGCGCCCCGGCTTCAGGCACGGACACGGGAGCGCCTCGCAATAGATGCCGTCGCCGTCCGCGTCACGGGTGTTCTTGGCCCGCTGCGCCTCGGCCTGGTTGGAGAAGTCCGAGCATGTCGCCGACATCCGGGCGCCCGGACTCGCATGGGCCGGAGCGGGCGCCGCCAGCAGGACGGTCGCGGCCACCAGGAGACCCGTGGTTCGCCGGCCCACCGCTACAGGGCGCTCGTCAGATCCTTGATCGCGCGGCTGAGTGTGTTGTCGTCCTCCTGCAGGCGATTGGACAGCAGCCGCTGGATCTCGGCGAAGTCGGCCGCCGCACCCACGGCGTCGAGGTCCGCCACCTCCGTCCGGTTGGCCTCGAGCACCGCGAGGACCTCGGGCTGGACGCTGTCGGGGAAGTCGATCTTGCGGATCTCCCCGTCGAAGTTGTAGACGACGTCGCGGAACTGGCTGAAGGCGCCCTTCACCGCGGGCAGGTTGCGCGCCGCGATGTCCTCCAGGACTCGCTTCCTGAAACGCCTGCGCCCGACTCGATACGTGGCGAGCGCATCCGCGTACGCGATCTTCGCCACGGCGTCGCCGTCGTCGGAGTCCGTCGTGGCCTCGGTGTCGGTCTCCTCGGTGTCCGTGTCGGTTCGCGTCGCGTGTCGGTATCCGTGTCGGTCGCGCTCTCATCCGAGCCGGCGTCGCCGGCGATGAGCCAGTCCCCGTCCTCCTTGACCAGTGATCAGGGTGACCTCGTCGCCATCGGTGGTCACGGCGGCCTTGCCCGCATCTCCGGAGGCCGTGATGTCTCCGACGCTGAAGCTCTCCACGTCGTTGCGCTCGGCCAGGGCGTCGCTGCATTCCTCGACCCCGGTCTCCCCGGTCAGATCCTCGCGGTACTGCTCAGTGGCGACGGAGCAGTCGCGATCCTTCACGAACGTGGCGACGGCAGCTTCGATGTCGTCCTCGGCCGCAGCCGCCGTCGTCCCCGCCGCAGCCGGCGAACAGCAGAACCGCCGCCCCTATCGCCGCCATGCCAGACCGCCGGATTCCCGTCGAGTACATGTCTGCCCCTCCCGTGGACGCGCCACCTGTGCTCTGCGCGCGGGAGCATATGCGCCTCCGCCGCGCTAGAGAACGTCGAGTTGCTCCGAGCCGTCGATGAGCCAGTCCCCCTCGACCTTCGTCAGCTCGACCGAGCCGGTCTCCGTCTCGCCGTTCTCGGTCACCCGCAGGCGCGCCGTGGCCGAGTCCCCGTCGACGGTCAGCTTCAGGATCTCGGCCTTCTCAGGGAAGTAGTCCGACTCGGCGACCTCCTTCTCGCAGGCTCGGCGGGCACCCTCTCCCTTGGCGTCGGAGTCATCGTCGAGGGCGCGCTGGGAGAAGAGGGCGCAGAATGCCTTCGGGTCGTCGGGCTCCTGGAACGCCTGCTCGACCACGGAGCGGATCTTGGCCTCGTCGTCGCCGCTGCTGCCGCTGCCGCCTTCATCTCCGCCGCAGCCGGCGGTGGCCGTGAGGAGGGCGGCCATCAGGAGAAGAGCGAGCTTTCGCATCGGGAGAAAATACCCTGGGTCTGTGAGACCTCTCGCCTCGGGATCGCTCGTGCTCGCGGCCGCGGGCCTGCTCGGGGCGGCCGGCGGCGGGCTGGCGGGGGCCGACCCTCGACCACCGGGCGCAGAGACCGCGCGTCAGCTCACGCCGCGGGTGGAGGCGCGCGGTGTCCCGTTTCCGACGAACATCACGTTCGACCCCGAGGGGCGCATGTGGGTGACCTCGGCGGTCGGCGGCCCGGACAGCGACGGGGTGTGGCTGGTGCCCCGGCGCGGCAGGCCCCGACGGGTTGCCTCGAATCTGACCACGGCGCTGGGGCTGCTCTGGTCGGGTGGCGTCCTGTACGTGGGCCACATCACGTCACCGTCCAACGGGCGTGTCACCGCGCTGTCGGGCTTCACCGGTCGACGGTTTCGCAGGCGTCGCGTGGTGCTGGACCGGCTGAAGGTGGGCCGGCACACGGTGGACTCGCTGGTCGCCAACGACACGGGCCGTCTGTTCGTCGGGGTGGGAAGCGTGCACGACAACCGTGGCCGTTCGGGACGGGTCCTCTCCTTCGACCCACGCACCGGCCGGAAGCGGCTCGAGGCGCGAGGCCTGCGGAACCCGTACGGCCTCGCCTGGTGGGGGAAGCGGCTGCTGGTGACCGACAACGGCCGCGACGACCTCGGCCTGCGCCGACCGCCCGAGGAGCTCAACGCGTTCGATCCGGCCGGTCCGGTCGTCGGATTCGGGTTCCCCCGCTGCTACGGGCAGGGGGGCGCCGCGTGCGCCCGCTCCCGGGCTCCACTCGTCCGGTTCCCCGCCCACGCTTCCACGGACGGCCTGGCGGTTCGTGGGCACTACGCCTACGTGGCCCAGAACGGCTCCTCGTTCGCCGGCAACCCCACGGGCAACGACGTGCAATGCGTGAACCTCAGGACGCGCAAGCGCCGGAGGCTGTGGAAGGCGCCGGTCGGCCACGATCCCCTGGGTGCCGCGATCGGCCCCGATGGGCGCCTATACGTGACGCTGTTCCACAGTCGCCGCGTGGTGAGCTTCGACGTCTCCCGCGGGTGTCGAGTGCCCCGCTAGAGCAGGTAGGCGACGAACCGGAACGCGGTGTTGCTCTCGAACTCCGTGCACCGCCATCCCTTCTGCGAGGTCCGCCCGCAGTGCCAGGTCACGTACCCGTCGTAGAACCGGGTGGGCAACCGGTTCCTCGAGCTGCGCCGGAACGCGCGGCGTAGCCACTTGTTCAACACGTATCGCGCGCTGGCGCAGTTCATGCCCTGCTCCGCCCTGAGGTTCTTGAAGACCGCGCCGGTGCCGTTCCGGTTGTACGTGACCCCGGAGTCTCCGATCGAGCACCGGACCGCGGCGTGGGCCGGGCCTGATGCGCTCGCGGCGCCGGGGGCTGCGACCAACACCAGTGCCGTAATGGCGATCGTCGTGATCCCACGTTTCATCGTGACCTCCCTGGTCCAAGGCTTCTTGCCGCTGGTGCAAGGCAAACGTACACCCGGCTGGAGCTCTCCGCCACTACTGGCGAACCTCGGGGCTCGGCGCGCGTCTCTAAGAGCATGAGACACACCACCACACTTGCCGGAGCCGTTGCGACCGCGGCGATTCTGTCCGCCACCGCCGTGGCGGCACCAAAGCCACCGACGGCGCTCAGCCTGACCGCCACGCCAAACCCCGTCGTCTTCGGAGGCAACGTTGCCCTCACCGGCAAGCTGACGGGCTCCAGGGTGGCGAATCAGAGGATCACGCTGCGCTCGGACCCGTTTCCCTTCGAGGCGTTCACCAACGCCGGGGACGCCACGACCGACGCCGCCGGCAACTTCTCGCTGACCCAGCGGCCCGACGGTCAACACGCGCTACCAGGTCCGCCAGGGCAACGACGAAAGCGGGATCGTGACGGTTCTCGTGCGACCGAAGGTGGGCCTGCGCCTCAGTGATCGCACACCTGCGGTGGGACAACGCGTGCGCTTCTCCGGGCGGGTGTGCCCGGAGCACGACGGCACCACCGTGTCGATCCAGAGGCGCTCGAACGGGCGATTCAGGACCATCCGCCGCACCACGCTGCGCGACATCCCGAACGTGGCTTGCTCGAGCTACCGGAGCGTCATCCGCATCCGGTCGACCGGTCGCTACCGCACGGTGATCGGTGCCCATGCGGACCACGCGCGAGGCGTCAGCCCCGCGCGCCGCGCCACCGTGTCGTAGACGGTCAGGCCGCGGTGGGCGTCCAGGGCGACACCGCCCTGTCTCGAGCGCGCTGATAGGCGCGTCGCAGGAACCGCCTCTGACCCGGCGGCCGGTGCTCATTCTTGGCCGCGACGAATCGCTCCCAGAGGCGCAGAGCGTGGGCGGCCTCGGGCCGGCGGCTCTGGCGGCATCGGTAGAGCGCGCACGGCTCCTGGAACCCAGGTGGGCCGTTGCATCCCTCTCCTGGTGGGCAACAGACCTTCACCCTGAATGCGTTCCCCATCCGACGAACGAGAAACACGCCCTACGCTTTCCTGGGCAGCGGCCGTACGCTTCTCACCGTGAAGCCGGCTTCGGAGGTCCCCGGTCCGCGCGCGCCCCGCCTGCTGCAGTCGTGGCTCGCCGTGATGCGGCCCATGGAGACGAGGCTGGCGGCGGGACAGCGCTACGGCACGATCTTCCGCTCGCGCGATGCCCTGGTCGGGGAGGTGTTCCACATCGCGGATCGCGAGGCGGTCGAGCAGATCTTCAAGTGGAAGCCGGCCGAGTACAGCGTCGGCGAGCCACGGCAGGTGATGGAACCGGTAACCGGGCCGTCATCGGTCCTGCTGCTGGACCAGGGCCCCCACATGCGCATGCGCAAGTTGATGCTGCCCCCGTTCCACGGGGAGGCGATCGCGCGCTACTCCGACCTGATCGAGCAGATCACCAACCGCGAGATCGACGCCTGGCGGTCAGGCGACACGATCCGCACCCGGAGCGTCGCCCAGACGATCACCATGGAGGTGATCATCCGGGCGGTCTTCGGCATCACGGATCCGGACCGGATCGCCGAGCTGCGGCGTCTGCTCCCCCGCCTGTCGTCGCCAAGTCCCTTCCTGCTCCTCGTTCAGAAGGATCTCGGCCCGCGCAGTCCCTGGGGGCGGTTCATCCGACTGCGCGACCACATCGACGCGCTGCTCTACGAGGAGATCGAGCAGCGTCGGGTAGATCCCGACCGGGAGGCTCGCGGCGACATCCTCACCCTGCTGCTGTCCGCCCGCGACGAAGACGGGGAGCCGTTGACCAACTCAGAGCTCCGGGACGAGCTGATCACGCTCCTGCTGGCCGGCCACGAGACGACCGCGACTTCGATCGGCTGGGCCTTCGAGCGTCTCCTGCGCAGCCCTACCGCCCTGGAGCGCCTGACCGCCGAAGTGACGGCGGGCGCGGGCAGCGAGTACCTCGAAGCGGTGATCAAGGAGACGCTGCGCGTTCGCCCCGTGGTGCCGGAGGTCTTTCGCGCTCCCACCGAGAGGACACAGCTGGGCGGCTACGTGTTCGAGCCGGGAGCGCAGCTGGCGGTCTCGATCATGATCGTGCAGTACGACCCCGCGCTGTATCCGCCGGACCCGCAGCAGTTCCGTCCGGAGCGATTTCTCGACGGCGCGCCCGACCCCTACACCTGGATTCCGTTCGGCGGAGGCGTTCGCCGCTGCCTCGGGGCGGCGTTCGCCCAGCTCGAGATGAAGGTCGTGATCTCCACGATCCTCGCGCGCGCGCGGCTGAGAGCGTCTCGGGACCGGAGCGAGAAGGCGCGCTTCCGGGGGGTGACCATGCTGCCAAGCCGTGGCGGGGAGGCGGTCGTCGAGAGCCTGGTTGACAGCCTGTAGCGAGCCTTACGGGCCACGGCCCGGCTCACGGACCCGCTCACCGAGTGACTCCAGAGCGCGGGACACCTGGTCGAGCGTCTCCTGGGCGTCCGCAACGAGCTTGTGGATCTCATCGACCTGGTCCTCGAGCGATTTCCCGGGACTTGTTGCCCTGCCTCTGGACGCTCTCCTTCACCGGAACCTGCCATACCGAGATGACCCTAGACGGCTGATAGCTGCCGTGCCGCCTCCAGCTCCAGACTGGGGCACAGTCGGAACGGATACGAGTGAGCTAGGCGGCCGCGGAAAGCACCCAGGCGGCGGGCATCACGCTCGCGGAAACGATGCTGGCACCGGGGACCGACAGCCAGCCGAGATCGGTGACATCACCGGGCGCTTCCCTTTGGAAGTGCTTCAAGCGCGCCAATTGCTCCACCGCCAGTCCAGGGAGGCGTAGATCGGGCTGGTGTGCGGCGTCGGGCCACCGATACCGGTCACATGAACCACGACGACGTGCTCCATGCGCACCTGTTCGAGAACGTCGGCAGGAATCCTGGCGCTTGCCCTCGGCCTCCAACCTCGGATCGGCGGGATACTGGGCGGGCGATGTCGCAGGAGAACGTGGAGGTTGTGCGCCGTCAGTTCGCCGCGTTCGAGGGGGGCGATTGGACGCTGTGGCGAAGTTCTGGCCACCCGTCGATCGAGTGGCGGGCTGTCGAGGGCGCGGCCGACGACGTCGGACTCATGAGGGGCCACGAGGCGCTGCGCCGCTACTACCAGGACTGGATCGACACGCTGGACCACCTCCACGCGGAAGTCGTAGAAGTCATCCTTGCGAGCAACCGACAGGTGGTGGTGGCCGTACGCAACTCGGGCGGGGCCGGGCAAGCGGCGCCCCCGCGCGAGGGGCGGTACTACGTCGCCTGCAGCGTCGAGGACGAGCGGATCGTGAGCGGACGCGAATTCGAGACGCGCGAACAGGCCCTCGAAGCCGTGGGGCTGTCGGAGTAGGCGATGTCGCAGGAGAACGTCGAGATTGTGCGCCGTGTGTTCGAGGCGGCATCGGACGGGGAAGTGGGCGCTTTGTTCCACGTCGCCGATCCCGGAATCCGCGTGTATCCACGTTCGGAGGAGCCTGACGCGGATGATGAGTACGAGGGCCTCGATGGCCTCATGGACTACCTCGTGAACTGGTACAGCCAATGGGACGACTACCAGACCGACCCCATCGAGATCATCGACGCCGGAAAGCACGTACTCGTCGTGGCCCGAGAGCGTGGCCGGGTGGACCGGACGGGCGTAGAGGTCGAAGAGAACTTCACCCACTCCTTCGTGCTTCGCGACGGCAAGGTCGTGGAGTGGCACATGTATGACAGCCACGCCGCCGCCCTCGAAGCCGTGGGGCTGTCGGAGTCCTCAGACCCTGAGCAAAGAAAAGCGGCGACGCTGCCACCAGGTACTACTCAGCCAGGGAGGTGCGTCGCCGCCACCCAAAAATACTCGGTTTACCCGTGTTATCAAACGGCCCCCGCAACGGAGCGGGCCTCGGGGGGGATGGGCGCGGGTGGTTTCGAACCACCGACCTCTCGCGTGTGAAGCGCAGGAGGGCGTTCACCGGTACCTCTCCACCTCGGATCGGAGGGATACTGGGCGGACGATGTCGCAGGAGAACGTTGAGCTGGCGCGCTGGGCCTTCACGTCCGACCCCACCCGTTTCTTCAGCCTGATCGACGACGAGATCGAGCTGGACGCGCGGCGGAATGCGGAGCTTCCCGGTGCTGTGCTCACGGGACGCGGCCGGGAGGTTGTCGAACGGTACTGCCGCGAGTACTGGGGGACGTGGGCTGAGTACGCCGCCGAGCCGCAGGAATTCATCGACGCGGGCGATCACGTGGTAGTCGAGGTCCACGAGCGCGGTAGGGGCAAGGGCAGCGGGGTGCCGTTCGAGCAACCCACTTCCAGGTATGGACCCTCCGCGACGGGCGGCTCATCCGCTGGCTGCTGTTCGCGGACAAGGCCGAGGCCCTCGAAGCCGTGGGGCTGTCGGAGTAGGCGATGTCGCAGGAGAACGTGGAGTTGGTGCGCCACGCCATGGACGTGTTCAACCGACGCGACCTGAGGGCACTCGCGGAGATTTCCCACGAGGACCTGGAGTGGACCTCTGTCATGGCAGCAGTGGACACCGGAGGGGCCACGTATCGCGGCTCGCAGACGTGGCCGAGCTACTTCGAGGCAATGGATCGCATCAAGGATGGGCAGATGTGGCGAATGCATGTCTACCTCCACCCCGATGAGGCACTCGAAGCCATGGGGCTGTCGGAGTAGGCGATGTCGCGGGAGCACGTGGAGACCCTCCAGCCTGAGGGCTCATCTCCTCCTGTAAGACGGAACGGCTCCGCGGGGAGGGGCGGGGAAGGTTGAAGATCATCTGCTCCTCAACGTCTTCCTCGACGATGCACTTTGCTGGGGCGCTGCAGGTCACGTCGGTGTTCACGCTGACTTTTCCTCGCTCCGTGGAGGTCACCCGGCACGAAAAGGTCTTGCTCGTGCCCTTCACGCACGCGGCCTCCGCATCTCGGAAGGACCCGGCCTTGGCAACGGCGGCCTTTTCCGCGTCCTGCTCCCCCGCGGCTTCGCTTCCCCCACACCCGGCCAGCCCCACGGAGAGAGCCAGGGCTAAGGCTCTTGACGGTCGCATTCGCCGCGAGCCTAACTCCTTCCTGGGTGACTGCTGGAGGAGCCGAATGCGCCGAAAGCCAGACGGTCGAGCCCCCTCCACCGGCGCGCTACCGGGGATACCACTCAATGTCCAGGTGGGCGGGCGGCCTCCAGCCAGGCATTGATGTCGCCGCGGTTCCAACCGTCCACAGCCCGTCGTACGACCTGGCGCGATGAAGCGCTCAAGTTTTTGCGGCGGGTGCCGATAAGGCCTCAAGGCCTGATGCGTCAGAGTGTGTCCCCGAGCCTAGGTACCGCGGGCCGTCCCGCTCACACGTTCGCGTTCGCGATCGCGATGTTCGGTGCGATTCTCGCGTGGCGGTTCGCGGACCCCAATCCGGCGAGCGCGATCGGCGCGCTGTACGTCGTCCCGGTCGCCCTGCTTGCGGTGACCCTCGGAACGCGGGGTGGGATGGTGGGTGCGGCGCTCGGGTTGGCGCTATCTGTCCTTTGGGCACAGGTCGAGCAGGTCAGCCTGGGTCTTGACGGCTATCTCGCGCGAGGGTTGACCTTCGCCGCCGTCGCCCTGGTGGTTGGGTGGCAGGTTAGGGCGCGTCACCACTCTCAGGCTGAGGCAGATCGCTGGTTTTCAATTTCCGACGAGATGTGCTGTGTGGCGAACTTCGACGGCTATTTCACGCGTGTGAACGACGCCTGGACGGAATCCCTCGGCTACACCGCTGACGAGCTGATGGAGAAGCCCTATTTCGAGTTCGTGCATCCCGATGACCTTGAACGCACCGAGGCAGAGGCCGCCGGGCTCGCCGACCCCGACCATCACACTGTGCACTTTGAGAATCGCTACCGGGCCAAGGATGGGAGCTGGCACTGGCTGCTCTGGAGCAGCCGCTCGGACGGCACCGCGATCTATGCCGCTGCGCGAGACATCACTGAGCGAAAGCACCTCGAACACACCCTGCAAACGTTGGCGACTGAAGACACCCTCACGGGTCTCGGTAACCGACGTGCATGGGAGGAGCGGCTCACCGTCGAGACACGTCGGGCGGCGAGGTCGGGCGAGCCGCTCTTGGTCGCGATGATCGACCTCGACAACTTAAAAACGCTCAACGACACGAAGGGCCATGCGGCCGGTGACCTGCTGTTGCGCGAAAGCGCCGCCGGTTGGAGCGGGGCGGTTCGTGACACCGACTTCGTCGCGAGGCTCGGCGGCGACGAGTTCGGAGTGCTGCTGCCCAACTGCACTGAAGACGATGCAGAAGTCGTCATCGGCCGTATGCACGAGGCGATGCCCGCAGGGCATCGCTTCTCCGTCGGTGTCGCTCGCTGGGACGGCGAAGAACCCATCCCCACCCTCATCACCCGAGCCGACGAAGCCCTCTACAAGGACAAGGCCGAAGCTCGCGCCGCGAGTCCGTCAAGCCGCTGAGCCCGGTTCTTGACCTTCGGGCGCGGTCTGCGCTCCTAGCCGACTGCGTAAAAGAAGTCGACGCAGCGTCAGGACACCGCGTGCAAGAGGAGCCGAACGAGACCTGCTGCGAGCCCCAGTCAGGGCGAGGACGATGCGTCCCCACATCAGCGGCGAGCGGGTGCGGTACGGAGCGGCAGATCCTAGAAGCAGGAAACCCGCTCTCAGGACAGGGCTTCCGGGGAGCGCGAGCGACCGGACTCGAACCGGCGACCTCCGGCGTGACAGGCCGGCGCTCTAACCAACTGAGCTACGCCCGCTGAGGACGGCCGAGCATAGCGGAGGGTTGCTCAGACCTGGCGGGCTCGCGCCCCGGGCAGTCGCTCGGCGATCCGGCCGAGTCGCTCGGTGATTCCCTTGCAGGGGCTCGACCGCCGCGGCCAGCACGGCGGTGGACTCGCGCAGGGTGTCGAGCGACTCGCCGAGCGTTGCAGGGGCAGCAGATGCTGCGTCCACTCGATCGACCCGGTCGAGGAGCTCGGAGATCCCGGGCATCGAGCCCTCGAGGCGCTCGGCGAGGGCGAGCAGGCCGTCGAGTCGTTGCTCGAGGCCGTTGACGCGCTCGAGGATGCTCTCCTCCGTTCGCACCAGCTTCTCCTCGATATCGGGCACCCGTCGCGCGGCGTCGCCGACCGCGGTCAGGTCGTCGAGCGCCCGGCGCAGCTCGAGCGGTCCCTCTCCGTCGCGGGTCAGCGAGCGCGCGAGCTCGGCGATGGCGTGGAGGTCGTCGACGGCTCGGAGCAGCAGCGCCGGGGGGAAGAGGAGCCGGTTCACGGTGGGCGCGAGAGGCTACCGGGACCGACCGCGCGCGCTCGTGCTGGATAATCGCGGCCGTGACCTTCGACCTCAGGGCAAGCGCGTGCTCCTCACCGGCGCCTCCGGGGGCATCGGCTTCGCGGTGGCCCGCGCCCTGCATTGCCCGGGGCGCGACCATCGTGGCCACCGCTCGCCGGGCCGAGGTGCTCGAAGATCTCCGAACGGAGCTGGGCGATCGTGCGGAGGCCCTGCCCGCCGACCTCGACGACCGCGAGCAGGTCGCGGCGCTCCCCGATCAGGCCGGCGCGGTCGACGTGCTCGTGGCCAACGCGGCCGTTCCCGCGAGCGGTCCGTTGCTCGACTTCACCCCAGAGGAGCTCGATCGCGCGCTCGACGTGAACCTCCGTGCGCCGATTCATCTCGCGCGCGCGCTCGCCCCGGCCATGGTCGAGCGGGGCTCGGGCCACCTGGTGTTCGTCTCCTCCCTCTCGGGCAAGCTGGGGAGCCCGGGCAGCTCGCTCTACTCGGCCACGAAGTTCGGCCTGCGCGGCATGGCGCTCGGGCTGCGCGAGGACCTGCACGGTACGGGCGTGGGGGTCACGACGGTCTTCCCCGGGTTCATACGCGACGCCGGGATGTTCCACGAGAGCGGCGCGCAACTGCCCTCCTACGTCGGACACGCGGACTCGCCGAGCAGGTGGGCGAAGCGCTTGCCCAGGGCATCGAGAAGCGGCGGCTCGAGGTGGACGTGGCACCCCGCTCGATGCGCTTCGGCGCACTGGCCGCGGGGGCCGCGCCGGCGGCGATGGCCGCGCTACAGCGCCGCCTCGGGGGCAACGCCATCTCGGAGGAGCTCGCCCGCGGGCAGCAGTCCTGGCGCTGACCCGCCCGTCCTAGGCCGCCATCGGGCCCCGGCGCCTTCGGCGCACCCCGAGCGTCCAGGCGATCGGCTCCTCCACGGCCACCCTCAGGCCCGGCACCAGCGACGCGGTGGCCACGACGTTGGCGGCGCCCGCCACCGCCACGCGGCTCGGGACCTGGAGCGGGCCGGGGCCCGGCAGCCCGGCGATCTCCCGCAGCGAACGCGGCACCAGCGCCGTGGCCGCCTCGCCCATGACGATGAAGGACGGCAACAGGACGAGCCGGGCCGGGAGGGGCAGCGAGGGAAGGGAGGGGCGGCGCACGAAGGCGATGGCCCTCTCCGCGTCAGGCGATGTGCGCAGCTCGCCTAGCACGGAGGCGAAGTAGTCGCGGAAGTCCGACACCGATCTCGGCACGCGGCGATGGACGGAAGCCGATCAGCTCGGCGGCCGTGGCCTGCTCGGCCAGGTAGCGATCCTGGTCGGCGACGGTGAGCGGCCGCGCGTAGGCGCGGTAGGCGGCGAGGAACGAGTGCACCTCGACGCAGTGCACCCAGAGCATCGTGTCCGGGTCCGAGGCCGAGTAGCGGCGCCCCGGTGACCGGGTCGACGCCGTGCACGTGCCGGTGCACGGCGCGCACCTGGGCGACCGCGGCGTCTGCCTCCTCGCGGGTCCCGAAGGTGAGCGTCGAGACGTACCCGGCCGTGCGCTGAAGGCGCCCGAGCGGATCCTCGATGTAGTTCGAGTGCTGAGCGACGCCGGCCATGGCCAGGGGGTGCAGGGCCTGGACCAGCAGCGCGCGCAGCCCGCCCACCAGCGCCGCCGGGTGACCGATCACCCGCCGCGAGACGCTGCCGGACTCGAAGTAGCCGCGCGAGCTCACCGCTTCCTCCTCAGCCGGGGCAGCACCTCACCGGTGAGCGAGAGCAGCGTGTCGGTGAGCATCAGCTGCACCTGCGTACGGGAGAGCGAGTCGCGCTCCAGCCACTCGCGCGTGGCCGCTTCGGCCAGTCCCGCGTAGCTGCGGATCAGCGCGCGCAGCTCGGAGGGCGCATTGCCGGACATCCCGAGCACCTCGATCACTCGATCGGTGGTGGTCTCGCGCGCTTCGGACAGGACGGCCTCGAGCTCGGGATCGCGGCCGAAGCCCTCGGCCCCGATCGCCGCGAGCCACGTGCCGCGGTTGCGCGCCACGATCTCCAGCCAGAGGTCGACGCTGTCGCTCACGACCTCGCGCAGCGGACGCTCGCCGTCCGCCTCGGGGAGCGGCGGCGGAGGCAGGCGCACCAGTTCGCGCACGACGTCGAGATAGAGCGCGCGCTTCGTGCCGAAGTAGTGGTGCAGGAGCCCCCGGGCCACGCCGGCCTCGCCGGCGATCGCCTCCATCGAGACCTCGGCGTAGGTGCGCTCGCTGAACAGCCGGCGCGCGCCGGACAGGATCTGCTCGCGGCGTTCGTCGTGCTCGAGCCGCGCCCGCCGGGGCGCGAGTGTCGCGGTCATCGATGCGCGCCGGCGAGCGGAGCGCGGCGTCGCGCCATGCGCCGCGCTTCACCCGTTTGCGGTTGCGGTCGAGCTTCCCGGAGGCCACCCACTCCACCGGCATCTCGCGCAGCCGGCGCGGCGTGACCCGCCCGGCGCCGCGCAGCGTGGCCAGCGAAAGGCGAAAGAGCTGCTCCCGGGCGGGGCTCCACTCGAAGCCGTACTCGCGGCGCAGGTCGGGCGGCAGCAGTCCGGCGGAGATCAGGGTGTTCGGCGCCAGCGCGGGCGCCAGGGCCCGCGGCAGCTGGGGACGAGCGATCGATCGCGCCACCGCGCGGGCCGAGTCGGTTACCCGCAACTCCTCGCGCAGCATGCGCTCCCAGTACTCCCGGAAGTCCGCGAGCGTGTCGGGGCAGCCATCCTCCGGCACTCCGCACGCGTAGGCGAACAGCTTCTGCTCCTGGTAGTAGCGCTCGCGCTCGGCGGGGGTGAGGCTGTGGAAGCAGCGCTCGTAGACGAGCATCGAGGTGTCCACCAGCGTGGCCCAGACCCACAGCAGCAGGTCGGCGTGACGCGCGTCGTAGTGCGAGCCGTCGTCGGCCTCGCCCTGGACCTTCGAGTGCCGGCGCGAGAGCCGCGCTGTAGCGCGGGCCGAGGTCTCGGAATCGCCGAAGACCACCTTGTAGGTGGTGTCGAGGGTGCGGTACAGGCGCCCCCACGGGTCGGTTGCGTAGTCGGAATGCTGCTCGACGCCGGCCGCCACCCGGGGGTGGGCCACCTGCAACAGCAGCGCGCGACCGCCGCCCGCGAGCAGGGCGGCCTCGCGGTTGACCCGCCAGCTCACCGTGTCCGGTCCGAGCAGGGGTCCGTCGCTCATCGCGTCAATCTACCACGCTTGTTGGCGCTACGCCAACAAGCTCAGGGCCGGCCTTCGAGCGGCAGCCGCCCGACCGGCCCCCGGGGCGGGGCGACGCCGCGGAATCTCGCCTCGCCGCGGCGTCGAGATCAGCTTGCCGTCGTAGAGCGAGGCCGGCGCCTGGAGGCAGGCCGGACGCCGGGCGAACGCCTTCGCGGCGGCGGCGTCGTTCAGCGCGTCGTCCTGCTTCACGTCGCCGTAGGCGTTCCTGGCGTCCGGACGCGGTCGCGCAGTCGGTGCTCTCGTAGGAGCCGAGCCCGATGATGCGGCTGGCGAAGTTGGGCTGCAGGTAGGCGTTGCCGCGGTCGAACTCCGGGCGCTCGACGACCGTCTGGAACGAGCGCGGGTCGACCAGGGGAACGACGTTGTTGTAGCGCTGGCCTCCGAAGTCGGCGTCGATGCCCACGGTGCCGTTGGTGATGAACCCCGCCAGCCGGGCCTGGTTGAAGTTGAGCTGGGACAGCACGGGCCCGAGCTCGTCCAGGAACGCCTCGAGGCGGCGGACCACCGGTCGCGCACCGTCGACGGTGCGCGCCAGCGCGGGCAGGCCCCGGCGCGATCGCTCGATCAGCGGGTCGAGCGACCGGAAGGTGGCCTCGAGGTCGGGAGCGAGCCCGCCGAGGTCACGGACGGTGGGCGTGAGGTCGTCGGCCACCGGCTGCAGTCCCGACACCACCGGTGCCGCGTTGGCGGTGAAGCGCTGCACGCCGGGTCACCGTGGCGCGCGTCTCGTCGAGGAAGGTGGGCAGGATCGCGATCGTCTCGGCCAGCGCCTCGTCGCGCGATGCGGTGGCCTCGAAGGCCTCGCTCGCGTTGCGCACGAGCCCTCCGAGGGCTCCGCGACGGTCGCTGAGCGCGCCCAGCACCACGCTGCCGTCGCGCAGCAGGCGCCGCAGCGGCCGTCGCTGGCGATCGAGCGCGGCGGTCAGTCGTTCGCCGGCCGTGGCCGCGCCCTCGAGGTTGCCCACCGCGTCGTTGAGGTCCGCGCGCGCCTCCGGAGGCCAGCGCGCGGCCGAGCTCGCGGCTTCCCTCGCGCGAAGGCGCGCTGCGTCGGGCGGTCGAAGGCGCTGAAGATCTCGTCTAGCTCGACCGTGGGCGCTACCGCGGCGTCGGGCAGCCGACCGCCGTCGGCCAGCAACCCCTCGCTCGGGTCGCCGGGCGAGAGCTCGAGGTAGGTCTCCCCGAGCAGGGTCTTCTGGCGCAGGATCGCCCGGACGTCGGCGGGCAGGGGCGCGAAGCGGGGCTCGATCTCCACCTCGAGCAGCGTCCGCACCGCGCCGCGGTCGAGGCTCTTGCGCTTGACCTTGCCCACCCGCACGCCGGAGATGCGCACGTCGCTCTCGGTCGCGCAGCGTGGTGGCCTCGGGCACCGCCACCTCGAAGCGGTAGCTCTCGGCCCGCAGCGGGCAGCGGCCCGCCGAAGGCGACCCACAGGTAGAGAAGGATGCCCACGCAGGACAGGGCGAACACCACCATGCCCAGCACGCGCCCGAAGGTCGGCGCCTCCTTGATCACGAGCGGCCTCCTCACAGCGAGCACAGCCCCGCCTGCCCGATCAGGGTCACGACCTCCGAGGGCAGCCCGACGCCGCGGAAGACCGCGCAGTTGGTGTTGCCGAAGGTGAAGCGCCGGAAGACCCCCTGCCCGTCGCCCGCCCCGAGCAGGGACTGGCCGGCCTGCGCGGTCCAGGCCGCCCAGTACAGGTAGCCCTCCTCGCGCTCGCGCTGCTGCTCGAAGGACTTGCCCTCCAGGCCCTCGGCGCCGCCGGGGTTGAGGGCGACGATGTTCAGCAGCCGGTTGACCTTCCCGAGCGAGGTGGTCACGTTCGGGCCGGCGCGGTTGAGATCACCGGCGGCGGCGCCGAGCTCGCGCAGCTGCCCGGGCGCCACCCGCACCAGCGGGCGCAGGCGGTCGCGGATGATCGGCGTGCCCCTCGCGCGCCAGAGGTAGGAGCGAGCGAGCGGCCGGCTCGAGCTCCCGCACGGTCGGGCGCAGCGCCACCAGCGCGGGCTCGAGGCGCCGGCTCAGGTCCTCGACCCCCGCCAGCGCGCGCTGCGTCTCGCGCAGCGAGCCGGGCAGCAGGCGCCGTGGAGCGCGAGAGGCCGTCGCCCTCGGCGGCGAGCGTCTCGAACACCGCGTTGACTCGTTCTCACCAGCCGCACGATCTCGCGGTCGCTCTCTGCCCAGCTCCTGCGGCGAGGAGGCCGTAGCGGTTGGTCAGCCGGCGCAGGTTGCGCCGGCGCTCGGCCACCGCGCTCGACACGCGGCCGAGGTCGCGCGGCAGCGGGCCCAGGCGCCGCAGCGTCTCGCGCAGGCGTGCGCGCCCTGCCCGCGCAGGCCGTTGCCGCCGCTCGAGACCAGCAGCTTGAGGTAGTCGCGGGTGTCGGCGTCGAGCGCGGAGAGCACCTCGTCGAGGTCGATGTCGGGCAGCGTGTTGCGCACGTCGATGCGCCCGCCCTCGGTCATCGGGCGCCCGTGGCCCGGGTCGATCTCCACGAACATGTCCTTGAGGCCGGTCTTCGAGCGCAGGAGCGCGGTGGCGTCCTCGCGCACGAGATCGTCGAAGCGGCGCTCGATCTCGAGCACCACGATCGCTCGGCCCTCCTCGAGGCGCACCTTGCCGATCGCGCCGATGGTGACCCCCGCGACGCGCACCGACTGGCCCTGACCGGGGGCCACGGCCTGCGCGTCCGACAGCGCGATCTCGAGCCGCAGGGGCTGCTCCTCGACCAGCGGGAAGCGCAACCGCTGCTGGTCGAGGATGTAGACGCCGATGCCGGTGGCCGCCACCATCAGCGCCACCACCGTCAGGAAGTTCCCGAGGTACTTTCGGATGCCGCGCTTCACGGGCGCTCTCTCTCCAGCAGCGCGGGCGCGCCGCCGCTCGAGCCCCCGGAACCACCTCGCGCATCTGCGGCTGTGCCTTCGTCAGCAGCCGGCGCCGGACGGGAGGCTCGGCCCGTCGACCAGCACCGGCGCGAGCGGGTTGCGCGGGCCCACGTCGCCGTCGCCCGAGGAGACCTGCGCGGCCGGCGCATCGAGGTTGGGCGGCTCCTGGGTCTCGCACGGCACGTCGGGTCGGTGCGGCGGCGGGCGTGTTGGTGTCGGCCGGGGGCGCAGGGCGCACCTGCAGCGCGCGGCGGCACCACCGAGGCGTGGAAGTAGCTCTGGTTGGCGTCGACGGGGCGGCTCTCGCCCGCGAGACCGATGAAGGAGCGCTGGAGCTTCTCGTTCACCCGTGCCGGTGTTGGCCGGGAAGTCGGGGTCCGGGAAGTCGGTCTCGATGAAGGGCACGAGCACCTTCGACGGTGCACGCCGAGGCCGCGCGGCCCTGCGCGAGCAGCGGCACCGACACGCGCAGCAGGCGGGTGAGCGCGGGGCGTGCGAGGCGCAGCTGGCGGGTGGTGCGCCTGAGCTCCTCGGGCGCCACGAGCGCGCGGGTCTCGACACGTAGCGGCAGCACCGCCGTCGAGCGTCGGCGCGAGGCGCTCGACGCCGGGCGGCGCCTCGCGGGCGAGCGCGCGCAGCTCAGGCAGCGTCGTCGTTGAGCGCGGCGAGGGCGGGACGCGCGGCGCGCAGCGTGTCGCGCAGCGCCGGGATGGACGCGGACAGCGCGGCGTCCTCCGCGGCGAGTGCGCCCGCCACCACGTCGAGGTCGGTGACGAGCCCCTTGAGCGCGGCCTCGTCGGCGGCCGAGCGCGCGCCGCCGTGCGAGCGGTGCCGGCAGCCCGCGCCGGACGTCCTCGCTCGGGACGCTCGCCCGAGGGCCGCGTCGGCGCTGACCGCCAGGTCGCGCAGGGCCGGCTCGACGAAGGGCGCGCCTCGGTTCAGAGACTGCGGCCGCGCCGCCACCGAGCCCGTCGCGGTCTCGCCGAGCAGCGTCTGGAGGTCGGCGCGGGTGTCGGACTGCAGCGCGGCCAGCACGTCGCCGACCCGCACCGGCGCGGCGGTCTGCGCGGCGGGCATCAGGCCTCCCGTCCTCGAGCGTCGGGCGCGGACGGCGTTCCGGGGCGCAGGTCGACGAAGAAGTTGCCCTCGAAGAAGATGCGCGGCCGGATCTTCAGCTCGGCGTCACGGTGGAGCGGCAGCGCCCGCGTCCTCGATCTCCATCGTGACCCGCGCGCCGCCCGCCTCACGCGCCTTGACGCTCCACGACCTTGCCGACCTCGACGCCGGCGATCCGCACGGGCGAGCGGCGAGGCCAGGTTGCTGGACTGAGCGAACTCGGCCTGGAGAGCGGTAGGGGCTCGTCGAACGGGTTGGGCCGAAACCAGCCGAGCAGGCTCGCCGCCACCACGATGACCAGCGCGATGAGCCCGTGGACGAAGCGCGACAGTTGTGGCTCGCGCGCCGTCACGGCACGTCCCTCAGGTTGTCGATGCCGAGCTCGCGCGACTGTAGGTGCCGCCGGCCAGGCCCGGGTAGTCGCTGAGCCCGACCGTGGAGTTGGCGCCGGCCGGCGAGCCGTCGGTGAGCGTCCCGGTGACGATGTCGTTGGGGTCGTTGGGGTCGCTGCCCTGGTGGTCGCGGCGCATGAAGGGCTCGATCAGCCGGAAGTTGGGGAAGCCCACCTGGCCGTTCTGGCAGTCGGCGTTGCCCTGGGCGTCGATCGCCGGCTGGTAGGGCGGGCCCATCGCCCGGCCGGCGGGAAAGCCGTCGAACATCGCGCCCTGCGCCGGCTGTCCCGGCTGGAGGTCCCAAGGCCGGGAGCGAGTAGGTGAACGCGAGCGTGTTCGGCTGGGTGAGGTTGACCTGGCGCGCGAGCTGCTGCTGCACGTTGCCACCGGGCGCCGGCTGGGACTGGTGCTCGCCCGAGGGCGTTGAAGAAGTAGACGGCGTAGTTGCAGACGGTCTGGTACGGGCGCCACGTACTCGACGGTGGGGCGCAGCACGCGCCAGCGAGCTGCGCAGGTCGCGCAGGGCCAGCAGCGTGACCGGGTACGCGCACGAGGTCGCGCAGGGCGACCGCCGTCGTCGCCGAAGGTCGCGTCGGCCAGAACGACCGAGCGGCCAGCACCGGGGTGCCGGCCAGCGAGTGCGCGGCTGAGCGGTGGCAGCGCGATCGGGGCAGCCCGGGCGGCGGGTCGCAGCTTGCGCACGAGGCGCACGGCCTCGATCACCACGGGTCGGGTGCGCCGCAGCGCGCGCGTGCCGGTCGCGAAGCGTGCCGGGCAGGCGCTCGATCACGTGCCTCCAGGGCGTCTCGGTCGCGGGTCAGGGCGGCGAAGGTGTCGGCGCCGCGCGACGCGAGCTCTCCCGCGCGTGCGGCCTCGGGCGCGACCTCGGAGACGGTCGCCGCAGGCCGCCCACGAAGCCGTCGAGGTCGGTGCGCGGCTCGCGAGAGCACGGCCATCACCGGCGTCAGGTGGTCGAGGAGCGGTGGCAGCGCGGTGAGCGAGGAGTTGATCGCCTCGCCGCGACCGGCCAGGCCGTCGCCCAGTCCCTTCGGTGGCCTCGCGCAGGCTGACGCCGCGTGCGGTCGGTGAAGGTGCCGTAGACGTCCTCGAACTCGAGCGGCTCGGACGCCCGGCCGCAGCGGCACGGTGTCGCCCGGCTTCAGCTGCGCGCCCGCGACCGCCCGGGGGTGACCTCCACGAACTTGATCCCGAGCGCCGAGCGGGGACGGACGCGAAGCCGCGTGTCGGCGCGCAGCGGGCTCGATCGTCCCTGTCGAGCTTGAGGTCCACCAACGCGATCGCCCTGCGCTCCGCCGTCGACCCGGCGCACCTCGGCTCTCGATCCGCGTCGACCGTCCCACCCGAAAGCCGCCGACGCGCACGTCGTTGCCCGTCACGAGCTTGGCGCCCGTGGGCAGCTCGGCCCGCAGGTCGTAGGTCGGGCACGAAGGGCAGCCCCGCGTTGGCGGTGTAGGCGAGGTAGACCGCCGACGAGCGCGGTGAGCACGGTCACCGCGCCCGACCAGCGACGGGGCTGGCCACCAGCGGATCTCGAGCCGAGCGGTCCTCATGGGCCGAGGAGGAAGTCGAGGAGCGCCGGCGGGGTCGGCGCCGCCGGGACGCGGGGGCGATATCGGACGGCCCTCGGACCGGGAGCGCGCTTCGAGCAGCCGCGCGCGTCCCGGGCGGCAGCACGACCTGCGGCTTGGAGATGTCGCGCTGGCCCGGGCAGCGGCCCGGCGTCGGGCTCCCCGGCCCGCGCGCTCGCCGCGGCGCTCGGCGGGGGTCGCGGCGCGCGGCCGCGGCCGAGCCCGGGGCACGGACGGATCGGGCGCGTTGATGCCCGGCTGGCGCGGCCCGAGCCAGGAGTTGCAGTCGCGGAAGAGCTGCTCGTCCTCGGCGGTGGCGGGCGGGGCGTTGCGGTAGATCGAGCACTTGGTCTCCGTCGCCCCGACCCGCAGCTGGTGGCCGACGGCGTCGAAGCCGTTGGTGGTCATCGACTGCCAGAAGAAGTAGTTGGCCAGCGCCTCGAAGCCGGTGAAGCCGCCGCGCTCCCCGGTGAAGGTGGGATCGCCCTCGCGGCGGGCTCGGTGGCGATGGCGCGGGGATCGTCGTCGATGGCCCGCCGGCGGTCGTCGAGCGTCTGCAGCAGCTGGCGCAGCGGCTTGCGCGAGCGGCGGCGCGTCGACGGCGAGGGCGCGCAGGGTCGTCGACCTCCTCGCGGCCCTTCGCGCAGCGCCTGCTCGGCCGGCACCGCGGCCTCGCCGAGCGCCACGCAGAGCCGGGCAGCGCGTTGCGCGGCGAAGGGCCGCACGCGCCGCAGCACCGGGCGTCGCGTCGGGCGCCGCCCGCTCGAGCTCGCCGGCCAGCGGGGCGCCCTGCTCGGACGAGGCTCGGCGAGCGCGCGCATGGAGGGCTCGCAGCTCGGCGAGCAGGCCGGGCAGGCGGCGCACCGCCGGCGCCGAGGTCGCGCCGGCGCGATGCCGCCGATCGCCGCCGGCGTCGCCGGCCTCGGCGATGAAGCGCCGCGACGTCGCGCTTGCGCGTCCTCGAGCGCGGCGACCACGGTGTCGGCGTCGCGCAGGAAGCTCCTGATGTCGCGGTTCTGGGCGCCGAGGATCCGCAGCGTCTCGCTCGTCTCGCGCAGTCCGGGGTGGGCGCGGCGCAGCACCGCCCCGATCTCCTCCGGGCGGCCCGCCAGGCCCGTGCCCAGCGAGGCGACGAGCAGCCGCAGCCGCTCCCGCGCGGGGCGGCGCAGCATGTCGTTCACGAGATCGGCGGGGATCGTGCCCTTCGTCTGGCGACAGCGGGATCGGTGCCTCCGTCGCGGCAGGCGCTCGGGCGAGGAGCCCGGCTGGCAGTCCACGAAGTACTCGCCCACCAGTGACTGCGGCTCGATCGTGCACGTGGCGTCGCGGCGCAGGTCGCCGAAGCCCGCCCTGGTCACCTCGGCCACCACGGTCGCCTTCGGCGGCCCGGTGCGGGCGGGCGTTATCTCGAAGCGCGTGGTCTGCCCCGCGCGCACGCCGCCGATGCGGAAGTCGCCGCCCTCCACGAGGCCGAAGGCGTTGTCGAACACGATGCGGTAGGTGCGCGAGTCCGAGCGCCCGCCCCCCGCCCCCAGCGGCCACGAGCGCGCCGAGGACGACCAGCGCAGAGCACGGCGGCCGCGCTCGCCACTCGCCTCATCGCAGCGCCCTGATCCTCTTCGCGGCAGCCCAGGCGCTCGCGCTCCTCGGAGCTCAGCAGGTTCGAGCGGTCGGGGGCCACGATGTCCGCGCCCCCGGGGCAGCGGTGGAACTGGTTGCGCTTCGGTGGTCCGCCGGTGAGGTTCTCGGCGAAGCGAGACGTAGACGCGCGTGGTGCCGCCGAGCGCGTCGTAGAACCCGCCGGTGGTGGAGAAGTCGTCGAGCCAGCCGAGGAAGTCCGTGGTGTGGGGCCGCGCGAACGCGATCACCGGCGTGGCGTCGCGCAGGGCGCGTCCGCCGCCTGCGGGAAGGCGCCGGGGACCTCTCCCACGCTCACCCGGCGTCCGCCCGGCGCCACGGCGCGCGCGCTTGGTGACCACGGCGACGTCGGCCAGCGGCGGCATCGCGTCCACCAGCTCGTTGAGGTCGTTGTCGCGGCCGGGACGGCGCAGCGCCGCGCGCAGGTCGCGCAGCGCCGGGCGGGCGTCGGCCACCAGGCGGCGGGTCTCCGAGAGCACCGGCCGCGCCCGCGGTATCAGCGGCTTCGTGGCGTCGACCAGCGGGTCGAGGTCGTCGAGCGCCAGCGCGGACGTTCACGAACGAGGTGTTCGCGCGCCGCAGCGTTCGCGGGCAGCAGCTCGAGCGACTCCGCGAGCGCCCCCTTCTGGCGCCCGATCGCCCGGGTCGTGACCGACAGCCGGCCGATGAGCGCGGCGAGGTCGTCGTGGCGCTCGCTCAGCGCGGTGACCAGGCGCTGGGAGTCCACGAGCGTGCGCTCGAGCGCCGGCGTGTCGCGCGTGGCCTCCTCGAACAGCCGCCGGCTCGCGGCCAGGGAGGGGTTGAGGTAGCGCAATCCCCGCCTGATCTCGTCGCCCCGCCCGCTCACCGATCGCGCGCCCCGCTGGAGCGTGCCGGTGAGCGCGCGACGGGTTCGCGGGTCGAGCGTGTTGAACACCTGGTCGAGGTCGACCTGGGTGGTGGTGTCGTCGGCCCCTATCCGCCCGCCGTCGGGTATCTGGCCGGCGTCCCCGCGATACGCGGGAAAGGTGAGGTCCACGAAGCGGTTCGCGATCCCCGACAACGACGACTGGCGGATCGCGGCGCGCGTGCCGACCGGGAGCGGCGAGTGCGCGTCGTCGACGGTCAGGGAGACGATCGCCTGGCCGTTGGGGGCCAGCTCGATCTCCTTCACGCTGCCGATCGCCACGCCCCCGCTCTGCACCTTGTTGCCGCGCACGAGCTGCGCGGCGTTCACGAAGCGGGCCTCCACCTCGTATGCCCCCGGCGCCCCGCCGAATAGCAGCACGGTCACGAGCGAGACGCCCGCGATCGCCAGCGCGAGCGCCGCCGCCCTACCGCGTGTCGGCGACCGCGACCGCATCTCCCCAGCCCCCAGTCTCACCCGTGGCGGCCCCCGCGTCAACGGGGATGAGTGACCTGTCAAGTCGCGGTTCAGCTTCCCGAGCGGCTGGGCGAGACTGGGGACGCACGCGGGATGAGTCGATGCAGAGCATCGGCGATTCCCGCGGGTGGCCTCAGGCGCGTCCAGACGCCGGGAAGGTGCCCGCGAATTGACGACTCAGGTCACTAGAGCCAGGTGCGCTCGGAGGACACGTCGCGCTGGCGGATGTCCTCCTCGAGATCGAGCGCGACGCGCACGATGCGGTCCTGCTCCTTGCGGTGGGCGGCGGCGTAGCCCTCGCCCGGGGCGGCCCGCAGCTGGCGACCCACGTAGAAGTAGTGCAGGTCCTTGGGGAGGATCGCGGCCATCCGCCGGCGCATGAAGGCGCGGGCGCCCATGTTGCGCGGCTCCTCCTGCACCCAGATCACGCGCTCGAGGTTGGGGTAGCTCGCGAGCAGCTCCCTCGAGCTCGTTCTCGGGGAACGGGTAGAGCATCTCCACGCGCGCGACCGCGATCTGGCTGGCGTTGTCGCGCTCCTCGTGGCCGACGATGTCGTAGTAGACCTTGCCCGAGCAGAGCACGAGCTTGGTCACGTCCTCGCGCGGGTCGGCGCAGGTCGGGGTCGTCGATCACGCGCTGGAAGGCGCCGCCCGCCAGCTCGCTCCATGGTGGAGGTGGCCGCCGGCAGGCGCAGCAGGCTCTTGGGCGTCATCACCACCAGCGGGCGCGGCTTGGAGCACCAGCGCCTGGCGGCGCAGCAGGTGGAAGTACTGGGCCGGCGTCGTCACGTTGGCCACGCGCATGTTGCCCTCGGCGCAGGCCTGCAGGAAGCGCTCGACGCGGCCGCTCGAGTGCTCGGGGCCCGATCCCTCGTAGCCGTGGGGCAGCAGGAGCGTGAGGCGCGAGGTCTGCCCCCATTTGGCCAGACCCGAGGTGAGGAACTGGTCGATGATCACCTGCGCGGAGTTCACGAAGTCGCCGAACTGCGCCTCCCAGAGCACCAGCGCGTCGGTGTCCTGCGACGCTGTAGCCGTACTCGAAGCCGAGACAGGCCTGCTCGGACGAGGGGGCTGTTGTGCAGCTCGAAGGGCGACACCGCGCTGTGCAGGCTCTGCAGCGGGCAGTAGGCGTCGCCGCTCTCGGCGTCGTGCAGCACGAGGTGGCGCTGGCTGAACGTGCCGCGCTCGGTGTCCTGACCGGTCAGGCGGATCGGCACGCCGAGCGCCAGCAGCGAGGCGATGGCGAGCGACTCGGCGTGCGCCCAGTCGACCGGCCCGCCGTCTTGGAGCGCCTCGCGGCGCTTCTCGAGGAAGGGCTGGAGCTTGCGGTGCACGTTGAAGCCCTCGGGCACCTTCACGATCTGCTCGTTGAGCGAGAGCAGCAGGTCCGCCGGGAGCGTGGTCTTGGGCTCCCGGCTCATCGTGCGATCGATCTCGTGCTCGCCCGTGGCCGGCGGCCCGGCCATCGACTCCTTCAGCTCGGCGTGCGCGTCCGCCACCGCGCCGTACGCGTCAGCGGCCATCTCTCGGCCTCCTCGGGGGAGACCACTCCCTCGGCCGCGAGCCTGTCCGCGTACACCTTGCGCACCGGCGGCTGCTTCTTGATCAGCTCGTACATGTCGGGCTGGGTGTAGGCCGGCTCGTCGGTCTCGTTGTGGCCGAAGCGGCGGTAGCCGATCAGGTCGATCAGCGCGTCGCGCCCGAACTCGTTGCGGAAGGCCACCGCCAGCCGCACGGCGGCGATGCAGGCCTCGACGTCGTCGGCGTTCACGTGGATGATCGGGATGTCGAAGCCCTTGGCCAGGTCCGACGCGTAGCGCGTGGAGCGGCTGTCGGAGGGGTCGGTCGTGAAGCCGAGCTGGTTGTTGGCGATGATGTGCACCGTTCCGCCCGTGGAGTAGCCGGGCAGCGCCTGCAGGTTCAGCGTCTCGGCCACGATGCCCTGGCCGGGGAACGCCGCGTCGCCGTGGATCAGCACCGGCACCACGAGGCTGGGGTCGCGGCTGATCTCGCGGCCCTTGCGGCTGGTCTGGTCGGCGCGCAC
Organism: uncultured Thermoleophilaceae bacterium; assembly: GCA_963731645.1. GTDB lineage: Bacteria > Actinomycetota > Thermoleophilia > Solirubrobacterales > Thermoleophilaceae > JAAYBF01. Next base: position 3,676 of record CAVSWF010000002.1, on the reverse strand, counting down.
GCGGCCCTCGATCACCGGGTTCACGTACTCGAGGTGGCTCGGGTTGGGCGAGAGCGTGATCGTCACGCCCTTGTCGGCCTGCGTGCGGTAGGTCCCCGCCGCGCCGTAGTGGTACTTCACGTCGCCGGTGCCCGCCCTCGGGCGCCGCGGTGTCGGCGGACAGGGTCTGCTCGCCCTCGAACTCCACGAGGATCGACTCGTACGGCCGGCCCACGGTGTGGGCGAGCACGTTCAGGCGACCGCGGTGGGCCATGCCCACGATCACCTCGTGGGCGCCGCTGGCCCGAGACCAGCTCGATCGTCTCGTCGAGCATCGGGACCAGCGCGTCGAGGCCCTCGATCGAGAACTGCTTCTTGCCCAGGAAGGCCTTGTGCAGGTAGCCCTCGAGGGCCTCGACCTGCGACAGCCGGTCGAGCAGCCGGCGGCGCTCCTCCTCGGTCGAGGGGCTGGCGGTACTCGCCCGACTCGATCGCCTGGCGCAGCCAGATGCGCCGGTTGTGGCCCGAGATGTGCTCGATCTCGTAGGCGATCGTGCCCGTGTAGGTCTCGGCCAGGTGGGGCAGGGCGTCCGCGAACGTCTCGCCGGGCACCGCCACGCGCAGCACCGAGGCGGGGATCCGCTCCATCAGCTCGGGCGTCAGGCTCACGCTGGTCGGGTCGAGCGCCGGGTCGCCCCGCGGCTCGGCGCCCAGCGGGTCCAGGCGGGCGGCCAGGTGCCCGTGCATGCGGTGCGCCTTGACGACCGAGGTGGCGGCCTGCACGGCCTGGAGCAGCGCCTCGTCGGGCATCGCCCGAGACGGCGGGCGTGGCGGCGGCGGGCACGGGCTCGGCGGCGGTCACGGCTCGCGCCGTCGCCGTCGGACTCCACGCGCTCCGCGGCCACGCCCAGCGACTCGAAGCACGCTGCTCGTAGAAGTCGTCCTCTCCCTGGAGCAGCTCGTCGACGCGCTTGAGGAAGGCGCCCGACTCCGCGCCCTGGATCACCCGGTGGTCGTAGGTCGAGGTCATCGTCATGACCTTGGCCACGCCCAGCTCCTTCAGAGCTTGCCGGGATCGGCCTGGGCCAGCCCCGGCGGGTAGCCGATGGCCCCCGTGGCGACGATCGTGCCCTGGCCGGGCATCAGCCGCGGCACCGAGGCCACCGTGCCGATGCCGCCCGGGTTGGTGAGCGTGATCTGGGCGCCCTGAGTAGCGCGTCGGGCGCGAGCTTGTTGTCGCGGGCGCCGACCACGGCCTCGTCGTAGGCGGCCACGAACGCGCTCGAAGCTCATCGTGCCGAGGCGTCGTGGATCACGGGCACCACCAGCGAGCGGGTCCCGTCCTTGCGCTGCATGTCCACGGCCAGGCCGAGGCTGATCGCGCCGGGCGTCACGCGGTGGGGCTTGCCCTCCACCTCGGCGAAGGAGTTGGCCATCACCGGCATGTCGCGGGCGGCCTCGACGATCGCCCAGGCGATCAGGTGGGTGAACGAGAGCTTGCGTCCGGCGGCCTTCAGCGCGGCGCGGCGCGTGGCGAGGGTGTCGACCGTGCAGCGTGCGGAAGCTGGTGGCGGTGGGGATCGAGCGGCTCTCCTCCATGAAGCGCACGAGGGTGGCCGCGGGGCCGCGGATCGGGAGTCGACTCGCCGGCGCCGGCGGCGCGGCTGCGCGCGGCGCCTTGGCGGCGGCGCCGTTGCCGTCGACGGCGGCCTGCACGTCGTCCTTGGTGATCCGCCCGCGGGGCCCGCTGCCGGCAGACGGCGGACAGGTCGATGCCGTGGCTCTGCGGCCATGCGGGCGGCGACCGGGGTCGCGCCGTCGGCGCCGTTGCCGGAGGAAGCGCGTCGGCGGCGGGTCGGGGCGTCGGCGCCCGGGCGCTCCTCGGTCGGCTCGGCCGCGGGGGACACGGTGCCGCCGCGGCCGGGGCGTCGCCGAGCGGTGATCCGGCAGAGCACGGTGCCCACCGGCACCGTCTGGTCGGCCTCCGACGAGCACCTCGGCGATCGTGCCGGCCACCGGCGAGGGCACCTCGGCATCGACCTTGTCGGTGGAGATCTCCACGAGCGGGTCGTCCACGGCGACCGTGTCGCCGGCCTGCACCCGCCACTCGAGGATGGTGCCCTCGGCCACGGAGTCGCCCATCTCGGGGAAGGTCACATCGACCGGCTCGGCCGTCGCCGGTGGCGCGCCGCCTCCGCGCCGGCGGCGCCTGTCGAGCCCTCGCTGCCGGCTGTCCGGCGTCGGAGCGCCGCCGCTCGCCCTCGCCTCGATCTCGCGCCAGCACGCTGCCCACCTGCACCGTCTGGTCCGGCCTCCACCAGGATCTTGGTGAGCGTACCCGACGGCGGGAGAGGGGATCTCCGCGTCCACCTTGTCGGTGGAGACCTCGACGAGCGGCTCGTCGGCCTGCCACGGCGTCCCCCTCCTGCTTGAGCCAGGAGAGGACCGTTCCCTCCGTCACCGACTCGCCGATCGAGGGCATCGACACCTGAACGGTCGTCTTCGGGGGGGCCATCGCGGCCTTCAACAATAGCCCCCCGGGAGCGGCCGTGGCCGGGGCGTGACAGAGTGCCCGGATGGCGGCGAGCAGGGCCGCCGGGGCTCAAGCACTGGGGCTGGGGCTACGAGGACCAGCAGCTCCCGCACGAGCAGGTGGTGCAGGCCGCGGGGCATCCGCGCGCACCTCGGCTTCGGCGACGGGGAGGTGGAGCGCCCGGTCGCGCTCGAGCGCGTCGAGCTGCGCGCCGCCGCGGATCGAGCCGCCGTCAGCGCTGGCGGGCGTCTGCGACACGGACGACTACGAGCGCGCCTCGCACGCGCTCGGCAAGTCCTACCGCGACGTGGTGCGCGGCTTTCGCGGCGAGTTCGACCACCCGCCCGACGTGGTCGCCCACCCCGGCGACGAGCAGGACCTCGAGCGCCGTGCTCGAGTGGTGCGAGGAGGCGGGCGCCGTGGCGATCCCGTTCGGCGGCGGCACCAGCGTGGTCGGCGGGGTGGAGTACGCCCGGCGAGCGCCGCGGTCACGATCGACCTGCGCGCGCTGGACCGCGTGCTCGAGGTGGACCAGCGTCGCGCGCCGCCCGCATCCAGGCCGGCGCCACCGGCCCGCGGCTCCAGGAGCAGCTGCGCGAGCACGGCCTCACGCTGCGCCACTTCCCGCAGTCGTTCGAGTACTCCACGCTCGGCGGCTGGATCGCCACCCGCGCCGGCGGGCACTTCGCCACCGGGCCCGACCCACATCGACGACCTCGTGGAGTCGGTGCGCGCACTCACCCCGCGCGGGCTCTGGGAGAGCCGCCGCCTGCCGGGCTCCGGGGCGGGGCCGAGCCCCGATCGCATGCTGATCGGCTCCGAGGGCATGCTCGGGGTGATCACCGAGGCGTGGGTGCGCGTGCGCCGGCGGCCGGGCTTCCGCGCCTCGGCCGGTGTGGGCTTCGACTCCTTCGACGCCGGCGCGGAGGCGGTGCGCGCGCTGGCCCAGTCCGGCCTCGCCCCGTCCAACTGCCGGCTGCTCGACCCCGGTGAGGCCGCGCTCACCGGGCGCGGCCGCGGGACGGCGCCGCTGCTCGTGCTCGGGCTTCGAGTCGGCCGACCACCCGCTGGACGCCTGGCTGGCGCGAGCGCTGGAGCTGTGCGCCGACCACGGCGGCAGCCCCGCGGGAGAGCCCAAGCTCAGGTCCCCGGGCGACGAGGCGG
>CAVSWF010000001.1:0-140627 GCA_963731645.1 uncultured Thermoleophilaceae bacterium | reverse complement strand
ATTTCAATCCCCCCGCCCCGGCGGCCGAGCGCCTGATCCGATTGCTCTCGGAGATCTTTGCGGCGCTGGGGGGCGAGGCGGGCCGCGGGCTTCCGGAACTGCTCCGCGATATCAGCGTCGAGGAACCCGAGATAGACGCGCGCGTCATCGCGCTCAAACCAGGCCACCCCTATCTGCGGCTACCGCTTCAGTTCAGCGTCGCGCTCGAATCGCGACTGCTTGAGGCGCTCAGCGAGGTCGAGCTCGCCTCGCTACGCCGGGAGGCCGAGGGTGAGTTGGCCGAACCGGGCAGATGGGGCACGACGTTCACGGTCATCCAGTGCTGGGGCCGACTGCGCTGACGAAGGACGACATGGACCTCGACGAACTGGCTTCCGTTCGACGTCCATCTGCAGCTGCTCCTCTCAAGGCTCCTGGTACCACTGCTCGATCCAGGCGCGCAGGCGTCGCGGCCACTCACGACGCTTGAGATGCTCGGCGCTCACACGCCGGCGTGGAACTGGTAGTCGGGGTGAACGAACTCCGTTAGGAATCGGTCGACCTCGCCGCGATTGAGAGCGTCGTACCCTCGCCGCACGATCTCGAAGTTCCCCTCAGGCACCACGCCATTATCGATCGATGGACAGCTGCGCTTGACATATGCCTATATGGGTATATAATTGCCGCATGGCACGAGCAGCGACCACGACAGACGCGTTCAACGCGGTGGCGGAGCCCCGGCGGCGGCAGATCCTGGACGTCCTCGCCGGCGGCGAGCGCCCCGTGAACGACCTCGTGGGCCAGCTCGGGCTGGCTCAGCCGCAGGTGTCCAAGCACCTGCGGGTGCTGCGAGAGGTGGGAGCGGTCGACGTGCGCGAGCGAAGGGCGGCAGCGGCTGTACCGGCTGAACGGCCAGGCGCTCAAGCCCATCCACGACTGGGTGAAGGCCTACGAGCGCTCGTGGTCGGAGCGGTTCGACGAGCTGGACGTCGTGTTGGAGGAACTCAAACAGAAAGGAGGAAGGAGATGACGGCAATGACGAGTAGCGGAACGGCGACGGTGACGCTCCCGACCGACGAGCAGATCCTCATCACGCGGGAGTTCGACGCGCCCAAGCACCTGGTCTACAAGGCGTGGACCACGCCCGAGCTGGTCAGGCGCTGGTGGAACGCCAAGCGCGGCGAGATGACGGTCGCCGAGATCGACCTGCGCGTCGGCGGCAAGTGGCGCTACGTGATGGTGGCCGACGGCGGCTTCGAGGTCGGCTTCCACGGCGAGTACCGCGAGATCGTCCCGAACGAGCGGATCGTCTCGACCGAGGTCTACGAGGGCATGCCCGACGCGCGAGGCGCTGAACACGCTGACGCTCACCGAGGTGGACGGGCGCACGACCCTGAGCTCCTCGTGCAGCACCCGAGCAAGGAGCACCGCGACGCCCACATCGAGTCCGGCATGGAGGCCGGCCTGCAGGACGCGCTGGACCTCCTGGAGGAGGTCGCGATCTCGCTGCGCTGAGCACCCTTGCGGCAGCGCGGACCACCGGGACAAACCTCCCGGTGGTCCGCCTATGCTGGCCCCGGGCCCCCGTAGCTCAGCGGATGAGAGCATCGGACTTCTAATCCGAGGGTCGCAGGTTCGAATCCTGCCGGGGGCGCTTCCTCTTCTCGGCCGTCACGAGGCCTGCGAGCACTGTCCGGGCCGACACCGACCCGTTCCCCAGCCGCCCAACAGCGCCAAGCGCCACCCGATTTCCTCGAGGGTCACCTCCCGCTCGAGCGCGAGCCGGCCGAGCCACCGGGACGCGGCGCGGTCGAATAGCTCGGGGTCCTTGTCGACGATCACCGGGAGGATCGCGAGGGCGTCCTGGAGATTGATCGAACGCAACTCGGCGGCCGCTGCCCGAATGCCCGGGAGGTCGCCTTTCTCGATTGAGGCGAGGAGCCAGGTGTGGGGCCGCCCCTTGGTCGACACGAACGGATGTTCGCATTAAGGTCAAGGTCACAGGGTCGGCACCAGCGAGCGGAGAGGGACCCATGGCAGGCGAGCTGAGCTTCCTCGAGATCGGCGTCGGCGACACCCGGCGTGCTCAGGCGTTCTACTCCGAGCTGTTCGGCTGGGAGTTCAAGAAGGTCGAGGGGGGAGAGGGCGGATCGGTGATCGAGGGCGCGGGCATCGGTGGCGGGATCCACGGCGGCGACAAGGGCGCGAGCCCGTACGTGTTCTTCCGCGTCGACGAGATGCAGACGGCCGTGGCGCGCGTGCGCGAGCTCGGGGGCACGGCCGAGCCGGTGGGCTGACTCCGACGAGGACCCCGACCTCGCGGCCCGCGTTCGGTCGTTTCATGCTGTGCACGGATGACCAGGGTTCCACCTTCGGGCTGCACGAGCCACCCGCCGGCCGGTAGCGCTCAGCGCAGGAAGCGCCGCTCTTCGTAGCGGCCGATCCGGCCGACCTCGCCGCGAAGGCCCACGCAGCCGATGCACCCGACGCAGTCCTCGCAGTCCGCGCATGCGATGCACCCGATGCAGCGGACGCACCCCGAGCAGGCGATGCTCGCGACGCAACCCGCTAGCTTGGGTGCTGAACAAGGTCAGGGCACACCCCGCGACCACGGCGCTCCCCACGGTTGCCACGCTTCCCGCCACCAGCGGCGCTTCCCGCCGTTGCCGCGCTGCCCGCGACCGCACGCTGCCGGCGGTGGCGACGCTTCCCGCGACCGCGGCGCTGGCGACGGTCGCAGCGCTCCCCGCCACCGCGACGCTCGCGCTAGTGCCCGACGACACCGCGACGCCGCGCTCGTCGTCGTGCGGGTGCTCTCCGTCACCGCCACGTTGTGCTCATCCACCTGCTCGGGCATCGCCGGTCCTCCTCGTCCTGATCGTGCCGCCGGTAGGGTCAAGAGCATGTCGCCTGACGCCCGCGCGCGCTTCGAGGAATGGGTGGCCGGCTACGAGCGCGCGTGGCGCACGCCCGGAACCTCAGTCGCTCGCCGGGCTCTTCCACCCGGAGGCCACCTACCGGACCGCGCCCTTCGAGGAGCCGTACCGCGGCCTGGAGGCCATCGCCGGCCTATGGGAGGAGGAGCGCGAGAGCCACGACGAGTCGTTCTCGATGGACTCCGAGATCGTGGCCGTCGAGGGCGACACGGGGGTCGGTGCGGGCCGAGGTGCGCTACGACGGCCCGCCGGAGCGCACCTATCGCGACCTGTGGATCGTGACCCTCGACTCCGAGGGGCTCTGCACGCGCTTCGAGGAGTGGCCCTTCTGGCCCGACGGGGACCGAGGGCACCTTCGCCCGCGGACCGGGGCGGTAGCCTCCGCCTGATGCCCACCTCCCTCGTGACCGGCGGCGCCGGCTTCCTCGGCTCGAACCTCTGCGACTACCTACTCGCGCGCGGACACCGGGTGATCTGCGTGGACAACCTCGCCACCGGGTCGCTCGGCAACATCGAGCACATCGCCGACGGCGCGGACTTCGAGTTCCGGATGATCGACATCACGTCGCACTACGAGATCGACGAGCCGATCGACTTCGTCTACCACATGGCCTCGCCGGCCAGCCCGATCGACTACGCGCGGCTGCCGCTGCACACGCTGCGGGTGGGCGCCTACGGCACCCACAACTCGCTCGGCCTCGCGAAGGTCAAGCGCGCCCGCTTCCTCCTCGCCTCGACCTCCGAGGTCTACGGCGATCCGCTCGTGCATCCCCAGCCCGAGACCTACTGGGGGAACGTCAACCCGATCGGTCCGCGCGGCGTCTACGACGAGGCCAAGCGCTACGCCGAGGCGCTGACGATGGCCTACCTGCGCCAGCAGGGGGTCAACACGTGCATCGTGCAGGATCTTCAACACCTTCGGCGCCCGGATGAGGCCCAACGACGGCCGCGCCATTCCCGCCTTCATGGGGCAGGCGCTCACCGACAGGCCGCTGACGGTGTTCGGCGACGGTTCTCAGACCCGCAGCTTCTGCTACGTCGACGACCTGATCCGCGGCCTCGTCGCTGCTCGCCGAGTCGGGCGTGCACGACCCGGTGAACGTCGGCAACCCGGACGAGATGACCCTGCTGGAGATGGCCAACCTGATCATCGAGCTCACCGGAGCGAAGTCGGAGATCGTCTTCGAGGCGCTGCCGGTCGACGACCCGAAGGTCCGCCAGCCCGACATCACCCGGGCCAGGGAGCTGCTCGGGTGGGAGCCCGAGGTCGAGGTTCGCGACGGGCTGAAGAACACGATCGACCACTACTCCACGAGGATCGGGGAGCTCGCGCAGACGTGAGCTCGTCCGAGGCCAAGAACCTCGAAGCGATCTCCCGCGCGATCGACCAGCACGACCGAAGCTGCGACTACCCGGCGGTCGCCGTCCGGATGAACCCCTTCGAGGTCGAGCGCCTCGGCTGGGACACCATCCGCGGCCTGCCCATCCACCCCGACGACCGCATCTCCACGGGGCGCTTCGAGATCGTCTGCGGAGGCGACGAGTCCGGGCTCGAGGAGGAGCAGGTGGTCGAAGCAGTGGCCCCGCAGGACTCTCCGTTGGAGGTGCCGGTCCTGCCCTCCCGCTCGTAGCCCACGCCCGAGGACGCGGGTACACTCGGGGCGTCCTGGTGGGCGTAGCTCAGCTGGTAGAGCTCCTGGTTGTGGTCCAGGCGGTCGCGGGTTCAAGTCCCGTCGCTCACCCCTCAGAAGTGCCTGCAAACAGGCGTGTTTCGCGGCTGGGTGTGGGTGCCGCGTCTTGGGCTGTGGTACCGATTCGTGGAGCGAGGGACGGTTGACGGCGCCACGGGACGCCTGGCTATCGGGCGACCGTCCCGGTGAAGGTCTCCCGACCTTCCGCGGCCCTTCCGAACTCCACCTTCATCCGACCGTGTCCGCGTAGCCCCTCAAAGCGGCCGCTGCCATTCACGATCCTCCAAGAGCCGCTTTGGCGCGTGCAGCTCTGTTCACCGACCGGACTGAAGGTGATCGTCAGGCGGCCGTCGGGACAGCGGAAGGTCTTGACCACCGTCCCGTCGCCGGCGGCCCCGTGCCGTCGCGGAATCTTCCACCGGGGCAGAAGGCCGAGTCGCCGATGGAGGACCCGCGGAGAACCTCGCCCACGGGGACGGTCAGGCGCGTCTTGATCAGGATCGCTTCGCCGCCCCCTCCGCGGTCTGCCGAGACGCGATCGACATCGGGACCGCGCCGTCCCGCCCTCGTCTCCGCTCGTCGTCGCCGCAGGCCGCGAGGCCGATTGCTGTGACCGCCAGGGCCACCGCGAGCCAGCGAACCCGGCGCATCTCGATGTATGGGACATCGTAGATCGCTCATGTCCGAAGCATCCGCTCGGCTGAACGCCGGCGCCATGGGCGATCAGGGGCCAAACCCGCAGACCGGGAGACAGGCGAACCTTGCCCGGGGGCAAGTGACCTTGCCGCGAGGTAAGACGAGGCTTGCCGACAGCCGGGGACGGCAACCACCGGATTCCCGTTGCGTGAAGCGGCGCCACGGCGGATGATGCCGTCATGGCCCAGCCGCGGGGGACCGTCGCGACATCAGCGCGCACGGCTCATCAAGGATCGCTATGAGGTGCTGCGCACGCTCGGCGCCGGCGGCGAGGGACATGTGGTCAAGGCCCTGGACCTCCAGCACGACCGAGTCGTCGCGTTGAAGATCCGCGAGGTGCGCGACGACCGCTTGCGCGACGAGCTCCTGAACGAGGCCCGCATCCTGCTTGCGGTTCCGCCGCATCCGGCGCTGCCGCTGGTTCGAGAGGACTTCTTCGACGGCGACAGGTACGTCGTGGCCATGGACTGGGTGGAGGGCACCGACCTTGCGAGGCTGCTGGGCGAGCGGGGCCGCCCGGGTCTGGCGCCGTCGAGCGTGCTCGCCTACCTCGCCCAGGCGGCCGAGGCGCTCACTCACCTGCACTCTCAGGACCCGCCCGTCATCCACGGCGACGTCAAGCCGGCGAACCTGATCCTGACCAAGGGTGGGCGCGTGAAGCTCGTGGACTTCGGCCTGTCCTCGGCCCCGGCGGCGCCGCGCCGGCGCGCGGGCACGCCGGGCTTTCGCGCGCCCGAGCTCGCCGCCGACGGGGTGCCGTCGCGCGCCAGCGACGTCTATTCGCTCGCGGCCACCGCGTTCGCGCTGTTGAGCGGATCGGCCCCTTCGGGCGTGCTGCCGTCGTGGGAAGGCATCGAGCCCGCCCAGGCCGAGCAGCTCGAGGCCGCGCTCCGCCTGGGACTGGCGACCGATCCCGCGCGCCGCCCGGCGACGCCGGGCGAGCTCGTGGAGAGCCTCCGCAGCGGCTGGGGCGCGGCATTGCCGACCGGCGTGATGACGTTCTGCCTGTCCGACATCGAGGGCTCGACGACGCTGTGGGAAGACGATCCCGCGGCGATGGCCGAGGCGCTCGTCCGCCACGACGAGATCATCGCCGCGCAGGTGGAGGCCCGCGGCGGTCGGGTCCTCAAGTCCATGGGCGAAGGCGACTCGACGGTCTCGGTGTTCGAGTCGGCGCCTCGGGCGCTCGACGCTGCGGTTGCTGCCACCCACGCCCTGCAGGAGGAAGCGTGGCCCGGTGGGCTGCGTCTCGCAGTCCGTTTCGGGCTGCACACGGGCGAGGCAGAACGCCGCGGTGCCGACTACTTCGGGCCGACCCTCAACCTGGCGGCCCGGCTGCGCGGACAGGCGGATGGCGGCCAGATCTTCGTCTCGGCGGCGACGGCCGCGCTCGTGGCGCAACACCTCCCGGCCGGCTGCGAGCTCGTCGACCTCGGTCCGCACCGGCTGCGCGGACTCCGCGCGCCGGAGAGGATCCACGCCCTAAAGGGGCCCGGGATCGGCGCGCCGCTGCCCGCCGGGGAGTCCCCCTATCGGGGGCTGCTGGCGTTCGAGCCCGACGACCGGCGGTTCTTCTTCGGACGTGAGGATGTCGTCGAGGAGATCCTCGCGCGCCTGGCGCCCGGTCGGCTGCTGGCGGTGATCGGCGCCTCGGGGAGCGGCAAGTCCTCGGTGCTGCGCGCCGGCGTGGTCGGCGCCGTACTGGCGGGGGAGGTCGCAGGGGTCGAGCGCGCCCGGATCCTGACCCCCGGCGCCGAGCCGCGGCTCGAGGTGGCGGACGACCCGCGCGAGCTGGTCGTCGTCGATCAGTTCGAGGAGCTCTACACGCTGTGTGAGGACCCGGCGCGCCGCGACGCCTTCATCGACGGACTGCTCGCGCTGTCCTCTCCGGTCGTGATCGGCGTGCGCGCCGACCTGTACGGGAAGTTGAGCGACCACCCGGAGTTGGCGCGGGCGGTCGCGGACAATCAGATCCTGCTCGGAGCCATGGGCGACGAAGAGCTCGAGCGCGCCATCACCGAGCCCGCGCGCGTGGCCGGGCTTGCGACTCGAGCCGGGCCTCGTGGAGCTGATCCTGCGCGACGTGGCGCGCGAGCCCGGCGCCCTGCCGCTGCTCTCGCACGCGCTGCGCGTGACCTGGGAACAGCGCGACGGACGGACGCTCACGGTCGAGGGGTACCGCGCCAGCGGCGGCGTCGCGTCGGCGATCGCGCAGACCGCCGACTCGGTCGTGGAGGCGGTGCCGCCCGATCGCCAGGGGCTCATGCGCAACCTCTTCCTGCGCCTGACGGAGCTGGGCGAGGGGATCGAGGACACGCGGCGCCGCGTCGCGGTCGAGGAGCTGGTTCCCGAGGGAGCCTCCCCGGAGGAGGTCGAGGCGCTGCTCGACCGGCTGGCGGAGGCGAGGCTCGTGACGCTCGGCGAGGGGACGGCGGAGGTCGCCCACGAGGTGCTGATCCGCGAGTGGCCGACGCTGCGCGCCTGGCTGGAGGAGGACCGCGCCGGTATCCGCCTGCACCGCCAGCTGGGCGACGCGGCCCGCCTGTGGGACGCGGGGGGCCGGGAGGCCGGCGATCTGTATCGCGGCACGAGGCTCGCCGCGGCGGTGGAATGGGCGCAGTCGCACCCGGACGCGCTGAACGCGACCGAGCGCGCGTTTCTCGACGCGAGCGTCGCGGAGTCAGAGCGCGAGCGCCGCACGCAGCTCCGCGCCAACCGGCGCTTGCGGGTGCTGCTCGCCGGCGTCGGCCTCCTGCTCGTCGCCGCCGTGATCGCGGGAGTGCTCGCGCTGCGCGAGAGCGACCAGTGCGCGCGACTCCGCCCGGACCGCGGACGCGCAGCGCCTCGGCGCCCAGGCCCTCATCGACGACCAGCTGGACCGCAGCCTGCTGCTCGCACAGGCGGGGCGCGAGCTCGACGACTCCGTCGCCACTCGCGGCTACCTGCTGTCGGCGTTGGTGCGCCGCCCGGCTGCGATCGGCGTGATGCAAGGAGACGGCGATCCGTTCTTCGCGCTGGCGCTCAGCCCCGACGGTCGGATGCTCGCCGCCGGGGACGACAACGGGACGGTCGTCCTGCTCGACACCCGCACGCGCGAGCGCATCGGCGCGACCGCTGCAGGTCGACCTCCGACGAGATCGGGGGCCTCGACTTCTCGCCCGACGGCAGGCTGCTCGCCGTCGCGGGCTCGGGTGGGCGAGGCGCAGGACGCCCAGAGCGTGAAGCTCGTCGACGTCGCCACCAGGAAGGTGGTCCGCAAGATCGACGTCAGGCGCTTTCCGCTCGACCCCGCGGGGTTCGGAGTCGGTCGTCGATGTCCGCTTCGCCGACGACGGTCGGACCCTCGTTGTGAGCGTCACGCCGAACGCGCCGAGAGGGGCCATCCGCCGTACCTGCGGCGGTACGACGCGCGCACCGGCAGGCCCTTGGGACGCGGCGTTCGCATCGGCCGGGGGGCCGCGTGCCCGGCCCCGACGGTTCCCTCCCGGCGCGACCGCCTGCTCCTCATCCGGCCTCGAGCGAAACGTTCGTGGTCGACGCGGCAACGCTGCGCGTGCGGCGGCGGATCCCGGTAGGGGGCGTGGTCACCCCGGGCCTGTCTCCGGACGGGCGCAGCGCCGCCCTCGGCGGGGAGGACGGCAGCGTCGCCATCCTCGATCTCCGCACCGGCGAGCGCCGGACGCTCAAGGGGCGGCACGAGGATCGGGTGCACGGACTGGCGTTCAGCGCCGACGGACGCACGCTTGCGACGACGGCCGGCGACGGCCGGGTGCTGGTCTGGGACCTGCGCTCGGGCGAGGTGCGCGAGACCCTGACCGGACACACCGGCGCCGTCAACACCCTCATGGTCAGCGACGACGGCCACACGCTCTACACCGCCGGGCTCGACGGCCGGATCATCGTCTGGGACATCGCCGGGGACCGCCGCCTCGCGCGCCCGTTCCGAGCGGGAGATCAGGACGCGCGGCTATCCGCCGCCGCTCGCGATCAGTCCGTCCGGCCGGACGGTTGCCACCGGGCTCCCCGACGGCGGCGTGCGCCTGCACGACGCCCGCACCCTGCGCCGCCTGCGCGACCTGCCGGGGATCGAGGACGAGACCCGTGGCGGCGTCGAGTTCAGCCCCGACGGTCGATCGATCGCCGTGACGGGCGAGGCGCGGCACGGTGGAGCTACGCGACGCAGCCACCGGCCGCCGCGTGCGCCCGCCGCTGCGCGGCTCGGCGCACCGGCACAGGCGATGGCGTTCTCGCCCGACGGCGGCCGCCTCGCCGTGGCGGACATCGAGGGCAACCTGCGGCTGCTGGACTTGGAGAGCGGCAAGGTGCGCCGGGCGTCCGCGGCTGGCCGGCTTCCCGACTCACCTGTCCTACAGCCCCGACGGCGGACTGCTCGCGATCGGGCTCGCCGAAAACGGCACCGAGCTGCGCGACGGTCGGTCGCTCCGAGCTCGTCGCCCGCCTGCCCAACCGCGCCGGAGACGGCGGTTGGTGGGTTCGCTTCTCGCCGGACGGCCGGCTGCTGGCCGTCACCTCCGACGCACTACACGCAGCTGTGGGACGTGGCCAAGCCGCCGGCGAATCGGCCCGCCGCTGAGCGGGCCACGAAGGCTGTGGTGTTCACGCGGAGTTCTCGCCCGACGGCCGGACGCTCGCGACGAGCGGATCCGACGGCAGCGTGATCCTCTGGGACGTCGAGTCGCGCCGCTCGCTCGGAACGCTCCCCGGGCGTCTCGGCTGGACGTATCGGCCCGCTTCACCCCGGACGGCCGGCGGCTGTTCGTGCTGCACGAGCTGGGTGCGGCGCAGCGCTGGGAGGTGAGCCCGGACGCCTGGTCGCGGCACGCGTGTCGCGTCGCGGGGCGGGAGCTGACGCGAGCGGAGTGGGAGGAGCTGGTCCCGGACCAGGACTACCGGCCGGTCTGCTCCTAGCCCTCCTCCGACTCGCTCGCCCGCAGCTGCGTCAGCGACACGGCGCCGCGCCGCAGCGCCTCGTTGGCGAGCCGGGCGCGGCGATGCGAGTCGCCGGCCGGAATGCCGAACTTGTCGAAGAGGTTGGCGAGGTGCTGCTTGACCGCGGCCTGGGTGATCACGAGCTCGTCGGCGATCGCGCGAGTCGAGGCGGGCTCCGTGAACATGTCACGGTCGAGCAGCGGGCGACAGAGGGCGACCAGGACGTCGCGTTCGCGCGTCGTCAGGTCAGGAGGGGCGTCCTCGGCCTCGGTCTCGGCGCCGCCGGCGCTCAGCGGATCCCGGAAGATCAGGCGGGTCTGGCCCACCCGGATCTCGTCACCGTGGCGCAGCCGATGCGAGGACCAGATCCGCTCGCCGTTGACCCACGTGCCGTTGGAGGAGCCGAGGTCGGTCACGCACCAGCCCGCCGGGAACCGCTCGAGCACCGCGTGGAGATGGCTGGCCGTCGGATCGTCCTCGAGCGCGACGTCGTTCTCAGCGGCCTTGCCGACGGTCGTCCGGTCGGCCTCGAGCGAGAACCGCCAGCTGCTAGCGCCGGACATCACCTCGATCTGCGGGTGCACGCGGCCAAGCCTACGGTCTTCGTCCGCAGAGATTTGCGTTCACGCGGGCGGCGAGGAGTTCTGGGATCGCGGCGATTCCATCCTCAAGGAACCCTGGGCATCCGGAGCGATAACGCCGTTGAGTCCAGAGCTGAGGATCGAACGAGGCAGCCGGCTGAAGAAGCCTCGGCCGACGAAGCAAATGGACGCGGCCGTGGTACCAACCGTGGTACCAAACTGAGCGAAACTCAGAGCACCTGGGCCACCTGAGACCCGCGCTGCAGAGCCGAACCAACCGGGGCTGCCCCCCGGCACCGGTGTTGTGGTCCAGGCGGTCGCGGGTTCAAGTCCCGTCGCTCACCTTCACGGTTGGTTGCTTAACGCCGAAGCGCGGGTGTACTGTGGGTCGCGGTTACTGAGCGACGGTCGAGTCGATTCGGTCGCGCAGCGGTGTCCCGCCGGATTCTGCCTCGGGCTGCCCCGCGGCTCGAGCCAAGCGAGGCGACACCGAGCGGTCGAGGAGAACGTTGCGATCATGCATCGCGCCTACGACGCGTTCAACACGGCGACGTCGACACGCTTGGCGAGGTCTTCGACGAGAGCCTGCCTGGCCCTGCCGGGCGGAGCTTGTACCCCGACGACTACCAGGGCCGCGACGCGACCTTGACGTACTTCCGCCAGCTCGCCCAGGAGACGGGCGGGACCTTCCGGGCCGAGCTCGACGCCTGATCGCCGACGATGACGACCTCGTGGTCGGCGTCCAGCGCAGCACCGGCGATCGCAACGGCAAGCACCTGGATGTCGGCAACTCATCGTCTTCCAGCTGAAGGACGGCCGCGTCACCGACGGTCGTGAGCACTTCCACGACCTCTACGCGTGGGACGAGTTCTGGTCACAGGCGCGCTCGACGGTAGCGGCTCGGCCGTCTCGCCGCGGTAGCATCGTCGACGCCCGTCCCACCCGGGGCTCCACGCCCTACACTCAAGGCTTTGTCGCGGCCGTGCCGACTGCGAACGGGAGGCTTACACCGAGCGACCGCCAAGCGGGCGTCGTCGAGAGCCCACAGGGCGCCGAGTCCTCCAAGACGCTGGGCGCCAGCCGCGTGACCGGGAACGACGTGCCGCGGGGCGAGGTGACTGACTCCCTCCGGAACGCTCGCGGCCGGTGCGAGGGGCGACGAGACCGTGATCTTCAGCTGGACTACCGAGGACTCCGGACAAGGCGACCCGCGACGGCCGCAACGAGAAGATGCGAGCACTCGGCACGACCTGGGATGACGAAGCATCGAGATGCCCGTCGAGCGGGCAGCCGCAGTTCCTACGAGGCCGGCCGCCTGACCTCGACGCGGCCTGAGGCGTCTGAGAGGCTTGCCTCAACGCAACTCCTGGGAGGGCTCGGGATGGAACGATCAAGGCTTTGGCTGGCACTGGCACTGGTCGTCACGGCATTGGGCATCGCAGCCTGCGGGGACGACGACGGAGACGAGGGCGGCAGCAACTACCGGCGCAGAAGCGGCCGGAACGACCGCCGAAGAGGGCCGGCGAACCAATCCGGATCAAGACGCACGTGGTCTTCCTCGACAACCGAAGGGCGACACGATGACGGCGGGCGAGGTTCTCTCCGGGTCCACCATCGGCGACTCGGCCTTCTGCCCCGGAGGGAGGTTCGGCGATCGGCACGGGGAGCCCCCGCTCGGGTTGGTGGTCAAGACGATCCGCTGCCCCGGCGGCCGCCTGACGATCACCTTCAGTCCCACCCAACGCAGCCTGAAGCAAAGCCGCCGATTGGAGGATCGTGAAGGGCAGCGGCCGCTATGAGGGACTCAGCGGGGGAGGCCAGATGAAGGCGGTGTTCGAGTCGAAAGGCGGGCGAGGGTCGAGAAACCTTCACCGGAACGGTCACCCGATAGCCGGCGTCAGCTCGGACTCAGCTCGGCCTTGATCTCGCAGCGGTCGACCGAGGCGCGCGTGCCCGGCGTGTCGCCTGGATCCATCGCGTCGAGCGGGCCCTCCGACGCCGCCATGTCGTCGGCCGTCTCGAACAGCTGAATCACCACCGAGGTGCGCTGGTCGGCGTCGTGGAGGATCTGGACCGTCTTCGCGGCAATGTCCACCGGCGGGCCATCGCGGCTCTCGGCCTCGGCTACGCGCTCGGCGAAGTGGTCGGGATCGACGTCGGTGAATCTGACTACGCGTGCGTACATGACTCCCCTCCGTTCAGTGTCTTGGCGAGCCGAACCTACACCCTGTTCAGCAGCCGGGCGCAGGAGCGGCCAGCGGGGCACCGGCGTCGAGCGATCCACCGACGCTGATCGTGCTCCCCGGAAGGGGACCTCCGGGTTGACCCCACCAGTTCCGCCGCGCGTGGACGTCGTAGCCGACTACCGCGGCGGCGAGGTTGCCGTCGTGCAGGCAGTTCCCGCCGCTCGAGCCGAGCGGGCCCCCGCCGAGGTCGATCGTGGCGGACTTCGTCGTGCCGAGATCCTGCGACCGTGAGGTTCGCGGGTGTCGAGGTGGCGCCCTGGCTGGCTGAGAGGTTGGTCCGCTCCACCTTGACCCGGAGCAGGTCGAGCTCCGAGAGGTTGCCGATGCGCAGGTTGCCGCCGCGGTTGCCCGTGATCCGCGAGTCGGCTATGTCGGCGGTCAGCGCGCTTGTCGGCCCCGAGCCATTGGCGACCGCCGAGCCGAACGTGAGGCCGTTGTTGGCGCAGTCGCTCAGCGTGCTGCGGCGCATGTGCAGATCCACCGTGTTGCCGGCCCCGCCGCTGGCCGAGAGCAGGCAGTCGCCATTGTTCCCGGGGATCAGCACCGTGTCGCCGGTGCCCGAGTCCGCGTGGCCGGTCGAGCGCGTTGCCTGGACGCGGTCCAGGCGCAGGCGCAGGTGCGCGTTCGTGCCGAGCGCGAGCTGCTCGAGCACGTCGCCGGGCGTCCCGGAGAACGTGCTGTCGCGCACGCTGACGAGCGCGCGGGCGCCGTCGCCCATGCTCACGAACTCGAGCCCGTTGGCCGAGAATCCTCCGCGGCCGCGGGTGTGCTCGTAGGTGTTGCGGGTCACGGTGACCGTCATGTTCGACGGTCCGGTCGGGTTGATGAACACGCCCTCGGAGTCGGCGCCCTCCGGCCCGGCTGCCAGGTCCTCGTCGTTGCCGAGGCCGGCCTGGCGGTTGCGGTCGAGCGCCGCCACGAGCCGGCCCTTGTCGCGCGTCTGGAGTCCGAAGGCGAGTATCGACTCGAAGTCGGGGCCCTGGCGCAGGTCGCTCGCCACGTTGCGACTGATCCGCGCACGTTCAGCCGCGCGCTGCCCGACACGCGTACGTCGATCCCGTCGCCGCAGTCGGCGTCGTGGACGCGATTGCGGGCGATGGTGACCTTCCCTCTCCGCCTGCCGGCGTCGAGCATGATCCCGGCCCAGCCGTTGTGCAGCCCGTCGCTGATCGGCACCCCGACTCCCGGCACCGTCGTCGGGACGTTGAAGGGCGGAATGTGGAAGCCGGGCGTGCACGAGCCGTTGTGGCGCGAGACGTCGTTGCCGATGATCTTCGTGCCGGTCGCGTCGAGCCCGTAGATGCCGCCGCGCACCGCCCCCGGTGATCACGAGGTTGCGCACGACCGCGCCGCGGGCCAGTCGCACGGCGTCGCCGTCGAGCCGCGACGGATTCGTGTTCGTCAGCCGCGGCGCGCGATCGCGTGCCTTGGCGGTCACGGCCGGGCCGGCCCCGATCAGGCGCTGACGCCGCTTGAGGCGGATACCGCCGTCGAGCGCGCCCGCCTTCCGCCGCGCCCGCTGAACGACGATGCGATCGCCGGGCCGCGAGAGCGCCTCCACCCGCGCCAGCGTGTTCAGCGGCCGCTTGCTGGTACCACGCCCGCCGTCGCTCGGCGCCGGCCTTGACGTACCACGTCCGTTGCGGATGGGACGAGGACGCGGCATCGCCTGGGGCCGCGGCGAGACCCGCGAGCACCAACGAGAGGAGGACTGGCCCGCGCAAGCGCTTCGAAAGTAGCACTGGTCGATCAGCCGGTCACGATTTCGGTAGTCATCGATACCGGGCGGGCGAGTGCGTCGCGGACCGGCGAGCGCGCCTCGGCGCGTTGAGCGATCTCGCGCAGCTGGTCCTCGGTGGCGTTGCTTGCCGCCAGCTCGATGCGTACCCGGATTGCCAGGGGCCCGGGTGGGACCGAGTCATCGAGTCCGAGAAGGCCCCGGGAATCGGAGTCGCTTTCCACCGCGACCGTCAGGTCGGTGAGCTCGACCCCGTCGCGGGCGGCCTCGATGGCCACGAGCGAGGCATCACACGACGCGAGTGCCGCTCGCATCAACCACCCCGGCGTTGGGGCGGTACCGCCGCCCCCTACCGCCTTTGCCAGGTCGCTGATGACCTCGCCCGTAGGGCCGGTCACCCGAAACCGGAGACCCTCCTCACGAACAGCGGTCGCAATCGAGTCAGTCTCAATTGCACGTGCGAATCGACTCCACGGCGCACCTCTCTCATCGCTGGCAGACCGAGCGCATTGTCGCGCGGACCCGCTCGGAGTGTGGTTGAGTTGACGTATGCGCCGCAGGGGCCGTCTTGTCGTGTGCGCCGCGCTCGGGCTCTCACTGACCGTTGGAGCGGTCGCGGCCGACGCGGCCGTGAAGGCGCAGCGGCAGCGTCGAGCAGGTCTACGTGACCGAGCTGAAGCCGGGAGCTACGGCGTCGCTCCTGAACAGTCGCGGCCGGACGGTGGCCAGAAAGCGGGCAGACGCGCAGGGCGCCGTCCTGTTCCGCAGCGTCAAGCCCGGAACCGGGTACCGCGTCCGGCTGGGCCGCAGGGGGGAGCGGTCGGAGCCGCTGGGGGTGCTCTCGACGGGCCCGGCGCCCGCCGAGCACGAACATCTACGACCAGGACGATCCCGTCGAGCGGCTACGGCTATCTGACGACCCGCGACGGCACCAAGCTCTCCTTCTACGTGCATCCGCCGCAGGACGTGGCGAAGGCGCTCCCGATCGGCAGCGCGCTGCCGCCGGTCCCGTCCGGGCCCGACGCCGACCCTGATCGAGTACGGGGGCTACGGCTACGCCGACCCGGACGGGCCCGGAGAGCGGGATCTCGATCGTCGGCAACCTGATGGGCTTCACCGTCGTCGACGTGAACATGCGCGGCACCGGCTGCTCGGGCGGCGCGTTCGACTTCTTCGAGCCGCTCCAGAGCCTCGACGGCTACGACGTGGTCGAGACGATCGCCCGCCAGCCGTGGGTCCAGCACAACAAGGTCGGGATGATGGGCATCTCCTACGGCGGGATCAGCCAGCTCTTCACCGCGCAGACCAATCCGCCCAGCCTGGCGGCGATCACCCCGCTGTCGCTGATCGACGCCGACGCAGACGACGCTCTACCCGGGCGGAATCCTCAACACCGGGTTCGCCGTGGAGTGGGCCAAGGACCGCATCGAGGACGGCCGGCCGGCGGGCCCCGGCGACAAGGAGGGGCAGCGCTGGGCCTACGAGCGGATCCAGGAGGGCGACCAGACCTGCAAGGAGAACCAGGCCCTGCACGGGCAGGCTGCGCACCTGATGCGCAGGATCCGCGCCAACGACACTACCGGCCCAGGGTGGCCGACCCGCTGTCGCCGGTCACGTTCGTCGACAAGATCAAGGCGCCCGTGTTCATGGCCTGCCAGTGGCAGGACGAGCAGACCGGCGGTCACTGCCCGACGCTGGCCGTCGCGCTTCACGAACGCGGAGCGCAAGTGGTTCACGTTCACGAACGGCACCCACGTGGACTCGCTCGCCCCGGAGACCGCCAACCGCTGGTTCGACTTCCTCCAGCTCTATGTCGCCAAGCGAGCGCCGATCGAGTACTCGGCGCTGTTCCAGGCCGCCGCGCCGGTCCTCTACGAGGAGGCGTTCGGGAGTCTCGGGGGTCACGATGCCGCCCGACCCGATCCAGCAGGAGCCCACCTACGAGGGCGCGCTCGCCGCCTTCGAGCGGCTCCCGCTCGGTGCGCATCCTGTTCGACAACGGCGCCGGCAGCGACGCCGGGCGCGCCGCTGCCCGCGTTCGAGCAGTCGTTCGCGAGCTTCCCGGTCCCCGGCACCACCGCGCGCTCGTGGTACTTCGGGCCGGGCGGCGCGCTCGCCGACGCCGCGCCGTCGCGAGGCGGGGAAGAGCTCGTTCACGTGGGACGCGCGGGCGCGCGGGCTGACCAACTTCAGCGGCAGCACCGGCTCGGGCGAGAACGGCCTCTGGACCGCCACGCCCGGGTACAAGTGGCAGCAGCCGCCCGCGGGCAGCGCCGCGTCGTACCTGACCGGCGCCCGCTCGGCGAGAACACGACGGTCATCGGCGCCGGCGCCGTGCGCGCCTGGGTACGCTCGTCGCAGCGCAACCTCGACCTCCAGGTCACGATCAGCGAGGTCAGGCCGGACGGCAAGGAGGCGTTCGTGCAGGGCGGCTGGCTGCGCGGGAACGTGCGCAGGCTCGACAGGCGCAAGAGCACGCCGCTCGAGCCCGTCCTGAGCCTGCGCGGCAAGCACGCGCCAGCCGCTGCCGCGTAAGCGCTTCGCCAAGGTGACGATCCCGCTCTACTACCAGGGCCACGCCTACCGCGCCGGGTCGCGCATCCGCGTGACGATCACCGCCCCGAACGGCGACCAGCCGGTCTGGTCGTTCGGCGAGACGCGGCCGAAGGGCAGGGCCAGGGTCACGATCGCCCACTCGAGCGCGCAGGCCGTCGCGGCTCATCCTCCCGGTGGTCCCGGGCGTGGAGGTCCCGACCGAGCTGCCGCCCTGCCCGGGCCTGCGCGGCCAGCCGTGCCGGGACTACGGCGGGTAGTTCGAGTCTCGACTCGTCCAGGCCGACCCCGACCGTCTTAGAGTTTCAGGGTGCATGACGTCTGAGCCAAGCACCCGGCGGAACCGCGCTGAGCACCTGGGCCCGGCCCGCAGGCGCCCGATGGTGCTCGACGTGGCGCTGCGGATCTTCATCGAGCGAGGCTCCGCGGCCGTCTCGATGGATGCGATCGCTGCGGCCGCAGGCGTTACGAAGCCAGTGGTCTATGCGTGCTTTCCCGGCAGGTCGGAGTTGCTCGAGGCGCTGTTGGAGCGCGAGGAGCGGCGGCTGCTCGGGCACATAGCGGCCGCACTTCCGGAACACCCGACCCTCGATGACCCCGAGGGCGGCCTCCGTGCGGGGTTGACGGCCTTCCTGTCGGCAGTGCGGTCGGAGCCCGACTCCTGGCGTTTGATCCTGCTGTCCCAGCAGGCGGCGGACCCCGGCCTCCTCGAGCGGGTCCTGCGGGGCCGGAAGGCACAGACCGAGCGCATGACGGAGCTTGTCACGGCGCAGTTCACCACGAGAGGCATCGCCGACGCCGAGCGGAAGGCGGAGCTGGTCGCCCACGTGATCGTCGCCACCGGTGAGTCCGCCGCGGCCCTCCTCCTGGAACACCCCGGCCGCTGGGAGCCGGCCGAGCTCGCGGAACTGCTTGCGCGCCTGATCGTCCGCGGCGCGGGCCGCCTCTGAGGAACCCTTCAGCGCCTGAGGGTCGCTGCAGCCTTCTTCGTCACGGCGTTTCCGCCGGCGTCCACCGCGCGCGCGGAGATCGACACGCGCAGACGGCTCGACCTGCCTGACGAGGCGGCGGCCGGACCGAGTGAGCTTGAGGCGAACCGTTTTCGAGCCCGGATCGCGCAACTTCACCGCGCCCTTTGCGAGCGTCGTGCGGCCCCGGCGGGCGGTGATCCGCACCGTGGCGGCCTCGTCGGTCTGAACGCGCACCCGAAGCGCCCGCCGGCGCTGGATCCGCGATAGCCGCGAGTCGAGCACTTGAAGCCTGAGCACGGGTGCCTCGTCGCCGCCGGCTCCTCCACCGCCGCCACCTGGCCGCGGCACCGGCGTGCCGGCCGAGCTGACCTTGAGCGTGCCCCCCATCTGGGGGTGGATCGAGCAGAGGAAGCGGAAGCTGCCCGTGGTGAGGTACTCGGTGCCGAGGACCGGAACCGTGCGGCCGGCGCCGACGAGCTCGGAGCGAAAGAGCGCCTTGCCGTCCGCTCCTTTGTCCCGGGCCAACACGTCGTGGTCGGCGATGTCGGTGTTCATGAACGTCACGCGCTCGCCTTGGTCGATCGTGACGTCGCTCGTGAGGTAGCGGTTGGGCGGCCCTGCGACGATCTGCTCGTCCGCGTGCGCGACCGGGGCGGCCAAAAGTGCGATGGCGGTGCTCAGAAGAAGGGCCCCGCGCGTCGATCCGCCCGTCACCGCACGATCGTACCATGGGGTAGGATGCTGCGGCTCTTCATGTCCAGACCGCTCCACCGAACGGCGCTGCTCCTCGGAACCTTGGCGGTGGCCGCGTGGCTCGCGATAGGGGCGCTTGCCGTTGCCGACAAGGTCGAAGGGACGAAGGACAAGGACACCCTCAGCGGAACTGCCGGCGACGACCAGATCTCGGGCCTCGACGGGGACGACAAGATCTCGGGGCTGGCCGGTCGCGACGAGCTCGACGGCGGCGGGGACGAGGACAGGATCGAGGGAGGTCCGGGCGACGACACGATCTACGGCGCCAACTGCAAGGTCGGAGAGCTCGGGTACTTCTGCGACAACTCCGGAAGCGATGTGCTGATCGGCGGCGATGGCAACGACGATCTGAGGGCGAACAAGTGCGTCACCACGTTCTGCGCGTCGGACCCCTACATCAGCCTCGACGACATCTTCGACGGCGGGCCCGGAGATGACGCGATCGCCGGCGGGCCCGGCCGCGACAGGATCTCAGGCGGCCCGGGGAACGACACCGTCGCCGGCCTTCTCAACCACGATCGCGTCTCGGCGGGCGCGGGAGCCGACGTCGTCGACGGCGGCGGCGGCGACGACAGGATCTTTGGCAACGCCGGGTCCGACACGCTGCGCGGCGGTGGCGGGCGCGACCGGATCTCCGGTGGTGGCGGGAGCGACGGACTGAACGGCGGTGGCGGGCACGACCGGATCTCGGGTGGCCGCGGCCGCAACCGGATCGTGGGCCAAGCCGGAAGGGACAAGCTCTCCGGCGGCCCCGGCAACGATCGCCTGTCCGGCGGGCCGGGCAACGACAGGATCTCCGGCCGCCGCGGCCTTGACGTGCTCGCGGGCGGCAGCGGCGACGACCGGATCACCGCCCGCGACCGCAGAGCGCGATCGCGTCGCGTGCGGGCGCGGGCGCGACACGGCGATCGTTGACCGTATCGACCGGCTGTCCGGCTGCGAGCGGGTGCGCCGGCGCTGACGGCGCACCTACGGTTTGGCGCGCTTGCATAAGCCAGGCGTGTGTGGTACGAAACCTACTGGCGTGTAGGAGTAACGAGCGAGGGGCGGGGCCGTGAGGAGCAAGATCGTCAGCTTGTCGTTGTGCCCTGCTGGTGGCCGGCGGGATCGTCGCGGTGGGAGTCGGAGGCGCCGGAGCGCAGACGCTACCGCCGACGCCCGACCCGAACTTCGCGATCGATGTCGCGCCACGCCCCTGTGCCCTGGAGGGGAACGACGCGTACGAGCGCAAGGCCTATCAGCAGGAGGGCTGGAAGGGGCCCGACTACGTGCGCTACCCGGGGGCATGCCAGCGAATGCGCTTCAACCTCGGCCCGATCCCGGTCAAGCCGGGTCAGAACGACATCGTGGTCGAGCCGGTGAAGATCGAGAAGCCGGTTCGGGACGGCTACATCACCCGCTTCGAGCCGAACCTGGTGCGCGCAGACGGCACGGTGCCGCCGGTCGAGAATGTGCATCTGCACCACGCCACCTGGCTGTCGGTTCCCGCCTACGGGAGCGGGCCGTTCTTCGCCGCGGGCGAGGAGAAGACGATCGCTCCCTGGCCAACGGGATACGGCATGCCGGTGAAGTCCACCGACCAGTGGCTGTTGCTCTACATGGTGCATTCGGCGGTTACCGAACCCATGGAGGTGTACCTCACCTACGACATCGACTTCGTGCCCGAGAACAAGGGCAAGGAGCTCGGCCTCAAGCCGGCCTACCCGGTCTGGCTCGACGTCCGCCCCTCGGGGTACCCGGTGTTCAACGTCCAGCGCCGCTACGGCGGCCGCGACGGCCGCTGCACGTGGCCGAAGCAGGAGTGCGCCGCGTTCGATCCCTACGAGAAGAAGATCGTGGGGCAGGGCCAGCCCGGCAACGGCAAGGGCGAGGACCTCGAGCTGCCGAAGGAGGGCGAGTCGTTCGGCGCAATCAAGTCCTTCAAGGGGGGGACGCTGATCGGTATCGGCGGACACCTGCACCCGGGAGGAATCCAGAACGAGATCGACCTCGTGCGACCGGGTTGGAAGCCGCCTGCGGTTCGCCGCAAGCCGGCCGCGAAGAAGCGCTGCAAGGCCCCCCGCCGGGGGTCAGCCAAGCAGCGCCGCAGGGCAGTCCGGCGCTGTAAGCAGGCCAGGAAGCGCCGGCAGGCGCGGCGGCGCCGGGCGTCCGGCGCGGTGTCGGCCGAGTCCACGCGGGCCGCCCCGCGCAGGAGGGCCACGCGCAGGAAGAAGCCGGCGCCGCTGCAAGTGGCCCGCCAAGCGCCAGCAAGCCGCGCAAGAAGACCAGGCGGCCCAAGTGCAAGAACCCACGCTGGCTGGCGGGTCCGGTGAAGGGCGACGCGGTCAGGATCTACACGGGCAAGGCCGCTTACTGGGACCACAAGGACAAGAGCAAGACGGGCGGTCCGCCGACGTCGTGGGACTTCTCGATGCGCGTCAACGGGCTGCCCTTCTGGGGCGTCCACGTGAACCCGGGTGACAAGCTGCGCAGCAACGCCACCTACGACACCAAGCTTCAGGCCACCTACGAGAACATGGGCATCTCGGTAGCGCTGCTCGTTCCCGACAAGGCCGATGGCACGCCCAACGCCCCCGGCGTGGACCCCTTCACGGCACCCAGGGACCGCTCGGACAAGTGCCGCTCGCGCGGCGTGAGGGCGAAGGTCCCCACCCTCTGCCCGGGGGGAGGGATACCGACCCACGGGCACTACACCGAGAACGGCAACTACGGCGGCGCGGCGGGCACGTGGCGAGCGGCGCGAGGAGCCCCGACCGACCAGGTCAGCATCGCCAACTTCCAGTACCTGCCCGGGGACCTGTCGAACTCCTCCATGGGGGTACCCGCGGTGAAGCTGGGCACCAAGCTGCGGTTCAACAACGCGGAGGGGCCTGCCATCTATCACTCGGTCACCTCCTGCGCGTTCCCATGCCTCGGCCAGACGGGTGCGGCGTTCCCCCTGGCCGACGGCAAGACGAGCCTCGGCCGTGAGCTCGACATCGACTCCTCGGAGCTCGGCATCGGCGCGCCGGAGGTGAGCGCGGCCAAGCAGAGGCTCGACTGGGAGCTGCCGGTCACGCGCGAGGAGGGCTTCAGGCCCGGCGAGAAGGTGACCTACTTCTGCCGCATCCACCCCTTCATGCGCGGCGGGTTCGAGGTCACCGAGTGAGCCCGGCCGGATGATCGACTGGAAGCGCTCGGGGCCCGCGCCCACCTCGGGGCCGCAGCGGCACTCGTGGCCCGACATGTCGGAGGCCCTCCCCGTCGACGTCCTGCCCTGCTC
This sequence comes from uncultured Thermoleophilaceae bacterium, assembly GCA_963731645.1. Lineage (GTDB taxonomy): Bacteria > Actinomycetota > Thermoleophilia > Solirubrobacterales > Thermoleophilaceae > JAAYBF01. Next base: position 118,271 of record CAVSWF010000001.1, on the reverse strand, counting down.
GAACGACGAGTTCCTGCCGCCGCCGCCGAGCAAGGAGCAGCTGGGCATCATGCGGCTGGCAGAGGCCGAGACCGAGCGCTGGCGGCGAAAGTTCAAGATGAGCCGCGCCCAGTTCGTGCGCACCGCCGCGGCCACGACGATCGGGTTCTGGGCCATCGACGCGGTGCGCAAGGGCAACTTCGGGAACTACGGCTTTGCCCACAACACAGCCACCACCGACGCCTGCGACCTCGAGTGGGACGGCAGGAAGGGAGCCAACACGCTCCGCAACCTGCCCGGCGAGTTCATCTTCGACGTCCAGTCGCACCACGTCGACCCGGACGGCATGTGGCGGGTCACCAATCCGGCGATCGAGGCCGTCTTCGCTGCCCTCTGGCCGCAGTCCTCGTCGGTGACGGGCGACCAGCCGAGCATCGGCCCGGGCGGTCACGTGCGGGGCGGGGGCGGCGGCGAGGTGGATCCGATCGACAACCTCTCCCGGCACCACTACCTGAAGGAGCTGTTCCTCGATTCGGCCACCACGATGACGGTGCTGTCGTGCGTGCCCACCTCGCCCGACGCCGACAATCCCCTGCCGCTCGCCATGGCGGCCGAGACCGTGCGCACGGTCAACCACCTGGCCCGCTCGCGGCGGTCGGTCATGCACGCGTTCGTGATGCCCAACCGGGGCTCGAGCGGCAGCACCAACCCGACTCCCACCACCCCGTCAAAGCCGATCTACCTGCAGGAAGAGCTCGACCTGATGATGACCCGCGCCCGCGAGTATCGCGACATCCTGCGGGGCTGGAAGACCTACTGCGCGTGGGGGAGCGTCCCCTACGCGAGCGGCTGGACCCTCGACAGCGACATCGGCATGGCGTTCCTCGAGCAGGTGCGCAACGTGAGTCGCACGGTCAAGGAGATTCCCCCGGTGGTGGCGACCCACAAGGGCTTCGCCCTGCCCGGCTTCGACCAGCGGGGCGCCGCCCCGCGCGACGTCGGTGTGGCGGCGCGCGCACTACCGGGACGTGAACATCATCGTCTACCACTCGGGCTACGACATCGGCGACAAGCAGCGGGCCTACCGCGGCGACGCCGCGGCGAACTCGAGCAGCAACACCGTCGACGGGCTGATCAAGAGCCTGCGCGAGAACAACTACGACGCCTCGAAGTTCAGGCGCAAGGGCAAGCGCGTTCGGCAACGTCCCCAATGTCTACGCCGAGCTCGGGTCGGTCTGGCGGGACGTGATGAGCTCCCCGGACGAGGCGGCGCACCTGCTCGGCAAGCTGATCAACCACGTGGGGCCGAAGCGCGTCTGCTGGGGCACCGACAGCCTCTGGTACGGGTCGCCGCAAGCCGAGATCGTGGCCTTCCGCCGCTTTCAGTTCACCGACCGCGGCAAGGAGCTGTACGGGTTGCCCTACGGCCTCGAGGGCGACGTGGAGGACCCCACGCGCAGGGCCCCGAACCCGGCCCGCACCATCCGCAACGGCATTCTCGGGCGCAACGCGGCGCGGGCGTACCGCGTCGACCCCCGTGCCCGCCGCCGCGCGATCTCCTGCGATGCCGTCAACGACCTTCGCGAGGGGGCCTATCTGTCCGGCGCCCCCGGCAGCGAGATCGAGTCGGCCCCGGCGGCCTCCCACCTGGCGCCGGGAGCGCGCACCCGCAGGGAGGTACTCGCCTCGCTCGCGGAGAACCCCTGGTCGCCGTGAGGAAGCGCTTGCGCTTCGGCTCGGCCAGTCCACGCTGACAGTTCTTTCCGTCGGTTTCGCTCTTGCTGCGCCGGCGACCAGCGCCGAGGCGGCGGCTTGCGGGGCGCAGGCGCACTCTCGGGGGGAGTGGCCGACCTACGGCCACGATCTGACGAACAGCCGGACGCAGCCGGCTGAGCGTTCGATCGACGCGGGCAAGGTCGGATCGCTCGCCCCGGCGTGGGTCTACAAGGCTCCCGGCGCGATCAACACCACGCCGATCGTGGCCGGCGGATGCATGTTCGTGGGGTCCTCCGACGGGACGGTCACGGCCCGCGATGCCAAGGACGGCTCGGAGATCTGGAAGCGGGAGCTGCCGGTGCAGCAGCCGGCGTACGGGGGTGGCCTCGTCGGTTCTCCCGCGGTCACCAGGAGCTCGGTGCTGGTGGCGATCAACGAGCAGGGCTCGCCGTACCTCGCCAGCCTGGACCGCTCGACCGGGAAGGTGCGCTGGCGCACCACGATCGACAAGCAGGGGACTTCGGAGGGCAATGCGGGCGGGGACACCGGCGGCAGCCTGGGGGGTACGGGGACCGGCGGGCTGGCGGGTTCCGGGACGAACGCCAGCGTCGTGGTCTACAAGGGACTGGCCTTTATCGGGTTCTTCGGCAGCGCGGCTCCGGGGCGCGGAGAGCGTGGCGGGTTCACCCTGATCGACGCGGCGAGCGGCAAGCTCGTGAAGCGCACGTACACGATCCCCGACGAGTCGTTCCACGAGGGCTACGCGGGCGCCGGGATCTGGTCCACGCCGGCGATCGACACGAAGGCGGGCTTCGCGTACGTCGGCACGAGCAACCCCCACAGCCCGCAGAACGAGCACGAGCGCGCAGACTCACTCGTCAAGGTCGACCTACGGCGCAACAGCAAGACCTTCGGCGAGATCGTCGGCGCGTACAAGGGTCGTCCCGACACCTACGTGCCGGGGGCCGCGGACCAACCGGTCTGTGACACGGCGCCCGACGTGTACTACGTCCCCCCGTTCAGCGCGTCGTGCGTCCAGCTCGACATGGACTTCGGCGCCTCGCCGAGCCTGTTCACCGATGCCGGCGGCAAGCAGCGGCTGGGCGACCTTCAGAAGTCAGGGGACTACCACGTGCTGGACCCGGCGAAGATGAGCCTGGTCTGGCGCCAGACCATCGGCGTTCCCTGCTTCGCGTGCAACGCCGCGTCGCCCGCGGCCGCCAACGGAACCGTGTTCACCGCGGCGGGCCCTCCCGGGCAGCTCTTCGCCCTCGACGGTGCGACGGGTGCCATCAAGGGTGCCGGACCGCTGACCGGGCCCAGCACGTACAACGCCGTCAGCACCGCGAACGGTCTCGTGTACGTCGTGGACTCCGCCGGCTTCTTGAACATCTTCGACGCGAAGAACGGGATGCTGCTCCTTGAGAAGCGCAACCTGCAGGGCGACACGGGGACCCCCATGACCGCGGCGGCCACCTCGAGCGGGGTTGCGATCGCTCGCGGCACCGTGTTCGTGGCGGCCACGAGGCACGTGATCGCCCTCAGGGAAGGCCCGGCGACCGTCGACCCCGACCTGGAGGCGCGCCTCAAGGCCCCTCGGCTCGCGAGCGACCAGGGCCCCTCGCGGAGGTTCCGGATCGGGTTGAGCCAGGCGCCCAAGAGCCACCCGATCGCCCACTTCGAGGTCGAGGTGCGCCGAGAAGGCCGCAAGAGCGCGCGCTACCGCCGCATCAGCTCGCGGGCCAAGGCGGGCCGGCTTCGGTTCAAGGGGGCGTTCGGCGCGAGCTATCGCTTCCGCGCGCGCGGCGTGGGCGCGGACGGCCGGGTGAGCCCGTGGCGCTACCGGCGCACGATCGTGCCCTACGACCACGCACGGCGGCCGCGGATCTCCCGGTTCGATCGTCGCTGGCGGCGGGTGCGGATGCGCTCCGCCTTCGGCGGCGGCCTGAGCCGCTCCTCGCGCGCCGGAGCGGCGATGCGGATGAAGATCCGGGGCACCGTGCTCTTCCTCGTCGGCCGCACGAGCCGGAGCGGCGGGCGCGCCCGCGTGACCGTCGACGGGCGCTCGCGCACGATCAGCTTCTACAGCGCCCGGCCGCGCAACCGCCGGGTCGTCGCGGTCCTTCGCCCGGGGCCCGGCAGGCATCGGGTGCGCCTCGTGAATCTGGGCCGCGGGCGCAATGGCACGCAGGTGAGCATCGACGCGGTGGCTGCGCGCCGAGGCGCCAAGAAACCGCGATGAGCGGAAAGGCGACGCCGAAGCTCCCGATCGTCCTGGTCGCGCTGGTGGCGCTCACAGCCGTGCCCGCCGAGAGCCTGGCCGCCCGGCAATGGACGTTCGGAAGCACGCTCCAGCAGAGACCGACGACCGGGGAGCCCCCGTCCACGTGCGACACCTCCGGCGCGAACATCGACGTGGGGCGCTGCACCCGGGTCGCGCTCGGATTCGCCGACACCGGCGCCGTCAAGGGCCGGGTACGGGCGCCGGTGAGCGGCTACATCCGCCGCGTCCGAATCCGGTCCGGGGCACCGGGCCTGCTCCACTTCAAGCTCGTGCGTGTGCGGCGCCTCGACTCCCAGGAGGAGACCGGGGAAGCGCGCGCGGTCTCGCGCGGGAAGCTTCTGCGGCTCGAGGGCCGAGGCCATGAGGCCAAACGTCCCATCGAGTCGTTCAGGATGAAGCTCAAGGTGCGAAAGGGCGACTACCTCGCACTCGACGGATCCGCGATCAGCGCGCTCGTGTGCCGGACCGGGGTGTTCCAGCAGCTGATCTTCCAACCACCCCTTGGCGCCTCTGGACCCTGGCAGCCCTCGACCGAACGCGACGACTGCACGCTGCTCGTACAGGCGACGATCAGGCGGTAGGGGTAAGACGCGCCGGCGCGGGCTCAGCGCGTCTGTGGCCGGGGCCGACGCCTTGCGCCGGCGGGCCTGGAAGAGCAGCACGCCGCCGGTGACGCCCGCGGCGGTGCACAGCGCCCACGGCAACGCCTGACCCAGCTGTGCGGCGATCGGCCCGGGACAGGTGTCCGCGATGGCCCATCCGAGCCCGAACGTCGCGCCGCCCACGATGTGCCGGCGCGCGATGGGATCGGTGCGGACCTGCACCGGGTCGCCGGTGAGCAGCGCCCTGTGGGGCCTGCGGGTGAGCAGCTTCACCCCCACGAAGCCCACCGCGACCGCCGCGCCCATCATCAGGAAGACGTAGGCCTCTTCGAGCAGCAGCATCGCCCGGATGGTGTCGGGGTCGGTGAGCGTGCCCCAGCTGATCAGGAAGCCGAAGGCCACGCCGAACGCCACGGCGGCGACCCGCGCGCGCGTCATATGAGCGCCTCGATCAGGAAGGTGGCGGCGATGGCCGTGCCCATGAAGGTGCGCGGTGGACGGCAAGACCCGCGGGCGACCCGAACGAGCTGCCGCCCAGCCCGTTGCCCGACGTGCAGCCGCCGGCCGTCTTGGCGCCGTAGCCGATCAGCACCCCCGCGCCGACCAGGGCCAGGCCGACCGCCACCGGCGACGAGAGCTCGCGCGACAGCCAGCCGTAGCCGTCACCGGCGCCCGTGGTGGTCTCCCCGGCGAGCAGGTAGAAGATCAGGCCCCCCGGGATCACGCCCACGAAGAACCAGCCCTTCCAGCTGACCGTGCCGGCCCGGCCGTCGATGCGGTCCAGAAGGTCGGACCACCCTCCGAGCACGCCCAGGCGCACGTTGAGCGTGGCCAGCATCCCCACTATCAGCAGCCCCAGGCAGGGCCCGAGGATGAACCACGATGGGCGGTCAGCCAGAAGCTCCATGTCCCCTACCAATCTAGGGAGCGTCGATCACAGCTCCCAGCCGAAGCTGATCGAGCTCCAGCTCGGCCGTTCGCGCTCGTAGAAGCGATGGGCGTCGGTGCGCGCGTGCCCCGAGTCGAGCTCGAGGTGCGTGGCGCCGTGCTCGCGCGCCCAGTCCTTCGCCGCGTCGAGCAGCTGCTTGCCGATCCCGAGCGAGCGGTGCTCCGAGTGCACGGCGAGGTCCTCCACCCAGGCGCGGCGGCCGAAGCGGACCGACTCGAAGTCGAGGTACGTGGTGCAGATCCCCACGATCCCCCCGTCGGCGCGCGCCACCAGCACCACCGACTCGCCGGCCGTGGCGGCGGACCGCAGGCGCTCGGCGGCCGCCTGCGGGTCCCACTGCGGCGGGCGGCTGCCGGGAGGGGCGAACAGCCACTCGTACGCGTCCAGCAGCTCCGGCACGTCGTCGGGACCGGCCGCGCCGATGTCGATGCCGCTCATCCGACGACCCGACTGTACGCGGTCGCCGCGGCGGATGACGCCGTCGTTCAGGATGTCGGCGCGTAGGCCACCGCGGTGCACGAGCCGGCGCAGCACGGGCTGGGAGGCGTAGCCGTCGACCACCCTGCACGGCTCGCACAGGCGCATCCCGCGGCAGCGGACCTCACCGATCGCGAAGTCGTGTCCGACCAGCGCGTTGAGGTCGATGCCGCGGGTCACGACGTTGCGGCGGTGCTCGTTGCCATCGAGCGGTGGGCTGAACGACTCGCAGACCTCGGCTTCGATCAGGGTCAGGGCGCTGCCCGGCATGCCGGAGGGAAAGGTGCCCTTGCCCGGTCACGTGGCGGTCGCCCTCCAGGCCCCGTCCGGCCAGCGCGCGGACCTCCTCGACCGACTGCGCCGGCTCGCCGGCGCTCGCGGCGATCCAGATCGCGTCGACGCTGCCCGATGACGAGGGAGGCGCGGTCCGGGCCGGCCGAGCGCGTGCGACGTCGAGCGCGGCGACGACGAAGCCGTCCTCCAACCGCCAGCCCTCCGCGTCGGTCGCTCCCGACGGGTCCCAGGCGACGCCCGAGGGACCCCGTACATGACGACCGCGCGGCGCACGCCCTGGCCGGACGGCTGGACGCGGGCGATCCACGGCCCGGCCCACGAGAACGATTCCGGGTCGGCGACCGCGACCAGGCCGAGTCCGAGCCCCGCGAGCCAGCGCGCGCAGCCACGCGACGAAGTCCTCATCCTCGGGTGGCTGCGGCACCTCGTCGAACGGCAACTCGAGCACCGTCGCGAGGCAGGCCCTGAACGTCCGCGCCTCGGACGCCGGCGAACCCTCGACCGGGATGGCCTCTCGCATGGAAGACCCTCTCACGGGAGGCCATTTGCGGGGTAGGATCGGCGTGTGAAGGCCCTCGTCAGCGGGGCGAGTGGGTTCCTCGGCCACGCCGTCTGCGCCGAGTTGCGAGAGCGCGACCACGAGGTCGCCGCGCTGGTTCGCCGGCCCGGGTCGGAGCCGCCGGGAAGCTCCGCGGTCCAGGGCGACCTGGCGGACGCCGCCGCGCTCGTCCGGATCGTCGAGGCCGTCCAGCCCGACTGCGTGATCCACCTCGCCGCCGAGATCGCCTCGCAGCGCGACGCCGCCAAGATCGCGGAGGTGAACGTCGAGGGCAGCCGCCGGCTGCTCGCGGCGTGCGCCGCCGGCCGGACGGCCGCGCTTCGTCTTCGCCTCGACGGTGGTGACCGGCGACGCGGGCGGCGCACAGCTCGAGGAGGGCTCTCCGCTGACCGTCGAGACCGCCTACGGGCGCTCCAAGCAGGAGGGCGAGCGGCTCGTGCGCGACTCGGGGCTCGACAACGTGATCATCCGCCCGAGCCACGTCTACGGGCCGGGCGGCTGGTACGAGGAGGAGTTCGTCAAGCGGCTCAGGCAGCCGGGCCGGTTCGCCGTGATCGGCTCCGGGCAGAACTGGTGGGACGTCGTGCACGTCGAGGACGTCGCGCGGGCGTTCGTCGACGCGGCCGAGCGCGCACCCTCCGGGGCGCTCTACCACGTCGTCGACGACGACCCGATCCGCTACTACGACTTCGTCGCGCTCACCGCCCAGGCGCTCGGCGTCGGCGCTCCGCGGCGGATCCCCGCGTGGCTTGCGCGAGCCGTGGCGGGGGCTGACCCCGTGCGGGCGGTGGTGCGCTCGGCGCGCAGCAGCAACGCCCTCATCAAGCGCGAGCTCGGCTGGCAGCCGCGGTTTGCCTCGGCTCGCGAGGGCGTGCCGGACGCTGTGGCGCGGCTGTAGGCTGACGCCTGTGACGGGCTTCTGGAGCCCGAAGGTCGCGAGCGTGCTCGGGCGTGCGTCGATCGCATACCTGGCCGTGGAGACCTCGAGCGGGCCGCACGTGACCCCCCTGCTGTTCGCCGCGACCCCCGACCGCCTGTGGTTCGGGATCGGGCGTGGGACGCTCAAGGCGCGCGCCCTGCGCAAGCGGCCAGCGGTCGGTGTGGTCGTGCCCGGCGCGAACGCCTCGGTTGCGATTCGCGGTGAGGCGACGCTGCTCGACCGGCTGCCCGCCTCGCCCGCCGAGCTCGCGCGGGCCCCGTTCGCGCTCCCCGCATATGCCTTCCGCAACTCACTGGAGATGGCGGCCTTCGCACGCGACGTCGTGCAGCAGGGTGCGCAGCCCCCTCCGCTCGCCCCGCTGAGCGTCCGTGTCGACACGCTCGATGTACTCGACGGCTGGTCGGCCACGGCGGTTCTCGGCTGGATGGCGGCGGGCGGGCCGATCGCCGTGCCGGCGAGGTGGGACCCCCGGACCGGGCGGGCGCGCGTCCCGGCGGCGCCCCTGAGGGACGCCGGCGGCCCGCGCACGGCGGCGGCCTGTCTCTGCATCGACGAGAGCGAGGGAGCCGGACCCCTCGCGAAACGGGGCAGCCTGCTGCGCGGACATGGTCACGCGCGATTGCGCGGCGAGATCGCCTCGGTCGCGCTCGAGGCCGAGCGGCTAACCCGCTGGAAGGGCTTTCAGATACGGACCGCCGACGTCGTGGCTCAGGAGCCGGGCGGCCGGTAGTCGACAGAGCGCTTTGCGGCCGCGTCGACCTCCTCCGGAGTCAGGAGCACCACCGTCTTCGTGGTCGCCGCTCCGCCCGCGTTGACGGTGAGCGCGACGGCCGCGGCGCTCTCGTTGTCGGGAAGGTCGACGATCACGTAGGCATCGGAGTCGCCGAAGGCGAAGTGGAAGCTCTCGAGCTTTCCCCCAACGCTCTCGGCGACCTGGGCCACCGCCTCGCGTTCTGCTCGTCCCACCCGCGCTTTGGACACCCTTGACGCCCTCCGGCGTGTAAGAGGCCTCGATCAGGAACTTGGCCATCAGCAACCTCCTGGCTTGAAGTTGTCGCCAACCCTCCCACCCCGCGCGCCGGGCGGCAAGGCTTTCCGCCGCTTCGTCGCCCTACCCTCCGCGGATGCGCGTTCCCGTGTTCGGCGTGATCGTCCTCGCGGCTCTCGCGGGCTGCGGCGGCTCCGATTCGGAGGGAGACGACTTCGTCCGCCGCCTCGATGCGCTCTGCAAGGTCACGAACCCCGAGCTCGCCGAGATCAGGACCGCCCTGACCGAGGCCCGCGACGCCGGCCGCGCCGGCCGGGTGTCGGTGCCTGAGACCCTCGACACCTTCGCGACCCTGCTGCGCAGGGCGGAGGCGACGACGGGGCGGTTCGAAGCGCGGCTGCGGGCGATGGCGGTGCCGAAGGGCGAGCGAGCCTTCCACGACGACCTGCTCGACTCGGTCGAGAAGGGCTCCTCGAATCTCCGCCGGCAGGTGAACGCCGCGGAGGCGCGGGACGCGGTCGGGCTGCGGGACCTCTCCGTGGCCGGCAGCGAGATCAACGCCAGGGGGAAGGGGCTGATCGCCGGTCACGGTGGCTTTCGCTACTGCGGCGGTGATGAGCCGCTCACCGCCTGACCGGCTCGGGGGCGTCGGCGTACTTGTCGTACTTGCCGAGCACCCGTCCCACCGCCACCGAGGCCGGGAATAGGACACGCTGTAGCACTGCCGGCATCACGGCGATGCCGAACTCGCTCTGGAACCGTCGTGCCAGGAACGCGGCGTCGAACGGGTCCGGACGGCTCCCGCCGTTCTTTCGCTGCGACTCGTAGAGCGACGTGAGGAAGTACTCGATGTTGTCGGCCGGCTCGACGTAGCCCGTGCAGCGGAGGTCCTCTTCGCCGGGGTTCCAGAACCTGTGCCAGTCGCCCAGGCTTGGAAGACGACGGTCTCGCCGGCTTCGGCGAACTGCGCCGGCTCTCCGGGCCGCTCGTAGCCGATGCGTCCCGCCTCGACGGTGAGGGCCTCCTCCTGGAGGTAGTGGACATGCATCGGGGGTCCGCTGCCCGGCTTCACGGTGTTCTCGACCTCGAGGCGGTCGCCGGCGGAGCCCGGGACACGGCGCAGGAAGGTGAGGCGCTCTCCGCCTCCGTTCTCGATCGTGTGGGGGTATGTGTAGGTGCTCATCGCACCTGATCTAAGCGAACGGGTCAGCCAGGGGCCGAGGCCCGGCTCTCACGCCGGGCGATGAGCAGGATCACGATCACGGCGCCGACGCTCATCAGCAGGCCGACCACGAGCATCCCCAGCCCGGGCCAGATCACCCAGTCCAGCTTGACCCCGGCGTCCGCCTCGACGTCGATGCCCCGGGTCGCATCGGCGGTCATCACGACCGCGGTCCACCGGCCGAACTCGGCATCCCAGGTGAGCTCCTGTTCGCCCGGGCCCGCGGACTCGGCGACCCAGAAGTCCTGCTCGCCCGGGGGCCTGCGGTGGCGCCCTGCCCGCGCGCCGGTCGAGCTCGGCGTCGTCGCCGTCGAAGTCGATCAGCTCGTCGTGCGCGACGTTCCGGAGGTACCGATCCACGTCGTCGTCGCGTCCGATGCCGACGAACACGGGCTCGTCGCCCTCGACCTGGACCCGGACGTTGCCGAGGAGCTCGTCCGGAGCCCAGCCGACCTCATCCACGCCGAGGTCGATGTCCTGCGTGGTGATCGCATAGGTGGCGCTCTCGAGGCGCTTGCGATCGGAGTTGAAGTAGCCGTCGTCGTCGCGGCCGAAGGCGAACGCCGCCAGGATGGCGACCCCGGCGGCCAACAGCGCCAGGCCGATCAATCCGCCGATGCCGGCGAAGACCGTCGCGATCGCGCGGCCCGCGGCTCCCTTGGATCGCGCCGGAGCCGGGCTCGCGGCCGTGTTCTCGGCCGAAGGCTGCTCGCCGCCGTCCGTCATCGGGCCAACCCTACGTCGCGCAGGGCGCGACGCCAAGCCTGAGAGGATTCCGGCATGAGCGGCCTGACCCGACGGGAGGCGCTTGCCGCGGCGGCCGCCTCCGGGACGGCCTACCTCCTCTCTCGCGGCACCGCGAGCGCCGCGGTCTCGACCCGGCTCGACTTCTCCACCTTGCCGCCCGGCGACGGGTGGGGACGCGGCTGGGGCTGCACCGGGCGTGGCCAATCTGCGCCGCGCCGACGGCGTGGGCCTGCTCGAGGCCGGGTCCGACGTGTTCCCGAACGACCCGCGTCCGGTGGCGTTCGCGGTCGACGCGCGCTTCCGTGACGGCGACCATCCGCGGCGTCGATCCCGCGGCCGGGGACGGGCCGGCGTGGTTCTGCGGCGGATCATCGCCACGCGACTACTACGCGGCGATCTACGACGCGCGAGCAGTCGACCCTGATCATCGTGCGCCGCAGCGGCGACGCGCTGCACGAGCTCGCGAGGCGCCGGCGCTCCCGTGCGGATCGCCGATCGACGCTCGACGCTGCGCGCCACCGGCGCGACCCGACGCGTCTCGACGCGACGCTCAGTCCGGCGCGATCACCGCCACGGTGACGGCGACCGACGGGCACGCAGCGCTGCAGGCGGCGGGCGACCCCGGTGTGCTCGCCACGCGCGGACGCTGTTCCCGAGCGACGGCCCCGGTCCTCCCCGCCCTCGGCAACCTGCACCTGCTGCCGTACGGCGTGCAGGAGGGCCAGACGTGTCATCGACGACACCGGCCGGCGCAGGCGCTCGTCGACGAGATCCGCCGCTCGACCGCAGCGTTCCGCGCCGATCGACCGTCCGCCCGCGGAGAGCGCCGCAGAGCACGCCCGCCACCGTGATCGCCGCCACCACCGGGACGCCGCCGCGCGGACGGCGCGCGGCTGCTGCGGTCGCCACCGACCTGCCGCGCGCGGTCGTGATCGAGGTCTCGACTCGCCGGCGTTCGAGCGGCCGCGCCGGCTGGGCCGGGCGTACCGGCGCCTTCGACGCTGTCACGGTCGACGTCCGCGGGCTCGCGCCGGGCCGCCGCGTGTACTGGCGCGCATCGGTGCGCCGGGCGCGCGACCCGGCCCGGCCCGGTGCGCAGCTTCCGCGTGTCGCCCGCCCGGGCAGCGGCGAGCCGGTGCGGCTGGCCATCGGCGCCTGCGGCGCGCAGTTCGGCCCGATCTTCGACGACCTCGCCGCCGCCGACCGGACGTGTTCGTCTGGCAGGGCGACCTCAACTACCCGGACACCCACGGGCCCTGGCCCAGTCGATGCGCGGCTACGCCGGGATCTGGCGCGACTTCCTCGCCAACCCGCGGCTGAGCGCCGAGCCTCAGCGCGACCTCCTTCGTGGCGGAGCGCGACGATCACGACTACGGCGTCCAGGACGCGAACGCGGCGGCAACGTCGTGCCGTGGGGCCTGGCGCCGTGGGACGCGCTCATGGGCGACGGCGTAGCTACCGCTTCTCCGCCGGGCAGGCCGAGGTGTGGGTGCTCGACCAGCGGCGCTTCAAGAGCGACCCGACGGCACCGACGACGCCGCCAAGACGCTGCTGGGCGAGCGCCAGAGGCGCTGGCTGCTCGACGGGCTCGCGGCGTCGGCCGCGCCGTTCAAGGTCATCTGCTCGCCGTGCACGGTCTTCATGCCCTTCAACGCGCGGGACGGCAACTGGGCGGCGGGCTTCACCACCGAGCGCGACGAGCTGCTCGACCACATCGACCGGGTGGCCGGGACGAGGTCTTCGTCACCGGCGACACGCACCTGACCGGCCTACGACCACGACGGCGGCTTCGAGGTGCGCGCCTGCCCGATCGGACATCCCGAACCCGCGCGACACGACGATCTCAATCCGCTCGTCGCCGAGCAGCTGCGCAGCAGCCCGGGCGTGGCCTACGGCTCGGACCAGTGCCACTTCGCCCTGGTGGAGGCGCGCCGGGAGGGCGTCGAAGGCGACGCCTGGACCTCACGCTCGTCCGCGAGGACGGTGCCACGCCGTACCGCAGGCGGTTCGAGCAGCCGCCTCGGATCACTTGATCCCGACGACCATCGAGTCCGGCCCGGCCAGGTGCTCGCACGTAGGTCTCGCGGAAGCCCGTCTCCTGCATCCAGCCGCGGCAGTCGGCGCCCGGTGTAGTCGAAGCCGCCCGGCGTCTCGATGAGCATGTTCAGGCTCATCAGCAGGCCGAACGCGTTCTGCCGCCGGTCGTCGTCGATGATCGCCTCGTGGACGATCAGGGCGCCGCCGTCGGGAAGCGCCTCGTACGCCTTGGCGAGCAGCGTCGCTTCTCGTCGAGGTCCCAGTCGTGCAGGATGTGCCCCATGATCAGCACGTCGGCCGTCGGCAGCGGGTCGTGGAAGAAGTCGCCGGGGTAGAAGCGCAGGCGATCGCCGAGGCCGTGCTCCGCGACGTAGTCGTCGAAGATGCGGCTCGACGGCCGGCAGGTCGAAGCCGCCGCCGGTCAGGTGGTCGTGGGCCAGCGCGACCTGCACGGGAACGGCGCCCTCGGCGCTGCCGATGTCGATGAAGGTCCGGTAGCTTGTCGCCAGGGGAACTTCGCCGCGATGGCCATGGCCGGCCGCAGGCTGATGCCGGTCATCGCCCGCAGGAACTGCGCGCAGGCGGTCCGGGTCGGCGTAGAGGGCCGCGAAGAGGTCGCCGCCGCGTCTTCGCCTCGGTCTGCGGCTTCCCGGTGCGCAGGCCTTCGGTGAGCGACCCCCAGAAGCCGATAGAGCCGCGTGTTGGCCATCTCCAGGATCCCGCCGACGTACGACGGCTTGGCCCGATCGAGGAAGAGGTCGGTCTCGGGGGTGTTCGCGGTAGCGTGCCGTTCCTCGCGCTCCAGCATGCCCAGCGCGACGAGGGCGTCGAAGAAGTCCGCGCGCTGCGCGGGTGCAGACCCAGCCGCTCGCGAGGGCCTCGGCGTCGGGCGGCCCTCCTTGCCAGCTCGGTGAAGACGCCGAGCTCGACGGCGCTCAGGAGGGTCTTCGAGCCCCAGAAGCCGAGGCCGAGCTGCAGGATCGCGTCCGGGGTCACGTCACCGGGTCGCCATCGGTGCGTCGGTCGGCCTTCGCTACACCGGCGCCCAACCGACCCCGCGAAACGGCGATGGGGTTGCGCGGACTTCGCTACGGCACCGGCAGCTTCGCCAGCGCCCCCACCAGCGGCGGCTCGGCGTCGGCGTCCACGGGCACGAGGTCCCAGTCGGCGCCGTCTGCGGTGCCTGTGCACGCGCAGGATCACCGGGGTGCCGAAGGCGGCTTGGAGAGCCGGTCTGCTCCACGGCCTCCTTGACCTGATCGGGCGCGAGGCCGCAGCGCTCCAGGAACCCCTCGAGGCTTCTGGGGTCGGCGGTCGAGTCGATCTCGAGCTCCTCGGTGACCGTGCCGGTGCCCGCCGCGTCGTGCGGGTCGAGCAGGCAGGCCGTCATGTCGTCGGCGCCCGCCGCCGACCGGGCGGTCATCCGATCGAGGAGAGCGCCGGCCTCGAGGCCCTCGCCCTCCTCGCTCGAGGATGCGGATCAGGCCGTCGCGTTCGAGCAGGGACTCGTCCTCGCCGCGGGACTCGGTCAGGCCGTCGGTGAACAGGCAGATCCGGCTGCCGGGGGTACGGAGACGGTCGTCTGACGATTGCCCGTGCACGGTCCGATGCCGATCGGCGGTGAGGTCAGGGCTTCGACCGCGTGGTCGGCTCCTGTCGCCGATGACGATCGGGGCCGGGTGGCCGGCTGTCGCGTAGGACAGCGTGCTGGCGGCGGGGTCGTAGGTCGCGGCGAGCACGGTCGCGAAGTCGTCCCCGAGCGAGCCGTCGAGGACCTGGTCGGTGAGCCGCAGCGCCAGCCGCGGCTCGAGACCCGCGGTGAGGTAGGCCCGCACGGTGTAGTGGACCAGGGCGGTCGCGGCCAGGGCGTCCCGGCCGTGTCCCGAGACGTCGCCGACGATCACGCCGAATCGCCCGTCGCCCAGGGGGACGACATCGTGGAAGTCGCCACCGGCGGCGGGGCCCTCCGCGGGCTTGTAGGCCAGTGACAGGGCGACGTTCCCCATCTGCTCGGGGACGCTCGGCAGGAGCGCCGCCTGGAGGGCGCCCACGTCGCCGCGCAGCTCCGCGCTCTGGCGCCTCAGACGGGCCTCTCGCAGGGACGAGAGCGCCGAGCGGACCGCCATGAGCAGGCCCAGCAGCGCAAGTGCGCCCATGGCGGCCATGAGCTGCCAGGGCACGCCGGCGATCGCGCTGCCGATGCGTTCCGGCAGAGAGCGCCGCCCATCCGGCCGCGAGGGCGAGTAACCGCCGTCGGCTCGGCCGCGCCGAGCCAGGTCACCGGGTGTCCCGAGGGCCGGCCCAGGCGATCGGCCGCGAGCGCCGCCGCGTCCCAGCCCCGATGCGGGCGCGGGCGAAGCGCCTCCTGCCCCGCCGTCCGCCGGCGCTCCGCGGCCCCCCGATCGGGGCCGCGTGGCCCGTCCGAGGGAAGCCCGCCCCGGCGATCCGACGCCCGATGCGCCGTTGCCGCCGGCGGCGGGCTGCGATGAGCCACCCCCGCCGCCGGACGGCGGCGAGACGATCGACGGGGGCTGTACGGGGCCGGGGAGCGCGGGGACGCCGATGGGCGGCACCTCGACCGGAGGCACCTCCACTCCGGGCACCTCCACTCCGGGCACCTCCACCGGCCCCACCTGCACCGGCGGCACCTTCACCGTTCGGCACCTTCACCGGCGGCGTCTGGACCGGCGGCACCTGCGAACGACGGCCCCTTGCCCTCGGGCGGGCCCTTGCCGCGGGCCGGCGCACCTCCGAGGAGAACGGCGAGCGTTAGCGCGGCCGCGCCTGCGGCGGCCAGGCGACCACGCCCCGCTTGGGCAAACATGCCCTCCCGATCGTCAAGTAGCCTCAATGCCTTGAGCGACGAGCGTCCGGGCTAGCGGATCGTTCGGCGAACCTCCAGGGGGAGACTGGCCGTGCCCTATTCGATCCAACCGGAGCCGGACCCTCACGGCGCGGTCATCGCGGTCACCGGCGAGGCGGACGTGCTCGCCGCCGAAGAGCTGAAGGGCGTGATCGGCGCGGCGGCCGAAGCCGGCCACGGCACCGTCACCATCGACCTCTCGGACGCGACCCTGGTCGACTCCCGCACGATCGGTGTCCTGGTGGACTGGACGGGACGCCTCTCCGCCGCCGGCGGGGGCCTCCAGCTCGTCTGCGACAACCCCAACATCCTCCGGCTGCTGGCGCGCATCGGCCTCGACCGGACGCTGGCGGTCTTTCCCAGCCGCGAAGAGGCTCAGATAGACAACGCGTGATCCCCGGCGGCGCTAAAGCGTCGTCTCGCGGGCGCCGACATCCTGCATATGGCCACAAACC
This sequence comes from uncultured Thermoleophilaceae bacterium, assembly GCA_963731645.1. GTDB lineage: Bacteria > Actinomycetota > Thermoleophilia > Solirubrobacterales > Thermoleophilaceae > JAAYBF01. The sequence goes on along the minus strand of CAVSWF010000001.1, from coordinate 102,159 downwards.
GGGACCCGCGCGACCGGCGGGAGAAGCACCGGCGGCTCTCTGACGTTCCGCCGCCGGCTTCGCCGCCACCGGGTAGCGGGGTCGAGGACGAGTCGGGACCGCTCGCGCGCAGGGGCTTCCTCGGCTGGGTGGCCGGGGTCACCGTGGTGGTGACGCTCATGGCGGTCGCGGCGTGGACGCTGGCGGGCTGGAACGCCGACCGCGATCGAACCCAGGCCCTGAACGAGCTGAGCGACCAGGCGGCGGGCGTGCACGACCTCGTCTCCGGCCTGCCCCCACTGGACGCGGAGAGCTTCCGGGCGCCCCCCGATGGGCGTGAACGCGCTCGCCTGGCACGCGCGCTGCTGGGGGCGCGTGACGCCGGGGTCCACGTCCTGACGCTCTGGCGCGGCGACGTCGCCGTGTACTCGAGCGACGCGGCGATCGACGGGCGGCGGGTTGCCGCCGAACGCCAGTCTGCGCCGCGCACTGCGCGGCAACCCGAGCGCCGCCGAGGGCGCGGGCGATCTGCACTCCTACCTGCCGGTCGCCGGCGACGGCGGGCGCACGCTCGGAGTGCTCGAGATCTCGAGCTCGGCCGCTGCGCTCGAGTCCGCCCTGCGCGAGGACCGCAACTCGATCTACCTGATGTTCGCCCTGGTCACCGTCGGGCTGCTGCTCGCGCTGGTGCCGGTCGGGACGCCGCCTGGCGTCGTGGGCAAGCACCCGGCCGCGGAGGGGGGGACCGCGGGCGGTACGCGCGATCCGCCGGGGGATCGAGCGGGGCGAGTTCGAGCTGCACTACCAGCCCCAGCTTCGAGCTGGAGACCGGTCAGCCGGTGGCCGTCGAGGCGCTGCTTCGCTGGCGCCGTCGCGGAGAGCTGCTCTGCCCGGCGCAGTTCCTGCCCGACGCGGAGGCGAGCGCTGCCATCGGCCCGCTCACCGACCACGTCCTGGATCTCGCGCTCGAGCAGGCGGGCGCCTGGCAGCGCGCCGGCCGGCAGATCGGCGTGTCGGTGAACCTCTCGGCGGCCAACCTCCGTGACGCGGGCCTGGCGGCGAGGCTCGAAGGCCTCCTCGCCGAGCACGACGTGACACCGCAGCATGATCACGCTCGAGGTGACCGAGACCGCGGTGCTGGAGGAGCCCGAGCAGACCCGCGCCGTGCTCGACGCGATCGCGGACCTGGGCGTGTCGCTCTCGGTCGACGACTTCGGGACGGGCTACTCGTCCCTCCTGTGGCTGAAGCTGTTCCCGGTCACGGAGGTCAAGATCGACCGGAGCTTCGTCTCCCAGATGCAGACCGACGGGCGGGCCTACGTGTCGGGCGTCATCCGCCTGGCCCACGACCTCGGGCTGTCCGTGGTGGCCGAGGGCGTCGAGGACCAGGCGATGCTCGAGAGCCTCCAGGAGCTCGCGTGCGACATCGGGCAGGGATACCTGTTCTCCCGTCCGGTGCCGCCCGCCGAGGTGGAGGCGTGGCTCGACCACGAGGTGGACCCGGACTGGGCTCCCGCAGCGCCACGAGCTGCACCTGCGCCCCGACTACAGCACCCTCGGCGAGGCCCGGAAGCTCGTGCACGACACCGCCTCCGATCTCGGCTTCGACGACGAGGCGATCTGGGACATGGAGGTGGCCACCACCGAGGCCCTGGCCAACGCCATCGAGCACGCGCCCGTGGCCGAGGACGGGCTGATACACGTGCGCGTCTCCCGCGAGAACGGGACGATGGAGCTGCAGATCTCCGGCGGCGGCGCCCTCCACGAGGACTCCAGGTCAGTCCGACGGCCAGCGCGGCAGGGGCATCGCGATCATGAACTCCCTGATGGACGAGGTGACGCTCCGCCGCGGCGCCGACGACAGCCTGATCAAGCTCGCGAAGCGCCTCACGCCGTAAACCTCCGCTAGGCTCCCGCGCGCTTTGGTGGGCGGTCCTGTTCAGCAAGGGTGGAGGCGACTATGAAGCTCGTGATCGGCATCGTCCGACCGGAGAAGGCGAACGACGTGCTGGAGGCGCTCTACCGCGCCGAGGTACGCGGGGTCTCGATGAGCCGCGTGCAGGGCCATGGGGGCGAGCTCGACCGCGTCGAGACCTATCGCGGGACGACCGTGAAGATGGGGCTCGCCGAGAAGGTGCGCTTCGAGATCGCGGTCTCCGAGGAGTTCGTCGAGCCCACGATCGACGCCCTGTGCGAGGGCGGGCGGACCGGCGAGGTGGGCGACGGCAAGATCTTCGTGGTGGGCCTCGAGCGTGCCGTGCGGATCCGCACGGGCGAGACCGACCACGGCGCGGTCACCCCGGTGGGGTCGTGATGGGCGTCCTCGCGGCCATCGACACGGGCGACACGGCGTGGATGCTCGTCGCGACCGCGCTCGTGCTGCTGATGACGCCGGCGCTCGGGCTCTTCTACGCCGGGCTCGTGCGCTCGAAGAACACCCTCAACACCTTCATGATGTGCATCGCCGCGATCGCGATCGCGGCGCTCACGTGGACCGCCGTCGGGTACTCGATCGCCTTCGGCGACGCCAACGAGATCTTCGGTGGCTTCGACTACGCGTTCCTCTCGGGCGTCGGTCTCGAGCCGCGCGACGACGCGTCGACGATCCCGCACCTGCTCTTCTTCGCCTTCCAGGGAACGTTCTGCATCATCACCGTCGCGCTGATCTCGGGCGCCGTCGTGGAGCGCATGCGCTTCGGGGCCTTCCTCGTGTTCGCCGCCCTCTGGTCGGTGCTGGTCTACGCGGTGATGGCCCACTGGGCCTTCGGCCCCGGCTTGCCTGTTCAACGGGGGCACGCTGGACTTCGCCGGCGGCATCCCGGTGGAGATGGCCTCGGGCTTCTCGGCGCTGGCGGCGGCGCTCGTGGTGGGCGCGCGCAAGGACTACGGGCGCCAGGCGCTCCTGCCGCACAACGCCGTCTACGTGCTGCTGGGCGCGGGGCTGCTGTGGTTCGGCTGGTTCGGCTTCAACGGCGGCAGCGGGTTCGGGACGGGGGCGAACAGCGTGCTCGCCTTCACCAACACGCTCCTGACTGCCCGGCGGCCAGCCTGATCGTCTGGTTCGTGCTCGACCTGATCCGCGGCCGTACGGTCACGGCGATCGGCGCGGCGACGGCGATCATCGTCGGCTGCGTCCTCATCACCCCCGCCGGCGGCTTCATCAGTCCCGGTTGGGCGATCCTGCTCGGGGCCATCGGCGCGGTGCCCTGCTACACGCTGATCGCGGTACGGCCCCGGACCCGGGTGGACGAGACGCTCGACGTGCTCGCCGCGCACGGAATCGCGGGCTTCACCGGCATCCTCTTCATCGGCTTCTTCGCCCAGGAGTCCTGGAACGGGATATCGGACGGTCTGCTCTACGGCAACGCGGCCCAGCTCGGCGACCAGGCCCTGGCGGCCCTCGTGGCCCCGATCTACGCCTTCGTGGCCACGTACGTCCTGCTCCGCGTGGTCGGCGCCGTCATGCCGCTGCGGGCGACCGAGCACGAGGAGGCGCTCGGCATGGACGTCGTGCAGCACGGCGAGGAGGCCTACGTGACCGGCGAGGGCGCGATCCTCGTGACCACGGACGCAGGCGCCGACGGCGAGCCGGCGGTGGCGGGCCGCGGCTAGCGCGCGCGCCGCACTAGTCGGATGAGGCTCCGCCGTTGTCGATGGCGATCGTGTTGCCGTCGGGGTCCGTGAACCAGGCCACCTGTGGCTGCCGAAGGTGTGGACTCCCCGCTCGTCGCCCTCCGGGGTGTCGTAGCGCTCGAAGGTGACGCCGGCCGCGTGCAGCTCGTCGATCAGGGCGTCGAAGTCGGGGACCGACCAGCTGGCCACGGTCGCCGTGGACTTGCCGGCGTGGTCGGGCGAGGCGTAGACCTGGAGCAGGCTCCCGCCGCCGCACTCGTAGATGCGGACCATGTCGGGGCCGCCCTCCTGGGCCGACAGCCCGAGCTTGCCCTCGTAGAACTCCCGCGCCCGGCCGATGTCCGACACCGCGATCGTCGCGCGCACCTGCTCGTTGCCAAGTCCCATCCGGTCCCTCCTCCTCCGAGCCTCGTTCGGGCCAGTCTACGATTGGCTCGGTGGGGGGCCCGATGAGAGCGGCGATCGTCGGGGCCGGCCCGGCGGGCCTTGCGGCGCTGCGCTGCCTGCGCGGCGCCGGTCTCGACGCGGTCGCCTTCGAGAAGGGCGCGGCGGATCGGCGGCGTGTGGACCCTCGAGGATCGGCCCACCGCCGCCTATGACTCCCTGCACCTCATCACGAGCCGGGCGCGGACCGAGTTCGCCGAGCTGCCGATGCCCGACGGCACGCCCGACTACCCGAGCCGCGACGCCGTGGGCTCCTACCTCGAGGACTACGCGACCCGCTTCGGGCTGAACGACCACATCCGCCTGGGGTCGGGGGTGCGCTCGGCGCGGCGGGTCGAGGCGGGCGGCTGGGAGCTCGAGCTCGACGGCGGCGACAGCGAGCGGGCCGACGCGCTCGTGGTGGCGAACGGGCACAACGACGGTTCCGGCGTGGCCGGACCCGCCCTACCCCGGCGAGTTCGAGGGAGAGCAGCTGCACGCCCTCGACTACCGCGACGCCGAGGGGCTGCGCGGCAAGCGGGTGCTGGTGGTCGGCATGGGCAACAGCGCGATGGACATCGCCACCGACATCTCGCACGTGGCCGACCGCACGCTGCTGTCGGTGCGCCGCGGCAGCTGGGTGATCCCCAAGCGGCTGTTCGGGCAGCCGGCGGACCAGATGATCCGCCCGTGGGTGGCCGTGCACGTGCCCTGGCGCCTGCGCCAGCCGCTCGCCCAGTTCCTGGTCCGGGTGGCCGTGGGCCCCCCGCAGCGCTACGGGCTCCCCGCCCCCGAGCGCGGCCTGTTCGAGGCGCACCCCACGATCACCGACACCGTGCTGAGCCGGATCAGCCACGGGGAGATCGAGCCCAAGCCCGCCATCACCGAGCTGACCGGCGAAGGCGTGCGCTTCACCGACGGCACGCACGAGGCGCTGGACGCCATCGTGTGGTGCACCGGCTACCGCGTGGAGCTGCCCTTCCTCGACCAGTCGCTCGTGGGGCCCGACGCCCGAACGCTGCCCCTCTACAAGCGCATCTTCCACCTCGACGCGCCGGACCTCTTCTTCGTCGGCCTCATGCAGTCCACGGGGTCGGCGTTCCCGATCCTCGAGCGCCAGGCGCAGATCCTCGCCGGCCATCTGGCGGGCACCTGGGCCCCGCCCGCCCGTGAGGCCATGCGCGCCGACTGCGAGCGCCGCTACCGGGAGGCTCTGAGCCGCTGGGGCGAGCACGGCCGGCCCGCGATGCGCGTGGACTTCGACCGCTTCATGCACGAGCTCGGCGAGGCGCTCGAGGAGGGACGGGCGCGGGCTCCGGCGCCGTGGCGGCGTGAGCCGGCGCGCGCTGATCACCGGCGCGAGCGGGGCCTTCGGCACCGCGCTGCGCGACGCGCTCGAGCAGCGCGGCTGGCGGGTGGCGGGCCTCGACCTGCGGGCCGATCCCGCCGACCCCGCCGTGATCGCCTGCGACGTGACCTCCGACGACTCGGTTCCGGAAGCCGTGGCCGCCGCGATCGAGCGCCTGGGCGGCGGGGTCGACGTGCTCATCAACAACGCCGGCATCGGTGGCCCGGCCAGCGCGGGCGAGCCCCCGTCGGAGCGCACGCGGCAGATGCTCGACGTGAACCTGCTGGGGTCGTGGAGGGTCACCGCCGCGGCCATCGACCACCTGGTGGAGAGTCGCGGCCGGGTGGTGCTCGTGGCCTCGCGGATGGCCTTCCTCGGCCTGCCCCTGGGCGCCGCCTACGGGGTCTCCAAGCGCGCGCTGGTGGCCTACGCCGACGCCCTCCGCGCCGAGTACGGGACCCACGTCTCGGTGACCTGCGTGCACCCCTCCTTCGTGCGCACCCCGATCCACGACACGACCCGCGAGGCGGGCCTGCAGCTCGAGGGCTTCTCCCGCGAGGAGCCGCTCGAGCGGGTGGTGGCGACGATCGTCGACGCCTGCGAGTCGGGCCGCCCGCCGCGCGACACCGCGGTGTCCCGCGCCGGCGGGGTGCAGCTCGCTGCGCTGCGCCACCTGCCCGGTCTGGTGGACCGTGTCGTGGCGCGCCTGCTGGCCCGCCGCATCCGCGCGGGCGACCTGGACGGGGCGCCGATGGCCGACGGGCCTGCGTGCGCGCCACGGCCGAGGAGGGTGAGCCCGCGATCGTGCCCGCTAGCGAACCCGCCTCATCCCGAAGTTGGTCGTGTAGGTGACGCCGCGCGCGCCCGACGGGGTGCCGGGCTGCCACGCCGACTCCCACCGACCGGTAGACCGGGTCGAGCATGTTGGCGCGGTGGGCGCTGCTGGCCCGCCAGGACCTGACCATCGCCGCCGGCGCGGTGTACGGCACGCGCGCCGCGCCGATGTTCTCGCCGACGTGGTACCGCCTCAAGCCCGGCTTCAGGTAGCTGCTGGAGAAAAGCCGGGCCTCGAGGCCGGCCCCCCCGGGCGCCACGTGCGCGAAGAAGCGCTGCGCCACCATCGTCTTCGAGTGCAGGAAGGCCGCCCGGGCCAGCCGCGGATTGGCCCGCAGCGCCCTGCGGCCGTGGCGGCGCCTCACCCGATTCACAAGGCACCTGATCGCCTTCTTCGCCCGCCCGAGGCCCTTCCGGGAGCGGCCCGGCTTGCGGTTCGCGAAGGGACACGGCGGCCCGCGTCTGCCCTGAGCGACGGCCACGGAGGCCCGCAGCCGGATGCGACGCGGGGGCCCGAGAAGGGGAAGGGAGATCGACTCGTCCCCCTCGGGCACGGGCTGCACCTCGATCGGCTGCGCCGCCGAGGTGTCCCGCGCGGCGCAACCGCCGCTGTCCAACCGTACGAGTGCCGGCCCGGGCCGGTCGCGGGGTTCGGTGACGGGAGCGGTCAGCCGGACCTTCGACCCCGGGGCGAACGGCGGCTCGGGCGGCCGGACGGGGAAATCGGCCCGACACGCCGCGAGCCCGAACACATCGCGTCCCCGCACGCGGACGACCATCCCGGACAGCGGGGCGGCCGGGTCGACCGCCGTCACCGAGAGGGTCGCGCGACCCTCGGACGACCCGCCGGCATTGAGAACGGCCGAGAGCAGGCGCGGAAGCTCGGCCGCCGCCGGTGTGACGACGGCAGCGAAGAACGCGCCGGCCAGCAGCACCATCTTGACTTCCTGTCTCAGATGCACTCGGCCGAATGTAGGCCAGTTGCGGGGACTTCGCCAATCCAGGGAACGGCGGGGCTTGTGCCGTCGTTGCCGCTCGGGTTGGGCCGAATCGGCGTCTGCCCGTTGCGGGTGACGTTCGGGTAGCGCCCGCCGTCCCACAGCGATCCCGGCGCCACCAGGCAGGGCGGCTCCCCGTTGGTCGGCTCGGGGCGGACGCCGCCCGGCTTGCAGTCGAAGGCCTCGGTCATGCCCAGCGGCCGCGCCCGGCGCAGGTAGTTGGGCGCGGGGTAGGAGTTGCCGCGGTCGTAGCTCTGACGGGTGCGCTGGATGCCCAGGCCGCGGGAGTTGATGGCGCTGTAGGCGCGCAGGTAGTGCCGCGGGCCCTCGGAGGCGTTGAGCGGGGGGAGCGACGAGTTGAACGATCCGCCGCTGTTGGTGATGAAGTCGGCCACCTGCTGCTGCTGGTAGTTGAGGTACGAGAGGATCGGGTTGAGCTCGTCGAGGTAGGGGTTGAGCGACTTCGAACAGCGGCTCGGCCCCCCTGATGAAGCGCGCCGCGGACGGCAGCGTCTCCGGCGACTCGTCGATGAGCGGGTCGAGCTCGCGGAACAGGGCCTTGAGGTCCGGCGCGAGCCGGCCAACGTCGCGCAGGGTGGGGCGCAGGTCCTCGGCCACCGGGATCAGGTCGCGCACGAGCGGGCGGGTGTTGTTCGAGAAGCGCTTGAGGCGGCGGAACGTGGCACGCGACTCGTCGAGGAAGGTGGGGAAGATCAGGATGACCTCGGCCAGCGACTCGTTGCGGGAGGCGAGCGCGCCGAATGTGTCGTTCGCGTTGCCGATCAGCTCGCGCAGCTGCAGGCGGCGCTCGTTGATCGCCTCGAGCGTCCGGCCGGAGTTGCGCACCAGCGCTCGAACCGCGGGCTCCTCCTCGTCGAGCACCGTGAGCACGTCGTCGGCGCTCGCCACGAAGCGCGGCAGGTTGCCGATCGCGTCGTTGAGGTTCTCCCCGCGGCCCTTGTCGATCGCCGTCGCGAGCTCGCGGATCCACCCCTGGAAGTTGTCGCGCGTGGGCTTGTCGAAGAGCGAGATGATCTCGTCGATCTCCACCGCCTCTACTATCGCCGCGTTGGGCAGGCGACCGCCGTCGGCGAGTTTGCCCTTCGATCGGTCGCCGGGGGAGAGCTCCACGTAGGTCTCGCCGAGCAGGGCCTTGATGCGCAGGATGGCCCGCGTGTCACTGGGGATGGGCGCGTACTTGGGATCGATCTCCAGCTCGGCGATCGTGGCCCCGTTGGCCTTGTCCAGCCGCTTGCCCTTGACCTTGCCCACGTTGAGGCCGGCGATGCGCACGTCGGCCTCCTTCACCAGAAGCGCCGCCTCCTTGAACGACGCCTCGAAGCGGTAGCTCTGGGGCTTGAGCGGGATGGGCCCTCCGAAGGCGAGCCAGAGGAAGACGAGTATCCCGAAGCAGGACAGCGCGAACGCCGTCATGGCTGCGATCCGTCCGAGGCTGGGGGTCTCCTTGATCATGAGGGGGTGCAGATCTTGGTGTCGGAGAGAAGGTCCTTCACGCCCAGCACGTCCTCGACGATCGGGGCCGTGGGGCCGAAGTCGAGCACCGTCTGCTGGATACGTGGAGCAGGTGGCGAGCAGGATGAAGCGCCGGAACGGGCCCTGGGCGTCACCCGTCGAGAAGAGCGAGTTGGAGTTGTGCGAGACCCAGGCGAGCCAGAACAGCAGGCCCTCGTTGCGGGCGAGGTCGGACGCCGAGTTGCCGGTGAGCCCCTCGGCGCCCCCTGGGTTGAAGGCCGCCGAGGTTGAAGAAGCGGTTGAGCTCGAAGAAGGACCTGCGGAGATTGGGGCTGGCCGTGCCGAGGTCGCGCGCGGCCGGGCGCAGCTCGCGCACGTAGGGCTGGGCCCGTCGCACGAACGGGCGGATCTTCTCGCGCAGCATCGGCTCGGCGGTCTGCGCGAGGGGAAGCAGCTCCGAGTTGGCCTCGTCGATCTCCCGGACCGCGGGGCGCAGCGCCCGCGAAGGCGGGGCGCGCGGTCTCGGCGAACTCGCCGACCTTCAGCAGGGTGCTCTCGGCCTGGCGGAGCGTGGTCGGCAGGCGCGAGACCGCGAGCGAGATGCGCTCGTCCTCCACGGCCAGGCGGTCGAAGACGCGGTCTGCGCTCAGCACCAGGCGCGTCAGGTCGCGGTCCTCCTTGCCCAGGCGCTCGACCGTCGAGCCGTAGTTGTTGATGAGGCGCGCGAGGTTTCGCTTGCGCTTGACCACCTCGGTGTTGAGGGTGCGCAGGTCGCGGTGCAGCGGGCCGAGCCGGGCGAAGACCTGGCGCAGGTCGTAGTCGCGCTCCTTCAGCCCGAGACCGGCGCCGTTGATGAGCAGGCCGAGGTAGGCGCGCGTGTCGGTGTCGAGGGCCTCGAGCACCTCGTCGGCGTTCACGTCGGGCAGCGTGTTGGACGAGTCGATCACCCCGCCCTCCTTCACCGCGGGCCGGTCGCGCGAGCCCGGGTCGAGGGCGAGGAACATGTCCTTCAGGCCCGTGCGCGGGCGCAGCAGCACGGTCGCGTCCCGGCGCACGAGGCGATCGTGCTCGGGGTCGAGGTCCATGCGCACCAGCGCCTTGCCGTCCTCCAGCTTCACCTTGCCCACGTCGCCGACGCGCATCCCGGCGACCCGCACGGTCTGGCCCTGGCCCGGCGTCACGCCGCGGGCGTTCTCGACCTCGACCCAGATCTTGTAGGTGCTCTCCTCGATCAGCGGGAAGCGCACCCCCTGGTGGACGAGGATGTAGCCGCCGATGCCGACCGCGATGGCCACGATCACGGCGATCGCGACGAAGTCGCGCAGGTGGGTGACGATGGCGCGCTTCACTCGACGGTCTCCTCACGCTCGCCGGCGCGCTCCTGGATGCGGCCGTCGGCGTCCCGGAACAGGCCGAGGCGCTTCAGCTCCTTGCGCTCGCCCGCGCCGAACCACACGAGCGGGTCGGGGGAGGGCAGGCCGCGCCGCGTGCGGTCGGCGTACTCGCGCAGGCGCCGGTAGGCCTCCGGGCGAGCCTTCTCGCGCGCGAGGCTGAGGGGGTTCGAGGTCACGTCGCCGTTGGCCTGCACCTGAGTGCCGGGCGATCCGCCCGGCGCGTTGAGGTTCGGCGGCTCCTGGGTCTCGCAGGGCACGTCGGGCCGGAAGCCGGGGCGCTGCGTCGGGCGAGCCGGGCGAACCCCGGTGAGCGGCAGCATCAGCGGCGCGAACAGCTGCTGCCCCGCCTCGCCGGTCACCGCGAGCGTGGTGGGCCCTCCTCCCGCCAGGGTGCGGAAGAACGGCGAGTTGGCGTCGGCCATGCGGCTCTCCCCGGACAGGCCGACGAAGGCGCGCGAGGACTCCTCGAACCAGGGCTCCCCGGTCTGGAAGTCGAAGTCGGGGTCGGGAATGGGCGTCCGGGCGAAGGGCAGGAGCACGCTGTTCTGACAGGAGGCCAGCGCGCGGTTCTGCTCGAAGGTCTTGGGCGAGCGGGTGTTGAGCCGCGCGAGCGCGGGGATGGCCCCGCGCAGCTCGCGCGTGAGCCCCTTGAGCTCGGGCTCGGAGACCAGCAGCCGCGCCTGGCGGATGAACGGCAGCTGGGCGTCGAGGGTGGGTGAGGAGGAGCGCGCGCCGGGCAGCGCGTCGCGGGCGAACGCGCGGATCTCGGGCAGGGCCCGGTTCAGCGACCCCAGCGCCGGCCGGCCGACCTGGAACACGTCGCGCAGCTCGGGGATCGCCATCCGCAGGTTGTCCTCCTGGCGCGCGAAGCCCGACACCGTCTCGTTGAGGTCCGAGACCAGCTCCTCGAGCACCCCTTCGTTCCTCGACAGGGCGCCGAACACGCGTCCCTGGCCCTTGAGGACCCGCGTGAGGTCGTGCGGCTGCTCGCCCCGCGTGGCGTCGTTGACCTGCGAGGTGTTCTTGTACGCCTCCTCCCAGTGGGAGATGGCCTCGTTGAAGCCCCTGGCGCCCTCGCGCTTGAGCGAGCTCGAGTACTCGCGCAGGAAGGTGCGCAGGTTCTCCCTGGTGTCGTTCTGCAGCGAGGTGAGCAGCTCGCCGAACTGCACGGGCGAGGCCGTCTGGTTGGGCCCGATGGTGCCGCCGCTGGGCAGGTTCGGCGCCGTGGGGGTGCCCGGGCGGACGTCCACGAAGTAGTTGCCCTCGAGGAAGAGGCGCGAGCGGACCTTCAGCTCCGCGTCCCTCTTGATCGGCAGTCCCTCGTCGCGGATCTCCATCCGCACGCGGATCAGGCCCGAGCCTTTCTCATCGGCTCGACGGCCTTGACCTTTCCGATCTCCACCCCCGCGATCCTCACCGGCGACCTGACGGCCAGGCGGTTGGCGTCGGTGAAGACCGCGTTCAGCTCGTAGGGGTTGTCGAACGGGTTGGCCTTCGTGAAGCCGAAGTACGAGCCGATCGCGATGAGCACGATGGCGATCAAACCCGCCTTGAAGGGCGTCATTCCCCGGCGCTGGGCGGCTGCCGCGAGGGATGTCCGAGAATCTCACGGCACGTCCCTCAGGTTGTCGATGCCGAGCTCACGCGACTTGTAGGTCCCTCCGGAGAGGTGGCTGTCCGGGAGAGCGAGCACGACGTGGCTGCCGCCCCCCTTCTCGGGGTCCGTCGAGGGCGGGTAGCGGCCGTCGGGCACGCTCGGGCCGGTCACGTAGCCGCGCTGGCCGACCTCGCAGTCGGCGTTGCCCTGGGCGTCGATCGCCGAGCCGTACGCGCCGCCGTGCAGGGCCTGGAGGTCGAGGCCCTGGGCGTCGGTCGCGGTCTTGGGGTTGACGCCCACCGGCACGTCCGCGGGGCGATCGCCCTCGGTGGAGTTGACGCGGTTGTCCTGGATGTTGCTCCCGGACTTCATGAGGCTGCGCTGGCCGGTGCCGCCGGGCACGATCTCGGAGACGTGCTCGGAGAGCCCGGTCAACCAGTAGGTCGCGTAGTTGCACACGGTCTGGTAGGGCGCCACGTACTCCACGAGCGGCGTGGCCACCTCGAGCGTCCGGCGCAGGTCCGAGAGCGCGAGGAGCGTGTTGGGGTTGGCGGCCAGGTCCTCGAGCGACGCGAACACCCGGCGTGTGTTGCGGTAGAGGATCGGGGCCTTGGCCTGCACGGGAGCTCCGACCTCGAAGGCGTCGGCCACCAGCGGCAGCGACCGCTCGATCTCCCTGGCCACCGGCTCGAGCCGGGCGGAGAGCCGGGCGGTGTCGCGCAGGAACGGGCGCTGGACCCTGAAGCTCGAGATTCCCTCGTCGAGTGTCGGGCGCAGGCGCTCGATCGTGGCCTGGAGGCGCTCGTCGTTGCGCGAGAGCGCCTCGAACGTGATGCCGATGTTGCGGAAGAGCGAGGCGTAGGTGTCCGCGACGGGCGCGATCTGGGCCGAGGTCCGGCCCGCCTGGCGGAAGAAGTTGTCGAGCTCGGTGGAGGGGGCGGAGAGGTTGCGGAAGACCGGCTCGAGCCGCGCGAAGAGCGGGCGGGCGTCGCGGATCGTCTCGTTGATGGCCTCGCCACGGCCCGACAGCGCCGTGCCGTAGCCCTCGTAGACCTTCCGGATGTTCGTGCGGAACTCGTCGTTCTGGATCCCGAAGAACTCGTCCAGCTCGATCGGCTTGGTGGACTGCGCGAGCGGGATGGTCCCGCCCGGGCGGAAGGTCTCCTTGCTGTCGCCCGGCGTGAGCGACACGTACTTCAGGCCGAGCGCCGAGCGGGGGCGGATCTCGATCGTCGTGTCCTTGGCCAGGGGCTCGATGTCCTTGTCGAGCTTCATCTCGATCAGGGCGATCGCCCGTTGCGTGGAGCCGTTGGACGAGCTCTCGCCGGGGCTCGCGACACCGGGCAGGATCCGCTCGACCACGCCGACCCGGAAGCCGCCCATGCGCACGTCGTTGCCGCGCACGAGGTTCGACCCGCCGGGGATCTCGGCCTTCACGGTGTAGGTGGGCACGAACGGGAGCCCGCGGTTGGCGTTGTAGGCGAGGACCACCGCGATGATCGCCACGAGCACGGTCACCGAGCCCACCAGCACGGGGCTCGCCACCAGCGAGTTGCGTCCCATGGTCCTCATGGCCCGAGCAGGTACTCCAGGACCTGGGTGGGGTTGGAGGGGGCTTCGCCCTCGGGGCTGTCGAGCGGTGTCTGGGGAACGAGGTTCTCGAGGCCGCCGAGGGGCGGGGTGATCTGCGGCTTGGAGAGGTCCCGCTGACCGGGGATCGGCGCGGCCTCGAGCTCGCGCGCTCCGCCCCGGCCCGCCGGGGCGGGGGAGCCGTCCGCCCGGGCCGACCCGTCGGAGCCGGCCGTGCCCGCCCGCGCCCCGCCTCCCTCGGTCGGATCGGCCGTGGTCACTCCGGGCTGGTCGGGCCCGAGCCACGAGTTGCAGTCCTTGATCTCAGCCGCGGTCGGGCTGGCCGTGTAGGGCGCGCAGGGCCCGCCGGCCACGGTGACGATGCGCAGCAGGTGTCCGAGCTCGTCGACGGCGTTGATGGCGAGCGCCTGGTAGAGGAAGTAGTTCCAGACGCCCTCCATCCCGGTGAAGCCCTGACCCGCGCGGTAGGCGGTCTTGTCGGGCGCCGGCGGAGCGACCGCGCGCGCCGCGGGGTCGTTCTCGGTCGATCGGCGGCGGTCGTCGAGGGCCTCCAGGAACTGGCGCAGGGGCTTGGCCAGACGGGGCGCCAGCGCGCCGACGCGGCGCAGCTGGGTGATCTCCTCGCCCGACTCCTCGATCGCGCGCGACCCCGTCTCGGCGGTCTCGCCGAGCACCGGGATCGCCCGGCGCGTCTCGCGCGCGAACGGCTGGGCGGCCCGCAGGAAGCGGTGGAGGTCCGGAGCCGCGCGCTGCAGGCTGCGCAGGGTGGGGATCTGGCGGTTCGCGGTGCGCTCGAGCTGGTCGAGCGTGGGCTCGGCCTCACGCAGGAAGTCGGGCAGGCGCTCGTAGTAGCGCCCCAGCTCCTCGGAGCGCGTCGCCTGGATGCTCGCGACGTCCTCGGACTCCCGCGCCCAGCGGGCCACGTCCTCCTTGAACGGCTCGACCGCCGAGCTCACGGTGTCGGCGTCGCGGATGAAATCGCTGATGATCTTGTTCTGCCCGCGGAGGATCGCGATCGTCTCGTTCAGCTCGCGCAGGCCGGGGTGGGCGCGCCGGATCACCTCGTTGAGGTCCTCGGGCCGTCCCGCCAGCCCGGTCCCCAGCTCGGAGATGATCAGCCGGAACCGCTCCTTGTAGGGACGGCGCATCACGTCGTTGATGAGATCGGGGGGAATGGTGGAGGAGGTGCGCTCCACCGGGATGAGCCCGCCCTCGGGCAGCTGGTCGGGTGACTCCCCGAGGTCGCAGTCGATGAAGTACTCGCCGATGAGCGACTGCTGGCGGACGTCGCAGCGGGCGTCCTCGCGCAGGGAGTCGAAGCCCTCCACGGTGATCTCGGCGCCCACGATCGTGCGGTAGGGCTGGGTCTTCGTGAGCCGGAAGTCCGTCGTCGACCCCGCCTTGACGCCGCCGATCTTGACATCGCCGCCCTCGACCAGGCCGAACGCGTTGTCCAGCTCGACCTCGAACGACTTGAGGACCTTCTCGTCGTCGGCCTTGGCGGCCGTGAGCACCATGGCGGCGCCGCCGGCCACGAGGATGAACGCGATCGAGAGGAGCCGGCGCATCAGGGGAGGGGCCCCGTGGCGCGGTCGGATTCACGACAGTCGAGCGCCCGCTGCTCGGCCTCGGAGAACACGTTGGAACCGTCCGCCGCCGCCTCCTCGGCCGCGCCGGGGCAGCGCTTGACCTGCCTGAGGCGGGCGAGGCTCTTGAAGGCCTGGCCCTGGGTCGCTGGGTCCAGCAGGTCGCCGGCGGGCAGCCCGTCCTGGAGCGAGAAGGCGTTGAGGTAGATCTGCGCCCGCGAGAAGCTGCCCAGCGAGTCGTAGCTGCCGGTGTGTGAGAAGTCGTCCATCCAGCCCACGAAGTCGGGCGTGTAGGGGCGGCCATGGGCCAGGATCTCGATGGAGTCCGTCAGCGCCTCGGACAGCTCCGGGAAGGCGCCGCGGGTCACGCCCACGTCCCGCGCGCCGGTGCCGAAGTCGATGCTGCGCCGCTTCTCCTCGAGGGCGATCTCCGCGAGGGGCGGATAGGTGCGCTGGAGCTCGAACAGGTCGTTGGCGGCGCCGGGTCGCCGGACGGTCCGGCGCAGGTCGCGAACGGTGGGCACCGCCTCGCGGGCGAAGGGCCGCAGCTCGGCGAGGTAGGGGCGCAGCTTGCGGGCCACCGGCTTGGACGCGTTCACGAACGGATCGAGCTCGTCCAGCGTTCCGCGCAGGTTCACGTATGTGGTGTTGGCCCGGCGCATGAACGGAGGCAGCCGCTCGATCGCCTCCGCCAGCGCGGCCTTCTCGGTGCCCAGCGCGCGCGTGGTCTGGTTGAGGTTCCCGATCAGCGCCGAGAGGTCGTCGCGGCGCTCGGAGAGAGCGGTCACGAAGCGCGACGAGTCGGTGAGGAAGCGCTCGAGCACGGGGGGCTCGTGCCGCAGCTCCTCGAAGAGCCGGCTCGACGCGGCCAGCTGCGGATTGAGGTAGAGCAGGCCCCGGTTGGCCTGCTCGCCCCGGCCCGCGTACTGGCGCCGGCCGCCGCGGTAGAAGTCCTGGATCGCCCTCCGCGTGGGCGGATCGAAGATCGCGAAGAACTGGTCGATGTCCACGTTGGTCGTGGTGCGGTCGATGCCGATCGTGCCGCCGTCGTCTATCTCCTCGCCCGCCTCGTTCTCCGGGGGGAGCATCAGCTGCACGTAGCGCCCCGACACCGAGGTCTGGCCGGCGGATCGGATCTGGGCCCGCGTGCCCACGCGCAACGGCGCGTAGCGCTCGTCCACCTCGATCTCCACCTCGGCCTGACCGTCGGGGGTGATCTCGAAGCCCTTCACCAGGCCCGCGTTGGCGCCACCCACGTCCACCACGTTGCCCTTCACGAGCTGGGCCGCGTTCACGAAGCGCAGGTTCACCGTGTAGGCGGCGGGGCGGCCGAAGAAGAGCACCGCGAGCACGACGCACGCGGCGATCGTGAGCGCCGAGCACCGCGAGTCGAATCAAGCCGCTGCCGCGCGGCTCGGGCCAGCTCGTGGTCGTCTCTCCGCTTGCCATCCTGACGCTCCCCGCGTCCCGCTTAGGGCTGGGACCTTACAGTCGCCCTGTGACTTTCGCCAGGCAGAACCCGGAGCCTCCCGAGCCCGCCGTGGCCGACGTCGCGATCCGGGGCGACATGATTCGGCTGGGGCAGCTGCTCAAGCTCGCCGGAGTCGTCGGCGACGGCGGTGAGGCCAAGGCGCTGCTCGCCGGGGGCGAGGTTCTCGTGAACGACGAGCCGGAGTCGCGGCGCGGCAGGCAGCTGCATCCGGGCGACGTGATCCGGGCCGGCGAGGCCGCAATACGGGTCGCAGCGCACCCCGACGGCCCTTTTCGATAGGCTGTCCTGCCCCACGGCGTCAGGCCGGCGTACCTCCTGGCGACCCGAAGGGTGACGTGCGACGTCCTGGCGCATGAGGCGCGGGCACCGCCGCACGCGATTTGCAGCCGCTTGACGGTTGGCAGCTTACCAAAAGTAAGCTATACTCGAGGAACGTCGAAATCGCTAGAGAAGGACCCTGCTGCTGTGCCTACGAAAACCGTTGCCACGCCTGAAGTCACCACAGATTCGCTGCAGCTCTTCCTCAACGAGGCTGCCCGCCATCCTCTGCTCACCGCCGAGGAGGAGATCGAGCTGTCCAAGCGCATCGAGAAGGGTGACCTCGTAGCGAAGGAGCGAATGATCAACGCCAACCTGCGTCTGGTCGTCTCCATCGCGCGCAAGTTCCAGGGCCTCGGGCTCCCGCTCGGCGACCTCATCCAGGAGGGCATGCTCGGCCTCATCCGCGCGGTCGAGAAGTTCGACTGGCGCAAGGGCTTCAAGTTCTCCACGTACGGCACGCTGTGGGTCCGTCAGGCCATCGGCCGCGGCCTCGCCAACTCGAGCCGGACCGTGCGCCTGCCGGTGCACATCGCCAGCCAGGCGCGCAAGATCGCCGACCGCGAGCGCACGCTCGGGGCCGAGCTGGGCCGCGATCCGACCGACGAGGAGCTGGCGGCATCGCTGGAGATGGAGATGGAGGAGATCATCGCCATCCGCGCGGCCGACCAGTCGCCCACGAGCCTCGACCGCCGCGTCGGCGACTCCGAGGACACCGCGCTGGGCGACCTGATCGCCGACAAGGCCCCCGGGGTCGAGGAGGACGTGGTCCGCGACGAGGACGAGCGCACCGTGCTCCGCCTGGTCGGTGGGCTGCCGAGCCCCGACCGCGACGTGCTCAAGCTGCGCTACGGCCTCGGCGGCACGGAGACCGTGGCGCTCAAGGAGACCGGGCGCCGGCTCGGCATCTCCGCGGAGCGGGTCCGCCAGATCGAGGACCGCGCGCTTCGCAAGCTGGCCGAAGAGGGCGAGCTCGAAGCGCTGCGCCAAGCCGCCTAGCCCCAGCCCGTAGGCTGGGCGCCTCGTGACGCCGCCGGCCGACTATGTGATCGTGGGCGCCGGCTCGGCCGGCTGCGTCCTGGCCAACCGCCTCTCGCGGGATCCCGGCAGCCGGGTGACCCTGCTCGAGGCCGGTGGCCGCGGCCTGCATCCCAACATCGCCATCCCGGCTGCGTTCGGGAAGCAGTTCAAGACCAAGCTCGACTGGGACTTCAGCACCGAGCCCGAGCCCCACTGCGACAACCGGTCCCTGTTCCTGCCGCGCGGGAAGGGGCTGGGCGGGTCGAGCGGGATGAACGCGATGCTCTACGTGCGCGGTCGCCCGCTCGACTACGACCTGTGGGAGACGCCCGGGTGGGGCTGGGACGACGTCCGCCCCTTCTTCCTCCGCTCGGAGGACAACGCGCGCGGGAGGTCCGAGCACCACGGCACCGGCGGTCCGCTGCACGTGGCCGACGTCCGTTCGCCGCGGGTGCTGACCGGCCAGTTCCTCCAGGCGGCGGAGGCGGCGGGGCATCCGGTGGCCGACGACTACAACGGTCCCGAGCAGGAGGGCGCCGCGCTCGCGCAGGTGACCCAGCACAACGGCCGCCGCTGGAGCGCCAACGACGCGTTCCTTCGCCCCGTGCGCGGTCGCCGCAACCTCACGATCGTGACCGGTGCGCAGGTGCGCGGGATCGACCTCGACGGCGGGCGCGCCACCGCCGTGGTCTACGCCGACCGGCGGGGGCGCGAGCACCGGGTCGAGGCGGCGCGCGAGGTGATCCTCGCCGCGGGAGCCTTCGCGTCGCCGCACCTGCTGATGCTCTCCGGCATCGGGCCGGCCGACCACCTGCGAGAGCACGGCCTCCCCGTGGCCGTGGACTCCCCCGAGGTGGGCCGCAACCTGCAGGACCACCCGTTCATGAGCTGCGTGTGGGAGACCGACGGCGACTCGCTGCTCGAGGCCGAGCACCCGCGCTACCTGGCCGAGTGGCTCCTGCGCCGCACCGGCCCGCTCACGTCCTCGGTGGCCGAGGCGTTCGCGTTCGTGCGCAGCCGTCCGGGCCTCCCCGCCGCCGACCTGCAGTTCCACTTCGCGCCGGCCTTCTACGTGGACCACGGCTTCGAGGAGTTCGACGGCCACGCGCTGACGCTGGGGCCCGTGCTCGTGACCCCCAAGAGCCGCGGCGAGCTCACGCTGCGCTCCGGCGACCCCGCCGACAAGCCGCGGATCCTCACCAACACGCTCGCCGCGGAGGAGGACCTCGAGGCGCTCGTGGCGGGCGTGAGGATCGCGCGCGAGATCGTGGGCTCGGAGCCGCTGGCCTCGCGCAGCCGCCGCGAGATGATCCCCGGCGCGGACGCGCAGTCCGACGAGGAGATCGCCGATCAGGTGCGGTCGAAGGTGGACCTGCTCTACCACCCGGTGGGCACGTGCCGCATGGGCGCCGACGAGCACTCGGTGGTGGACCCCGAGCTGAAGGTCCGCGGCGTGGAGGGGCTGCGGGTGGTGGACGCCTCGGTGTTCCCGGTGATCCCCGGCGGCAACACCAACGCGCCGACGATCATGGTGGCCGAGCGCGCCTCGGACCTGATCCGCGGGCTCCTGTGCGCCATGGCCGTGTGCACCCACCTGGACCTGGTCGAGGTCCCCGCCCCCGAGAGCGTGGAGGGCTGTGAGGACTGCCTGCGGACCGGGGGGACGTGGGTGCACCTGCGCGCGTGCCGTACCTGCGGCCACGTCGGGTGCTGCGACTCCTCGCCCAACCGCCACGCCTCCGGCCACGCCGCGGAGGCCGGGCACCCGATCGTGACCTCCGCCCAGCCGGGCGAGACGTGGTCCTACTGCTACCTGGACGACGTCGCGTTCGTGATCGAGGGCGGGCCGTGAGCCCCGCGCTCGGCGCCGGGGTCGAGGAGGCCCGCGACCGCCACGGGGCGTTCCCGCGGCTCGCGCCCGACCAGCTCGACACGCTGCGGGCGCTCGGGCGGAGCCGACCCGTCCAGCCCGGCGAGGTCCTCTTCAGGGAGGCCGACGAGGGCTACGACTTCTTCGTGGTCGAGGAGGGCGCCGTGGCGATCGTCCACGGCTACGGGGAGGAGGACCGGGTGATCGCGGTCCACGGCGAGGGGCGCTTCCTCGGCGAGCTCAACCTTCTCACCGGCCAGGCCGTCTACCTCACCGCCGTGGTGCGCGACCCCGGCAGCGTCATCCAGGTGTCGCGCGAGCGCCTGCGCGAGATCGTGAACCAGGATCCCGGACTCAGCGACGTGATCCTGCGCGCCTTCCTCGAGCGCCGCTCGATCCTCATGGACCTCGGCACGGGCCTGCGCCTCGTGGGCACGCGTGGCTCGACCGACAGCCGGCGACTGCGGGAGTTCCTCGCCCGCAACCGCGTGCCCTACTCCTGGATCGACACCGACGAGGATCCCGCCGCCGAGGCGCTGCTCGTGGGGCTCGGGGTGGCCGAGCCAGGAGCTGCCGGTGGTGCTGGGGCGCGGCGGGCGGGTGTTGCGCAACCCGACCAACGGCGCCCTCGCGTCGTGCATCGGCCTGACCGCCACCGGCGCGCCCCCCGCGCTCTGCGACGTGATCGTGATCGGCGCCGGGCCGGCGGGTCTGGCGGCCGCCGTCTACGGCGCCTCCGAGGGCCTCGACACCCAGGCGCTCGACGCGGTGGCCCTGGGCGGCCAGGCGAGCACGTCGTCGCGCATCGAGAACTACCTCGGCTTTCCCGCCGGCATCTCGGGCTCCGAGCTCGCCGAGCGCGCCGCCATGCAGGCCCGGAAGTTCGGCGCGCGCCTCGTGGTGCCCGGCCAGGCGGTCGGGCTGGAGCGCGAGGACGGCCACTACCGCATCGACCTTGCGGAGGGCCAGCCGGTGAGGGGGCGCACGCTGATCGTGGCGACCGGTGCGCGCTACCGGCGGCTCGACGTGCCCCGGCTGGACGCCTACGAGGGCGTCGGCGTGTACTACGCGGCCACCCAGGCGGAGGCGCAGCTCTGCTACGGCGATCCGGTCCTGATCGTCGGCGGGGGCAACTCCGCCGGCCAGGCCGCGGTCTTCCTCTCCAAGAAGGCGGCCGACTGCAACATCCTGATCCGGGGCGGCGACCTGGCCAAGAGCATGTCCCACTACCTCGTGGACCAGATCGAGCACGACGAGACGCTGGGCGTCATGCGCCACTCGCGCGTCGTCGAGCTGAAGGGAGAGGGCGGGCTCGAGGCCGTCGTCGTGGAGGACACCCGCAGCGGCGAGCGGCGGGAGGTGGCCTGCAAGGCCCTGTTCGTGTTCATCGGCGCCGACCCGCACACCGAGTGGCTGGAGGGCCAGGTCGAGACCGACCGCAAGGGGTTCCTGCTGACCGGCCGCGACCTCGACGGCGATGCCATCGCGGCCTACGAGGGCGAGCGCCCGTTCTTCCTCGAGACGAGCCTGCCGGGCATCTTCGCCGTGGGCGACGTGCACGCCGGCTCGATCAAGCGGGTGGCCTCGGCGGTGGGGGAGGGCTCGATGGCCGTGCGCCTCGTGCACCAGCGCCTCGAGCCCGTGTGAACGACCCGCGGCTCAGGCGTCCCAGGCGATCGGCAGCCGGTCGACGCCGTAGATCCCCTGGATGGTGCCCAGCTCGACCTCGCCGTCGAGGCGCAGCCCCGGCATTCGCGGAGCCAGGAAGCGGAGCGCCTCCTGCAGCTCGGCGCGCGCCAGGTTGGCCCCGAGGCAGTAGTGGATGCCGGCGCCGAAGGTCAGCGGCTTGTCGCGGTCGCGGTCGGCGGTGATGTCGAACTGCGCCGGGTCGGGGCCGTCCACCTCGCGGTTGGCGGTGAACGCGCACACCATCACCACGGTGTCGACCGGGAACGTGACGTCGCGGTAGTCGAACTCCTGCTCGACGATGCGCGCGGTGAACGGCGTGATCGGCTCGTAGCGCAGCACCTCCTCGACCGCCCCACCGACGAGCGAGGGATCGTCGGCCAGCATCCGCCACTGGTCGGGGTGCTGGCAGAACAGCCGGATGGCCTGGGCGAGCTGGCTCTGGGTGGTGTCCACGCCCCCCACGAGCACGTTCAGCACGAGGTTCACCAGCTCGACGTCGGAGAGCTTGTCGCCCTCCTGCTCGGCGGCGATCAGCGTCGAGATGAGGTCGTCGCCGGGCGAGGTCCTCCTCGCGGCCAGCAGCTCGTCCGCCCAGGCGTAGAACTCCTCGACCGCCCGCTCGATCCGCGCGCGGTCGTTCACCAGGCTCGGCGGGTCGAACTGGCGCTGGATCCAGTTCGACCACTCGTGCAGCCGCGGGGCGTCCGCGAGGGGCGCCCCCATGAGCGTGGCGATGGTGAGCGACGGGTAGGGCTTGGCGAACGCCTCCACCAGCTCGCACCGGCCGTCGGCGGACACGGCGCCGAACAGCTGGTCGAGGAACTCCCGCATCGCCGGGCGCCAGCGGTCGGCGGCGCGCGGAGTGAACGCCGGGTTCACCAGGTTGCGCAGGCGCCGGTGGTCCGCGCCGTTCACGTGGAGGATGTTCCGCTGGATCTCCTCGAAGAGCGGACCGTCCGAGATGTCGAACAGCTCGGCGATCTTCATGCCCGGGAACGTCGCGCTCTTCGTGCGCAGGAAGTGGGCGGCGGCCTCGCGCTCGAGCACCACGAAGCCGAGCGGCCCGGAGCAGAGCCAGCCCTGCGAGCGCAGGTCGGCCAGGCGGGCGTGGAAGGCGTCGCCCTTGAGCTCCGGGTCCGTGTAGTCGAGGACGGGGAGGTCGAGTTCGGTGACGAGGCTCACGGGCTGAAGGCTACCCGCGAGGGCTCGCGGCGGGTGGGTCTCCGCCGGCCAACGGCGGCGGCGAAGGAGGCGGCATCCGGCGGTTTCGGGCTACTTCGCGCGGTTGGGCCGCTGTCTATGCGGTATGCGCATACAACGCGGCCCGAGTCGCCGCGAGCGGAGCGCCGCGGGCGCCAGCGTCAGTCCCTGCACTCCCCTAGATGCCAAGCGCCCTACGCGCGGCCCGAGCCCTAGCCGCCCGAGCCCGACCGGACTCACGCTCAGCTCGCCAGCCGGCTCCCACGGAGATGCTCCGCCGCCCGGCGATGAGCTCGCCGAGCTCCTCGCCGACCAGCTCGTGGCGCCAGCCGTGGAGCGCGCGCACGTCGCTGTTGCCATCGGCGCCGCGCCGCGCCGCGGCGCACGCTCGCGACCAGGGCGGCCAGCTCCGACTGGGTGGCGATCAGCTCCGTGGCGATGCCGCACTCGAGCGAGCGGTGGCGCACCACGGCCTGGGCGAGCGACACGAGCGGCGCCTCCGACGGGTCGCGGCGCGATTGGGAGGGCGGCTCGGGCGGCGGCGGCTCGTCGCTGCGGCTGCGCTCGATCTGGGCGAGGAGCTCCGCGCCGCGGCGGTGCAGCGTCTGCTGGGGGAGGCCGCGGATCTGCTCGAGGGCGGCCCGGTCGCCCGGACGCCGGCGCGCCAGCTCGACCAGCGCCTGGTCGGGGACGACGTAGGAGGGCGGGCGGTCCA
Source organism: uncultured Thermoleophilaceae bacterium (assembly GCA_963731645.1). Taxonomy (GTDB): domain Bacteria; phylum Actinomycetota; class Thermoleophilia; order Solirubrobacterales; family Thermoleophilaceae; genus JAAYBF01. The sequence goes on along the minus strand of CAVSWF010000001.1, from coordinate 79,000 downwards.
CCTCGCGCGCCACCTCCTCGCGCCACTCGCACAGCCGCCACGCGGCGGCGCGCTGGCCGTCGTCGAGGCGCGAGCGCTTGGGCAGCCGCTCGTATGCGCGCTCGGGCGTGCGCTCGTCGGTGGAGGCCTCCACCAGCGGAGCTCTCCTCGCGCGCCCACTCGAGGCGGCCGCGCTCGCGACAGCTCGCGCTCGATCGCGTCGGCCGAGCGCGAGCAGGCAGCGGGCGTCGTCGCCGGCGTACTCGATCTGCTTGGGCGTGAGCGGCCGCTTGTCCCAGCGGGTGAAGCCCTCCCCGCCGCGCAGCGTCACGCCGAGCACGCGGCGCACGAGCTGCTCGTAGCCCTCCTGGTTGCCGTAGCCGAGGAACCCGGCCGCCACCTGGGTGTCGAACACGTTCGTGATGTCGGTGGACCAGGTGCGGCGCAGGATGGCCACGTCCTGGCGCCCGGCGTGCATGAGCACCTCGACGGCCGGGTCGGCGAGCACCTCGGCCAGCGGGCGCGAAGTCGGGAGGCCCCGCTTCGTCGAGCGGGTCGAGCACCTCGGTGAGCACGCCGTCCGGCGCGCCGCGGATCGGGCACCGCCACCTGCACGAGGCACAGCTGCGCCTGGTAGCGGCGCTCGGACACGAACTCCGTGTCGATCGCGATGCGGCCGTGCTCGGAGGCGTGCCGGGCGAGGGTTGCGGGCATCCGGCGAATCTACTGGGAGCAGGCCGCGCGCGGGCATACTGGACCTGTGCTGAGCACGGTCATCCCCGCGGTGCTCGCCGCGCTCGCGGCGGGGCCGGGCGCCGCGGCGGCCGCCGCTCGGCCGGCAGCGCCCGCCGCGGCAAGCGTCCTGGTCGGACGATCCGTCCAGGGCCGTCCCATCCGCGCGCTGCGGGTGGGCAGCGCGCGGGCGAAGCGCCGGATCCTCGTGGTGGGGGAGATCCACGGCAACGAGCGCGCGGGCCGCGCCGTGACCCGGCGGCTGCGAAGGGCCAGGCCGCCGCGGGGCGTGGCGCTGTGGCTGATCGACGACCTCAACCCCGACGGCGCCGCCGCCGGCACCCGGCAGAACGCCCGCGGCGTGGACCTCAACCGCAACTTCCCCACGGCCTGGCGGGCGATGGGCACGCCGTTCGACACCTACCACTCGGGCACCGCGCCCCTGTCCGAGCCCGAGAGCCGCGCGCACGCGGCCTTCGTGCGGCGTCTGCGCCCGCGGGTGACCATCTACTACCACCAGATGATGCGCCTGGTGGACCACGGCGGGGGCGACCGCGCCCTCGAGCGCCTCTACTCGCGACGCTCGGGCCTGCCGCTGGGCTCGATCGCGCCGCCGCCCGGGGCGGCCACGGTCTGGCAGAGCGCGACCCGCCCCCGCGACACCCCGTTCGTGGTCGAGCTGCCGGCGGGCCGCTCTGCCGGCCCGGGGCACGGCCCGTCACGCCGGCGCCGTGCTCGCGGTCGCCCGCGCCGTGGCGCCCGCCCCCGTCCGCAAGCGACTGGTTCCCTTCGGCGCCGACCGCAGGCGCCAGACGCGCGCCTACGCGCGCCGCCACTACGGCATCGACGACTTCCGGCTACGCGATCCGCGGCTGATCGTGGAGCACTACACGGCGTCGAACAGCTTCGCGTCGGCCTACAACACCTTCGCGCGCAACTCCCCCGACGTCGACCTACGGGGAGCTGCCCGGCGTCTGCGCGCACTACCTGATCGACCACGACGGCACGATCGTGCAGCTCGTGCCCACCTCGATCATCTGCCGGCACACGGTGGGGCTCAACCACACCGCGATCGGGATCGAGCACGTGGGCACCAGCGACGGGCAGGTGCTCGGCAACCGCGCGCCAGCTCGCGGCCTCGCTGCGGCTGACCCGGGAGCTCCAGGGCCGCTACCGGATTCCCGTGGGCAACGTGATCGGCCACAACGAGAGCCTGTCGAGCCCGTTCCACCGCGAGCGGGTCCAGCGCTTTCGCGGACAGACCCACGGCGACTTCCGCCCGGCGACGATGCGCCGCTACCGGCGAGCGCTGAGGCGGCTGCCCTCGCCGGCGAGCGTGCGGCCCGGCTAGCGCGATAGCGCTCGCCGAGCCCGCCGTTCGCCGCGCAGCGAGCGCGCGCCGAAGACCAGCAGGTCCGCGACCACGCTGTAGAGGTGGCCGAGCGGGCCGGTGAAGAGCCACGCGAGCGCCCGCTCGGGGGCTCCGCGACGGGTCTGGAGGGCGGTGCCGGGCACGGGGCCACGCTATCGTCACGCCCCGTCTTGAGCGCTCTCACGACATCCACGAAGGAGCTCGGCGACTCGCGCGTGCGCGTGGAGGTCGAGGTCGGCTCGGACGTCGGTCGAGCGCGAGCTTGCGCAGCGCCGCCGGCGAGATCGGGCGCGACATGAAGGTGCCCGGCTTTCGCAAGGGCAAGGTGCCGGCGCAGGTCGTGCTGCAGCAGGTCGGCCGCGACGCGGTGCTCGACGAGGCCGTGCGCCGCGCGCTGCCCGACTGGTACGAGGAGGCCGTTCAGGACGCGGGCATCGCCACCGTCGGCAGCCCCGACGTCGACCTCTCCGACCTCCCCGAGAAGGGCGCGCCGCTCTCCTTCTCCTTCGAGGTCGGCGTGCGGCCGCCGGCGAGCTCGGCGACTACGAGGGCGTCGAGGTCGGCCGGCGCGAGCCCGAGGTGGCCGACGAGGACGTGGAGACCGAGCTCGAGCGCCTGCGCGAGTCGCTCGCCTCGCTCGAGACGGTCGAGCGCGAGGCCGCCGAGGACGACTACGTGGTCATCGACTTCGAGGGCAAGGTCGACGGCGAGCCGTTCGAGGGCGGCGACGCCCGCGGCTTCCTGCTCGAGCTCGGCTCGGGGCGGCTGATCCCCGGCTTCGAGGAGCAGCTCGTCGGCGCGTCGGCGGGCGACGAGCGCGAGGTGTCGGTCGAGTTCCCCGACGACTACCAGGCCGAGCACCTGGCCGGCAAGGAGGCCACCTTCGACGTCTCGGTCAAGGAGGTCAAGGAGAAGCGGCTGCCCGAGCTCGACGACGACCTCGCGGTCGAGGCCGGCGGCTACGACTCGCTCGACGAGCTGCGCGAGGAGATCCGCACGCAGCTCTCGCGGGCCCAGGAGGAGTCGATCGAGCGCGAGTTCCGCGAGGCCGCCGTGGACGCCGTGGCGGCGGCGGCGAAGATCGACGTGCCCCACGAGCTCGTGCACGCCAAGGCGCACGAGATGTGGCACGTCACCGCGCGCCGCCTCCAGCAGCAGGGCCTCGACCCCGACCAGTACCTCCAGATCACCGGCAAGACCGAGGAGGAGCTGGTCACCGAGTCCGAGCCCGACGCCGAGCGCGCGCTGCGCCGCGAGGCGGTGCTGGCCGCGGTGGTCGAGGCCGAGGGCATCGAGGTCTCCGACGACGAGCTGCTCGACACGCTGCGCGAGGCGTCGGCCCAGCCGGGCAAGCCCGCCGCCGAGCGACAAGGCGCTGCAGCGCTCGCTGAAGAAGGCGAAGGCGCAGGGCGGCGACGAGGCCCTGCGCGAGGACATCGCGATGCGCAAGGCGGTGGACCTGATCGTGGAGCACGCGAAGCCGATCCCCGCCGAGCAGGCCGCCGCGCGCGAGGAGCTGTGGACGCCCGAGAAGGAGGGCAGCCGAGGCGCCCAAGAAGCTCTGGACGCCGGGCGGCCTGAGCGGTCGCGGACGCCTCCGGAGCGCACACGCCCCATTGCTAGACTCGGCGACCCGGTGCCCCGCACGTTTCGCGGGCTCTTGGGAGGATTCCGTCCGAGCAAGCGAAACAGAGCGAGAGCAATGAGCCCACTGGTACCCATGGTCGTCGAGCAGACCTCTCGCGGGGAGCGCGCCTTCGACATCTACTCCCGCCTGCTGAACGAGCGGATCGTCTTCCTCGGCACGCCGGTCACCGACGACATCGCCAACCTGATCGTCGCGCAGCTGCTGCACCTGGAGTCCGAGGATCCCGACAAGGACATCTCGCTCTACATCAACTCGCCGGGCGGCTCGGTCTACGCGGGCCTCGCGATCTACGACACGATGCAGTACATCAAGCCCGACGTGCAGACCATCTGCGTCGGCATCGCGATGTCCATGGGCGCGCTGCTGCTCTCGGGTGGCGCCGAGGGCAAGCGCATGTCGCTGCCCAACTCCAAGATCCTGATCCACCAGGTCTCCTCGAGCTTCCAGGGCCAGGCGTCGGACATCGAGATCCACGCCAAGGAGATCATCGACATGCGCCAGCGCCTCGACGAGATCCTCGCCAAGCACACCGGCCAGGACCTCGAGAAGGTGGCGCGCGACACCGAGCGCGACTACTTCATGACCGCCGAGGAGGCGAAGGACTACAACCTCATCGACCGGGTGATCACCTCCGTCTGAGAAGTCATGGCTCGTCCAACGGACTCCAACGAGCAGCTCCTCTGCAGCTTCTGCGGCAAGTCCCAGCGTCAGGTCAAGAAGCTCATCGCCGGGCCGGGCGTCTACATCTGCGACGAGTGCATCGATCTCTGCAACGAGATCATCGACGAGGAGCTGACCGGCACCTCCACCTTCGACCTCGAGAACCTCCCGAAGCCGAAGGAGATCTGGTCGGTTCTCCAGGAGTACGTCGTCGGACAGGAGCCCGCCAAGCGGGCTCTTTCCGTTGCGGTCTACAACCACTACAAGCGCGTGCAGATGATGCAGTCCGAGGGCGAGCAGGACCTCGAGCTGCAGAAGTCCAACATCCTGCTGCTCGGCCCCACGGGCTGCGGCAAGACGCTGCTGGCGCAGACCCTCGCGAAGATCCTCAACGTGCCGTTCGCGATCGCGGACGCCACCGCGCTCACCGAGGCCGGCTACGTGGGCGAGGACGTGGAGAACATCCTCCTCAAGCTCATCCAGGCCGCGGACTTCGACGTGAAGAAGGCCGAGACGGGGATCATCTACATCGACGAGGTCGACAAGATCGCGCGCAAGGCCGACAACCCGTCGATCACGCGCGACGTGTCGGGCGAGGGCGTCCAGCAGGCGCTCCTGAAGATCCTCGAGGGCACGGTGGCCTCGGTGCCGCCCCAGGGAGGGCGCAAGCACCCCCACCAGGAGTTCCTCACGATCGACACCACCAACGTGCTCTTCATCTGCGGCGGCGCGTTCGCCGGCCTCGACAAGGTCATCGAGCGGCGCATCGGGCACAAGGGCGTGGGCTTCGGCGCCGACGTCAGCTCCAAGCACGACAAGGACGCCGGCGAGCTGTTCGAGAAGGTGCTGCCGGAAGATCTCGTGGAGTACGGGCTGATCCCCGAGTTCATCGGCCGGCTGCCGGTGCTGTCGATCATCCACCAGCTCGAGCGCGACGACCTGGTGACCATCCTCACCGAGCCGCGCAACGCGCTCGTGAAGCAGTTCGAGCGCTTCTTCTCGTTCGACGGGATCGACCTGGTGTTCGCCGAGGAGTCGCTGTCGGCCGTGGCCGACAAGGCGCTCGAGCGCGAGACCGGCGCCCGCGGCCTGCGCTCGATCATCGAGGAGACCCTGCTCGACGTGCAGTTCGAGCTGCCCTCGCGCCGCGACGTGAAGAAGTGCGTGGTGACCAGGGAGACGATCACCAACGGCCTGAACCCCACGCTGGTCACCGAGGCGGCCAAGGACGAGCCCGAGGACAGCAGGCCGCCGAGTCGGCCTGAGCCCTGCGTTATCCGCGGGCCCGAAAGGGGTAGCCTGATCCCCATGAAGGCAGGGGGTCTTCTCGCATTCGTGCTGTCCGCGATGGCGCTCGCGGTCTTCGCCGTGCCCGCCGGGGCCGGCCACCCGCAGGGCAGCAAGGCGGCGACGGCCCTCATGGAGGGCAGCAAGGGCTCCGTGTTCCGGACCGCCGTGGCCGCCGACCCGCCGGTCTCCGGCACCGGCGAGAACATGGAGATCGTGGCCAACGTGCCGCTCTCGCCCGACGCCAAGGTGCCGGGCGGCGCCAACGACGAGGACTTCGCCACCAACGCGGCCGACATCGAGCTGGCGGGCGACTACGCCTACGTCGGCTCCTACGTCGCAGGGCCTGGTGATCGTGAACATCGCCTCCTGCGACGACCCGAGCAGCCCGCGAAGTGCAAGCCGTTCGTGCAGGGCGTGCTCAAGTGCTCGGGCGGCCAGTTCGACGTGCAGCTCTCGCCCGACGCGCGACATCGCGGTCGATGGCGCACGAGAGCGCCTCGACCAACAAGGCCTGCCACCCCGGCGAGGAGGGCGTCGCAGATCATCGACATCTCGAACAAGATCGCACCCGCGCGAGGTCGCCTTCATCAGCGACGGAAGACCGACGGCTCGGGCGAGGTGCGTCGACGGCGCGCACAACGTCACGCTCGACTGGCCCGAACCTCTACATCGACCAGTACACGCAGACCTATCCGCAGACCGAGGTCTTCAGCCTCGCGCCACCCGCCGCGCCCGACGCCAGCCCGGCAACCCGGCGGATCGGCCGCATCGACTTCCCGGCCAACGGCACCTCGGGCCCGCACGACTCGATTCCCGACCACCGCCCCGACGGCAAGAACCTGCTCTACGCGGCGTCGATCCAGAAGAGCGACATCGTCGACATCGACGACCCCGCCAAGCCGCGGGTGCTGCAGACGATCGTCGATCCCGCAGGTCGGCATCTCCCACGGAGCCGAGCCCAACCACGACCGCAAGCCTGCTGATCGTGACCGACGAGTACGGCGGCGGCTCCGGGGTCGGCGCGTGCGGCGGCAGCCCGGCGACGCCACCGGGGCCTCGCCGCTCGGCCCGGCCAGGCCGGATCCGCCGGGCGTCGGCGCGGTGCACTTCTACGGGCTCGACAAGGCGACGGGCCTCGTGCCGCGGCGGCGGCACCGACAAGGCGGGCATCTTCAACATCGACCTCCAGCCCAACGAGCCCGGCCAGGTCGCGGCCGAGGCCGGCTGCACCAGCCACGTGTTCTGGCAGGCGCTCGACCAGAACCGCATGAGATCGCCTGGTACGGGCGCGGCACGCGCATCGTCGACTTCTCGGACCCGGCCAACCCGAAGCAGATCGGCTCGTTCGTCGCCGCCGGCGCCGACACCTGGTCGGCCAAGCCCCACCGCGGCTTCATCTTCACCGGCGACATCGTGCGCGGCATGGACGTGCTCCGTCTACACGGGCGAGGGCGGCAACGCCTGGCCGACCACCTCGGGCCCGGCCGACATCCAGCGCGGCGCCATCGCAGGGCTGCCCGACCAAGGGCGCCGGCAAGGCGCTGCCCGGCGCGCCAGGTGCCGGCGGCCAAGCGGCTTCGTGATCTCGCGCCGCACCCGCGCGCGACCCGCGGCCGCGTGGCTCCCGTGGTGGTCTCGTGCAAGCAGGCCACCGCCTGCCGCGGCACGGTGCGCCTCGTGCGCGAGGTTCCGCCGCGGGTCGGGCCCGCCAAGGGCACGATCGCGCCGCATCCGGATCGGCCAGCGCCGCTTCACGGTCGCCTCGGGCAAGCGCAGCGACCCTGCGGGTGAAGCTGAACGCGCGCGGGCGCCGGCTGCTGCGCGCAAGCGCCGCAGGCGCGCGGGTGGTCGCGGCGGCGCGGCTGGCGCCGCAGGCGTTCACCAGCTCACGCGGACGGTGACGATCAGGGCGTCGTACCGCCTGCTGAGTTCCGCCGCGCGCCGCTGAGTGCGAGACTCCGGGCATGCTCGAGTTCCGCGCGGCCGTCGAGAGCCGCGACCTCGCCCGGATGGAGAGCCGCGCTGGCGCCCGACGTCGTCTTCCGCTGCCCGGCGGTGTTCAAGCCCTACGAGGGCCGCGAGGCCGTCATGCACCTGCTCTCCACCGTCATCCAGGTGTTCGAGGACTTCGAGTACACCGACGAGCTCGCGGGGGAGGGCACCCACGCGCTGATCTTCCGCGCGCGGGTGGGCGACCGCGAGGTCGAGGGGCTCGACCACCTCACGGTCGACGAGCGACGGCCTGATCACCCAGCTCGTCGTGATGGTGCGCCCGCTCTCCGGCCTGATCGCCGCTCGCGCGAGGCGATGGCGCGAGCGGCTGGCGGCCGACCCGGTGCCCTCGTGAAGGAGCTCGCCGACGGCGTCTGCCAGCTCAAGGGCGCGCCTGCCGCTGCCCGAACTCGATCAACACCTACCTGATGGGCGACGTGCTCGTGGACGCCGGCGCGCGCTTCGACGGCAAGAAGATCCTCAGCAGCTCGAGGGCCGCGACGCTGAGCCGCCCACGCGCTCACCCACGCCCACCCCGACCACCAGGGCGCCAGCAAGCTCGTGTGCGAGACGCGCGGCGTGCCGTTCTGGGTGCCGGAGCGCGACGTCGACGCAGGCCGAGCGGCCCGGAGCTGATCCGCGAGCGACAGCCCGACAAGCTGATCAACAAGGTGTTCTTCAAGACGATGGCCGGGCCGGGGCACCCGGTCGACCGCCGCCTGCACGAGGGCGACGAGGTGGCGGGCTTCACGGTGCTCGACACGCCCGGGCACTCGGCAGGGCCACGTCTCCTTCTGGCGCGAGTCCGACCGCGTGCTGATCCTCGGCGACGTGCTCAACAACATGGACGTGCTCACCGGCGATCCCGGGCCTGCGCGAGCCCAAGACCTTCTTCACGCCCGACCCGGCGACGCAACCGCGCGTCGATCGCGCCGGCTGGGCGAGCTGGAGCCGGCGCTGGTGTGCTTCGGGCACGGCGCGCCGCTGCGCGACACCCGCAAGTTCGCGGAGTTCTGCGCGTCGCTGGCGGCCTGAGCCGGCGCCGGGCGACAAGACCGCGGCTGGCAGACTGAGGCCGATGAGCGACGACCGCCTCGAGATCCTGCGCGAGCGCACCCGCTACTCGCCGGCGGACGTGGAGCAGCGGGTGTTCGCGCGCTGGGAGGAGGCCGGCATCTTCCGCGCCGAGCCGGCCGGTGACGCGGAGGAGAACTTCTCGATCGCGGTGCCCCCGCCGAACGTGACCGGCGTCCTGCACATGGGCCACGCGCTCAACGCGGCGATCCAGGACCTGCTCGTGCGCGTCGCCCGGATGCGCGGGCAGGCGCGCGAAGTGGATCTACGGCACCGACCACGCGGGCATCGGCACCCAGGTCAAGGTCGAGCAGGCGCTCGCGGCCGAGGGCAAGACCAAGGAGGACCTCGGGCGCGAGGCCTTCGCCGAGCGGGTGTGGGAGTGGCGCGAGCGAGCACGGCTCGGCGATCACCGAGCAGTTCAAGCGCATCGGGGCCTCGCTCGACTACTCCGACGAGCGCTTCACGATGGACGAGGCCTACGTGCGCGCCGTCGCGTCACGTGTTCGTGGCGCTCTACGAGAAGGGCCTGGTGACCCGCGGCCACTACATGGTCAACTGGGACCCCGGCACCCGCTCGGCGATCTCCGACCTCGAGGTCGAGCAGCGCCAGATGGAGGACACCCTCTACTCGGTCGACTACCCGCTCGCGTCGGGCTCGGGCGTCGGTGACCGTGGCCACCGTGCGCCCCGAGACGATGCTGGCCGACACGGCGATCGCCGTGAACCCCGACGACGAGCGCTACACGCGGCTGATCGGCGAGACCGCGATCCTGCCGCTCGTGGGCCGGCGACTGCCGATCGTGGCCGACGAGCACGTGCGCACCGACTTCGGCACGGGCGCGCTCAAGGTCACCCCCGGCCACGACCCGAACGACTTCGAGATCGGCAGCCGCCACGGCCTCGAGGTGGTCTCGGTGATCGGCGAGGACGGGCGGATGTCGGCGGCGGCCGGGGAGCGCTTCGCCGGCCTGCCCACCGCGGAGGCCCAGCGCGAGGTGGTCGCCGCGCTGCGCGAGGAGGGCCTGGTCTCGGGCACGCATCCCTACACGCACGACGTGCCCCACTCCCAGCGCTCGGGCATGCGCATCGAGCCGCTCATCTCCCTCCAGTGGTTCTGCGACATGGAGAAGCTCGCCGCGCCCGCCATCGCCGCGGTCAAGGACGGCCGGCTTCGCTTCCACCCCGAGAAGCCGTGGACCGGGGTCTACCTCGACTGGCTGGAGAACATCCGCCCCTGGTGCGTCTCGCGCCAGCTCTGGTGGGGCCACCGTCTGCCCGTGTGGTACCGCGGCGACGAGATCCACGTGGGGCTCGAGGGCCCCGAGGGGGACGGCTGGGAGCAGGACCCCGACGTGCTCGACACGTGGTTCTCGTCGGCGCTGTGGCCGTTCGCGACGCTCGGCTGGCCCGAGCAGACGCCCCAGCTGCGCGCCTTCTACCCGACGGACGTGCTCTCGACGGCGCGGGACATCATCTTCCTCTGGGTCGCGCGGATGGTCATGTTCGGCGTGGAGTTCACGGGCGAGCTGCCCTTCACCGACGTGCCGATCCACTCGGTGATCCAGGCCCCCGACGGCCGCCGGATGTCCAAGTCGCTCGGGACCGGCATCGACCCGCTGGACGAGATCGAGGCCCACGGCGCCGACGCCGTGCGCTTCGGCCTGCTCGCGATGTCCTCGACCCAGGACGTGCGCTACTCCGCCGGGCGGGTGGAGCAGGGGCTCGACCTGGCCAACAAGCTCTGGAACGCCTCGCGCCTGATCCTGCTCGGCGTGCAGGAGGGCGTCGAGCCCTCGCCCGATCACGCGGAGACCGTGGAGGACCGCTGGATCGTCTCCCGGCTCGAGCGCATCACCGCAGCGGGCCACGGAGCTGCTGGACTCCTTCGAGCTCTCGGCCGCCGCGCTCGAGCTGTACGAGGTGTTCTGGTCGGAGCTGTGCGACCGCTACCTCGAGCTCGCCAAGCCGCGGCTGTACGCCGAGGACGCCGACCGCACGCCGGTCTCGGCCACGCTGCTGTTCGCGCTCGACCGGATGCTGCGCCTGCTGCACCCGATCATGCCCCACGTGACCGAGGAGCTGTGGTCGTTCCTGCCGGGCGAGCGCGAGCTGCTGGCGCGGGCTGCCGTGGCCGGTCGCGAGCCCCGAGCGCTTCGACGACGCGGCCGAGGCGGCGGTGAGCCGGGCGATGGAGGCCGTGACGGCGGTCCGCCGCGCCCGCGACGAGGCGGGCGTCAAGCCCTCGGCCATCCTGCCCGCGCGCCTGGGCGCCGGCGACTACGGGGAGATGGCCGAGCAGGTGGCGCGACTCGCCCGGCTGCAGCTGCGAGACGACGACGCCGACGAGGCCGTGGCGAAGGTCCCCGTGCCCGGCGGCGCGGTGGAGCTCCTGCCCTCGGACGACTTCGACCCGGAGGCCTCCGAGCGCCGGGCGGCGGCCCGGCGGGAGAAGCTGGAGGAGGAGATCGAGCGCCTCGAGAAGAAGCTCGCCAACGAGCGCTTCGTGGAGCGGGCGCCGGCCGAGGTGGTGGACGGCGAGCGCGCGAAGCTCGAGGAGTACCGCGGCGCGCTCGGCCGGCTCGACGGAACGAACGCCTAGGTGACCTTCCGCGAGGCCGAGGAGTACCTGCTCGGCCTCGAGCTGTTCGGCATGCGGTTCGGGCTGGAACGCGTGAACGAGCTTCTGGCATCGCTCGGGCGGCCCACCGAGCGCCTCGAGCGAATCCACGTGGTGGGCACCAACGGCAAGTCCTCCACGGTGCGCTTCGCGGCCGCGATCCTCGAGCGCCACGGACTGCGGTCGGGCAGCTACACCTCGCCCCACCTGCGCTCCTTTCGCGAGCGGGTCGAGGTGGGGGAGCGGCCGATCTCGGAGGAGGCCTTCGCCGCCGCGGTCTCCCGGGCGGCCGGGCGCGGCGCGCGAGGTCGAGCGCGCCCGTCCCGACGACGACCGCGTGACCCAGTTCGAGGCGCTCACCGCCGCGGCCTTCCTGGCGCTGGCCGACGGAGGGGTCGAGGCGGCGGTGATCGAGGCCGGCCTGGGCGGGCGCTACGACGCGACGAACGTGGTGGGCTCGCGGGTCGTGGTGCTCACCGGCGTGGACCTCGAGCACACCCGCTGGCTCGGCGACACCGTGGCCGAGATCGCCGAGGAGAAGCTCGCCGTGGTCCGCGGGGCCTCGACGCTGGTGGTGGGCGAGGACCTCCACCCCGACGCGCGGGCGGTGGCCGAGCGCGTCGCGCGAGAGCAGGGCGCCGCCCTGGTCACGGCCGAGCCCGACGACCGGGTGCCGCTTCGCGCCCTGGGGGAGTTCCAGCGGCGCAACCTGGCGCTGGCGCGCGCGGCGGTCGACCGCCTTCCTCGGCCGCGACCCGGATGCCGCCGCGGTTCGCGGCGCCGCGGCCGAGACGGCGGTACCCGGCCGCCTCGAGGTCGTGGGAGAGAGCCCGCTCACCCTCCTCGACGGCGCCCACAATCCCGCGGGAGCCCGAGCGCTCGCCGCCGCGCTGCCCGGCGTCCTCGCGGGGAGACCGCCGCCCGTGCTCGTGCTCAGCGTCCTCGAGGACAAGGACGCGGACGGGCTCCTCGACGCCCTGCTTCCCCTGTGCGGGCGCGCGATCCTCACCGAGTGCGCCAACCCGCGCGCACTGGACGCGGAGCGGCTACGCGCCCTGGTGGCGGGCCGCCGGAGCGTGCCCACCGAGGTCGTGAAGGACCCGCGCGCCGCGCTGGCCCGGGCGCGGGAGGCCGCCGGCGAGTCGGGCGCCGTGCTGGCCACGGGCTCCATCTACCTGATCGCCGACCTGGTCCGCGAGCAGGGCGGATCGCGCGCGTCGTCGCTCTGAAGGATTCGGCAGGGATGCCGAATCCTTCGCGTGGCTCTCCCTCTGAGCGAATCCGCCCAGACCTGGCGGGAGAAGGCCGCGCGTGCCAGGATCGAGGGTCGATGGAACGCAAGGACGGTCCCGGATTCGGTGCGATGATCGGTCTCGTGGCCCTCGTGGTGGCCACGGTGATACTCGTGTTCTTCGGCGTCGGATACGCGCTGGGCCGCATCTTCCTCTGATTATCCGGGAGGCCCGCCGGGTACACTGCCCGCCTGCATGACCCCCCTCGCGATCTTCGGGATCACCAACGACGGGCTCAACCTCGCGGTCAACCTGCTGCTGCTGTTCCTGGTGGTGTTCTGGCTCGCCCTGGTCTACTGGACCTTCGCCGACGCACGCCGGCGAATCACGGATCCCATGCTGGTGGGCTGCGCCACCGCGGCCTCGCTGTTCCCCTTCGCGGGCACCATCGTCTACATGATCGTCCGCCCGCCCGAGTTCCTCGAGGACGTGCGTGAGCGCGACCTCGAGATCGCGGCGGCCGAAGCCCGCCTCGCCAGCATCGGGCAGTACGTCTGCCCGCACTGCTCGAACGAGGTGGAGAAGACGTTCCTGCGCTGCCCCAACTGCCATCGCCGGCTCAAGGAGCCGTGCATGACCTGCGGGCAAGGCGCTCGACCCCAGGTGGTCGATCTGCCCCTACTGCGAGGCGGCCGTCGGCCAGCGCGGCGGCCAGCAGCCGCGCCCCCGGCGCGAGCGCCGGCGCGAACGCCCGCCCTCCGGGGCCGACGCAGGCGCCCCCGCCGCGAGGGTGCGCAGCGCCCCGCGGCGGCCCGCCCCGCGCCGGAGGCCGGCCCCGGGTCGAGCCCGGAACCGCGCCGGTCGCCGCCCGGCGCGCAGCGCCCGCCCGCCGGCCGACGGCGAGACGCGCGCGGTGCGGCCCGACGGCGCGACCGCGGATCCGGCGACCGCCCCGAGCCGTTCCCGGCCGCCGGCCGCCGACGGGGTCGATCCGGCACCGCGCCGCGCCCGGCCACCGGCCTGATCGGTCGCGGGCGCCCGGCTAGCCTCCCGGCCTTGCCGCTCTCCCGTCGACACGAAAGAGGAACCACGTGGACCGAACCCTGATCCTGGTGAAGCCCGATGCCTTCGAGCGCCGCCTGACCGGCGAGGTGATAGCCCGCTTCGAGCGCAAGGGCCTGCGTATCGTCGCCCTCAAGCACATGGTGGTTCCGCGCGAGACCGCCGAGGAGCACTACGCCGAGCACAACGAGAAGCCGTTCTTCGGCGAGCTGGTGGACTTCATCACCGGCGGTCCCCTGGTGGCGATGGTCCTCGAGGGACACGAGGCCGTGGCCGCCGCCCGCCAGGTGATCGGCGCGACGAACCCCATCGAGGCGGCGCCGGGCTCCATCCGGGGCGACCACGGGCTCGAGGTGCAGACCAACCTCGTCCACGGCTCGGACTCGGCGGACTCCGCCGCCCGCGAGTCGGCGCTCTTCTTCCCCGAGCTCGCCTAGGGGCATGAGCGCGAGGGCGGGCTCGGTGCTGGTGCTCGCCTCGCGGTCCCCCCAGCGCCGGGCGATCCTGGAGCAGCTGGGCGTCTCGTTCACGGTGGTGGAGCCCGACGCGCGCGAAGGCTCGCGTGGGGAGCCCGGGGAGGTGGTCATGGCCAACGCCCTGGCCAAGGCGCGCTCGGTGAAGGGCGATCTGCGTGCTCGGCGTGGACACCGCCGTGGAGGTCGACGGGCGCATCTTCGGCAAGCCCCGTGACGAGGCCGAGGCCCGCCGCGTCCTGCGCCTGCTCGAGGGGCGCGTGCACAACGTCTGGTCGGGCCTCGCCCTGGTCGGGGGCGGGCGGGAGCGCACCACGGCGAGCGCGACCGAGGTCCGCTTCCGGCGCGCTGGGCCCGGAGGAGATCGACTGGTACGTCGCCGGCGGGGAGTGGCGCGAGCGCGCCGGCGGCTACGCGATCCAGGGGCGCGGAGCCGCACTGGTGGACCGGATCGAGGGCGATTACTTCAACGTGGTCGGGCTGCCCGTGGCCGAGCTGGTGCGGCTGGCGCCCGAGGTGGTGATCGCAGCACGGCGAACAGATGAAACGCCTGGGCGGAAAGGGGGTAAGGAGATACAATGCACGGCGGTCGGTCCGCCTCGCTCGTCCCTGAGCGCCGCTCCAGCGGACCGAGCCGCAAGTTTCGTGTCGTGGACGGGCCGAGCGCCTATCCTCACGCACCACCAGTCAACGCATGGGTTTCTTCTCCTATCTCACAGGCATGGGGGGCCGCGACATGGCGGTCGACCTCGGCACCGCCAACACGCTCGTCTACGTGCGCGGGCGCGGGATCGTGCTGTCCGAGCCGTCGGTGGTGGCCATCGACTCGCGCACCGCCGAGGTGCACGCGGTGGGCATCGAGGCCAAGCGGATGCTCGGCCGCACGCCCGGGACCATCCAGGCCATTCGCCCCCTGAAGGACGGTGTGATCGCCGACTTCGACGTGACCGAGCAGATGCTGCGCCACTTCATCCAGAAGGTGCACCAGAACCGCTGGGCCCACCCCCGCGTGGTGGTGTGCGTGCCCTCCGGCGTCACCGGGGTGGAGAAGCGCGCGGTCGAGGAGGCCTGCCTCTCCGCGGGTGCCCGGCAGGCGTACCTGATCGAGGAGCCCATGGCGGCGGCCATCGGAGCCGGCCTGCCCGTCGGCGAGCCCACCGGGAACATGGTGGTCGACATCGGCGGAGGCACCAGCGAGGTGGCGGTGATCTCGCTCGGCGGCATCGTCGTCTCCCAGTCGATCCGGATCGGCGGCGACGAGCTCGACGACGCGATCATCAACTACGTCAAGCGCGAGTACAAGCTGATGATCGGCCAGCAGACGGCCGAGGAGGTCAAGCTCGAGATCGGCTCGGCCTTCCCGCTGGACGAGGAGATGCAGGCCGAGATCCGCGGTCGCGATCTGGTGTCTGGACTGCCCAAGACGGTGGTGCTCACGAGCGAGGAGGTCCGCCTGGCGCTGGAGGAGCCCCTCCAGGCGATCGTCGACGCGGTCAAGGAGACCCTCGACCGCACGCCGCCCGAGCTGGCCTCGGACATCATGGATCGCGGGATCATGCTCGCGGGCGGCGGCGCGCTGCTCCAGGGCCTCGATGTCCGCCTGCGCGACGAGACACAGATGCCGGCGCACCTGGCCGAGTCCCCGCTCACCTGCGTGGCGGTCGGGTCCGGTAGGAGCCTCGAGGAGTTCGAGGCCATCCACCGCGCCAACAAGAATTCCCGAAATCACCGACGCCGCTAGCTCGGCGGCTCGGTAGGAGCCGAACGTGTACGACTCGAAAGTGGTCCGCCGCAGAAGGGCGGCCCTGGCGATATTCGTCGTGCTTGTCGGTGGTGATGCTCACCGCCTACTTCGGCGAGGGCTCGGGCGGGGTCTTCCACACGCTCCAGCGGGGAGCCCAGGAGGCCCTCGCGCCCCTCGAGACGGGCGCCGGGAGGGCGCTCAAGCCCTTCCGCGACGCCGGGGGATGGTTCGGCGACACGCTCGACGCCAAGTCCGACAACGAGAAGCTGCGCGCCGAGAACGAGCGCCTGCGCAAGCAACTGGGCGAGAGCGCCGTGGCCGCCGACGACGTGCGCCAGCTGCGCGGGCTCGTCAAGCTCGCGGACGTCGACAGCTTCCCCAGCGGGACGGATCCCGTCGCGGCTCGCGTGATCGTCCACTCGCCGACCGTCTGGTACTCCTCGGTCAAGATCGACAAGGGCGCGGACGACGGCATCGAGGAGAATCAGCCGGTGATCGCGGCGGGCGGCCTGGTGGGCAAGGTCACGAGCGTCACCGGCGGCACGGCCGAGGTCAAGCTCATCACCGACGGCGACAGCGCGGTCTCGGGCCAGGTGCTGCCCAGCGGGGCCAGCGGCATCGTCCGTCCCCAGGTGGGCCAGCCCAACGACCTGCTGCTCGATTTCGTGGACCGCAACCGGCGCGTCACCGAGGGCACCACCGTGGTCACCTCGGGCTTCACCTCGGACCGCGTCCAGTCGCGCTTCCCGCGGGGCATACCCGTGGGCCGCGTGACCCGCGTCGACCTCGACGAGGTCCAGCTCTACCAGCGGGTGCACCTCAAGCCGTTCGCCGACCTGCGCAGGATCGACATCGTGCAGGTGCTCACCTCGCGCGGCACCCCGAGCGACACCGCGGCCGCCCAGGTGGCGCCGTGAGCCTCTCCCCCCAGGCCTTCGCCCGGGCCGGTGCGATCGTCTTCGGTGCCGTGATCCTGGAGCTGTCGGGCTTCGGGCCCGTCCGCCTCTTCGGCGCGCATCCCGACCTCGTCCCGCTGGCCGTGGCCGGGATCGCGATCTACGCGGGCAGCGTCTCCGGCGCCGCCACCGGCTTCGCGGCCGGGCTCCTGCTCGACCTCGCCGTGGGGGGGACCATGGGCGTGTCCTCGCTCGTCCTCACCGCCGTGGGATACGGCGTCGGGCGCTACCGCGAGGTGCGCGACCCGGCGCACGGGCTGATGCCGATCCCCGTGGGGGCGGCGGCCACGCTGGGCTACGTCGTGGCGTTCGCCGCGATCTCGTTCATGCTCGACGTGGGCTCGTCGGTCAGCCCGCTCGTGGTCCGCGACGCCCTTCTCACCACCGGGCTGAACGCGCTGCTGGCGCTGCCGGTGTTCTCGATCTGCCGGCGGGTGCTCCGGCCGGTGCTGCTGGTGGACCCGGTGGACGTCCGCCGGCGCCGGAGCGGGCCGCGCGAGACCGGTCCCCTCGGCCTCCGCGGACTGGAGGCCTAGGCGTGTACCAGGACTCCGACAGCCGCCGCATGACGCCCCAGCTCGCCCTGCGCGTGGCCGTGATCGGCGGCATCGCGCTCGTGGCCTTCGGCCTCGTGTTCTTTCGCCTCTGGTACCTCCAGGTGCTCTCGGGCGACAAGTACCGCAGCGAGGCGCGGGCCAACAGCGTGCGCCCGATCAAGGTGGCGGCCCCCCGCGGCGAGATCGTGGACCGCGAGGGGCGGGTCCTCGTCCGCAACCGCACCGGCCTCGCCGTGAAGGTCTCGCCGGAGAAGCTTCCCGAGGGCCGCGCCGAGCGCCGCGCGGTGTACGCGCGGCTCGGACGCGTGCTCGCCATGACCCCGGCGCGGGTCGAGAAGACCGTGGAGGACCAGCTGAAGGCGCTGCCGTCGGCGCCCGCCACGGTCAAGAGCGACGTCTCCAAGAAGCTCATCTACTACCTCGCCGAGAACCAGGAGGACTTCCCCGGCGTCGAGCCCGAGCAGGTCTTCGTGCGCCAGTACCCGCATTCGGAGATCGGCGCCCACCTGTTCGGCTACGTGAGCGAGGTCAACGAGGACCAGCTCAAGGACGAGCGCTACCGGGGCGTGGTGCTCGGCGACCGGGTCGGCCAGGACGGCATCGAGTACCAGTACGACCGCTTCCTCCGCGGCGAGAACGGAGCCAGCCGCGTGCGGGTCGACGCGCTGGGCAACCTGCGCCAGACGCTGACCTCCAAGCAGCCCAAGCAGGGCCGCCAGCTGCGGCTGTCGATCGACCTCGACGTGCAGCGCGTGGCGCAGGAGGTCCTCGGCGGCTCCTTCGGCGCCTTCGCCGTGATGAACGTGCGCAACGGCGAGGTGATCGCGCTCGGCAGCGCGCCCTCCTATGACCCGAACATCTTCTCGAAGCGGATCAGGCAGTCCGACCTCGACCGCCTGACCGACAAGGACAACGGCGAGCCCCTGCTCAACCGCGCGACCCAGGGCGACTACCCCACGGGCTCGACCTTCAAGCTGATCACCGCGACGGCCGCGCTCGAGGGCGGCCTGATCACCCCCGACACCGTGCAGTACGACGGCGGCTCGCTCCGGGTCGGCGGCGTGAGCTTCTCCAACGCCGGCGGCGTGGTCCACGGCGCCCTGGCGCTGCGTCAGGCGCTCTCGGTCTCCAGCGACGTGTTCTTCTACCGGCTCGGCGTCCAGGCCAACGGCAGCGGGAACGGCCTGCTGATCCAGGACTGGGCCAAGCGGCTCGGGCTCGGGCGGGCCACCGGGATCGACCTGCCCGACGACTCGCCGGGGCGCATTCCCACCCCCAAGTGGCGCAACGACCTCTTCAAGAAGGGCCTGACCGACCGCCCGTGGAGCGTCGGCGACAACGTGAACCTCTCCGTCGGGCAGGGCGACCTGTCCGCCAACCCGCTGCAGCTCGCGGTGGCCTACGCCGCGATCGCCAACGGCGGGCGCGTCGTGCAGCCGCGGCTGGGCCAGCGGATCGAGGACGCCACCGGCCGCCCGCTCCAGGAGCTCGAGGCGCCGAGCGCCCGGAAGCTCGACATCGACGACACCAACCGTCAGGCCATCCTGGACGGCCTGCGGGCCGCGGCGAGCGAGCCCGGAGGCACCTCGTCCGACGTGTTCGCCGGCTTCCCCATCCCGGTGGCGGGCAAGACCGGCACCGCTGAGAAGGGGGCCGGGCGCGCCGACCAGTCCTGGTACGCGGCGCTGGCGCCCTACCCGAACCCCGAGTACGTGGTGGTCACGACGTTCGAGCAGGGCGGCTTCGGCGCCGAGACGGCGGCCCCCGCGGCCCGCGCGATCCTCGCCGAGCTGTTCGGGGTCAAGGCGGGCGCCGCACCCTCGGGACTCCCAAGACTGATGCTCGCTGCGGTGCTCACCGACGGCGATCGGCTGCGCTCCTCGCGCATGCCGCCCCGCAATAAGGTGCGCGCCTGATGCAGGCCTCCCCCTACGGCACCTCCGTAAAGGGCTTCCGCGACGGGGCGGTCCCCCGCTTCGTGCGGATGGACATCCTGCTGCTGCTGGCGGCTGTCGCGCTGATGGGCTGCAGCATCTACACCATCGGCTCGGCCACCAGGGGCGACATCCCGGGCGATCCCAACTTCTTCGTGTACCGCCAGAGCATCTACGCGGGAGTGGGGATCGTGCTGATGCTCCTGCTCTCCCGGGTCGACTACTCGCGCTTCCGGGACTGGAAGGCCGGGCTCTACATCGGCATGATCGGCCTCATCCTCGCGACCTTCGCGCTGGGCAGCGTGGCGCGCGGGTCGCGGCGCGCGGTCGACCTGGGCTTCTTCCAGCTGCAGACCTCGGAGCTCGGCAAGGTGCTGCTGGTGCTCACGCTGTCGGCCTTCATGGTCGATCGCATCCGGCGGCTGGGAGAGCGCGAGACCACGAGCAGGATCATGCTGCTCGCGCTCCTGCCCGCGATGCTGGTGATCGCCCAGCCCGACCTGGGCTCGGGGCTCGTGTACATCGCCATCGTCGTGGCGGTGCTGTTCGTGGCGGGCACGAAGTGGACCCATCTGGCCGGCCTGGGCGGGCTGGCCGCCGTCGCGATCGTGACCGTGCTCGTGGCGGCCCCGGCGATGGGGATCGAGGTGCTCAAGCCCTACCAGATGGACCGCCTCACGGCCTTCGTGAATCCGACGGAGAACCTCGACGGCCAGGGCTACCAGCAGGCGCAGTCGCTGGTGGCCATCGGCGCCGGCGGCAAGACCGGCCGGGGCGAGGCGGCGACGCAGACGAAGCTCGACTTCCTGCCCGAGCACCACACCGACTTCATCTTCTCCGTGGTGGGCGAGGAGTTCGGCTTCATGGGCGCCGCACTAGTGTTGTCTCTATTCGCTCTTCTGATCTGGCGCTGCCTGCGCATCCTCACCATGTCGAAGAACCTCTACGGCAGCCTCATCGCCGGGGGGATCACCGCCATGCTGATGTTCCAGATCTTCGTGAACGTAGGCATGACCATCGGGATCATGCCCATCACCGGCGTGACGCTGCCGCTGATGAGCTACGGCGGCTCCTCGGTGATCGTCATCTTCATGGCCCTCGGACTGCTGCAGTCGATTCACGCGCAAGCGCGCGAGATGGCGCTGGCCAAGGGCTCCAATTCGGCTCTCATATGAGCCCTACCAACAGGACATATCTTGAGAAAGCAAGTGCTCGTCACGGCCGACCGTGGCGAAACCAGAGTGGCGATCCTCGAAGCGGAGGGCACGCCCTCCGCTGACGGAGGTCGCAACGGACCACAGACCAACAACGGCTGGAGGGTCGGCGAGCTCTACATAGAGCGCCGCGGATCGCGGTCGATCGTCGGCAACGTCTACAAGGGCAAGGTCGACAACGTGCTGCCCGGGCTGGAGGCCGCCTTCGTGGACATCGGCCTCGAGAAGAACGGCTTCCTGCACACCGACGACATCGTCATGCCGGGCGTGGAGGTGGCCCGGCGCGGACGCGGCGGGGGCAAGGAGAAGGGCAAGCGCATCACCGAGCTGCTCAAGCCCGGCCAGGAGATCCTCGTGCAGGCCGTCAAGGACCCGCTGAAGACCAAGGGGCCGCGGCTCTCCATGCAGCTCTCGATCGCCGGGCGCTACCTCGTGTACGTGCCCCAGGGCGAGGGGATCGGCGTCTCGCGCCGGCTCGACGACAAGGAGCGCGAGCGCCTGCGCCGCCAGTCCAAGGGGCTCGAGCTGGGCGAGGGCGGCGCGATCATCCGCACCGCCGCCCAGGGGGCGGTCAAGGCCGACTTCGAGCACGAGATCAAGTACCTCCACAAGCTCCACGACGTGCTCCAGAAGCGCGCGAAGGACACCGCCGCGCCCGCCATGGTCTTCCAGGAGGCCGACCTCTCGGTGCGCGTGGTGCGCGACATCTTCTCGAAGCAGTTCGAGCGGGCGATGGTCGACGACCCCCAGCAGCACCACCGCCTGGAGTCGTTCTTCACCCGCACCGCCCCCGAGCTGCTGCCCCGGCTGGAGCTCTACAAGGACGAGAAGCGGCCGCTGTTCGAGCGCTTCGGCATCGAGCAGGCGATCCAGTCCACGCTCAAGCGCAGGGTGGACCTGCCCTCGGGCGGCTACCTGATCATCGACTACGCCGAGGCCCTGACGGTGATCGACGTGAACTCCGGCTCGTTCACCGGCCGCGGCAAGGGCGCGCGGCTCGAGGACACGATCACCAAGACCAACCTCGAGGCGGCCGAGGAGGTGGTCGCCCAGCTGCGGCTGCGCGACATCGGCGGGATCATCGTCATCGACTTCATCGACATGTCGCGCGCCCGCAACCGCGACGCCGTGCTGAAGACGCTGCGCAAGTCGCTCGACGAGGACCGCACGAAGACCTACGTCGTGGAGATCTCGCCGCTGGGGCTCGTGGAGATGACCCGCCAGAACGTGACCGAGGGCGTGCGCGAGATCCTGACCAAGACCTGTCCGACCTGCGAGGGCGAGAGCGTGGTGCTCTCGGAGGAGACCGTCGCCATCGCCGTCGAGCGCCGGATGCGCGAGCTGGCCGCGGAGCGGCCCGCCACCGAGGCGTTCCTCATCCGTCTCCACCCGTCCGTCGCGGCCCTGCTGGCGGGCGGCCCCGGGCGGCCGCTCCTCGAGATCGAGGAGGAGACGGGCAAGCACTTCCACTTCGAGGGCTCCGAGGCGCTGCCGATCGACCACTTCACGGTGGCGCTGGAGGGCTCGCGCGAGGAGGTCGAGCAGCGCGCGCTGCCCTTCCAGACCGGCGACGAGGTGCTCGTGGCCATCGAGGAGCCGCACATGTACGCGGAGGACGACGCCGTCGCGAAGCTCGACGGGTACGTGATCTCCGTGGCCGGCGCCGGGAAGCTGGTCGGCAAGAAGACCCTCGTCCGCATCGAGAACGTGGGCCGCTCGGCGGCCTCGGCCACGCTGGTCGAGGGGGCCGAGGTGATCGACATCCCCAGGCCCGGCGACCGGCCGGGACTCCGCCACCGCGACCCGCGGTGAGACCCCGCGCGGCCGGGGGTCGCGCAGGGGCGGCAGAGGCGGGCGGTCCCGCGCGGGCTCGAGCGACGGAAACGGCGCCGAGCAGCCCTCGCCGGCTCGCCTCGGGCGAGGCCGACGCCCCCGCCGAGCCCGAAGGCGCCCCGAGCGACTCCGGCGGCTCGGAGGCTGAGCCGAAGCGCCCGCGCCGGCGCGGGCGGCGCGGTGGACGGGGGCGGCGCAAGGCGGCCGAGGCGGACTAGCACTAGCATGCCCCGGCTGAACTTCGACCCGCAAAGGATGATCCGCATGGAATCGCGTTATCTGGCCCGTCTGCTCCGCACGTTTGCCGTCTGCCTGTCCGCCCTGCTGCTGGCCGGGGGAATGGCCGCCTGCGGCGACGACGAGGGCGGCAGCGAGACCGTCACCGTCATCGAGAGCGACACCGACGCGACCGACACCGACGCCACGGACACCGACGCGACCGACACCGACGCCACCGACACCGATCTCTCGGACACCGAGACCGACACCGACTCCGGTTCCTCCGAGGAGGACGAGGTCAACGCCCAGGCCGCCGTGGACGCCCTGCTGCTCGGTATCCGGCAGGACGATCCCAACATCGTCTGCGGCCTCCTGAGCGAGGAGTACGCCAACCAGCTCACGGGCCAGAAGGAGTTCGGCATCGCCAAGTGCGTCGAGAACCTGCGCAAGGCCGACCTCGGCTCGGTGAAGGCGCAGCTCAAGGGCATCGAGGTCCGCGAGACGGAGGTCGATCCCGGTGGCGACACCGCCACGGTCACGCTGACGAACGGCGAGACGGTCGAGCTCAAGAAGGATCCGGAGGATCCCAGCCGTTACGTGATCACCGCCGGCCTCGAGTAGGGATTCGGGGCCGCTACCCTGATTCGGCCATGTACGCGATCGTGAAAGTCGGCGGCAAGCAGTACCGCGTCGAGAAGGGGGATTCCCTTCTCGTGGACCGCATGCCCGAGGACGAGGGCTCGAAGGTGACCCTCGAGCCGCTGATGTTCCGCGGCGACGGCGACGACTCGGTGCTCGGCGGTGACGCGCTCGGCAAGGTCAAGGTCGAGGCCACGGTCACCCGTCACGAGCGCGGCAAGAAGATCCACGTGCTGAAGTTCAAGCCCAAGCACGGGTACAAGCGCCGCATGGGCCACCGCTCGGACCTGACCCGCCTCGAGATCGGAAACATCTCCAATGGCTCATAAGAAGGGCCTCGGCTCCAGCCGCAACGGCCGCGACTCGAACGCCCAGCGCCTGGGCGTGAAGGTCTTCGCCGGTCAGGCGGTCACCGGCGGCGAGATCATCGTGCGCCAGCGCGGCACCCGCTTCAAGCCGGGCGACGGCACGGGGATCGGCAAGGACGACACGATCTTCGCCAAGCGCCCCGGCACGGTGCAGTTCCACACGGGCCACCGCGGGCGCAGCATCACCGTCGAGCCCGCCGCCGAGTAGACTCCGACCAGGTCTCAGCCGCTGACGAGGAGCGCGGTGAGCGCGAGCACCACGACGTGCGCGCTCTGGTCGACGGCGACCACCAGGACCGGATGCTCGTCGGGCTCGGTGTGCTTGACGCTGCGCATGTAGGCGCGAATCGCCCAGCCGTCGTCCTGGAGCATGTGGGGCACGTAGATCAGGGCGGCCACCCCGACCACCCCCGCGCCGAGGTCGTCGGCCAGCCACACGAGCGCCGGCACGTAGGCCAGCAGGTAGGTCGTGCAGTGCGCCAGGAGCGCTCGGAGCGCCTCACCGCCGCGCCGCAGGCCACCGGTCTTGGTCATGGCCTGCCACTCGGTCTGCAGCAGGAAGTCCCCGGCCAGGTGGGACACCCCAAGCGCGACGAGGATCTCGACCCAGGGCATCGGGTCATGGAGCCTATCTAGCATCGGGGTGTGTTCCACGACCGCGCCACAGTGTTCGTGCGCGCCGGGGCGGGCGGAGACGGCTCTGTCTCCTTCCGGCGCGAGGCGCACGTGCCCAAGGGAGGGCCCGACGGCGGCGACGGCGGACGCGGGGGGGACGTGGTGCTCGTGTGCGACCCGTCGCGCCGCGACCTGTCCCAATTCCACCGCGGCGCCCACTTCAAGGCCGGGCGGGGCGGGCACGGCGAGGGCTCCCAGCGTCACGGCGCGAGCGCTCCGCCGCTCGTGATCAGCGTGCCGCCGGGCACGGTGGCCGAGGATCGCGAGCGCGAGGTCCGGTGGGACCTCCTGCGTCCCGGTCAGCGGGCCGTGGTGGCCGTCGGCGGCGCGGGCGGGCGGGGCAACAAGGGCTTCGCGACCGCGACGCGCCAGACGCCGCGCATGGCCGAGCGCGGCCTCCCGGGAGAGGAGGGGCGACTGGACCTGCGGCTCAAGCTGCTGGCCGACGCGGGGCTGGTCGGGCTCCCCAACGCCGGCAAGAGCTCGCTGCTCTCGCGCCTCACCAGGGCGACGCCGAAGGTGGCCGACTACCCCTTCACCACCATCGACCCCGTGCTCGGCACGGTCGAGGTCCCCGACGGGCAGCTGGTGCTCGCCGACATCCCGGGCCTCATCGAGGGCGCCAGCGAGGGCGCGGGCCTGGGGCACGACTTCCTCGCCCACGTCGAGCGCTGCCGGCTGCTGGTGCACGTGCTCGACCTCGCTCCCCTCGACGGATCGGACCCCGTGGCCAACCACAAGACGATCGAGGCGGAGCTGCGCGATCACGGGGCCGGGCTCGAGGGCCTGCCGCGGATCCTCTGCCTCTCCAAGGCCGACCTGGTGACGCCCGAGGAGGCCGAGGCCGCGGTGGCGGAATGGTCGCAGTCGCCTGGGCGACTCGGCGCTCGAGGTGATGGCCACCTCGGCCGCCACGGGCGCCGGTCTCGACGACCTCCGGGCGGCGCTCGTGGGCCACGTGCCCGCGCCCGCCGAGGACGATCGCGAGCTCCCGCGATGTTGAGATCGAGGCCACCCACCGCGTCTACCGCCCGGGCGCCGGCGCGCCGCTGCGGGTGGTGCGCACCGGCCCGGGGGCGTTTCGCGTGGAGAGCGAGCGGGTGGAGCGCCTGCTGGCCAGGCACGACCTCGGCAACGAGGAGGCCCTGCGCTACCTCGAGGACCGCCTGCGCGCGATGGGGGTGATCAAGGCCCTCGAGGCGGAGGGCTTCGAGGCGGGCGACGACGTGGAGATCGCCGGCACGGTGTTCGAGTTCGATCCGGGCGCGCCGCGCGCTGAGCAGGCGCCGCGTACCCTCCCCGCCGTGGCGACCGTAGTAGTCAAGCTCGGCTCGAGCATCGTGGCGGACTCCCGGGGGGAGGTCCGCCTCGACGTCGTGGCGCCGATATGCGAGGAGGTGGCGGCCCGCCACGCCGCCGGCGACTCGCTCGTGCTGGTCACCTCGGGGGCGATCGCCCGGGGAATCCGGATCATGGGCCTCGACGCGCGGCCGACGGCGATGGCCGAGCTGCAGGCCGCCTCGGCGGTCGGGCAGGGCCCCCTGTACCGCGCCTACGACGCGCTGCTGGCCGAGCACGGGGTGGCGAGCGCGCAGGTGCTGCTCACCTTCTTCGACCTCTCGGCGCGCACCCACTACCTCAACGCGCGTCACACGCTGCGCAAGCTGGTGGACTGGCGCGTGGTCCCGGTGATCAACGAGAACGACACCACCACCACCGACGAGATCTCCTTCGGCGACAACGACTTCCTGGCCGCCCAGGTGGCGATCCTCCTGGGGGCCGACCGGCTGCTGCTGCTCACCGACACCGACGGCCTGCACACCGCCGACCCCGCCCGCGACGCTCGGCCGAGCGGATCGACGAGGTCAGGTCCTTCGAGGAGATCGAGGGCCTTCAGATCGGCTTCTCGGCCTCGCCGCTCGGCTCCGGCGGGATGCGCTCGAAGGTGGTGGCCGCGGAGATGGCCACCGCGGCCGGCATCCCGTCCGTGATCGCCCGCGGCACGGATCCCGGGCCGTGGCGGCGGCGCTGCGGGGCGAGCCCGCGGGCACGCTCTTCCACCCCCAGCAGGGGCGGGTGTCGAGCTTCAAGCTGTGGCTGCGCTACGCCAAGCCCACGCACGGCACCGTCGCCGTCGACGAGGGCGCGGCGCGTGCGCTGCAGCGAGCGCGGCACGAGCCTGCTGCCGGTGGGGATCGTCGACGTGGCGGGCGAGTTCTCCGCGGGCGACGCCGTGGGCGTGCGGACCGCGGGCGACGGCTCGCGGCCGATCGGCAAGGGGATCGTGAACTACTCCTCCAAGGAGCTCCGGCGCATCAAGGGGATGAAGTCCGAGCAGGTGCGAGAGCTCATGCCCCGCGCCGCCGAGGAGGCCGTGCACCGCGACTATTTCGTCCTCGACTGAGCTCCTTGAGCCCGGCCGGTAGGCTTTGGCCCATGGCCGCCACGGCAACCTCGGTGAGCGGACGTCTGCCTCGCCGCGCGGGACGCATCGCGCGTTCTCGCGGGCCTCGACAGCGCCACGAAGGACGCGGCGCTGCTCGCCATGGCCGCCGCCCTCGAGGACCGCGCGGCGGAGATCCTCGAGGCCAACGCGCGCGACATGGAGGCGGGCACCGAGGGCGGTCTCGGCCCGGCGCTGCTCGACCGGCTGCACCTCGACGAGGCGCGGCTGGCGGCGATCGCCACCGACGTCCGCACGATCGCCGCGCCTGCCCGATCCCGTGGGCGAGACGATCGAGGGCCACCGGCTGCCCAACGGCCTCGACGTACGGCGGGTGCGGGTGCCGCTCGGCGTGGTGGCCGTGGTCTACGAGGCGCGGCCCAACGTGACGATCGACTGCTCCGCCCTGTGCCTGAAGTCCGGCAACGCGATCGTGCTTCGCGGCTCGTCCACGGCGGCTCACTCCAACGCCGTCCTCGCCCAGGTGGCGTCCGTCGGCCGTGGCGTCGGTGGGCATCCCGCCGGCCGCGATCTCGCTCGTGTCGGGCGGCGACCGCGACGAGCTGCGCCAGCTCGCCACCCAGGACGGCGTGGTCGACCTGATCATCCCCCGCGGCGGCGAGGGGCTGAAGGCCGCGCTGAAGGAGCACGCCACCGTGCCCGTCATGTACGCCGCGGCGGGCAACTGCCACGTCTACGTCGACGAGAGCGCCGACCTCGACGACGCGCGGGCCATCATCCTCAACGCCAAGGTCCAGCGGCCCGGGCGTGTGCAACGCGGCGGAGACGCTGCTCGTGCACTCCGGCGTCGCCGGCGAGTTCCTGCCGCGGGCCCTGCGGGAGCTGCGCGAGTCGGGTGTCGAGCTGCGCGTCGACGGCCGCGCGCGGGCGGCCTCGGGCGACCTCGCCGACTCGCTGACCGACGCCGACGAGGACGACTGGGCCACCGAGTACCACGCGCTGATCCTCGCGGTGAAGGTGGTGGACTCCACGGCCGAGGCGATCGAGCACGTGAACCGCTACGGGTCCGGCCACTCCGAGGCGATCGTGACCGGATCGGCCGCGGCCTGCGCGGGCGTTCACCACCCAGGTCGACGCGGCCTGCGTCTACGTGAACGCCTCCACCCGCTTCACCGACGGCAGCGTCTTCGGCATGGGCGCCGAGATCGGCAACTCGACCCAGAAGCTGCACGCGCGCGGGCCGATCGGCGTGCGCGAGCTCACGAGCTACAAGTTCGTGGCCGAGGGCTCGGGCCAGGTCAGGGAGTAGCCGCTCTGCGGACGGGAATCCTCGGGGGCGCCTTCAACCCTCCGCACCTCGGGCATCTGGTCTGCGCGCAGGAGGCGTGGTCGCAGCTCGTCCTCGAGCGGGTCCTGCTCGTGCCGGTGGGCGAGGCGCCGCACCGCGACGCTCGAGGCGGACCCGGGCGCCGAGGCCCGGGTCGCGGCTGTGCGAGGCGGCGGTCCGCGACGACGCCCGGCTCGAGGTGTCGCGGGTGGAGGTCGACCGCGACGGGCCGTCGTACACGTCGGACACGCTGCGCCTGCTGTCGCGCGGCGCCGCCCGAGCGACGAGCTGACGCTGATCCTCGGCGCCGACCAGGCGTCGGAGCTGCCCGGCTGGCACGAGCCGGACGAGGTGCTGTCCCTGGCCCGGGTGGCGGTCGCCTCGAGGGAGGGAGTCGAGCGCGAGTCGGTGCTTCGCCGGCTCGCAGGGCCTCGCGTCCGCGGACGGGGTCGCGGCCGCCGAGCGGCTCGACTTCTTCGACATGCCGCGCATCGACGTCTCCTCGTCGCTCGTGCGCGCGCGGATCGCGTCCGGCCTCCCGATCCGCTATCTCGTGCCCGACGGCGTGGTGAGCGAGATCGAGCACAGAGCCTCTACGGCGCGGCCGCGGCGGCGAGCGGATGAGCCCCGAGCGTCCGGTGCCCGCCGGACCAGGCCGCACGGCCTGGACTCCGAGGCGCTGGCGCGAGCGGATCGCGCAGATCGCGTCCGACCGCAAGGCCATCGACATCCGCGTGCTCGATCTGCGCGGCCTGGTGGCCTACACCGACTTCTTCGTCGTGTGCTCGGGCAACACCGAGCGCCAGACCAGGGCGATCCACGAGTCCGTCTACCAGGAGCTGAAGGACACCGAGGGGCTGCTGCCGCGCCGGGTCGAGGGCGCTCGCGAGGCCCGCTGGATCCTGCTCGACTACCTCGACTGCGTCCTGCACGTCTTCACGCCCCAGGAGCGCGACTTCTACCGGCTGGAGAACCTCTGGGGCGACGCGCCGTCGCGCGCGGTGAAGTAGCCGCGACTACGACTGCACCGCTCTCGGGGCTGTAGCTCAGATGGCTAGAGCGTTCGGCTGGCAGCCGAAAGGTCGGGGGTTCGAATCCCCCCAGCTCCATGGCGATGAGCAAGCTCAGGTGTTCCATCTCGATCTCGCTGGACGGTTGCGTCGCCGGCCCGAACCAGAGCGAGGAGAACCCGCTCGGCGAGGGCGGCGAGCGGCTCCACGATTGGGTCGTTCCGCTGGCAGCCTGGCGCGAACCCCACGGCAAGCAGGGCGGCGAGGTGAACGAGAGCACGCGCGGTCATGGAGGAATCGGTCGAGAACATCGGGGCCGGCGTGATGGGTCGAAACATGTTCGGTCCGATCGGCGGTGGGCCCTGGGGCGACGAGCGGGTGGACCGGCTGGTGGGGCGACGACCCTCCCTACCACTACCCGGTGTTCATCCTCACCCATCACCCGCGTGAGCCCGTGGTGATGGAGGGAGGTACCACGTTCCACTTCGTCACCGACGGAATCGAGTCCGCGCTCGACCAGGCAAAGGACGCCGCCGGCGGCAAGGACGTGATGCTGTCGGGCGGCGGCCAGGTCGTGCAGCAGTACCTGGCAGCGGGACTGCTGGACGAACTCGAGCTCCACGTCGTTCCGGTGGTGCTCGGCGACGGTGCTCGGATCTTCGACAACCTCGGGGACGCGGAGGTGCAGCTCGAGCAGGTCCGGGCCGTCGAGGCGCCCGGCGTCACCCACCTCAAGTACAGGAGCGCTGACCGGACGTTCCATCGCGACGCCCGCGATCGCGACGCCATCGGGCATCGTCAGCGTGAACCGCTCGATCTCGCGGAAGCCGAATGACCGGTAGAGAGGCTCGCCGGGAAGCGTCGCCCCCACAACCAGGTTCGTGAACCCCTCGTCGCGGGCGGCGCGCTCGGACGAGTCGAGGATCGCGCGCCCGAGACCCCGCCTCGTCCAGTCGCCGCGGACGAACATGGCTCGCACGCGGGCAGGCTCGGTCTGCGGGTCGAGCAGACGGCCGTCATCCTCGCCCGCGGCCGGGCCGGTGTAGAGCTTGTGGCGCCTGCTCCAACCGCCGCACGCGACGAGCTCGCCACCGTGCTCGTGGACGAAAAAGGTGCCATCCTCGATGAGCCTCATGTCGAGCTTGGCGATGTGAACCGCAGCACTGGCGGTCTGCCGCCCGTCGTAGAAATGCGGGAACAGCTCGAGCACGGACTCCCGCATCAGCTCGGAGATTCGCGGGGCGTCCGCCGCCACGGCGAGGCGTTGCGGTGGCACCGAGATGGCGCGACCCTCTCAATCCCCGGCAAGGAGCGCAAATAGATCGATGCGGCCGAGTGGCAAAGGCAAGCCTCATCGCCCTCATGGCGGTCCTCAGCGTGACGCTGTGGATCGGCATCCCGATCGGCTGGCTGTGGATCGGATCCCAGATCCAGTCGGACTCCCAGGCCACCGGGTTCGGGCCCTACATGGCCGTGCTGGCCGGCATCGTGGTGTCCGTGGTGATCGTCGCCAAGCTCCTGGCCGCCCTCAACCGCGTCTACGGGCGACTGGCCGGCGTCCGGTCGACGGTTCGCGTGCGCATGCCGTGGCACCGCTCCATGCGCGGCGAGGACGACTCGCGCCACGAGCACAGCGTGCTCGACGTCGTGATGGTGCTCAGCGTGTCGACGGCGACCCTCGCCCTCGCCATCTGGTTCTTCTTCTTCGCCGGCTCGCCGCTACCCGGCGGCTGAGAGCTCGGCGACGCGCTCGGCGACGGCCGCGGGCTGGTCCTCCTGGAGGAAGTGCTTGGCGCGGACGGCGTGGACGCGCTCGACCCCGGCCGCGGCGCGGGCCTGCTCGCCGTGGACGGCCAGGGTGAGCGCCGGGTCGTCGGCGCCCCACACGACCTGCACCGGATAGGGGACATCGCGGAGGGTCGACACGTAGAGGTCTCGCTTCTCGCGGGTGCGCTCGAAGCCCCGCATGATGCGCAGGAAGGCCCAGCCCTCGTCCTCGCGCTTGAGCAGGTCGACGTAGGAGTCCAGCTCGGCCCGATCGATCTTGGACATGTCGCCCACGCCCTGGAGGCCCATCAGCATCCGGAAGGCCGGCTTGGTGAGCGTGCGCAGGTACAGCTCGCCGACCCCGGCATGGGCGAACGGCTCCATCGACCAGGGGCGGCGGAAGGTGTCGACCTCCACCATGGTGTTGAGCACGGTGAGCGAGAGGATCCGGTCGCGCGCGGCGGCCGCCAGCTCGAAGCCCACCGGCCCGCCGATGTCGTGGACCACGAGGTGGAAGCGCTCCGAGCCCGAGCGCGTCCACCGCGGCGAGGGCGAACCGCCCCAGCCCGGTCCAGCTGTAGTCGTAGGTGGGCCGCCGCTCGGCCAGCCCGAGGCCGGGCAGGTCGAAGGCCACGCCGCGCAGGCCCGCGGGTCGCGAGCTCCGCCAGCACCTTGCGGTAGAGGAAGCAGGACGACGGGCACGCCGTGGACGCACACCACCGGGACTCGCCCGCGCCCTCCTCCCGCACGAAGCTGCGCACGCCACCCGCCTCGAACTCGCGCCCCGCGCGGCGATGGCGCTCGATGACCTGCGCGCTCGTCATCGCCCGCGATGGTAGTGCCGCGGGTTACGCTGCCCCGCGTCCGGCGCCTTCAGACTGCCTATGCAATGCTTAGGCAGTGGCGAGCAAGAGAGGCCAGCCGGAGGGACTGCTCCTGGGCGACGCGGCGCGCGCGATCGGCGTGAGCGCGGACACCCTCCGCCGCTGGGACCGTGCCGGCAAGCTCGCCACGGTCCGCGACCCCGCCAACCGGCGCCGGGTGCCCCAGGCCGAGGTCAGCCGCCTGGCGTCGAGGCCGGACGCGCCACCGCGCGGGCGATGAGCTCTCGGCCCGCAACCGCTTCGCCGGCGTCGTGCGCTCGGTCGAGGTGGACGGCGTGATGGCGCTCGTGGAGATAGAGGCCGGGCCGCACCTCGTGACCGCGGCCGTGACCCGCGACGCGGTGGAGGAGCTCGGCCTGGCGCCCGGGGTGCCCGCCACGGCGGCGGTCAAGGCCACCTCGGTGATGATCGAGCGCACGTCCGGCCGGTGAAGCGGCGCTTCGCGCGCGCAGCGGCGGCGCTCACCGCCTCGGTCGCGTCCTCGGCCTCGCCGGGTGCGGCGACGACGACGGACCGGGCGGCACGGGCGAGCCGCGCCTCACGGTCTCGGCCGCCGCCTCGCTCACCAGACGGCGTTCGAGGACTACGGCGAGAGCTTCTCCGGGGCCACCGCGCGCTTCTCGTTCGCGGGCTCGGACGAGCTGGCCGCCCAGATCCGCCAGGGGGTGGAGCCCGACGTGTACGCCGCGGCCAACACGAAGCTCCCCGACCAGCTCTTCCGCGAGGGGCTCGTGGAGAAGCCGGTCACCTTCGCGGGCAACCGGCTGGTGATCGCCGTCGCCGCCGGCAACGACGACGATCGAGGAGATCGGCGACCTCGCCCGGGACGGCCTGAAGCTCGCCATCGGGCGCCGAGTCGGTGCCGGTCGGCGAGTACACGCGCGAGGTCCTCTCGCGCCTGCCGGCGGACGAGAGCAGGGCGATCCTCGCCAACGTGCGCTCGGAGGAGCCCGACGTGAGCGGGGTGGTCGGCAAGCTCACCCAGGGCGCGCGCCGACGCCGGCTTCCTCTACATCACCGACGTCGACGGCGGCCGGCGACGAGCGTGCAGCGCGATCGAGCTGCCCGAGAGCCTCCGGCCGAGCGTGGAGTACGGCGCGGCGGTGGTCGACGGCGCGAAGGAGCCCGAGGCGGCCAGGCGGTTCGTCGACGGCCTGCTCAGCGGCGCGGGCGCCGAGGCGCTGCGCAAGGCCGGCTTCGAGCCGCCTCCGGAATGAGCCGTTCGGGAACGGCGTTCACCGTCGGGCTCGTGCTGGCCCTCGCCCTCGTGCTCGGTTTCCTCACCCTGCCGCTCCTGGCGATCTTCCTGGACGTCGGTCCCGCGGAGCTGATCTCGAGCCTCGACGACCCGGGCGTGCTCGACGCCCTGGTGCTGAGCTTCGAGGCGACCGGTCGTGGCCCTCGCGCTGATCGTGGTCTTCGGCACGCCTGCCGCGTGGCTGCTGGCCACCCGCAGCTTCCGGGGCAGGGCCGCCGCCATCACGCTGGTGGAGCTGCCGCTGGTGGTCCCTCCGGCCGTGGCCGGAATCGCGCTGCTCGCGGCGCTCGGCCCGGCCGGGCTCCTCGGCGGCGCCCTCGAGGACGCCGGGCGTCGAGCTGGTCTTCCAGACCGCCGGCGTGGTGGTCGCCCTCACCTTCGTGGCGACCCCCTTCTACGTCCGCCAGGCCCTGGCCGCGTTCGGGGCGCTCGACCCGGCTCTGATCGAGGCCTCCCGCACGCTCGGCGCGAGCGAGGCGCGCACCTTCGCGCGCGTGGCGGTGCCGAACGCGCTGGGGGGCCTGGTGGCCGGCGGCGCACTGGCGGGGGGCCGGGCGCTGGGCGAGTTCGGCGCGACCCTGGTGTTCGCCGGGAGCCTCAGCGGCGTGACCCAGACCGCGCCGCTCGCCATCTACGAGCGCTTCGCGGACGACTTCACCGGGGCGCTGGCGCTCTCGGCGGTGCTGGTGGTGCTCAGCGCGGCGATCCTGATGGGCGTGAAGCTCGCGCCCGCCTACCGGGTGCTCGGCGATGCTCGCGCTTGAGCTGCGCGGGGAGGTCGGGCCGCTCGCGCTGGACGTCGGCCTCGCGGGTCGACCCGGGCGAGTGCCTGGCCCTCGCCGGGCCCTCGGGCGCCGGGAAGACCTCCGTGCTGCGGATGGCCGCCGGGCTCGCCCGGCCGGCGCACGGCCGGGTGGAGTGCGCGGGCGAGGTGTGGCTCGACACCGAGCGCGGGATCGCGCTTGCGCCCGACCGCCGCCGCGTCGGGATGCTCTTCCAGGACTACGCGCTGTTTCCCAACCTCGACGCGTGGCGAAACGTGGCCTACGGCATGGCGGATCTGCCGCGGGCCGAGCGGCGCGAGCGCGCGCACGCGCTGCTCGAGCGCTTCGGGCTCTCGCATCGCGCCGGTGCACGGGTCACGACCCTGTCGGGGGGAGAGCGCCAGCGGGTGGCGCTCGCCCGCGCGCTCGCCCGGCGTCCGCGCGCGCTGCTGCTCGACGAGCCGCTGTCGGCCCTCGACTCCCGCACCCGGGCGAACGCCGGCCGCGAGCTGGCCGCGCTGCTGGCCGATGCCGCGGTGCCCGCCATCCTGGTCACCCACGACTTCGAGGAGGCCGCGATGCTGGCCGATCGCATCGCCGTGATGGACGCCGGCAGGGTGGTCCAGACGGGTGTCGCCGGCGAGCTGACGGCCCGGCCCGCGTCGGCGTTCGTGGCCGACCTGACGGGCTCGGTGGTGCTGTCCGGCGACGCACACGGCCGGGCGGACGGCCTCACCGAGGTGGCGCTCGACGGTGGCGGCACGGTCACGAGCATCGACACGGCCTCCGGCCGGGTGACGCGTGACCGTGCACCCGTGGGAGATCGCCCTCGAGCCCCCGGGCGCCGACCGCGGGGGGTCGGCCCAGAACCGCGTGCCGGCGACCGTGGCCTCGGTCACGCCGGTGGCCAACCGGGTCCGGGTGGGCCTGCTCGCGCCTCAGCCGCTCACGGCGGAGCTCACCGCCGGCGCGGCAGAGGCGCTCGAGCTCGCTCCCGGGGCGCAGACGGTGGCGGTGTTCAAGGCCACGGCCACGCGGCTGCTGGCCGCCTGAGCCCTACTGCTCCCAGTCCGGCACGTCGATGTCGTCGAAGGGGTTGCCGCGCCGCCGCCGTCCGCCCGACTCGACCGCCGGGGCCGGCTCCGCATCCCGGGAGCGCGGGGTCCGCGTGCGAGCGGGACGCTCGTGGTCCTCCTCGCCGGATGGCGAAGATGACGCCAGGGACGCGGAGTTGCCCCCTCCGATGCGCAGGTCGGCCTGCATGCGCCGGTGCGCTGCGGTCACGTCGCGCAGGATGCGGTCGGCCTGCGACTCCAGCGAGCGCCCCAGCTGGGTGAGCCCGCCGGAGAGCATGCGCGCCTCCTCGAGCACGTCGGCGGCCGCCTTCTCGGCGGCGGCGACCCTGCCCTGGACCGCGCGCTCGGTCTGCTCGCGCAGCCGGGTGGACTCGGCGTTGGCGTCGGCCAGGATCTGCTCGGCGTCGCGCCGCGCCTCCTGGGTGAGCATGATCGCCTCCTTGCGCGCGGCGCCCATCTCGGCCTCGACGTCGCGGCGCGCGTCCGCCTTGACTCGCTCCCCCTCCTTCTCCGCGCGGCGGCGCAGATCCTCCAGCTCGCGCTGGGCGACGTTGCGGATCTCCTCGGCGGCCTCCTGTGCCGCCGCGACGATCTGCTCGACCTGGCGAGCGGCCAGTTCGGAGGCACGCGTGGGGGGGCGAGCACTCATCCCGACCGCGATTCTCTCAGAAGGTCCAGGCAGAAAGCCTCCACGGCCCGGTTGAGCACCCGCGGACGCTCCCACATGAGGAAGTGCCCGGCGCCCGCGACCTCGAACGGACCGACGATCTCCGGGAAGGCCACCTCCATCTGCCGGGGGAACGCAGGGCCGATCACGTGGTCCTCCGGGCCGTACAGGACGAGCGTCGTGGTGGGGTTGCGCTCGAGCACCCGCGGCGCCTCCGGCGCCTCTCGCGGGCCGCCCGCGTACTCGTAGTTGGCGATGGAGGCCCGGAAGCGCTCGGGATCCCCGAAGGGCTCGGTCATGAAGTCCACGTCGGCGGCCTCGAACGCGCCCGGGGCCGCCCAGAAGCGGGGGCCGTACATCTGCGCCACATACCGCCTGCGCTTGCCGGGCGTGTCGAGCTCGGCGGCCAGTGCGTCGGCGTCGCGGCTCTGGCGGAGGAAGTAGTCGGCCGCCTGGCGCACGGATCGCGGCGGCCCGGGCTCGATGCCCGCCTCCCGGTACTCCTCGCCGAGGAACGGAGGGATCGTGTTGAACAGGACCATGCGGGTCACCAGCCCCTCGAAGCGCAGCGAGAGGTCCTGCGCCACGAGGCCTCCGAGGTCCCCGGCGCACACGACGCAGGCGCGGTGGCCGAGCTCGCCGCGCACGAGCGCCTCCATGTCGCGCGCGTGGGCGGCCACGTCGTAGCG
This sequence comes from uncultured Thermoleophilaceae bacterium, assembly GCA_963731645.1. GTDB lineage: Bacteria > Actinomycetota > Thermoleophilia > Solirubrobacterales > Thermoleophilaceae > JAAYBF01. Next base: position 42,881 of record CAVSWF010000001.1, on the reverse strand, counting down.
GTCGTCGCTCGCCAGGCCGGACTCCCCGAAGCCGCGCAGGTCGGGGACGATCACCTCGAAGCCCGCCCGCGCGAGGGCGTCCACGTTGCGCCACCAGATCCGCTTGGTCTCGGGCCAGCCGTGGAGCAGCAGGAGCGGATAGCCGCCCGCGCCCTCGCGCAGGTAGGCGATCTCGGCCGTGTCCAGGACGGCCCGGTGGACCGCGAAGGCCTCGGCCTCGGGAGCGCTCACGCACCGAAGGTAACCTGCCAGGCCGCGATGGACCGCTACGAGCCCCACCAGATCGAGCCCAGGTGGCAGGCGCTATGGGACCGCGAGCGCACCTGGGAGGTCGCCAACGACAGCCGGCGACGAGCGCCCGAAGTCCTACGTGCTCGAGATGCTCCCCTACCCGTCGGGCGAGCCGCACATCGGACACCTGAAGACGTACTCGGTGGGCGACGCGGTGGCGCACTTCAGGCGCCGCAACGGCTACCAGGTCCTGCATCCGATGGGCTACGACGCGTTCGGGCTGCCCGGCCGAGAACCACGCGATCAGGACCGGCCAGCACCCGCGCGAGTCCACCGAGGCCTCGATCGAGGAGTTTCGCGAGCAGTTCCGCGCGTGGGGCGTCTCCATCGACTGGTCGCGCGAGTTCGCCACCTGCGAGCCGTCGTACTACCGCTGGACCCAATGGCTCTTCCTGCGGCTCTTCGAGCGCGGGCTCGCCTACCGCCAGAACGCCGCCGTCAACTGGTGTCCCAAGGACGCGACCGTGCTCGCCAACGAGCAGGTCATCGACGGGCGCTGCGAGCGCTGCGGGACCCTGGTCGAGCCGCGCGACCTCGAGCAGTGGTTCTTTCGCATCACCGAGTACGCGGACCGCCTGCTCGAGGACATGGCCGACATCGAGTGGCCGAGCAACGTGGTGGCCATGCAGCGCAACTGGATCGGCCGGTCGGAGGGCGCCGAGGTGAGGTTCCGCTGCGAGGACCTCGACACCGACTACGCGGTCTTCACCACGCGCCCGGACACGCTCTTCGGCGCCACGTTCTTCGTGATGGCCCCCGAGCACCCGGACGTGCTGAGGCTCAACGACTCCGACGAGGTGCGCGAGTACGTGCGCCGGGCCCTCACCGAGTCGGCCGAGGAGCGCGGGGTGGAGGACCGCGAGAAGACCGGGGTCGCCCTGGGGCGCACGGTGACCAACCCGGTGAACGGCGAGCAGATCCCCGTGTACGTGGCCGACTACGTGCTGATGGAGTACGGCACCGGCGCGATCATGGCCGTGCCCGCGCACGACGAGCGCGACTTCGAGTTCGCGCAGAAGCACGGGCTGGAGATCCGCCGGGTGATCGAGGGCGACGAGCTGCCCTACGCGGGCGACGGACCGATGACCAACTCCGGCCGCTTCGACGGCATGCACAACCGCGAGGCGTTCGAGCAGATCGTCGAGTGGCTCGCGCGCGGAGGGGCGTGGCGAGCCCGCCGTGAACTACCGCCTGCGCGACTGGCTGCTCTCGCGCCAGCGCTACTGGGGCTGCCCGATCCCGATCGTGCACTGCGACGAGTGCGGCCTCGTCGCGGTCCCCGACGACCAGCTGCCCGTCGAGCTGCCCGACGTGCGAGGACTACGCCCCCAAGGGCAGGTCGCCGCTGGCGGCGGCCGAGGACTGGGTGAGCACCACCTGCCCGGCCTGCGGCGGCGAGGCCCGGCGCGAGACCGACACGATGGACACCTTCGTCGACTCCTCCTGGTACTTCCTGCGCTACTGCGACGCGAGCAACGACGAGGCGCCGTGGGACCGCGCGGCGACGCGGCGAATGGATGCCGGTCGACCAGTACATCGGCGGCGTCGAGCACGCGATCCTGCACCTGATGTACGCGCGCTTCTTCGCGAAGGCGCTGACCGACATCGGCCTGCTCGACGTCCAGGAGCCCTTCGCGCGGCTCTTCACCCAGGGCATGGTCACGCGCGACGGCGCGAAGATGTCGAAGTCCAAGGGCAACGTGGTCTCCCCGCGTGACTACGTCGAGCGCTACGGGGCGGACACCGCTCGCTGCTACATCCTCTTCATCGGGCACCCGATCGACGGCGCCGACTGGTCCGACGACGGCGTCGAGGGCGTGCACCGCTTCCTCGCCCGGCTGTGGCGCGCGGCGGCCGAGGCGCCCGGAGGGGCCGAACGAGCCGGCGGGCGAGCCGGGCGCGCTGCGTGCGCAAGGCGCACTGGGCGATCGACAAGGTCACGCGCGACCTCGGGCGAGCGCTTCGCCACCCACACGTCGATCTCCGCCGTGATGGAGCTGGTCAACGAGATCCACCGCGAGCGCGAGACTCGGCGGACCCCTCGCACCTGCGCTTCGCCGTGGCCACCGCGGCGTCGCTCGTGTTCCCCTTCGCGCCGCACCTGGGCAGCGAGGTCTACGAGCAGATCACCGGCCGGCGGGTGTGGGAGGAGCCGTGGCCGCAGGCCGACCCGGCGCTGCTCGAGGCCGACGACGTTCCAGCTGATCGTGCAGCTCAACGGCAAGCTGATCGACCGCCTGGAGGCTGCCCGCCGGCGTGGAGCGCGACGAGCAGGAGCGCCTCGCGCTGGCCTCCGAGCGGCTCGCGTCGCGTCTGAACGGCGGGCGAGATCGTGAAGACGATCGTGGTGCCCGGGCAAGCTCGTGAACTTCGTCGTGAAGTGAGCGCCCCCTACGTCGCGGTGGTCGGGCCGTCCGAGGGGGCGCCCGCCGAGCTGCGGGCCGCGGAGGCCGTGGGCCGGGGCCTCGCCGAGCGTGGCGCGGTGGTGGTCTGCGGCGGCCTCGGGGGAGCGATGGAGGCGGCCTGCCGGGGCGCGAAGGAGGCCGGCGGCACCACGGTCGGAATCCTGCCCGGCAGCGACCGCTCGGCCGCCAACGCCTGGGTCGACGTCGCGGTGGCCACCGGCCTGGGCGAGGCGCGCAACGCGGTCGTGGTCCGCAGCGCCGACGCGGTGATCGCCGTGGCCGGCTCCTACGGCACGCTGTCGGAGATCGCCCTGGCGCTGCGGGCGGGCACGCCGGTGGTGGGCCTCGGCACGTGGGAGCTCTCGCGCGGCGAGGCGCTCTGGACGAGGGCGTCGTGAGGGCCGGGTCACCCGAGGAGGCGGTCGAGCTGGCGCTGGGCGCCGATCCCGGCGACGCGTAGCTGCGCACTTAGACTCGGCCGATGGCCGATCAGCGCGTCAGCTCCCTACCTCGAGGCCCTGCGCGAGTACGCCAGCCGCGATCCCGAGCGCCTGCACGTGCCCGGTCACAAGGGCGGGCCGGCCGCCGACCCCGAGCTGCGCGAGGCCATCGGCGAGGCCGCCCTCGCGCTCGACATCCCGGCGCTCACCTGGGGCATCGACACGGGACCCGAGCCCACGCCGTTCCAGCAGGCGCAGGCCCTCGCGGCCGAGGCGTGGGGGGCCGCACGCAGCTGGTTCCTCATCAACGGCGCGTCGCAGGGCAACCACGTGGCGCTGCTCACGCTCGCCCACGCCGGGGAGCGCGTGGTGGTCCAGCGCAACGCGCACTCGAGCACCGTCGACGGCTGCATCCTCGCCGGGCTGACCCCGAGCTTCGTGGCCCCGGAGCTCGACCCCGAGCTGGGGATCGCCCACTGCCTGACGCCCCGGGCGCTCGACCGAGCGCTCACGGAGACGCCCGACGCGGTGGGAGCCACCGCCGTCTCGCCCACCTACTTCGGCGCGGTGGCCGACGTGGCGGGGCTGGCCGAGGTGGCCCACTCCCACGGGGTCCCGCTCGTGGTGGACGAGTCGTGGGGCGCGCACATGGCCTTCCACGAGGATCTGCCCGACCACGCGCTCTCGGTCGGGGCCGACCTCGTGGTGTCGAGCACGCACAAGATCGTGGGATCGCTGACCCAGTCGGCCATGATCCACCTCGGCCGCGACGCCGGGGGGCGGATCGATCGAGGACGTGGTCGACCGCGCGGTGACCCTCGTGGAGTCGACCAGCCCGAACTCGCTGCTGTTCGGATCGCTCGACGCCGCCCGGCGGCTCGCCGCCACGCGGGGCCACGAGCTGCTCGGCGAGACGATCGCCGCGATGGCCGAGGTCCGCGACGGCGGTGCGCGGGATCGAGGGGCTCGACGTGCTGGACGAGCGGATCGTCGGCGCGCCCGGGCGTGCACGACTACGACCCGCTGCGGCTGGCCATCGACGTTCGCGGCACCGGCGCGAGCGGCTACGAGGTGGCCGTCGGCGCTGCGCGAGCGCGACGAGGTGATCCTGGAGCTGGCCGGCGAGAACGTGATCGTCGGGGTCTTCGGCATGGCCGAGGACGGCCGCGCCCCAGGGCCGCCGGCTGGTGGCCGCCCTGCGCGACGCGGTCGGGCTCGCTGGGCGACCGCGGCGGACCGCACGCGCGAGGAGTTCGCGCCGCCGCCCCCCTGGGGAGAGCTGGCGATGTCGCCCCGGCGAGGCGTTCCTCGGGCCGCAGGAGGTCGTGGACGTCGGCGACGCCGCGGGCCGGATCGCCACCGAGTCGCTCGCCGCCTACCCGCCCGGGATCCCCAACGTGCTTCCCGGCGAGCGGCTCACCGCCGAGACGCTCGCCTACATCCAGGCCACGCTCGAGCTGGGCGGCAGCCTGCGCGGCGCCAGCGACCGCCGGCTGCGCACGGTCCGCGTGGTGGCGGAGTGAGCCTCGTCGGGATCGAGGACGAGACCTCGCCCCTCCTCGAGGTCCTGCTCGGACCTCCCGAGCACTTCGAGTGGCTGCCCACCAGCGCGATCTCCAAGGCGGCCCTCGCCAGCGGGCGCAAGCTCACCTCCGCGGACGCCGTTCGGCGCCCACGAGGAGATGGTGTCCGCCTACGAGGACGCGGGCGTCCGGGTCCACCGCCTGCCGCCCGACCCGGCGCTGCGCTACCAGGTCTTCTCGCGCGACTCGAGCGTGTGGGCCGGCGACGGCCCGATCGTCACCCAGATGCATCAGTGGTGGCGCCGTGGCGAGTACGCGCCGGTGCTCTCGTTCTACGCCTCGGCCGGGATCGAGGTGGCCCACATGGTCACGGCGGCCGCGTTCGAGGGCGGTGACCTGGTGCTTCCCCGGGCCCGCTGCGCGCTGATCGGGCACTGCGAGGAGCGAACCCAGCGCCCGGCCGCCGAGCAGGTGCGCGGCTGGCTCGAGGAGCAGGGGTGGCAGGTGCGCCTGCAGCCCTTCGACCCGCATTTCGTGCACATCGACGTGATCGTCTGCATGGTCGCGCCGGGACTCGCGGCGATCTGCGAGGAGGCCGCCCCGGACGGCCTGGCGGAGTGGCTGCGGGCCATGGACGTCGAGCTGCTTCCCGTGACCTACGGCGACGCCATGGGCCTCGGCGCGAACGTGATGGCCCTGGGCGGCGACCGGGTCATCTCCACGGCCGCGGCCCGATCCCTCAACGAGCGCCTCCGGGCCCTCGGGCTGACCGTCTACGACCCGGACCTCTGGCCGTTCACCATGGGCGGCGGAGGCCCGCACTGCCTCGCCCAGCCGCTGCGGCGCGAGACCTCCTGAGCGCGGTGGACGCGAGCCGCGTCATCGCCGATCTGCGCGAGCTCGACCGGCGCACCGGGGGCCCCGCGGGGGCCCGGCGGCTCTGCTGGACCGACGGGTGGGCACGAGCGCGCGACTTCCTCGACGAGCTCCTGGGCGAGCTGGGGGTCGAGGTCCGCACCGACTCGGCGGGCAACCGCTTCGCCGAGCTTCCCGGCGCGCGCCCGGACGAGGTCGTGATGGTCGGCTCCCACCTCGACTCGGTGCCCCAGGGCGGCTGGCTCGACGGAGCGCTGGGGGTGATGGCGGGGGTCGGGGTGCTGCGCGAGGTCGGCCGGGCGGGGGACGCCCGAGCGGACCGTGGCGCTGGTGGACTGGGCCGACGAGGAGGGCGCGCGCTTCGGCCGCAGCCTGCTCGGCAGCTCGGCCTTCGCGGGCACGCTCGACATCGAGGCGGTGCGGGGCCTGACCGACGCCGACGGGGTGGCGCCTTCCGGACGCGCTGGCCGGCCACGGCGTGCGGCTCGAGGAGATGGGCGGCGCCGGGGAGGGGATGCGCGAGCGCCTGCACGCCTACCTCGAGCTTCACATCGAGCAGGGGCCCGTGCTGGAGTCCGAGAACACGGCGTGCGCGCCGGTGGCGGGGACCATGGGGGTCGAGCGCCACCGGGTCGTCTTCGCCGGGCGCTCGTCCCACGCCGGCTCGACGCCGATGGACCGCCGCCGTGACGCCGGCGTGGCGGCGGCGCGCACGGTCGTGGGGCTCCAGGCGATCGGCAGGCGCCCCGGCGGCGTGAGCACCGCGGGGCGCATCGACCTCGCGCCGGGCGTCGTCACGGTGGTGCCGGGCCGGGCCGAGCTGCTGGTCGACCAGCGCCACCTCGACGCCCGGATCCTGGCCGAGATGCTGGCCGAGGCCCGCCGGCTGGCCGAGGACGCGGCGGACCAGGAGGGTTGCAGCGTGAGCTTCGAGCGGATCCTCGCCCTCGAGCCGGTGCCGTTTCACCCGGGCCTGGTCGAGGCCGCGGGCGAGGCCTGCCTCGCCGCCGGAGGGTCTTCCCGCGCTGTTCCCGAGCGGCGCCCTCCACGACGCCTCCGAGATCGCGCGCGTGGCTCCCACCGCGATGATCTTCGCCCCCTCGAAGGACGGGGTCAGCCACGCGCCGGAGGAGGACACGCCCGACGCCGACCTCCATGCCGCGATCACCGCCTTCGGGGCGCTTGCCCAGCGCGTGATCGAGGATGGTGTGCCCCGTCGCTGACGGCCTTGTCGCCCTCCGGGCGGCGAATCGTCACCCCGAACGCAGTCCCGTAACCCGCCCCGACCTAGCGTCGGCGCCGTGGAGGAAAGCGCCAAGTGGCGGATGGTGGCGGGGTTCGTGGCGGTCGCCGTCGCTGGCCTTTCTCGGCGTCCGGGCACTCGGCTCCGGCGAGGGGTCCCGGGAGCCGGTGCGGATCTCCGCGGGCGGGGCGGCGGGCCCACGCGCCGGGCGCGGCGGGCGGGCGCCGCTCGTCTACGTCCACGTGGCGGGCGAGGTCCGGCGGCCCGGGCTCCTCAGGGTTCCCAAGGGCGCGCGGGTGGCTCTCGCCGTACACCGGGCGGGCGGGCCGACGGCCCACGCGCAGCTGACCGCGGTCAACCTCGCCCAGCGCGTCATCGACGGGCAGCAGGTGATCGTCCCCCGTGCCGGTCAGCCGGCGCCCGCGGCTGCCGGATCCGTGGGTCCCGCACAGCCCGGCACGCCGGAGGCGCCGGTGAGCCTCGCCACGGCCACCCCCGAGCAGCTCGACGAGCTCGACGGCATCGGACCGACCCTCGCCGAGCGGATCATCGAGTTCCGCGACGAGATCGGCGGATTTCGCTCCGTCGGCCAGCTCCAGGAGGTCGAGGGGATCGGCGAGAAGCGCTTCGCCGCGCTGAAGGAGGCGGTGGTCCCGTGAGCTCGCCGCGTCGCGAAGCGTGGCGGCGCCGGCTCGCCCTGCTGCTCGACCGGCCCCGCCACCTCGCGCTCGGCGCGGGCGCCATCGGCCTCGCGCTGGCGCCCCAGGGACCGGAGCCGGCCCTGGTCGCCGCGGCCGCCCTGGCCGGCGGCGGGGCGCTCCTGTCCGCCCGCGGGCCCGGCGGGTCGCTCGCCGCGTCGCGCGCGCGGCGGCGATCGCGGCCGTGGCGCTCGTCGCCGGAGGCGCCGTCGGCCTGGTGCGCCTCCGCGCGATCGACCGCCCGGCGAAGCGGCTCGTGTCGGGCCAGCGGGTCGAGGGACTGGCGCACCTGCTCGGACCACCCCGGCCCGGGCCGTTCGGCTCGACGGCCGAGGTGAGGATGACCACCGGCCGCGCGCGCGGGGCCCGCCTGATGGTCCGGCTGCCGCGCGAGAGTCCGTCTGCCCCCGGACGCCGGGTCCGGCATGGAGGTCTTCGTCGCCGGGTCGGTCCGCGCCCGGGCGAGCCCGGGCGGCCGCGGCTCGGCGCCCGAGCGCGGCGACGGGCCCGGCCGCGCGTTCGACCTCGTCGCCCACCTCACGCGCCGCGGCCTCGCCGCGGAGGTGGTGGCTTCGCGGGCCCGGGTCACCGGCCGGCGGCGGGGCGGCATCCCGGGCGCCCTCGACGCGGCGCGCCGGCGCGCCGAGCGGGGCATCGACGCGGGTCTCTCGCCCCCGCGCGCCGCCCTCGCGCGCGGCATGGTGCTCGGCCAGGACGAGGCGATCGCCCCCGCGGTGCGCGACGACTTCCGCGCCTCGGGCCTGAGCCACGTGCTCGCCGTGAGCGGCCAGAACGTGATGCTGCTCGCCGCGCTCGCCCTGCCCCTGCTGGCCGCGACCGGACTGCCCGCGGGCGCGCGCATCGGCGCCACCGTTCGTCCTGGTGGCCGCCTACGTGCCGCTGGCGGGCGCCGGTCCGTCGCTTCAGCGGGCGGGCGTGATGGGGATCGCGTCGCTGGTCGCCCTCGCGGCGTCGCGGCCGGCTTCGCGCTGGTACGCGCTGCTGCTGGCGGCGTGCGTGACGCTCGCCGTGAGCCCGCGCGCGGCGGGCGATCCGGGCTGGCAGCTCTCCTTCGCCGCGGTGGCCGGCATCCTCGTGCTGGTCTCCCCGCTGCGCCGGCGCGCTCGTCGTGGCTTCCCCGTGCGCCGGCCGAGGGAGTGGCGGTCACGGTGGCGGCCACGCTGGCCACGGCGCCGCTGCTGGCCTTCCACTTCGGCTCGGTGTCGCTCGCCTCGCTGCCGGCCAACGTGGTGGCCCTGCCGCTGGTGGCGCCGATCATGTGGCTGGGGATGCTGCGCGCCGCGCTGGCGCAGCTCGGGGCGGTGGGCGAGGCCGCCGGCTCGCTCGCGCAGCCGGCCGGCGACCTGCTCGGCCTCGCGCTCGACCCGCTCCTGGGCGCGCTGTCGCGGGTGGCCCTCGTGTTCGCCGAGCTTCCCGGGGCGCAGGTCGCGGCCCCGCTACCGACAGCGGTGTCGGTCGGCCTGGCCTACGCGGGCCTGGCCGCCCTGGCGCTGGCGGCGCGGGCGCTCGCCCGGCGCAGCGAGGCCACGCGCGAGACGACGGCGGCGCGGTGGCGGCGGCTGCCGCGCGCGCGGCGGGCCGCCGCGTCGCTGGCGGCGGCGCTCGCCCTGATCGTGCCCGCGACCCTGCTCCTGAGGACCCCCGGGCCGCCGGGCGAGCTGACCGTCTCCTTCCTCGACGTCGGTCAGGGCGACGCCACCCTCATCCAGCACCCCGACGGCACGGCCGTGCTGTTCGACGGCGGGCCGCCCGAGGGGCGGGTGGTCCGCCTCCTGCGCCGCGGCGGGCGTTCGGCGCCTCACGGCCCTCGTGATGACCCACGCCTCCCGCGACCACCACGGCGGGCTGCGCCGAGGTGGTCGACCGTATCCCGGTCGACCTCCTGGTCGACGGCGGCGACGGCACGCGCCGACCGCGACTTCCGGGCGGTCGTGGCGGCGGCGCAGCGCCGCGGCGCGCGCCGGGTGCCCGGGATCGCGCCGATGACCCTGCGGGTGGGCGGCCTGCGTCATCCGCATCCTCGGCCCGCGGCCACGGGCGCCCGGGCCCGCCGCCCGAGGATCCGAACCCCGGGCGGTGGCGGCCGTGGTCAGCGCCGGGCGGCTTCGACCTCTTCCTCTCCGGGCGACGCCGAGAGCCCGTCGCTCGTCTCGCTCCCGCTGCCCGACGTGGAGGCGATGAAGGTCTCCCACCACGGCAGCGCCGATCCCGGCCTGCCCGCCGTGCTCGACCGCCTCCGGCCCGAGGTGGCCGCGATCGAGGTGGGGGAGGAGAACACCTACGGCCATCCCGCTCCCTCGACGCTGACCGCCCTGCGCCGCGCGCACGCCGAGGTGGCCCGCACGGATCGCGACGGCACCGTGCGCCTCACGGTCGCCGACGGCGAGCGTCGCCGGAGGAGCGCTCCTGGATCAGACGGCGACCGGCTCGATCTCCCCGCGACGCGCCGCCTCCGCGTGCTCGCGGCTGTCCTTCGAGGAGATCGACACCGCGGCGATCACGGCTCCGAGCCGCGGCGAACGCGGCGCAGACGAGGAACGCGTCCTGGAAGCCCTGCGTGAGGGCCACCGCCTGGCTGCGCTCCCCGGCGGCGAACAGCGTCGCGCGTGGTCGAGTTGGCCACGGTCGCGGTGATCGCGAGGCCCAGGGCGCCGCCCACCTGCTGGCTCGTGTTGAGCATCCCCGACGCCAGGCCGGCCTCGCTCGGGCTTCGTGCCGGTCACGCCGGCGATCGTGAACGTCACGAAGACCAGGCCCAGGCCGATCGCGGCGAGCATCGAGGGAAACAGCACGTCGCCCACGTAGCTGCCGCCCGGAGCGGACACCTGCGAGAACCACAGCGAGCCCGGCGGCGGTGAACAGCACGCCCGCGACCAGGGGCGGCTTGAAGCCGATCTTCGTCACGAGCTGGGAGGCGACGCCGGCGCTGGTGATGATCAGCGCGCTCAGCGGCAGGTAGGCGAGCCCCGCCTCGAGCGGCTCGTAGCCCGAGCACCTGCTGGAGGTAGAGCGAGATGAAGAAGAACATCGAGAAGAGCGCCATCGCCACCAGCAGCCGCGACCATGTTCGCCCCGCGCAGGGTGCGCAGCCGGAAGATCGAGAACGGCATCAGCGGGTAGGCTTGGTGCGCAGCTCGATCACCACGAACACGACCAGCAGCACGACGGCCGCGCCGAGGATCGCGATCGTCTCGGTGGACCCCCAGCCGGCCTGCTCGGCGTTCACCAGGCCGTAGACGAGCAGCGCCAGGCCGGCGGTGACCGACACGGCGCCGGGGATGTCGAACGTCTCGGCCCGCTCGTCGCGGCTCTCGTCGAGCAGCCGCGGCGCGAGGAAGGCGGCCACGAGCGTGATCGGCGTGTTCACGAGCAGCACCCACTCCCAGCCGAGGTACTCGGTGAGCACGCCGCCCAGCAGCACGCCCGCCGCGCCGCCGGCGCCCGCCACCGCGCCCCACACGCCCAGCGCCTTGTTGCGCTCGGCGCCCTCGGTGAACGTGGTGGTCACGATCGAGAGCGCGGCGGGCGAGATCGAGCGCGGCGCCGAGGCCCTGCACCGCGCGCGCGGCCACGAGCCACGCGTCGCTCTGCGCGAGGCCGCCGGCGAGCGAGGCGACGCCGAACAGGATCAGCCCGATGATGAAGATCCGCCGCCGGCCCAGGAGGTCGGCCATGCGCCCGCCGAGCAGCAGGAAGCCGCCGAAGGTGAGCACGTAGGCGTTGACCACCCAGGACAGGTCGTCCTGGGAGAACTCGAGGTCCTTGCCGATCGACGGCAGGGCCACGTTCACGATCGACGCGTCGAGGACCACGACGAACTGCGTCGTGGCGAGCAGGGCGAGGGCGAGCCACTTCGCGTTGTCCGGTCGGTTCGGTGGCAGTCGGGCTCTCGGGCATCGGGTCTCCTCGTGGGACGGGTACTTGTAAACGGAGCCTGCGTTCCGCATCGACCGGTCACGATACGGAATCGCTCTTCCGTTTGTCAACCGATCGGGGTACTCTTGGCGCGTGGATCCCTCAGCGACCGCCGAGCGGCCCATGCGCGCCGACGCCCGCCGCAACCGCGAGCGCATCGTCGCGGCCGCGCGGAGCGCCTTCGAGGAGGCGGGCATGGACGCCCAGATGGAGGACGTGGCCCGCCGGGCGGGACTGGGGGTGGGCACCCTCTACCGCCACTTCCCCACCAAGGAGGCGCTGATCGGGGAGCTGCTGGCCGAGAAGTTCCGGCTCCTGCTCGAGGGCGCCCGGGACGCGCTCGAGATCGAGGATCCGTGGGAGGCCTTCGCCGGGACGCTGCGGCGCAACGCCGAGCTGATGGCCGCCGACGTCGCCGTGCAGGACGTGCTCAGGCGCTCCGAGGCCGACTGGAGCTACGCGGAGGGGCCTCGCGCGCGAGCTCCACGCCACCTTCGCGGTGACCGTCGAGCGGGGCAAGCGGGCCGGCGTCATCCGCGCCGACTTCACGATCGACGACGTGCCGATGCTGATGTGCGGCCTCTGCAGCACGATGTCGGCCGCCGGGCCCGGCACCGGCTTCGACTGGCGCCGTCACCTCGAGCTGATGCTCGACGGCGTCCGCGCCGGAGGCGTCGCACCCGCTGCCTAGACTCGCGAGCCGTGGCCAACCTCAAGCCGGTCTACCTGGTGCACGGCGAAGACGACGCCAAGATCGACGAGTGGCGCGGGCGCGTCCGGGGCCGGGCGGAGGCCGAGCACGGACCGGGCGGCCTCGAGAGCTTCGACGCTCAGACCACCCCGCCCGGCGACGTGGTCGCCGAGCTGCTCTCGCTCACGTTCGCCACGGGCACCCGCTACCTGCTGGTGGACAACGTCGGCTCGTGGAAGGCCGCCGCGCTCGATGAGCTGACCCCCGCCGTGTCCTCCCCGCCGCCCGACACCGTGCTCGTGCTCGTGGTCCGCGGCAAGCCGCCGGCCGCCCTGGTGAAGGCCGTGACCGCGGCGGGCGGCGAGGTGCGCGCATACGAGGCGCCGAAGCCCTGGGAGCTGCCGAAATGGGTCGTGGCCCGGGCCGCCGACGCCGGTCTGCGGCTCGACGCCGAGGCCGCGCGGATGCTCGTGGCCCTGGCCGGGCCGGGCCAGCAGCGACTCGCGCGCGAGGTCGAGAAGCTGGCGATCGCCGTGCATCCCGAGACCCACGCGGGCGCCGAGGAGGTCGAGCTCCACGCCGCCGGCGACGGGGCGCCCAAGGTCTACGACCTGGCCGACGCCGTGGCCTCGGGCGACCTCGAGCTGGCGCTGTCGCTCGCGGAGGAGCTGGCCGGTCGCGACGAGCGCGCGGGTCGCCTCGTCTACCCGGTCGTCCAACCGGCTGCGCGAGGTGCACAGGGTGGTCGCGCTGCTCGACTCGGGGGTGGCGGAGAAGGACCTGGCCAAGAAGATGCGCGTGCCGCCGTGGAAGGCCAAGAAGGCGGTTGCGATAGCCCGCAAGGCCGACCGCGAGACCCTGCGGAGGGCGATCGTGCGGTTCGCCGACCTCGAGCTCGAGCTGCGAAACGGCAGCGCCTTGGACGACGACACGGCCGTGACGCTGGCCCTGTCGGCCGCCGCCGCTTAGCCCGTCAGTAGGGGTACCACCACTCCTTCTCCTCGATGCGCGTCTCCATGTGCACGTGCTTGGTCTCCTGGAACGCCTCGAGCCCCTCCTGCCCGAGCTCGCGCCCGAGGCCCGACTGCTTGAAACCGCCGAAGGGCCCGGCGTCGTTGTCGGTGAGCGGGTCGTTGATCCACACGGTGCCCGCCTTGAGCTCGCGCATGCAGCGCACGGCGGTCGCGAGGTCGCGCGTGTAGACGTTCGCCCCCAGGCCGAAGCGCGTCCCGTTCGCCAGCTCTATCGCCTCGTCCAGGGAGCGAACGGGCACGATCGGCGCCACGGGCCCGAACGTCTCCTCGCGCAGGAGGTCGGTGTCGGCGGGCGCGCCCGTGACCACCGCGGGGGAGAAGTAGTGACCGGCGTCGTGGCCCGAGCGGCCCCCGCCCGCCACGACCTCGGCGCCCGCGGCCACCGCCGCCTCGAGCTGCGCCGCGACCTTCGCCCGCTGCGCGGCGGACACCATCGGCCCGATGTCGGTGTCGGGCGCGAGCGGGTCGCCCACGCGCAGCGTCGCCGTGTGGGACACGAACTCCGAGAGAAAGTCGTCGTAGACCTCGCGCTGCACGTAGAAGCGCTCCGCGGAGGTGCACACCTGGCCCGCGTTCAGGTAGGCGGCCCACGCGCCGCCGCGGGCGGCGACGGCCACGTCGCCTGCGACGTCGGCGCACACGATGAACGGGTCCTTGCCGCCCATCTCCAGGTTGATGCGCGCCACCCGCTCGGCGCAGCGCAGCGCGATCCGCTTGCCGGTCTCGACAGAGCCCGTGAAGGCCACGCAGTCGACCCGCTCGTCGCCCACGATGGCCTCGCCGACCTCGCCCGCCCCGGCCAGCAGCGAGACCACGCCGGCCGGCAGGTGATCGAGGCACGGCGCCAGCATCAGGGTCGAGATCGGCGTGACCTCGGAGGGCTTGCACACCACCGCGTTCCCGGCGGCCAGCGCGGGCGCCAGCTTCCACGCGAGCAGGAGCAACGGGTAGTTCCACGGCACGATCGCTCCCACCACGCCCATCGGCTCCTTGAGCACCATGGCGAGCTGGCTCGACTCGATCGGGGGAATCACCCGTCCGGCGAAGTTGCGACCGATCTCCGCGTAGAAGTCGAAGGCGGCGGCCGTCCAGCCGACCTCGTCGATGTTCTCGACGAGCGGCTTGCCGCCCTCCAGCGTGAGCACGCGGGCCAGCTCGTCCGACGACCCCCGCAGGCGTGCCGCCACCTCGTGGAGCATCTCGCCGCGTTCGGCGGCCGGCGTGTCCGCCCAGGCGCGGGCCGCCTCCCTGGCCGCGGCGACCGCGGCGCCGACCTGGGCGACCGACGCGCCGCCCACCTCGGCGAGCGTCTCCTCGGTGGCCGGATTCTCGACCGAGAGCGCCACGCCCTCGCCGGGCACCTGCTCTCCGGCGATCAGCAGGCGCGTCTCCATCGGCGGCGAGAGCCCCGGCGGGACCTGTCCGAGAGGGTTAGAGCTTGGCCCGCAGGCGCGCGGCGCGCGCCTTCTTGCGGGCGCCGGTGTTGCGGTGGAACGCGCCGGAGCGCACCGCGCGGTCGATGCGCGAGCAGACGGTGCGGTAGGCCTCCTCGGCCGCCTCGGGCTCGCCGCCGGCGACCGCCGCCTCGAGGCGGCGAAGCGAGGTCTTCACCGAGGAGGTGTAGCGGCGGTTCTCGAGCCGCTCCCGCTCAGACCGGTGGATCCGCTTTTCTTGTGAGGCGATGTTGGCCATATGCGCAAAGAAACCGCGAGGACGACCGTCCTTCGCGGCGTGCGCCTGAGTGTAGCGCGAGGTGAGCACCGAGCAACGGCGCGGCGGACGCCTCGCCCGTAGCGCAGCCTTCTTCTCCGTCGCCACCGGTCTCTCGCGGGTGCTCGGCCTCGTCCGGGAGGTCGTCGCGGCGAGCGCCTTCGGGGTGAGCGGCGCGATGTCGGCGTTCACCATCGCCTTCCAGGTGCCCAACCTGGTGCGGGCCCTGTTCGCGGACTCGGCCCTGCAGGGCGCCTTCGTCCCCGTGTTCACCGAGCTCCTCGAGAAGGGCGAGCGGCGCGAGGCCTTCCGGGTGGCGTCGACGCTCTTCTTCCTGATCGCCCTGGCGCTCGGGGCCCTCACCGCCGTGTTCATCGTGCTGGCCGAGCCGCTGATGTCGCTGTTCGCCCCGGGGTTCGACGACGACCCGCGCCTGGCCGAGCTCACGGTCAACCTCGCCCAGCTGCTCTTCCCGATCGTGGTGATGCTCGCGCTGTCGGGCCTCGTGGTGGGCATGCTCAACTCCTTCGAGCACTTCTCCGTGCCCGCCCTGGCGCCCGTGGCCTGGAACCTGGTGATCATCGCGGCGCTCGTGGGCCTCACGCCGGCGTTCCCGGAGGAGGACCAGATCTACGCCTACGCCATCGGCGTGCTCGCGGGCACCCTGGTCCAGTTCCTGCTTCCGCTGCCCTGGCTGCGCGGGCGCGGGGGCCGGCTGACCCTGACCCTCGACTGGCGCAACGAGCGGGTGCGCAGGGTCCTCAAGCTCATGCTGCCCGTGACCATCGCGCTGGGGATGATCAACCTCAGCCTGCTGATCAACTCGCTGGTGGGGACCCTGGTGAGCGACGAGGCGCCGGCGGCGATCGACAAGGCGTTTCGGATCTACCAGCTTCCCCAGGGCCTGTTCTCGATCTCCATCGCCACGATCCTGTTCCCCACGCTCGCGAGGCTCGCCACCCGCGGCGCCACGGACGACCTGCGCGCCACGATGGCCAACGGGGTGCGCCAGATCGGCCTCCTGCTCATCCCGAGCGCGGTGCTCATGGCGGTGCTGGCCGAGCCGATCACCCGGCTGCTCTACGAGCGCGGCGAGTTCGACGCCGGCGCCACCGAGCTCGTGGCGACCGCGCTGGTGTGGTGGTCGATCTCGCTGCCCTTCCAGGGGGTGAGCCTGCTCTTCTCGCGCACGTTCTTCAGCCTCCAGAAACCATGGGCCACCACCGGCGCTGGCGGCGGCGAACATGGTGGTCAACACGATCGTGGCGCTCGCGCTCTACAAGCCCTTCGGGATCGCGGGGATCGTGATCGGGACCGTGGCCGGGACGCTCGTGATGACCGTCGCCCAGGGCGCGCTGCTGCGCCGCGACCTCGGCGGGGTGGAGGCGGCACGGACCCTGGCCGCCGGCGCCCGGATGCTCGGCGCCTCGGCGCTCCTGGGCGGCACGGCCTACGGGGCCTGGTGGGCGCTCGACTCCGCGCTGGGCGACTCGTTCGCGGCGCAGGCGCTGGCGGTGGGCGCGGCGATCGCGGCCGGTGTCGCCGTGTACGCGGCCGCGGTGTGGGTCCTGCGCATCCCCGAGGCGCGCCAGATCGCGCGCCTCATCCCCGGACGCAACGCCTAGACCGGCGGGCGTCTCCATCTTCGACATCACCCCGCGCACGAGCGTCACGATCTCCTCGGGCGCCTTCGCGGGGGAGCCGGCGTCGAACGGAGGCTGGGGGTCGTACTCGATCGCCAGCTGGATGGCCTGCGCCACGTCCGCGCCGGCGATCAGCTCCGCGAGTCGCAGGGCCATGTCGATCCCCGCCGAGACGCCGGCGGCGGTGATGATCTTCCCGCGCTCCACCACCCGCTCGGACACCGGGTTCGCGCCGAGCGACCCGAGGGTGTCGAGCTCGAGCCAGTGCGTCGTCGCGTCGGTGTCCTCGAGCACGCCCGCCGCGCCGAGCACCAGCGATCCCGTGCAGACGGAGGTCGTGTACACCGACGTCTCGTGCGCCGCGCGGACCCAGTCGAGCACCCGCCGGTCGTCGAGCAGCGCCCGGGTGCCGATCCCGCCCGGGAACAGCAGGACCTCGGGGCGGGGGCAGTCCTCGTAGCGTCCCTCCGCCACGAGGGTGAGCATCCGGTTGTCGGCGTGCACCGGGCCGGGCTCGGCGGCGAGAAAGCGCACGCGGGCGCCCGGCAGCCCCGAGAGCACCTGGTAGGGCCCCACCGCGTCGAGGGCGGTGAAGCTGTCGAACAGGGGGATGGCGATCTCCATGGTCAGACCCGTGACGTGTAGCGGGTGAAGGTCACGAGCACCCCGTAGACCAGGGCAGCCGCGCCGAGCAGGACCACGGTCACGAGCTCACCCTGCGTCGAGAAGAACAGGAGGGCCGCCACCATGGCCACGAGCAGCACGCGGTCGAAGGTCTTGTGGCTCCGCCCCGATACGTCGAGGCCCTCGCGCGTCCCCGTGAACCCGAGCGTCGCGGCGCAGAACCCCAGCACGGCGCACACGATGAGGGCGCCGGTGGAGAAGTCCACCGTGCTGTCCAGCAGCAGGTAGCGCAGCAGGAAGGGCAGCACCATGCAGCGTGACTCCGACTCCGGCCTCGATCGCCCGGTGGGTGTCCATCGCGAGGCCGCGCGGCCTGGCTCGTGGCGGTGGCGCTGTCACGCGCGCAAGGCTATCCCCAGGCGCGCGTATCGTGTCGGCCTCAGCGCACTCTGGGGACGGCGAGGAGGGCCCGTGCCGGACGAGAAGGAACGGATGGAGGTCGAGGAGCAGGTGAAGGAGCTCAACGAGGCTCTTCGCTGCCAGTACCGCTCGGCGCTCGCAGTACACCCTGACCGCCGGCAGCCTGACGGGCTTCGAGTACCAGGGGCTGGGCGCGGAGCTCGCCCGTTTCGCCCAGGCGGACCTCGACGACGCCCGCCACCTCGTCGAGAAGATCATCGCCATCGGCGGCGAGCCGACGGCCGAGATCGCCGAGCTGCGCTACGTGGAGGACCCCGCAGAGGGCGGTCGAATGGCTGATCGAGTCCGAGACCGAGGTCCTCGAGGAGCTCCAGGACTCGATCGCTCCGACGGGCCGCGAAGCCGCCTCGGAGGCGATGGAGCACCGCCTCGAGCACATGATCATGCGCAAGCAGGAACAGGTCGACCTGCTCTTGCGGGCATCCCGCCCGCGCTCTTGAGAGCGGCGGTCCGGCGCCGCGCCTAACCTGAGGGGCCCGTGGCCTCGCCTGCCCAGAACATCCGCAACTTCTCGATCATCGCCCACATCGACCACGGGAAGTCGACCCTGGCCGACCGCATCCTCGAGGCCACCGGCGCGGTGGACGCCCGCGAGCACCGCCCGCAGCTGCTGGACTCGATGGACCTCGAGCGCGAGCGGGGAATCACCATCAAGGCCCAGGCCGTGCGCGTGGAGTACGAGGCGAAGGACGGCGAGACCTACCGCCTGCACCTGATCGACACCCCCGGCCACGTGGACTTCACCTACGAGGTCTCGCGCTCGCTCGCCGCATGCGACGGCGCGCTGCTGGTGGTGGACGCGGCCCAGGGGGTGGAGGCCCAGACCCTGGCCAACACCTACCTCGCCGTGGACGCCGGCCTCGAGCTGATCCCGGCGCTGAACAAGATCGACCTGCCCGGCGCCGAGCCCGAGCGGGTGGCGGGGGAGATCGCCGAGCTGCTCGGAGACCCGGCCGAGGAGGTCCTGCGCATGTCCGCGAAGTCGGGCGTGGGGATCACCGAGGTGCTGGAGGCGATCGTGAGCCGGGTGCCGCCGCCGAGCGGGGACCCCGACGGCCCCGCCCGCGCGCTGATCTTCGACTCGGAGTTCGATCAGTACCGGGGGGTCGTGGCCTACGTCCGGGTGGTCGACGGGCGCCTGAAGAAGGGCGACGCGATCGTCGCCATGCAGACGGGCACCGAGGCCGACATCGACGAGATCGGCTTCTTCGGCCCCCGGATGACCCCCGTGGACTCTCTCGCGGCCGGGGAGGTGGGCTACCTCATCACGGGCATGAAGGACGTCTCGCTGCTGAGGGTGGGCGACACCCTGACCACGCGCGCGAGCGGCGCCGCCGAGGCCCTTCCGGGCTACCGCGAGGTCAAGCCGATGGTCTTCTGCGGCCTCTTCCCGGTCGACACCGACCGCTTCTCGGACCTCCGCGACGCGCTGGAGAAGCTGGCGCTGAACGACGCGGCACTGTCGTATGAGCCCGAGACCAGCCACGCGCTCGGGTTCGGCTTTCGCTGCGGCTTCCTCGGGCTGCTGCACATGGACATCGTGCGCGAGCGCCTGGAGCGCGAGTACGACCTCGAGCTGCTGGCGACCACCCCCACGGTGGAGTACGAGGTGACGCTCACCAACGGGGAGGAGCGCACTGTCCACGCGCCCTCGGAGATGCCCGAGCGCGAGCGCATCGAGGAGATCCGCGAGCCGTACATCCGGGCCACCGTCCTGTGTCCCAAGGACGCCGTGGGGCCGGTCATGGAGCTGTGCCAGGAACGCCGGGGGATCCACGCCGGCATGAGCTTCCTGTCAGAGCAGCGGGTGCAGATCCAGTACGACCTGCCGCTGGCCGAGATCGTGCTCGACTTCTTCGACCAGCTCAAGTCGCGGACGAGGGGCTACGCGTCGCTCGACTACGAGCTCACCGGCATGAAGCCCTCCGAGCTGGTCAAGCTCGACATCCTGCTGGCCGGCGACCAGGTGGACGCCCTGTCGATGGTCGTGCACCGCGACAAGGCCTACACCACCGGGCGGGGGATAGCCGAGCGGCTCCAGAAGCAGATCCCGCGCCAGCAGTTCGAGGTGGCGATCCAGGCCTCGATCGGCTCCAAGATCATCGCCCGCGAGTCGGTCAAGCCGATGCGCAAGGACGTGATCGCGAAGTGCTACGGAGGGGACATAACCCGCAAGAAGAAGCTCCTGGAGAAGCAGAAGGAGGGCAAGAAGCGGATGAAGCAGGTGGGCCGCATCGAGGTGCCCCAGGAGGCCTTTCTGTCCGTCCTGGAGATCGGCGATGGTGATTGAGCGCACCTCGCGCCGATAGACCCTGATTCGGGAAGGGCACTGGCTTGCAGTGCCGAAAAGGCCCTTAGGAAGCCTTTAGAGCGCACCCGTAACTTCGCCAACCGTGGCTACGACCGAACTCGCACCAGATCCCACGCTCGACTCGCTCCAGCTGTTCCTGGACGGAATCGCCAAGACGCGGCTGCTGACCGCCGCCGAGGAGGTTGAGCTCTCCAAGCGCGTCGAGAGGGGCGATCTGGACGCCAAGGACCGCATGGTGCAGGCCAACCTGCGCCTGGTCGTGTCGATCGCCAAGCGCTACCGCAACCAGGGGCTGCCCTTCATGGACCTGATCCAGGAGGGCTCGATCGGCCTGGTGCGCGCCGTCGAGAAGTTCGACTACCGCAAGGGCTTCAAGTTCTCGACCTACGCGACCTGGTGGATCCGCCAGGCGATCTCCCGCGCCATCGCGGACAAGTCGCGGACCATCCGCATACCGATCCACATCAACCAGACCCTCCAGAAGCTCGACGGCGCGCAGCGCAGGCTCCAGTCGGTGGGCGAGGGTGAGCCGTCGGTGGAGGACATCCTCGCCGCGGCCAACGTGGACATCGACGTGGACGAGGCCGACTTCCTGCTCCGCGCCTCCCGGGCGCCCGTCTCGCTGGACAAGCCCGTCGGGGCAGGCGACGACGACGCCGCCGAGCTGGGCCACCTGATCCCCGACGAGGGCGCCGTATCCCCCTTCGACGCCGCCGCCGACGCGCTCGTGCGCGACCGGCTGGCCGAGGCCCTCGAGAACCTCTCCTACCGCGAGCGTCGCGTGCTCGAGCTGCGCCACGGCCTGTTCGGCGAGTCGCCGCGCACGCTCGACGAGGTCGGCCGGATGTTCGGGCTGACCCGCGAGCGCACCCGCCAGGTGGAGGAGCACGCGATGCGCAAGCTCGGCTCGCTCGCCGAGGCCCAGGGCCTCCGCGAAGTCGCCTGAGCCGCTTTCGTAGACTCCGGCTCGATGCCGGTCGACGCCTCCGCCAAAGGAAAGAAGTTCCCGCCCTTCGAGTACGAGGTGGGCAAGGAGAAGATCCGCGAGTACGCCCACGCGGTGGGCGAGGACAACGAGGTCTACTTCGACCGCGAGGCCGCCCGGGCCGCCGGATTTCGCGACATCCCCGCGCCTCCCATGTTCGCCGTCGTCTACTCGGCGGGGGCCATGGCGCCGGCCATCTTCGATCCCGAGGTGAAGATGAACTTCGCCGCGATGGTGCACGGTGGACAGGAGTTCGTGTGGGGCGAGCCCGTGTGCGCGGGCGACGCGATCTCCACGACCGCCGAGGTCAAGGACATCTCCGAGAAGGACGGCAAGGGCTTCTACGTGTTCGAGTCGGTGTCCACCAACCAGGACGGCGCCGAGGTGGTGCGCGGCACCTGGACCAACATCGTGAGGGGCGTATGACCGAGGGCGACAGCATCCCCGAGCTGAAGGTGACCCCCGACAAGTACCTCCCGCACCGCTACGCGGGCGCGTCGGGCGACTTCAACCCGATCCACATCGACCCCGAGTTCGCGAAGCAGGTGGGGCTGCCCGGCAACATCCTCCACGGGCTCTACTCGATGGCCCAGGTGGCGAGGGCCAACGCCGCGGCCGCCGGCGGCGACCCCCGCTCGCTGAGGCGCCTCACGGTCCAGTTCCGCGGCATGGGCATGCCCGAGCAGGAGATCACGGTCACGGGCACGGTCAAGGAGGCGGGCGAGGGACGGGCGGTGGTGGACACCGTGGCCGAGCAGGGCGGCAACGGCATCATCCGCAACGCCGAGGCCGAGCTGTCACTCCGCTGATCGCACCGGGCGGGGCGCCTAACCTTCACGACGTGCAGATCACCCCCCGCCAGAGCTTCATCCTGCGCAAGGTCGTCGAGGGCCACCAGGAGCTCGGGAACCCCGTCGGCTCCAAGTGGCTCGCCGAGCTCGACGACGTGCCCTGGGGCCCCTCGACCGTCCGCGCCGAGTTCGCCCGCCTGGAGGAGGCCGGCATGCTGGCTCACCCGCACACCTCGGCCGGACGGGTGCCCACCGACACGGGCTACCGCCTCTACGTGGACGAGCTCCTCGAGGAGGGCGAGCTGCCCGCGATCCGCAAGCCGCTCGAGCTCACCGACGTGCGCCGCGAGCTCGAGGACGCCATGAGGGCGACCACCGAGCAGCTCTCGCAGGTCACCGACCTCCTCGCGCTGGTGTCCGCGCCGCCGATCGAGACGGCCACCATCCACCGCGTGGAGGTCCTGCCGCTGCAGCCCCAGGTGGCGATGGTGGTGGTGATCACCTCGACCGGCGGGGTCACCAAGCGCCTCATCTCCTACGACAGGCCGCTGGACTCCGGCCTGGTCGAGTGGGCGGGCTCCTACCTCAACGAGGCCCTCGGCGGCATGGACGTGGGCGCGCGGATGCTCGCGGCGAAGCTCACCGACCCCGAGCTCGGCTCGGGTGAGCGGGCCTTCCTGGAGACCCTGACGCCGGCCTTCACCGACCTCGAGGACACGGCGGGCGACACCCTGTTCGTGGACGGCGCCGCGCGGCTGCTCACCGAGGACCGCTTCCAGGAGCTCACCCAGCTCTCCGACCTGCATGAGCGTGCTGGAGCGGCGGGTGGCCCTGCTCTCGGTGCTGCGCGAGTCGCTCGCCGAGCCCTCCGTCTACCTGCGCATCGGGCGCGAGAACGCCGCTCCCGAGCTGCGCTCGCTGTCGATGGTGGTGGCCAACTACGGCGTCGCCCGGCGCAACCTGGGCGCCGTCGGCGTGCTCGGCCCGCTGCGCATGGACTACCCGAACGCGGTCTCCGCCGTGCGCCAGGCGGCCAATGAGCTGTCGCGCTTCGTCGGGGAGGTCTACGGGGAGTGAGGACCGACGCCTACGAGCTGCTCGGCGTCTCGCGCGGCGCCGACGAGCGCGAGATCAAGAAGGCCTTCCGCGTCGTGGCCCGCGACCTGCACCCCGACGTGAACCGCGACGACCCCGAGGCCGAGGAGAAGTTCAAGGCGGCCGCGGAGGCCTACGAGGTGCTCTCGGACCCCGAGCGGCGCGCGGTCTACGACCGCTACGGCTGGGACGGCCTCGACTCCCGCGGCTACGCGCCGCAGAGCCACGGCTTCGGCTCCTTCGGCGACATCTTCGAGGCGTTCTTCGGGGGCGATCCGTTCGGCGGCGGGCGCCGCGGCGCCGCGGGCGGGCCGGGCCCCGTCCAGGGCGGCGACGTGGGGGTGGAGGTGCAGATCACGCTGGAGCAGGCGGCGCGCGGCGCCACGCGTCGACGTCACCTACGACGCCGTGGCGCCCTGCGAGCGCTGCCACGGCAACCGCGCCGAGCCGGGCACGCCGATCGAGACCTGCGAGCGCTGCGGCGGAGCCGGGCAGCTGCGGGCGGTCACCCGCACCGCGTTCGGGCAGATGGTGCGCGCGCAGGCCTGCGACGTCTGCCAGGGCGAGGGCAAGGTGGCCGCCACGCCGTGCACCGAGTGCCACGGGCGCGGCCAGCGGGCCGTGCGCCGCCAGCTGGCCGTGGACGTGCCGGCCGGCATCTCCGACGAGCAGCGCATCCGCCTGACCGGCCGCGGTCACTCGGGCGAGCGGGGAGGGCCCGCCGGGGACCTCTACGTGCTGGTCCGTGTGGCCGAGGACGAGCGCTTCCTGCGCGACGGCAGCGATCTCGTCTCGGTGGTCGACATCGCCGCTCCCGCGGCGGCCCTCGGCACGAAGGTACGCGTGCCCACGCTCGACGGAGACGAGGAGATCGACGTGCCGGCCGGGCACCCAGCCCGGCACCGTCGTGACCCTGCGCGGAAGGGGGATGCCGACGATCGGGAGGGGCCGCGCCGGCGACCAGCAGGTGGTCCTCAACGTGGTGATCCCCCAGAACCTGAACGCCCGCCAGCGCGAGCTGCTGGCCGAGCTGCGCGACGGTCTGAGCGAGGAGAACCTCCGCGAGGCCAAGAGCGAGTCGCTGCTCTCGAAGGTCAAGCGGGCGCTTCGCTGATCCGCCTGGCGGTAAGGGCCCCCGCCGAGGCCGCCGAGACCGTGCTCGGCGCCATGATCGAGCTCGCGCCGTCCGGGGTCGAGGAGGTGGACGGCGACGGCTGGGTCGAGTTCGCCGTCTACGGGGCCCCTGGGGAGCTGCCGGAGCTGGCCGAGGGGGAGGCCGAGGTGGCCGGCGTGCGCGTGCGTGGTGAGCGGCCGCGAGGTCCCCGACGGGTGGGAGGAGCGCTGGAAGCGCTTCCACTCGCCGGTGCTGGTGGCCGAGCGCATCTGGGTGCGGCCGCCCTGGGAGGAGCCGCTCGACCGCGCGGACGTGATCGATCTCGTCATCGATCCCGGCCGGGCCTTCGGCACGGGCGCGCATCCCACGACCCGCCTGTGCCTCGAGCTGCTGGTGGGGCTCGCCGGGGAGGGGAGCCCGGGCTCGCTGTGCGACCTGGGCTGTGGCTCCGGCGTGCTGTCGATCGGCGCGGCCAGGCTCGGCTTCGCGCCCGTCGTGGCGCTCGACGCGGACCGCCTCGCGGTGGAGGCCACAGCGCTGAACGCCGGCGCGAACGGCGTGAGCCTCGCAGACGGTGCGAGCGCGCGGACCTTCGCCACGAGGCGCCGCCCCACGCCGACGTGGTGGTGGCGAACCTGATGCGCGGGCTGCTGCTCAGGGTGGCCGGGCAGATGAGCCGGCCGCCCGGCGCGCTGATCGTCTCGGGCCTGCTCGAGCACGAGGCCGACGAGGTGGTGGAGGCCTTCGGGCCGGCGCTCACCGAGCGCCGGCGGCTCACCGACCACGGTTGGTCCGCGGTCCTTCTTTCGCCCTAGACTGGCGGCGTATGCAGATCGGAATCGTAGGTCTCGGCTACGTCGGGCTGCCCCTGGCGGTCGAGTTCGCGGAGGCGGGGCACGACGTGGTGGGGGTGGACACCGACCAGCGGCGGATCAGCGCGCTCGCGAGCGGCGAGAGCTACATCGAGGACATCCCGAGCGCCCGGCTGGCAGCCGTCGGCGATCGCCTCCAGGCCTCCCGCCGCTACGCCGACCTCGCGCCCTGCGAGGCCGTCGTCATCGCGGTCCCCACGCCGCTCACCCGCAACCGCGAGCCCGACCTCGGCCCGCTCGTGGGCTCGGGGCAGTCACTGGCCTCGGTCCTCCAGCAGGGCCAGCTGGTCGTGCTCGAGTCCACGACCTACCCCGGCACCACCCGCGAGCGGCTGGTGCCGCTGCTGGAGGAGTCGGGGCTGGCCGCCGGGCGCGACTTCAACGTGGCCTTCTCGCCCGAGCGGATCGACCCCGGGCGCACGGACTTCACGCTGCGCAACACCCCGAAGGTGGTCGGCGGGCTGACCCCGGAATGCCTGGAGCGGGCCGTGGCCCTGTACTCGGAGGTCTGCGACGAGATCGTGCGGGTGGGTACGCCCGAGGTGGCGGAGCTGACCAAGCTGCTGGAGAACGTCTTCCGCTCGGTGAACATCGCGCTGGTGAACGAGCTGGCGATGCTGTGCGACCGGATGGAGATCGACGTCTGGGAGGTCGTCGAGGCGGCCGCGACCAAGCCCTACGGCTTCATGCCCTTCAAGCCCGGCCCGGGCATGGGCGGGCACTGCCTCCCGGTGGATCCCTTCTACCTGGCGTGGCGCGCCCGCGAGTTCGGCCAGCCCACCGAGTTCGTGGAGCTGGCCGGCGAGGTCAACCAGGCGATGCCCTACTTCTGCGAGGAGAAGATCGCCCACGCCCTCAACGACCACGAGAAGTCGGTCAAGGGCTCACGGATAGCGATCATCGGGGTGGCCTACAAGCCCGGGGTCGGCGACATGCGCGAGTCGCCCGCCATCAAGATCATGCGCCTGCTCTCGAAGCGCGGAGCCGAGCTCGTCTACCACGACGACTTCGTGCCCGAGCTGCCCGACTTCGACCTGCGCTCCGAGCCGCTCGAAGCGGCCCTCGAGGGGGCCGACGCCGCTGCCATCCTCACCGCCCACCCCGGGCTCGACGTGGAGGCCGTGGTGGCGTCCGCGCCGCTCGTGGTCGACTTCCGCGGCGTCACCCGCGGGATCGAGGCGCCCAACCTCGTGCGGCTCTGACCCATCCGGAAGCGCAAGCTCAACCGCACCATGCGCCGCGCTCTTGCCGGGCACATAGGCCTCGATGTCCATGATACCCGCGCGGGGTTGCGGACGTGAGAGATCGGTCGCTTTCGTCATGATGCAGGTCCGGAAAGCCTCGGTATTGAGGACCGCAGCGGAATACAGGCCGCCGCCCGGAATGTCGAGACTGCAATGCAGCCGGCTATTTCCGCCCGTTGACGGCAAAGGCGTGCAGGCTTAGAAGGACGCGAAATATCCGTGGTGATTTGGCCGGTCGGCTTGCAGCCACGTTAAACAACTCGCTAAAGGGCCGTTGCATCCTGTAACCGGCTTTGCGCGAGCAATGGCCGGTTTTTTTGTTTGGAGTTTGCGATGCCGATCAAGATACCCGATCAGCTGCCTGCCCACGAAATACTCGTGCGCGAAGGCGTATCGGTGATGGACGAGCGGACGGCGCTGCGCCAGGACATCCGTCCGTTGCAGATCGGGCTGTTGAACCTGATGCCCAACAAGATCCGCACCGAAACGCAATTCGCGCGCCTTATCGGCGCCTCTCCCCTGCAGGTCGAGCTGACGCTCGTACGCATCGGCGGCCACAAGGCCAAGAACACGTCCGAAGAGCACCTGATCGCCTTCTATCAGACCTGGGAAGAGGTCGCGGAGCGCAAGTTCGACGGCTTCATCATCACGGGAGCTCCCATCGAGCTGCTGCCCTTCGAACAGGTTTCGTACTGGAACGAGTTGACGCGCATCCTCGATTGGACGACGTCGAATGTGCACTCCTCCTTCTTCATCTGCTGGGGAGCAATGGCGGCCGCCTGGCATTTCCACCGCATTCCCAAATACACGCTGGAAAACAAGGCCTTCGGTGTCTTCCGGCACAGCAACAACGCCCCTGCCTCGCCCTACCTCGCCGGCTTCTCGGACGATTTCGCAATTCCGGTTTCGCGATGGACGGAGGTAAGGGCGGCCGACATTTCCGCCGTGCGGGACCTCGAACTGCTGATGGAGTTGGACGTGACCGGTCCATCCCTCGCCGCCGAAAGGACCGGCAACCGGCTCTATATGTTCAATCACATCGAATACGACTCGACGTCGTTGAAGGAAGAATACGACCGCGACGTAGCCGCCGGCTCGCCGATAGCGATACCGCACGGATACTATCCCGATGACGACCCCAGCCGGCCGCCGCTCAATCGCTGGCGCTCCCACGCCCATCTTTTGTTCGGCAACTGGATCAATCAGGTCTACCAAACGACCTCCTTCGACCTCGAGAGGATCGGTCCCTCGCTCGTGAAGTCGTGAATCCACTTCCGCATGATGCGCGACTTCGCGAACTCGTTCGGCCAGCAGACAGCGTTCCTGCTGCAAGCGGCGATGCCAGCTACGCCGCCCCGAGCGGCGCAGATCGGATTGCGCACTGCGCGGGCTGGGCTGTTTGCCTGCTCGCTATGATCGCTCGCCGCAGGAGCGAGCCGACCTCAACCAGTTGAGGTCAAGCCGTTTCGCGGAATAGCGACGGTTCCTTCGCCTCTTCCGCACGGGGCAAAAATGCACCAAGCTGCGATCCGTTCCGAACGCGTGCGGAGGGTGCGCTCATGAACTTCGTCTTCTTCTCCCCGCATTTCCCGGCCAACGGCGCCGATTTCTGCGACCGGCTGAAAAAGGCCGGCGCCACCGTGCTCGGCATCGGCGACGCGCCCTATGACGGGCTCGAGCAGAAGCTCAAGAAGGCGCTGTCGGAATATTACCTCGTCGCCGACATGGAGAATTACGATCTCGTCTTCCGCGCGATCGGCCATTTCATCCACAAATGGGGCCGCATCGACCGCTTCGAATCGCTCAACGAGCACTGGCTCGATCTCGAGGCCGGCATCCGCACCGACTTCAACATCTTCGGCACCAAGCTCGATTTCGTGAAGAACCTGAAGAAGAAGTCGCGCATGCGCGCCTTCTTCCGCAAGAGCGGCGTCGAGACCATCCCGCAGCGCACCTGCTCCGACCGCGCCGGCGCGCAGACCTTCATCCGCCGCGTCGGCTATCCGGTGGTGATCAAGCCCGACAGCGGCTCGGGCGCTCGCAACACCTACAAGATCTCGAACGCCGCCGAACTCGACGATTTCTTCCGCCAGCAAGCCGGAAGGCGTCACCTTCGTCATGGAGCAGTTCATCGACGGGCTGGTGGTGACCTATGACGGGCTGGTCAACATCGACGGCGAGGTCGTCTTCGCCGCCAGCACCCGCTACGACCAGAGCGTCATGGAGGTCGTCAACAAGGACCGCCACATGAGCTATGTCTGCCGTCCCGAGGTCGACCCGGCGATCGAGGCGGCGGGCCGCAAGATCCTGAAGGCGTTCGACGTGCGCGAGCGCTTCTTCCACATCGAATTCTTCCAGACCCATCCGGACGGCCGCGTCATCGCGCTGGAGGTCAACATGCGGCCGCCCGGCGCCTGGATGACCGACGCCATCAACTTCACCTACGACATCGACGTCTATGCCGAATGGGCGAACATGGTGGTCAACAACAGGGTCGGCGGGCCGTTCAAGGGCAAATATTTCACCGCCTATGCCAGCCGAAAGCGCCACATCCGCTATCGCCACGACCATCAGGCCGTGCTAGCCGCGCACGGCGACAAGATCATGCGCCACCAGCCGATCGAGGACGTCTTCAGCCGCGCCATGGGCAACTACGCCTACCAGATGCGGTCGAAGAACCTGGACGAACTCAGAGACGCGGTGCGCTTCATCCACGCCGAAGAGGCCTGACGCAGTTGCACATTTCCTATCACAAGAAAGACAGCTTCCATCTCGGCCGGCCGATGGAGCACAAGCGCTACGGCCATTCCGGCCGGCCGGTCGTCGTGTTCCCGACCTCGGGCGGGCGCTTCTTCCAGTACGAGGATTCCGGCGCGGTGGCGGCGCTTGCCGAATTCATCGACGACGGCCGCATCCAGATCTTCACGCTCGACGGCATCGACGGCGAGACCTTCCTCAGCAAGAGCCCGGACCTGCAGGCCCGGATCGGCCGCCACGACGCCTATTTCCGCTACGTGCAGCGACGAAGCGCTGCCCGAGATCGCGCGCGAGGCGCGGGTGCTGAACGGCGGCCAGATGCTGAAGCCGCTGGTCACCGGCTGCTCGATGGGCGCCTTCCACGCCTCGAACTTCCTGTTCCATTTTCCCGAGAGCTGTGGCCGGCGTGATCGCGCTGTCGCGGCGTCTATTCGACCCGCGATTTCTTCGGTGCCGAACTCGACGGCGGCATCTTCTACCATTCGCCGCTCGACTATCTGGCCGGGCTGGACGACGAGCGCGTCCTGAACGCGCATCCGGGCGGACCGGATGTTCTTCTGCTGCGGCCAGGGCCGCTGGGAGGAGCGGATGCTCGTCGAGACGCAGGCGGCTCGAAGCAGGTGCTTCGCGACAAGGACATCCCGGCCTGGGTCGACTATTGGGGCACGGACGTCAACCACGACTGGCCGTGGTGGCACAAGCAGCTCAAATACTTCATGGGCCGCTGGCTGGACGACGACGCCAAGGATCCCGCGCGGCTGAAGCTGACGCGGCTGCCCTACTTGTCCAGCTGCGGGATAATAGGGATCGGACAAGCAGCCGCCGGTCGCGCTCGCCGCGCTCGCAGTCGATCGGCGTGCTCGGCCTGCGCGGGAACGATCCGCTCCGCCGTCGGCGCGCCGCTGACTTCCAGGATCAGCTTGCGCCGGATGGCGGTGGCGAATTCCGACGCGTGCCTGATCGGCAGCACGAAGGAGCCCGGCCCGCCGGTCACGCATTCGGCATAGTAGCGGTCGAGCTCGCGCACCGTCGGCGACGGCCGGATCAGGATCGGCAGGCCGTTGACGGTGATGCCGTCCGTGACCGCCGCGTCGCGCGCGGCAACCACCGGCAGTGCCGATATTGTTGGGGCCGTCGCCGGAAATGTCGATGACGCGGCGATAGCCGTCGAAGGCATTGTCGTCGAACAGGCCGGCGCCGAAGGTCAGCGCGCCGGAGATCGAGGTGCCGCGAAAGCTGTCGCACGGGCCGGTCCTCCAGCCTTGCGCGCGAAGGCATCGGCGGTTTCGGCGCTGTCGATGACCTGCCAGGGCACGACGCGTCTCCTCGCGCACCGTGCCGGCCCATTCGAAATAGGTGAGCGCGATGCGGCCGTTGATGCCGGTGCGCACCGCATTGAGGAAATCGGGATGGCGCAGCGCCGCGACGTAGCCCGCCCGCTGCAGCGCGAACTCCTCCGTGTCCATCGAGCGGGAGATGTCGACGGCGAGCACCAGTTCGACATCGACCGGCGCGGCCTGCACCGGCAGCGCGGCTGTCGCCGGCAGCGTCGCAGCTCAGGCAAAGCATCAGGCCGAACAGGCATCGCCATGATCTCGAGCGAATGCCGTCCCGTCAGAATGCGATACGGCGAAATGAAGGCTTCCGCTGCGATAGGGGCGATTGAAGCGCCTGCTTGCGACCGGCTGCGCGCATCCTAGCGCGGGAAGAAAACGCTGCTCGACAGCGTTGGCGTCATGGTATTCAAATCAGACGTGACGGATCGGCCGGCCGAAGACCGGAAGCAAGACGATGCTTGCGCGCATCGGCACGGACGGCGGGAGAACGCATGCTTGCAGTGACGGAACCGCGTTCGATCAAGGCGCCGCTATCGGCGCCGATCGACGTCTCGATCCTTTCGGTCGCGACCGCCGTGCCCGGACAACAAGGTCACCCAGCAGGAGATGGCCGAACGCGCCAAGGTCATCTGCGCCGCAATTCTCCCAGTTCGATTCGCTCTACGTGAACACCGGCATCGAGCAGCGCTACGCCTGCGAGACGCGCGAATGGTACCTGAAGCCGCATAGCTGGGAAGAGCGCAGCGAGACCTACTGCCGCCACGCGCTCGACCTGCTCGAACGGGTCGCGCGCGATGCGGTCGCGGCGGCCGGGCTCGCCATCGACCGACATCGACGCCGTCGTCGTCAACACCATCACCGGCATCGCCGTGCCGAGCCTCGACGCGCGGCTGTTCAACCGCGTCGAATTCCGCACCGACGCCGAGCGGCTGCCGATCTTCGGCTTCGGCTGCGGCGGCGGCGTCGCCGGCCTGTCGCGCGCGGCGCGGCTGGCGCGCTCCATGCCCGGCGCCAATGTGCTGTTCATGACCGTCGACCTCTGCTCGCTCTGCCTGCGCATCGACGATCCGAGCATCGAGATGTTCGTCTCGGCGGCGCTGTTCGGCGACGGCGCGGTCGGCGTCGTGCTGCGCAAGGAGCCGGAGGGCGCCGAAGCGCTGTCGGCCGGCCGGCCGCGGGTCGTCGCCACCGGCGAGCATCTGTGGCGCGACACCGAGCGCATCATGGGCTGGGACATGAAGCATGACGGTTTCGGCGTCGTGCTGTCGCCGCAACTGCCTTTCCTGATGCGGGACCATCTCGGCGACGCGCTGACCGGCTTCCTCGACAAGCACGAGCCTGTCGGTCGAGGATTTCGACGGCTTCCTGTTCCATCCCGGCGGGCGCAAGGTGCTGGAGACGGCGCAGGCCGTGCTCGGCCTGACGAGCACGATCTCAGGCATTCCTGGAGCGTGCTGCGCGACTACGGCAACATGTCCTCGGCCACCGCGCTGTTCATCCTCGACGAGGCGATCAGGCAAGGGCGCCAAGGGCCGGCATCTGCTGACCGCCTTCGGTCCGGGCTTCTCCGCCTATTTCGCCATCCTGGAG
The DNA here is from genome assembly GCA_963731645.1 of uncultured Thermoleophilaceae bacterium. Taxonomy (GTDB): domain Bacteria; phylum Actinomycetota; class Thermoleophilia; order Solirubrobacterales; family Thermoleophilaceae; genus JAAYBF01. The sequence goes on along the minus strand of CAVSWF010000001.1, from coordinate 11,191 downwards.
CTTTGAGCTTGGGTTGGCTGACCCGAAAAGCCGCCTTCCGGGTCACGCTTTGGCCGGCGCGGCGAGTGCGGCGTCCTCCAGCTCGATCTTGTAGCGGATGACGCGCCGCCCAGACCGCCGTCATGATGATGCCGAGCGCGAAAGCGCCGAAGACCGAGGGCAGCAGCAAGGTCTCGGCAAGCGTGACGGCATAGTTCGGATGCCTCAGCCAGCGATACGGTCCGGCCTTCACGACCGGAGCCTCGGGGAGCGTGATGATGCGGTGCGTCCAGTAGCGGCCGAGCGTGCCGATCACCCAGTAGCGCACGACCTGCAGCAGCAGGAAAAGCACGCAGCAGCGGCCAGATGACCGGCGCGCTCGCCGGGATCAGGAAGAAGATCGACGCGATCCAGGCGAGATGGGCGACGGCGACGACCGGATAGTAGCTCGCGCCCGGCCTCGACCGCGCCCTCGGCGATCAGCAGCGCGCGTGTTTCGCTGCGAATGCAGTTCCTCCAGGCCGCGCTGCGCAAGCACCAGAAGCGCGGCGATCTGGGCCGGTCCCATGGCCTCAGCGAGCATGTTCCCCCTGATCCGCGGTGCTGCTTCGAGATCGTCGGCGGCCATCGGCGAACAGGTTGCGCGTGGCGGCCCCTGCGGCGACAGCACCGGCACGAAGACGCGGCGCGAGGCGCGCTTGCGCGACCGGCAGGCCCTGATAGAGCCGCTTCTGCGCCTCGACGACGATGACGCCGGAAAAGATCGGCCACAAGCGGCGGCCGGTGCGCTCGAGCAGATTGTGGAAGCGCATCATCAAGCGCCGCTTCGACGGCGGGAAGAACAGCGCGTCGGCCCAGGCGGCCGGCGTGAAATTGGCTTCGCGCAGCAGTTCGTTGAGCTGGCCGCGCGAAAACGGCCGGCCGGTGCCGAACGGCGTGTGCTCGAAGCGCGCCCACACGCCGCGCCGGTTGGGCACGACGATGACGACGCGGCCGGCCGGCGACAGCACGCGCCAGATCTCCTTCAGCGTCTCGCGCGGGTTCTCGGCATGCTCCAGCGAATGCACGATCAGCATGCGGTCGATCGAGGAATCGACCAGCGGCAGTTCCTCGTCGAAGACCAGCGCGGTGGCGGACGGCCCGGCGGCCGGCCAGTTCACCGCGCCCTGCGTCGCCGGCATGAAGGCGAAGACGCGCTCGGCGTCGGTGCCGAAACGGTCGAGCCACGGCAGCGTGTAGCCGAGTCCGACCAGCCGCTCGCGCGGCAGGTTCGCCCAGACCGACGAGAGCGCCATGGTGATCGAGCGCTCGGCCAGACGGCCGAGCAGCGAGGCATAGAAGGAGCGCAGATCGACGATGTCCGAATTCATGCGCGGACCCTAGAGCATCGCCCGAGACCGAATCGGTTTCCGGCGATATTTGCAGCGGAGCAATATGCCGGCCGTTGCGAACGAAGCGCAGCTCGCGATGGTGACAGCGCGGGATCGCCGCCCTATCTTCGCCGAGCGCGAATGGAGCGTCGAGAATGGCATTGCAGATCGAACAGTTCATGTGCCGGACGGACAATTTCGGCGTCCTGTTGCACGACACCGAAGAGCGGCGAGACGGCGCTGATCGACGCGCCGGAGGAAGCGCCGATCCTGGAGGCGATCGAGCGCACCGGCTGGACGCCGACGGTGATCCTGACGACGCATCACCATCGGCGACCATGTCGAGGCCAATCTGGCGCTGAAGGAGAGGTTCGGGCTGAAGATCGTCGGGCCGAAGGCCGAGGCGGCGAAAATTCCGGGCATCGACGAGAACTGTCGCGGAGGGATCGACGCTCGAATTCGCCGGACAGCACGGTCGCACGTCATCGAGACGCCCGGCCACACGGCCGGCCACGTCTCCTATCATCTGCCGGAGGTCGCAGCGTCGCCTTCACCGGCGACACGCTGTTTGCGCTGGGCTGCGGCCGGCTGTTCGAGCGCCCGGCGCCGGTGATGTTCGACTCGCTGAAGAAGCTCGCCGCGCTGCCGCCGCAGACGCGCGTCTATTGCGGCCACGAATACACGCTGGCCAATGCCCGCTTCGCGCTGACGGTCGACCCGACCAACTCGGCGCTGAAGGAGCGCGCGGCCGAAGGTCGAGAAGCTGCGCGCCGAGGACAAGCCGACGCTGCCGACGACGCATCGGCGAGGAACTTGCGACCAACCCGTTCCTGCGCTGGCACGATCCGGCGATCCGCAAGAATCTCGGCATGGAGAAGGCCACGCGACGCCGAGGTCTTCGCCGAGATCCGCAAGCGCAAGGACAATTTCTAGGATGACGCGATCGACCGCGGCCGAGATCATCGCGGCGCTCGGCCTGAAGCCGCCATCCGGAAGGCGGCTGGTATGCCGAGACGTTCCGCGACAATGCCGCGGCACGGCGGCGGGCGCGGCCATTCGACCGCGATCTACTTCCTGCTCGAAGCACGGCGACGTCTCGGCCTGGCACCGCGTCAAGGATGCGGCCGAGGTCTGGCACTATTATGCCGGCGCGCCGCTCGAACTCAGCGTCTTCGACGAGGCGGAAGGCATGGTTCTCCGTCGGTGCTCGGGCATCGATCTCGAGCGCGGCGAACGGCCGCAGGCGGTCGTCCCGGCCGGCTGCGTGGCAGACGGCGCGAAGCCTCGGCGACTGGACGCTGGTCGGCTGCACCGTCGCGCCGGGCTTCGACTTTTCGCAGTTCGAGCTGGCCGAGCCCGGCTGGGAGCCGGGCAAGTCAGGCTAGGCAGCCTATGCGCGCGGCATTGTCCGCCGCGGCCGCCGGCGCAGCCTTGCGGCCGAACAGCAGCGACTTCGCGGCAAGCACCGCACCGCCGGTGATCAGCACGCAGGCGGCGAGGATGCGCAGCGTCGGCTCGGCGAAGCCGGCAGCGATCAGCACCAGCGTCGACAGCAGCGGCGCGGCATAGCTCGCGGCGCCCAGCACCTGGATGTTGCCGCGCTTGACGCCGATGTCCCAGGCGTAGAAGGCCGCGCCGACCGGCATCAGGCCGAGGCCGAGCACGGCGAGCCACTGGCCGGCGCTCGCCGGCAGCACGGTCTCCTCGAGCACGAAGATGGCAGGCGAGCGAAAGCACCGCGGTCGCCGCGCAGAACCAGGTGACGATGCTGGTCGGCACCGAGGGAAAGCGCCGCGACAGCAGCGAATAGGACGACCAGAGGAAGGCGCAGACGCCGGCCATCGCATAGCCGAAGACGTAGCGGCTCTCGAAGGCAGACGCCGCCGCCCTTGGTGACGATCAGCACCGTGCCGGCAAGGCCGAGCAGCGCGCCGGCGATGTGGTTCCAGCGCAGCCGCTCGCCCGGCATCAGCGCCGAGCCGAGCACGATGAGCAGCGGCCAGAGATAGGCGATCAGGCTGGCCTCGACGGCCGGCGCGTTGCGCAGCGCGGTGAAATAGAAGAAGTGGTAGCCGAACAGGCCGGCGATGCCGATGACCCAGACCTGCGGCGGGATCTTCGCCGGCTGCGTCGGCGGCGGGCATGAACAGGCGCGCGACGAGGCCGACGCCGTGCCGATCGCGAAGGTGATCGCCGACAGCAGGAACGGCGGCACCTCGCCGGACGCGTCGGTCAAGCAGCGCCAGCAGCGCCCACATGGCGACCGCCGAGAAGCCGATCAGTGTTGCGCGCGCCATCCGAAAATTCTCCGGCGGCGCGCGAGCTCGCGCGCTCCATGACGCCTACAAGGCCTCGAACCGCCGCGCCCGGACCGTGATCGTGCCGATCTGGGTGCCGATCGTGGCGTGGATCGGCGCATATACGCCGGTTTTGCCGAGCGGGGCAAATGTCACCATGATCCGGCTCTTGGTCCTGAGGAATTCGAGCGCCGGCGGCCCTTGCGATAGCCGGCGACCGGCTTGAAGCTGCACGCCGGCAGGTGACGGTCTCGCCCTCGTAGCCGCCGACCGACATCGTCGCCGGTCGTGACATAGGTGAGCGTCAGGTCGGCGCGCAATTCGCCGTCAAACAGCCTGCGCGCTGCGGCTGCAGACGTCGTCGCAGGCTGTCGGCGCGGACCAGCGTCGCCGCGATCGGATCGGCGACCGACTTGCAGGTCGCTGGCGGCTCGAGCGGCACCCAGTCCTTGCCGCGCTTCTTCAGCGGCGGGTCGTTGGCGACCTTCGACGACATTGCCGCCGGAAAAGCGGATGTCGACCAGCGTCGGCTTCTTGCCGTAGACGGTAGTCGGCGCGGAAATGGTCCGGGCTGGACGCCGCCCGCGAAGCGCCCGGAGGCGGTGATCGTGCCGTTCGTGTCGTCGAAGAAGGCGCCAAGGCCGGCGCTGGAGACCGTCGCCTTCGATCGAATAGCCGCTCGTCGTCGATGCGGCTGTCGAAAGTCGACGCGCGCCACGGTGAAGCCGAGGAAAGAGATCGCGTATTCGCCGCGGTAGAGCGGCGCTCGCGCGGCCGCAGGCCTTGCGTCAGCGCGAAAGCGGCAGCAAGTGCAGCGGAAGCGGCGAGAGTTCGGAAGCATGGGCGGGCGGCATTCTCGAATGTTCGGCGCCGTCAGCAGCGCCGGGCGGCACCCTGCGCGCCGCGATACGCCGGAAATCCGGCCATTCTGTGGAAGACGAGCCTGGCGCCGCCGTGGCCGGCCGCGCTTGACGCAAGCGGCAAATGCCACTATGGAACCCCGACTTTTCCATGAGGCCGCTTGAAGAGACTGCGCGCCAACGTTCTGGTGCGCCGATGTCATTGGCCGTTGAAGACCTGAAGGTAACGAAACAATGTCCCGTGCTTGTGAACTGACCGGCAAGGCCGTCATGTCCGGCAACAATGTGAGCCACGCCAACAACAAGACGAAGCGCAAGTTCCTGCCCAATCTCGTCAAGGTGACGCTGATTTCGGAAGCGCTGAACCAGAATGTGCGCCTGCGCATTTCGGCCAACGCGCTGCGCTCGGTCGAGCATCGCGGCGGCCTCGACGCGTTCCTCGCCAAGGCGGACGCGGCGAGCTGTCGCAGCGCGCGCGGCTGCTGAAGAAGCAGATCGCCAAGAAGATCGCCGAACAGGCGGCCGCCTGATGCTCGTCCGCCTTCGCGGGCGGCGTCGCTCGCCGCCCGAGCTGGTTCCATCACCCAGGATAAAAAAATGCTGCGGCTTTCTTCCTATCTGCCCTTCGTGGCCGCCATGGCGCTTGTCGTCGTGGCCTCGAACGTGCTCGTCCAGTTCCCGGTGCAGGGACAGATCGGCGGCCTGGCGCTCGCCGACATCCTGACCTGGGGCGCCTTCACCTATCCCTTCGCCTTCCTGGTGACCGACCTCGCCAACCGGCGCTACGGGCCGGCCGTTGCGCGCGCAGATCGTCTTCGTCGGCTTCATGCTGGCGGTCGATCTGCTCGATCGTCGTGCCGCCGCTGCTGTTCCAATACGGCCTGATCGAATTCGAGACGGCGGCCGACCGGCTGGTGCGCATCGCGGTCGCCTCGGGCGCCGCTTTCCTGATCGCGCAACTGCTCGACGTGACCGTGTTCAACTGGCTGCGCAAGCGGTCCTGGTGGCGCGCGCCGGTGTTCGGCTCGCTCGCCGGCTCGGTGGTCGACACCGCGATCTTCTTCACGCGTCGCCTTCTCGGCCGCCTTCGCCTTCGTCGGGCCCGAGCGACGCCTTCGCGCTGGAGAACGCGCCGCTGCTCGGGCTTCCTGTCGGTCGAGACGGCGCGCTGGATGTCCTGGGCGCTCGGCGACCTCGCCGTGAAGCTCGCTCATCGCCGTCTTCGCGCTGATCCCCTACCGGCTGATCGCTGCCAAATGGGCGCAGCCGGTACCGGCCTGAGGCCAACCGGGCACTCGATTTTACTGCGGCCGTACATCTCCCATTAAGCCTAAGACGTAGGCAAATCGGGCGCTGCCGAATTGCTCGGCAGCACGCCCAAATTATGTGCAAAATCAATATATTAGATTCGTTAGGAACTTTGTGCCATTCATGCCGCCGGGGTCAGTTGGGCAAACGCCCATTCGGGGCATCGGGCGGCTTAGATGAACATTAGAACGAGCGAGCTTGCCCGAAGCGGCATAGAGGGTCTTGAGGCGACCGAGGACGAAGATTTCAAGACGCTCTTCGTCACCCACCCTACGCCGATGTGGGTCTACGATCCCGAGACGCTCGGCTTCCTGACCGTCAACGACTCGGCGATGAAGCTCTACGGCTACAGCCGCCAGGACTATGCCCGCATGACCGTGCTGGACATCCGTCCGGAACGCGAGCGCGAGCGCATGCGCGCCGCCGTCAAGTCGCGCTCCGACCTTGGCCGTGCCGAGCGCTGGCAGCACCTCAAGGCCAATGGCGAAGTGATGGAGGTGCTGACCTATGGTCGCAACGTGCGCTTCAACGGCATCGACGCGATCCTGGCGATCGTAACCGACCGCACCGAGGTCAACCGGGCGTACCGCCAGGCGAGCGACACGCGCTCGCTGCTCGACAGCATCGTCAGCAGCCTGCCGATCGGCGTGTTCGTCAAGGACATGGAGGATGGCGGCCGCTACATCCTCTACAATGCCGGCTGCGGCGAGATCGTCGGTTTCGAGCCGTCCTACATCATCGGCAAGACCGACGACCACATCTTCACGCCGGACCAGGCGCAGCTGTTCCGCGAGCAGGACCGGCAGGCGATGGAAACCGCCGGTGTGCTGGCCTTCGAGGAAGGCGTCGAACGCTCCGACAACAGCACGCGCACCATCCGCACCATGAAGCGCGCGATCCCGACGATGGACGGAAGCCAGTCGCGCTATCTCGTCGGCATCTCGCAGGACATCACAGAGCGGCGCAGCTACGAAGAGCGCATCGCCCATATAGCAATGCATGACGCGCTGACCAGCCTGCCGAACCGCAGCTTCTTCACCAACCACATCACCACGCTGCTTTCCGACGAGACTCGCACCCTGCGCTTTCGCGCTGATGTATATCGACATCGACCATTTCAAGCACGTCAACGACAGCATGGGGCACCCGGCCGGCGACGCTCTGCTCATCGAGGTCGCCAAGCGGCTGAAGCTGCTGATGGGCCCGTCCGACATGGTCGCGCGGCTGGGCGGCGACGAGTTCGCGCTGATCTTCATGCTGGACGAAGGACGCCGGGCCGATCCCGCAACGCTGGCCGAGGAGGTCATGCGGGCTTTCTCAAAACCGTTTCACCTCGACGGCGTCGTGGAACATGTCGATTGCAGCGTCGGCATCGCGCTTGCCCCCGAGGACGGCGACGACGTCAACACGCTGCTGCGCAACGCCGACCTTGCGCTCTATGCAGCCAAGGCGGACGGCCGCTCCACCTTCCGTTTCTACGAGAACGCCATGCGCTTCAACGCGGAGCGCCGCCACGGGCTCACTCTCGAACTGCGCCAGGCGCTGGCCGCCGAGGAGTTCGAACTGCACTACCAGCCGGTGCTGTCGCTGGCCGACGACCGCATCTCGGGCCTCGAGGCGCTGGTGCGCTGGCGTCATCCACAGCGCGGCCTGCTCGGTCCGGCCGAATTCATCTCCGTGGCCGAGGAGACCGGCCTGATCGGCAACCTCGGCGAATGGGTGCTCAGGCAGGCCTGCCGCACGGCAGCGGGCTGGCCGAGCGACATCAAGGTCGCCGTCAACCTGTCGCCCTGCCAGTTCAAGCAGGTCGGCCTGCTGGCGACGGTCGTCTCCGCGCTCGACGAGGCGGGGCTGCATCCGAGCCGGCTTGAGCTCGAGATCACCGAATCCGTGCTGCTCGCGCAGAACGGGCAGAACCTGCAGCTCCTGCATGCGCTGCGCGACCTCGGCGTGCGCATCGCCATGGACGATTTCGGCACAGGCTACTCGTCGCTGAGCTATCTGCGCTCCTTCCCCTTCGACAAGATCAAGATGGACCGCAGCTTCGTTTCCGGCATCGGCACCGATCCGGGCTCGATGGCGATCGTCAAGGCGGTAACCGGCCTCGGCTCCGGCTTCAACCTGACGACGACGGCTGAAGGCGTCGAGACGCCGGATCAGCTGGCGAGGCTGCGCCGCGAAGGTTTTGGCGAAATCCAGGGCTTTCTCTTCGCCCGGCCGATGCCGGCGATCGACGCACTCGCCTTCATCTCGAAGCATGCGCACCGGGACGATCTCGAGCCAGGGACTGCTCGCCAAGGCGTCGTGACGAGCCGGTTAGGCAAACCTTACGGGCTTTTTGTCGGCTGCGGCTCGGCCTCGTCGTGCAGCACGAATTCGAGGATAGAGATTGCGCTGCAGGATCGAGTGGTTGTCGTCGGAGATGAGCGAGACCATCTGGGCGCCGTCGGCGCGGGTCCAGACGTCGAGCCCTTCCATATTGTCGATCTGGTAGCCCATGTCGGCTTCGAACAGCACCGGCCCGTCGGCGACCGCGCCCTTGGCGATGCTTTCGCCATAAATGCGCCGCAGCCGCATCTTGACGCCGGTCGCCATCGAGAAGCTGCGCTCGAGCAGGAGCAGGTCGCCATTCGGCAGGAAGGCGCCGTCGGTGATGTCGAACTCGCCATTGCGCCTGACCGTGAAGATGCCCTTGTTCGGACCTTCGATGATCGCGGCGAAGATGTTGCCGTCCTTGTCGAGGCTCTTCTCCGACACGATGACCAGACCGCCCTCGTGCTGCCCATAGGGATGGGCATGGGCGACGGTCTCGAAGCCGCGGTTCTGCCTGAGCTCGCTTGACGGGATCAGGAAGTCGAGATCGCCAGATGCCGCCTTCATGTCGTCCGGCTCGATCCTGAACTGGGCGATGCGGTGATCGCGCTCGAAGCCGACCGTCGCCACGCCGTCCTTGACCGTCAGGCCTTCGGCGTCGACTTCCCATTTGCGGTTGCTGATCTTGCCCGAGCGGTCGAACATCTGCTGCATGCGGAAGTTCTCGACGCCTGCGGGCTTGCCGTCGGCGTCGCGCGCGATCGTGCCGAAGAACCAGAAGCCGGTGTCGGCGACGCCGATGAAGTCTGCGCCGGGCGTCAGGAAACGGAAGGACGACAGCGCGCCAAGGTCGCGCGACGTCGAGGTGAGTTCGAGCCCGCCGACGAATTCGAGCGGCCCGAAACGCGCCTCGGTGCTGCCGATCTGGAAATAGCGGATCGGGCGGGCGGAAATCTCCAGCCGCTCGACGCCGACGGTCGCGGCCCTGACCGGCTGCTCTGCGGTGACGGCAAAAATGCCGGCGCCTGCGGCCGCGACAGCGAGCGCAAGAAAAACCGTTCGGTACGAGAGTTTTCTCATCCGGCGCGACGCAGGCCGCTGCGGCGGTTGTCTCGCGCGGTCTCCTCGCCGAACAGCGAGGCGAGCTGTTCGGTCATCGCGCCGGCAAGCTCCTCGGCGTCGACGATGGTGACGGCGCGGCGGTAGTAGCGCGTGACGTCGTGGCCGATGCCGATGGCGAGCAGCTCGACCGGCGAGCGCGTCTCGATGAGCTCGATGACCGCGCGCAGATGCCGTTCGAGGTAGTTGCCCGGATTGACCGAGAGCGTGGAATCGTCGACCGGCGCGCCGTCCGAGATCATCATCAGGATCTTGCGCTGCTCGGGCCGGCCGATCAGGCGCTGATGCGCCCAGAGCAGCGCCTCGCCGTCGATGTTCTCCTTGAGCAGGCCTTCGCGCATCATCAGGCCGAGATTGCGCCGGGCCCGCCGCCAAGGCTGGTCGGCCGACTTGTAGATGATGTGGCGCAGATCGTTCAGCCGGCCGGGGCTCGGCGGCTTGCCGTCCTTCAGCCATTTCTCGCGCGCCTGACCGCCCTTCCACGCGCGCGTCGTGAAGCCGAGGATCTCGACAGAGACGCCGCAGCGTTCAAGCGTGCGGGCGAGAATGTCGGCGCAGGTCGCCGCGACCGTGATCGGCCGTGCCGCGCATCGAGCCTGAATTGTCGAGCACGAGGCTGACCACCGTATCGCGGAACTTGGTGTCGCGCTCCTGCTTGAAGGAGAGCGGCTGCATCGGATCGATGACCACGCGCACCAGCCGCGCCGGATCGAGATAGCCTTCCTCGAGGTCGAAATCCCAGGAGCGGTTCTGCTGCGCCATCAGGCGGCGCTGCAGCCGGTTGGCGAGGCGGCCGACCACGCCGGAAAGATTGGCGAGCTGCTTGTCGAGGAAGGCGCGCAGCCGGTCGAGTTCTTCTTCCTCGCAAAGCTCCTCGGCGCCGACCGTCTCGTCGAAGGCGGTGGTGAAAACCTTGTAGTCGACGGTCTTCGGCAGGTCGGCGAAGGGATTGTCCTTGCGCTTGGCCTCGCCGGGCGTCTCGGCATCCGGGTCATCGTCGTCGGAGAACTCGTCGGAGGTCGCGTCCGCCGCGTCCATCTCGCCGGCCTGTTCCTCGTCGGTCGAAGCGTCCTGGTCGTCGGACTGCGACTGGTCGGCGCCGGAATCGTCCTCGCCGCCCTCCTCGCTCTGCTCTTCGCCCTGCGGCTGCGGATCCTCGCTGTCCTCGACGTCGTCCGACTGCTCCTCGTCGCCGAGGTCCTCGGCCATCTGCATCGAGGCCAGCATCTCGCGCACGACGCGGGCGAAGGCCTGCTGGTCGTCGACATTGCCAAGCAAATGGTCGAGGTCGGCGGCGGCCTTTTCCTCGACCCATTCGCGCCAGAGGTTGACGACGCGCTCGCCGCTCTTCGGCGCTGGGCGGCCGGTGAGCTTCTCGCGCACCATCAGCGCCAGCGCCTCCTCGATCGGCGCGTCGGCGCGGTCGCGCACCTCGGCGAGATTGGCCTTGGCGAACTTGTCCTCCAGCATATGGCCGATATTGTCGCCGACGCCGGTCATCCTGAGAGCGCCGATCGCCTCGACGCGGGCCTGCTCGACCGCATCGTAGACGGCGCGCGCCTGCTTGCCCTCGGGTGCGAATTTGGCTGTGGATCCGCAGATCGTGGCAGGCGCGTTTCAGCGCCATGGAATCGCCGAGGCCGCGCGTCACCGCTATGTCGACGCCGGTCGGCTTCTTCGGCAGTTCGGGGAGCCGGGCGCGATTTCCGGCAAGCGCCGGCTTGTCCTTGGCGAAACCGACCTCAAGCTCGTGATCGCCGGAGATGGCGCGCATGCAGACGGTCACGGCACGCTTGAAGACGTCCGAGTCGGAGCCGTTCTTCGGCTTGTTGCGCGTGTTGTCGCCGGGACCCGCCATCAACGCTCGTTACTCGGCGGCCATCGGATTGTGCCGCGCTCGGCGCTGGAATGGGATCCCCATCCGTCACTGCAGCGTCGGCCCATT